>CAVWZC010000001.1:0-79868 GCA_963759445.1 uncultured Solirubrobacteraceae bacterium
TCACGGGCAGCGGGTTTGCGCTCAGTGGCACGACTTTCAAGTTCGGCAAGGCGGCGGCAAGCTCGGTCAGCTGTGGCTCGACCACCGAATGCACGCTGCGCTCCCCAGCTGCCACGAAGGCGGGAACGGTTGACGTAACGGCGACGGTGAGCAAAAAGACCAGCAAGAAGAGCGCGGCAGACCACTTCACCTACGAATAAGCCACCGCACGCAACAGAACGCGGCGTTGCCATACCGGCGGGCGATTCCGGTGCTCGTGCGGTGCCACATGGGTCACCTCGTCGTTCGGCGCTGAACCTCGGGTGGGCCGACATCTCAGGGATCGGCCCCGCAGCGGCACTAGATCCTCGGCTGGGAGCGCTGCGGTCGCAGGTTCAAATCCCGTCTCCCTTCTATTGACTCAAGAACGCGACGAACGGGGCTCGTCGGGAGCGAGCCGTCACTGGACGCCTCCGAGACTCGGCCGCGCATCGCGGCCGGCTCGAGTGGGCGCTTGCGTTCCACTGGACACCGAGGACTGCGGGGCGCACGGCCACCCTACGCGACAACCGTCGCCCAAGCGCCGCGTGCCCTTCGGCGCGACCTAACGAGCGTGATCAAGTTCACAGTTGGAGTGTGGCATCAATCACAGACAACCAGCGCTCCACGGGTCAGCATCGGCGCGCATCGACCATATGCATACCGCTCCGCGTAGCAACCGGGCGGCAAGAACTCAAAGGAGGAGGCTCACAATGAGGACGAATCACCAGACCTGCCCGAGATCGATCCGTAGGTGCGTTCGCGTTACGAGTTGCGCCACGGCGGCAGTCGCGAGCGTAGTTGCATGCCTGTCGCCGGCGATCGCCCAAGCGAGTGCACGGCCCCGCATCGTCGCTACACCTGCCGCGGTTGCGGCCAACGAAGCCACGACACTGAAGGGCACTGGATTCCCCGCGAGCACGAGGATCAAGCTGCAGGAGTGCGCGAAGAAGAGCTGGATCCTCCCGGAAGACCCCTGCAGCCAGAAAGCCACGGTCAAGACCGACGCGAGCGGCAACTTCACCACGACCTTTACGGTCAAGTCGTGCTCCACGACGACACCCGCTGCCGGCGAAGCAGGTGGACGGACGAAGGCGCAGAAGTGCTATGTCGGAGAGCTCGAAACCGGCGAAGACTCAGGCGCGCTCGTCGCCGCGGTCAAGCTCACGGTGAGGAGCTAAGGGTGATCCACGACGAGGCGATGAACCTCGGGGTCAGGTTCTCGGCGGCAGCATGAGGCACGAGGCGCCGGTAACGGGCGCGTGCTCTGTGGGCAGGTGGCGCCTGCCTTGTAGGGAGGGCACGTCGCCCGTCTCCGCTCCCGAGCCCCGGGCGAGGAGGACCCGCGCCGCGATGCTCTCCCTCGAAAGGTCCTCCGGCCCGATGGCTCAGGCCGCCACCGAATGCTGAGCTACAGCGGCGGGACCTGGTTGTTGACCTGCGTTCCGTGATACAGATGGTCCTGGTCGCTGCAGGCGGCAGGGAAGAAGAACTGGACGCTGTCGCTGCGCACGCCGTTGTAGCTGGCGTAGAGGGTCGCGCGACCGACGGTGCCGACGGCGCAGTTCTTGTCTGTGCTGCTCGTGACGCGGAGTTTGATCTTCATGATGTTCCCCGGGTAGCCCCACATCATCGCGTAGTGGGAGTGGTACACGAGGTGGTGCTCCACCGACATGATGATCACGCCAGCGCGATCCTGCTGACATACGATCCCCGAGACCGTGTTGGCTTCGAGGTTGATGTTTCCGTGGCCCTTGGCGAAGCTGGCTCCTCCCGTGTACGATCCCGTGTGAAAGCCCCACGGGGGAATTCCGTACACGGTCGGCACCTGAGAGCAGGATGTGGCTCCGCTGGCCGAGCCGGACATGCCAAGCGTCGCCAGCAGCGGTGTCAGCACCAAGACTGCGAGTCCGACGCGCCCCGTGATGTGGCTCCTTCGCATTTCGGCGGCCGACGATACCCCGTCAACGCCTCAACCTCTGCAAGATCTCGCTCCGAGCGGGCAACGAACTCGCCGCCGGGAACGTCTACGCAGAAGCTGGCAGCCGTGCCTAACCGCTCGCCGTGCGCTTGGAGGCTTGCCCCTGCGGCATGCGCGACGCCCGCTTATCCGGGAGCGCAGAGATGAGTATCAGGAGGCCTCGAGCCAGCCGCAGAGGGCCCTCGAACTCGATCCGACCATCGGCAAGGCGCCCAAGAGCAGCACGGCCGTTGGCGGTTGTCAGGGCGCGGCAGCCCGCCGGTCAGGGGTGCGGCGATCAAGGCCGCGAAGTCGTGGAATGCGCCCGTGAGGACCAGATCGTGCGCGCGGTCGGTATCGCGGGCATCACCGACGAGGATTTCATGGCCGCGAAGATCGACCTCGACGGCGTTGTAGTTCTCGCTGAAGCGCAGCAGCACGCTCCCGCGCAGTCCGTGCGCGTGCAGCGGCCGCACGATCGCGCCGCGCTCGACGAGCGCGAAGACCACGGCGGCAATGGACGCGCCACCAGTTCGCCCGAGGCAAACCTTCGGCTGGTCGGCTTCCGGGACCATGGGCGGCGTTTAACGATAACCACGCGTGGACGATCCCTCGGTCCCCGGCGGCGGTCCGTTTCACGCAAATTACGGAGGGTCTTGTCATGCCCCCGACGAGAACCGACCTGGGCGCTGGCGAAGCTCTTCGAGCCCACGAACGAGCCCGACCTCCGGGTCTTCCGCCCACCCCGCCCGCTCCTGCGTGCCCGCGCCATGCCCATCAAATGCCCGCCAACGGTTGCGGTCGCTGAGTCCCTGATGGTCACCGGTACCGAGCCCCGTCTCCGCCGACCGTGGTGCACTCCGGCGCTACTCGCTCGCACGATCTCGGCGGATCTCACGACGCCCGACCTATCTGGCCTCGACCTGCTCACACGCGGCAGCGCTGCGCGCACCTCTGAGACTGCCTTCAGCGCGTCACCGAGTTCCCAGCGATTCCACGCGACCGACTCCACTCGTCGTTCACGGTGCGAGCACGCCCGAGTCGCGCGTGTGCATCTCGCCGACCCAATCGTCGAGCTCTTGCCAGCGGGCATACAGCCAGGCGATCAGCTCGTCTCGATCGCTCGGTACCTCGGCGGCGGGGAAACGCCAGAACCTCAGACGGACGGTTGTCCCAACTAGGCCGCCGGACCAGATGTCGCTGATGTACTCGAACCCGTCCAGGCCGACGTGGCCGAATATCACGACGTCGGCTTCGCGCGCCGATTCGAGCAGCACGATGGTCCCGCCGAGCCGAGGCGGCAGCACGTTCCGCAAGCGGGCTGCCAGCGGCGCGATCTCCGGTTGGCGCTCGGTGATTATCTCCTGGGCGCGGGCGAGCTTCTCGGCTGTCCAGCGCGTGCCCTCGGGATAGATCAACAACCCGTCGTGTGAGGACATGTTGACCGTGAGAGCCCGCATCCGCTCGAGTTCCACAGTCGAGTTGCCCGACGCGCGGCGCACGAAAAGCGTCGGCACCCAGCGGCCACCGATATCGATCGTCGGAAGCATCTGCAGCTCGCGCTTGATGACGAATCGGAAGCCGAGCCCGTGAGCGCGGCCGACTATCGCATCGGGAAGCGCATTGTCGATGATGCTCGCGTGACGGATCAGGACGAGGACCGGTCCGGGCGCTGCGAGCTCGAGCCCTTCAAGCTGGAAGCGCAAACCGAACAGTGTGCGGATACCTGCCAGGTGGCTTCCGAGCCAGCGACGCTTCAGGCGATACACGCGATCCCGCCTAACGGCGCCGTCGCGGCCACCAGACAGGGCCCATATACCGAGCAGGCCGAGCAGTCCATATAGCTCACCTACAAGGAACCACCACAGCATCGCGACGAACCGGACGGCCATCCAAGGCTTGCGCCGTCGTAGCCAAAGCGCCAGGTCGACCGTGAATCCAAACGTCAAGAGCACGGGTGACAGCAACGTGACCAGGATCAGAGCGCTCACCTCGACGGTGATCCCGCGCACGCGACGCCACGCTCGGGAAGCTCGTGGACTGTCGTCGGGGATCAGTGGTCCCAGCGCACCCATCGAATCGCCAGCGTACCTGCGATGCCGCCGC
Source organism: uncultured Solirubrobacteraceae bacterium (assembly GCA_963759445.1). Lineage (GTDB taxonomy): Bacteria > Actinomycetota > Thermoleophilia > Solirubrobacterales > Solirubrobacteraceae > Palsa-744. The sequence continues at coordinate 4,085 of CAVWZC010000001.1, forward strand.
TACTCGGGGATGCGTAGCGCTTGTTCCCATTTGCGAGTGCCATCGCGCGAATGGGTGTCGTGCAGTGGGGGAGGGTTCAGGACCGCCATGGCTCCGCGCGCACCGCTGCCAGCGTGTTCGCGCACCGAACCAGGAGCCCGTATCGTCGCTGCACCGCCGCGGCGTTGGCGCGAATCAAGGCGACCAGTTGGCGCTCGAAGTCCAGTCCGGGACGGGGTGCAGGGCTCCTCCAACTTCACGGAGCCACGTCTCAGGTGCCCCGCCCGGCACGCTCCTACAGCGCGTCCCACTCCACAGAGCAGCCCAGCTCGCCGGCGACTCCGGGCTCGCCCTACCTGACCAGCTGAACTTCCGCCGACGTCTCCTTCCGCAGGCTCTTCGCGAAAGGATTGCCACCTGGAGTCAGCCTGTGGCGGGGCAGCAGGACAAGCCCAAACCGATGTTGGGCCACCCACGATGCGAGCGGCGGCTGCGGGCACCCGGCTAGCACCTCGAACGTCGCGCGGCTGGCAACAGAGCCGAGGATCTCGCGAGCCTCCCGCAGTTCCAGCTCCGCTTCCTCCCTGACCGCAATGTTGTACGGGCCCGTCCCGCCGGCACGCCCCCAGCTCGGAGGCCGTGCCTGCGGCGCGAGCGTCACGACCGACAGCTCGCGCCCGGCGCTGGCCAGTTCGGCAGCCTCCCGCAGAGCGGCCATGCCTGCGTCGCCTCGCTCGAAGACGACAGCGACACGGCCCGGGGCTCCCGCACCGACACCGTCCCCTACCGAACCTCCCGCCAGAGTTGTGCCGCCCGTCGGCATCCCGGACAACGTTATCGGGCGCGAACCGATCTGGCGCTGCGCGGGATCACACGCGACCGACCCTCGCGCTTCGCAGTTTCCCCGCTCGGTGATATTTCCGCACCGCGCCCCAATCACAGCGGGGGCTGCTGCTGCCCTGACCGACCCTCGGAGCACATAACGCCCCGTGCTGGACCAATTTCATAGCAGACCTTTCGGTCCGTCATAGGCGGTGCACAGGCGGGTGACGCATCGTGGGATAACCGCTAACCCATGATCAACAGATGACGAAAGGATCAGGTCATGTTCTCCCACAGACTCACCAGGCTGATCGCTGTTCTCGCCGCGGCCGTCGCGATCGGGGGAGGAGCGTACGGCGTCGTCAGCGCGGCCGCCACTACCGGCTCACGTACCGTGACGACGGCGACGTCGCCGTCGCCGTCGCCGGCGCCACGTCAGGCCGTGCCGGGTAGAGGGGGATCCAACGCTCGATCCGGACCGGCCGCAGGTGGGTCGGTCGGCACCGTGAGCAGCGTGTCGAACTCGGGCTTCGGACTGTTGACGTCCGCAGGTCAGATGGTGACCGTGAAGGAGACGGCGTCCACGAAATACGAGCGGGGCACGAGCTCGACGTTGGCGAGCGCCAGCGCCGTTGCGAAGGGCAGGACCGCCCTCGTAATCGGAACAACCGACAGCACGACGATCACGGCCACGCAGGTCATCGTGCAACCGATACAAAAAGCGGATCCAACGCGTCCTCGAAGGTGGTTCCCTTCAAGCCCGGTTCACCATCCACGTCGAAGCAGGACGGTCAGATCCCGGCGAACTACAAGCAGGGGTCCGGCAGCATCGTCAGCGGCACGGTGGCGACTAGGGCCACAAAAGCCGCGTTGGCAGCCTACCCGGGGGGCATCGTCGACCGAGTTGTGAAGCTGAGCAACGGCGAGTACGAGGTCCACAACATCGGCGTCAACTGGCCGCACCATGTCTTCGTCAACGCCACCTTCAAGGTTGTCGGCGCCAACTAGCCGCCTCGTTTGAGGCCGTCCTTGTCGGCCCGTGCGATCAAGCGCCGGGTAGGCGGCTGATCAAGCGCTTGCGCTCGACGCCGGTGGTTCCCGTGCGCAAGCGGTAGAGATCGCCGTCCTGCGCGAGCCACAGTTCGCCGCCGAAATGCTCGCGGGCGTCGCCGAGGAAGATCTCCTCGAGACCCTTCAGTGGAAGCGGCGGGACGATGTGCGTGATCGCGAGCGCTCCCACCCGCGCGTTCCGCGCGGCGTCCGCCGCCTGCGGTGCGGTCGCATGGTAGTCGGGGACGTCGGCGAGGATACGGCGTCGCATCTGCTGCCCGGCGGCGCCAGCGGCGTCCTCCACGAGCTTGAGCAACCTGGGCGATAGTGCGTCGTGAAGCAGCAGGTCCGCTTCGTGGGCCGCCTCGATCAGCGCTGGGGTGTAAATCGTGTCGCCGCTGATGACTGCGCTGCGGCCGCGGTAGTCGAAACGGTACCCCACGGCCGGCCGCACCGGGCTGTGGTCGACGACGAACGCCCTCACCTTCAGACCGTCTTCAGCGAGCACCAACATCGCGTTCGCGCCCTCGGCGAAGGAGAACGCCTCGGCGACCATATGCGCGCCGGAGGGCGGGGCGACGTCGGAGCCATGGTGAGCGGTGCGATAGCCGCTGTCCAGCGCATAGGCCTCGTTGAAGCCGGCGACGACGCGCTCGACGCCCGGTGGCCCAATCACCCGCAGCGGCGCCTTGGCGGCGTCCGCGACCCAGCGCTGCAGGTTCACCGTGCCGAGACCGCCGATGTGATCGGAATGGAAGTGCGTCAGCAGCACCGCGGAGATGCGGTTCGGAGCGAGCTGCATCCGTGCCATGGTCTCGGCGGACCGCTCGCCCGCGTCTACGAGAAAGATCCGGCCACCCGCGATGATCGCCGCACACGGGTTGCCGCGCTTACGATCGGGGAGTGGCGAGCCGGAGCCGACGACGGCCACGTGAAGTCCGTCGGGCAGTGCGGCCACGGCGTCGGCGGCCACCATTGCAGGCAGCCGCCTCTTGATCGCGGCAAGGGCCAAGCGCGAGCGTAGGGACTCCGACACTGACCCGATCCTACCTGCCGCCGATTCACAGCAACCGCGCCCGCGTCGACGGCCGTGCTAGCGCAGCTCCGCTGGCTTCGCCTGGCCTCGGTCCGCCCGGCGCGTCCCATCCAACCACTAGTCTCCCCGTCAGAGTTCAGATCCAGCTCGCTGGTTCTCGGCGACGCGTCTTGGCACCACGACTCGGAGGAGGGTCGATCGATGAGGAGGACGAGGCTTGTTGGGGTGGCCGTCGGCGCGGTCCTCGTGCTCGCGGTATGTGCGATCGGTGCGAGCGCCACCACCCCTAAGACGCGGATGCAGCTGCGGCTGGAAGGGAAGCCCTTGAAGCCCGGTGCCGCAGTGCTCATGGCTGCTGGATACTCGCTTGGCGAATGCTATTGGGAAGAACAGGAATTTAAGGTAGTCACGAACGGGGCCAAGACCGACAAGCTCGTGAGGATCAACCAGAGCGGCCTGGTGGAAGGTTGCGATGGCGGTGCCACGGCTATCGAAATCACAGGCGCACGCAAGGTGACGGTGAAGATGGCGCCGATGCGCATCCACGTGAGCGGGCCATGCGTGTACGTATTCAAGGAAATATCGAGCACGTTTCGTCAGCACGAATGGGGTCCCGAAATTGAGGGAACTGTCAGCGGCAAGCTCGATACGGCCGAAAGGCCGCGCTCCCCGGCGTGCGCCAAGAGCCGAACTACCGCGTTCGATATGGCTCTGAGCGGGGTCGAAACGGAACTCGTGGCATAGCTTCCGAGTGCTTCGAGAACCGGCCAAAACGGTCGGCCCACTCGGTCGCCGTTCTGCTTTGCGCATCCCTGACGTCTGAGCACCTTAGGCGTCGAGCGGCCGTGCACCGGGTCAGAGGGGGTTCTCGAGCAGCGCGCCGCGTGGTGCCGATCACGGGTCCGAGGCGAGGCGCGCGTATATGCACATGTTGCGGGGGACGCCGTGAATGCGCCTGTAGCTTCGCACTAGCCCCTCCCGGCGGAACCCGGCGCTTTCGACGACCGGAAAGGAAGCGACGTTCTCGGCGTCGATCAGCGCCTCAAGTCGTTCGACCCCATTGCGGTGAGCCCACTCGGCGATGAGCCTCACGGCGCGCGACGCGTGACCACGGCGGCGCGCGTCGGGAACGATGAAGTAGCCGAGCTCGGCCCTCCACGGTTTGTGGAACAAGACGTTGACGCCGCCCGCCAGCCTGTCGGGGTCTGTGGTCTGGATGGCGAAGTGTTCGTGCTGATCCGTGGCGGCCTGCTGGATCCGCGTCGTGATCCAGTCGCGAGCGTCCTGTAGTGACTGGGGTTCTGGTAGCGGAGTCCAACGGTGAATCTCCGGGTCAGCGAGCGCCTCCAGGACGGCGGCAGCGTCAGCGCCCGCCCAGGGCCGCAGGATGGTCTCCTGACACGTCGCGCCTGCGCCCGCTTGCATCAACGAGGTAGCACGCGCTCGCGCGAGTTCTGCCGGGCGAACCGAGACACCTCGGCGAAGGCTCCTCCCCGGGGGGGGGGGGGGGGCGGCGTTTGCGACTGATCGGCTTCCATTGTCTCAGTGAGCTCCGACTGTAGTCAAACGCGTATGCATCGGAGGTTCTTGGAACGCACGTTGCCCGCCAGCCGGTCGAGTTCGGGGTCTCATCTGAGCCCGCTGCAGGCCGACTCGCGCACACAAGTCCCACGAACCTACGGAGGATGGCTCCCGCGCTCCTCGCCATCCGGTCGCCCGGTGCGGTTGTGACGTCGACGAGCAGGGGTGGACGTTCAGGCTCACACGGCCGTTGAGCGCCCACAGCGAAAGTCATCACAGCCACCGCTTCGACCGAGGGAACGCGCATGGGCGCCACGCCAGCTTCTTCCGCTCCGCCGGCGGTCGCTCGATGAGCGGCGATGGCTCCTCGCGCGCCCCGCGTAAGGCGGCCGAGGGCGGGAAGCTGGGGCATCGGCAATCGGGATCGCCCAGCAAGCGCGAGCACGGGCGCCCGAGGAATCACGCGGGAGGTTCAAAACGCAACAAACATCACCGCCGCTCGAAACACAGGGCGCACAAGCGGCACCCCTCCGGTCTGCTCGGCGCCCCCGCGCCTCCCGCCGTGCCCGTCGCGGCGCCTGCACCCTCGCAGTCCCCTCCACCCGCGCTGGAAGGTGCCACTACCCCTGGGCAGGCGCGACGGCTCCTATGGCGCGCGGCCTTCGGTCCACGGTCGGGGCAGGCCGAGGCGCTAGTCGGGAAGCCCCTCCAAGATGTCGTTCTCGCTCTCACGCGCCCCGCCGGAGCGGCGACCTTGCAGGGGCCCGAGCCCACCGACGAAGAAGGAAACGCGCTGCAACCCACGGACGCGTGGGGCGATGACCACTGCTGGTGGCTGGATCGCATGATCCGCTCCGACCAGCCGCTGATCGAGCGCATGACGTACATCTGGCACGACTGGTTCGCGAACTCCAACGAGAAGGTCAACAGCCAGCAGCGGATGCTCGACCAGAACAACCTCTTCCGGGAACACGCGCTGGGCAGCTTTCACGATCTCTTCCTCGCGGTCACCACCGATCCGGCGATGCTGATCTTCCTCGACGGAATCTACAACGGCGCCGAAGAACCCAACGAGAACTACGGGCGCGAGATGATGGAGCTCTTCTCGCTAGGTGCAGATCGCGGCGCGTACACCGAGGCGGACGTGAAAGAGATGGCGCGCGCGTTGACCGGCTGGACCGCCGAATGGACGGAAAGCAGCGGCCTACAGAACTTCCACTTCGAACCCGAACGCCACGACTCGGGCGAAAAGACGGTCTTCGGCCAGACGGGCAACTGGAACTGGGAAGACGCCGTGCGCCTATGTGTGACCCATCCGCTGCACGCTTCTTACTTCGTGGGCAAGCTGTGGAGCTACTTCGTTCCCTCGCCGCCGTCCGAATCCACGCTCGCCTCGCTCGAGGGGCTCTACAACTCCTCGAGCTACTCGGTGAGAGCGGTGGTCGAGGCGATCCTCCTGCACCCAGACTTTCTCGAAGGGCCCGAGCTCGTGACGCCGCCGGTCGTCTACAACGCGGGACTGCTGCGCGCCGCTGGCCGGTACATCGACACGACAGCGTGGACGTGGCTGTCGGCTAGCGCAGGGCAGCAACTGTTCTACCCGCCGAATGTTTCGGGCTGGGACTTCACGCGCTGGCTTGACACCTCGACTGCGAAGGCTCGCTGGGAAATGGCCACGTACGTCACATCTGAGAGCTACCCGAACCCGTGGCCGGCCGAAGGCGAAGTGGCGTACAGCGAAACCGAGGATGCCGAGGAGGCGCTCGCGAGCGCGCTCAACTACTGGGCGGATCCACCACTCACCGAAGAATCCTCGCGTTGCATCACCCAGTTCGCGGAGGGTTGCCTGGAAAATCTCGCGACGGCCGAATGGCAGCAGAGCCCCTACCGCGCGATCCGCCAGAACGCGCTGCGCATGCTGATCGCGACCTCGCCCGACATGCAGGTGAGCTGAGGATGCTGAGAAGCTGCTCCTGTAGGGACTTTACGCGCGCGCAGGTGCTCCGTGCCGGCTTCGCGCAGGCCGGAAGGGGCCTGCCACCGGTCGAGCCGGGGATGCCGGTGCCTGCCGGGACCGGTCTGACAAGGCGCAGCTTCATGCTGCGCTCGGCCGGGGCCGCACTCGCCGTCTATGGCGTCGGGGGGCTCTCGCCGCGGCGCCTGGAAGCCGGGATCGCCGAGGCAGCAGCGGCCACGCCACCCAATCAGCCGGTGCTCGTGTCGATATTCATGGAAGGCGGCTGGGACGCGCTCTCCGTGCTCTCGCCGGTGAAGGAAGCTCGCTATCACCAGCTGCGCCCGCTGCTAGGCCGCAAGGAAGGCGAAGGTAAGCCCTTCACCGAGGACGAAAACCTCATGTGGCACCCGCGCGCCGGCGGCCTCGCGGAACTCCACGACGAGGGCAAGGTGAGCGTTTTCCCGGCGGTTGGGTACGACCCCCCGGACGAGAGTCATTTCACCAGTCGCCACTACTGGGAGGTGGGTGAATTGAACGCGCAGACGCGTACCGGCTGGATGGGTCGCTATCTCGACCTGGCGGGAGACCCCGCCAACCCGCTGCAGGGGCTCTCGCTCGACTATGCGCTCGCGCCGGCGCTCGCCACGGCGCGCGTGCCCGTCGCGGCTGTGTCATCTCCCACCGATTACAGCTTCTGGGCCTATGGGCTGGAGGAACCGCTCACCTCTCCCACGCTCGAAGCGTTCGGCAAGCTCGGTGGGTTGGCCTCGCCCTCGACTGCGCTCGCCCAGGCGCGGGCGGCCTCGCAGGACACGAATATCATCCGCAACCAGGTCGCTCCCTTTGCCGACGTCGAAGGCAAACCGCCGTTCGCGTCGCCGGTCACCTATCCCACGAGCGGGGGTGAGTTCCCAACGCGCCTCGCCGCGCTCGCGGCGATGCTCGACGATGAAGCGCTGCCGATCAGGTGCGTCTCGCTGACGGCTGTGGGCTCCTATGACACGCACTCCGACGAGAGCGAAACGCTCGCGACCAACTTGGGTGAAACGGTCGAATCGGTGGTGGCATTCCAGCGCGACCTCGAGGCGCGCAAGCTCGATGACCGCGTGGTGGTCCAGTTGTGGAGCGAGTTCGGGCGCCGCCCGCAGGAAAACGGCTCGGGTACCGATCATGGCGCGGCAGGGGTGGCCTTCTTGATCGGCAGCCGCGTGACGGGCAGGATGGTGGGCGAGTTCCCGGGGCTCTCCACGCTCGATGAAAACGAAAACGTGATCAACACGTCCGACTTCCGCGCCATGTATTCGGCCCTGCTCGGGCAGTGGTTCAAAACCGAGGCCGGGCTGGTCATCCCAGGCGCGGGGACGGGCCTCGCCGGACCGAGCCCGTTCGGTGAAGTCCCACAGCTGATCGCATGAGCACACCTCGCGGCCGGCGCGCGGTCATCTTGGCGTGCTGCTGCACGTGCGTGCTCGCGGGAGCGAGCACGATTGCGGCACCTGATACGCGTGCCGGTGCGGGCGGGGCAGGCGCCCACCGGCAAGCCGTCCGGACATGCGCTAGGGGTGCGCGGACAAGGAGGAGGTACGTGCGACAAAGCTGTGCGCTGCGACGCCGGCAGATCCCGCGTGTCCACGGCGGTACCTCGCCAACTTCCAGCGGCTCGGCCTCATCCCCCCTCACGGCCGCGGGCGGCGGCGTCTCGACCGCGCCGGCTGGCAGCGGAACCGCCAGCGCGCCGCCCGAACGCGCGCCGGCAAGCGCAGAAGGGACGCCTGCTCCCGCAGCGGCGGTCCCCGTCGTGCAGGTGACCGCGGTCGAGTACCACTACACGCTCTCGCGCACGGCGGTGCAGGCCGGGAAGGTGATCTTCGAGTTCGTAAACCACGGACAGGACGAACACAATCTGAACGTGCAGCCCTCGACGGGGCCGTCCGCAGCGAGCCTCCCGACGGTCAAATCGGGCACGATCAGCAAACTCGAGCTTGAACTGCGGCCGGTTAGCTACACGCTCTTTTGCTCGCTGCCCGAACACGAGGCGAAAGGAATGAAAGCGACGCTAACGGTCGAATGAAGAGCACTCACGCCTGTCCTCCCGCGCTCCCTCCTGGTCCGCCTTCCTGGCCCGGCATTCATCGGGCGAACGCGGGCCGGGAAGCCTTTGCGCCGGCGACCGCCATCTCCATGAAGTCGTAAGTTCCTTCCCTCAGGAACTCCTCCGCGGCCTGGGCCACCGCGCCGAGAGCGGCGAACGCGAACGCGCCGCCCACCGAGACACGCTTGACGCCCAAGGCCGTCAACTCGGCCACCGACGGAGCGCTCGGACGGGCGAGCACGTTCACTGGCAGGTCGACCGAGGCGAGGAGCTCGCGGAGATCCTCCGGTCTATCGAGCGCGGGCGCATACAGGACGTCGGCGCCGGCCTCCTGGTAGGCCTGGAGGCGGGCGATGGTGTCGCGCAGGTCTGGATTGCCGCGCAGATAGTTCTCCGCTCGCGCTGTGAGCACGAGATGCACCGGTCCGGCGTGGGCTGCCTCGGCGGCAGCGGCGACGCGCTCGGCGCTGGCCTTGGCGTGATAGAGCCGCTCGTCCGTCGCGCACCAGTCCTCCACCGAGCAGCCAGCGAGTCCGACCTCGAGGGCAAGACGCACCGTCTCGGCGACACCCGCGGGGTTCGCCGCGAAGCCGTCCTCGAAGTCGGCCGAAACCGGCAGGTCGGTCGCCTCGACGAGCGCCTTTGCGTGCGCAACGGCGTCGTCGCGGCTAACCGCGTAGTCGGGCCGTCCGAGGGTCGCCGCGTAGCCGCTGCTCGTGCTCGCAAGCGCAGCGAAGCCGAGTGAGGCCAGCAGCTTCGCTGATCCCGTGTCCCAGGCGTTCGCTAGGAGGAGCGGATGTGGCTGGCGGTGGAGAGTCATGAAGCGTTGTGCCTTCTCGGCGTGGTCGTCCATCTCGCGCGGGCCTCCTCGGCCTTGCCGTTTTTCAGTCCTCATCTAAACGCCTCAGGGCGCCGATCCGTGAGGTGCCAGCACCCGGTCCTTCCGTCGCTGAGCGACGCCGCCGCGGCGGCCGGCGCGGCGTTCCCGGCTCAAAACGACCCGAGTCTGCTAACCCGCCGCTGCACGGTCCACCCGATCGTCTCGCACCGAAGACGCCTCACAGCGGCTGTCCGTCACGCGGACTCATCGAGAGGTTCGCGCTGCGGCGAGGAAATCGGACACCAGTCCGCTCATCGCCGAAGGGCGCGTGAGCTTTTTGGTGCGCGACCCGTCTCAAAGCGCGGTGGCATCGATTCCGATGCGCCGCACGTTAGTCCCCGACAGGAGGTCGACGCCAATGAAACACGCCGTCATCACACTGATAGTCAGCTGCGCGATAGGGCTCAGCGGCCCCGCCGCGGCACTCGCGCACGGTCGCGACTCCCAGCGCCGGCGAGGCTCCCATGATCGGCGCACTCACCATCACGCCAGTAGCAGGCATGCGACGTCGCTCCACGCGGTCATGCCGAGCGAGACGCAAGACAACGCCGCGCCCGCACAGGACGGGGCGCCTTCCAGCGTCGGATCGACCGACGGCGGCGGATCGGCCGGCGCGACGGGTCCGCGATGCACAGGGGAGAGCTGCGATCGAGAAGGATCCGGGCACGAATCGGGCTCGGAGAACGGGGAAGTGGACGACGAAGACTGCGCACTGGAAGCCGCCGGAGGCAATGAAGGCACAGCCGCGAGCAAAGGGTCCTCGGACGACGACAGCTGCGGGCACGAAGGCACCGGCCCCGAACGGGGACCAGAAGACGAGGAAGATGGCCCCGACCCAGAAGAATGTGTCTCCGTCTCCGCGGGCGGGGAGAGCGCCCGGTCCCACGCGCGGACCGCGGAGGAATCGAGCCACGAACACGGGGACTCAGAGGATGAAGCTCCAGAGGATGAAGAAGGCTCTGATGCGGAAAGCTGCCACGAAGAAGGAGACGAGTAGCGCTCGTACCGACCCCGGCTAGTACGGGCGTCACCGCCGACGTAGAATCGTCGGCTAGGAGGTGTGAGGAACTTCGTTCCCAACCGTCTAATGGGTGGCATGGAAGGCGACTGCGCAGGCAAGGCGGCAGGTCGGGCGGCTCCATGAGCCCCCGCTTCTCTACGCGCCTGCTGCAGACACAGTCCGACGAGCGGCTCGCCGGCGCCGCGGCGGCCGGTCACGAGCGCGCGTTCGAGGCGCTCGTTCAGCGCTATCGAAAGCACCTCCTTCGCTACTGCCGCCAGCTCGGTCTGCCCGAGGCGCGAGCTGAGGACGTTTTGCAGCAGGCTCTGATGAAGGCCTGGATCTCACTGCAGCGCGGCGCGGAGGTCCGGGACGTGAGCGCCTGGCTCTACCGCATCGTCCACAACGCCGCGATCGACGCTCACCGCGGTGCGGACGCGACCTACGAGCAGCTCACGAGCTCCGCGGAAGAGGTCCCCGCGGCGCGCGCGGACCCTGAGCGTGCGTTTGCGATGCGCGAGACTCTGGCTGGCGTCGCCGCGCTTCCCGCCCTCCAGCGCGAGGCGCTCCTGTGCACGGCCGTGGAGGGCTACAGCAACGAGCAGGCCGCGCTCGCGCTCGGCCTCAGCGGCGGCGCGGTGAGAGGGCTCGTCTACCGCGCGCGCGTGGCCTTGCGAGCCGCGGCGTCGGCGGTCACGCCACCAGCTGTCCTCACGTGGGCAGAGCAAGCGGGTCGGCGCAGCGCGTCGTTGGCCGAACGGCTGGGCTCTGTCGGGGCGGGCAGCGGCACGGCAGGCGTCGCGACTAGCGCGTTGCTCAAAGGCGGCGGCGTCGTGCTCACCGCTGGCGCGCTGTTCGCGGGGGCAGCGACGATCCGTCATGTCTACGGGACGGCGACGAGCGGCGTCGCTGCTGGCACGCCGCGGGTGTCGGCGACGTCCGCTGCCACGGGACGGCACGGTCTCGGAGCGTTCGTGCTCACGTCCGGCTCCCGCGGGGTCACCACGACCGACGCCGGCGCCCAAGCGCATAGACAGACGAGCTCGGCCCATGCACTGGAGCGCTCCGACGCGGGCACCAGCGGGTTGGGTGGCGGCGCCGTCAACGCCTCGGGCAATGGCGGTGGTTCGCGCGCCGGCGGATCCGGTGCAGGCCGGTCGCCGACGGAGTCGCCGGGTCCCGGGAATCAGGCGACCGGGACGAACGGCAGCCGTCAGGAACCGATCGTGATGGGTGCCGCCGCCGGTGGGCCCGCGCCTGCCTTGGGTGCGGGCGCAGGCGGTGCTCGCCAGCCAGGCGAATCGACGGGAAATAATGGCGGCTCGGGTTCAGGCTCAGGCGGCTCCCAACACGGCGGTGACGACGGCGACGAAGGCGTCGAAGGCGGCGTGGGCAGCGAAGAGGGCGGCAAGAGCAGTGACGACGGGGAAGACGCCGGAGAAGCCGAAGGTGGCGGTCAGGGCGGCGAAGACGACGGCAAAACCGGCGAAGGTGCCGGCCAGCAGGTCGAAGGCTCGAAAGGCGGCGAAGCTTCGCGCGGCGAGGAAGACCGGGAAGACCTCAGCGAGCACGAACCCTCCCCTGAAGGCGATGGTCGCGAAGCCACTGGCGGCACTCTGGAACCATCCGAGCGCGACGGTCGAGCCGCTGAAACCGGAGAAGCACCGCGTCCGCACTGACCGTGGCGGGGACGCGAACGTGAACAGGGGCACGCCGCTCAATATCGTCCGCGGTCGGCGGCAGCTCGCTCCTTTAGGCGGAAAGGCTTGCGAGGTGTCCTAGACTGCCCCGACGACGGCAATCTTGAGGGAGAGGGGCCAGGGATGATCGAGGGGAACACGTTCGGGACACCGCGCGCGCTCGCGTCAAGGCTTGCTGCCGTCGCGATGGTCGCGGTCGCGACGTGGCTGCTCGCGGCCTCGAGCGCGTCAGCGATCGTCGTCCACGTGAGAGGCCGAGCCCTGAGCTACCAGCCGCTGCCACGCACCTCGCTGGTGCAGGGCCTGCCAGCCGCCTCCAAAAGCACGCCCCGGCTGAAATACGTCGGCGGCCCGGTCATGACGTCGAACGCGAACTACGCGCTCTACTGGGAGCCCGCTGGCTATACGCCCTCCTACCCGTCGGGCTATCAGGGGGGAATCAACCAATTCTTCGAAGACCTGGCGCATGACAGCGGCGGCGTGCAGAACACCGACTCGGTCCTCGTGCAGTACACGAACGCCCTCAACGAACCCGCGAAGTACGCCTCCACCTTCGCCGGCGCGCTCGCCGACAGCGACCCCTACCCGAAAAGCGGGTGCGCATCGGCGCCGATCTGTCTCACCGACGAACAGATCCAGGCCGAGATCAGCAAATACGTCGAGGCGCACAAACTGCCGATGGACCTCGCGCACGAGTACTTCCTGCTCACGCCGCCCGGCGTGGAAAGCTGCTTCGAATCCGAAGGACGGTCCTGCTCGGCAGGCGCCGAACACGCCGAATTCTGTGCGTATCACGGCGCCATCAGCGTCGCAGGGAAAACCATCGTCTACTCCAACGATCCCTACGAGCTCGAATGCGGCACCGGCAACTACCCGAGCGGCCCTGGGGACATCGCGCTCCAAGGCGGGCTCGTGCACGAGCACAGCGAGTCGGTCACCGATCCCGAACTGAACGCCTGGAAAGCCAAGAACGGAGAAGAGATCGGCGACATCTGCCGCACCCTGGAACCGCTCTCGGAATTCGGCGAACCGCTCGGCACCGCACCCGACGGCGCCAAATACAACCAGGTCATCAACGGCCACGACTACTGGTATCAGCAGGAGTGGAGCAACGAAGCCGGAGGCTGTGCCCAGCGCGCCGGGGTCGCGCCGGTCGTCACGAAGCTCGCTCCGAAAGCCGGCTCGCAGGTTGGCGGAACGCCCGTCAGCGTCACGGGCAAGGGGTTCGTCGGCACCGTGGCCGTCTCGTTCGGGAGCGTCGCGGCGGCGAAAGTGGAAGTCAAATCCTCGACGTCGCTGATCGCCACCTCACCGCCCGGCACCAAGGGCACCGTGAACGTGACCGTGTCGACCTCCGAGGGCACGAGCCCGGTCACGAACAAGGACCGCTTCAAATACAAGAAGTAGGCGCGGCCGCGACCTTGCCTGAATTCGTGGGCCGGCACGCCGAGGAGAACGAGGCGGACGGGGCGGTCCCCTAGCCTTGGCTGTCGTGAAGCCCATAGCGTTGGCATCCGTCGAGTTTCCGGCTGACGACACCGAGCGCGCGCGTCGCTTCTGGACGGAGCTCCTCGGTGCAGAGCTCGAGGCACGCGAGCGACGGGAGGGGGAGGGCTGGCAGACGCGTGGAGAAGCGCCAGTGGTCGGACTGCATCGCCGGGGCCGGGGACCGGGCGACTCGTATTCGCTTCCCTACTTTCAGGTCACGGATATCGCCGAGGCGATGGGGAGGGTGCGGGCGCTCGGCGGGAGCGTGATCCACCCCGGCGAGAGCTGGGCGATCTGCAAGGACTCGGAGGGGAGCCCGTTCGGCTTGGCGCTCGCGTCTGACGTCGGCGGCGCCGGGTAGGCGGTTTGCCGCGTCTCTTCGATCTGATGTATCATTGAGCACAAGGCTTCTCGACTCGCAAAGCCGGGTCTGAAAGTCGGGTATGCGGCGCACGAGGGAGAGCCTTGCGTGGGCGATCCGGGACTGCGGGGGTATCCGGGGAAGCTCTCTTTAGAAGAGGAGGCCGGCGGGTGCTGGCTGAAAGCGGCTCACGCGTTGACGTGCAAGATGTCGCCTGTGGCGGTGAGCACCCGTGGACCTACGCAAGATGACGTTCCTTGACTCGACCGGGATTGGCGTCATCCTCGCCCTGTCGAGGGCGTGCACGGAGAGCGGTCAGGAGTTGGGCCTGATCCCTGGACAGCATCAGCTTCAGCGCGTCCTCGCGCTGCGCGGCGCCGAAGCGCTACTGCCCTTCGCTGGGCCAGGGGGCTAGAGGGAACTTCCTCCGAAAACGGCGGGCGCACGGGTCGCCTCCCTCCGGTCCCGTGCGTCCGTCCGTTGCGATGAGGTCAGCTAACGCCCGAGGGCGTAGGCCGTGAGCTGGCGGGGTGCCGGCGAAGGCCCGAGACCCGGTGCTCAGGCGTCTGCCGGCGCCTCCGCTAGGGGATCCGACGGAGCGAACTCCGCGGCCGTCGCCGCACCCTCGGTGCCGGCTTCGTCCTGTGGCTCGTACGGCTCCTCGGCGGGCGCCAGCTTCCGTGCGGTCTTCCTCGCCTGCTTCTCCGCGCGCTTCTCGCGGAGCCTGCTTTCCCGCGTCAGCTTCGCCATCGTTGTCTTGCGCTTGCCGCTTGAGGCCATGTGTGCCGATCTCTCGAGAGCCCTCGCGAGCGTTTACGCCCGCGCCTTGTTTGCAGACAGAGTGCCTACAGGGGCTGCACGTTTCCGGCCTTCGGGCCCTTGTCGCCGGGTTCGGCGTCGTAGGACACCTTTGCGCCCTCGGCGAGCGAGCGGTAGCCCTCGCCGACGATCGCGGTGTGATGCACAAACAGGTCCTTCGACTGGTCGTCGGGCGTGATGAACCCGAACCCCTTGTCGTCGCTGAACCACTTCACGGTTCCAGTAGCCATCTTTGTTCTTCCTCCTGCGTTGGTAGTGCTGCGAACGCAAGAAATTGCATGAAGCAAAGGCTACGAGCGCTTGCACTGCTGTGCTGGGCAGCGTGCCCAGCCTGATATAGGGACGGTAGCAGTAGCGGCGATCGAGCGGCGGCCGCGTCGCCGCGCTCGAGCCTATCCACCCACCCGCGCCAGCTGTCCGCCGTCCACCGGCAGCAGGGCCCCCGTGATGAAGGCCGCCTCGTCGGAGTGCAGGAAGAGGCTCGCGTACGCCACATCCCAGGCGCTGCCCATCTTGGCTCGGAGTGGGACGAGCTTGTCGCGCTGCGCACGCACGTCCTCTCGCGGCATGCCGAGGGCCGTGGCCCAGGCGTCGATCGCCATCGGCGTGTCGAGGAGCCCCGGCATGATCGTGTTCACGCGCACTCCGCGGCTGGAGTTCTCCATAGCCAACGATTGCCCGAGGGCGTTGATGCCCGCCTTCGAGATCTTGTAGGCGGTCAGCGCCACCGCCGACGCGACAGCCGCGACGGAGGAGATGTTGACGATCGAGCCGTCTTCCTGCGCGCGCATCGTCGGCAGAACCGCCTGGCAGGACAGCAGGCAGCCCTTCAGGTTCACCGAGATTATTCGCTCGAACGCTGCCTCGCTGAGCTTGCGTGGGCTCGCGTCGTCGCCGCCGATGCCGACGTTGTTCTGCAGGAAGTCGATCCGGCTCCAGGCCTCGACGCACGCGCCGGCCATCGCGCGACACGCGCCGGCGTCGGTCCAGTCGGCCTTCACGCACTCGGCGATGCCGCCCTCGGCCGCGATCATCGTGGCGGTCTCCTGTGCCGCGTCAAGGTCGCGATCGGCAAGCAGCACCCTCGCGCCCTCCCTTGCGAACACGAGCGCCGCGGCTCGGCCCGTGCCGACGGTCTCGCCGGGCGACTGTCCCGCGCCCACGACGATCCCCGCCTTTCCCTCGAGCCTCATCGCTGAGGCTCGACTCGCTCGATGAGAGCTCGGCGCGCCACCTCGTGTGCGCGCACGCGCGCACACGAGACCTCGGCAGAGCGCTCTGCCGAGGGCCGCCAGCGCACGAGCTCTCCTGCGCGACCCTGCCCCAGAGGCTCTGTGCGTCCTGCGCCGCAGCCACGCGCGCGACGCCCGAGCGGCGGCTCGGAGCCTCGCGCTGAGCACGGTGAGGTAGATTCGCAGCGCGACGGCATAGGCACGCCAACCCAACCTACAACCACAACTGGGCGCACCGCCTCGAGCGTCTGCCGCTCTATCGCGAGCCCCGGGGCGGGAAGCGCCTGAGGGCGCCTTGCTTACTTCACGCGCACGACTTCGATCGGGGAGCCTTCCGAGCTGAAGTTGAAGGTCGCCTTCAGCATGACCGCGTGGCCCTTGGCCTTGGCGCACTCCTTGCCGTAGTCCGGCCCGAGCCCCATCTTGTAGTCGAAGCTCACCGTCAGCGGCTGCGGCGCTTCGCTGAGCGCGAAGCTGCCAAGCAGCGGCGGGCCGCGCTTCAAGATGACGCAGGAGAAGGCTTCGTGTCCGCCTTTCACGCCGATGTCTTCTAGCGGCTCGAGCTTCAGGCGCGGATTGAAGAACTTCAACTGGCCCTTCACGTTGAAGATCATTTCCGGCTGTCCTTCGGGTTCCAAAAAGACCACGAAGTGGTACTTCGACGTGCAGCCCGCTTCGTCATTCTGCCCGCGGCCGAAATCACCTGAGGTGATTTTCGCGGAGTCCGTCTTGGCTTGGCCGTTGACCGCGATGCTCCCCATCAGTGCGCCTTCCGTGCAGGTCAGCGTCCAGTATTCGTTCGCCAGCTCGAACTTCGAGCTGGACGCTTCGATCGGAGCTCCGGCCGTGATTGGTTGCCCGTGTACCTCCAGCTCGAGCACCGGTTCGGACTTTGCGGAGGCGCTCGACGCCTGCACCGCGGCGAACGCACACAGCGCCGCGAGCGCAGCTCCAGCCAACCTGATCCTCGCCACGATCCCTCCCAAGCTACCGACGACCGCCAGGAAGTATCCCACGCTAATGCGGCTGCTGCGAGGGACGAGTCCGCGAACGGCGCGAGCGCTAGGGTTGGGCGCCGCGATGGCCGATCACGAACACGGGGAGGGAGAGGCGGCCGCCCGCTCGCTCCAGGAGCGCCGGCTCGCGCTCGTGCGGGAGCACATGCTGTCTGAGAACGAGCACCGCTTCGAGGACTCGCTCGCCACCTTCGATCACCCCCGCTACGAGCTGATCGCGACCGGCGAGGTCTACGACGGGCCCTCGGAGGTGGCCCGCTACTACGGCACCTCGCGGGCCGCCTTTCCCGACCAGCGCAACGAGAACGTCGTGCTGCACCAGGCCGAGGATGCCGTGATCGCCGAGTTCGACCTGCTCGGCACGATGGAGGGCGAGCTGCGCGGGATCGAGCCCACGGGTCGCAGCTTTCGATGCCGCATGTGCGCCCTCTTCCTGTTCGAGCCCGATGGCACGCGCATCGTCTGCGAGCGCATCTACTTCGACCAGGCCACGATCGCGCGCCAGTTGCTCGAGGGCGACTGATAGCCGGACGCGTTCCCCTCGATCGGGGGAGGTCGAAGCTGGCGCGCGCCGCGCCAGGAGAAGCCGCGCGCCGTGGGCGGCGCGGCGCGCACTTGTGACATGCTGTGCCGGCTCGCCCGGAGCCGCGACGGACAGCATGGCCCGCTGAGGCGTAGCCTCGCAAAATCACATGACGCGCTCGAGCCGCACAGCCAGAGCATCCAGCCCCAGTCGCGCCGTCGCCAGCGCGGCTGTGCTCGCGACACTGGCACTGCTGCTGGCGGCATGCGGGAGCTCGGGCTCGCCATCGACGAACAGCACGCCGTCGACGGCCGCGTCCGCGCCGACCACCTCGAGCACCTCCAGCACACCGAGCACGACCACGGCGACGATCGCCGTCTCCAGCCGCACGCTCCCGAAACTGGGCGCGGTGCTCGTGGACGCCTCCGGGCGCACGCTCTACGTCTTCAAGCCGGACGCGCACGCGAAGGTCACCTGCGTGGGCGGGTGCGCGCAGCTGTGGCCGCCTCTGAAGCTCACCCAGGGTGCGAAGGCGAGCGGCATCGGCGCGGTGCACTCATCGCTGCTCGGCAGCGACTCCGACCCCGAAGGTGGCAGCGTCGCTACGTACAACGGCTGGCCGCTGTACACCTACGCGGCCGACACCTCCGCCGGCCAGGCCACGGGCCAGGCCATCGAAACCAACGGCGGGCTGTGGTACGTGATCTCGCCGGCGGGCACCGTCGTCACGACGAAGCCCTAGAGAGCGGCCGGGCGGCACCTGTCGCGAGTATCGCTCACGACGGCGCCGCCCGAGGACATCCGGTGCTCCTCTAGAGCATGCGCGGGTCTACGTAGACCCCATACAGCTGGTAATCGGTCGACTGGCCGCCCGCGGACAGGATGAACCGCACTTCGCGCGCTTCCTGCGGTTCGCCCGAGACGAGCCCTGGTTCGACTTCGAACGCTTCGGCGCTCCACCACGCGCCGGGGTGGAAGTTCGCGACTTTTACCGGCCTGTTTTCGCTGCGGGTGCCGGCGTAGGAGACAAAGACTTTGAGATAGCCGTTGCCACTAGTGCGGCGCACCCACGTCTTCGCCGTTTCGTAGGTCATGTTCACGCACACCGGCGGGCTCACGGCTTCCGCGCCGCTCGGAAGTTCGAGCGTGGCGCCACGCAGGCCGAAGGGCCTGATGCTTTCGGTGATGTGCGCCCCGTTGCTGAGCTGCCAGCCTTCGCCTCCGGTATTGAACTGCGAGCCGGGGACGAGCATGTAGTAGCTGTTGTCCCCGAACAGGGAGAACGGCTGGGTGAACGTCTGGCCTTCACACGTGGCGCCGCTCGCGGCGAGCGCCGGGGCGGAGCCGAGGACGGACAGCAGTGCAAGGCCTGTGCTCGCCGCGGCGGCGAGCTTCAGGGCGATCCTCTTGGGCATTCTCGGTTCGATTTTGGGCATTGGGGTGTCCTCCCGCTTTGCGCTGGCAGCTGAGCCGTCTCCCCTGGGAGACCTCTGGCTTTGCGTCCCCGCCTTGCGACGGGTTTGCCCTTTTCAAACGAGTTGTCTTTGTGCAGGGGAACGATCGGTACGACAAGGACTGCCCTAAAGGGGCAATGGACGTCTGTTCGATCGGCCGTCAGAAACGATGGGCGCAAGGCTGCAGGCGTCCATTCTTCTAAGTCTCACGCGCGTGGCTGGCGATAAGTGCGCTGAGGCGGATGTCCGCGCGCGCGTACAACGAACTGGAGCGCTCACGCGAGCCCTGGGCTCGCCGTGGAAAGCCGCTGCGCGAGAACGCCCGCCACGGGGAGCTGCTGATCGGTGCTTGCTACCTCGCCGTCGCCGTCGCGCTCGCCGTGCTCCACGGCGTCGGCCACTTTGACCCCGCCACCGCGGCCCTCTACTGCATCGCGCTCGCCTTCGCGATGAACGTGCGCTTCGACGTCGGCGCCGGCTACACGGTCGCGACCCAGGCCGTTTTCGTGCCAATGCTGTTCGCGCTGCCGGTTGCGTTGATCCCACTGCTGATGCCGCTGGCCGTGGCACTCGGCATGTCCCCGCGGGTCGTCCGCGGCGAGATCGCTCCGAGCTGGCTGATCATGGCCGTCGGCAACAGCTGGTTCACGATCGGACCCGCGCTCGTCTTCAGCGCTTTTTCGGCGAGCCACGCGCTGCATCACCTCTGGCCCGTGCTGCTGCTCGCGCTGTGCGCCCAGCTCGTCTTCGACTTCGCCAACAGCAGCGCACGCGAGCGCCTGTACGGCGTCTCGCACCTGCACGAGGTGTTCGCCGAATGCATACCCACCTGGGCGGTCGATTTCACGCTCTCTACGCTCGGCCTCGCGATCGCCTATGCCGCCGGTGCCGTGCACTCCCAGCTCGCGCTGCTGCTCGTCGCCCCGCTGTTCGGGATCCTGCTGTTCTTCTCGAAAGAGCGTCGCGAGCGCCTGAAACAGCTCGCGGAGCTCAACGACGCCTACCAGGGCACAGCCCTGCTGCTAGGCGATGTCGTCGAGGCCGATGACTCCTACACGGGCGAGCACTCCAAGAGCGTGGTGCGCGTTGCGCTGTCGGTCGCCGAGCATCTCGAGCTCGACGCGCACCGCAAGCGCAACGTCGAACTCGGCGCGCTGCTCCACGACGTCGGCAAGATCGCCGTGCCCAACGAGATCATCAACAAGAAGGGCAAGCTCGACGAGCGCGAGTGGGCGATCATCAAGACCCACACGATCGAGGGGCAGCGCATGCTCGAGCGCATCGGTGGGCTCATGCTCGACATCGGCCGCATCGTGCGCGCCTCGCACGAGCGATGGGACGGCACCGGCTACCCCGACGGCCTCAGCCGCGAGCAGATCCCGCTCGAGGCGCGGATCATCGCGATCTGCGACGCCTTCAACGCAATGACCACCACGCGCTCCTACCGCGCCGCGATGGATGAAACTCGTGCCTGCGAGGAGCTCGAGCGCTGCGCCGGAACGCAGTTCGATCCGACCGTCGTCACCGCCCTGCTCGCAGTGCTGGGGCCCCAGATCGCGGCACGGAGGACCGCCGCTCAGCGCGTCTCGCCAGGCGACCCGGAGCCGAGCGGCGTCTGGCAGACCATCGTCGGCGTCGCCCATCCGCTGGTCCGCTAGGGCGTCCGCGCGGGCCTCTCGCGTCGCCGTGGTCGCGCCGTCGGCGAGCGCGGCCACGCCCGCGCCGGCGTGTATATCTTCCGCTCAGATGCGCCGCCCGCCAACCGCACGGACGATGCTGGGCGTCGGGGTCCTGTTCGCGCTCGCGCTCGGCGTGCTGCCAGGCACAGCGGGGGGCGCCCTGTCGCTCCCCGCCGTGCCTGCACGCGCTGCAGCGCAAGCCTCCGGGCGCCCGCCCGCCACGGCAGGGCCCATCGCGCTCAGTGCGCGGCGCAGGCCCGGGGGCGCGCTGAAGTTCACGATCGGCCCCGGGCTGCTCGCCGCGCCTGGCGTCGAGGTCGGGATGCAGCCCGTCGGGCTCTCGATCGAGTATCCCGTGATGGCGGCCGCGCTCGGCAGCGGTGCCTGCCCGCCACCAGCGCTCGCCACCGAGCTCGAGCGGCTCGGCTCCCCGACGATCCAGCTCGCGGGCGTGAGCCAGGACCTGACCGCGCCGAGCGGCGCCCTCCAGGGTCAGCAGGCCTCCTGGCAGGCCGCGACGCTCTACTCGCTTCCAGCCTCCTTCTGGGGGCAGCTGCACTGCCTACTCGCGACCTCCAAGGACCCGCTCACCGTGGGGCTCAATCTCAGGACCGGGAGCGCTGCGTGGGCGCAGCAGATGGTCTCTGAAGCGCGCACCGCCGCTCTCGCGGGCCTCAGCTTCTCGCTCGGCAACGAGCCGGACCTTTACGGGATCCCCAACTACGCCTCGCTCGACAAGCCTCTTGCGGAAGAAGAGCTCGCCGCCGCCAACCTCTTCATCCAGGTCGCCAGCACGCTCGAGGCTGCCGCCACGCCCGCGCCGCTTATCGGGCCCGAACTCGCGGTGCCCCAGCGCTGGCGGGCGCAACTGCCGCATGTGCTCCAGGCGCTGCACTACCAGACCGTGGGCGTGCACCTCTACCCGCTCACCGCCTGCCGCACTCCGCGCGCCGTCACGATCCCCGGGCTGCTCTCCACGAGCGCCGCCGACTCGCCCGCGCGACTGTCGTGGGTCGTCGCCGACGCCGAGGCCCAGGGCCTGCAGGCGATCATCTCCGAGGCGAACTCCGCCTCCTGCGGCGGCGTCTCGGGCGTCTCCAATAGCCCCGCAGCCGCCGTCTGGGCCGCGCGCTTCGTGCTCTCCGCGCTGCAGACGGGCTTCCGCCAGGTTCGCTTCCACCTCAGCGGCAACTCCTATGACCCCTTCCTCGTGCGTGGTTCCGCTGTGCTCGGGCGCCCGCTCGACAGCGCGCTGATCGCGCTCAACGGCTGGTTGCCCGTGGGATCGGTCCTGCATCGGGTGTCCACGCCCGCGCCGCACAAGATCATCGCGAGCGCCATCGCCCAGCCCGGCGGCGGCCTCGTGCTCGTGCTCGACAACCGCGGCTCGCGCGCGCAGCCGCTCCTGCTCCACGCCACCGGTCCGCTGCAGGTGCAGGTGCTCGAGTCCACCCGTGCCGGCCTTGCCATCAAGAAGCTCATCCCAGCCGCCGGCCGCGCCGCGCTCTCCCTCGCCGGCGAGAGCATCGTCGCGGTCTCAGCAGCCGCCTGAGCAGGCCCGCTTCCTCTAGGCCACCAGACCCGCGCGGTGCGCGACGGCCGCCGCCTGCGTGCGCGAGCGCACGTCGAGCTTCGCGAGGATCCGCGAGACGTGCACGCTCGCCGTCTTTTCGGCCATGAACAGCTGCGTGCCGATCTCGCGGTTGGTCGAGCCCTGCGCCAGCAGCCGCAGCACTTCGAGCTCGCGCGGGGTCAGCCCGAACGGGTCGCCCGCCGGCCGCTCGGCGTCGAGGCGCGCGCCGTCCATGAGCGTCTCGCCGTCTGAGGCTCGCCCCAGGATCGCTCCCACGTCTAGCCTCGCTCGCGCCGCCAGCCCGTCGATCTCCTCCACGAGCCAGCGCGAGCCCACCTCGACCGCGCTCCCGCGAGCGTCAGCGAGCACTCGCTCTCCCTCCTCACGGTCGCCGCGTTCGATCAGCGCTTCGGCCTGGCGCAGGGCGCATGTCGTGGCCTCGTAGCGGCGCTCGAGGCGATCCCAGCCCGCCACCGCGGCTGCCCACTCGGAGGGGTCGTTCGCGCCGAGCGCGCGGCACAGCTCGGCCTCGGCGGCGAGCGCCCACACCGCCTCGACGGGCCCGGCTTCCGGCGCGGCCGCGCGCACCAGCTCGATGTGCGTCCGTGCGCACGCACGCGCGTGCTCGAGGTCCTTGTCCTCGCCCGCGTCGCAAGCGCGCTGCGCCACGTCCGCCTCGACCGAGACGCCCATCGCTGCGACCGCCGTCACGCGCCCTGCGTCGTCGGTGCACAGCTCGATGCGATCGAGCGCCTCGCGCACGGCCTCGCGCGCGAGCGCGGTCTCGCCCCGCCGGCGGTGAAGTCGCGCCTTCGCGAGCCCGTAGGCCGCGTGGAACTGCGGCTCGAGGGTGCGCGCCACGAGTCCCTCGACCTCCTGGAGGGCCTGCTCGGCCTCCTCGAGACGGCCGATCGCGAGCGCGAGCTCCGCGCCGCGCAGGCGCAGGTTGATCAGCCAGCGGCCCTCGGGCTTTCGCTCTTCCATGTCGAGGCTGCGCGCGGCGAGATCCAGGGCGCCCAGCGCCGTCGCCGCCTCGGCCACGCTCGAGCTCAGCCACAGACGCTCCGCGCGCAGGTTGTTCGGGATCTTCGCGAGGCCCTCCTGCGCGGTATGAAGCGACTCGCGCGTGCGTCCGCCGAGCAGCAGCACGTCCGAGAGGTTCCCGTAGGAGAAGGCCGCGCCGACCTCATCGCCGCTGCGCTCGGACAGCTCGAGGCCGTCGCGCAGCGCGGCGGAGCCCGCGTCCCGCTCCCCGCAGCCAGCGAGCGCCATCCCGAGCGTGTTCAGCAGCTGGCTCTCAAGGCGCGGGCCCGCGCCGCTGCGACGCGCCTCCTCGAGCGCCTCGCGCGCCGCGTCGATCGCCTCGCGGTAGCGCCCGCGCAGGCTGGTCATGCGCGCGATCCAGGCGAGCACCGAGGAGCGCTCGGCGTCGGCCAGCCCGACGGGCAGCAGCGCCAGTGCACGCCGGCTGCTCTCGAGCGAGCGGTCGCCGCGTGCGAGCCCCCACTGCGTGCGCGCGAGCGCCTCGAGCACGCGCGCGGCGCGCACGGGGTCGGCCTGCTCATCGAGCTCGGCGAGCGCCGCCTCGTACAGCGCCTCGGCGCGCCCGCGCTGCTCGTGATGGGCCTCCTCGGCCGCGCGGATCAGAAGCTCGGTGTGATCCATCCCCGCCTGCTCGCGGGCGTCCTCGACGCGCTCCCACAGCTCCAGTGCGCGCTCGAGCAGCGCCGCGGCCTCGCCGTGCGCGTGGATCGCCGCGGCCGCGTCGGCGGCCTCGACCGCCGCCCGCAGCGCGAGCGCGCGCTCTCCCGAGGCGCGCGCATGCGAGGCGATCTGCGCCGACAGCTGCGCCGACTGCTCGCAGCTCTCGCGCGGTCGCGCGTCGAGCGCCCGCGCGATCGCCAGATGCAGCGCCGAACGCTCGCCCGGCAGCAGGTCCTCGTAGGCGACCTCGCGCAGCAGCGCATGGCGGAAGTTGAAGCGCCCGTCGGAGTCGGCGGCGATCAGATGCCGCGAGACCGCCTCGCGAAGCGCCTGCGTCAACTCATCGGTGCTGAGCCCCGCGACCTCTGCCAGCAGGCCCTCGTCGGCGCGGCCCGCCACGGCCAGCACGCGCAGCGCCGTGCGCGCCGGTTGGTCGAGGCGCTCGATGCGCAGGATGAACGCGTCGCGCAGCGATTGCGGCGCAGCGCCGCGTCCGTCGAGACCGGCCGCCAGCAGCTCCTCCGTGTAGAGCGGGTTGCCTTCGGCGCGCATGTACAGGCGTTCCGCCAGATCCGCCCGGGGCGGGGCACCGAGGATGTCGGCGAGCGCCTCGTCGAGCTCCTCGCGTCCCCACGGCCCGAGCGCGAGCCGCCGCGTGCGACCACCGCGCTCGAGCTCGCTCAGCAGGACGCGCAGGGGGTGGCGGCGGTGCAGCTCCTCGTCGCGGTAGCTGAATACGAACAGCACGCGCTCGTGGCGTAGGTTGCGGGCGAGGAACGCGACGAACGCCCGCGTCGAGCGGTCGGCCCAATGCAGGTCCTCGATCAAGAGCACCGCCGGCAGCTTCTCGCCGAGGAGCTCGAGCAGCTCGAGCAGCGCCTCGAACAGCCGCAGCTGCGCCGACTCGCGGTCGCCCGCACCGTCGTTTGCGCCGCGTGCCGGCGAGGGGGCTCCGAGCCCTGGCAGCAGTGCCGCGAGCGACGCGCGCGCGCCCGCGCTCAGCTTCTCGAGCACCGGCTCCTGCGAGCGCGCCATCTCGCGCAGCGCCCCGATCAGCGGGCCGTATGGGAGCTCGCCCTCGCCGAGCTCCAGGCACTCCCCCCGCAAGAAGCGCGCCTGCCCCCACACGGCCGCCTCGAAGGCTTCGATCAGCCGCGTCTTGCCAACCCCGCTCTCGCCGCTGATCGCGATGACCGACGGTGAGCCCGCGCGTGCGTCAGCGAGTGCCGCTTCGCACTCTGCCAGCTCGCCCGCGCGGCCGACGAAGTGAGCGCTCGTGACGCGTATCGCCATGCGTCCAGTATCCCTCTCTGCGGTGTACATGCGGGGCCCGCGCGGACGGCCCGGTGGGGCCGCCGGCGAGCGCGTCTGCCTGGAGCGCGAGGGCCGTGTCCAGCCCGCGCACGCCGCCGCGGGGCGCGCCGTCGCCGGCGCGCCCGTCCAGCGAGTCCTCAGCGGGTGTCTTCGCCCGTTCGAAGAGGCGCACAGCTCTCCCGCGGCTCGCGCGCTCGCGCGCTTCCGCGGCGGTGGCGGCCGCGAACGCATCCATCATCAGGGAATGCATGTCAACTCCTCTCGTTTGCCGGCTTTTTCACTGATCACCAGCATGAGCTGCGACGCGCGGTCTCACATCGGCAGTTCGGAGCCTCTTGGGCGCTCGCACCCCTTAGTTGGACGCGTGCGGGCCTTACCTACGAAATGCCTGCAAATGAGCGGCTCGCGGCTCGCGGACCGGCGTGATCGGGCCGGCACGTCAGCTCGCTCAGCGACGGGCGCGCATGCCCTCGATCACCAGCTCGAGGTGTCTGCGCCAGTCCCAGCCCGGCTTGCGGCGATCGATCGTGGCGCACACCCCGCACATCACCATCGGGATGTCGCCCGCGTCGAAGTCCTGCCGTAGCTCGCCGGCGGCCTTCGCGCGACCGACGAGCTCCGCGGCGAGCGCCGTGAACTCTTCCATCTCCGCCGTTGCGGCGGCGAACACGCGCTCCTCGCCCGTCATGAATGCGAAGCGTGTGGCGGCGTCCTCGGCGACCGAGCGCGCGTTTTCGCGCAGTGCGACGGCCAGCGCGTCGAATGGCGAGGAACCACGCGATCGCTCGAGCGCCGCGAGCAGTTGCTGGTTGAACAGTACGAAGCGCTCGCGCACGAGTTCGCCCATCAGCGCCTCCTTGTCGGCGAAGTGGCGGTAGAGGGTTCCAACGCCGACGCCCGCCTCGCGCGCGATCTCGTCCATCAACACCTCGCTCTCGCCGCGTGCGAACAACACACGCGCTCCCTGCAGGATCCGCTCGCGGTTGCGCTGCGCATCCGCGCGCATCGGGCGCTCGCTCTGAAGGGCTACGGGAGCCGGGGAGGTGCCGAGGGGGGAGGTCACGAGATCTTCACTACGCTGGCTTGACAAGCGGAAGAGTAACTCCGTATAGTGGCGCCGTCAAGCGGAACCGGAGGTCAGCTTCCATGTCTTCTCTGTCATCTGCAGCACCCGCCGTAAGCAGCTCCGCGCGCATGTCGCGCCCCAAGCGCCTCGCGCTCGCCCTGCTCGCGATGACGCAGTTCGTGATCGTAATCGACGCCTCGATCGTCAACATCGCGCTGCCCTCCATCGGGCACGCGCTGCGCTTCTCGCAGGACGATCTCTCTTGGGTGGTCAACGCCTACACGCTCAGCTTCGGCGGCTTCCTGATGCTCGGCGGCCGCCTCGCCGACCTCGCGGGTAGGCGGCGGATGTTCATCGTCGGCCTGCTGCTGTTCTCGTTCGCCTCGCTGATGGGCGGGCTCGCGCAGTCGGAGGCGTGGCTGATCGCAGCACGCGCCGTGCAGGGGCTCGGCGGCGCGATCGTCTCGCCGGCGGCGCTCTCGATCATCGCCACGAGCTTCGCCGACGGCGAGGAGCGCAACCGCGCGCTCGGCGTCTGGGGCGCCGTGGCCGGCGCCGGCGGCGCGGCGGGCGTGCTGCTCGGCGGCGTGCTCACCAGTGGCCTCAGCTGGCGCTGGGTGCTGTTCGTGAACGTTCCCATCGGCATCGTCTGCGCGCTGCTCGCGCCGGTGATCCTCGCCGAGAGCGCCTCCGAGGCCACGGACCGCTCCTTCGACATACCCGGTGCCGTCTCGGTCACCGCCGGCCTGGCACTGCTCGTGTACGCAGTCGTCGACGCCGTGAACGCCGGCTGGGGGGCGACCTCCACGATCGTGGAGCTCGCCGGTGCGATCGTCCTGCTCGTCGCCTTCGTCGCGATCGAGATGCGCGCACGCGCACCGTTGATGCCGCTCGCGATCTTCCGCCTGCGCACGCTGCGCGGCGCCGACACGGTCGCGCTGCTGGTGGGCATGTCGCTGTACGGGATGTTCTTCTTCGTCTCGCTCTACATGCAGCAGGTGCTGCACTACTCGGCGCTCACCGCCGGTCTCGCCTACCTGCCGCTCGCGGTCGGGATCATCGTCTCGGCGGGGCTCGCCTCGGTGGGCGTGACGCGCCTCGGCTTCAAGCCGGTGCTGCTCAGCGGCTTGCTGCTGATCGCGGCGGGGCTCTTCTGGTTCTCACGCCTGCCCGTGAACGGCTCCTTCGGGGTGAACCTGCTGGGGCCCTCGCTGCTCGCCGCCGTCGGGCTCGGGTTCTCGTTCGTGCCCGTCACGATCGCCGCCGTCACCGGGACTCGCCCGGAAGAGGCCGGCCTCGCCTCCGGGCTGGTCAATACCGCCCAGCAGGTCGGCGGCGCGCTCGGGCTCGCGATTCTCGCGACGGTGGCCAACAGCGAGACCAAGAGCCTGTTGGGGAGCGGCCACGGCGTGAGGCTGGCGCTAACGCGCGGCTTCGATCACGGCTTCCTGGTGGGCGCTTGCATCGCGCTCCTCGGCGCGCTCGCGACCGCCGTGCTGATCTCCTCCAAGGACAGCCGCGAGCACTCGACGGCGGCTCGGACGCCGCGAGTGCCCGCTGCCGACGCGCGGACGGCCTAGCCCCTCAGGCTGCCGCGAGGCTGGGACCGAGGACGCGCCCTCGCTCTCCGGCCTCGCGGCGGACCGCCTCGAGCGCTTCCCTCCGCGTCGAGTAGCCTGCGGCGCGCGTCGCCCTCCCGTCGTGGAACCACGTGACGCCCGTCCACCGGAACGACAGCGGGGTTCCCAGTCGCGCGCTCGCGCCGTCGATGCAGAAGCTCGCGATCACGAGCTCCTCGGTCGCGGCGATGATCTGCTCGATCCGCATCTGCGCGCTCTCGCTGAACTCTTCGAACGTGTCGTTCATCCAGTCCCGCCAGCCACCTGCTCCCCTGTAGGTGTAGTCGGCGACCGCGCTCGCGCAGTTCTTCAGGAAGAATCCTGGCGCGAGCAGGTCGGCCGGGACCTCGCGCGCGTTCAGCGCCGCCACCGCCCTCCCCTGGAGTTCGATGTTGCGCTGCGATGCCTGTTCGGATCCGATTCTCATCTTCGCGATCACCCAATAGAACGCCGCATCGGCCGGAAAGTTGGGGGGAGGCGAAACTTTATGTTCGCTTGAAAGAAGGGCCACGAAGGACTAGGTTTGTGCGTGAAACCTCAAGGATTCGGGGTGCTCTTGGAGGGCCAGGTAGTAGAGCGAAGACGACGGTTGACAAGCGCGCACCCGCGCGTGCGCTTCCGGCTGGCCACCGACGAGGGCATCGCGGCCTCGATCAGGCGCGGCGATGCGCGCGCATTCGAGGCGCTCTATGACCGCCACGCCGCGGAGCTGCTCTCGTTCTGCGCCTACATGCTGACCTCGCGCGCGGACGCGGAGGACGCGCTGCAGGCGACCTTCGCGGCCGCCTACCGCGCGCTGCGCGGCGAGGAGCGCCCGATCACGCTGCGTCCGTGGCTGTTCGCGATCGCGCGCAACCAGTGCCTCACGACCCTCCGCCGGCGCCGGCCGACCGTCGAGCTCGACGGCGAGCCCGCGCGCCACGGCGACCCCGCGCGCGAACTCGAGCTGCGCGAGGAGGTGCGCGACACGCTCGTGCGCCTGTGCGAGCTGCCCGAGCGCCAGCGCGCCGCGATGGTGCTCTCGGAGCTGCGCGGCTTCAGCCAGGCGGAGATCGGCAGCGTGCTCGGTGTGCGCGCCGAGCAGGTGAAGGCGCTCGTCTATCAGGCGCGCGCGGACCTCATCTCCGAGCGCCGCGCACGCGAGGCGGACTGTGGGGAGATCCGCGAAGAGATCGCGAGCGCGCGCGGAGCCGCCCTGCTGCGCGGGCGACTGCGCCGCCACATGCGCTCCTGCGAGGACTGCCGCACGTTCGCGGCCGGCGTCGCACGCGAGCGCCGCCAGCTTAATTCGTGGCTGCCGTTCGCGCCCTCGCTGCTGCTGAAGCTGCGCACGCTCGAGGACGCGCTCGCCGGCGGGCTCAGCGAGCCGACCGCGTACGCCGGCGGAGCGACGCTCAGCGCCGGCGTCGCCGCAGCGGGGCTCGGGCTTGCCGGCGGCGGTGTCAAAGCGATCGCGTTGAAGGTGATGGCGGGTGCCGCGATGCTCGGGCTGAGCACGAGCGTCGGCGCGTCGGTCGCGCCCAGCCACTCGATCACGCGCCTGGCGAACCAGATCACAAACGTGAACACCACGGCGGGCGGGCACGGCGGGCACGGCAGCGGCGCTGGAGCCGGGGTCTCCTCCTCGGCCGCCCTCGGAGGGCACGGCGGCGGTTCCGGCGGCGGAGGCGGAGCGCTCGGCGCGAGCGCCCTCGGCGCGAGCGGCGGGGCGGCCGAAGGGCGCGGCATCAGCGAACGCGGCGCGAGCGACGCGAGCCACTCCTCGGCTGCCGGCGCCGGCAAGCCCCCAGGTAACGGTGGGAGCGCTCCTGGCCACAGCCGCGGCAGGGGCGGCGGCGCGGTCAGCTCTGTGAACAATCCGCAACAGGTCAAACGCGAAAAGCGCGCGCAGTCACGCGAATCGCGCGAACATCAGCGCAGCGAACGCCAGCAGCAGCGCGGCGAACACCAAGGCTCGCGCGAACACCACGGGCACTCGAGCGAAGGCGGCCAGGGCGCGGGCTCCGAACGCCAGCGCGCAGCCGAAGAACGCCGGCACGAAGCAGAACAGCGCCAGCGCGAACAGGAAAAGAGCAAGCGCCTCGGCGAACGCCAGCGCGGCGCCGCCCAGCGTCTGCGCGAACGCGAAAAAGGCAAGCGCGAACACGAACGCGAACACTCCAGCGCCGAACACGCTCGCCAGCACGAACGCCAGCAGCGCCAGCACGAATCGCAGCGCGAGCGCCGCCAGCGCGAACGCGAACACCGCAGCCCGCGCCGTCGCCGGCCGGTCGAAGTGCCCGCGGAAACCGTCGAATAGCTCCGCTCCCGCGCGCGCCGTCGCGGAGCGCTAGGAGCGCACGCGCGGCCACCGGGAGCGCTCGCGTACCAGGCGCTCACAGACCGCGAGCGCGTCCTGCACGGTGCGCCAGTGCAGGGCCTCGGGCACGTCGGTGGGCCAGTGGTAGTTCAGCGGCAGCTTGGTGTCCTCGACGGCTGCGAGCGTTGCGGCGCGGTAGCCGGCTCGCAGCGCGATGATCGCGTCCGTCGCCGCCACCGTGCGCAACCCGCGTGTGATCGGCACGCCCGCGTGCGCGGCCGCCGTGGCGAGCTCCTCGCGCAGCGCCGCGGAGTATGTGCGCATGCGCAGCATGCCCTCGCCCTCGAGCACGATCAGCTCGGGGCCGCCGAGGCACTCCAGGCACACGAAGTCGGTCGTGTCGGTGTTGAGCTCGTGGCCGTGGCGCGCGATGAACGCCTGCATGCCCTCGCTGAAGGACTCCTCGGAGCCGGTCGACAGCAGCAGCACCCGGGCTCCGGGAGCGGGCGCATGCTGCAGGCTCTCGGCGAGCGCGATCAGCACGCCGACGGCGGCGAGGTTGTCGTTGGCGCCCGGCACCGAGGCGCGCGCGCCGATGTCGGCCATCGCGAGGATCGTGGCGCTGGCGAGGGCGGTGCCGACCCGCGTGAGCGCGCGGCGTCCGCTCGCGGCGCCAGCGCAGATAAGCACGGGCCCAAGCCAGACGGCGTAGAGGATCGGCAGCGTCTGCGTCGCGCGCGCGTGCAGGCGCGGGAAGAACCTCGGGCCGACGCGCCCGAGGGCGGGGTGGAAGACGAGTCCCGTGTGCGCGGCGTCGTGATGCGCTA
Organism: uncultured Solirubrobacteraceae bacterium; assembly: GCA_963759445.1. Taxonomy (GTDB): domain Bacteria; phylum Actinomycetota; class Thermoleophilia; order Solirubrobacterales; family Solirubrobacteraceae; genus Palsa-744. Next base: position 35,096 of record CAVWZC010000001.1, read on the forward strand.
CCAGCACGATCGTGCTCTCCGCGCCGCCGTCGCCCGCGTGCGCGAGCACGTTCCAGGTTGCCCGGCGCGGCAGCAGCGCGCGGCGAAACCAGCGCCGGCCGTGCCCGAGGTCGTCCCACAGCGCGCCGGCCGCGATGCCGCCCGCGATGGCGCCGGCCGCCCTGCCGAGACGTCCGCCGCGGCCGGCGAGGCGGGCTCCCACGAGTGCCAGCAGGTTCGCGAGACCCAGCGGCCACCAGTAGCCGCCGTGTGCGAGCTCCTGCTCGACCGTAGCCTCGCAGCCGCGTTCACGCAGGCGCTCCGCGATCAGCTCCGCCGCGCGGCGCTCGCCGGCGGACGCGGAGGGGCGCGCGAACGAGGACAGCTCGAAGACAGTCTCGCGCCAGCCGCGGCCGTGCTCTGTCTGCTCGAGGGCCATCGCGCGAGGATATGCGCGCATCGGCACGCGCGCGGGGCTCGACGCGCGGCGAGACCAGACGCCCGCGCGCCGGTGATACTGGAGGGGGTAACCCGCGTGAGAACGCTCTCCTGCCACCCGCGCGCGGTCGCGACCGCGGCGGCATCCGAGGATCGTGGGGCAGCTTCGTGAGCGCCTTCGAGCGTCTCGACCGCTACCAGCGCAGCCATCGCTGGCTCGGACTGCCCCTCGGCGTCGTCTACAAGTTCTTCGACGATCGCGGCACGCACCTCGCCGCGACGATCACCTACTACGGGTTCGTCGCGCTGTTCCCGCTGCTGCTGCTGTTCTTCAGCGCCGCCGGGTTCTTCCTCGAAGGCGATCCCACGCTGCGCACCGAACTCGAGAACTCGGCGCTGCGAAGCGTGCCCGTCATCGGCGACCAGCTGCGCAACAACATCGGCAGCTTCCACGGCAGCACCGCCGGCATCGTCGTCGGCGTCATCGGGACCGTGTACGGCGGCAGCGGAGGCATGCAGGCGGCGCAGGCGGCCTTCAACCGCATCTACGGCGTGCCGCGCAACGAGCAGCCGAATCCCCTCAGGAGCCGCATGCGCAGCTTCGAGCTGCTCGCGCTGCTGGGGTCCGGCGTGCTCGTCTCGGCGGCGGTCGCGATCGCGTTGTCGACCGCCAACGGCATCTCCAAGCAGCTCGGGCCGTACCTGCAGGCGCTCGGCTACCTGCTCTCGTTCGCGCTTGCGGTGGTGCTCTTCACGAGCGCCTTCGAGCGGCTGACCGCGCGCCCGCTGCGCTGGCGCCAGGTGCTGCGCGGCGGCGTGCTGGCGGCTGCGTTGTGGGAGCTCCTGCAGATCGGAGGCGCCAACCTCGTGACGCACGAGGTCAAACACGTCGGCGCGCTCTACGGCACGTTCGCGATCGTGCTCGGGGCGATCCTCTGGATCTACCTGCAGGCGATCGTGCTCATCCTCGCGGCGGAGATCAACGTGGTGCTGCAGTTCCGGCTGTGGCCGCGCGCCCTGCTGACGCTGTTCACCGACGACGTGGTGCTCACCGAGGCCGACCGGCGCGCCTACCGGCTGTATGCCGCGACCGAGCGCTTCAAGGGCTTCGAGCGCATCGAGGCACATTTCCGCGATCCACTGGAGATCGAGGACGACCGTGCCGAGGCGCAGTCGCCGCCCGCGGCACCGCAGGGCGAGGCGGTCGCGTCCCCCGAGCGTGGCGGGCCGGGATAAACATCATAAAGCAGACTGTTTTTATGATGTTTATGCTATGGTCGTGCCGCAGATGCGTATCGACGTCCACCAGCATCTCTGGACGGCGCCGCTGCTGGAGCGCCTGGCGGCGCGCAGCGAGCCGCCGCTGATCTCCCGCCGCGGAGGACTCGCGATCCTCCACGCTCGCGGCGAGCGGCCGTTCGTGCTCGCCGAGGGCGCGGACGCCGGCGAGCGACGCGCCGAGCAGCTTCGCGCCGACGGCCTCGACCTCGCGCTGGTCTGCATCTCGAGCCCCATCGGGATCGAGGCGCTTGCGCGCGAGCAGGCGCTCGAGTTGATCGAGGCGCAGCTCGCGTGCGTGAGGGCACTCGGGACGGCCTTCCTGCCATGGGGCCCGCTGGCGCTCGAGGGCGCCCGGCCAGAGGACGTGGACGAGCTGCTGCGTGCCGGCTGCGTCGGCGTTTCGCTCCCCGCGGGGGCGCTCGCGAGCCTAGCCGCGCTCGAGCGCGTCGGGCCGCTGCTCGAGCGGGTGTCCGTGCTGCAGGTGCCGCTGTTCGTGCACCCCGGCCCGGCGCCGGGCGCGCCGGCTGCGGAGAGCGCACTGAACGAGCCGCTGTGGTGGCGCGCGCTCACCGACTACGTCGCGCAGATGCAGGCCGCGTGGCTCGTGTTCGCGGCGCAGGGCCGGCGCGAGCACCCGCGCCTGCGGATCGTGTTCGCGATGCTCGCCGGCCTCGCGCCGGCGCTCGCCGAGCGCCTCGCCACGCGCGGTGGCCCGCCGGTGGAGCTGGAGCACCCGTTCACCTTCTATGACACCTCGAGCTACGGCGCCGACGCCGTCGAGACGATGGTGCGGCTGGTCGGCGAGCGCCAGCTCCTGTACGGCTCCGACCGACCCGTCGTCCAGCCGATCGCGACCGCGCGCGACCCCGAGCTGCAGGAGAACGCCGCCGAGCTGCTGGCGGCCAGCGTGGCGCTGAGGGCGGCGTGAGCCTCTCACGCGGAGAGCTCGAGCAGTTCACGGCGGAGCTGGTGGCGAGCCCGGGACGCTGGCGGGCGCTCGTGCACCACTCGCCGGCCACGCGCGTGTACGAGCAGATCTGGGACGAGGAGGATCTGAACGCCTGGCTGATCTGTTGGAGCCGCGATCACGACACCGGCTTCCACGACCACGAGCGCTCGGCCGCCGTGATCGCGGTGACCGACGGGCATGTGCGCGAGGAGCGCCTGCGTCTACGCGGGCAGCCACGCTCGCAGCTGCTCGGATCAGGCTCGCGCGTGTACGTGCCGCCCGCCGCGATCCACCGCGTGATGCACTCGGGCGACGCTCCAGCCGTCACCATCCACGCCTACTCGCCGCCGCTGCGCACGACGGGCGCGTACCGACTCGGGCCAGACGGCGAGCTCGAGCGCGCCTGGTTGTCCGACGGCGAGGAGCTGCGCCCGCAGCTCGCCTAGCTCCGATCCAGGTCTCTCGCCCTCGCCTTAGACTGGCGCGGCAGCGGCTTGAAAGCGACGATGGGAGGCGGTTGTGGCAAGAGACTTCAAGGACTTCCTGCTGCGGGGGAACGTGGTCGACCTGGCTGTCGGGATCGTGATCGGCGTGGCGTTCGGCGCCGTCGTGACCGGTTTTGTGAAAGACCTCATCACGCCGATCATCGCGGCGATCGTGGGCAAGCCGAACTTCTCCGACCTGACGTTCACGATCAACGGCAGCCACTTCCTCTATGGCGACTTCATCAATGTGCTGATCGCGTTCATCTCGATCTCCGCAGCGGTGTTCTTCTTCGTCGTGAAGCCCGTGAACGCGCTCATGCTGAGGCGCAAGCGCGCCGGCGCCGGCGCCGCGGACTCGGACACGCGCCCCTGCAGCGAGTGCCTCAGCGAGATTCCGCGGGAAGCGCGCAGGTGCGCCTTCTGCACATCGCCGCAGGAGGCGCTCGTGTAGCGCTCAAGCGCATGGGCTGATCGGCCGAAGCTAGGGGCGTGAGACCTCCCATGAGGATGCCTTCCGTTCCCGCGCGCGCACGGGCGTGCGGCCCGCGCGCACGCGGGCAGGCCACGGACGGGTAGGGAATGTCGGGCGCCGACGCCGCGAAGGGCAACGCCTGGCACGGCGGGCGCGGGATGCTCCATCTGTGCGTGCTCGTGGCCGTCGCCGCGCTCGCGGCCGGCGCGTGCGTGATCGCGTACCTGTCCGGCGCCTGGACGGGCCTCGAGAACGCCAGCGTGAGCACGCGCTTTCAGCTGCGCGGCGCCGCCAAGCCGCACGAACTGCTGATCGTGGGGATCGACGACACGACGCTGAACTCGCTCAACATGCGCTGGCCCTTCCCGCGCAGGTTCGACGCCCGCGCGATCGAAATCCTGCACGCCGAGGGCGCCCGCACGATCGTCTACGACGTCCAGTTCACCCAGCCGACCGTCTCCGCCGAAGACCTCGCGCTGTACCGCGCGGTGAGCCGCGCGGGCCATGTCGTGCTGGCGACCACCGAAATCGGCCAGCGCGGCGAAACCAACGTGCTGGGCGGCAACGCCAACCTCGAACGCGCACAGGCACACGCCGCGGCGGCGAACTTCCGCGCCGGCGCGACAGGCCTGATCGAGCAGTATCCCTACTCGGTGGGAGGGCTGAAGTCGCTCGCCGTGACCGCCGCCGAAGAAGCGAGCGGGCACCCGGTCCCGCGGGGCTCCTTCTCACACAACGCGGCCTGGATCGACTTCCCCGGCCCGGTCGGGACGATCCCCAGCGTGTCCTTCTCGGATCTGCTCGAACACCACGTGAGCCGGCAGCAGATCGCCGGGAAGATCGTCGTCGTCGGCGCGACGAGCCCGGTGCTGCAGGATCTGCACAGGACCTCGGTGACGGGGAGCACTGGCATGACGGGACCGGAAGTACAGGCCGATGCGATCTGGACCGCGCTACGGGGCAACCCGCTGCACGACACCCCGCGCTGGCTGGCGCTGCTGGCGATCGTGCTCGCCGCGATCGCGACACCGCTCAGCTGCCTGACGATCCGCCCGGGCAGGGCGCTGCTGATGGGGCTCGTGTTCGCCGCCGCCTACGGGGTGCTCGCGCAGGTCGCGTTCGACCAGAACCTGGTCCTGTCGGTCACCTATCCGCTGGCCGCGCTCGCGATCGGCACGGTGGGCGCTCTGCTCGTCTCCTATGTGACCGAGAGCTGGGAGCGCCAGCTGGCCGACCGCTATGGGGCCGCGCTCGAGGACACGGTGCGCATGCGCACGGCGGAGCTCCTGGCGACCCAGCTCGAGGTCATCCACCGCCTCGCGCGGGCGGCCGAGCTTCGCGATGAGGACACCGGCTCGCACATCGAACGCGTCGGGCGCATCTGCGAGCGCGTGGCCCTCGCTGTCGGGATGTCAGCCGAGGAGGCGGAGCGGCTGCGCGTCGCGAGCACGCTGCACGACGTCGGCAAGATCGGCGTTCCCGACAGCGTGCTGCGCAAGCGCGGCGAACTGAACAGCGAGGAGTGGGAGCAGATGAAGGAGCACACGACGACCGGCGCCGCGCTGCTCGCGGGCTCGCGCTCGCCGCTGCTGCAGATGGCCGAGGTGATCGCGCGCACCCATCACGAGCGCTGGGACGGCAGCGGCTACCCGCGCGGGCTGCGCGCAGAGGAGATCCCGCTGGTGGGCCGCATCTGTGCCGTCTGCGACGTCTTCGACGCGCTCTCCTCCGACCGCGACTACAAGCAGGCGTGGCCGCGCGATCGCGTGGTCGCGGAGGTGGAACGCAAGCGCGGGACGCACTTCGATCCGGCGATCGTCGACGCCTTCCTGAAGATCATCGAGCACCTCCCGGAGGAGCATGAGACCTCGCCCTCGCGCCGCCCTGCGCGGCTGGCGGTGTGAGCGACGGTGAGGGGCTGACGGTCTGAGCGAGCGCGCCGCCGAGCGCTAGGAGCTCATCCGCTCGCCTCGGCTAGGCGCACGCGCGGCTTGGCGTGCACTGCGAGCGCGGCGCCCCCCGCTCGCTGCGCGACCACGCGACGCGCAGCAAGCCGAGGGCGCCACCCGCAAGCAGTAGGCCATTGGACAGCCAGTCTTCGAAGAGCGCGTCGCGGGCGCTGCCCGCGATCGAGACCGTCCGCATTGCCCCCACGACGCGCCTGCGACCGGCGCCCGGGATGGTTCCCGCCTGCGCGAGCCGCCCGCGTGTGAGCGCAACCGCGGTGCTGCCGATGGCCATACCGCGGTCTCGACTTCATAGCCCGTCTGCTTGAGCGCCGACGCGGAATGTTGGACGCTCACCAAGTTCACGACAGCCTGTCCTCAAGAGACGACACAGCTTGCGGGTGCTGGGGTGGCGCGTGTCCGCCTCAGAAGGGTTCGCCGGCGAGCTCGATCGCCCCGGGCGGCCAGGCGGGCTCGCCGTGCAGTGCCTTCCACATCGAGGACAGCGGCACCTCGATACGTCCGCCGGGCTGCGCGGCGCGGACCGGGGCGTCGATCTCGGCGAAGCCGAAGCCGGCATAGAAGGGGATCAGGCGAGGCAGGCAGAAGAGCATCGTGCGCTCGGGGCCGAGCTCCGCGGCGGCCGCCAGCAGAGCCGTCACGAGCGTGCGCGCGAGCCCGTGTCCGCGCGCGCTGGGAGTGACGATGACGCCGCCGAGCCCGACGACCTCGAGCGGAGCCTGCCCGGCGCGAAGCTGCGCCACGACGACACCGCCGGCCGCCAGCAGCCGCCCGTCGCCGTCGCGAAGGCCGACGTTGATGGGCTTCTCGCGCCAGTGCAGCCCTTCTCCGATTCCGCCGAAGGGCTCGTGCTCGCCGGCGATCAGCTCCGCCCACATGTCCTCGCTGATGCCTGCGAGCCGTTCGAGCTCCGCCATGTGGGCAATCATCGCGCGCCGCGCCCGCGCGCCGGCTGACATAGGCTCTCGGGCCGAGATGGGTGCGCTAGAGCAGCTATGTGCACGCACGGCGGAGCTCGCGGATCTGTCGGGCGTGGAGATGCTGCTCGGCTGGGACCAGCTGGTGATGATGCCCCAGCAGGGAACGAGGCGCGCGCGCAGCAGATGAGCACGCTCGCGCGCGTGCGCCACGAACGCGCGACCGCGAACGAGCTAGGGGACCTGCTCGAGCAGCTCGAGGGCACGGAGCTGGAGGGGATCGACGCGGACATCGTGCGCATCGCGCGCCGCGACTGGGAACGCGCCCGGCTCGTGCCGGACGAGCTCGCGGCGGAGCTCGCGAGCGCGAGCGCGGAGGGGCAGGACTGCTGGCAGGCTGCGCGCGCGAACGACGACTTCGCGGCCTTCGCGCCGGCGCTCGAGCGCAACGTGCGCCTTGCGCGCGAGTACGGCAGCCGCGTGGCAGCGCCGGGCGAAAGCACCTACGACGCGCTGCTTGCCGACTACGACTTCGGCCTGCGCGCGCACGAGCTGCGCGAGCTCTTCGACGCGCTCGCGCGGCGAGCTGCCGCCGCTGCGTGCAGGCGGCGCAGGAGCGCTTCCCGCGACAGGAAGCTCGATGTGCCGGTGGCGGCGCAGCGCGCGGCCGTGACGGGCACGCTGGCGCGCCTGGGCGTGCGACCCCGAGGGCTGGCGCGTGGACGTCTCGGCGCACCCGTTCACGGCGTGGATCGGCAGAGGCGACACGCGCGTCACGACGCGCTACAGCGACGGCAACGTGGAGTCGCTGCTGAGCTCGCTGCACGAGTACGGCCACGCGCTGTACGAGCGCCAGGTCGATCCCGCGCTGGCGCGCACGAACCTCGGTCGGGGAACATCGATGTCGATGCACGAGTCCCAGAGCAAGCTGTGGGAGAACCACGTGGCGCGTGACCCCGCGTTCGCGCAGGTGCTCGCGGGCGAGCTAGCGACGGGCGGCTTCGAGGTCGCGCCCAGAGGAGCTGCACGCGACGCTCGTGGGCGTGGAGGCGACGCTGATACGCGTGTCCGCCGACCCGCTGACCTACCCGTTGCACATCATCGTGCGCTTCGAACTCGAGCTGGCGCTGATCGAAGGCGAGCTCGAGGTGGCCGACCTGCCGCAGGCGTGGCGCGAGTCGCTGCGCCGCCTGCTCGGCATCGAGGTGCCCAGCGACGCCTAAGGCTGTCTGCAGGACGTCCACTGGGGCGCGGGCAGCTTCGGCTACTTCCCCAGCTACGCGCTCGGCGCGCTGATCGCGGCGCAGCTGTGGGAGGCGCTCGACAGCGGAGCTGGCGATCGGGAGGAGGCGCTCGCCCGCGGCGAGGTCGGCGCGATCCAGGAGCTGGCTCGGCGAGCACGTGCACCGCTACGGCCGCCGGCATGGACACGCGCGAGCTCGTGGAGCAGGCGACGGGCGCGCCGCTCGGCGATCGAGCCGTTCCTGCGCTACGTGGCGCCGCTCGCCGGGCCCACTAGAAAGGGAGGGCATGCCCGCCACAGGGGGCGCCGGGCCGGGGAGGCCCGGCGGATGGCCCCGAGCGCGCGGCCGGGCCGGCACCGCGGCGACTCGCGTGCGCTCGCGCGCGTGCCCGCGGGCGGGTTGGTGCTGGGCGCGATCGCCTCGGTGCAGTTCGGCTCCTCGCTGGCGGCGACGCTGTTCGCGCGCGTCGGTGCGGGCGGCACCGTGTTCCTGCGGCTGGCGTTCGCGATGGTGATCCTGGCGGCGCTGTTGCGCCCGCGCATCCGCGCGCGCAGCCGCGAGCAGCTCGCGCTGGCCTGCGTGTTCGGGCTCGTGCTGGCGGCGATGAACCTGAGCTTCTACGAGGCGCTCGCGCGGATCCCGCTGGGCATAGCGGTGTCGGTCGAGTTCGTGGGCCCGCTGGCGGTCGCGCTGGCGGGCTCGCGCAGGCCGCGCGACCTCATCTGGATCGTGCTCGCGGTGGCGGGGATCGTGCTGCTCACGCGCGCGAGCGGCCACCCGCTGAACGGCTTCGGACTCGCGCTGGCGCTCGCGGCGGGGTGCTTCTGGGCCGCCTACATCCTCGTGAACGCGCGCGTGGGCAGGGCGTTCGAGGACTCGAGCGGGCTCGCGCTCGCGATGTGCGTTGCGGCCGTCGCGATGGCGCCCGTGGGAATCGCCTCCGGCGGCGGGGCGGCTGCTGCACCCGGCGCTGCTGGCGCAGGGCGCGGCGGTTGGGGTGCTGTCGTCGGCGATCCCGTACTCGTTCGAGCTGGAGGCGCTGCGGCGGATCGCGGCGCCGACGTTCGGGGTGCTCATGAGCCTCGAGCCGGCGATGGCGGCGCTGGCGGGCTTCCTCGTGCTCGGCCAGAGCCTCGGCGCGCGCGCGCTGCTGGGGATCGCGTGCGTGGTCGTGGCCTCGCTGGGCGCCTCGCGTTCGGCGAGCGGGCCGGCGCTCGCGCTGTGAGCGCAGCTCAGGCGGGAGAGACGAGCAGCAGCACCGTCGACTGCGCCGGCACCTCGGCGGAGATCGCGCCGGTGCTCGTCTGCGAGGGCGCCGCTCCAGAGGTTCTGCAGGCGGTAGGGAGGGCCCGCGGGCAGCGCGAGCGCCCGGCGCTGGTGGCGATGCGAAGCGGCGAGCCGCCGCGGTTCAGGAGCGCGAGCGCACGCGTGCCGCCGGCGAGCGGCTTGACCCACACCTGGCCCTGGCCGCTCGAGGAGAGCAGCGTGCCCTGGCGGGCGGCGGGGTCCTGATCGACGGCGATGACAGCGGCGCGGCGAACCGTTTCGAGGCTGGTGGCGGAGATCGTGCTGAGGTTGTCGCTGATCATCAGCGGTGCGGCGAGGATCGACCACATGCTGAACTGCGTGCGGAACTGCGCGGCGGAGAGGCCCTGATCGGGGCCGAGATAGTCGGGGTCGTTCCAGTGCCCGGGCCCGGCTGCCTGCGGCGCGGCGGCGTCGGCGTCCATGTTGCGCATCACGTTGGCGAAGCTGACGCTGTGGGGGGCGCCGACGTCGGTGTCGGTCCGCCAGCTGTTCGCGACGCCGGGGCCGAACTGGTAGGAGGTGAACGCGGATTCCGAGATCGTGGGCTGCGATTCGGAGTACTGGCCGGGCTGCAGGAAGTCGCAGACGTCGAGCAGCATCTGCCGGTGGCTCGCGTTGTGCACGATCGCGGCGTGGAAGGAGCCGTAGGCGGCGGCGGGGTCCAGGTGCAGTTCGGCGCCGCCGCAGAAGTCGACCTTGACGGCGTCGAAGCCCCAGGCGGCGAAGGTATCGACGTCCTGCTGGTAGCGGGAGTAGCTGCCCTCGCCGGTGCCTCCGCACCCGTTCGGCCGGCGTCGGTGTAGAGGCCGACGCGTAGCCCGGCGGCGTGCAGCGTGCTCGCGAGCCAGCTCATGCCGTGTGGCCACTGCGCGGCGCTGACCTCGATCTGCCCGCCAGGGGAGCGTGCGCCCTGCCACCAGCCGACGTCGAGCCAGAGGTAGCGGTAGCCCGCGCGCGCGAGCCCGAGCGAGATCAGCTGGCTGGCCTGCTCGAGGATGCTCGACTCGTCGTAGCTGCCGCCGAGGGCGAAGTAGCTGTCCCAACCCATGTAGGGGGTCGGGGAGAGCGTGCTGGCTGGCCTGGCGGCCGCCAGCGAGGCGTGCGCTGCGCGGATGCGGGCGCCGCGCTGCGGCGAGGCCGCGATGAGCGGGCGGGAGGACTTCTTCGCGCGCGCGGCGGCCTGGGTGAGCTCGAGGATCTGATGGGAGAGCTGCGCTTGGATCACGCCGATGACGGTGCCGCTGACGCTGAGCGCGACGGCCAGGCGGCGGCGAGCCGCGAGCAGGCGCCGCGCGCTGCGGGTGAGCGAGAGCGCGATCGTCGCGCCGCGCGCGGCGGGCAGCGCGGCGCTCGCGGCCACGAGCGTGCTCGTGCGCCCGTTGGAGGTCGTGCTCGCGCGCAGAACGATCCGGCAGCCACGGCTCGCGTCGGCGGCGCAGGTGACGGGGACGGCGATCTTCTCGCCGAGCTGCAGGGCGCGCCCGACGGCGGTCTCGCCGTTGGCGGCGGGCGGGGAGCCATAGGGGACGTTGACGAACGAGCTCGTGGCGCTGGCGCTGCCGCCGCCGTCGGTGGCGGTGAGCAGGCACTGCATATGCGCGCCGTTGTCCGCGCCCCTCAGGGCGTAGCTGGGGGCGGTTGCGTTCGGGATCGCGACGGTGTTTCGCAGCCACTGGTAGGCGAGCCGCGCTCCCGAGCCCGGCCCAACGCCGCTCTGGCAGGTGAGCGTGGAGCCGACGGCGGGCGTGCCGTTGATCGAGGGGTGGGGGTGCACGATCGGGACCGCGCTCGAGATTGCGGTCGTGAAGGCGACGTCGGCGCCGACGGTGCTCCCGCGCGCGGTGGAGGCCGCGAGGCGGTAGTGGTAGGTCGTGTTGGGCGAGAGCCCTTCCAGGGAGGCGCCGACCGCCTGCGCGCCGGCGGCGGGGGCGGGCACGCTCGAGCAGGGGGCGCTCGAGCCGTAGGCGCTGCTCGTGGCGTATTCGAAGGCGCAGGAGCTGATCGCGGCGTCCTCGGCGTTCAGCTGGCCGCCGAGCGTGGCGGTCGTGGTGGTGACCGCGGCGGGCGCGAGGGTGGTGGCGAGGGGTGCGCCGACGCGCGCGGTGAGCGTCTGGCCCGCTGCGTTGGCGGCGACGCAGAGGCCGCCTTGCAGGCAGGCGACGCCGACGAGGTCGCCCGCGCCGGCGGGGTGGTATTCGCTCCATTCCGGGGTGGCGGCGGTGGCGTTGTCGGCGGCGAGCGCTTCGCCGTGCGTGCCGACGGCCAGGCACAGCCCGCTGCTCGAGCACGACACGCCGTCGAGGTCGCCGAGCGCGTCCACGGCGGTGGAGCTCCAGGTGGCGGAGGCGCGCCCCGCGTCGGCGCTCGCGAGCACATCGCCGCTTTCGTCGGCGGCCACGCACGCTTCGGCGCCGGTGCAGGAGATGGCGCTCATGTCGAGCCGCGCGTCGGCGGCCCGCGGGGTGCTCCACGAGTGCTGCCTGACGGGTTCGCTGCTGGCGGCGAGGAAGCCGGCGCCGAGCGCGACGCAGAGCGAGCCCGTGCAGGAGACCGCGCTCAGCCCGACGTGTTCGACGGACACCGCGGTCCAGGTCGGGCTGGCGGCGGCGGGGTCGCCGCTGGCGAGCACTTCGCCGCTCGAGGCGACGGCGGCGCAGAGCGAGCGCGAGGCGCACGAGACGCTTCTGATTTCGCCTTCGCCCGTTGGCTGACGCGCCCACGTCTGCCCGGAGTCCTCGCTGGCGAGCAGGCCACCCGCGCCATCGCCGGCGACGCAGAGCCCGTCGGGGGTGCAGGAGATCGAGGTGAGCGCGCGTTCGCCGTCGATCTGCACCGGGGCTGTCCACACCCCGGCGGCGGCGTTGCTGCTCGCGGTGAGGAAGCCCTTGGCGTCCACGGTGAGGCAGCGTGCTTCGGAGACGCACGTGACGGCGCTCACCGGCGCGTTGGAGTCGATGCTCTGCGCTGCGGAGAATGCGAGCGGCGCCGCGGCGAGCGCGGAACTGGCGTGCGCGAGCGCGAGCGCACCGATGACGAGGGTTCCGGCTGGCGCGGCGGATCTCACGTTCATGGCATTCAACTCCTGCGGACCCGTCCGGGTTGCGCTTGCACGCGCGCTCGCACTCCATCCGGGAGCTGGCGTAGCTTCGCGAACACATGTTCGCCTCCACCCTCGAGGAGCTGCCGCCGCACCTGGCGCGGCTGAACGACCGTCAGCGCGAGGCGGCGAGCTATCCGGGCAGCACGCTGCTCGTGCTGGCGGGCGCGGGCACCGGCAAGACCGCGACGCTGTGCGCGCGCGTGGCCTGGCTGCTGGGGGAGGGCGTGCCCGCGGAGGGCATCCTGCTGCTCAGCTTCACGCGCCGGGCGGCGCGCGAGCTGGTCGAGCGCGCGCGCACGCTCGCGCAGCGCGAGGCGCCCACGAGCGGGCGCATCGTGGGCGGCACGTTCCACTCGGTCGCGCACAGGCTGGTGCGCCTGCACGCCTCCTCGCTGGGCTTGGGCGCGGGCTTCGGCGTGCTCGACGCGAGCGACGCGGCCGACCTGATCGACCTGATCCGCCAGGAGCGCGGGCACGCCGAGAGCCGCAGGCGATTCCCGCGCGCACACACGATGCTCGACATCTACTCGCGCGTGGTGAACGCCCAGGCCCCGCTCGCGGAGGTGCTCGCACGCCACTTCCCGTGGTGCGCCGAGCACGCCGAGCAGCTGGGCGAGGCGTTCCGAGCCTACGCGGCGCGCAAGCGCGCGCTCGGCGTGCTCGACCTCGACGACCTGCTGCTGTACTGGCGCGCGCTGCTCGCGGACGCGATCACGGGACCGGGGATCGCCGGGCGGCTTCGCGCACGTGCTGGTGGACGAGTACCAGGACGTCAACGGACTGCAGGTGGACATCGTGCGCGCACCTGGGCTCGCGCGGCGCTGGCCTCACGGTCGTCGGCGACGACTTCCAGGCGATCTACGGCTTCCGCGCGGCGAGCGCGCGCCACATCCTCGACTTCCCCGCGTCACTTCGCCGACGTGCACACCGTCAAGCTGGAGCGCAACTACCGCTCGACGAACCCGATCCTGGCGGTCGCGAACGCGATCTCGGCGCAGGACCCCACGGGCTACCCGAAGCGGCTTTGGAGCGAGCGCGAGGGCGGCGTCGAGCCGGAGCTGTCGTTCCCGCGACGACGATGCCGAGCAGGCGCGCGAGGTGTGCGAGCGTGTGCAGGCGGCGCGCGAGGAGGGCATCGATCTGCGCGCGCAGGCGGTGCTGTTCCGCACCGGCCACGACTCGGACCTGCTCGAGCTCGAGCTCACGCGCCGCGGCATCCCGTTCGTGAAGTACGGCGGCCTGCGCTTTCTCGAGGCGGCCCACGTGAAGGACCTGATCGCGTTGCTGCGCCTGGTCGACAACCCCGCCGACGAGCTCAGCTGGTTCCGCGTGCTGCAGCTGCTCGACGGCGTGGGCCCGACGCGCGCGCGGCGGATGCTGCAGGCGCTGCGGGGAGAGCCGCAGACGGGCGCCGGGCCGCGGGCCGAGCCGGCGGCCGAGGGCCCCTCGCCGGCGCCGGCGCGGAGGGACTCGCCCGCCTTCCTCAGGCCGCCGCGCTCGTTCCCGAGAGTTCGCGCGAACATGCCGATGCGCTGTTCGGCGCGCTCGCGGCGGCGGCCGCCGAAGCGCAGGCGCCGCCCGAGCAGCTCGTGGAGCGGCTGTGCGCGGCGATCGCGCCGCTGATCCGGCTGCGCTACGAGGACGGGGAGGTGCGCGTGGGGGACCTCGAGCAGCTCGCCGCCACGGCGCGCGGCGCGGCGCGACGTTCGCCATTTCGTATCCGAGCTCGTGCTCGACCCGCCCGCCTCGAGCGCGGACCTCGCGGGCCCGCCGCACCTCGACGAGGACTTCCTCGTGCTCAGCACGGTGCACTCCGCGAAGGGACTCGAATGGGAGGCGGTGCACCTGATCAGCGCCTACGACGGCAACTTCCCGGCCGACATGAACACCGCCGGCGAGGAGGGCGTCTCTGAAGAGCGCAGGCTCTTCTACGTCGCGCTCACGCGCGCGCGCAGGCGCCTGCACGTGTACGTGCCCCAGCGACTACTACCACCGCCCGGGCGCGCGCGACGACGCCCACGGCTACGGGCAGGCCTCGCGCTACCTCACTCGCCACGTGCAGAGCCTCTTCACCGTCAGCCGACCGGCCCCGCAGGCACTCGCGCTGGCCGAGCCGGCGATCGGCGCGGCGCGCATCGAGGTCTCGGTGGACGCGCTCTTCGGCGGCTGAGGGCAAGGAGGCGTCCCGCGCCGAGCTCGTCAGCGCGCTCCCGACGCCCACCCGGCGCCCTCAGGCGCCGCGCTCTCCCCCTCCGCAGGCCCGCTCGCGACCACATCGGTCGAGACGGGTCGTGCGCTCACTAAGGTGGGCCACCGATGACCTACGTCCCTCCGCAGGAGATCCTCGAGCGCTACGCGCGCGTGCTCGTGGAGTTCGCGCTCGGCGGCGGCGAGCGGCATCAAGCCGCGGCGAGGTCGTGCGCATCGTCGCGCCGGAATGCGCCCAGCCGCTGTTCGTCGAGCTCAACCGCGCCGTGTGGCGCTCCGGCGGCCACGTGCTCGTCCGCCTACCAGCCCGACGAGGACGACCGCGCCAACCTCTCGCGCGACTTCTTCGAGCTCGCCGACGAGTCGCAGCTCGCCTACTTCCCGGCGCGCTACATGCGCGGCCTGGTGGACGAAATGGACCACCAGGTCGCGCGTGGTCGCTACCACCGATCCCCGCGCGCTGGACTCGGTGCGACCCGAAGCGCATCATGCAGCCGCGGCGAGGCGATGCGCCAGCTGCTCGAGTGGCGCGGGGAGAAGGAGAACGAGGGCCGCTTCACGTGGACCCTCGGCCTGTACGGGACCGAGGCGATGGCGGCGGAGGCGTCGATCGGGCGCGGAGGAGTACTGGGCGCAGATCATCAACGCGTGCTTCCTCGACAGCGAGGATCCGATCGCGCGCTGGCGCGAGGTCTTCGAGCGGCTCGAAGGAACGCGCGAGCGGCTCGACGAGCTCCAGATCGAGCGCGTGCACGTCGCAGGGCGAGGACGTCGACCTCTGGGTCGGCGTCGGCTCCCAGCGCCGCTGGCTCGGGGGGCGCGGCCGCAACATCCCGAGCTTCGAGATCTTCACGAGCCCCGACTGGCGCGCGCACCGAGGGCTGGATCTACTGCAACCAGCCGCTCTACCGCTACGGCAACCTCGTGCGTGGCATCCGCCTGCGCTTCTCGGGCGGGAGGGTCGTCGAGGCCTCCGCGCAGGAGAACGAGCGCGTGCTCACCGAGATGATCGCCACCGAGGGCGCCGACCGCATCGGCGAGTTCTCGCTCACCGACAGGCGCTTCTCGCGGATCACGCGCTTCATGGCACAGACGCTCTACGACGAGAACATGGGCGGCGAGTTCGGCAACACGCACATCGCGCTCGGCCGCGCCTACCACGATGCCTACGAGGGCGACCCCAGCAGCCTGTCGCCAGCGCAGTGGGAAGAGCTCGGCTTCAACTCCTCGAGCGTGCACACCGACGTCGTCTCGACGAGCGACCGTACCGTCACCGCGCAGCTGCGCGGGGGCGAGCAGCGCGTGATCTACAGCGGCGGCGAGTTCCAGCTCGACTAGCCCGCTGGCGTCTGCTCTACTTTCTCCACGGAAGTCGTGAGAAATCGGCGCGGAGGCTGACGGCGGTGTTCTTCAGACAGGTCCTCTATCGCGATCTCGCCTGCGCCTCCTACATCCTCGGCGACGGCGGCGAGGCGATCGTGGTGGACCCCCGCCTGGACACCGACGTCTATGTCGAGATCGCGCGCGAGCAGCACGCCTCGATCACGCACGTGATCGACACCCACGACCACGCCGACCACGTCAGCGGCCGCGAGCGCCTGGCGGCTGCCAGCGGCGCGCGCTCGCACCGGGCCGCGCGCGCGGGCGATTGGCGGGAGGGTGATCTGCGCGCGGGCGATGAGCTGCGTGCGGGCTCGGTCTGCGTGCGCGCGCTCGCCACGCCGGGCCACCGCCCCGAGCACCTCGCGTTCGCGGTCGGCGACGAGGCGCGCGCGCGCGAGCCGTGGATGGTGCTGACCGGCGACTCGCTGCTGGTGGGTGACCTCGCGCGGCCGGACCTGGCGGTAGGGGTCGAGACCGGAGCCCGCGAGCTGCACATGAGCTTGCGTGGCCTGCTCGAGCTCGGCGACCACGTCGAGGTGTGGCCCGCGCACGTCGGCGGCTCGCTCTGCGGCGGCACCTCGCTCAGCCTGAAGACGAGCTCGACGATCGGCTACGAGCGCCGCCACAACCCGCTGCTCTGTCTCGCCGAGGGAGCGTTCGTGCGCCGGCTGGCCGAGACCATCCCCGCGCGCCCCCCGAACGTGTCCGCGGTGGTCGCGCTGAATCTCGTCGGGCAGCGCGAGCCGCCGCCGCTGCCGCCACTGATGCCAGGCGGCGAGTTGCTGCATGCGCTCGAGCGCGGCGCGACCGTGCTCGATGCGCGCAGCCCGGGCGAGTTCGACGCCGGGCACATCGCCGGCGCGCTGAACCTGCCCGTCGCCGCGCAGGCGCTGGGCACGCGCGCGGGCTGGGCGATCGCGCCAGAGGAGCCGATCGTGATCGCCGCCGAGGACGGCGCGCAGGCAACCGCGATGGCGCGCGCGCTGCACGCCGTCGGCCTGTGGCGGATCCTCGGCATCGCCCTGGAGTGGCGCGAGCTTCCCGTCGTGAGCGAGAGCTCCTGGGATCTGCAGACGCTCGCCGAGCGCCTGCGCGAGCGCTCCGTCGCGCTCGTGGACGTGCGCGAGGGCGAGGAGTGGCGCGCCGGCCACGTGAGCGGCTCGATCCACATGCCGCTCGGGCGCCTCGGCAACGGTCGCTCGCTCCCGATCGGCGCACCCGAGCAGGCCGTCGCCGTCGCCTGCGCCGCCGGCGCGCGCGCGGCCTTCGCCGCGAGCCTGCTGCGCCGCGGCGGCTGGAGCCCGGTCGTGCGGATCGCCGACGGGGGCGTCGCGGGCCTGGCCGCCCACGGCATCGAGCTCGTCGCGGGGCCCTAGCCCCGCCGCACCGCCAGGCGCGCGAGCGTAGTGATCGACTGGTAGTAGACGTCGCGGTCGAAGCCGGGAGCGGGGAAGAGGAAGGCCTGCGAGGGCGAGGGCACCCGTGCGCGCGCCTTCTCTGCCCCGCTGTCGAGGTCGAGCACGACGACGCTGTCGCTGCCCGTGCGCAGCGACGCGCGCCGCGCCGCGGGGGAGCGCGCGAGCAGCGGGAGGACGCGGCGAAGCGAGGAGCGCACCCACGGTCTGCGCAGCGCCGGCCGATCGCTCCAGTCCTGTGTGAGGAGCTCGCGGGTGTCGGGGTACAAGATCAGGTGCCCGGCGTGCGCGTGCCCGTCGCGGCGCCACAGCGGCTCGAGCTCATCGCCGCGCATCCGCCACGCCGCGAGCACGGCGTTGCCCGCGTCGTAGGCCACCACGACCCCGCCCACGGGGTCCCAGCCCGGCGGGTTTGACTCGGTGCCGTAGGGCAGCCCGCTGATCTGCAGCGAGCGCGTCGCGGCGTCGTCGAGGCGCGCCCACCACAGGCGCAGCGGGTCCGGCGAGCGCCCGCTGCCGAGCATCGTGCGGTCGGTGTCGTTGCGGCCGTTGTCCATCCACAGCACGTGCTCGCCTGTGATCACGGGGTCCCAGCCGTAGCTGCGCCCGGGAGCGGGGCCGTACGAGGGCGCCCAGTCATCGTCGATCACCAGGCGCGAGGCGTCGCGGTCAAGGCGCAGCCGGAAGAGGCGTGTTGTGCCTACCGCGATCACGCTCTCGCCGTCGCAGGAGAGCCTCGCGATCGAGGGCTCCGGCAGCGTCAGCGCCGGGGCCACCGCCAGTAGCGTGTGCGGGTCGAGCACCGAGAACACCGACGGCGCGAGGCCCGCCGGAGCGTCGCAGTCCTTGGTCACGAGCTCGCCGCCGTCGAGCAGCACGAAGGAGTTGTGCGGGCGCGGGGAGGGCAGCCGGTGGGAGGCGAGAACCTCGAGCTCGCGCGAGAGCCTGTGCGCCCAGCAGCCGAAGACCATGTGCAAGTCGCCGCTCGCGTGCGCGGCGATGCCGCCCGGCCAGTAGGGGCCGCCGGGGAGCCGCGGCGAGCTCGCCACGAGCTCGAGCGTGTCGGGGTGAAGGCGCTCCACCCAGGCCTCCACCGGCGAGGCGTTCGGGCCGTCGAGCGGCATGCCGTGACGCAGCGCGTACAGCTCTCCGGGCTCACGACGGATCAGCATGTCGGTGCCGTAGGCGTCGCGCGCGGCAGCCAGCTCGAGCCGCTCTCCGGGAGCTATCGCGAGTCCCCGCACGCCCGGCGCCCAGCACTGGCGCAGCGGCCCGCCGTCCTCGCAGCTCCACGGCGTCGGCCAGTAGGCGCCCGGCAAGAGGGCCGCCTTCAGGCGCCGCGCACGGCGCCCTCTGCGGCGTGCGCGGGCTGCGACGCGCTCGCGCCCGAGCCGCCCGCGGCGCCCATGTCCGGCAGCCGCGGCATCAGCGTCGCGCTCTCGACGCAGAGCTCCGCCAGCCGCTGCGCGAGGCGCTCGCGCTCCTGCTCGTGCGCACGCGAGCGCGCACGGGCGCTGCGCTTGTCGAGCAGGTTGCGCGTCTCGTAGGGGTCGCTCGTCGAGGTCATAGAGCTCGAATTCGGGCGCGCGCGCGCCCTGCCGGGTCGAGGTAGACGGCGTACTTCCAGCGCTCATCGCGCACGCAGCGGATGCGGTTCGGCTGCCCCGCGCCGTTCTGCAGCGCGGTGCCCGCCTGATGGTCGTCGTAGGTGAACAGCACCGCGTCGCGCACCGCGCCGCTCTCTCCGTGCAGCAGCGGCGCCGAGGTCGCACCCGTCGAGGCGTCTGCGGCCGCGCGCTCGCACCGCGCAGCCCCAGGCACGTGGGCACGACGTCGAGCAGCGACACCAGCGCGTCGCTCTCGCGCGCCTGCGGGAACAGGCGCGGGCTCGAGATCACGAGCGGCACGCGGATCGTCTCCTCGTAGGCGTTGAAGATCTTCTGGCGCAGCCCGCCGTGGGACAGGCCCATCTCGCCGTGGTCGGAGGTGCGCACGACGACCGTGCGCGAGCGCAGCGAATCGGGGTCATCGGCGCTGGCCGAGCGCCCGCAGCAGGCGCCCGATCTTCTCGTCGACGACGCGGTGCAGGTGGGCGTAGAAGTCGACGTAGTCCTGCTGGGCCTGGCGGTCCGGCAGCGGCTCCGAGGTAGTTGTCCATGCCGAGCTGCGAGAGCGCCTGCACGGTCGGCTTCTCGCGCAGGTCCTCCTCGAGCGTCGGCGGCAACGGCACGCCGAGGCCGCGGAACTCCGCGACGGCGTAGCCGCCCTGCTCGTAGGAGGCCGGATAGCCGAGCACGTCGTGAGGGTTCACGAGCGAGAAGACCAGGCAGAACGGCTCGGGCAGATGCTCGCGCGCGAGCCACGCCTCCATCTGGCGCGTGTAGTCCTCATCCCAGCCCGCGAGGCTCGTGCCCGCGTTGCCGCCGCCGAAGTTCGCGGCCTTCGTGTCGCCGCCGGCGTCCGGGGGCTCCCATTCGGCGAAGCCGTAGTCGCGCTCGACGCGCGGCGGGTCGGCTGCGCTCCAGTGCTCGCCGTCGACGGGCTTCGAGAGGTGCCACTTGCCCTTCATCGCGACGTGGTAGCCGGCTGTTCCGCAGCAGCGTCGCGAGCGTGTCGATGCCCGGCGGCAGCTCGGGCTCGTCGCCGCTGCGCGGCGGCAGCCGCAGCGCGTTGCGCACGAAGCTCCTCGCGAGCCGCGCGCGGGGGATCTCCCCGCTGCAGCCCGAGCATCGCGAACGTGCGCAGCGCCGCCGGCGCGTTCTTGGGGTCCGGCCACAGGTCCCCCTCGGTCATCGTCAGCGTGACGCCGTGGCGCGAGGGGCGTTTGCCCGTCATCAGGCAGGCGCGGCTCGGCGAGCACATCGCGGTGGCGGTGAACGCGTGCGTGAAGGTCATGCCGGTCCGTGCGCAGCTCGGCGTCGTTCGGCATCAGCTGCGTCAAGCCACGCGGGGTCCGTCGGCCAGTGCTGCGGTTGGCGCTGCTGGTCGGTGATCAGCAGCACGATGTTCGGAGGACGCCCCCCGGCCTCGAGCATGGGCGCGGACGATATCCGCGGCGGCGAGGGGAGGTCTCGTCCTCGCCGTGAGGGAGCGCGCGTAGGATTCCCGGCGCGATGAGCGGGGCGAGCGGGCGCTATCGGATCGAGCCGGTCACCGAGGCGGACATCGATGCGCTCCTGCCGCTCATGCGCCGCTACTGCGAGTTCTATGAGGCCGCGCCCGGGAGTGGGCCGCTGATCGCGATGGCGCGAGCACTGATCGCGGACCCGCAACACCTCGGGCTGCAGCTGCTGGCGCGCGACGAGGCGGGCGCGGCGGCCGGATTTGCGACCCTGTTCTGGACCTGGGACACGCTGATCGCGGCCGAGATAGCGGTCATGAACGACCTCTACGTCGTTCCCGCGAACCGCGGCTCGGGGCTCGGGCGGGCGCTCATCGGCGCCTGCGCTGAGCGCTGCCGCGCCCGCAAAGTCAAGCGCATGGACTGGCAGACGGCGCCCGAGAACGCGCGTGCGCAGCGCCTGTACGACTCCCTCGAAGGCGAGCGCGAAGACGCAGTCGTGTACTCGCTGACGCTCGCGCCCGGGTGAGGCGAACGGGCGATGCGCGTGCTCAGCTGGAACCTCTTCCACGGGCGCTCGCTGCCGCCGACCCGCGGGCGGGACCTCGCCGCGGCGTTCATCGCCAAGATCGCCGCGTGGGAGTGGGATGCCGCCCTGTTGCAGGAGGTGGCTCCCTGGTGGCCGCCGCGTCTCGCGCGCGCCGCCCACGCCGAACAGCGCACCGCGCTCACCTCACGCAACGCACTGCTACCGCTTCGGCGGTTGCTCGCAGCGCACGACCCGGAGCTGATGAAGTCCAACGGCGGCGGCGCCAACGCGCTGCTCTCACGCAGCCCGATCGTCGCCGCGCGCAGCGCGCGTCTGCGCACCCGACCCGAGCGCCGCGTGGCCCAGCTCGCGCGGCTCGCCGACGGCACCTGCCTGGTCAACTACCACGCGAGCACCCGCGTTCCGCTCGCCGAGGAGGAGCTCGAGCGTCTATGGGAGCTCGCGCTGGGCTGGGCGCAGGGTCGGCCGCTGCTGCTCGCAGGCGACCTGAACCTGCGTGACCCGCGCGCGGGCGGCCCTGAGATCGTCCACGTCGCGGCGCGCGACGTGGACCACATCTTCGCGCGCGGCCTCGAGATCGTCGGTGCGCCGCGGCTGCTCGACAGGGGGATCGAGCTCGACGGCAGGCAGGTCGAGCTCTCCGACCATCCGCCGCTGCTCGTGGAGCTGCGCGCGAGCACCGGTGACGATCGCTGACCAGGGCGCCGGCCGCCTGGCCGAGGCTCCAGGCGCGGCCTATCCTGCCCCTACATGCCCCGTGCCCTGCTCGTACACGCGAAGCCGCTGGGTGTCTGCACGGTGCTGCTCGCGCTCGCTCTCTTCCCGCTGGCGGCCGTGGCGGGTGCCTCGGCCTCCGAACAGCCCGTCGAGATGGCCGCTCCCTATGAGTACCTGGGCTGGGGCGATCCGCAGCCGCCCGCGAGCGTCGTCGAACAGACCGGGGTCAGGGACCTCACGCTCGCGTTCGTCCTCGACAGGGGCCGCTGCAACCCCGAGTGGGACGGCAGCCGCCCCCTGCTCGGCGGCGTTGACGAGCAGGCGATCGAAGCGATCAGGGGGGCCGGCGGGGAAGTGGACGTCTCCTTCGGCGGCTGGAGCGGCAAGAAGCTCGGCAGTTCGTGCGCGAGCGCCGCGGCGCTCGCGGGCGCATACGAGAAGGTGATCGGCGCCTACTCGCTGCGCGCGATCGACGTCGATATCGAGCACACCGAGCTGTCGAGCAAGAAGGTCCGCAGGCGCGTCGTCGAAGCGCTCGCGCTCGTGCGCGCGGCGCGCCCGACGCTGGAGATCTCGATCACGTTCCCCGCGAGCGAAGCAGGCCCCGAAGCCCAGGGCCTCAGCCTGATCGCGGACGCGGCATCCGCCGGCCTGCAGCCGAGCTCCTGGACGATCATGCCGTTCGACTTCGGCGCCGCGAGGACCGACATGGGGCACGCCTCCGTGCGCGCCGTCGAAGGGCTCGCGCGCGATCTTGTCTCGGCCTACGCCATCAGTGAAGCCGACGCCTTCGAACACGCCGGGATCTCCTCGATGAACGGTCACACCGACGAAGCGTCGGAGACGGTGAGCCTCGAAGACCTGCAGACGATGCTCGCGTTCGCGCGCGAGCGCCACCTCGCGCGGCTCACGTTCTGGGCGGTGAACCGCGACCGCTCGTGCGGTGGCGCACCGGAAGAAGAATGCGACGGCATCGCCCAGGAAGCGCTCGCGTTCACCAGCGCCATCGCCGAATACCACGGCTGAACGGCTGCGCCTGCGCGGGTCGATGAGCATTCGCCACGAGGCGGCTTCTCTGGTAGCTTCCAGCTCGGCAGGACGGCGTAGGGCGCCGCTGCGGACGACCAACTGGCATCACGTTAAGGAGGGCAGATGAGCACTGAGCGTCTTGAGGAACTCGGGGTACCGCGCCGGACCTTTCTGAAGAAGGCGACGTTCGCCGCGCTTGGGGCGCCGCTGATCGTGTCCTTCGGCATGGACGCGATCGCCGAGGGAAGTCCGACTCCCGGCCAGAGCCACCCGAACCAGTGCTTCCCGAACCAGAACTACCCGAACCAGTTCCGTCCGGGCTCGCCGCTCTACGACATCCTCAACGACATCCTGAACGCCGTCTTCGAGAGCACGCATTACGGGCTCAAACCGCCGCTGGGCTTTCGCGTCGCGACCGCCTTCTGCGATCTCGCGCTGCAGGCAGCGCTTCAGGAAGCCGGCGAAGAACCGCTCGCCGCGTTCAAGACGTGGGGTCTGTTCATCTCGAAGGTCGAAAACCCGGGCGGCAAGCTTCCCGAACACCTTGCGGAAAACCTCATCCGCGAAGCGCGTCGCGCGCAGGAAAATCTGCACTGCACCTGACGCCCTAGGGCTCCGGCGCAGCCGGTTCACCTCCCCTGGTCATGCTGCTGAGCGCCGCGCTGATCGTGCGAGACGAGGCGGATGTGCTCGCGCGCTGCCTGACCTCGATCGAGCGCGTCGTGGACGAGATCGTGCTCGTCGATACCGGGTCGAGCGATGAGTCGCCGAGGATCGCCGCCGAGCACGGCGCGCGCGTCATCCACCACAGCTGGGACGGCGATTTCGCACAGGCACGCAACGTCGGCCTGGATGCGGCGCAGGGAGCGTGGATCCTCTACATCGACGCGGACGAGCGTCTCGTCGGGGCCGAGCGCGAGAGCGTGCAGGCGATGCTCGAGGGCGCGCGCGAGATCGCCTTCCGGCTGCTGCTGAAGCCGGACAGCCACTCCACTCCCTACCGCGAGCACAGGCTGTGGCGCAACGACCCTCGCATCCGCTTCGCGGGTGCCATCCACGAGAAGGTGACTCCGTCGATCGCGACCATCTCGCGCATCGAGCGCCGGCCCGTCGGCGACTGCGGCCTGCTGCTCGAGCACAGTGGCTACGAGGGCGATCAGACGCACAAGCACCGGCGCAACCTGCCGCTGCTGCGCACACAGCTCGAGCAGGAGCCCGACAACCTCTTCAACCGCCACCACCTCGCGCGCGTGCTCGCCGGGCTCGGCGAGAACGAGGAGGCGCTTGCGGTCCTCACCGATGCCGCCGCGCTGGCACGGCGTCGTCCGCACGACCCGCTGGGCGTGCTCGCGTTCACCGACCTCGTGCGCGCCCGGCGCGCGCGGGGGGAGGACATCTCCGAGCTGCTCGCGGAGGCGCGCGGGCGCTATCCGCAGAACAAGCTGCTGTGGTGGGTGCAGGCTGCCGTCCTCATCTCCGAGCGCAGTTACGAGGAGGCGCTAGTCCTGCTCGATGACCTGCTCTCGGTCGACCTCGCCGCCCTTCCCGACGAGGGCGCTGCGTATGACGAGCGAATCTTCGGCGAGTTCGCGCACGAGGCGCGCGGGGTGTGCCTGTTCGCCTGCGGCCGCTTCGAGCAGGCCGCGGAATCCTATGAACAGGCGCTGCGCGAGGACCCGCAGAGCACCGTCTACCGGTCCCGGCTGCAGCTGGCGCGAGGGCGCGCCCGGCGCAAGCGCTCGGCCGCGCCCGGAGGCCGCTAGCGGTAACCCCGTGAGCCTCGCGCGCGGCCCACGCCGGCTGATCCTGCTGGCGCCGATCCGGCCCGCGCTCAGCGGCAACGGACTCGCGATGCGCTGCGAGCTCTTCAGGCGCGCCGCCGCACGGGACTTCGAGGTCCACGTGTTGGTCGTGCCAGTCGCCGGGAGCGTTGCCGGCGCGCGCGGGGTGCTCGTGACCGAGGTGGCGCCCGACCCGGCCGCAGCCCGCGAGGGACTGCGCTCGCTGCTGGCCGATCCGCGCTGGCGCGGGCTGCTGGCCTCCTCGGGACGGCTGCCGCGCGCAGCACGCCTGGCCTCGCCCGGGCTCGTCGACGCCCTCGCGCAGGCGCTCGGGGAGCGGCGCTTTGACGCGCTGCATGTGATGCGCGCCTACATGGCACCGCTGGGGGTGGCGCTCGCAGAGCGCCTGGAGGTGGCGGCGCGCACGCTCGACCTCGACGAGGACGACGCCGCGGTGTTCGCCTCGGTCTACGCAGAGCGGGGCGAGGCGAGCGCCTACGAACGCCTGCTCGCGGCGTTCGGCGGCCTCTACGGCGGACTCTGCGGGGCCTCGCCGGTCGACGCGCGGGCGATCGCCGAGCGCCACGGCCTGCGAGTTGACTGCGTGCCCAACGCCGTCGAGATCCCCCACCCGCGGCACAGCCCCGAGGCGAGCGAGCTGCGTCTGCTGTTCGTCGGCAATCTCACCTACCTTCCGAACGTGCAGGCCGCGCAGGCGCTCGTGCACGAGGTGCTGCCGAGCCTGAGCGAGCAGCTGGGCGCTCGCCCGCTCCGTCTCACGCTGGCGGGGCCCGCGGGCGAGGCCATCGAGCGCCTGGCCTCGCCCTCGGTGCGGGTGTGCGGCTTCGTCGATGACCTGGGTGCGCTGTACGCCGAGGCCGACGTCGTGGTCGCCCCGCTGCGCGGCGGCGGCGGGACGCGCACGAAACTGCTCGAGGCGTTCGCGCACGCCGTCCCCGTCGTCGCGACGCCGGCCGCCGCCGAGGGCCTCGAGGTCGCCGACGGGCGCGAGCTGGTGCTGGGCACGGACGCGCAGGGGCTCGCCGCGGCGGTGGCGGCGCTCGCGTCCGACACCGCGCTGGCCGCGCGCCTGGTCGAGCACGCCGGGCGACTCGTCCGCGAGCGCTACAGCCACCAGGCGGTCATCCCGCGCGTACGTGCGTTCCTCGCGGGGACCCTCGAGGACACTGGTGAGCCTCAGCCGGTGCTGTCCTCGTGATCCTCCCAGTGGATCAGCCTGCGCTCGGCGAGCCCGCGCAGTCCGGCGAGCGCGTCCTCGCGCGCTGGCTCGTTCAGTTCGTAGACCTCGGCGAGCAGCGCCGCGATCCGCTCGAGGTCGCGGCTGCCGTCGCAGAGGTCGAAGATGATCGCCGCGGTCGGGTTGAGGTGGTGCACCATGTCCTCGACAGGGTCGAAGATGACCAGGCCATCGTCGGCCTCGTCGATCTCGAGGCCCTCGCTGCGGATGGGGTTGGAGGTGCTCATCGTGGGCTCTCTCGCAGCGGCGGGTGGCAGGCTAGCAGCGCCGCGAGTCGATGATCCCGCGCGTCGCGCACTTCGTCTTCGGGCTGCAGGAGCAGCACGAGCCGATGCATTTCCTGCACTACGCCTCGATCGAGTCCTGCCGTCGCGTGCTGGCGCCCGAGCGGATCTACCTGCACCACGGCCACCTTCCGTGGGGGCCCTGGTGGGATCGCATCAGCGAGCATCTGACGCTCGTGCCGGTCGAGCCCATCGAGGCGGTGCTCGCGGCCGAGTACCCGGGCGGGCTGGTCCCGGAGCGCTTTCGCTACGCCCATCACGCCGACTTCATACGGCTCGATGCGCTGATCGAGCACGGCGGCGTGTACGCGGACATCGACACGATCTTCGTGCGCGAGTTCCCGCGGGAGCTGTTCGGGGAGCAGTTCGTGATCGGGCGCGAGCCGGCGGTGCACGACGAGCTGAGCGGCGAGCTGCGGCCATCGCTATGCAACGCGCTGCTGATGGCGGCGCCGGATGCGGCCTTCGCGCGTGCCTGGCGCGAGCGCATGGAGAGCGCGCTCGACGGCAGCTGGAGCAACCACAGCGGCTTCCTCTCACACGAGCTCAGCGAGCAGATGCCGGAGCAGGTGCGCCTCGAGCCGCAGGCGAGCTTCTTCGCCTTCCCCGCGACGGTGCGCGGCCTGGCGGCGCTGCTGCGCGAGCGCCATGAGATCCCGCACGCGGCGCTCAGCGTCCACCTGTGGGCGCACCTGTGGTGGGAGCGCGGGCGCCGCGACTTCAGCCCCGCGCACGCCGGCTGGGTGACGCCGTCGTTCGTGCGCTCAGCGCGCAGCACCGTCGCCGAGATCCTGCGCCCTTACCTGCCCCCGTCCGAGCGGCCGGGCGGCCCGCATTGGAGCTACCACTCGACCGACGACGTATCGGGCTACGGCGTCGCTGCCGACCGCTGCATGGCCGCTCTCGAGGGCTCCGGCATCGCGGTCGATTGGCTGCCCTACGTCCCCGAGCTCGACACGAAGCTCTTCTACTCGCCGGGACTGAGTGCGGCCGCGTCGCCGCCCGCCGCCGGCGCCTGCGAGGGGCAGGCGCCCGTGGTGGTTGCCCACCTCGTTCCCGAGCACTTGCCCCCCCTGCGCCGCGAGCAGCGCGAGGCGCTGCTCGTCGGCCACACCGTGTGGGAGACCGACCGGCTGCCAGAGCACTGGGTCGCCTGCATGGACGCGGCCGACCTGATCGTCGTTCCCTGCCGCTTCAACGCCGAGGTGATCGAAGCCTCGCCCGTGCGCACGCCGGTCGCCGTCGTCCCGCACGCCGCCCCGCCGCCGCTGCCAGCGCACGCCGCGGCGCTCTGGGACTCGATCCCCGCGGACACGTTCGTCTTCTACACGATCGCGATGTGGACGGCGCGCAAGGCGCTCGACAAGACTGTCAGGGCGTTCCTGCGCGCCTTCGGGGACCGCGACGACGTGATGCTCGTCGTGAAGACCTCCCTGCGCGACTACACGGTCGAAATGGCCGCCGGCGCGGGGCGCGCGCGCCAGGGCACGACGGCGTGGTCGCTCGCGCGCCTGCTCGCCGCGCACGAGCATGCGCCGGCCGTGAAGCTGATCACGCGCGAGCTCAGCGACCTCGAGCTGGCGGCGCTGCACATGCGCGGAGACTGCTTCGTGTCGCTCTGCCACAGCGAGGGCTGGGGGCTCGGGAGCTTCGATGCGGCCTGCCACGGCAAACCGGTCGTGACCACCGGCTTCGGCGGCCAGCTCGACTACCTCGAGGGCTCCCCCTACCTCGTTGACTACGAGCTCGTGCCCGTGCGCGACTCGGCCGGGGCGAGCAGCTACAGCCCCGACCAGCGCTGGGCCGAGCCCGACGTCGAGCACGGCGCGCAGCTGCTCAGGCAGGTATACGCGCAGCCCGAGCGCGCGGGCGCACTAGCGGCCGAGCGCGCGCGCGAGCTTCGCTGGCGCTACCGCCCGGAGGCGATCGCCGCCGCCTTCCGCGAGGCGGTCGGGGGCGCGCTCAGGCACGCGCGCTCGCCTGCGGGTCGAGCCGGGACAGGGTGACCGCCGCGGACAACTCGGAGTTCGCGCCCCCCATGTAGAGGCCCTTGACCGGCGGTACGTCGGCGTAGAAGCGGCCGTGGCCGATCTTCACGTGGGTGTCGTCGGCGAGCTTGCGGTTGGTCGGGTCGGCGCCCACCCAGACGGGCTCGCCGCCCGCGTCCTCGCCGGGCAGCAGCGCCTCCAGCCAGGCGTGCGTGTCGACGACGAGCGAGTCTCCGTCGTTGTCGTCCGGTGCCGCCCACAGGTACCCCGAGACGTAGCGGGCGGCGATCCCGCGGCGGCGCAGCAGCACGAGCGAGATGTGCACGAAGTCCTGGCACACCCCTGCGCCCTGCTCGAGCAGGTCCTCGATCCCGGATCCGACGTAGGTCGCGCCGGCGCGGTACTCGAAGCGGTCCGGGATCACCTCGCACAGGCGCTCGAGCGTGAGCAGCGGCGTCGGCGCCTCGATCGCCGCCTCGAGCTCCTGCAGCCCGGCGATCGCCGGCTGGTCCTGCCAGCCGAGCGCGAACTCCCCCGCCGCGTCGGCGTAGGGGGGGTGCATGCAGCGTCGTCCACGAGCCCTCGGGCGGCTCCGGGGGGGCGGAGGTGACCACGCGCGCGCGCACGTCGATCGTGAGGTGATCGTGGACGCCCGGGATGCCGAACTCGATGACCTCCGTGCCGAAGTAGTCGAGGTGGCGGGTGACGCGCGCTTCGGGGTCGATGCGCGTGTGGAACTCGTCGCAGCGCTGCGTCGAGGTGGTGGCGGGGCGCACGCGCAGCGCGTTCAGGTTGTCTGTCACGGGCGCGTCGTACTGGTACTCGGTGAGGTATCGGATCGCGAAGTGCATCGACCGTCTCATCCCCGCAGCGGCCGCTGGGCCGCCCCTGCGAAGTAGCGCTCGGCGACGTCCTGGTCGATGTGCGCGAGCTCCTGCTGGGTCTCCAGGCAGATGCCGCCGAGCTCCGCGCCGTCCGGCAGCGCGCGGCGCTGGAAGTCGAGGTCGGCCGCCAGCCGGCTGACCCGCAGCACCGGCTTGGAGTTGCGCGGGCCCGCGTCGGCCTCGGTGAAGACCTCGTTCAGGGAGTCCACGCAGGCGGCGACGCTGTCGGGGTAGGCGCGCTCGAACAGCAGGAAGCGCGCCACCGGGTGCGCGTTGGGCGGCGCGGTGACGGCGCGCAGATAGGCATGAAAACCGCCCACCGCCTGCAGCAGGATAAGCGCCGTGCCGTCGGAAGTCTCGGCGTCGGTCGGCGGCATGGCCACCTGGAGCATGCGCAGCACCATGTCGGCGATCTCGATCAGGCCGCCCGCGTCGAGGAAGCACTTCGCCTCATCGCGCAGCATCGAGCGGTTGGCGACCCCCCAGATCAGCGCGGTGCGCTCCTTGACGTACTGCGACGCGAGGAACGGGCCCGCCGGCACCGCCCAGCCCGGCTGGGCGTCGCCGTGCAGGCCGAGCGCGGTCGTGTTGATCGCCTGCCACATCTCCGCGCTGATCACGTCGCGCACGGTGCGCGCACCGTTGCGGGCGCGTTCGATGCTTGCCAGCATCGAGCCCGGACGTTCCGGGTCGAGCGTGAGCTGGCCCAGCGCCGCGGAGCCGCGGCCGGCCGCGCCGGCGCTGTCCGGGCTCACGTCGCCGAGCATCGCGAGCAGCCGGCCCGAGCCGAAGCTCACGCCGGGCGCCGTGTCGGAGGCGCCCTGCAGCTCCGCCTGGAAGACGGCCTCGACGGCGCGCGCCGTGAACTCCGCGCGCGCGAGGTTGCGCCCCAGCCAGTACAGCTGGTGGGCGATGCGCGCGAGCATCAGCGCGCCTGTCCCTGCTGCTGCTGCTGCTGCTGCTGGCCGCTCCAGCCCCCGTAGCGGAGGTCGGGCAGCGCGGGGGGCTGCGTGTCGGCGATCGGCGGCCCCGCGCGATCGGCGTCGTCGCCGTCCTCGAGCACCCACGTGTCCTTGGAGCCGCCGCCGCGCGAGGAGTTGACGATCAGCGAGCCCTCCTCGAGCGCGACTCGCGTGAGCCCGCCGGGGACGATGTCGATGCGCTCGCCGAAGATCGCGAAGGGGCGCAGGTCCACGTGGCGGGGCACGAGATCCCCGCCGGCGCTGACGGTGGGGACGGTCGAGAGGCGCACCACGTCCTGCGCGATCCAGCGTTCGGGGTGCTGGGCGATGACGCCGCGCATGCGCTCGATCTCCTGCTCGCTCGCGTGCGGGCCGATCATGACGCCGCGCCCGCCGGACTCGCCGGTCGGCTTCAGCACCAGCTCGTCGAGGCGCTCGAGCACGTGCTCGAGGATCTCGGGGTCCGACAGCAGGTAGGTCTTGACGTTCTCGAGGATCGGCTGCTCGCCGAGGTAGAAGCGGATCATCTCCGGCACGAAGCAGTAGATCGCCTTGTCGTCGGCGACGCCCGTGCCGAAGGCGTTGGCGATCGCGACGCTGCCGGCGCGGTAGGCGCGCACGAGCCCGGGGACGCCGAGCAGCGAGTCGGCGCGGAACTCGAGCGGGTCGACGAAGTCGTCGTCGAGCCGGCGGTAGATCGCGTGCGCGCGCTCGAGCCCGCGCGTCGTGCGCATATAGACCACGTCGTCGCGCACGACGAGGTCGGAGGCCTCGACGAGCTCCACCCCCATCTGGCGCGCGAGGAAGGCGTGCTCGAAGTAGGCGGGGTTGGCGGGCCCGGGCGTCCACACCACCACCGTCGCCTCGCTCTCGGCCGACGGCGCGACCGCGCGCAGGGCGCCGAGCAGCAGCTGCGGGTAGTGGTCGATGCGGCGCACGCGGTAGGAGGCGAACAGCTCGGGCACGAGGCGGGCCATCGCTGCGCGGTTCTCGAGCACGTAGGAGATGCCCGAGGGGATGCGCACGTTGTCCTCGATCACCTTCCAGCTGCCGTCGCTGTGGCGCACGAGGTCGCAGCCGGCGACGTGCGTGTAGACGCCGCCGGGCGGGCGGATCCCGTGCACGGCACGCGCGAAGTGTGGGCAGGAGGCGACCAGCCGCCAGGGCACGATGCCCTCGCGCACGATCTCGCGCGCGTGGTAGACGTCATCGACGAAGTGGTTCAGCGCACGGATGCGCTGGGCGAGCCCGCGCTTGATCGACCTCCACTGCCCGCCGTCGAGCACGCGCGGGACGAGGTCCAACGGGAAGGGCCTGTCGCGGCTCGCGCTGCCGGCGGCGCCCGTCTCGAAGGTGATGCCTTGCTGCATGAAGATCGCATCGCGGCGGCTGCCGGCCTCGAGCAGGCCCGCGGGACCGAGGCGCTCGAGCCCCTCGATGAGCGCGCGCGCGGTGGGGCGCGGCGTGCCGTCGACCTCGAAGAGCTCATCGAGGAACGGCGCCTGCGGGCGATAGCGGCTGGGGCCCTCGAGGGAGGTCGGAGGCGTCTGCGTGCTCACGCGCGTGTCCCTCCCCTCGCGGGCTGCGTCACGCCGGCTCTGTCTCCCACGCATCCATTCTCATCGACCGAAAGCCGCGCGGGCGTTGGACGGGTGGCGAAAGATGCGCGCGCGCTCCTGCGGGGGCTGTCGGCGGCGACGGTCAGCCCGGCCAGCGCCCATGTCGGTCGAAGTAGTCGCGGGCGGCGTCCTCGCGCTCACGCTCGCGATCACCGGCGACGCCGATGCGGAAGAGCCAGTTGATGAAGAAGGTCGCAAGGCCGGCGCTCACGATCGCGCCGCCGCCCTCGAGGTCGACTTCGCTGCCGAACGCCATCACCACGGCTCCGGCGGCCACGATCACCGTGGGCAGCACGTAGCGCAGCGCGGTCAGCCCGGGCGAGCGGCTCGTGTCGGGCTGTGGCGATCGCGGATGTGTAGACATGTCGCTCCCAGGTTAGGCGTCTGGGAGCGCGCGATCCGAGCGTGTACCGTTCGCCAGCCACCCGTCAACAGCCACCGCCCTAGGAGGGCCACGATCCCGACGCCGACGATCGACGAGTTGGACCTGGCCGACGAGCCCGAGCGCTGGCGCGAGCTCGGTTTCGACGTGCACGGGCGGGATTGCGCGATCGGCCGCGTGAACCTGAGGCTGCTCGGCGCGGGCGCGGGGCGCGGGATCACCGCCTGGTCGCTGCGCGGGGTGCTCGACCGCGACCTCGACGGGCTGCCCACCCGGGTCTCCTCCAGCGAGCTGCGCGAGCAAGCGCCCGCGCACCCGAACGGCGTCGTAGCGATCGACCACGTGGTCGTGTTCTCACCCGCCCTGGACCGCACGATCGCGGCACTGCAGGCGGCGGGCCTCGACCTGCGGCGCGTGCGTGAGGAGCCGACGCCGGCGGGCGCCCCGCGGCAGGCGTTCTTCCGCCTGGGCGAGGTGATCCTCGAGGTGGTGCAGGCGCCCGCCGAGGCGGTGCACCGCGGCGGCGGCGTGGAGCGGCCGGCGCGGCTGTGGGGTCTCGCGCTGCTCGCGACGGACCTCGCGGACACGGTGGAGCGGATCGGCGAGCACGCCGGCGAGCTGCGGGCGGCGGTGCAGCCGGGCCGGCAGATCGCGACCGTGCGCCGTTCGGCCGGCCTCGCGCTTCCGCTCGCGCTGATGAGCCCCGAGCCGGCCCACGCACGCTAGGGCGGCAGCCATGAGCGAGCAGACCTGGGTCGCCGTCGACGAGTTCATCACCGGGCTCGTGGTGGGGGAGGACGAGGCGCTGCGCGCGGCGGTCAGCGAGAGCGCGCGCGCGGGCCTGCCGCAGATAGCGGTGTCGCCGCCGCAGGGCAAGCTGCTGCACCTGCTCGCGCGCGTTCACGGTGCACGCAGGATCCTCGAGCTCGGGACCCTCGGCGGCTACAGCACGATCTGGCTGGCGAGGGCCCTGCCAGAGGAGGGCCGGCTGGTGACGCTCGAGCTGAAGGCGCAGTTCGCGGAGGTGGCGCACGCGAACCTCGAGCGTGCGGGCGTGGCGGAGCTGGTCGAGCAGCGCGTGGGCCCGGCGCTCGACGCGCTGACGGCACTGCGCGAGGAGGGCGCGGCGCCGTTCGACCTGGTGTTCATCGACGCGGACAAGGCGAAAACGCCCGAGTACTTCACCGCGGCGCTGGAGCTGACGCGCCCCGGCGCGCTCGTGGTGGTGGACAACGTCGTGCGCGATGGCGAGCTCGCGCGCCGCACCACGGACGATCCGGGCGCGCGCGGGATGCGCCGGCTGCACAAACTGCTCGCGGCTGGCGGCCCCTGGAGC
Source organism: uncultured Solirubrobacteraceae bacterium (assembly GCA_963759445.1). Lineage (GTDB taxonomy): Bacteria > Actinomycetota > Thermoleophilia > Solirubrobacterales > Solirubrobacteraceae > Palsa-744. The sequence goes on from CAVWZC010000001.1 coordinate 68,093, forward strand.
GCGACCACGATCCAGACCGTGGGCGTGAAGGGCTACGACGGCTTCACGCTCGTGCTGCTCGACTGAGTGCACAAGAACTCGACGCGATTGCTGGCCAGCCGTCCAATGCGGGCGGGCGGGGCTGTCGCACAGGATGAGGGCCGCTTGAGCGCCGAGATCATCATCTCCTACGACGGCACCCCGAACGACGACGACGCGCTCGCGCTCGGCGCGCTGCTGGCGGGCGAGAGCGCGCGCATCGCGCTCGCCTACGTGCGCCACGTGCGCGAGCTCGACCCGGCGCGTGAGGAGCTCGCCCAGCACGACGCCGAGCAGCGCCTTGAACATGGCGCGGCGCGGCTTGCCCTGCCAGAGGTCCCCCGCTACGTGGTGTTTAGCGCGTCCACGGGCGCCGGCCTCGAGGAGCTCGCCGAGTCCGAGGGCGCGTCGCTGATCGTCTTCGGTTCGGACTACCGCACCCCGCCGGGGCACGCGGAGCCTCCCGCGTCGGCCGAGCGGCTGCTCGAGATCGGGACGGTCGCGATCGGGGTAGCCGCGGCGGGTCTGCGCGCGCAGCCGGACGCGAGCATCAAGCGGATCGCCATCCTCCCCGCAGAGGATCCGACCGCTCGGCAGACCGCGGACGCGCTCGCCGCCAAGCTCGGCGCTGGCGTTGGCGCGCCCTCCGATGCAGACCTGATGGTGGTGGGATCCCAACCGGCGGCGCCGGCCGGGCGCGTCGCGCTCAGCGGCGCCGTGCGCACGGCGCTGGATGCCGCGCGCGGCTCGGTGCTGGTTCTCGCCAGCGGCAAGCCGCTGGCGCTGTAGCGCTCAGCGAGCCTTGGTCGATGCCCTGGAGACCGTGACGGACGTCGTGTAGACGGGCGTGCCGGCCGCGGTCGCTTCGGCGGTGTACTGCTGGTAGGGGTTCGGCGGTCCCAGCGGCACTTCGATGTGCAGCCGCCCTTCGCCGTCCGCGCGCAGCAGTGAGCCGCTTGAGCCGGTCTGAGCGCGCAGCGCGACCTGATACTGCCTGCCGGGCCGGTAGTCGCGCGGCGTCAGGACGGACGCCGATCCGCTGCCGGCGAGCGCGAAACCCTGTGCGCCGGCCTGCTCGAGCGTCGAGAATTCCTCCGCCGTGCGATGCATCGTCACGCTCCAGCCGTACACCGAGTACTGCGGGTCGGCGATCGTGTACGTCACCTTTTCGGGCGCCGCCAGCGGCCGCGCGAAGTCTTCCATGATCGGAGCGATGCTCCACCTGAGGTCGCGCGCCCAGTACGGCCAGGAGTGCGTGCCGTCGCCGTAGGGGTCATAGAGGCTCGGTATGTCGAGTTCGGTGAGGCGTTCGTGGAAGTGGATGTTGTCTTCGTGAACGAGCGCCTCGATCGACATCGCCGCGGGTTCTGGCGATTCTTCCGGCGCCGGCTGGCCGTTGCCGAAATACTCGAACAGGTTCATCCCGCGCAGGTTCTCGGCGAGCGTCGTCGGGTCGTGCTCGGCCCAGTTGATCTCGTCGCTCGCGCGGCTGCCGAAGATCGAGTTGGGCGCTTCTCCGTCCAGGCCGACTTCGGTCGCGTTGATGACCGCCGTGGTCCCGGCCGCGTCCGTGGCGTTGTAGGCGATGTCGGGGACGCCCGAGTACGCGAGCGCCGTCTCGAACATGTCCGGGTGGCGGGCGGCGTAGCTCATCGAGCAGAAGCCGCCCTGCGAGAGCCCCGCGATGGCGCGGCCCGCGCGTGTGGCGTTGGTGCGCAGGCTGGCGTCGATCCACGGGATCAGCTCGTCGATGTGGAAGGTTTCCCAGCTGTAGGTGCCGCTCACCCAGTTGGTGCAATAGCCGCCGCCGTCGTCCTTCAGCCCGATGTCCGGCATCACCACGATCAGCGGCAGGCCTTCGGTCGTCTGCTCGGCTTCGCCTTTGACCGTCCAGTCGGCGGCGCCGCCGCTCGTTCCGTGGAAGAGGTACACCACCGGGTAGTGGCGCCTGGGTTCGGTTTCATAGCTGGCCGGCAGCAGGACCCGAACCGTCGCCGGGCCCGGGAGCGCGGAGGTGGTGAGGGTGAGTTCGTAGAGCCGCGCGTCGAGCCGCTTGACCGAGGTGACCGCGAGCCCGTCGCCGCTGAGGAAGCTCGGGGGCCCGCCACGCGAAGCGGCTGCCGGGCTGGCCGGGATCGCGACCGCGAGGACCGCGAGGATCGCTACGAACGCGGGGCGTCTGCGTCCCGCGGCGAAGCGCGCGCGATCTCCGAAGCCGATCATTGGTGGCACTTGGCGTGTGCCTGTGCGATGAAGGCGTGCAGCGGCAGGTCGCTCGAGGAGGGACCGACCTCGATCTCATCGCACCCGGGCGCGATGCGCCATTCGCCGGCTTCGTCAGACCAGTAGGAGAACGAGCGCGGGTCGAGCGCCATGCTCACGCGCGCGCTCTGGCGCGGCGCCAGCTCGACCTTGCCGAAGCCCTTCAGCTGCAGCGGCGGCTCCGGGATCCCCGGCAGCGAGGGCAGCGCGAGGTACAGCTCGGGGACGGCCCAGCCGCTGCGTGCGCCGGTGTTCTTGACGGTGACGCTGACCTCGCTCGGGGGTGCGCCACCGGCGCGCACGAGCTTCAGATGGCTGAACTGGAAGCGCGTGTAGGAGAGCCCGAAGCCGAACGGGAACGCGGGCTGGATGTGGCGCTGCTGATAGGAGCGGTAGCCGACGAAGACGCCTTCGCTGTAGTTCTCCTGGAAGTAGGGGCACGGGATGCTCGTCTGCACCTGACATTCGGATTCGAGCGGTTCGGGAACGCCCGGGTACTGGCGCGCGCCGCCGGCCGCGGTCGGGATGTCCGATTCCTGCTGCGGGAACGTGGCCGGCAGGCGACCGCCGGCGTCGACGTCGCCGAAGAGCACGTGCGCGATCGCCGCGCCGCCGTCCTCTCCGGGGTACCAGCTCTCCAGCAGCCCCGCGATCTGCTTGCGCCAGGGCGTCAGCACGGGGGCGCCGGTCTCGAGCACCACGACGGTGTTGGGGTTGGCCGCGGCGACCTCGGAGATGAGCGCGTCCTGGTTGCCGAAGTCGAGTTGCGTCGATTCCGGGTTGGGCGGCGTGGCCTGCCCGGTGCCGCATTGCGCCGTCAGCGACATGCACGCCTTGTCGACCCCCTCCGACTCGGTGTCGGCGACCACGACGATCGCGAGGCTCGCGCTCCTGGCGGCCGCTTCGGCGCTTGCGGCGACGGTGCCTTCGTTGTAGGTCACGGGCACGTGCGACTGTGCTGCGCGCGCCTGGATGCCCGCCAGCGCGGTGGTCTTGAGATACGGGGTCACCTGCGAGGAGCCGTTCCCGTGGATGTACTGGGCGGCGGCCGGGCCGATCACCGCGATCGAGTGGACCCTGGCGGGATCGATCGGGAGCACGCCGTTGTTCTCGAGCAGCACCGAGCCGCCCTCCGCGGCCGCATCTGCGGCGGCCTCATCGCTCGCGACGTCGTCTTGGGCGATGTTCTTCGGCCACGTGGGGTGGTCGAAGAAGCCGTTCGCGAAAAGCGTGCGCAGGATCTCCGAGACGCGCGCGTTCAGCGTGGCTTCGCCGACGAGGCCGCTGGCGAGCAGCGCGTCGACCTCGGGTGGCGAGTAGCAGGTGTCGAGGATGTCGAGGTTCAGCCCCGCCTGGAGGTCTTCGTTGGGCTCGTGGCAGGCCCCCGCGTCGGAGGCGACGAAGCCGGTGAAGCCCCATTCGCCGCGCAGCGTGCGTTTGAGCAGGTACGGGTTCGCGCACGCGTAGGCGCCGTTGACGAGGTTGTAGGAGCACATCACGGTCGCGCTGTGCGCCTGCTCGACGGCTGCCTCGAACGCGGGGAATTCGATTTCTTGCAACCAGCGCGGGTCGACCGTCACGTTCGTGTCGAAGCGGCCGCCCACGACGCCCTCGGCCGGCGAGACGCCGAGCTGGCCCTCCTGGTTGTTCGCGGCGAAGTGCTTCACGTCGGCCATCACGCCCTCCGACTGCAAGCCGTCGATCCAGCCGACGGCCGTCTGGGCGGCGAGGTAGGGGTCCTCGCCGTATGCCTCGTAGGTGCGCCCGCCGAGCGGCGTGCGCATGATGTTCACCGTCGGCCCGTAGTCGCCATCGAAGCCGCGGTGCTTCACCTCGGCGCCGACGACTTCGCCGTAGCGGCGCGCGAGCGCCTGGTCGAAGTTCGCGGCGAGCGCGATCGCGGCCGGCATGGCGGTCGCGGCTTCGGTGCCCGAGCCGACGCCGCCCGCGCCGACCGCACCGTCCGTGAACCTGATCGGGGGGAGCCCCACATCGGAGGCTTCCTGGCCGGTGAGGATGCCGACCTTGTCCGATTGCGACATCGCAGCGAGCATCAGTTCGGCCCGCTCGCTGGGCGACAGCGCGGTGTTGCACCACGTGAAGCTGCCGCAGCGGCCTTCGGCGAGGGCATCGGGCGCGAGCGCGGCGAGCGCAAGCGCCACCACCGCCGCCGCCAACACCAGCGTCCTCGGACTCAAGCTCCTCATATCCCGCTTCCCCTCGTTCGCCGACACGCCTCTCGGGGGAATAAAATACCCACGTGTCTCTAGATCTAAACTGGCGCGGCGAGCCGCTCCCGCGAGGTCGTCACAAGCTGTCGGCCGACGCGGTGCGCAGCTCTCAGCGGGCGCGCCTGCTGAGGTCGATGCTGGAATCGGTCGGGCGCAACGGCTACGACGCCACGACCGTGCCCGAAGTGGTCGCGACGGCGCGCGTGTCGCGCAACGCCTTCTATGAGTTCTTCGAGGACAAGGCCGACTGTTTCCTGGAGGTGTGCGATGAGATCGGGCAGGAGCTCCTGGGGGAGCTGATCGCGCTCGCCGCCGAGCCCGACTGGGTTCAGGCGATGCGCGAGGGGACGACCCGCTACCTGCGCTGGTGGCAGGAGCGTCCGACGATCGCGAGCGCCTATCTGATCTCGCTGCCGACCGCGGGCGAGCGCGCGCTGCGCCAGCGCGAGCGCCAGTACGAGGCCTTTCGCGCAATGTTCCGGGATCTCGGCGCGCGCGCTCGCGCAGAACAGCGGGAGCTCGGGCCGCTGAGCCAGATCGTCCCGCGCTTCCTGGTCACGGCGATCACCGAGCTCGTCGCCGAGGAGGTTCGCGCGGGGCGCGCCGAGCGCCTCACGGAGCTCTCCGACGAGGTCGCCTACCTGGGCATCAGGATGCTCTCAGACGACGCCACCGCCGAGCGCGCGCGCGAGCAATGGGAGCGCCAGGCCGCGGCGGGGGCGAGCTCGCAGCGGGCCGAGTGAGCGAGGGCTCGCCTGGCGGCTCGCCAGGGTCAGCGCCAGGGGAGTAGGCTGCGCGGCGTCGTGGCGGGGGATCTGAAGCTTGGACTGAACACCGGCTACTGGGCCGGCGGCCCGCCGCCGGGCGCGCTCGAGGCGATCGCGGAGGCGGAGCGGCTCGGCTTCGACTCGATCTGGACCGCGGAGGCCTACGGCTCTGACTGCCTCACGCCGCTGGCCTGGTGGGGGGCGAGCACCGAGCGCATCAAGCTCGGCACCGGCGATCGTGCAGATGTCAGCGCGCCAGCCCGCGGCGACGGCGATGGCGGCGATGACGATGGACCACCTCTCGCGGCGGGCGCTTCATCCTCGGCCTCGGCGTCTCCGGGCCGCAGGTGGTGGAGGGCTGGTACGGGATGCCGTTCGCGAAGCCGCTCGCGCGCACGCGCGAGTACATCGCGATCCTGCGCGAGATCTGGGCGCGCAAGGGCCCGTCTGGAAGCGCCCGGCCCGCACTACCCGCTGCCGCTGCCCGACGGCACGGGCCTCGGCAAGCCGCTGAAGGCCTCGATCCACCCGCTGCGCGAGGACATCCCGATCTACCTGGGCGCCGAGGGGCCGAAGAACATCGCGCTGTGCGCGGAGCTGTGCGACGGCTGGCTGGCGATGCTGTTCTCGCCGAGCGTCTACGAGGAGATCTACCGGCCGGCGCTCGAGGAGGGCTTCGCACGCCCGGGCGCGCGCCGCAGCGCGGACGGACTTCGAGGTGGCCGCGACCGTGCCGCTGATCGTCACCGATGACATCGACGCCGCCGCCGACGCGCTGCGCCCGTTCTACGCCCTCTACTTCGGCGGCATGGGCGCGAAGGGCGCCAACTTCCACGCCAACGTGCCGATCCGCATGGGCTATGAGCAGGAGGTCGCGCGAGATCCAGGACCTGTACCTCGCCGGCAAGAAGGACGAGGCGGGCGCGAAGATCCCGCGCGCGCTGATCGAGGAGCTCTCGCTGATCGGCACCAGCGAGAAGATCCGCGAGGACCTCGAGAAGTGGCGCGAGTCGATCGTGACGACGCTGCTCATCTCCGGCGACGCCGCCACGCTGCGCGCCGCCGCCGAGCTCGTGCTCGGCTGAGGACCAAAGGCCTCTACAGGCTCACCAGCCCGGACTGTCCGATCCTCGCGCCGCCCGCGTCGAGCGCCTGCACGGCGAGCGCCGGGCCACTCGCCGACGTGCCGATGGCGGTCTCGAAGCCGCTCGCGCCGGTGGTGGTGATCGGGCGCATCGCATCCGCGCTATCGCCCGCGAACAGGCGCCAGGCGGCGACGTCGGTCGCCCCGTTCCAGCTCGCGTAGGCGGTCACCCCACCGGAGGACGCGCGCGCGAGCGCGAGCGCGGGGGCCTCTGCCGGAGTCGCCTGCCAGGGCAGGCGGAAGGCGCGGTAGCACTCGTAGTCCTTGCCGAGGATCGCGTCGAACACGAGCCGGCCGGAGCGGTGGAATTCAGAGACGCGCGGGATTTCTCCCCAGCCCACGAAGACGTTGCCGCCCGGCAGCAGCTGCACGTTTCCCTGACTGCCCGCGAGCACGTGCGGGTGGGTGTACTGGCTCAGGAGCGCGGCTCGCATGGCGCGCTCGTCGAGCTCGAGGATGAGCCCGCGCGAGCGTGACTCGACGGCGGGCGCGGCGCCGTTGTCGAAGACCGTCAGCGTCCCGTCGAGGCGCACGCGTGCATCGTGCTGCCAGGCGAAGCGCGCGCCGCTGCCGAGCTCGAAGTCACTGCGCTTGCCGCCAAGGCGCCAAAGGACCGCGCCGCTGCGACGGTCGAGCTTGTAGACGGTGTGCGTGCTGCGCGCCGAGATCAGCAGGTTGCCGTCGTGATCCACGTCGATCGAGTTCAGGTGGAAGAAGTCCCAGTCCGCGCCGACGGGCCAGTAGGACTCCTCGAGCGCGATGTGGTCGAGGCTGTGCCATTCGAGCAGGACCTCGCCGGTGGCGAGATCCTGCTCCTGGAGGATCGCGTCCTGGATCGTCCCGTTCCTCGGCCCGCCCACGCTCCTGAGGTCGGCTGCTCGTACGACGTAGCTGGTGTAGAGCGCGGTCTGCCGCGGGGTGATCAGGAACTCGTGGAGGTCGGCGTGCAGGCCCCGGCCTGCCTGCACGCGCCGGACCGTCGTGTAGCTCGCGTCGGCGATCACGTATTCGCCGACGCCGTGCCCGAGTTCGATGAAGCCCTCCCACCACGTCAGCACGGGGCTGCCGCGGTAGCTCTGCACGCGGAAGTTCGTGGTGACCTTGTTGGGCAGCGGGTTCTCCCAGATCGGCTGGCCGAGCGCATCGACGATGACCGCACCGGCCTGTGCGCCGTGGGGCGCGTTGTAGGGCGCGATGAAGATCGGGTCTGCCGCGGCGCCCGCCTCGGCGTGCGCGACGGTGAGCGCGGGGATCTTCAGGTCGGGGCGACTGTGCCATCGCGGCGGGAGTGGCGGTGCGTTCCGGGCAGCCGCGAGTGCGCGCGTGACGAGCTCGCCGCCGAGGCCCGCGAACGCCAGACCTGCGGCGCCCCGCGCCCCGCGGTGCAGCAGCTGCCTTCTCGTGATGCCGATTCCCGCCTTCACAATCCCTCTCCTAAAGCAAACTCCACGCACCCCAAGGGTTCCTGAGAGCATGGTCAAGGCGCACTCAACGCGAGTGAAGGATTGGGCAAGAGCCCATGCGCTCGGTGAGGCTAGGGTCATGGTGTGGCGGGATCGCAGGGAGAGGGGCAAGGCGCGGACGCGCGGGGGCGGGCGAGGCGGATCGCGGCGGGCCAGCCGGCTACGGCCGCGAGCCCCGCGGACGCCTCATCCAAGCAACTCACGCTGATCGCCTGCATCCTCGGCTCGGGCATCGTGCTGCTCGACGGCACCGTCGTGAACGTCGCGCTGCCGACGATCCAGCGCTCGCTCGGCGGCGGCCTCGCGTCGCAGCAGTGGGTCGCCAACGCGTACCTGCTCACGCTCGGCTCGCTGATCCTGGTCGGAGGCTCGCTCGGAGACGTCTTCGGCGAGCGGCGCGTGTTCGCGCTCGGCGTGGGCGGCTTCGGCGTGGCCTCGCTGGCGTGCGCGCTGGCGCCCGACGTCGGCGTGCTCGTGGCGATGCGCGGGCTGCAGGGGGTCGCCGGCGCGCTGCTCGTGCCGAGCTCGCTCGCGGTGATCGTGAACACGTTCACCGAGGAGGAGCGGGGGGCGGCGATCGGCAGCTGGACCGCGTGGGGCTCGATCGCGGGCGTGCTCGGCCCGCTCGCCGGCGGGGAGCTGCTCGCGATCGCCTCATGGCGCTGGATCTTCCTGATCAACGTGCCGCTGGTGCTCGGCTGCCTGCGTGCTGATCCGCGTCGCGATCCCGCCCGCTGCAGGCTCGCCGCGCGGGCGCCCGCCGGTCGACGTGCGCGGCGCGGTGCTGTGCCGCGCCGGGCTCGCGGGCCCGGTGTTCGCGCTGATCGAGCAGCCGCGGCTGGGCTGGTCGAGCCCGGCGGTGTTCGGCTCGCTGCTCGGCCGGCGTGCTGCTGCTGTGCGCGTTCGTCTGCCTACGAGGCGCGCGCCGCGCGACCCGATGCTGCCGCTGCGGCTGTTCCGCCGGCGCAACTTCAGCGCCGGCAACGTCGAGACCTTCGCGATGTACGCGGGCCTGTCGGTGCTGTTCTTCTTCCTCGTGCTGTTCCTGCAGCAGGTCGGCGGCTACACGCCGCTGCAGAGCGGCCTCGCGACGCTGCCGGTGACGCTCGTGATGTTCGTGCTCTCGCGCCGCTTCGGCAGGCTCGCCGACCGCTACGGCCCGCGCTTGTTCATGGGCGCCGGGCCGCTCGCTGGCCGCCGCCGGGCTGCTGCTGTTCCTGCGCGTCGGGCGCGCACGTCGACTACGTCGCCGAGCGTGCTGCCCGCGGTGCTCGTGTTCGCGCTGGGGCTGTCGATGACCGTCGCGCCGCTGACGGCCGCGGTGCTGGCCGGCTCGGAGCACGAGGCCGGGCATCGCCTCGGGCGTCAACAACGCGGTCGCCCGCGTCGCCGGCCTGCTCGGGACGGCCGGCGTCGGCGCGATCGTCGCGCGGCTCTTCGCCTCGAGCCTCGAAGCGCACCTCGGCGCACGCGCGCCTCGGCGCCGCCGCGCACGCCGCGGTGCGCGCAGGCCAAGCGGCTTCCGCTCGGGCGCCCGAACGTGCAGCGGCCTGCCGCCCGCACAGCGCGCACGCGGTCCTCGCAGGCCGCGGAAGCGGCCTCGCTGCACAGCTTTCACCTCGGCATCGCCGTCGCCGCGGCGCTTGTCGCCGTCGGCGGGCTGATCGGCGTCGCCGGCATCCGCAACCCGCGCCGCGAAGTCGCGGCCGCGGAATGCCCAGGGGGCGCGCTAGTGGGCGCCAGCTGCCTCGGTGTGCGCACGCCCGGCGGCGCGAGACTGGCGACCGCGGCGGCCGCCTAGGCGCGGCTCGCGCGCGTAGTCGCGCATCGCCTCGATGATCGGCGCCAGGCGCCTGCCGCGCTCGGTCAGGCGGTACTCGACCGTGGGCGGGCTCGAGGGGATCACGGTGCGCTCCACGAGGCCCGCCGCCTCGAGGTCGCGCAGGCGCTCGGAGAGCATGCGCGGCGAGATGCCCGCGACCGCGTCGGCGAACTCGTTGAAGCGCAGCGCGCCGGTCAGCGCCGCGTAGATGATCGACAGCTGCCAGCGCCGCTCGAGGAGGTCCGCCATCTCGCGGACCTCCAGGGGACGGGCTCACACCTACGAGAGGTGCGCGACATCGCGGGCGGGCTCCAGGGCGCGGTCGAGGACCTCCTGAACGGTCATCACCGGGTGGAAGGTCATCTGCTCGCGCACCTCCTCGGGGATCTCGTCGAGGTCGCCGCGGTTGCGCTCGGGCAGGATCACGTCGGTCAGGCCCGGCCGCGTGCGCGGCGAGCGCCTTCTGCTTGAGTCCGCCGATCGGCAGCACGCGGCCCTGCAGCGTGACCTCGCCGGTCATGCCGACCGTGTGCTTGACCGGCCGTCCCGACAGCAGCGACGCCAGCGCCGTGACCATCGTCACGCCCGCGCTCGGGCCGTCCTTGGGGATCGCGCCGGCGGGCACGTGGACGTGGAACTCGCGGTCCTCGAAGGCGCTCTCGTCGATGCCGAGCTCCTCGGCGTGGCCGCGCACGTAGGAGAGCGCGATCCGCGCGGACTCCTTCATCACGTCGCCCAGCTGGCCGGTCAGCACGAGCGCCGTTGCCGCCGAGCCGCCGGCCTTCATGGCGGTGGCCTCGATGAACAGCACGTCGCCGCCCGCGCCGGTGACGGCCAGGCCGGTCGCCACGCCGGGCGTGGCCGTGCGCGCCGCCGACTCCTGGAAGAACTTCTGGCGCCCGAGCGCGTCGCGCACGAGCGTCCAGGTCGATCTTCACCGGGACTTCCGCGCGGCTTGGGCGCTAGGTGGCTTCGGCTTTTTGGCCGCCTTCGGCGGCTTGGCCTCCTTGGTCTTCGCCTCGGAAGCGGGATTGACCTTCTCGGCCTCCGCCACGGCGGCGTCGAGCGTGCCGTTCGACTGCGCGGCCTCGCTCGCGGCCGTTGCCTCGCCCTGACCGTGGCCTCGGGCGCCTTGGCGCTCGAGGCGATCTTCGTCGCGGTCTTGCGCAGGATCGTGCCGAGGTTGCGCTCGAGGTTGCTGCACGCCGGCCTCGCGCGTGTACTCGGCGATGATCGTGCGGAGCACCTCGTCGGAGATCTCGACCTCGTCCTCGCGCAGGCCGTTGCGGTCGCGCTGGCGCGGCCACAGGTAGCCCTTCGCGATCGCGAGCTTCTCCTCGGAGGTGTAGCCGTCGAAGTGGATCACCTCCATGCGGTCGAGCAGCGGCCCGGGGATCGTGTCGGCGACGTTGGCCGTGGCCAGGAACATCACCTGGCTGAGGTCTAGCTCCACGTCGAGGTAGTGGTCGCGGAAGGAGTGGTTCTGGGCAGGGTCGAGCACCTCCAGCAGCGCCGAGGAGGGATCGCCGCGCCAGTCCGCGCCGACCTTGTCGACCTCGTCGAGCAGGATCACCGGGTTCATCGTTCCGGCGTCGCGCAGCGCCCGCACCAGGCGCCCTGGCAGGGCGCCGATGTAGGTGCGCCGGTGCCCGCGGATCTCGGCCTCGTCGCGCACGCCGCCGAGCGACATGCGCACGAACTCGCGACCCGTGGCGCGCGCGATCGACTCGCCGATCGAGGTCTTGCCCGTTCCGGGCGGGCCGATCAGCGTGAGGATCGCACCCGACTTGGGATCCGCCTCGATGCCGCGGTCGGCGCGCAGCTTGCGCACTGCCAAGTACTCCGTGACGCGATCCTTGACGTCCTCCAGCCCGGCGTGGTCGGCGTCAAGCACGGCACGCGCGGCCACGGGGTCCAAGTGCTCCTCGGAGCGCTTGCCCCACGGGACGGCGATGAGCCAGTCCAGGTAGGTGCGAATCATGCTCGACTCACCCGTCTGCTCGCCCATGCGCTCGAGCCGGCTGAGCTCCTTCAGAGCCTGCTCGTTGACCGCCTCGGGCATCACCAGT
>CAVWZC010000002.1:0-28805 GCA_963759445.1 uncultured Solirubrobacteraceae bacterium
CCGCGATCTGACCGGCGACCCGACGCAGTACTACCACTTGTGGTGGGTAGCGACCGCCGCCTGCGCCGCTGCCGCCCTGACCTCCCTCGGCCTCACCGGCCGACGCCAGACCGAGGAAGAGACAGGGCTGTCGTTATCCCCCTAAAGGCAGCCCCTGGCGGTAACAGGGAACCGTGGCCGGCCACCCGGGGGAGGGCGGCTGGCCACGGACCGCCGGTAGGCCCGCCAAACACCCACTGCGCGACCTCGACGAGACGCAAAAAGTCCGAACAGCCGTACCCAGGATCACCAATGACCATGTCCTCACCTAAGGAGCCAAGCACCCAAATGCAAATCACCAAAGGAAAGACCGTGTTGATCACCGGCGCCAACGTCGGGATCGGCAAGGACGTGGCCCGGCAACTGGCATCACGGCCCGAGATCGCTCGCATCTACCTGGCGTGCCGCAACCAAGACCGAGCGGCAACGGCAAAGGCCGAGCTCGAAGCCGAGACCGGCCGGCCCATCTTCGACATCGTTCTCATGGACGTTGCCAATCCGCGCTCAGTCCGCGCCGGCCTAGCAGGCATCGACGGATCGATCGACGCGCTGGTCATGAACGCCGGTGGAATGGGCGGCAAGACGCCCATGGAGTTGACCGCCGACGGGACCACTCACATGTTCGCGTCGAACGTTCTTGGCCACGTCGTCCTCCTCGAGACGCTCCTGGCCGAGAACCGACTTGGCGAGGTGGCGCTCTTCGCCGGAAGCGAGGCAGCCAGGGGAATCCCGAAAATGCGGTTCAAGCGGCCGTCGTTCGACTCAGACTCCGCCGACGAGCTCGCGACTGTCATCGACGGCAGCTATTTCGCCGACCGCAAAGCCGACGTCAGTTTGGCCTATGGGCAGGCCAAGCTGATCGGCATCCTATGGATGGCCTACCTGGCCCGCCAATACCCCGACCGCCGATTCATCTGTGTGAGCCCCGGCAACACCACCGGCACCCAAGCACCCAATGACCTCAAATTGCCGCTGCGCCTAGCGGCCAAGTACGTCATGCCCCGCCTGGGCATCGCCCACAAGCTTGACGTGGGCGCGAAGCGACTGGTCGACGGAGTCACCGACCCGACTCTGTCCAGCGGCGTGTTCTACGCCAGCGCGGCCAACACGCTCAAGGGTCCCTTGGTCGACCAAACGGACATCTTCCCGGACCTGGCCAACCCGTCGTTTCAGGCCCACGCCAACGAGGCCATCCATCGCTTTATCGCTTGAGACATTCACGCAATTTTCAGGACGGCACGAGCGTGATCACCGATCAGCAAGCCAAATCCAAGGAGCCGCGCCTCCAAATGCAGGCCACCAACCCGCTGACCGGCGGTCAACGCAACCGCGACCCGCGTCGTCGAGTGCGACGCGGGAGCATTTTCTCCCGGCCACCGGTCGGCTCTCGAGGGCTCGCCCACCCGCCGACGCGTGTCGACAGCCGTCCTGCCCGAGGCGAAACGGCTCGGCACCTGTGTGGTGCAGAGAGCCGTGATCAGGGCTCTAGCGGAGGCTGATCGCGTGATGGACGTAGGGGAGGCGCATGTGGCGGTCGAAGCGCTCCTCGGACGCTCGGTCTCCCGGGATTCGGTCAACAGCTGCCTCTCGACCGGCGCCCGTGGTGCCCGACCCGACTTCCAGCGCGTCGGACCGGGCCGCTACCCGCTCAAGCGCGCTCCCTGACGAAAGTGTGGCGCCAGCGCCGTCGCTACCGCTCCGCCGCAAGAGCAGGCGCCAGGCAACCGTCCGGCGAGACGCTCGCATCCGTCGTCCCAAGCGGGCGCGAGACGGGCGGCAACGGTGGCTACCGCTCGCCGAGCAAAGGCAGTCTTCCTGAGCTAAGGGGTGGCGTTTATGCGAGCGTGTCGATCCAGCGTTCCAGGCGGCGCGTTTGGCGGGTCATGATTTGCGGGTCGTGGAAGGTGTTGGCAAGAAGCGTGGCCCCCTGTACGCCGGCGAGGAGGGTGATGGCAAGCTCGCGTGCGTCCGCGTGGCCCATTTCACGGAACTGGGCTTCGGCCCAGTCGATCGGCAGCGCGAGTACCTCTGCGGCGTGGCGGGCGAGTCCGTCGCCCTGCTTGTTGAGCTCCGAACACAGGGTGCCCATCGGACAACCGTTCTCGGCCACGAGCTCGCGCGCGTCTGTCCAGGAGCGGATGAGCCCTCGGAGACGGGCGGCCGGCGTCGGCTGCTGCTCAAGTGTGTGCAGCAGCTCCCGGAAGCTCTCCGTGCGCTGGTCGATGACCGCGCGGACAAGGTCGTCCCTGGTCTTGAAGTAGTAGTAGACGTTGCCCGTCGGCACATCGGCGGCTTGCGCGATCTCCGCGAGCGTCGTTGCGTCGACACCCTGGCGATGAATCAGCTCCGCCGCGCTCGCCACCAGCCGTTCGCGCTTGCCGGGTCGATCGCGGACGCGTGAGTCAGTCATCTCACTAGAATAGCAAAAGCTGTGCTAAGTTAGTGCGCTCACTTACTGACTCGTACTTCGGGAGGTCTTCGCCATGGCAGCCATCGCACCCCCACTGTCGTTCCTCGCGACCCGACGCGGCAAGCTCACACTCGCGCTGCTGTGCGCGATCGCTTTCCTCGATTTCGTCGACACCTCGATCGTGATCGTCGCGTTGCCGGCGATCCGCCGCGACCTGCATTTCTCAGTCCAGAACCTGCAATGGGTGCTCAGCGGCTATCTGCTGACCTACGGTGGCTTCATGCTGCTCGGCGGCCGCGCCGCCGACTTGCTCGGCCGCCGCCGCGTGCTCGTCGCCGGTACATCGCTGTTCGCTCTCTCCTCTCTGACCGCCGGACTAGCGGGCACCGAGGGCATGCTGGTCGCAGCCCGGCTGGCTCAGGGTCTCGGTGCCGCGATGACGATCCCCGCCGCGCTATCGATACTGACCACGACGTTCAGCGAGGGAACCGACCGGCCCACCGCGCTCGGCGCCTGGGGTGCCATGGCCGGGCTCGCCTCCGCCCTCGGCGTCTTCCTCGGTGGCGCGCTCTCCGGGGGACCCGGCTGGCGCTGGGTGTTCTTCGTCAACCTCCCGATGTGCGCACTCGTGCTCGTCGGCGCGTTCCGTCTGCTCAGCGGCGCACGAACTCCCGCCCGCCTGAAGAACTTCGATGCCGTCGGCGCCGTGCTGCTGACCGGCGGGATGCTCACACTGGTATACGCGCTCGTGAACGCGCCCGATACCGGCTGGGGCACGACCAAAACGATCGCCGAGCTGCTCGGCGCCGGCGTTCTGCTGGCGGCGTTCGCGCTCAACGAGCTGCGAGCCCGCAATCCGCTGTTCCCGTTCTCGCTGCTGCGCATCAAAGGTCTCGCCGCAGCCGACGCAACGCAAGTCATCGCGATGGCCGGCTTCTTCTCGATGTTCTTTTTCATCAGCCTTTACATGCAGAACGTGCTCGGCTACTCGCCGATCCAATCGGGGTCCGCATTCGTTCCGACGGCCTTTGGTGTCGCCATCGCGGCCGGCATCTCCTCCCAGCTGCTCCCGCGCACAGGCACCCGGCCGCTCATCGTTTTCGGAGCGCTGGTCGGCGCCGTCGGCGTCTATTGGCTCTCGCGAATCCCCGTCCACGGAACCTTCCTCTCAGACCTTCTCCCTCCGTTGGTGATCATGTCGTTCGGCCTGGGCGCCCTGTTCGTCGGCGTGCAGACCGCCGCTAACGCCGGCGTTCCGTCCGATCACGCCGGACTCGCTGCCTCGCTGATCACCGCCTCACAAACCATCGGCGGCGCTCTCGGAATCGCGATCTTCTCCGCGATCGCCACCTCGAGGACAACCCACCTCCTCGCCGCTCACGCGTCCCCCTCCGAAGCGCTCACCTCGGGCTTTCACCGAGCGCTGCTCGCCGCGAGCATATTCCTGGTAGCGGCAGCTGTGATCGCGCTACGCGCCACCAACACCATGGGCGAGGCCAAGCCCGACGTCGAGGCCGACAGTGTCACGCCCGCTGTCGACCAACTGCCCGTCTCAGATCTCGCCTGATCGAAGTTGGCTCGCCCGTGGCGCGCTCTGCTTGGCCGCTGCGAGCCCACTCAGCGGCCGCCACAGCGAGCATGGCTCAGGTTTTCGCGGATGGCTTTATGCAACAGCCACCGCGGAAACCAGGCGACGCCCGCGTAGCCAGCAAGACGCCTGAGTTGGGACGAGCAGCGGTCTCGCTGACGTCGAAGCGGAAGCGGCCGCAGGCCGCAGCCGTCACGCCCTGTGGATGGCAGCCTCTGGGTCTACACCAGCTCGTATCGGGGCCGAGCGACCCGACATCAGAAGATGACCCTTTGCAGCGGGATCGTTGTGATTTCGACAACGAAATGCACTTGGTAGGACAGCTTTCAAACCCACCAAATCAGTCGACAATGAGGGTTCTGACGGCGGTTCCTCGGCAGTCGTGGGCGGCTTCATCGGCCATCAGGCGACCAGCGCCGCAGCGAATCGGGAATGGGGCATCCAGCGGGCTGTTGTCCGCGTGCTGGCAGGCGGACAGCCTATGAAGCTGGCCGATATCCGGATGGCGGTCGGCGAGCTGCTCGGTCATCCGGTCTCGTATGCGTCGGTGGAATGGTGCCTCAGAATGGGGGTCCGAGGACCACGCCCGTGGGCTGTGCGGGTTCGGCTC
The DNA here is from genome assembly GCA_963759445.1 of uncultured Solirubrobacteraceae bacterium. Taxonomy (GTDB): domain Bacteria; phylum Actinomycetota; class Thermoleophilia; order Solirubrobacterales; family Solirubrobacteraceae; genus Palsa-744. The sequence continues at coordinate 4,648 of CAVWZC010000002.1, forward strand.
GGGTGGTATCGGCTGCTGTAGTGGCGCTGGCAAGTCGTCGGTGGGGCCCGTCGTAAGTCACCGACCGGCCGCTGCTCTCGCGTTCGACATGCGCTCGCCACGAGCCCGTCACGTCGCAACGAGCTCGCAGCATTTTGATAGCTTGACGCGCGAGGCCTAGCACGGGAGGGGGCAGGATGAGGCGGAGAGCCACGGTAGCTCTGCAAGATCGACGGGCGGTTTCTCTCGTCACGTGTCTCGCGGGGTTGACCATCGGGCTGTTGCTGATCGCCCCCGGGACCGCGGCTGCGCACCGGAGGATATTTCGCAAGCCGTTGCTAGCGCCGATCAGCGGGACAACGCTGAGACCGCATCGAGCCTGTCCGGAACGGGCATGCGAAGCGATTATCCTGCCGCGACCCGAGCGCGTCCGAGGGGGGTACGCGCTGCCCGGCAGCAAGGTGCTCTACGACGGCGCCGGGCCGTTCGGGGGCCTGGACCCGCAGGAACTGCAGTCGGCCTACGCGATCCCCTCGACGCTCAGCGCGCCACAGACGGTCGCGGTCATCGACTACGGCGGTTATCCGGCGGCCGAATCGGACCTGGCTGTCTACCGTGAACACTTCGGGCTGCCACCGTGCGCCAAAGCCAGCGGATGCTTTCACAAGGTCAACCAGGCGGGGGTCGAAGCGCAATACCCGAAGGAAGAACCGGGATGGGACGAGGAGGCCGCGCTGGACGTCGACATGGTCTCGGCCACATGCCCGCAGTGCCACATCATGATGGTCGAGACCAACGAAGCCCCGAACGAGTCGGTCGAAGAAACGGCCAACTACGCTGCGTCCGAGAACACAGCCGCCCGGCTCGGCGCGACGGAGATCAGCAACAGCTTGGGGATCTTCGAAAATGACGAAAGCTGGTGCGGGCCCGCGCACTGCACTCAGTTCGCCGCCGACTACGACCATCCCGGCGTCGTCACGACCGCGGCTGCCGGGGACCAAGGCTACGAAGAAGTCTACTTTGACCTCGGTTACAGGAGCATCGGTTTCCCAGCATCGGTGCCGGATGTGATCGCGGTTGGCGGCACGGCCCTCGCGAAAAGCGCCAATGCGCGAGGCTGGTCGGAGAAGGTCTGGAACGAACCTCCCGCGACGGGTGGATCCGTGACGGAAGGTCAGGGCACCGGAAGCGGTTGCGCCTCGTATGAGCCGAAGCCGTCCTGGCAGACCGACACGGGCTGCACGCACCGCACCGACGACGACGTCGCCGCGGTCGGCGCCGGCGAAACCCCGGTCTCGGTGTATCACGCGAGCTGGGGGCTCGTCGCAGGGACGAGCGCGTCCGCGCCGATCGTCGCGGGCATCGAGGCCCACGCCAGCGAATATGTGCGCTCGCTTGGTCCGCAAGCCTACTACGAGGATCCGGCTGCCATGAACGACATCACGGAAGGCTTCGACTGGAACTGGGAAGGGCACGGCACGCGGCCCGCCAGCGAATGTGCTCCCAATGAATACCTCTGCAACGCAGAGACCGGCTACGACGGACCCAGCGGGATGGGCACTCCCGACGGCGTGCCGCAGCTCAGCGCACCGAGCGAGAGCCATTGGTACAGCAACGGCACGCGGATCGCGGAAGCGGTCGGAATCAGCGTCAAGGCGAGCGGCTCGATCACGTTCCATCTCGGCGGCTCTGTGAGCGTGACGTGCAAAGTAAAGGACGTGAATGCGATCGAGAACCCCGACGGCGGCGGCGGCGTCGACACTGTCAGCGCGCTCACGCTAAACGGGTGCAAAGCAACGGGCACCGTGTGTGCAAAAGGCGAAAAGGTCGAGTTGGTGGCTGCTGGGCTCCCGTGGAGCTCCGCGTTGGTTGGTGGCTCCCCGATCCGGGACCGAGTTGCCGGAGTAGACGTGAAGATCGAATGCAAGCCCAAGACGGGTCCGAGCAAGAGCTACGACACGCTCACCGGAGCCCTGCAATTGGAAGTTGGCACGAACCTCTTGAGCTACGGCGCCGGGGCGGGCGAACTCACCCAAAGCGTCGGAGGCGGCGCCACCGTCAGCGGCGAAGAAAAGCTCGTGGCTGCCAAGAAGGCGAAGATCACCGCCGCAACTCCGTAACGAAGACCTCCGTCTCGTGGGCGCTTTGCCTGCGCTGGCAGGGCGGGTTTCGGCTTCCGGCGGGAGTGGTACGCGCCGACGGCACCGGCCGGAGCGGCGTGACCGGGGGGAGGGCCGGTCCACCAATGCGCCCGAGTGGACTCGAACCACCACGGGGAAATCTCCCCACAAGGCCCTCAACCTTGCGCGTCTACCAATTCCGCCACGGGCGCAGAGGTGGCGAGTATAGCCCGAGGGTTTGGGCCTCGATGAGCACGCGCTCGGGGGGATGCATTGTGTTCGTCGGGGCACCGCGATACAGTACGAACACGTGTTCGCTGCAGGCATACAGCCATCAGAGGGAGCCCGCCAATGGATCTGACCAAGCGCCAGCAGGAGATATTCGACTTCATCCGCAAGTACTCGGCGAAGTACGGCTATCCGCCCACGGTTCGCGACATCGGAAAAGCCGTCGGCCTCGCGTCCTCCTCCACGGTCCACGCGCACCTCGCGAACCTCGAGAAGATTGGGCTATTGCGACGAGATCCATCCAAGCCGCGGGCGATAGAGTTGCTCGATCGTGCGGTAGGAAGCGCCGTCGAGAGCGTTCGCGGGATCGTCCGCGATGAGCGCCTGCCGCTGCTCGGCTCCGTCGCCGCGGGCCAGCCGATCCTCGCCGAGGAAAACGTCGAGGAGTACATCTCCGTGCCGGAGATCGCGGGCGGCGCAGACGGCGACTATCTGCTGCGTATTCGCGGTGAATCGATGAAGGAAGCCGGGATACTCGAAGGCGACTACGTCGTCGTGCATCCGCAGGAGACGGCCGAGGATGGCGAGGTCGTCGTCGCGCTGCTCGGCGAGGAGGCTACGGTCAAGCGCTTCTTCCGCGAACCGGACCACGTGAGGCTGCAGCCCGAGAACGCGACGATGGAGCCGATCCGCAGCAAGGAGGTCCAGGTGCTGGGGCGCGTGGTTGGGCTTCTCAGGCGCGTTTGAGGGCGCATCGCCGCGGCGAGCGTGGCTGTGGGGCGTAGTCGCGGCTGGCACGCCGCGGTAACATCGAGATGCAGGTCAGGCAGCCGCGGGGACCTTTTCTGGTCCTCGAGGAAAGTCCGGACATCACAGAGCAGGGTGGTCGAGTTATCGACCCGGGGAAACCCGCGGGAAAGTGCCACAGAAACAAACCGCCTACGTTCGCCGTCCCACGTGAACGGCGCGCCGGCAAGGGTGAAATGGTGCGGTAAGAGCGCACCAGCGTCGCGGTGACGCGGCGGCTGGGTAAACCCCGCCCGATGCAAGGCCAAACAGGACCGTCAGCAGGCTGCTCGCCGAGGTCCAGGTAGGCCGCTTCAGATGGATGGCTGCCCAACGACAGAATCCGGCTTATCGACCTGCTAAGGAAAAGCCCCGCTCCGGCGGGGTTTTTCTATCGACACGCGCCTTGAAAGACGAGTGCCTTCTGTGGCCCGGCGGATGATCCAGGGGCCGGCCGAACGCAACGCGTCGCGTTGCTCTTTACTGCCATTCGCGGCTGCGAGCCGGTCGTTCGTCGACGCCGACGCGCGAGGATGGTGCGCGGGTGCGATCCAGCCGACTCATGAGCGATGCGCAAGGGCCCGACATACCTAGGCGCGTTCATCGGCAGCCTCGTCGGGAGCTTCGTCCCCGCCATCTGGGGCGCGGGCCAGCTATCGATGTCCTCGATGCTCTTCTTCCTGTTCGGTGGCCTCGCGGGCATCTGGGTCGGATACCGCGTCTCGAGCTGATCGCCGCGCCGCCGCTCGCCCCGCGTGATTTGAGTCGCAGCATGCGGGTAACGCCGCCGATGGGCGGCGGAAATCTCGCGCCCCGAAGGCGCATGAGCGACAGCGACCAGCAGGAGGTAAGGCGTCAAATGCCACCGCGTGGAACGAAGGCGGGTAGCAAGCGGGCAAGGCAATATGAGGACATCAAGCGAAGCGAGCGCAAGCGGGGCGCGTCTGAGAAGCGTGCCGAGGAGATCGCGGCGCGGACCGTGAACAAGGAACGCGCGCGCAGCGGCGAATCCCGCGCCCGCTCGCGTACATCGGTCGAGGACATCTCCGCCGCTAGACGTGGAGGGCTACGCTCGGGCCACCCGGGGCCACGCGGCCGCACCCGTGAACAGCTCTACCAGGAGGCGAAACGGCTCGGGGTCGAGGGTCGCTCGCGCATGAGCAAGCGCCAGCTAGAGCGCGCCGTCGAGGCCAAGAAGAGCTGATCGCAGGGAGACGCCTCGGTGCCGGGCGCCGATCGGGCTCCTGCTGCTCCAATCTCGACGGCTCGCTCTCGACCGGACCCGTTGCTAATCCCGCGCGGCGACGCGGAGCAGGCGCCTGACTGGTAGCGGGTCCGGCGGGGACGGCGCCCGCACGCGCGATTCCTCCCGCCCGCCGAGGGCGAGCTCCAATTCGCTCGCGGGAGGACGAGAGGTCAAGTTAAACGCGGAGGGCCCCGCCGATCGCGGGGCCCTCCGAACAACCGCCGGTGACGAGCGTGCCCGTCACCCTGCCTATCGCAACGTAAACCGCAGGTTCCGCACCTTCGCGTGCCGACCCGTGCCACGGATCAGCGTCAGCGTGTACCTGCCGGCCTCCAGCTTGCGCACACGTGCGAGTCGTAGGCTCATGTGCCCGTGAGCCACGTGCGCGGTGCCCGCCGCGTACAGCATCCCGTGGCGCACCAGCGTGGCCTTCTCCACCGACCTGGTGAACCTGATCGTCCCAGACACGAGCTTCGTGGTGCAGTGCTGGAAGACGTTCTTCCCGACCCTGATCCTCTTGCACGTCACAACCTCGACCTTGCCAGCCGGACCTTGCGGACCTGCCGGCCCGGCGGCCCCGGCCGCACCAGCGGCACCGTTCGTGCCGTTCGTGCCGTTGCAAACGACGGTCGAGCTACCGCTCAGCGACACTTCCACTCCGCCCCCGGCACAGCCATGTTCGCCGGCCGCAAGCGTCTTCAGTTTGAGGCTTTCGCCCGGGGCGCCTTCTTTGCCTTCGTTACCCGGTTTGCCTTCTTTGCCTTCTTTTCCTTCTTTTCCTTCTTTGCCTTCGGGGCCGACTTCACCTTCAAGGCCTTCTTCTCCCTGCAGGCCTTTTTCGCCTTCTTTGCCTCCAGGCCCTTCGTGGCCTTCTTTGCCTTCGGACCCTTCGTGGCCTTCTTTGCCTTCTTTGCCTTCGGACCCTTCGTGGCCTTCTTTGCCTTCAGGGCCTTCTTTGCCTTCAGGGCCTTCTTTGCCTTCAGGGCCTTCTTTGCCTTCAGGGCCTTCTTTGCCTTCAGGGCCTTCTTTGCCTTCAGGGCCTTCTTTGCCTTCAGGGCCTTCTTTGCCTTCAGGGCCTTCTTTGCCTTCAGGGCCTTCTTTGCCTTCAGGGCCTTCTTTGCCTTCTTTGCCTTCGGCGGGCGTCGTGAATTCCTCTTGCTGTCCGTGGGTCGTGCCCGCTGCGGTCTTAGCGACTATCCAGTAGTAGTAGGTCGTGTTCCCTTTGAGGTTGGTCACTTCGACAGGCGTCACCGACGTCTGTTCTTCTCCGGTGATCGGGCCACCTTCGGGTTCTGTCGTCGTCCCGCAGGTTTCGCCTCCGACGTTACATTGGCCTTCGCCGTATTCGAAGTAGTAGGTCGTCGATTCGCCCTCGGGGTTGAACTTCCCGGCGAGTTTCGCGGTTGTCGTGTTCACCGCTTTCGCAGGCTCGGTTTCGACTTCGGCCGCGTTTTTAGCGAGGTAGAAGCTCGCGACGACTTCTTCGGGCCCATTCATCGTCACGACGCATGTTCCCGTACCTGAGCATCCGGCTCCCGACCAGCCGCCGAACAACGATTTGCTCGCGGGCACGGCCGTCAGGGTCACCACTTCGCCGTAGGTGTATTCCGAGGCGCACGTACCAGGCCCACTCCCCGTATCGCATTCCACGCCGCCCGATCCGGCGCCTTCGAAGCTGATTTCAAGGGGATACGTGTTGAGGCTGAATTCCGCTTCCACGTCCGTCGGGCCGTTGATCGTGACTTCGCAACTCCCGGTGCCGCTGCAACCTTCTCCGAACCAGCCACTGAAGTGCGAGTGTTCGGCAGGCGACGCGGTGAGAGTCACTTCTTCTCCATAGGTGTATTCGGACGCACACGGCGCCGGTCCACCTCCGGTGTCGCATTCCACTTCGCCCGTGCCGGTGCCTATGTTCTGGACTTCGAAGCTGTACTTTTCCAGGCCGAACGTAGCCGTCACCGACTTGGCGCTGGTCATCGTAAGTTCACAGGTGCCCGTTTCGCTGCAGGCTTCCGACCAGCCCGTGAAGGTGGAGTGTTCTTCGGGAGACGCGCTCAGCGTGACTTCCTGACCGTAGTTGTATTCGCTCGCGCACGATTCCGGGCCGCTGCCGGTGTCGCACGTCACCGATCCGGTCCCAGGACCGCCGGTGTTGACTTTGAGGTGGAGCTTTTCGAGCGTGAATTCGGCCGACAGGCTCACAGGTCCCGTGATTTCGACGGTACAGGTACCCGTCCCCGAGCACCCTTCGCCTGACCAGCCCGTGAATTTCGAGTGGGCCGCGGGGACGGCGCTGAATGTCACTTCTTCCCCATAGGCGTATTCTGGCGCGCACGGACCGGGCGCTCCGCCGGTGCTGCACTCGACGGTCCCTTCGCCGTTGCCCGTCGCTTCAGTGGTCTCTGAGAACTCTTCAAGGGTGAATTCGCCCGCGAGCGTCGTCGCTTCTTCGATTCTGAAGGAGCATGGGAGGACGCCCATGGCGGAGCACCCAGCCGCCGAGCCCGTGCCCGTCCAGCCAGTGAATTCTGACCCTGTGCTTGCGAGCCCCTCGACCGTGAGTTCGGTGCGGTTGGTGTAGCTGGACCCGCACGGTTCGAATTTCGCCGCCCCATTGACTTCGCATTCGACAGCGCCGCTGCCGTTCCCGGTCGTTGTCGCCGAGAAGCTCTGCGGGGGAGCTGCCTGTGCCGTTACGGATGTCAGGGAGAAGGCGACCAGTGCGAGTGGCAGCGCCATGCCGGCCGAGACAAGCCTGCGAGCGTTCATCAAAAGATCTCCTCGTGTTGGGTTAGCGGGCCACCCGCCAGCATGTGCTTGGTCCTGGTCATCAAGAAACGTCCTCCTGGGGGGCCTTGAGCCGCCCCGCGACCGACTTCGCCTTTGCGGCACGAAGTGATAGCCGCCCTATCGGACGTAGTCTCCGGTCCTGAAATCGGCACGAGTGTCGCTAGACATGAGCGCCGACCAGCCGGATTGCGAATACTCGTCTAGCAACGCGGTTGCGGCGTCAACGCGGGATGACAGTCCCCGCCCTGCGCTTCTCCGCCGCTAGGCCGCAGCTCGCCCGCAAATTGCGACATATTCGATGCTCGCAGCGGCTCATCGTCCACGCTTGCAGCGAGCCCGCAATTTGCGTGAAGTTTTAGGTGAATCTTCGGCAACTCCGCGATTCACCAGCTGCCCTCACGGGCGCCACGCTCCAGGAGGGTCCTGAGGGACTCGCCCCGACGCCGCGGCCTCGGCCTGCCCTCGCGCGCCGGATGGCGGCACGCTCGCCTCCCCCGCCGCGGCAGCGGCGGCCCGCTCCCGCTAGTCGGCCTTGTGCTCTTCGTCGGCTTCGCCGTAGGGGCTTTCCGCGGCCCCGGGCTCCTCGGAGATGTCCTCGGCGTCGCGCAGGATCGCCGTGGTGCTGTGCTCGTCGCCGTGAGAGGCGTGTTCGATCAGCTCCTGCTCGGCGAGCTCGAACCCCTCGGCCTCGCCGCCGCCCGCCTCGTCGACCGCGCGCCGCGCTTCGCGCCGACGCTCTTGAAGGTCGTGTATCGGATCCACCCCGGGCTCGTTCATCTCGGCGGCCTCCCTGTTTAGTGGTTGAGGTCCGCGCGCGCGGACTCGATCAGGCCCCCGTCCCGCTTCAGATCCTCGAGCGCCGCGAGCATCGCATCGAGCTGGCAGTCGATGCCGGACTGCCAGGGCTTCTGCGGGTGCTCGTCGAGCGTCTTCAGCCCGTTGCCGGTGATGATCGCGACGATCGTCTCATCGGGCGCGAGCATGCCCGCGGCCGCGAGTTTGTCGAGCACCGCGACCGTCGTGCCGCCCGCAGGCTCCGTGAGCAGCCCCTCCGTGGCCGCCAGCAGGTCGATCCCCGCGAATATCTCCGGGTCGCTCGCGTACGCGGCCGTGCCTCCGCGTTTCAGCACGGCATCGACGACCAGGTAGCCGTCGCCGGGCGCGCCGATCGCCAGCGAGTGCGCCGCCGTCTCGGGCGTGACCACGCGGATCTCCGCCTCCTCGGCGAGGATCGCGCTCGCGATCGGGTTGCACCCGCTCGGCTGCGCGATGTCGATCTTCGTGCCGTCGGTCTCCGCGAGCTCGAGCAGCTGCAGCTCGCGCAGGCCCTTGTGCAGGCGCGAGGAGAGCGTGCCGCCCGCGGCGGCCGTGAGGATGTGGTCGGGCGAGTGCCAGCCGAGCTGCTCGACGATCTCGAACGCCGCCGTCTTCGCGCCCTCCGCGTAGAACGGGCGCAGGGTGATGTTCGCGAAGTCCATCCCCGTCGCCTCCGCGAGTTCGCGGCAGCGGCGGTTCGCTTCGTCGTAGTTGCCCTCGACCTGGAAGACCTTCGCGCCGAGCGCCCTGCAGGCGCGGGCCTTCGTGTCCTCCAGACGGTTCGGGTAGACGACGTAGGCGTCGACCCCCGCCTTCGCCGCGAGCGACGCGACCGCAGTGCCGACGTTGCCCGTCGACACGCAGCCGATCTCGCGCTTTCCGCGCTCGAGCAGGCGCGCGACCGACATCGAGACCACGCGGTCCTTGTAGGAGAGGCTCGGGCGCGAGGTCGAGTCGTCCTTCAGGTACAGGTTCGACAGGCCCAGCTCCGCGCCGAGGCGCTCCGCCCTGATCAGCGGCGTGTAGCCGGAGTGCTGGCCCACACGCGCCTGCGCGCCGGCATCGACGATCGGCAGCAGCTCCTCGAAGTGCCAGATGTTGCGAGGACGCTCGGAGCTCGGGAAGTCGCGGAAGTACGTCGCCGCCAGCTCGTAGTCGTAAACCACGTCGAGGCCCTTGCCGCAGTCGGGGCATGCGAAGACGGTGTCAGCGAGCTCGTAGCTGTGCTGGCAGCGATGACAGGCAAGGCCAGTCGCGCACGAGCGCGTCCGCTGCCTCGCCCCTCGAGCCGGGCTTTCTGCGGTGTGGGTGCTCATGCGGGTACCCGCAACGATACGACGGGCCAAGGCGGCTGTGTGCCGACCGGATCGTGCCCGAGCGCAATCCACAGCTCCTCGGCGATGTGCGGCGCCAGCGGTCCCAGCACCTGCGCGAGCACCGCCAGGGCCTCGATCAGCGCGTCGCTGTTGGCGCGGCTCAGCTCGGGCTGGCGCTCGAGCACGCGCTTCTCGAAGTCCCTGATGCGGTCGAACAGGAGCATCACATTGCGGGCCGCGGTGTGCATTTCGAGGTCCTCGAGGTCCTGGGTGATCCTGCGCGTGCCGTTCTCGCACCACTGCGTCAGTTTCAGGCGCAGGTGCTCGGTCTTGTCGCGCTCCTCCGGCTCGCCCGCGCCCTCCTGATCGGACGCGCGCGCGTCGAGCGTGCGCGCATGCGCGAGCTTCGCCTGCGTGTAGTCCCACACGTTCGTGAGGAAGCGGTGGCAGCGAAGCACCGCCGAGTCGTCCCAGTTCAGCTTCTTCTGCGGGCTCGCAGCCCACAGCGTCGCCAGGCGCACCGTGTCCGCGCCGTAGCGCGCGACCAGCTCGTCCGGGTCGACCACGTTGCCGAGGTGCTTGCTCATCTTGCGGTTCTCGCGGAGCACCATCTCGTGAAACAGGCAGCCCGCGAACGGCTCGCCGTCGGCGAGGAACTCCAGCGCTCCGATGTCGCGCAGCGCCTTCGTGATGATGCGCTGGTCGAACACGAAGTTGCCGCTGTCCGAGCCGGCCACGACCCTTTCGGAGGGCAGCCAATAGCGCAGGTCCGCGAGCGCGAGGATCTGCTCGAGCGGCTCGCTGCGCTTCTGCGCCTCGGGCACGCACACCGGGATCCACAGCCACAGCGCGTCGAAGTGGCAGTCGAGCGTGTCCGTCTCGCGCCGCGCCGGCCCGCCGCAGGCCGGACAGGTCGTGCTCACGAAGTCCTCCAGTTCCGCGAGCGGGTTGCCCTCGCCGGTCGGTCGAATGTCCAGCGGCAGCAGCACCGGCAGCTGCTCGCGCCCTACCGGCACCGCCCCGCAGCCCTCGCAGTACACGATCGGGATCGGCGTGCCCCACGAGCGCTGGCGGGAGACCGTGAAGTCCGACGCGCGGTAGCGCACCGCTGGGCGCGCATTCCAGGCAGCCGAGGCGGGCGTCGCCGGGTCCTCACCGGCGGCACCCGCCCCATCCTCGAGTCCCATGCGGCGCGCGATCGCCTCGTCGGTGGGGTCGAGCGCCGGCACGCCGAGCACGACCGTCGGGCCGAAGCGCCCATCGACGAGCGGCGAGATGAACAGGGGCAAGCGCACCCCGTCCGGACCGCGCAGCGTGTGGCGCGTGTCCACCACCGGCGTCACCTCCGCCTCGCGCGAGCTGCGCTCCCAGCCCCCCGAGCGCATCTGCTCGAGCTGCTCCACCACCTCGGGCAGGGAAGCCCACTGCTCGATCTCCGGGTGACGCGCGGACATCAGTACGAAGCGCGCGCCCTCCAGCGCGTCCGCGTGCGGCGTGAACGCCGTCAGCTTCCTGGCGTCCTCGTCCTCGAGATCGACCTCCACACCCTCGACGCGGCCCAGCACGATCTGCTGCGAGGCCAAGGCGAGCCGGTCCCACAGGCCGCTCGCCTGCAGCTCCTGCAGGCGGCGGTCGTTCTCCTCCAGATACGCGCTGATGCGCAGGAACCACTGCGGCAGCTCGATCAACCTCACGGGTCCGTGGCAACGCCAGCACGTCCCGCCCTGCTCGACCTGCATCGAGGCGAGCGTCGTCTGGCAGTTGTCGCACCAGTCCACGTTGCTCGTCCCCCTGTACACCAGCCCGGCCTCGAGCAGCACCAGGAACAGCCACTGCGACCAGCGGTACATGCCCGGATCGGAGCTCATGAACGCGCGCTCCCAATCGAAAGAGAAGCCGAGTCGCTCGAGTTGGCCGCGCATGTGCTCGGCGCAGCCGCTCACCCACTCGCTCGGAGACACGCCGCTCGCGATCGCCCCGAGCTCCGCCGGCAGACCGAACGCATCGAAGCCGAACGCGAACAGCACGCTATCCCCGCGCGCGCGCCGAAAACGCGCGTAGGCGTCGCCGATCGAGTAGCTGCGCACGTGGCCGATGTGGATGTTGCCCGACGTGAAAGGCGCCGAGGGCTTGATGTAGATATGGGGCCGATCCTCGTCGATCGGCGGCGTCCGAAAGGCGCCGCGCTCCTGCCACGCGGCCTGTCGGCGCCGCTCGAGCACCTCTGGCTCGTAGCGCCCCTCGCTGCCATTGCTCATGAATCCGAGCATAGCCCAGGGAATAAGGCCGCTCTGCGCCCCATTGCTATGCTCGGCTCTCAATTGCCGACAGACTTCTACACCGCTCGCTCGGGGCGCCAGCGCCCCTCTATCCCGGCCGAGCGCGGGGAGCTGTCGTCCGCCGCCGATGACAGGATGCGGCGATGGAGATAGAGATCGGTCGCGGCAAGAAGGGACGCCGCGCGTACGGCTTCGACGACATCGCGATCGTGCCCTCGCGGCGCACGCGCGACCCCGACGACATCGACATCTCGTGGAAGCTCGGCCCCTACCAGTTCGAGCTGCCGATGCTGGCCTCGGCGATGGACGGCGTCGTCTCGCCGGAGACCGCGGGGATCATCGGCCACCTCGGCGGCCTCGCGGTGCTGAACCTCGAGGGCATCTTCACGCGCTATGAGGACGCCGAGGAGCAACTCGAGCGGATCTCCCTGCTGCCCAAGGAGCTCGCCACGCGCGAAATGCAGGAGATCTACCGCGAGCCGGTGAAGCCGGAGCTGATCGCGCAGCGGATCCGCGAGATCAAGCAGCAGAAAGTCGTCGTCGCCGCCTCGCTCACGCCGCAGCGCGTGCTGCGCTACCACGAGATCGCGCTCGAGGCGGGCCTCGACGTGCTCGTCATCCAGGGCACCGTCGTCTCCGGAGAGCACGTCTCGAGCGTCTCCGAGCCGCTCAACCTGAAGGAGTTCATTCCCACCCTCGACGTGCCCGTCGTCGTCGGCGGTTGCGCCTCCTACCACACCGGCCTGCACCTCATGCGCACCGGCGCCGCCGGCGTGCTCGTCGGCGTCGGGCCCGGCGCGGCCTGCACGACGCGCGGGGTGCTCGGCATCGGCGTGCCACAGGCCACCGCGATCGCCGACGTCGCGCACGCGCGCTCGATCCACATGCTCGAGACCGGCGAGTACAGCCAGGTGATCGCCGACGGCGGCATGCGCAACGGCGGCGACGTCGCCAAGGCGATCGCGCTCGGCGCCGACGCGGTCATGATCGGCTCGCCGCTCGCGCGCGCCTACGAGGCGCCCGGGCGCGGCTTCCACTGGGGGATGGCGACCTTCCACCCGAGCCTCCCGCGCGGCGCGCGCGTCGCGACCACCCAGAACGGCACGCTCGAGGAGATCCTGATCGGGCCAGCTCGCGAGAACGACGGCACCTTCAATCTGTTCGGCGGGCTACGCACCTCGATGGCCACGTGCGGTCACAAGGACCTCGCCGAGTTCAACCGCGCGGAGGTCGTCGTCGCGCCCTCGCTTCAGACCGAGGGCAAGGCGCTGCAGCGCGACCAGGGCGTCGGCATGGGGGCCACCAACGGGAAGGTCGCAGCGCTCATCGATGACTGATCCATCGTCCTCGCCGGGCGCGCTCGTCGAGCGCGCCGCGCCGGGGGCAGGGGAGCGCGCGCTCGGCCGGCGCATCGCCGCGGCGGGCCCGCGGGCGCTCCAGGAGGTCATCGTGCTCGACTACGGCGGGCAGTACTCGCAGCTGATCGCCCGGCGACTACGCGACTGCGGCGTCTTCAGCGAGCTGCTCGCCCACAACGTGCCGCTCGAGCAGATCGCAGCGCGCAGGCCGCGCGGGATCGTCCTCTCCGGCGGCCCCGCCTCGGTCTACGCCGAGGGCGCACCGGCGCTCGAGGAGGGCCTGCTCGAGCTTGGCGTCCCCGTTCTCGGCATCTGTTACGGCATGCAGCTGCTCGTGCGCTCGCTCGGTGGGCGCGTGGAGCAGGCGGAGGTCGGCGAGTTCGGACGCTCCGAACTGCTGCTGCGCGAGGGCGGCGGCCGGCTGCTCGCCGGGCTGCCCCGCGAGCAGACCTGCTGGATGTCCCACCGCGACACCGTCTACGAGCCTCCTCCAGGCTTCACCGCGCTCGCCGCCTCGAGCGGGTCCCCAGTCGCCGCCGTCGAGAATCTCGAGCGCGACATATACGGCATCCAGTTCCATCCCGAGGTGGTGCACACCCCCTACGGCCGTGAGATCCTCGAGCGCTTCCTCACCGACATCTGCGCGTGCGAGGCGAGCTGGTCGCCCGCGGGGATCGTGGAGGAACAGATCCGGCGTATCCGCGAGCAGGTAGGAGGCGAGAAGGTGATCTGCGGGCTTTCCGGGGGTGTCGACTCGTCGGTCGCCGCGCTGCTCGTGCACCGTGCCGTCGGCGAGCAGCTGACGTGCGTCTTCGTCGACCACGGCCTGATGCGCAAGGACGAGGGCGAGCAGGTCGTGCGGACCTTCCGCGACACCTTCAAGGTCCCGCTCGTCGCGGTCGACGCGGAGGCGCGCTTCCTGCAGAAGCTCCGCGGCCTCGCCGACCCGGAGGCCAAGCGCAAGACCATCGGCGGGGAGTTCATCCGCGTCTTCGAGGAGGAGGCCGCGAAGCTCGCCGTGCGCGACGGCGGGCACGCCGCGCGCTTTCTCGTGCAGGGCACGCTCTACTCCGACGTGATCGAGTCCGGCGGCGGCACCGGCGCCGCCACGATCAAGTCCCATCACAACGTTGGCGGGCTGCCCGAGGACCTCCAGTTCGAGCTCGTCGAGCCTCTGCGCGCGCTCTTCAAGGACGAGGTGCGAGCCGTGGGCGAAGAGCTCGGCCTACCCGAGCGCCTCGTCTGGCGCCAGCCCTTCCCGGGGCCCGGGCTCGCGATCCGGGTGATCGGCGGGGAAGCCACGAAGGAGCGTCTGGACATCCTGCGCGAGGCCGACCACATCCTGCAGGAGGAGATCCGCGCCGCCGGGCTCTACCGCGAGCTGTGGCAGTCCTTCTGCGTGCTCCCCGACGTGCGCACCGTGGGCGTGCAGGGCGACGAGCGCAGCTACGGCTACGTCGTCGTGATCCGCGCGGTCACCAGCGACGATGCGATGACCGCGGACTGGGCGAGGCTTCCCTACGACCTGCTCGAGACGATCGCCTCGCGCATGATCAACGAGCTGCGCGAGGTCAATCGCGTCGTCCTCGACATCACCTCAAAGCCGCCCGGCACGATCGAGTGGGAGTAGCGCCGAGCGCCCGCACGGGCTGACGCTCGCGCCCTACTCGACACGAGCGGCACGCCGAACAGCCGCCGGCGAGCGCGCCTTAGTTCGCCTATCATGTCGGCTTCGCCGCGCTCGAGCGAGAGCGTGGCCTTTTTCGCGCCATGACTCCGTCAACCAGAACCATGACTCCGTCGGCCAGGACCTACGTCGCCAAGCCCACCGAGCGCGAGCGCAACTGGCTGCTCGTGGATGCCAACGGCAAGACCCTCGGGCGCCTCGCGACGCAGATCGCCGACATGCTCAGGGGCAAGCGCAAGCCCGAGTACACGCCGCACATCGACACCGGCGACTTCGTCGTCGTCGTGAACGCCGAGAAGATCCACGTGACCGGCAACAAGCGCCACGACAAGCTCTACTACCGGCACTCCGGCTACCCGGGGGGCCTGCGCTCGCGGACCTTCGAGGAGATGCAGGCGCGGCGCCCGGAGGAGATAATCCGGCTGGCCGTGAAAGGCATGATGCCGCGCAACCGACTGGCCCGTAAGCAGATCACCAAGCTGAAGATCTACGCCGGGCCCGAGCATCCCCACGTAGCCCAGCGACCGCAACCGCTCGAGATCGAGGACTAGATGGCAGACGAGCAGGAGCCCCAGATTCCGCAGGACGCCGAGGGACACGCCGTGCCCAGCGAGGACGCCAGGGAGATCGCCGGATCCGCCGAGGACGCTGCGCTCGAGGCCTACGAGGAGGCGGAGGAGGCGACCGTGGAGGTTCCGCCTGCCGCGGAGGACGCCCAGCCGCCTGCTCCCGAGCAGGAGGCGCCCGCGGCGCCGACGGGCGATGGCGCGCCGGCCGGGAGCCCGGCCGCGGAGCAGGAGCCCGCTGCCGGCAGCGAGGCCGCGGCTCCCGCTGAGCGTGGGAGGAGGACGAGGAGGAGCCCGCCCCGAGGGAGAAGCCGGCGGTGCCCGGCGCGCACCTCGAGGTGGACATCGTCCCCGAGGGCGTTGACCCACTTGGTCGCAGCCAGGAGGAGTACGTCGACCCGTACGCGCTCGAGGAGGATGCCGAGCTCGGCGAGCAGGCCCCCGAGCAGGAGGAGGAGGTCCTTAGCGAGCCGATCTCCACCGCCGCCATCGACCTCGCCTCGGGAGCGCGCTACCGCGCCACCGGCAAGCGCAAGACCGCGATAGCGCGCGTCACGCTGCGCCCGGGCAACGGCGCCTACCTCATCAACGGGCACACGCTCGAGCAGCACTTCCCGCGGATCACGCTGCAGCGCAACATCCGCCAGCCGCTGGAGACGGTCGGCTATCAGGAGCGCATGGACGTCGTCGCGAGGCTGCACGGCGGCGGTATCTCCGCGCAGGCCGGCGCGCTGCGCCACGGCGTCTCGCGCGCGTTGCTCGAGGCCGACCCGAACCTGCGCGGCGAGCTCAAGCGCCGGGGCTTCCTCACCCGCGACTCCCGCGCCAAGGAGCGCAAGAAGGCCGGCCTCAAGAAGGCGCGCAAGCGCCCGCAGTTCTCGAAGCGTTAGGTCAGCCGCGCAAGGCCGGGGGACTATGGCCCGCAAGCTGTTCGGGACCGACGGCGTCCGCGGCATCGCCGGCGAGGTGCTGACAGCGGAGCTCGCGCTCGCCCTCGGTCGAGCGGCCGCCGCGCGCACGGGCAGCGATCGCCCCCAGGTGCTGATCATCCGCGACACGCGCGAGTCCGGCGAGATGCTCCAGTCCGCGCTCGCTGCCGGCGTGAGCGCGGCCGGCGGCGACGCGCTGCTCGCGGGCGTGCTACCGACGCCCGGCGGCGCCACTGCTGATAGCGCGCTTCGGCTTCGACCTCGCGGCCGTCATCTCGGCCTCGCACAACCCCTTCCGCGACAACGGCATCAAGTTCTTCGCCGGCGATGGCTACAAGCTCTCCGACGACGCCGAGCTCACGATCGAGCAGGACATCGAGGCCGGCCCCGCGCCGCCTCGCTGGGCGCGGCCCCGGGCCGGATCCGCGAGCTGCGAGGCGCCGGCGAGGATTATCTGCGCGAGCTGCACACGCGCTTCTCCGGGCTCGATCTGAGCGGGCTCGACGTGCTGCTCGACTGCGCCAACGGCGCTACCTACCAGGTCGCGCCGGAGATCTTCAGGCGCCTCGGCGCCAGCGCCACCGTCCTCGCCGACGAGCCCGACGGGCGCAACATCAACGCCGACTGCGGCTCCACGCACATCGAGCAGCTCGCGCGGCGCGTGCGCGATGGCGCGCACGCGCTCGGGTTCGCATTCGACGGAGACGGCGACCGCGTGCTCGCGGTCGACCGCCACGGTGAGGTGGTGGACGGGGACGAGCTGCTCGCGCTCGCGACGCTGCACCTGCGCGACCGCGGCGCGCTCAGCGGCAACGGTGTCGCCGTCACCGTGATGACGAACTACGGCTTTCACTCCGCGATGCAGCGCGCGGGCGTGGAGGTCGGCGTGACCTCGGTCGGCGACCGCTACGTGCTCGAGGAGCTGCGCGCGCGCGGCTGGACGCTCGGTGGAGAGCAGTCCGGCCACATCATCGAGGCGAGCTTCAATCGCACGGGCGATGGCATCGCCAGCGCGCTGCTGACGCTCGAGGCGCTGGCCGGCCGCGACCTGAGCGAACGCGACGCGATGCACAAGCTCCCGCAACGCTTGGTCAACGTGCGCGTCCGCGACCGCGGCGCATTCGCGGGCGCCACCGAGATCGCCGCCGCGGTGGGCGCCGCCGAGCAGGAGCTGGCGGGGCGCGGACGCGTGCTCGTGCGCGCCAGCGGCACCGAGCCGCTCGTGCGCGTGATGGTCGAGGCGCCCACCTCCGAAGAGGCCGACGCCGTCTGCGGGCGCCTCGTCGAGCTCGTCGAGCGCGAGCTGGCGTAGACGCCCACGCGGACACGCCAGCGCCGAAGGCGCTGGTATCGTCGGCTCGATGTGTGGCATCGTCGGCTACGTCGGGTCGCGGCCCGCGCGTGAGCTCCTGCTTGCCGGACTGACAAGGCTCGAGTACCGCGGCTACGACTCCGCCGGCATCTCCGTCATCGTCGATGAGCGCATCGAGTCGGTGCGGGCCGTCGGCAACCTCGACGCCCTGCGCGCGAAGCTCGACGGCGCGCCGCCGCTCGCGGCGGGCGCCACCGTCGCACTCGCGCAGCGCCCGGCGACGATCGGGATCGCACACACGCGCTGGGCCACCCACGGCCGCGTAAGCGAGCGCAACGCGCATCCCCACACCGACAGCAGCGACCGCGTTCACGTGGTCGTCAACGGGATCATCGAGAACTACCTCGAGCTGAAGCAGCGCCTCGCCGCACAGTGGCAGCGTCTTCAGCTCGGAGACCGACGCCGAGGTGATCGCGCACCTCATCGCCGAGTTGCACGAGGGGGACCTCGCCGAGGCTGTAAGGGGCGCCCACGCGCAGCTCGAGGGGCACTACGCCTTCGTGGCGATGAGCCTCGAGCAGCCCGACGTGCTCGTAGGCGCGCGCAAGGAGTGCCCGCTCGTCGTCGGACGCGGCGACGGCGAGCAGTTCATCGCATCCGCCGTGCCCGCCTTCCTCGCCTCCACCCGGCGTGTGCAGATCGTCGAGAACGGCGACATCGTCGTGCTGCGCGCCGACGACGTGAGCATCATCGACGCCGCCGGAGCGCCGGTTGATCGCCCGGTCGAGACCGTCGAGTGGGACGAGGAGACGGCCGAGAAGGGTGGCTTTGAGACCTTCATGCTGAAGGAGATCTCAGAACAGGCCGACGCGATCGCGAACGCCATCGCCGACCGCACCGCGCGTGGGGATGGCGTCGATCTCGCCGAGGACGGAGCGATGGACGAGTCGCTTCTCGACGGCGTCTCGCGCATCGTGATCGTTGCCTGCGGCACCAGCTACCACGCCGGGCTGATCGGCCGCTACGCGATCGAAGAGTGGGCGCGCCTGCCGGTCGAGATGGACATCGCCTCCGAGTACCGCTACCGCAACCCGGTCATCGGCCGCGGCGATCTCCTCGTGGGGATCACTCAGTCCGGCGAGACCGCCGACACGCTTGCCGCGATGCGCATGGCGCACGAGCGCGGCGCGCGTGTGCTCGCGGTCACGAACGTGATGGGTTCGCAGGCCACCCGCGACGCGGACGGCGTCCTGTTCACGCGCGCGGGGCTCGAGATCGGCGTCGCCGCCACGAAGACCTTCCTGTGCCAGGTCGCGGTCATGTACCTGCTGGCGCTGCGCCTGGCCGAGCTGCGCGGCGAGCTCGCGCCCGAGCGTCTGCGCGAGCTCGTCACCGAGATGAAACGCCTGCCGCACTGCGTCGACGAGGTGCTGGCCGGCGCCGCCGCCCAGGTGGCCCCGATCGCCGACTCGCTCTGGCAGAGCGAGTTCTTCCTCTACATCGGGCGCCATGTCGGCCTGCCGGTCGCGCTCGAGGGCGCGCTCAAGCTGAAGGAGATCTCCTACATCGCCACGGACGCGTACGCGGCCGGCGAGATGAAGCACGGGCCGATCGCGTTGCTCGACGAGTCGACACCGGTCGTCTGCGTCGCCACCGACTCGCCGGTGCTCGAGAAGGTCATCTCCAACATGCAGGAGGTACGCGCCCGCGGCGCCCGCGTGATCGCGCTGGCCAGCGAGGGCGACGAGCGTGTGCGCGAGTGCGCCGACGCGCTGATCTCGCTGCCCGCGATCGACTGGATGCTGCAGCCGATGCTGGCCGTCATACCCCTGCAGCTGCTCGCTTACGAGATCGCGCGCCGGCGCGGGTTGAACGTCGATCAGCCGCGCAACCTCGCGAAGACGGTCACGGTCGAGTAGCCACCGCGGGAGGACCATCTAGGATCGCCTCTCGTGACCGAGCTGCCGGCCTGGCTGACACCGCTGCTCGAGGCCGCGAGCATGCGCGAGACCGATCGCTGGGCGATCGAGCAGGGCGTGCCTGGGCTCGAGCTGATGGAGCGCGCAGGCAACGCCGCGCTATCGGCGCTCGAGCGGCTCGCTTCAGACGGGCCCGTGACCGTCTTCTGCGGCAAGGGCAACAACGGCGGCGACGGGCTGGTGGTCGCGCGCCTGCTGCGAGCCGCGGGGCGCGAGGTGCGCGTGGTCTGTGTCGCGCCCCCGCGCGAGTTCAGGGGCGACGCCTTGGTGAACCTCGAACGCCTGCGCGGAGCCGCGCCGCTGCGCCTAGACGGGCTCGCGTGGGAGCGCCACGTCGCGGGCGCTGAGCAGGAGCAGCCGCAGGACCTCTTTCCCGGCGGGGTGACGCTCGTAGACGCGCTTCTCGGCACCGGCTTTGAGGGCGAGCCCCGCGGCGCCGTCGCCGAGGCGATCGCACTGATCAACGACAGCCGGGCTCCGGTGCTGAGCATCGACGTTCCCAGCGGCGTCGATGCCTCGAGCGGAGAGGTCGCGGGCGCAGCGGTGCACGCCGTGCTGACGCCGACCTTCCACGCCCCCAAGCCCGGGCTCTGGATCAATCCCGGCAAGGCGCACGCCGGCGAGGTCGAGGTGTGCGACATCGGCATCCCCCGCGGCGCCCCCGACACGAGCTCCATCGGACTGATGACGCGCGCGCTGCTCGGCGAGCTGCCGCGCCGGCCGCCCGACGGGACGAAGTTCACCTCCGGCCACGTCCTCGTCGTCGGCGGCTCGCGCGGGCTCACCGGCGCGCCGATGATGAGCGCGCGTGCGAGCATGCGCGCCGGAGCGGGCTACGTGACCGTGTGCGTGCCCTCCTCGCTGCAGGGGATCCTCGCCGCCTCCGGCGTGCCAGAGCTGATGACGCGCGGGCTGCCCGAGGACGATGGCGGCCTCGCCGCGGACGCGCTCGCGCCCGCGCTCGAGGCCGGCGCGCGCGGGGGCGCGCTCGCGCTCGGCCCCGGGCTGGGGCGCCGAATTGCGCCTTCGAGCTCGCGCGCGCGCTCGCGCGCGAGGCGCCGCTGCCGCTCGTGCTCGACGCGGATGGGCTGAACGCGCACGCCGGGCGGCTGTCCGACCTACGCGCGCGCAGCCGCGAGGCCGTGCTCACCCCGCATGCCGGCGAGCTCGCGCGCCTGCTCGAGTGCGACAGCGCGGAGATCGAGCGCCACCGCCTGCGCAGCGTCCGTGCGGCGGCCGAGCAGGCGGGCGCCGTGGTGCTCCTGAAGGGCGATGACACGCTCGTCGCGCGACCCGGCGGGGTCGTGGCGGTGAGCCCCGGCGCAAGCCCCGCGCTCGCGACGGCCGGTACCGGCGACGTCCTCACCGGCGTCATCGCTGCCCTGCTCGCCGAGGGCCTAGACGCCTTCACCGCGGCGTGCGCCGGCGCCTGGGTCCACGCGCACGCAGGCCGCGAGGCGCGCGCCGGCGCGTCGGCGCGGCCGAGGGGGTGATGGCCTCGGACGTGATCGAAGCGCTGCCCGCGGCGCGCGCGGCAAGGACCCGGCGAGGCGCGAGCGGGAACGCCGGCATGGCTGACGCGCTCGCCGCGGAGGCCTCCGCGGGCACCGCCGCGCTGCGCGGCGCGCGCTCGCGCGCGTGAACCTCGCGGCGATCGAGCGCAACTGCGCGCGCATGCTCAGCGAGCTGACCGCGGGGGCACGCCTGTGCGCCGTCGTCAAGGCAGATGGCTACGGGCACGGCGCGGTGCCCGCCGCGCGCGCCGCGCTCGCGGGAGGAGCGAGCTGGCTCGCCGTCGCCGACGCGCGCGAGCTGCGCGAGCTGCGCGAGGCCGGGCTGGATGACGTGCGCGTGCTCGTCATGGGCGCGCTCGACGCCGCCGAACTCGCGCTGGCGCTGGCGGCCGGCGGAGACGTGCTCGTCTGGAGCGAGCGGCACGTCGCGGCCGTCGCGGCCGCGGGCGGCGGGCGCGTGCACGTGAAGCTCGACTCCGGGATGGGCCGGCTGGGCACGCGCGACGAGGATCAGGCCTCGCGCGCCGCCGCGGCCGCGCTCGAGGCCCCCGGGGTGACGCTGGCTGGGCTGATGACGCACTTCGCCACCGCCGACGAACGGACGACGACGGCTTCTTCGACGTGCAGCTCGAGCGCTTCGCCGCGTGGGCGCGGGACCGCTCAAGAGCGCCCATCCCGAGCTCGTCGTGCACGCCGCCAACAGCGCCGCCACGCTGCGCAGCGCGCGCTCGCAGTTCGACATGGTGCGCTGCGGGATCGCGATCTATGGGATGGACCCCTATGGCGAGGACCCAGCTGGCGCGCCGGCTCGAGCCGGCGCTCGAGCTGAGCACGCGCGTCGCCGAGGTCAAGCCGTGCGCGGCCGGTGAGAGCGCGGCTATGGCAGGCGCTTCATCGCGGCGAGGAGCACGGGATCGGGGTGCTCCGATCGGCTACGGCGACGGCTGGCGCCGCGTCGCTCTCGAACAACGCCGAGGTGCTGGTCGGCGCGCGGCGCTTCCCGCTCGTCGGAACGGTCAGCATGGACAGCGTCACGGTCGACCTCGCGGATGCGGCCGATGCCGTCGGCGCTGCGCGGCGAGCGCGCGGTCCTGATCGGCGCGCAGGGCGCCGAGCGGATCACCGCGGAGGATCTCGCGCGCCGGCTCGACACGATCAACTACGAGATCACCTGTGGTCTGACGCCGCGCGTCGCGCGCGCCTACCACCGCGACGGCGCGCGACGAGCCTGCCGCAGCGCGGCCGTGAGCGCCAGCGCTCCGAGCTGCGAGCCGACGCGCTCGCGCCGAGCGCGCGCACCGCGCTCGCGGGACGGCAGGCATGGCTCGTCGGGGGATCGTGCGCGACCGCGCTGCTCGGGCGCGAGACGACCGACGTCGACGTCGTCGTCGGCGGCGAGACCCGCGAAGGCGCCGCGCGCGCGATCGCCCGCGCCGCCGGGCGCGCTGCGTGCTTTGCGCTGTCGAGGAGTTCGGCGCATGGCGGGTCGTCGCGCGCCGGGCGCGGCTGGCAGGTCGACGTCGAGCCGCTGCGCGGCGGACGCTCGAGGCGGACCTCGCGCTGCGCGACTTCACCGCGAACGCGGTCGCCGAGCCGCTCCGGGCGGAGAGCTGATCGACCCGCTCGGGGGACTCGAGGACCTGCGCGTGCGCCGGCTGCGGATGGCCGGCGCCGGTGCCTTCGCCGCCGACCCGCTGCGCGTGCTGCGGCTCGTGCGCGATGGTCGTCGAGCTCGACCTCGAGCCCGAGCGCGGGGACGCTCGCAGCGCCCGCGCGTCCGCCGCCGGCACTGCGTGCGGTCTCCGTCGAGCGCGTGTTCGCGGAGCTGCGCCGGATCGTCGCCGCGCGCGGTGCGAGGCGAGGGATCGAGCTGATGGGGGAGATCGGCGCGGGCGCCGCGGTGCTGCCCGAGCTCGAGGCGCTGCGCGGCGTCGAGCAGAACCGCTTCCACCACACCGACGTCTACGAGCACACGCTCGAGATGCTCGATTGGACGGTGACGCTCGGCAGCGGCCGTGACCCTGCGCAGCCTCGAGCAGCGGCCGCAGCTCGCACTCGCACCGAGGGCAGCGCCGCGAGCGCCCGATCACTGCTGCGCGAGCCGCTCGCTGACGAGCTGCCGCGCGCGAGGCGCTGCGCTGGGGCGCGCTGCTGCACGACGCGGCAAAGCCACTCACGCGCGGCGGTCGCCGCGCGGCGGCGTTAGCTTCTCGGCCACGACGTGCGCGGCGCGAGCTCGCGCGCGAGGCGCTCGGCCGGCTGCGCGCAAGCGAGCGCCTGCGCGCGCACGTCGCGGCGCTCGTGCGCAACCACCTGCGCTGGGATTCCTCGTCCACGAGCCGCAGCCGCTCGCGCGCCGCACCGTCTATGGGTACCTGCTCGCCTGTGCGCCGGTCGAGGCCGACGTGACGCTGCTGTCGGTTGCGGACCGCCTGGCGACGCGCGGCGAGCGCGCCGAGCAGGCCACCGACGCGCACCTGCGGCTCGCCCGCAGCGCTGCTCCCCGAGGCCCTGCGCTGGCGAGCCGACGGACCGCCGCGGCGCGCCGCTGCGCGGCGACGAGCTCGCACGCGAGCTCGGCATCGCGCCGGGACCCCGCCTCGGGCGAGCTGCTCGGGACTGCGCGAGGCGCAGCTACGCCGGCGAGCTCGCAGACGCGCGAGCAGGCGCTCCGCTACGCGCGCGCGCTGCTCGGCAGCGTATAGGCTTCGCGCGAGTGGCGACGCCGACTGCATCTTCTGCAAGATCGTCGCGGGCGAGCTGCCCGCGCACGTCGTGGCCGAGGACGAGCGCACGATCGCCTTCATGGACATCGCCCCCGCGACCCGCGGGCACGCGCTCGTGATCCCGCGCGCGCACAGCCGCGACCTGCTGAGGTCGCCGGCGAGGACCTGCAAGCGACGGTCGCGGCCGCCCGCGCTGGCCGGCGCGGCGATCGAGCGGCTCGGCGCAGACGGGGTGAACCTGCTCAACTCGTGCGGCGCCGCGGCGTGGCAGAGGCGTCTTCCACTTCCACGTGCACGTGATCCCGCGCTACAGCGATGACCCGCTGAGGCTGCCATGGGTTCCCGGGCCGGGGGACCCCGCGGAGATCGAGCGCGCGGCGCAGGAACTGCGGGGCAGCTAGCGAATAGCGCCGCTCAGGCCGCGACAAACGCCGTGTAACGGTGTTGAAGCCCGAGATGACACGACGCATACCCATTGCCATGTTCGCCGCGAGCGCCCTCGCGCTCGCGCTCCCGGCCGTCGCACC
>CAVWZC010000003.1:0-216059 GCA_963759445.1 uncultured Solirubrobacteraceae bacterium
CGCAGAGGGAGCCTTCGGTCCCTTCCGGGCAGGTCGGCTGAGAAACGCTCGGGTACAGCACCGTCCCGGGGCCGCTGCCGACGAGCTTCACGGGCTTGGTCACCTGGATGTCTTCGACGTAGGTGCCGCTAGCGATCGAGATGGTCGCGCCGGGCGCGGCGCCATTGATCGCAGCCTGGATCGTCGTGTTCGGACACCCGCTGGGGCAAACCGTCGACCCCTTCGCGGCGGCCACCGAGGTCAGCGCAGTGCAAAGCATGCTTGCCGCAGCGACGGTGGCGCAAGCAAGAAGGCAAGCCTTCTTCAGTCTCATTCTTCCCTCCATGACGACGATCCCCCGCGCGCATCCTCGCGGCCCGTAGGGATCCTAGGCGCTCGGAGGGATCAGCGCAAGCTCCCATGCGAGCGCTCGGCTCGCCTCCGGGGCAGCCCGCGAGCGGATAGCCTCGCGCCTAGCGCGGGCCGTCGGACCCCGCCCCTGCCAGCCGGCTTGGAGGAGGCCCAAGACGCACACGCTGCTTCTCAGCGTCGATTTTGAGGACTGGCACCAGCTCGTGCGAAGGCGTCTCGGCGCCGCCGACTGGGAGCGGCCCGGCCCGGCGCTCGCGCGCCAGACCGAGAGGCTGCTCTGGCTCTTGGACGACCTCGGGGCACGCGCGACCTTCTTCGTCCTGGGCATGGCCGCGCGTGCGCATCCCGAGCTCCTCAGGGCGGTCGCCGAGCGGGGCCACGAGATCGCCTGTCACGGCGATCAGCACCGGCCGGTCCACGCGATGGCGCCGGACGAGCTGCGCGAGGACCTGCGCACCGCGCGCGCCACGATCCAGGCACTGAGCGGACGCTCGCCGGTCGGCTACCGCGCGCCCGCGTTCTCGATCACCGAGTCCGCGCGCTGGGCCTACGACGTGCTCGCAGAGGAGGGGTTTCTCTACGACTCGAGCCAGCACGACTCCCCGCGCATCCGCGGCCGCATCCAGGGTGGGCGCGCACAGCCGCACGCGCTCGCGCTCGCCAGCGGCGCGACGCTGTGGGAGTTCCCGCTTGCCGTGTGGCGACGCGGCGGCGCGCGCCTCCCGGTCGGTGGCGCCTCCTACTGGGCGTTCATGCCCACCCGCTCTCGTACTGCGCGGGCTCGACGCCGCCGGGGAGCTCTCCGGGCTCTACCTGCATCCGCACGAGCTCGACTCCCAGCCGCTGCGCGCGCACATCGCCCGCCCGGGTCCGGCATCGCTGCGCGCCCGCACGCGCCTGCGCGAGCTGCAGCGCAACAGCGCGCGCTGGCGCGCCGAGAAGGTCCTTCGCGCGATCGCCGGGCGCCACCGCCTGATCGCTTATGGTGAGGCCTATGCCGAGCTCAGCGCCAGCGCCGGCGCGGGTGCGCAGCCGCTTTCGCGCCAAGGCTAGGGAGTTCGACGACCTCTACGAGGACGAGCGGCCGCTCGTGCGCCGCCTGCGCCCGGGGCTCTTTCGCCGCCGCGCACTCGCCACCGATACCGTCGCCGCCTACGACTCGCCGCGGGTGCTCGACGTGGGCTGCGGCTCCGGGCGCATCGGCGAGTTCGCGCTGCAGGCCGGCGCGCTTCCTACCTCGGCGTCGACTTCTCCGAGCCGATGATCGAGCTCGCGCGCGCACGCCTCGGACGCTTCGGCGAGCGCGCCGAACTGCTCGTCGAGGACTTCCTGAGCGCGCCGCTGCCGGGCAGCTTCGACGTCGTCCTCGCGCTGGGCCTGTTCGACTACCTGCCCTCCCCCCACCTCTTCGCCCGACGCATGCACGAGCTCTGCGCCGCCGGCGGCTGCGTGGTCGCGTCCTTCCCCCGCTGGTCGCTGCCGAAGGGCCCGATCCGCAAGGTCCGCTACGAATGGCTCGGTGACTGCCCGATCTTCAACTACACCCGTCGCGAGCTCGAGCTGATGTTCGGCGCGAGCGGCTTCGAGCGCGTCGAGATCAACCAGCCCCGGGCGCAGCGGCTACCTGCTGCGCGCTCACCGCAGCTGATCGCGCGCAACCGCCGGCCCGGGACTGTGCGCACGGCTTAGGCCAGGAAGGGCTTCAGCTTGGTGACGGTGTTGGGGATGGTGTCGCTCTTCGGGACAGCGGGGAGCACGCCGTGCCCGCCGGCAGCGGCGTCGAAGAAGCCGAAGTGCGTGGCCTCGTTCGCCGCCAGCTTCGCCGCGACCGTGCGCAGTTCCTGGGAGCTGAACGTTTCCGAGGCGCCCAGGTACGCTTCGACGAACGCCGTCTCGAGCGCGACGCCCGTCTTCAGCAGCGTCTCACCGGTCCTCGTCACGCTCGCGGGGATCGTGAATTTCAGGCCCGTCGGGGTTTTCGACCCAAGTGCTTCCGCGAGGAACGCCTTGTGGGCCTTCTCGTCGCCGAGCGCAGCTTCGAAATAGTCCTTGTTTTCGAGCTTCGGGTGCTTGAACTTGTGAAAGTCCTTGAGGATCGCCGAGTACACGACGACGGCGAGGCTCTCAGCGGTGTAGGCCGCCTGCAGCGCTTCGATGTCGCTCCCCGTGGGGGCCGAGCCCGCGGCGAAGGCCGTGCCGGTGGCGCGCGCGAGGATCCCGCCGCCGCCCACCAGTGCTACGCCGCCAAGGCCGGCGTTGCGCAGGAACTGCCCGCGGCTGATGCTGCTCTGCTGACTCAGATTCATACTCGCTCCTATGGCTCGAAGGGGTGTCGGGCGCGATGCGCCTCCCACCGCCCTCATACGCCGCCTGCTGCTGGGCGGATCATTCGCGCCGTCGGGATGCGGCCAGCGTGCGGAGCGCCAATGCGCGGACAACCGCGCGGCGCCGTTGGTGGGAGGGGCGCATCGCGGGCTGCTCGAAGCGGGCGAGGCGTGCGCCCCGCAGAGATCGTCGGCTGAGGACAGGACAGCACCCGCGCGCCGCTAATTGGCGTCGCCAACGCACGCGGCGCCCAACGCCGGCGCGCGCGAGCGCGAGGCTGCCGGCGGACGCGTAACAGCGCGCGCCCGCCGGCATTCCCGCGCCGACCTACTTCATGTGCACGCTGACGGTGCTCGTCCGCGCGGACTGGTGCGCAGCCGAGAGAACGACGGTCAGCGTCCATGCTCCCGTCTTCAGGCGCCGCAGCTCCTGCATCGTCACGGTTGCGACACCGTGGCTGAGCTGTGCCTTGCCGAACGCCGCGATGTGGGCACCGCGAGCGAGGCTCAGGTGCAGCGTCCCCTTGACCGGCTTGGGGAAGCTGACAGTGCACTTGACCTTGTTGTGCTTCTTGCCCGTGAGCTTGCACTTCACGGACGGCTTGGGGGCGGACGCTCCCTGCTTGCCCTGCGGGCCCTGTTTGCCTTCCGCTCCCTGTTTGCCTTCCGCTCCCTGTTTGCCTTCCGGCCCCTGCAGCGCCGACTGCTCGACGAAGCGCGTGCTCACCGTACGCGTGTCGCCGTTGGCGTCGGTCACGGTCCAGGTCGCCTTGTAGCTGCCCGGCGTCAGAGCGCCGACGGCGACGCCGGTTGACGTGTCGACGTTGCTGGACGTGAACACCGCGCCGCCGCCAGCCGCGGGGGCGATGCTGAGCGCGATCGGCACTCCGGCTTCGCTCGCTTCGGCCAACGCCGTGAACGCGCCGTACATCGTCTCGTCCTGCATCGGCGAGCTGCCGGCGAGGTTCGCCACCTGCGTGATCGTATCGCCGCCGCTGAATTCGTCCGTCTGGGCGATTTCAGCCGTTGGCAGTCCGGCAGCGCTACCGCTTTCCGGGCAGATCTCGCCCGTTGCCGCCACGCCGCCCAGACCGGGCAGCGACGGGAAGCCGGCGGCCGCGTTGAACGACTCGCTGGACAGTGGACCACCCCAATACTCGCCAGGTGTGCACGTGCCGCTCGCGACCGTTTCTGCGCTACCGATGATCTTCACCGTCAGATTCGCGACGTGCAGTGTCGTCGCTGGTCCGGCTTCGTTTTCGAGCGCCACCGTGTCGCCGCCTTTCAGCGTCAAGGCGTGCGACAGCGTGCCTGCTTCATCCGCTTCGGCGCCCGCGGTCTGAGCGCCGTCTTTCAGCGTGTAGTGCTCGCCCGGGACCAGCCCTGAGCAGCTGACGATCTGTGTGCCCAGATCCGCGCTGCACGTGGGGAAGCCCGTCGGTTCGAACCCGGGCAACTGGCTTTCCATCGCCGAGACCGAGTTCGCTTCACCCTCGAGCACGGTGAGATTCACGAGCCCACCGAATTCATTCGCGACGAGGCCCGGGAGTTCCGGCGCGAACGCGCGGTTGTCGTTCGTGCTGACGACTGCCGTCCTCGCCGGCGACAGCGCAGTGAGCCCGACGCTCGTCAGGTTCACGCTCGCCGCGTCGCTGGCCGTACCACAGAATTCGGTGGCGGGACGCGGACCTTCTTTGCCTTCGACTCCGTATTGGATCTCGCCCGTCTGGAAGCACGGGCCGATTTCGAGACTCGCTTTGCCTCCCCCGCTGTGGATCGCGACCCCGTTGTCGAGGTCCGTCCACCCGGTCCACCCCGACTCGGTGAACGGATTCCCGCCGTTACCGGTCAGGATGAACTGCCTTTCGGGTTTAGGCGCGCCGGTGCCAAAATATTCCACTTCGAGGATGTCGCGGTCATCGCCGACGGCCCGGGGAGTTGCACCTGATTTCAGCGTCAGCGCCCATTCACCTTCGAGGCCGGTTTCAGCGACGCCTTCGGCGACCGGTTCCAGTTCACCTTCCGCGTTCGGCCGCAGCAGCCTAGCTTCGACTTCC
Organism: uncultured Solirubrobacteraceae bacterium; assembly: GCA_963759445.1. Taxonomy (GTDB): domain Bacteria; phylum Actinomycetota; class Thermoleophilia; order Solirubrobacterales; family Solirubrobacteraceae; genus Palsa-744. The sequence continues at coordinate 4,733 of CAVWZC010000003.1, forward strand.
ACTCCTTCTTCTTCGGAGCCGATGTCGCCCGTGACTTCGGAGCTGAACTGCGTGAGGTTCACCTGCGGGAGCACGTGCAGCGTTTCATTGCTGGTCCTCTGCACGCATGTCCTGTCGTTCGTCGACCAGATCTCCTGCGTGAGGTATTTGTGGCCGTTGATTTCCTGGTCATAGGGTGAGCCGTTTGTGGCGAAGCCGAGCGGCGAGCCGTGCTGGGGGCCGAACTCGCACTTGTCGCCGACCTCGTATCCGTTGGGGTCCATCCAACCGGTCCCCTCGGGGTCGGTCATCGCCTCGTTCGTCTCGTGCGCCGCAATGTCGACCGCGACTTCGGCGTCCGGGTTGCCCTCAGGGTCGGCCCCCGGCGCGATCGCTCCAACCTCGATGAGCGGATCGATCGTCAGCGCGTAGATCGTGACTGCGGCCGGGTCCACCGAGGAAAGCGAGTGATAGCCGCCGAAGGCGTTCGTCCCGCAGACATCGGTGCTGATGCACTCGTCGACGTTCGGCGGGAGGAACACGTACCACAGGTTCTGCACGCCGCGTCCGTTGCCGTGTGCTGTGGCCACTTTGTCGATCTCGGCCTGGAGCTGTTCATCGGTGATGCACGCGGTCGCCTGCTGGGGCGAGGTGCATTTGGCTGGGGGATACGCGTCGGCGTCTTTGATCACGTCGTTCGCGTTACCTTCTTCGAATTCGATGTTGTAGGCGCCGTGGTTCACGGTCGATTCGAAGTTCCCTTCCCCGTACTGCGCGAGCGTGGAGAAGACGTTTGTTTTGGTGCCCGATTCTTCAGATACGTCATTGAAGTACTGCTTGATCAGCCCTTCGTAGGTCGGCGCAGCTGGGGGCCCGCCCTGGAAGGGGAAGCCAGCGGGACTCCAGAAAATCACGTGGACGGTTACGCCTTTGTTCATCACCGGCCCAGCGTGGTAGACGACCGGGATGTTCAGGCCAAGCTCGGTCGGCTGGGTTGCCGCTTCACCCTGGGTGTTCACCGGCGGGGCGAGGCCGAGAGCGTGCCCCACGCGCGGGTGGAATGGCCGCAACTTCGCCGCGCTCGCGCTCGACACACCGAGCGCTATCACTCCAATTATGGTGCAGATGATCCCTAGCAGGGCCCGTCTGCGAGTGACGTTTCTCACACTCTCCTCCTCCGCCGCTGTTTCCAAGAATTTCCGCGCAACGCCGCGCGGCACCCCTCGCAGACAGTGGCCGGTACGAGAGTCCAGACGCCCAATGCGGGCGCCCGCAGACGCTCGGCCGGGCCCGACCTCGAGGGGTCGCGCGACACCATACACGTGCGCCGCAGACGCGGCGGGGTCGCAGGTGCGCCGTCAGCCCGTGGCTGTGCGCGAGCGCTGCCCGCGCGCTGCCGTGCTGTGCTTCGCGCGCCGTTCGCGCGCCTTCGCGACTCGGCACCACTTGGACGACACGGCGTCGATGATCTGGCCCTTGGCGAGGAGCCCGGGCCCCGATTCGAGGACGCCGTTGTTCTCTCCCTTGACCTGGACTTCCCAGTCTTCGACGAGCATCGGGGCGCGGCAGGACCAGGGGTCGACGGCGGCGTCGTTTTCCCCTGCCGCGGGGTTGGTTTCCTTGCCCAAGCGCTCCTTGAAGCTGAAGGTGTCCGGGTGCCATGTGGGGTGCTGCGGGTAGGTGAACTTGAAGAAGACCTCGGCGAACTGGTTGGTTTCGACGTACAGCACCGAGTGCCCGGGGGCGCGATAGGTCGTGCCGTGGAAGGACTGGACGGTCACATGCAGCTTGGTGGGCGGGCCTCCGGTTTCCTTTTTTTCTTCGGCCTGCCTGGCATGCGTGGCGGCGGCTTCCTTCTGCTGGCGTTCTGAGGCTTCCGCCCGTTCCCGCGCTTCGTGGGCCTGCATGGCGGCTTCTCTTTCGCTCTGCCATTCGCTGAACGGCACGCAGCGGCCCGTCTTGCCCCCCGCCGGCCAATCGTTGGCCGCGGTGCCGTTGGCTTCGACTTCACCGGCCGGGCATTCGACCGCGAGCGCTGCCGACGGAGCTATGAACAGCAGGCTCAGCGCGGTGATCGTGACGATGAGGTAGCGCATCCTTGGCCGTCCTTCACCTGTGAGGGTACCTTCTCTCGGCCGCCGCGGCGCAAGTACGCGTGCGGCTCCTCGCAACGCAATCGCTCGAATCTTCTAGGCCCCGAACGGGTACCTACGGGCAGGTGCACAGGGACCCAGACCCGGTGACGCTCGCGGATGTCGTCCGCTATGCGGTCGAGGCCTGCGAGCTGGCGGGCGCGGACGACGCGCTCGACGAACTGCTCGAGCGCTTCGAGGACGCCGACGAACCGGTGACAGCGGCACCCGAGCTCGACGAGCGCATCGCCGAGGCTTTCGGCGCGCTCGACCCCGAGCGCGAGGACCCGGCGCTCGCGATGGCCGAAGCCGTCGTGCTCTACCTGGCCCGGCGCCGCGACGAGGTCGGTGCGCCCGCGGCCGACGTGCTGCGCCTGGCCGCGCGGGCCGAGTTCCACGGGCATCCGCCCGCGCACGTCGAGGCGTGGCTGCGCGAGCTCGGCGTGCAGGCCTGAAGAAGCCTCGTCCTACGCGGGGTCTGGTGACGCGTAGATCGCGCTGAGCCAGATGTGCGTGAGCGTGTCGAGCACCACGCCCTCGCCGATCGCCGGCGCGGTGCTCGTGAAGACCGCGCCGAGCGCGCGCTCGTTCATCTGCACCAGCGCCGTCGCGAGGTCACGGGCGGGGACGCCGCTCGGCGCCGCGCCGCGGGCGCGCTCGGCGTCGATCCGCTCGGTGACGTGCTGCACCCACCCCGCCATCGTCTGCGACCAGAGCTCTCTCGCCTCCTCGTTGCTCGCGCTCAGCTCGATCGCGGCCTCGACCACCGCTCGGTGCGCGCCGAAGATCTCGAAGAAGATCGCGATGCTCTCGCGCCAGCTGCCGGGCCCGAGCGCGCGACCGGCGCGCAGCGCGTCGTCCCGCGCCGCAGCGGCGTCGATGATCATCTGTTCTACGAGGCTCAGCACGACCGCGTCGCGGGAGGGGAAGTAGAAGTAGAACGCCGAGCGGGAGAGGCCGGCTCCGCGCGCGAGCGCATCGACGGAGATCTGCCCGAGCGAGCATGTCTGCAGCAGCTCCTCGGCGGTGCGCATGATCGCCCGCTCACGCTCCTCCCCGCTCGTTCGTGCCGGGCGTCGCGCCCGCTCAGACCAGGGCCTCGCGTTCTCCACCGTGCCGCTCAAGGTGAGCCGATGATACAGCTCACAGCCGCCTGTTTCGACGCCGCGTCGGTTTTGTTGACACCGCGTCGAATGGCTGCTAGAACACCCCCGTGCGTACTGGCGAGACGCTCGAGGCGCCGCGATCTCGGCGAGAGGCCGTCGAGCATTTCGACGTGCTGATCCTCGGCGCGGGGCTGTCGGGCGTAGGCGCCGCCTGTCACCTGCGCCGCTCCTGCCCGGACAAGTCGCTCGCGATCTTCGAGGCGCGCGACGCGATCGGCGGGACCTGGGACCTCTTCCGCTACCCGGGGATCCGCTCGGACTCGGACATGTTCACGATGGGCTACCGCTTCCGCCCCTGGGAGGACGCGAGGGGGATCGCCGACGGGCCGTCGATCCTGACCTACATCCGTGAGACCGCCAAGGCCGATCGCGTGGAAGAGCTGATCCGCTTCGGCCACCGCGCGCTGGCCGCGTCCTGGAGCTCCGAGGAGGCGCGCTGGACGGTGCGCGCCGAACGGGTCGAGAGCGGCGAGGAGATCAGCGTCACGTGCAGCTTCCTGTACGCGTGCACGGGCTACTACCGCTACGACGACGGCTACACCCCGTCGTTCACAGGCACCGAGCGCTTCGGTGGCGAGATCGTGCACCCCCAGCACTGGCCCGCGGACCTCGACTGCCGCGACAAGCGGGTGATCGTGATCGGCAGCGGCGCCACCGCCGTGACCCTCGTGCCGTCGCTGATCGGCGACGGTGCAGCGCACGTGACGATGCTGCAGCGCTCGCCGGGCTACATCGTGCCCGTCCCGGCCCGCGACGCGCTCGCGGTGCGACTGGAGGGGCGCCTGCCGGCACGTCAGGTCTCCTGGCTCGTGCGCTGGCGCAACGTGGCGCGCACGATCGTCGTGTTCGAGCTCTGCCGGCGCGCGCCGAATCTGATGCGCGCCCTCTTCAAGCGCCTCGCGCGCGCGGCGTTGCCCGAGGGCTATGACGTGGACACGCACTTCACGCCGACCTACAACCCCTGGGACCAGCGCGTCTGCATGGCCGCGGACGGCGACCTCTTTCAGGTCCTGAGCGACGGCAGCGCGACGATCGCGACCGCGCAGCTCGATTGCTTCACCGAGACGGGGCTGCGCCTCGCCGGCGGCGAGGAGCTCGCGGCCGATGTCATCGTCACCGCCACGGGGCTGCGCCTGCTGATGCTCGGGGGCATCGATCTCGACGTCGACGGCGAGCCCGTCGAGCTGGGCACGCGCATCGCCTACAAGGGCATGATGCTCTGCGGCGTGCCCAACATGGCGATGACGCTGGGCTACACGAACGCGTCATGGACGCTGAAGGCGGACCTGGTCGCCGAATACGTATGCCGGCTGCTCGGCCACATGCAGGCCAACGGAACGTCGATCTGCACGCCGCGCGCGCCGCGAGGCGAGGCGGGAACGTTCCCGATGCTCGACCTGAAGTCCGGGTATGTGATGAGGTCGATCGACCTCATGCCAAAGCAGGGCGCGACGCCGCCGTGGCGGCTTCACCAGAACTACATCCGTGACATCCGCATGCTCCGCCACGGCCCGATCGACGACCAGATGGAGCTCTCCTCGCCGATCCCTGACGAGCACCGGGCGGAACTCGCCGCGGCGGTCTGAGCGGGAAGGAAGTCGTCCCCTGTCGAGCACGGGTACCCGCTCGCCGGCCGACTCGTCCGGAAGGCGCTCTGAAGCGCTCCCACCGGGCCCGCGCATGCCGGTCACGCTGCAAACGCTCGCGATGCGCACGCGCCAGCGGCCGTTCTTCGAGCGCGCGCGCAGGCGCTACGGCCCGCTCTTCACGGTGCGCGTCCACGGGCTCGGCCCGACCGTGGGGGTCTCCGACCCGCAGCTGATCAAGCAGACCTTCAAAGCCGACCCCACCGTGCTGCACGCGGGCACCGCGAGCCCTCTGCGCGAGCTTCTCGGGGATAACTCGCTGCTGGGCATCGACGAGGCGCAGCACATGGAGCAGCGCAAGCTGCTGCTGCCCCCGTTCAAGGGACAGCGCATGAAACAGTACGAGCCGATCATCGCGGAGATCGCTGCGGAGGACATCGAACGCTGGCCCGAGCAGACGGAGTTCGGGGTCGCGCGAGCGATGCAGCGCATCACGCTGCGGGCGATCCTGCGCGCGGTGTTCGGCGCGGAGGGCGCGCGGCTGCACACGCTCGAGCGGCTCCTGCCGCGCTGGAGCGACCTCGGCGCGAGGGTCGCGCTCGCACCGGAGCTGCGCGTGGATTTCGGACCGTGGTCGCCGTGGGCGCGCTTCAAGAAGCTGAGGACGCAGATCGACGTGATCCTCGACGAGCTGATCGAGCTCGCGAAGGCGGATCCGCAGCTGCAGTCGCGCGTCGACGTGCTCGCGCTGATGGTGCAGGCGCGCCACGAGGACGGCGCACCGATGTCAGGCGCGGAGATCCGCGACGAGCTCGTGACGATGCTCGTCGCGGGACACGAGACGACCGCCCACTCGCTGAGCTGGGCCGTCGAGCGCCTGCGGCGCCACCCAGCGATCCTGCGGCGCCTGGTCGCCGAGGTCGACGAGGGAGGCAGCGCGCTGCGCGAGGCGACGATCCGCGAGGTGCTCCGCAGCCGCCCGGTCGTCTCCTTCGCCGGGCGCTACGCGCGCAAGCCCTTCGAGCTGGGCGAGTACCTCCTACCGGTCGGAACCCGCCTCCTGCTGGCGGCGATCCTCACCCACTACGACCCTCGCCTGTTCCCCGATCCCGAGCGCTTTGACCCCGATCGCTTCCTGAATGTCACACCGGACACCTACAGCTGGATCCCGTTCGGCGGCGGCATCCGCCGCTGCGTCGGCGCGAGCTTCGCGCAGATGGAGATGGATGTGGTGCTGCGCGTGATCCTCGAACGGGTGGAGCTCATGCCAACCGAGGAGGCACCCGAGGCACCCGCGTTCCGCGGGGTCGTGTGGGCGCCGGCCAAGGGCGGCCGGCTCATGATGCGCAGACGCGCCTCCGTGTCGATGCGCGCGCCGGCCGTGCCAGTCCTGACTCGTAGCTGACCGAGAGCCCTCAGCCGACGAGTTCCGCCTCGAGTTCTTCGGTGCTCGGGCCGAGCCAGACTTCGACGTAGGCTTCGGCAGTCTTGGCGCAGGTCTTCGCGCTGCCTCGCTTGCTCAGCTTGAGGGTGGCGTTGGCCCAGAGATTGGCGGTCTTCTGGATTTCCGGGAATTCCGGGTTCAATTCGGGCGGCCACACGCCGGCGATCCTCTTCTTCGCTGCGTATACGCACACGTTCGGCGCGACCCCCAGGCTCAGCGTGAGCGCCTTCGAGAACTTCATCGCCCCAGCGTGCGCGCTGGTCAGTTCCTGCTCGCCGAGCGAACCCGTTATCGAGGCGCCCGCCGCTGCAGGGCCAATAGCGCCGTCGCGGCGCGCACGCCCGCTCGCGCCTGCGCTGCGCCTCGGCGTAGGAGCCGCAGCCGCGATTTCTTCTTCTTTGCATTCAGCACTTGCTTTCACGGTTCCGGTGGCGGTGTCCTTCGTGGCGTCGTTCTTGACGAGCGTCATCGAGCCCGCGCCTTCCTGGCAGTAGTAGTTGCCGAAGGAGACGTACATCCCGGCCTTCACGATTGTGCCGTCCGGCACGGATCCGCCTTTGGGGACCTTCAGGTCGAGGGCGGGCTTCGAGGCCTTCGCCGCGGACGCGCCCGCCGTGGAGGCGACCAGAAGCGCCAACGCCAGCACACCCACCGCTAGGGCCTTTGCCCTCTCGATCATTCCTGCCTCCCTCTGGCAGTCGAAGACGATCCGGGCCCAGTCGGCCCTCGGCGCGACAGTACTACACGCCCATCGCCGCCGGGCGCGCTCGCTCGGACGCGACATGAGTGCCAAACCTCCGAGCACCCCCGCGACGCGCAGATGCGCCCCCGCCGACCGCGGACCGGCGCCGGGGCGTGATCTACCTTGGTCACCACGACAGCCCAAGCCTGCCCGCCCCGGCCGCCCCCCGGAAACAGGCCGGATGGGCGACTAAAGGAGGAACGTTGAGCGCTCAAGTCAAACCTGTGAAGCCCATTCGCACCAACCGCCATCTCGCTTCGGCCGTCCGCTTCAGCCCAGCCCAGATTCGTCAAGCGATGGGTGAGGTCGAGGGCTTCAACGCGAAGTTCGCGGTGCTGATCACCTCGGCGGTCGGCACGATGGCCTGCGCGTACATGTTCTGCCTGATCGCGCTCACCAGCCTTCCAGCGATTCTGATAGAGGCTGGCGCGCTGACGAAGAGCGATGTGCCGTCGTTCCTGACGAAGCCCGGGCTGATCCTGATCGTCGCGTGGATCGCCCAGACGTTCATCCAGCTCGTGCTGCTGTCGATCATCATGGTCGGGCAGGACGTGCAGTCAAAAGCGTCGGACGCGCGGGCCGAAAGAACCTTCGCCGACGGCGAGGCGATCCTCGACCGGATGAACCTCGCAACCGCCGGAGGCCTTACGCAGGCGCGCGACGAAATCCTCGCCGCGGTCAAGGCGTCGAAGTAAGGGCGCCGGGGCGCCGGGGCAACCGCGCGCGCACCGACGACGCGGCCTGAGATCAGGCCGTTGGCGCCGGCTGCATCACCGTGAGGGAGGCTCCCTGCGGATCCACAAGGCCGGCGAAGCGTCCGATCGGCATGTCCATCGGCTCCACCGTGACGCTCGCGCCGAGCTCGCGGGCCTTGGCGACGGTCCCGTCGCAGTCGGCGACCGCAAAGCACACGACCCAGTGCGGCGGGACCTCGGGCGGGAAGAAGTCGTCGTTCATCTCCATCATCCCCCCTACGCCCTTTCCGGCGAGCTCCCAGACGGTGTAGCTCTCGGGTGCGCCCTCGAAGCCCGGGCGGCCGGGGACCCAGTCGAAGACGGCGGGATAGAACGCCTTGTCGGCATCGGCATCACGGGTGAGGACTTCGTTCCAGCACAGCGAGTTGGGCTCGTTGACAAGGTCCGCGCCCGCGAACGCCTTGGGCTGCCAGACGCCGAATGCGGCACCGGTGGGATCGGAGAAGAACGCCATCCGCCCGAGGTCCATGACGTCCATGGGCGCCACGACCACGCCACCGCCGGCCGCCGTCACCTTCGCCGCGGTCTCGTCGGCGTCAGCCACGCTCACGTACGTCGCCCAAGCCGTGGGCTGACCCTCCTGCATGTGCCCCATCAGGCCGGCGACGTTCTGGCCCTGCTGTTGGAACATACGGTAACCGCCCGATTCGGCAGGCCCCGCCTCGGTTGTGCTCCAACCCATAAGCTCGCCGTAGAACTCCGCAGCGGCATTCGTGTCAGCACAGGACAGTTCGACCCAGGACGGCGTTCCGGGTGTGTACTCGGGCATGGTGCTCCTCTCAGAGACGCGGGCGGCGACGATCCTCGCACATGGGCGCATGAATCGCGTCGCCGCGGGCGCGATCGAAGGGCTCGAAACGAGACGCCATATGGGGCGGATCCGCGCAGCGGCCCGCATGTCCTACGGAAGGCCTCACTGAATCCGGCTGAACCCCCCGATGTGGTGTCGCTTGACCATCATCGGAACTCCGGCGCCGGCTTGGCGGCTCAGCATCTCCAGTACGGTGTCGCTCGGCTCCCCGTAAACCTGGATGCTCGTTGTTGCTTGGAGCGTCTCCGCGTAGGCGCTTGCTGCACGGTCCGCCACGACCTCCATATGGAGCTCCATCGATGCGGCGTCCGGGTGCATCTGCACGACACCGACCTCGGTGCCCTCCTCGTTCGCGTACTCGTTGAACGCCAATAACTGCGGCTCGTTTGCCTCGATAAACGAGCTGAGGTCACGGGCGCGCTCGCGCTCTGCGGCGAGCTTGCCCGCGCGGAGTGTGTTCGTTGCGATGAAGATGAATGGTGCCGGCATATCGATCCTTTGGTCGTTGAGGCGGTCGCGCGTAGATCCTCGCGCGCGGCACCCGTATCCCGCCAGCAGGGGCACCAGTCGCGCAGGCTCTCGGCCCAATCAGCCTCCACACGAGGGGACGGCCGGCACGACGGCGGCCGTCGCTCTTTACCCTCAGGTCGAGAGGTGCTCGACCGAGCCCGGCAATGCGTCGACTGCGCCTGCGCGGGCCGGTAGCGCTGTCGTGGGGATGGCGTTGTCGACGAGAACGACTGCGATGGCGGCGGCACTGGAGAAGGTGTCGGTGTTGAGGACTCGGCTGCGGGCCGAGGCGCCATCCAGGAGCAGCGCCAGTTGCTCGCCGAGCCGCTCGGGGTCGGTGGCGCCGGCCTCGCGGGCGGTATCGGTGAGCCGGGCGGCAAAGGCTCGCTTGTAGTCGCGGGCGAGCAGGCGTGCCGGGTGGCCCGGGGCTTGGATCTCGACGGCCGCCCCGATGAACGGACAGAGGGGTGCCTGGATGCCGAAGACGGCGAGGAGTCGCTCGCGGGGTGTGAGGTCGGTGCGGTCGAAGACCTCGGGCAGGATGTCCGGATCGAATCGGCGTAGGTACTCGGCGATCAGATCGTCCTTGCCGGGGAAGTGCTGGTAGAGCGTCCGCTTGGACACCTCGGCCACCGCGCAGAGCTGGTCCATGCCGGTGCGGTTGATCCCTTGATCGCGGAACAGTTGTTGTGACGCGCTGAGGATGCGCTCTCGTGCGCCCCTGCCGCGGCGCAGGCCTCGCGGCCCCTTCTCCAACTCTGTCATAGGCCTAGCGTAGCCCAGATGGGTACCGCTCGGTGTGCATAGCACGCACCTGGTACGTTAAGCACTCAGAGCGGTGTACATAGCATCGTAACTCTCAACCGGATGGAGTCCTCATGGGAAAGCTCGATGGCAAGGTCGCGGTGATCACGGGTGCGACGAGTGGTATGGCGCTCGGCGGTGCCAAGTTGTTCGTTGACGAAGGAGCACACGTCTTCATCTCGGGCCGGCGGAAGGACGCGCTAGACGACGCCGTCGAGCTGATTGGCGGGAACGTGACCGGCGTGCAGGCCGATTCGGCCGACCTCGACGATCTGGATCGTTTGTTCGAGACGGTCAAGCAGGAGAAGGGCACGCTAGACGTGTTGTGGGCGAGCGCCGGGGCGGGCGAGCAGGGCGGGCTCGGCGAAATCACCGAGGAGCGGTTCGATGCCGCCTTCTCGGTAAACGCGCGCGGCACGCTGTTCACGGTCCAGAAGGCGCTGCCGTTGTTCAACGATGGAGGCTCGATCTTCATGACCGGATCAAACGCTTCGCTGCGGGGCTACCCCGGTTGGAGTGTGTATGCAGCGAGCAAGGCCGTGCTGCCCGCCTACGCGCGGGTGTGGGTGTCAGAGCTGAGGGACAGAAAGATCCGTGTGAACGTGCTGACCCCCGGCCAGGTCGCCACGCCGATGATGGAGGAGGTGATGGACGCGGAGATGAAGGCGCAGTTCGAGTCCGTGATCCCGCGGCGAAAGATGGGCCGCCCTGAGGAGATCGCCTCGGTCGCGCTGTTCCTCGCGTCGGAGGACTCGAGCTACGTCAATGGCATGGAGCTGGTCGTCGACGGCGGCACCACAGTGATCTGAGCGCGGCGCCGGTGGTCGCCACCGTGCCGATCTGACACGTGCGGGTCGGCGAACCTTCGACACACCGCCACAGCAAGCCAGCAAGACCAGCGCGGTGGCGACGTTCGCGCCGTGGGCGCGCAGGGCCCGAGCCAGGCCAGCCCCAAGGCCGCCCCCGGCGCCGGTGATCGCCACGGTCTTGCCGGGCAGGTCGAGCCTCATGGGGTCTCCTGGACGGTGACTACGAGGTCGACCGCGGGTTTGTACTTCGTGACGACGCAGGGCTTCATGCGGCGCCGATCGGGTCGTCGACCTCGAGGAACTCCAAGACCGCCGGGACGAATCGCTCGTGGTACTGAAAGATGCCGCCGTGCCCGGAGTCCGGGTAGAGCTCGAGCTTGCTGTTGGGGATCCGCTCGGCGAGGGCGCGGGACTGGCTCGAAGCGACCATGACGTCGTTGTCGCCGTTGGCCACGAACGTTGGCTGCGTGATTTGTGACAGGTCGTCCGGCTGGCCGAGACCGGCCTCGCGGATCGCCATCAGTTGCGCGATCCGGGCCTGGTGGGAGATGGGCTTGTCGCGATCGGCCGTCCGCTCGGCCAAACGCGCGATGTACTCGGTGCCGGCCTGCTTGCCGACTGCGTTGCGGTTGAAGAACAGGAACTGTCGCGGGTCAAGACGCGTCAGCGAAGCCTTGGTGTAGGCCCCACCGACGATCAGCGGCATCTTGGTCAGGCCGCCGCCGCCACGATGCCCGGTGCCAGTGAGAATCAGCCGTCGGACAAACTCCGGGTTGCGCAGGGTGACCTCTTGCGCGACACCGCCGCCGAGGGAGAAGCCGAGCAGGTCGACGTGGTCGTGGCCGAGCGCGCTGATGAACGCCGCGGCGTCAGCCGCCATAGCGGCGATCGTGTGCGGCACCTTGCCGCCCGAAGCGCCGATTCCGCGGTTGTCGAAGGTAATGACGTGGCGGTGCTCGGCGATCGGGTCGATCACTCGGGGATCCCAGTCGTCCAGGACCGCCGTGAAGTGGTGGAGGAACACGAGCGGGATCCCCCCGCGCGGGCCCAATTGCCGGTAGGCGAACGAGGCACCGCTGACATCGACGGTGTGCGTCGGCGTGTCTTTCCACGCAGACATCGGTTGGCTCAAAGAGGTGGTTTGGTTCAACGGTCAGCCCTCCTGAAACAGTTGGGTGTCGAGTTACGTGCCGAGGGCCGATCTCGGCCTCGGGAGAACTTTGTGCAGGCGTGATCCCGGTCAGGCGGGCAGTTGGTTGAGCTTGCGGATCTGCTTGTCGAAGAAGGTGGTGGGCGCATAGCGGCGCGCCTTGCTCACGCGGCGCGCGCTCTTACCGGCCGGGTATCTGAGCTTCGGGCGTACGTCGGTGGCGGCGGCGACGATGGCGTGCCCCACGATCGATGGGTCGTCGCCTGCCTTCAGGGCGTCGGCAAGCCCGGCGTCGACGATCTTGCGTCGTTGGGCGTAGAGCGCAAGCGGTGTGTCAGCGGCAGCGAGATTCGCGTCAAACGAGGTCTTGGTGAATCCGGGCTCGACGAGCAGGACTCGGACTCCTTGCTCGCGCACCTCGTGGTCGATCGACTCGGAGTAGCCCTCGAGAGCGTGCTTGCTCGACGCGTACAACGCCATGTAGGGGACGGGAATGAGACCGACAACCGAGCTGACGTTGACGATCCTTCCGCTGCGCTGCTCCCGCATATGCGGCAGTACGGCGCGGGTCATGCGGATCGAGCCGAAGAAGTTGGTCTCAAACAGCGCGCGGGCCTGCTCCACGGAGCTCTCCTCGGCAGCGCCGGTGACAGCGAGACCGGCGTTGTTGACCAGCACGTCGATGCGACCGGAGCGGTCGAGCACCTCGCGTACCGCGTCGGCCACCGACTCGTCGTCGGTGACGTCGAGTGGCAGGAACACCACTTCCCCGCGCGTCGCGCCCGCGGTCGCTCTCCGGCTCGTTCCGTACACCGTGAACCCAGCGCCGACGAGCGCGCGTGCGGCGGCCTCCCCGATTCCGGACGATGCTCCCGTCACGAGCGCTACTCGACCTGTGTTGGCTTTCATGACCCGCTCCTTGCCTTGGATTACGATCATACTATCATAGTACGGCTATAATACAACAGGCGGTTTGGGTGGCCCACCGGTTGACGGCCGAGGGGTCAGCCCGCCCACATGACATGGCAGGGCCGACGTCATGATCGAGACCGGTGTTCGACGAGAGAGGTTCGCGATGCGATACGGCAAGGACCAAAAGCAGGCCACCAGACAACGCATCCTCGAAGTGGCCGGGCGACGCTTCAAGCAGGACGGCATCGATGGCGCCGGCGTAGCGGCCGTGATGTCCGACGCCGGGCTGACCAACGGCGCCTTCTACGCGCACTTCGCCTCCAAGGAGGACCTCGTCGCGAACGTCCTCGCCGACCAGCTACGCGCCCAACGCCATAGCTTCGCCGCTCAGCCCGCAGGTCGGGCGGGGCTCGAGACGTTCATCCGCGCCTATCTTTCCCCTCAACACCGCGACCAATGCGCCGACGGCTGCCCGTCGGCTGCGCTGCTCGACGAGATCGCGCGCCGCCCCGCCGCCACCAGACAAGTCTTCACCGACGAACTGGCCAACGAGATCGACGACATCGCCACGCGCTTGGACCCGAACGACATCGAGGCCGCTCGCACGAACGCGCTCACGGTCTTCGGGCTGATGGTCGGCACCCTGCAACTCGCCAGGGCACTAACCGACCGCGACCTCTCGGATCGGCTCCTCGATCAGGGCGTGGCGACGACGCTGAAGATGGTGGACGAGTTCGCTCGTTCGTCGCGCGAACTTGATGCAAAGCTTCCCGCCCGCCGAGCCAGCGCCGAGAGTCGAGCGGGACCGCAACCATCGAACGTGACAGTCCCAGCGCCGGTCACCCCATATAGACCCGACGCGCCGTCACGAGAGTGAGCCGCGGCCCCCGTAAAGGTACGGCGAATGGGCGATACTGGGCTCGAACCAGTGACCTCCGCCTTGTCGAGGCGGTACGGGGTGGGAACGCGCGGGCTGCCAGGGGCATGAAATGGCAGGCCCCGGCTGCGAAATCGGCCCTTCTGGAGTCCCGCGCCTGACCAGACTTTCCCGCCGTTTCCCGTCGAGATGTGCGCCAGATGTGCGCCAGGCAGCGTCGTTCGATCAACGATCGCGCGATGTCCTCTGCGCGTTCTCGCTGATCCCCTCGGCGACTCTCGCTGGCCGGCTCTCGGCTGGCGCGCGCTGTCTGCCACCGCTGTGATCTGAGGTTCGGGAGCCGCGACCCCGGGTGCGGCCATGCCCGCGCGATTGTGGCACGCCCGTTGGGCGTGCCGCGCGTCGGGCATCGGCCTCACACGGGGTGGGGCCATTGCGAAAGGACGGCCTATGTCTGGATTGGTTGTGGTCGCAGCTCGTGTCGAGGGCGGCAAGCGTGGCGAGTTGTTCGGTGGTGCTCTGACGGATGAAGCGCTCGATTCTTCCCGGAGTGTGCTCGGCACCACTCGCTTCGGTGAGGTGCGAGGGCTGCAGCAGTTCTACACGCCGTCGGAGGTCGCGGCGTTCATCAAGCAGGCGATCGACCCGTTGGGGCGCCTGCCCGTGCTCGACCCCACTGCCGGCAATGGCGCGCTGCTTGCTCCCTGGCCGCGCGATCAGCGCTTCGGCGTGGAGATCGATGGCGATCAGGTCAGGGCCGGTGACTATCACGCGATCACCGGCGACGTGCAGCGCGCCTTTCCGATGCTGCGCAAGCTGGGTGTGCAGGTCCCGCAGATCGTCGCGAACCCGCCCTTCGGCCTGACGTGGGCCGACGGCGCCGGGCGCGCGGAGAACAGCACTGTCGCGGTGTGGCGCATGAGCCTCGCGCTGCTGGCCCCCCAGGGCGTCGGGGCGTTCATCTGCGGGCGTGATCGCTTTCGCCGCGAGGTTCTCTCGCGCGAGGACGCGGCAGGCGTGTTCGCCACGGTGGAGTGCAACGACTTGTTCGAGGGCGTGGTCCTGCCGTGCCTGATCGCGTTCTTCGTGGGGCCGGAGGACCGCAGCGACGACGGCGGCCTGGTGGTGGAGGCCGAGGCTTCCAAGGATGAACTCGTCGAGCGTGCGCTCAGCCACGAAATCAAGACTGCGCTTCGCGAGGCGGGCCACTACTACCTCGGGGCGTTCTCCGCCCCGCACGTTGGCCCGGTCGAACTGTGGCGGCTCGTCGGGCGCGAGCTTGACCGTCGACGCCGCGAGGAGGCCAGCCAGCGACCGACCTACGCGGTTGAACTGCGCGCCCGCGATCGACTTGCGATCCGGCCCGGGCCGTTCGTGCGCCAGGCGCTCGCCAAGGCCGGGCGGCTCAAGCTGGTCGAGACGCTGCACAACCAGCCGGTCGGGCACTTCGCGCTCAACGCACTGGACTGGCGGCTGCTCGGCGAGCTGGAGCAGGAGTGCGACCTGAGCATCGCCCCCGCGGTGCGCGAGGCGGTCGCAAGAGTCGCCGACGCCGCCGAGCGCGAGGTCATCCCGCTGTATGAGGTGCGCCCGCAGATGCGCCTCGGATACCTCACCGACCTCGACTCGATCCTCTGCACCCGCTCGAACCGCGAGCGCGGCTTTCAGGAGGGCAGCCGCTACCCGCTGCGCACGGACTCCCGGATCAACGTCACCACGGGCCGGAAGGTCACCCGCAACAAGCAAGGCGAGCCCGTTGTGCGCAAGTACGAGGAGGAGGCCAAGGTCCTCGTCATCAAAGTCGCCGAGGAGGAGTTCTCGGAGTCAACCGAGGACATCCAGTACCTGCTTGAGCACTTCGAGATCCCCAATCCCGGAGACATCGCCACCCGCTTCCCCGAGGAGGTCGAGCGCCAGCGACAGATACTCGATGAGCTCGCCGCGGCCGGCCGCGTCAACGGCAAGGATCCCGCGTTCGGCTGGAAGCGCTTCCAGCGCGAGGACCTGGCTCGCGCCCTGACCAAGACCAAGGATGGTGGCGGGTTCATCCTCAGCTGGGAGCAGGGCGGCGGCAAGACCCTCGGTGCCGCCGGCTACGCGCAGGGCGCGGTGCGCAACGGCGCACGCGACCAAGTCCTGTTCATCGTCCCCCAGGACCTCATCCCGCAGTACCGCCAGGACATCTCCGACAAGCTCGGGATCGAGGTCGAGCACATCACAACACCGGCCCACGCGCGCCGGGTCGCAAAGCACCTGCGCGCCGGCGGCGAGGGCTGGTACATCACCCACTACGAGGTGCTCTCGCTGCTCGGCGTCAAGAGCGAGCCGCTGCCCGTCCAGAACGTGCCGGTTCACGAGGCCGAGGGCGAGCGCGTCGTGCTGGACTCCACCGAATTCTGCCCGGCCTGCCACGCCTCCAGGCACGGCGGCTGGCAAAAGGACAGCCCGCTCGTCTGCGCCGCGGTCCACACCGAGGAGGTCAAAGGCGAAATCCGCAGCCGCACCTGCGGATACGTCCACAAGAGCCTGCGCGTCAAGAGCGCCGCGCACCATCTCGCCCGTGCCTTCCGCGACGGCGTGATCTGCATAGACGAGGGAACGCTCATCAAGGGCGACGATTCGCAGCGCAGCAGAGCGATCCGAGGGCTGCAGGCCCGCAACAAGCTGCTCGCGACCGGCACGCCGATCTCCAACTACGTAAACCAAATCTTCTGGCTGATGTGGTGGTGCCTGGGCGATTCAAGCCTGCGCTTCCCCTACAGCTACGACGGCGGCCTCGCCGCGTTCGAGGCCGACTTCTGCGTCCTCGAGTACACCTACGGCCGCGAGGGCTCCGAGACAGCGCACCGGCGCGAGAAGCGCAAGGTGCTCCCACAGATCACCAACGTCAGCCGCTTCTGGCGCCTGTCCGCCGCGGCGATGATCCGCCGGCGCAAGCGCGACTTCGGCGAGCCGATCGTCCCCTGCACCCTGAAGACCGTCAGCGCCCCGATGGGCGTCGCCCAACGCGAGCTCTACGAGAAGTGGCTGAACAAGTCCACGTTCGCGTCGTTCTTCACCTGGAAGTACCCCGACCACGCACTCGTCGCAAGCGGCCAGATCGAGCGGTTCGCCGCGGCCTGTGGCCAGCTCACAAAGCTCGAGTACGCCACCACCGCCCCCGAGGCAGCGACCGACCGCGACTGGCCCGGCCTGGCTGGACTTCAGCACTCCAACTGGACGCCGAAGAACACGAAGACGCTCGAGCTAATCCTCCAGCACGTCCAGGCCGGCGAGAAGATCCTCGTCGGCTCGGACCTCATCGAGACCGGCCGCTGGCTCTGTGACCGCCTCAAAGAAAAGGGCGTGCGCGCCGGGCACATCGTCGAGGAACGCAACGGCAAACCCGCGACGGTCAACCCGAAGAAGCGCGCGGTCCTCATGCGCGACTTCCGCCACGGCAGCCTCCAGGTGCTGCTCTGCGGCATCCCCGCGATCCGCCTCGGACACAACCTCGATACCGCCTCCGTCGTCGTGGTCGACGGGCTCGTGTTCTCCTACGAGATGTTCGACCAGTTCATCGCACGCGCCCACCGGCTATCCTCCCGCAAGCCCGTCACCGTCTACGTGATGCTCACCAAGGGCTCACTCGACGAGAACAAGTGGACGCTGCTCTCCGCCAAGGCAGCCGCCGCCGACCTGGCCCTCGACGGTCAGCTCATGGACGAGCGCGAGGAGCCGATCTCCCTCGAGCAGGTCCTCAAAGAGCTACAAGCCAAGGGCGTGCCGCTCACCGGCGAGGAGATCGCCGAGGCCGAGCTGCACGCAGCCTGGGAGAGCACGACGAACGTCATCCCCTTCGCAGCAACCCCTCGACAGTTGGAGCCTCTCAAGCCCATCGGCGAAACCGAGCAGCTGGAGCTGTTCGCGGCCTAGCCGCAATCCGGTTGACCTAAGGTCGGAGCCGGCTCCGCTCCTGGTAGAAAGGACCGGTCAAGCAAGGTCCGACCCAGGCTTTCGCGTCGTCCAAGGCACGCGCGTCGGGCTCGACGAGCCACGCGCTCGCCTGGGTCGAAACAAGGAGTCTCGCTTGGCCCTCTTCGGCGGCTAGGACGTCACCCTCCTTCGGTCGTCTCGCGCGTAGATTCGCGAGGCTTCAGAAGACCTGCCCGCTACCGGATGATCCCCTGCTCGCCGAGGTCGCGGCGGCGCTCAACGACGCGGGGTACTGGGCCACCATTGTCGATCGATCGGAACTGCCGGAGCCTCTACGTGACCGACGCTCTCCGTCGCAGCAGGGGGCGGGCTGCTCGAACTGCCCACTTCCCGATCGGGGTGTACATGTACATGTACGAACCCGACTCCGTGAGCGCGCGACTTGCAGCCGGTACGTGGACGCTGCTGGCCACCTCCTCGCCGTCCGGGTCGGTCGGTGTGACGAGCTGATGTCCATGCAACGTGACGCTCCGTTAGGTGCCAGTGCGATCCCCTGCCCCCCCCGGCCGGTGCTGCTCAACCGCGCAGATCGTTGAAGGCCCGCAGCAGCGCCTCGCGTGTGGCCGCATCCGGAGGAGGCTCGGGGAGCGCGTGCAGCGACCCGACCAAGGCGCGCATGTCCTCGAGGTAGCCGGGGCAGCCATCGCACTCTGCGAGATGCGCCTCGAAGCGGACGCGCTCCCCCTCGGGGAGGGCGCCCTCCAGATAGTCGCTGACGAGCTCTACGAACTCGCGACAGACGAGCGGGTCGGGCGGCCGGCGGTCGCGTCGCACGAAGCCCATCAGGCGACCCCCTCCACGAGCGGGGCAAGCGCGCGGCGTATGCGCGAACGGCCGCGATGCAGCAGCACCCGCTGGTTGACCGCGCTGACCTCGAGTAGGTCAGACACCTCGCCAGCGGTCAGGCCGACCACGTCACGGAGCGTGAGGACGGCGCGCTGGCGCACCGGCAGCTGATCGATCTCGCGCACGAGCTGGTCGCGCCACTCGGCGCTGAGCACGGCGCGCTCGGGGTCGGACTCAAGCCGCTCGGGTGCGCTCTTCCAGCGCCCGTCGGCGCCGAATGCGGCCGGATCCACGGCCGGCCCGTCATCTTCTTCGAGCGCCGAGAACGGCACGGCGCGTGCGTCGCGCACTGCATACGTGCGTGCGCGGTTGACGAGGATCGTGAAGATCCAGGTGCGCAGCGACGAGCGCGCCTCGAAGTTGTCGAGGCCCCGAATGACCGCAACCCAGGTTTCCTGGACGACTTCGTCCGCCGCCGATGACGTCTTCACAAACGTCCTCGCCACCCGTCTCAGCGCGCCGTCGTGCATGGCGACGAGCGAGTCGAACGCCTCAGGCTCGCCGGCGCGCAGGCGGTCGAGCAGCGGTGTCTCATCCTCCACGCGGGAAATCGTAGTGCCAGAGCAGCGCCAGGACCCCAGCAGCGACTAGAGCGCACCGACCAAGGGCAGAGCTTTACGCCGCCGCGACGGGCGGGAGGTCATCGGCGCACGGGATTCGTGCGGCCGCGTCGTCGCGCAGGATTCGCTTGAGCTGCAGGAATGCGAGCCCGCCCAGCGTTGCCGGAGTGATGAGCAGCACGGCCCTATAGAGGATGACGCCCACGGTCGCGGCTGCGGCCGGGGTGCCGTAGAGGACGAGCGCGCCGACGAGGCCCGCTTCGGTTCCGCCTATGCCGCCGGGGACGGGGATCAGCGAACCCAGTTGTCCGAGCAGGTAGGCGAGCAGGAGCCCGGCCAGGGGCGGCGCGGCGCCGAACGCGCGGAAGCACGCCCAGAACACCGCGATATCGAACGCCAGGTATCCGATCGCGCCCCCCAGCAGTCGCGCGTCCCTCGCGCGCAGCAGCCCAATCGCCTCCCCGACCCCATCGCCCGTTGCCTCGAGCGCGCCCGCGGCGGCCTTGGTGAACCTCGAGCGATCATCGCCCAACCAGCGCGGCGCGATCCGCGCCGCCAAGCGCGGGACGGCCAAGACGAGCAGAACGGCGACGACGGCCGCTGCTGCCGGCAACACCGTCAGCAGGGGCCTATGGGGTCCCGGAACGATCCTCAGCGCGAGCGCGACGCCGGCCACGATCACCGCGAGGACGTTGACCGCGCTGGTGACGGCGAAGAACGCAACGGTGCGGCGTGCGATGCGCTCGACGGGCAGGCCGCCCCGCCGAAGAGCCCACGCGCCGAGCGCCAGCCCACCGGCACCGCCAACCGGCAGCAGCGCCGCAGCTCCCAGCGACGACATGCCTATTCGGTTGCTCATCCTCCACGTCATCCTGGCGCAGAACGCTGCGCGGAAGGCGACGACGTAAGCCAGGCAGGACAGCACCTCGAGGATCACCGCCGGCGCGAGCCACGCCAGCGTCGCTCGGGCGAGACGGTGGCGGACTTCGGCGAGTCCCGGAACCAGCATGAGCAGAATTGCCAGCATGGTCACCAGTGCCAGAAGCTGAAGCAGCCGGCGGCGCACCTGGTGCATCTCCAGGCCCGGCGGCATGTCATCCACGCGCAGTGCCGAGGGAGGGGGCCCAGTAATCGCGGCGTCGACGCTCACGCGTGCTGGCGCCGTGCCTTGCGCCTGAGCGGCCCGATCCGACTGGCAGCTTGCGTCGAGCCCGGAGTCATCGCGCTCGGGGTGCAGCGCTTCGCCTCCGGGATGGCCATCGCCCCTACGATCGCAGACGACGACGCTTGTCTCGCCTGAAGACAGCTCGTCGTGTTCAGGACGTCAAGAGCGGGCCGCGCCGGCCCGACGCGGTTTAGCCTTGCGCGCGGGGGGCGACCTCCAGCGCGCGGGGTGTAACGCCTGGTGTCCCTGCGAGACGCACTCTCCGCGGGGTCGCGTAGCTCGGACCACGATCCACGACCCGGAGAGGCGGTGCTCGTCCAACAGGGCTCATCGGCTTCGGCGACGCCCAGGCCGGATCCGGCGCATCCGGGGTCGACCCCCGTTGCAGCCAGGCTTCACTGGTTGATCTGGGGTGCCGAGGGCCTCGGCACGGCCCTACTCGTGCTCGGCGCGCTGTCGGCTGTAGCGCTGTCGCTCGGGAGCGGCTCACCGCTCGCCGGCTGGTCTCAGTCGGCGCGCCTGCTGGCCACCGGCCTGCTGGTTGGCACCTGCGTCGCGCTGATCGTGGTCTCGCCGCTCGGGCGACTCTCGGGAGCCCACCTCAACCCGGCGATCACCCTCGCGTTCTGGGTGTCGCGGATGGTCCTCCGAAGCGACGTGATCGGCTACATCGGCGCTCAGCTCCTCGGAGCCCTCGTCGGAGGCCTGGCCTTCCGCTGGCTGTGGGGAGGCGTCGCCTTCTCGGTGGGCGGTGGCGTGACGCACCCGACCGTTTCGATATGGGTTGCCCTCTGTCTCGAGGCCGGCATGACGGCGCTGCTCGTCGTCATGATCTTCCTCTTCGTCTCCCGGGAGCGGCTGGCCCGCTGGACCCCGCTGATGCTCGTTCCGGTCCTCGCCCTCCTGATCTGGAAGGGCTCGCCCTACACGGGCACCAGCCTCAACCCTGCGCGTAGCGAGGGTCCGGCCGTGGCATTCGAGGATTTCGCGGATCTCTGGCTGTACTTCCTCGGCCCGATCCTCGGCGCGGTGACGGTGGCGGGTCTGTGGCGGCTGCGCGGCGATGCGTTCAAGCCCAAGACTGCGAAGCTCTTCCATGACCCCGACTACCCATGCTCATTTCGATCCGCGCTCGCCGTCAGGGAACGCTGAACCGCGGACCACATCGGATAGCGGTTGGGAGTCTCGGCAGCCGCGTGATTGTGCTAGGCGTGAGCGCCGGGCGGCATCGATCGCCTGCTCGTACACCGCTTCATAGTCGTCGGTGACCACGCGGCTTAGACAAGTGGCTTCGCTCATGGGGTGTCGAGCCGCTGGGCGACGCATGCATGACTCATATGCACTCAGTCTCCGAGCCGTGGCGGCCCGTTGAACAGGCGCGTGCCCCGACGCCGGTGAGGGAACTTCGCCGCCGGGGCCAGCCGGCTGGAGGGGCGACGGCGGCTCATAGGGGCCGCGGTCACGCTTCGCGTGCGGCGCGAGCGGCGCCGATCGGTGTCGGGGGGAACGGGAGCGTGCCCGAGCCTGATGTAACGTGCGCCCGCCTGAGGGGACCTATCCGCGATGCCCGAGCCCATCGATAAGCCCGCAAATTCAGCGACTCTCACCTGGCACCGCGTGGCGCTCTCGGGTGACCTGCCGGAGGGTCGGGTCAAGACCGTCGCAGCGGGCCGCCACACGTTCGCGCTGACGCACTTCGAAGGCCGCTACGCGGCGCTCTCCAACCGCTGCCCCCACCAGGGTGGCCCGCTGGGGGAGGGCACGATCGAGAAGGGCATGCTCCGCTGCCCGTGGCACGGCTATGACTACTGCCCGCTGACCGGGGAGTCTCCGTTCGGTGACTCCGTCGCGACCTTTCCCATCGAGCAGCGCGAGGACGGCATCTACGTCGGCGTGGCACCCGACCGCCCGCACGCGAGGACCGTCAGCGACGTAATCGCGCAGACGCTCGTGAACTGGGGCGTGCGCCACGTCTTCGGCATGGTCGGTCACTCCAATCTCGGCCTGGCGGACGCGCTGCGCCGCCAGGAGAGCGAGGGCAACCTGAGCTACATCGGGATCCGTCACGAGGGTGCGGCCGCGTTCGCGGCGTCGGCCTACGGCAAGCTCACCGGCAGGCCGGCCGCGTGCCTGACGATCGCGGGTCCTGGCGCGACGAACCTCCTCACGGGGCTGTGGGACGCGAAGGTCGACCGCTCGCCCGTGATCGCTCTCACGGGGCAGGTCGACACGCAGGTGCTCGGCCCCGGAGCCTTCCAGGAGGTCGACCTGCACGCCGCCTACGACTCGGTCGCCGCCTTCAGCCAGACGGTGCTGCCGGATAGCCGCCACGCCGAGCTGGCCAGCCTCGCCGCCAAGAACGCGATCCTGCGCCGCGACGTCGCTCACTTGATCTTCCCCGACGAGGTGCAGACCCTGCCCGCCAGCGAGGAGCAGGCCTCGGGGCCCGAGGGGCGCCTCACCCCGCAGCAGATCACCCCACCCCAGGAGTCCCTGCTCGCGGCCATCGATCTCGTGGTGCACGCCAAGCGCCCCGTGATCATCGTCGGGCACGGCGCGCGCTTTGACATGGAGGCGATCACTTCGCTGGCCGAGCAGCTCGGCGCGCCGGTCATCACGACGTTCAAGGCCAAGGGGCAGATTCCCGACGATCACCCGCTCGCCTGCGGCGTGCTCGGGCGCAGCGGCACCCCGATCGCGAGCTGGTTCATGAACGAGAGCGATGCGCTGCTGGTGCTCGGCGCCTCCTTCTCCAACCACACCGGGATATACCCCGGCAAGCCGATCGTGCAGGTCGACTTCGACGCGCTCGCGCTCGGAAAGTTCCACCCCGTCACCGTCCCCGTCTGGGGCGAGATCGGGGTGACGGTCAAGCTGCTCGCCGAGAGTCTCCCCTCGGCGGGCCCCGAGCGCATCGACCAGCGCCCCGAGCTCGCGGAGCGCTGGGCGATCTGGCGGGCCGAGAAGGCCAGCCGCGCCGAGGACGATCGCGGCCACGGAGTCAACTCGGCAGCAGTGTTCGCAGCCCTCGCGCGCCACGTCCCCGAGCGCGCGATCATCGCCGTGGACGTCGGCAACAACGCGTACTCCTTCGGCCGCTACTTCGAGTGCAAGCCCGGCCAGACGGTCCTGATGTCCGGCTACCTCGGTTCGATCGGCTTCGGCTACCCGGCCGCGATCGGCGCGTGGGCCGCAGCGCCCGAGCGGCCCATCTTCGCGGTCACGGGCGACGGCGGCTTCGCCCAGTACATGGCCGAGCTGCTCACCGCGGTAAAGCACGGCATGAACATCACCCACATGCTCGTGAACAACGGCCAGCTCGGCAAGATCTCCAAGGAGCAGCGCGCCGGCGACTGGGAGGTGTGGCAGACGTCCCTGCACAACCCCGACTTCGCCCAATACGCCAACATCTGCGGCGCCTTCGGCGTGCGCGCCGCGAGCCGCGCCGAGCTCGACGAGGCCATCGCCGCGGCCATCGCTCACGACGGGCCGGCGCTTGTCGAGGTCATCGCCGACCCCGAGCTCGTCTGACACCGACCGAGAGGACCCTGCGCCGATGCCGATCCCCGACTCGATCTCCGCCTTCATCGACGCTCAGGCCGAGCGCTCACCCGTGTCCTACGAGGACCTGCGCGTCGTCGTGTTCAACGGCACAACCAAGCGCTCGCCCGAGCGCAGTCACACCGATGGGCTGCTGGCGATCCCCATGAGGATCTTCGCGAAGCTCGGCGTGCGCTGTGAGGAGGTGCGCACCGTCGATCGCACGATTCCGCCGGGCCTGTGGCCCGACATGCGCGAGCACGGGTACGACGGGGACGAGTTCCCCGACATCTACCGCTCGCTGGTGGAGCCCGCCGACGTCATCCTGCTGGCAGGCCCGATCTGGCTGGGCGACCAGAGCTCGCAAACGCGCATGATCATCGAGCGCCTGTACGCCTACTCCAGCGAGATCAACGACCGCGGCCAGTGGGCCTACTACGGCAAGGTCGGCGGCGTGCTGACGACCGGCAACGAGGACGGCGGCAAGCACGTCAGCGCCCAGGTCCTCTACGCGCTGCAGCACATCGGCCTGGCGATCCCGCCGCAATCGGACAGCTACTGGGTCGGCGAGGCCGGCCCCGGACCGTCCTACCTCGACGAGGAGGGCGGCGGGCAGCACAACGCGTGGACGTCGCGCAACACGGTGTTCATGACCTGGAACATGCTCCACCTCGCGCGCATGCTCAAGGATGCCGGCGGCATCCCGGCCTACGGCAACTCCACACGCGACTGGAACCTCGAGCACCCCGAGCACCCCAACCCCGAGTACCGTTGACGACGGCCGCGTCCCGCAGGCGGAGCGGAGCTCTGACGTCGCCGGACACTTCAGCGGCTCGGTGTAACACAGGCGCCCACAGCAAGACATACAGACCGAGCGCCGTCATCAGGGCGGACGAACCCGAGACCCAGGAGGAGATTCTTCATGCCAGGTACCGTCCCCGCTGATTCACGCTCGGAGGGCATGCGCGGGCTGAAGGGCAAGAACATCCTCGTCACCGGCGGCACCTCGGGCATCGGCCAGGCCATCGCGGTGCGCTTCGCGGAGTACGGCGCCAACGTGGCGATCAACTACCTGCGCGCGCCGGATGAGGCGACCGACACCGAGCAGCAGGTGCAGGCGTGCGCAAGCCGCGTGAAGCAGGAGGGCGTGCGCGACGTGCTCGTGCAGGGCGATGTGTCCAACGAGCACGACGTGGTCGCGTTGGTCGCTCAGGCGGTCTCGGAGCTCGGGGGCCTCAATGTGCTGATCAACAACGCCGGCATCCAGATCTCGCGCCCCAGCGAGGAGCTCTCGAGCGCCGACTTCGACAAGGTGCTCGCCGTGAACTTGCGCGGCGCGTTCCTGTGCGCCCGCGAGGCGATCCGGCATTTCCTCGCCGCGGAGAAGCCCGGCGTGATCATCAACGTCTCCAGCGTCCATCAGCTGATCCCCAAGCCCGACTACCTCGGCTACTCGGTCAGCAAGGGTGGCATGCAGAACCTCACGCGCACGCTCGCACTGGAGTACGCAGGCCGCGGCGTGCGCGTCAACGGCATCGGGCCGGGCGCCACCGTCACGCCGATCAACCGCGCGTGGATCGAGGACCCGGTCAAGCGCGAGCAGGTCGAGAGCCACATCCCGATGGCGCGGGCGGGGACCGCCGATGAGATGGGCGGCGTAGCGTGCTTCCTGGCGAGCGACGACGCCGCCTACATCACCGGCCAGACAATCTTCGTCGACGGCGGGCTGACGCTGTTCCCGAGCTTCCGCGAGCCGTGGTCCTCGGAGTGAGTACTCGATCCGACACTCAGAGCACGTCGGCGCCGCCGGCGCCGGGCGAGCGCTGGTGGCCGTCCCGGTTCGGCGCCGAGGACGAACTCGGGATGCTCAACCACATCGACGATGCCAAGCGCCTGCAGGCGATGGCGCTCGTGCGGGAGGGCCGCCTCTATGACCTGGGCCACATTCTCGACGAGAACATCCCCGTGTTCGGGGGTCGCTACTTCCGCCAGACGCTCGTCACAACCGCGCACCACGCCAACGCGGAAGGCGGACTGGGCGAGAACGATGTGAACTGGATCACCGAGCAGGTCGCGGGCACCATGCAGGTCGGCACCCACATCGACGCCCTTAGCCATCTGCAGGTCGGCGGCCGCGGCTACAACGGCTGGAGCGTCACTGACCTCGCCGGCTCGGCCGGCGTGAGGCGGCTGGGCTCAGAGACGATCCCGCAGGTGGTAACCCGGGGCTGGCTGATCGACGTCCCGAGCGTCCGCGGTGTGGAGCGCATGGAGCGCGGTGACGTGATCACGGTGAAGGACATCGAGCGGGCGGAGATCGCGCCCGAGCCCGGTGACGCCGTGCTCTTCCACACCGGCTGGAGCGCGTTATGGGAGGACCCGGATGCCTACCTCGAGGGCGAGCCCGGACCGGGCTGCGGCGTCGCGGACTGGCTGTGTTCGCACGGCGTGGCTTTGACCGGCTGCGACACTTGGAGCTACGGCCCGGTGCCCGCCGAGGACCCGGACCGCCCGTTCGAGGTTCCGCAGATCCTCAACGTTCATCACGGCGTGTTCATCGTCGAGAACCTCGACACGAGCGCGCTGGCCGCAGACCGACGCAGGCAGTTCGCGCTGATCCTGACCCACCCAAAGCTACGCGGTGCCAGCGGCGCGTGGACTTCGCCCATCGCCCTCGTCTGAAACGGGTGAACCAAGTGAGCGACCACTACGACGTCATCATCATCGGCAGCGGTGCGGGCGGGGGCACATTGGCACACAAGCTCGCGCCGAGCGGCAAGCGCATTCTTCTGCTCGAGCGGGGCGGCTACCTGCCGCGCGAGCCGCAGAACTGGGACTCCAAGGAGGTCTTCGGCAAAGGCCGCTACACCTCCCGAGAGATGTGGATCGACAAGAACGGCGAAGCCTTCATGCCGCATGCGCAGTACTTCGTTGGCGGCAACACCAAGGTCTACGGCGCCGTGCTGTTCCGACTGCGCGAACGCGACTTCAGCGAGGTCCGCCACTACGGCGGCATATCGCCGGCGTGGCCGCTCACCTATGCGGACTTCGAGCCCTACTACGCCGAGGCGGAGCGCATCTACCTGGTGCACGGCCAGGCCGGCGAGGACCACATCGAGCCGCCGCGCTCGGGGCCGTTCCCGCACCCCCCCGTGTCACACGAGCCGCGCATCCAGCAGCTCGCCGACGACTTCGAGCAGGCCGGTCTGCATCCGTTTCACCTGCCCCTCGGCATCGACCTCGACGAGAGCGACCCGGAGGCCGGGCGCTGCATCCGCTGCGACCGCTTCGACGGCTTTCCGTGCCTGACCGACGGGAAGGCCGACGCGCACGTGCGCTGCGTGCGCCCCGCGCTGAAAGCGCACGAGAACCTGACGCTCCTCACCCACGCCAAGGTCGAGCGGCTGGAGACCGACGCCTCCGGGCGCACCGTCACCAAGCTCCTCGTCGAGCGCAACGGCGCGCACGAGGAGTACAGCGCGGACATCGTGGTGAGCTCCTGCGGTGCGATCAACTCGGCCGCGCTTCTACTGCGCTCTGCCTCGGAGCGACACCCCAAGGGATTGGCCAACTCCTCCGACCAGGTCGGGCGCAACTACATGGCGCACATCAACTCCGGCGTGGTGGCGGTCTCGCAGACGATCAATCCGACCACCTTCCAGAAGACGCTCGGCATCAACGACTACTACTGGGGAGCCCCCGACTCCGACCTGCCGCTCGGGCACATCCAGATGCTCGCCAAGTCCGACCGCAACATCCTCAGAGCGGGGGCGCCCTGGTTTGCACCCGGGCTCGCGCTCGACTACCTCGCCCGCCACGCGATCGACTTCTGGCTCACCAGCGAGGACCTGCCCCAGCCCGATAACCGCGTGACCGTCGACCGTGGCGGTCGCACCCATCTCGCAAAGACCTATGCGAACCAAGAGGCGCACCGGCGGCTGCTGGACAAGCTAAAGACACTCCTCGGATCGCTGGGCTGCCACGAGACGATGATCCCCCGCTTCTCGGTGCTCGACCAGCAGATCCCGCTCGCCGGCATCGCCCACGCCTGCGGCACCGCTCACTTCGGAACCGACCCCGCCACCTCCGTGCTCGACATCCACTGCAAGGCTCATGAGCTGGACAACCTCTACGTGGTGGACACCAGCTTCTTTCCCTCCGCGAGCGCCGTCAACCCGGCGCTGACCGCGATGGCGAACGCGCGGCGAGTGGGCGAGCACATCCTCGAGCGGCTCGGCGCAGCGGTCCCGGTGGAGTCCGCGTCCAACCCAGGCGAGAGCACACCCACGGAGACGGTGTCGTGAAGCTCGCGCGGACGCTCGCCGACAGCATCGGCAAGGGACTGCTCGCAGGCTTCGCGGGCACTGCCGCGATGACCGTGTCGAGCACGCTCGAGGCAAGGCTCCGTGGCCGGAAACCGAGCACCGCGCCAGCGCGAGCGACAGCCAAGGCGCTGGGCATCGCCTCCTTCGAGGACGATGTCGCAGCGGCGCGCTTCAACGATCTCTCGCACTGGGGCTACGGCACCGGCTGGGGCGTCGTGCGCGGCCTGCTCGCGGCCACGGGAATGCCCGCCCACCGGGCCACGGCAGCGCACGGCGCGGCCATCTGGGGCAGCGCGCAGGTGACGCTCCCGGCCCTTGAGGTCGCTCCGCCGGTCGTCTTCTGGGCTCCAGAGGAGATCGCCATCGACATCTTCCATCACGCCGTGTACGCGCTCGCCACCGGCTTGGCCTATCAGCTGCTCGATGGCGGAGCCGACAAGTGAGGTCTGGGTGAGGTGCCGGCGGCGCTGGCAGGGGCGCTCGCCGTCAGCGGCGTGTGGCTCGTCGCGGCCTCCTGGCGGAGGCGCAGCGTGCTGGCGCTCGTGTGCGGCATGCTCGGGATCGCCTCGGCGCTTCTCGCGGCGATCGCGGGGCGGCCCGAGAGCGTTGTCACGAGCGCACTTCTAGGATCGCTTGCCGCGATCGTGATCGGGACGGTTCTCCTGGCTCTCGGGCAGGCCCTACAAGGGCTGCTCGACCAGGAACCGGACGAGCGCGCTTAGCGCCGAGCACCCAGTCTCACAGGCCTCCGCAAAGCGACGGCTCTTGCAATGTCCTACGGGGCACCTCGACAGAAGGGAGCACGTTATGGACAAGGTCAGCGCGTACAGCTACATCCCGCACCGTCAGACCGAGATGCGTCTCGCCGGCAAGGCTGCGCCGCCGGCGATGGTGGCCGACCAGCTCGCCAAGGACAGCGGGGCGAGCCGCCTCAATGCATGGCTCGCGGTCAAGGTCACCACCGGCGTGGGGACCATGTGGGCGGCGTATGCGTTCGCGGCTCTGGCCCTCGTCAGCCTGCCCGCAGCGATCAGGTCGGGCAACGCGGTCGTGCTGGTCTCCTGGATATCCCAGACGTTTCTGCAGCTGGTCCTGCTGTCGGTGATCATCGTCGGCCAGAACGTGCTGGCTGCCGCGTCTGACAAGCGCTCCGAGGCGACCTACCTCGACGCCGATGCCGTGCTGCACGAAGCCGTAAAGATCCAGGAACACCTCGCGATGCAGGACAGGACGCTGGACGCCCTGATCAACAAGGTGGGCGCGGAGCTTGGCGCCCCCAACCGGCCCCGCCCAGCCGCCTAGACGCAGTTCTAGCGAGCAGCCCCTCGGCGGCGCTTTCTACTGAGAGCGTTCAAACGCGGCCCGCACCTCGGGGATCGTCGGGTCGTAGTCCTCCTTGATCCGCTTCGTCACCGCCTGCAGGTCCGCCCAAAGCTGGTGGATCGAGGGCCGGCCCCAGAACCAGTAGCCGACGTAGACCTTCTCGATCCTGCGGCCCGGTCCGAGCACGAGCGTGTGCGGCACCGTCGCGGGGTGGTGCATGTCGGTGTACTCCTTGATGTCGAGCGCTTCTTGGACCTCGAGCTGCTCGTCGCACAGAAAGGTCCAGTAGCCGCCCGTGGTGATCTTCAGCTTGTTCGTCTCGTGCGCGTTGTTCGGAAGGATGGTGACCAACTGTGTGAACGCGACGGCACACCACTGATGAAACTGAACGAGCTCGCGATGCTGCTGGCGCTCGCGCGGACAGTGCTCCCCGCGCCCGAGCTGCAGGACCATCAGATCCTCGCTCTGCAGGTCGGACAGGCGGTGGCGCTTGCCCTCGTCGTCGGGCAGCTCGAAATCGGGGAGCACGGCTCCCACCTCCAGGCCCTTGCTCATGCTCATATCTCCTTTGGTTGGTCGCTCACCCAGTCGCTCAGCGACCGGACTGTGGTTGGCTGATGGCCGCGCCGCTCATGCGCGAGGACGGATCCCGGGGATGGCGCAGCGGATGCGGTACACGCTCGTGAGCGCGGTGATGTAGAGCGTGCGGCCGTCCTCATCGCCCCAGGCGAGGTTGTGCGGGTTCTCGGGAAGCTCCAGAAGGCCCAGCTGCTCGCCCTCCGGCGAGAGGATCCAGATGCCGCCCGGGCCGCACGCGTACACGTTTCCGGCTTCATCCACCTTCAGCCCGTCGAGCGCGTCCTCGCCCGCTGCGGCGGTCATGTCATAGAAGACGCCCCCGCCTGAGAGCGAGCCGTCCTCGGCGACCTCGTAGCGCATGATCACCTTGCTGTCCAAGTCCCAGTTGCCAACGTAGAGGTGCTGCTCGTCGGGCGAGAACGCAAGGCCGTTGGGGCCGGACATCTCCTCGGTCTCCAGCGACACGGCGCCATCGGAGCCGACACGGAAGACGCCGCTGAACGCGAGCTCCTTGCCGGGGTCGTCGAACACGCCGGGGAGCCCGAACGGCGGGTCGGTGAAGTAGAGCGTGCCGTCGGAGCGGTAGACGAGGTCGTTCGGCGAGTTCAGTCGCCTGCCCTGGTAGGAGTCCGCGAGCACGGTGAGGTTGCCATGGGGCTCGACGCGAACGACGCGGCGATTGCCGTGCTGGCACATCGTCAGCCGCCCCGCCAGCGGGTCGAACGTGAGCCCGTTGGAGCCGGGCTGGTGGTAGCCGCCGATGTCCACGCCGGTGTATCCGCTCTTGGAGCGGAACACCGTCACCTTGCCCTCCGGCGACCAGCGGTAGATCGCGTTGGTGTTCGGCGAGCTGAACAGCAGAGCGTTCTCGGAGCTCGACCACACGGGGCCCTCCGTGAACTCGAAGCCGCCCGCGACGCGTTCTAGGCCCGCGTCCGCAGCAAGGACGGTGTCGAGGCGTGCATCGGCGCGCTTCACGCCGATCTCCGCAGGCTCGCCCACTCGCGCCCGCTCGGACGCGTAGAGGTCGAGCGTCGCGGTGCGCATCCAGATGTAGTTGTGCGGCGAGGCCGAGATCGGGCCGTTGATGGCGAACACCGCGAGCTGGAACCTTTCGCCGGCCTGCGCATCCTGCGTGAGCACAACGCGGTTGGGAGCGTTGAAGCCGGCGACGACCTGGCCGCCCGTGATGCCGAGCCCGGTCGCCATCTCGCCGTTGACCCAGACCTCGGCATAGTCGTCGATCACCACCTCGAACACCACGGTCGAGCCCGTCGGGTCGAGCTCTCCGACACGTTGGGGGATCGTGAAGCTGAGCCGGTACCAGCTGAAGCACACCCTGCCGTCTGCCAGGCGCAGCTGCGTCTCCGGCCCTGAGAGCAGCCTCCAGTCCGAGTCGTCGTAGTCGAGGGGCTCGGCGTGGGGCTCCACGTCATAGGTGCGGTTCGGAGTGCTGCCCGGCCCCAGGGGATCCTGCGGCGAGCCGACCGCGACGAAATCGATCTCCCGCACCTGGGCGTCGCAATAGCGCCAGCGCCCGTCGATCAACCGCAGGCCCTCCTCGGTCTGAAGGTCGACGATCGCGTCGGGTCGCCCCGGCAGCAGCTCGGGGGGGCCGGGCAGCCGGGTCGCAGAGTCAGCTCGCTCGGGCATCCGCCTACCTCGCCGCGCTCGCCGATGCGCCCGGCGCCGCCCCGCCCGATGAGGCGTTCAGCGCCGCGGCGGCCGACTGCGAGAGCTCCTGATCCTCCGCGGCGGATGAGGCGCCGCTAACCCCGACCGCGCCGATGACCTCGCCGTCATGGAGGATCGGCATGCCGCCCTGCAGCGGAACCGCGCGCGCGAGGTGCAGCGCGGAGGGGCGCCCCCTCGCGGCCTGGTCCTCGAAGTCCTTGCTCGGGCGTCGATAGATCGCAGCCGTGCGCGCCTTGTCGATCGACACGTTCGTGCTCGCGACCTGCGCCGCATCGGGCCGCAGCAGATAGACCAGGTCGCCGCCCGCGTCGACGACGGCGATCACCGGCGCGACTCCGCGCGGCGCGGCGATCGCGTGCGCGGCCTCTGCCACCGCTTTGGCGCCCTCGTAGGTGAGCGCGCCCACCTCGGTCGTGGAGAAGCTCGCCGCGGCGCCGGCGATCGAGACCGACTCGTCCTCGTCGGGCGTCTCGCCGCTCGTGCCGACCGCCCCGACGACCTCGCCATGCACCTTCAGCGGAATGCCGCCCGTCAGTGCCGCGGCGCCGTGCAGCGCGAGCGCGCCGAGCCGCCCATCGCTGACCTGCTGCTCGATCTCGCGGCTGGGTCGCACGAAGATCGCCGCCGTGCGCGCCTTGTCGACCGCAACGCGCGAGCTGGCGACCTGCGCGCCGACGGTGCGTCGTAGCGCCACCAGCTCGCCGGAGGGATCCACGACGGCGATCACCACCCGGTGGCCGTGCTCGCGCGCGTGCGCCTCGGCTGCCTTCATGACGGCCTCGGCACCGCCCTCGTCGATCACGCGTCGCCTGCGGACATGGGGCATTGTCAGACTCCTCTCAGTTGCGTGCTCACCGGGAGTCGGGGCCCGGTCGCCTTCAGGACAGCGGCCCAGACCGCCGTGTCGCCCGTGATGAAAAGGATGTTTCGACGCCTTCCCCCGAAGGTGAAGTTGACCGCTCCGGGGAGCGCGATCTCGCCGATCAGCTCGCCGTCCGGGGCGAACACCTGCACGCCGTCGAACGAGGACGCGTAGACGCGTCCTTCGCTGTCGAGCTTTATGCCGTCGGGGAAGCCGGGCATCGTGACCGCGAACAGCCGGCCGGGGCCCAGGCGCCGGCCTTCGAGAACGTCGAAGGCGCGGATGTGGTGGGGTCGGGCGACGTCGAAGCTGCCCGGGGTCTGGTTGGCGCCGCTGTCGGTGACGTACAGGATCCGCTCGTCGGGCGAGAACGCCAGGCCGTTGGGCTTGTCGAAGTCGTCCGCGACCACGCTCAGCCGGCCGCTGCTCGGATCCCAGCGATAGACATAGTCGCCCAGCTGCGGCCGCGGCCTGAAGCCCTGAAGATGGCCGTAGCTGGGGTCGGTGAACCAGATCGTGCCGTCGCTCTTGACCACGAGATCGTTGGGCGAGTTCAGCGGCACCCCGCACCAGCTGTCCAGAAGCGTCTCGGCCGTGCCGCTGGACGCGCTCACGCGACTGACCGCTGCGGGCTGGGAGCGCGATCCCTGCTCGCACACCACGAGCCGCCCGTCGCGGTCCAGCGCCATGCCGTTGGCGACGCACACGCTCGCGCGCAGCACCGAGATCCGCTCAGGCTCCAGCGGGAAGCGATCGCCATCCAGCGCGAGCCGCTTGATCGCCACTTCGGGGAAATCGCGCGCCGCGATCGGGTCTTCGCGCGGGAGCGTCGTGAAGTACAGCGCGTCCTCAGAGGCGACGTAGACTGGGCCCTCGTGTGCGTCGGTTTCCACGACCCGATGCAGGCGCGGGGTTTCTCCGATCACGGCCGCGAAGCGCGGATCGTGCGTGAGAAAAGCGGAGCTTCTCTCGCCCGCGTGGGGCCGGCTCAGCGCGTCGTCGCGTATCACGCCGACTGTGTCTCCCGACGAGGCCGACTGTTACAAACGGCCCGCCGTAACAGTCTGGGGAGCCCGGAGACTCAATGCTCGTGCGCCGCCTGTTCACCCAGCTGAGCGCCCCCGGCGCCCTGTCCACCCAGCCGATCGGCTGGGCGCTGAGCGTTGCGAGGTGCATCAGCGGCGTCGTGTTCATCACGTTCGGCGCGGGGAAGTTCGTCAACCACGCCTCGGAGACGAGTTCCTTCCGGGGATATGGACTTCCCTCGCCGGGCCTGTTCACGGGCGCGATCGGCGTGCTTGAGCTGGCGGGCGGCGTCCTGCTGCTGGCCGGCCTGGCCACACGCCTGATCGCGCTGCTGCTGGCGGGCGACATGATCGCCGCGATCATCCTCTCGGGCATCCTCCATGGAGAGGCGGTCAGCCTCACGCTCGCCCCCTCGTTGCTGCTCGCGATGGTCGCTCTGCTCCTCTGGGGACCCGGTCGGCTCTCGCTGGACGCCGAGTTGCTGATGCGCCGTTCGCGCGCGCGCGCCGCGGCTCTGCGCACCTGGCCGGGCGGGCACTCGGGAGCAGGGCCACCTGTGGCCTCTCGCGAGTAGCATCGCCGGCGCCCGCCTGTAACAAATCCCGCGCCGCCGAGTCTCATCGCCGTGAGCATTAACTCGATCCCGAGGAGCACGTAAATGACCAGCACAGACCAATCGCCGCGGCCAACGCCGGCGCGCAGCGCAGGGCCCAGCGCAGGGCCCAGCGCTGGTGCATCCCAGCCGATCGACGCCTACGGGCTTCTCGCCGACTGCAACACCGCCGCCCTCGCCGACCGCCACGGCTCGATCGACTGGCTGTGCCTGCCGCGCTACGACAGCCCCGCGGTGTTTGCACGCCTGCTGGATCCGGACGCAGGGCACTGGTCGATCCGGCCCACGGGGAGCTTCACGACGACGCGGCGCTACCTGCCCGGCACGCTGGTGCTCGAGACGACGTTCGAGAGCGAGGCGGGCGTAGTGCGCCTGACCGACGCGCTTGTGTTCGCAGACCGCCAGCGCGGCCACGAGCTGGGGCACAAGGCGCCACACGAGCTGCTTCGCCACGTGGAGTGTCTCAGCGGCCAGGTTGCCCTCGCGATGGAGCTCGCGCCGCGCCCGGAGTACGGGCTCGTGCACCCGCTGCTGCGCAGCACCGACTACGGCGCGCGAACCTTCGGCGGACCAAACCAGATCGCGCTCTGCGCCGGCACGCCGATCGATATCGAGGACTCGATGATCCGCGCCGCCTTCGAGCTCGGCGAGGGCCAGGGCGTCGGCTTCGCGGTGCGCTGGCTCGCGCCCGAGGGGGACGACGAGCGCCCGACCGCCGCCGATCGTGTCGCGCACGGGATCGAGGACACGGCCGAGGCCTGGCGCTCCTGGGAGGCCGAGCACGACATCTATGAGGGCCCCCATCGCGAGCTCGTGCGCCTGAGCTCGCGCGTGCTCAAGGGCCTCACCTACAGGCCCACGGGGGCGATCGTCGCCGCGCCGACGACCTCGCTTCCGGAGACCGTCGGGGGGGAGCGCAACTGGGACTACCGCTACTCGTGGATCCGCGACGCGAGCCTCACGCTCGAAGCGCTGTACATCGGGGCCTGCTCGGACGAGGCCGGCGAGTTCATCTCCTTCATGACGAGCGCTGCCGGCGGCGGGGGCTCGCTGCAGATCATGTACGGCATCGCGGGCGAGCACGACCTCTCCGAGCGCGAGCTCCCGCATCTGCGCGGTTGGCGCGACTCGGCGCCGGTGCGCGTCGGCAACGGCGCCTGGAACCAGACACAGCTCGACGTCTACGGCGAGCTGCTGGGAGCGCTGCACCTCTACCGCGAGCAGCTCGGCGAGCTTCACCCCGAGATCCAGCGCTTTGTCGCCGTGCTCGCCGACGCCGCCGCGCAGCGCTGGTCAGAGCGCGACGCGGGTATGTGGGAGATGCGCGGAGAGCCGCGCCACCACCTCTCGTCGAAGGTGCTCTGCTGGACGGCGCTTGACCGCGCGGTCAAGCTCGCGCCGCAGCTTGGCGCCCACGCGCACACCGAGGCCTGGGCCGAGCAGCGCGATCTGGTCCGCGAAGCGATCCTGAGCCGCGGCTGGAGCGAGAAGCGCCAGGCATACGCGCAGTCGTTCGACTCCGACGAGCTCGACGCAGGCGTGCTGCTAATGCCACAGGTCGGGTTCCTGCCAGCGAGCGATAGCCGGATGCGTTCGACGATCGAGGCGATCGCCAGTGACCTCACGGACGGCGGGCTCGTGCTGCGCTACGCCAACGAGCAGGGCCTGAACGCCGATGGGCTGACCGGTGAGGAGGGCACGTTCGTGATCTGCTCCTTCTGGCTGGTCTCCTGCCTGGCGCAGGCGGGCGAGGTCGAGCGGGCGCAGAATCTTTTCGACCAGCTCGTCGGGTACTCGAACGATCTCGGGCTGCTCGCCGAGGAGGTGGACACCGCGCACGGCGAGCTGCTCGGCAACTTCCCCCAGGCCTTCAGCCACATCGGGTTGATCAACGCCGCGTGGCAGATCGATCAGGCGCGCAAGACAGACGGCGCTCCCCCGACGCGGGACCAAGCGGCGTGAGCGCCGACTACGACGTTCTCGTCATCGGCGCCGGGGCCGCCGGCGAGCACTGCGCGGCCCATCTCGCCGAGGCCGGCCTGAAGGTGGCCGTGGTCGAGCGCGAGCTGATCGCCGGCGAGTGCTCCTACTACGCGTGCATCCCCTCAAAGACGCTGCTGCGCCCCGGCGAGGCGGTGGCGGGGGCGCTCGCTGCACCCGGCGCGCGCGAGGCGGTGACTGGCAAGATCGACGTCGATCAGGCTCTCGCGTGGCGGGATTTCATGGTCTCCGACTACGACGACTCCGCACAGGAGCGCTGGCTCGCCGAATACGGGATCGATGTGCTGCGCGGCTCGGGACGCATCGTCGCGCCGGGCGTGGTCGCGGTCGGGGAGGAGCGCTACAGCGCCCGTCACCTCGTCCTGTCCACGGGCTCCAAGCCGGTGATCCCGCCGATTCCCGGCCTGCGCGAGCTCGAGGGCGTGTGGACCAACCGCGAGGTCACCGCCCTGAAGGAGCTGCCGCGGCGTCTCGTCGTGCTCGGCGGCGGACCGGTCGGGGTCGAGATGGCTCAGGCGCTACATCGCATGGGTACGAGCGTCGCGCTGGTGGAGGGCATGGAGCGAGTGCTGCCGCGCGAGCCCCAAGCGCTCGGCGAAGCGCTCGGCGGGGCGCTGCAGGCCGAAGGCATCGAGCTGCACCTCGGAAAGCACGCCTCGGCCGTCGGCAAGGAAGGCGACGATTTCGTCGTTTCCTTCGCCGACGGCGAGACGATACGCGGCGATCGGCTGCTCGTCGCGACCGGCCGGCGGCCACGCATCGAGGGCCTCGGCCTAGAGCACGTCGGAGTGAAGGCGGAGCCGCGTGGCATCCCCGTAGATGCGCACATGAGCGCCGCTGAGGGCGTGTGGGCGATCGGCGATGTCACCGGCATCTGGCCGCTGACCTATGTGGGCAAGTATCAGGGCCGCATAGCCGCCGCGAACATCCTCGGCGAGATCCGCGAGGCCAACTACGACGCGGTCCCGCGCGTGGTCTTCACCGACCCGCAGGCGGCGGCGGTCGGGGCCGCCGAGGGCCCGCTGACGGCGACCGCGCCGATCTCCGAGGTCCCCAAGACAGCGACCTACACCCGCGCCTACGCCGAGAGCCCGGGCTTCCTCACGCTCGTATGTGACGGGGACCGCCTGATCGGAGCCTACGGACTGGGCCCCGACGCGGGCGAGTGGATGCAGCAGGCGACGCTCGCGATACGCGCGGGCGTGCCGATCGAGGTGATGACAGACACGATCCAGCCGTTCCCGACCTTCTCCGAGATCTTCTACTTCGCCCTCGCCGAGCTGAAGAGGCAGGTCCCCGCGCCAGTCGCCTGACCCCGCAACCCGCGCATGCTCGTCGTCCACTTCACCAACCTGCTGATCGTCGTCGTCGCCGCCTTCGCGGCGAACCTCGCGCTCGGCTTCTTCCCACGGGTGCGCCTGCCCGCGATCGTTCTCGAGATCCTGCTCGGCATCATCATCGGCCCGTCCGTGCTCGGCTGGGTCAAGCCAGATCTCCCAGTCTCGATCTTCTCCCTCGTCGGGCTCTCGTTCCTGCTGTTCCTCTCGGGCCTCGAGATCGACGTCCGCCGCATCCGCGGCCGCACGCTGAGGCTGACCGCTGCCGGATACGCGCTCTCGTTCGTGATTGGGATCCTGCTCGGCCTCGCGTTTCACGCCGGCGGCTTCGTGAAGTCGCCGCTGTTCATGGCGATCATCCTCGTCTCCACCTCGCTCGGGGTGATCGTGCCGGTGCTCAAGGACTCCGACAACATCAACTCGGACTTCGGCCAGCTCGTGATCGCGGCGGCCTCGATCGCCGACTTCGGCGCGATCATCCTGCTGTCGCTGTTCTTCTCCGGCAAGGGCTCGACGAGCACGTCCGCCACCCTGATCCTGCTCGGCGTCTTCGGGGCTCTCGTGGTGTTGATTGGGCTCACGATCGCGGGAGTGGAGCGCTTCGGCGGCCTCTCGCGCGTCCTCCTGCGCCTGCAGGACACAACCGCCGAGATACGCGTGCGCGGCGCCTTCGCCCTGCTGCTCGGCTTCGTAGCGCTCGCCGACAAGATCGGCTTCGAGACGATCCTCGGCGCGTTCGCCGCCGGAGCCCTGCTGTCGCTGATCGACCGCGACCAGATGATGACCCACCCGGAGTTCCGCGTGAAGCTCGAGGCGGCGGGCTTCGGGATCTTCATCCCCGTCTTCTTCGTCACCACGGGGCTTCACTTCGACGTCAACGCACTCTTCTCGAGCGTCTCCACCGTCGTGCGGATCCCGCTGTTCCTGCTCGCACTGCTGATCGCTCGCGGCGTGCCGGCGTTGCTCTACAGCTCGCTGATCGGTCGCAAGAAGGCCGTGATTGCCGGCATCCTGCAGGCCACCTCCCTGCCGTTCATCGTCGCGGCCACCCAGATCGGGGTCAAAATCGGGGTCGTCTCCGCGGCCAGCTCTGCCGCGCTGATCGCCGCCGGGCTGTTGTCGGTCATCATCTTCCCGGCCACGGGCCTTGCGCTGCTACGCCGCGAAATGCCCGAGCAGGACGCCGCCCGGCAGCGCGCGCAGATGCCCACACCTGCAATGCCGGTCATGACCACTGCGGAGCGCGCGCTCTGCCAGGCCGGTGCGGAGATGCCCGACGGCGCCGGCGCGGCCTGACGGGGCGCGGGCTGCTGTAACGAAAGCGCCGGTGCCGAGACCATGAAGCCAGCAGGCCTGACAGGCTCCACGGCCAAGTCACGGCGAGACGAGCTGAGAGGACCGAGATGATCTTCAAGAGAGAGAAACAGACCGCAGAGGCCGCTGACGGCGCCGCTGAGGAGCCATTCGCCGGTGACGGCCCCGCCGGCGCCGAGCGCGCCACCTTCGGGGCGGGCTGCTTCTGGGGGATCGAGGCCGCGTTCCGCGAGATCGACGGCGTCGTCCAGACATCGGTCGGCTACACCGGCGGGCGCACGCCGGCTCCGACCTACGAGCAGGTGTGCAGTCACAGGACTGGTCACGCGGAGGCCGTCGAGGTGTGGTTCGACCCCGCGGCCGTGAGCTACGGCGAGCTGCTCGAGAGCTTCTGGCAAATCCACAACCCAACGACGCGCAACCGCCAGGGCCTTGACATCGGCGACCAGTACCGCTCGGCGATCTTCTTCCACACGCCCGAGCAGCAGGCCGCGGCGCTCGCCTCGTGCGAGCGCGAGCAGGCCAAGCGCCGCAGGCGGATCGTGACGCAGATCGCTCCCGCCTCGGCGTTCTACCGCGCCGAGGAGTACCACCAGCGCTACTTCGAGAAGTCAGGGCGCGCGGCGTGCGCTGTCACGCTACCTCAAGCCTCCTAAACCACCCTCTCAACAAGTGGATTGGAGCACGACGATGGACACCAAGATCATCAAGACCGAGCAGGAGTGGCGCGAGGAGCTCACGCCCCACCAGTACGACATTCTGCGCCGCAAAGGCACAGAGCCGGCATTCACCGGCGAGTACGCGTTCTCAAAGCAGGACGGGATGTACCGCTGCGCGGCCTGCGGCAACGAGCTCTTCAGCTCCGACGCCAAATTCGAGTC
Organism: uncultured Solirubrobacteraceae bacterium; assembly: GCA_963759445.1. Taxonomy (GTDB): domain Bacteria; phylum Actinomycetota; class Thermoleophilia; order Solirubrobacterales; family Solirubrobacteraceae; genus Palsa-744. Next base: position 44,452 of record CAVWZC010000003.1, read on the forward strand.
GGGGACGGGCTGGCCGAGCTTCACCGAGCCGGCGATCGCCGAGGCCGTCGAGCTGCGCCCCGACAACAGCCTGTTCATGCGTCGCACCGAGGTCATCTGCCGGCGCTGTGACTCCCACCTGGGTCACGTCTTCGATGATGGTCCCCGGCCCGGCGGCCAGCGCTTCTGCATCAACTCGGCCGCGCTGCAGCTCGAGACCCCATAGGTACAGCGCGCGAGCTGATCGCGCTCGCACCCACTGGAGTGAAGCAAGCGGCGCGACCTCGAACGCCATCTGAAAGATCGCTCATCGGGGGGCCCTCCGACGAGGGTTCGAATCCCTCCCTCCCCTCCCCTGCGTTGAGCACAAAGTGGCTTGTTTAGAGGGTAAATAGGGCAGACTTGCCTTCTGCCTCTCGGCTACCGTGCCTCACCGCGATGACGGCGGAGCGTGCTCGTCACCGCCAGCTCGTGATCGAGCTTCGCGCTGACGCGGATCAGCGCTCGCGCCGCCGTGCGGGGGCCGAGCTTGAACATCACCGTGAGCCGTCCGTGCCTGAGCGCGACGGTCTTGGCGCCGGAGGCGACGGTTCGTCCTCGCAGCCGTCCGGTGAAGCCCACGCGAACCCTGCCGCTCACGGGTCCACTCACGTGCACCACCAGCTCACGTCCACCCAGTGTCTCCGTGATGTAGATCGTCGGTGTCGTCGCTGTGGCGCTGTGGCCTGTGCCCGAGCCGCCGGCGCTTGACGGGGGAACGACGACGCTGGTGTGCGCAGCGTTGGCAGGGCTCGCGTTGCCTGCCGCGTTGGTCAGCCACACGGCGATGCTCCAGCTACCAGGGCCAGGAACCGTCACGGTCGCCGGCCCGGCCGCGGGCGCCGATGCGGGCGCGCTGCAGGAACCCGAGCCGCTCGCCGGACAGACTTGGTAGAGCGCACCCGTGATCGGCGCAAGCTGCCCTGTCGGATCGCTCCAGGTCGCCGTGAACGTCGAGCCGCCGGCCTGTGTCGCGATCGCTGACAACCCCACCGGCGGCGGTGGCGCGCTGTTCTCTACGGTGATCTCCTGCGAAGCCACGGTCGATTGAGTGCCGGCGGCGTCCGTCGCGACGAGCGTGAGCGTGTGCGTCCCGTCGGAGAGCTGCGTCGTCGGCAGCGTCAAAGTCTGCTCCCCCGTAGACGACGGGCACGGCTCGGCGAACGTGAAGTTGCACGGCGCCATGTACGTCTCGACCGGCCGTCCGTCCGCGGACAGGACGATGCTCGCTACGCCGCCTCCGACATCATCTGCCGAAACCGTGACGCTTTCGGTGGCCTTGTGAAACCCGTCGGCTTCACCCGGCCCCCACAGGGCGCCCGACGGCGCGCTCAGAGTTGGCGGCGTCGGATCGGAGAGTGTGACTGTTGCACCGTACATCGCCGCCCACACCTTGTGCTCCGTTGCGCCGGTGATGCATTCCTCTTCCACGGGTGCCTGGCAGACAATGCCGAGCTCGAGGTCGTGTGCAGAGAGTCCCGTCACGACGCTGGGTTCCCCTCCCTCGCCTGGAGGACCGCCCACAAAGCATGTCTCTCCGTTCTGCACCGAGTCGAGACACGTTTCGCCTGGCACGATCACCCCGTCCGCCCGCAGCGCAGGGGACCAGTAGTTGTCGGGATCAATCTTGTGTCCGATATACCGTTCGTAGGTGATCGCGGTGATCGTTGTGCCCGTCGGCGCCGTGAACGTCCAGCCGGCGCTGGTCCCCGGTGGAGCGCCGCTTGACAGGCCGAGCGCGTCGGTCGTCGAGAGCCCGCCCTCTTGATCGGCCGCCCTGCCAGCTCCTCCGAGCCGGTATGGGCAGTTGGCGTGCTCGGCGTAGTGCGGGGGTTCGGTGGGATCGCTCGTGGCCCACGTCCATGAGTCGTTGGCGGCGTCCGGCGCGAAGTTGCACGCGCTGACCTGATAGCTCCCCGCCGCGAGCGCCTGAGACGGCGACGCCCACGCCGCGACGGCAAGTATGACCGCAACCGTCAAGCTGCATCGCCTCACCGTCCGCGCCGCGCCTTCGTCGCCGTGCTCGCGGATGCCGGTAGGCGGAGCGTTGTCCACGGGCTTGCTCGTTCCGCGTCGTAGGGGTCCGCGTAGCGCACGGATACCTCGACGACGCCGGAGGTCGGCAGCGTCAGGCTCGTGAAGGCGCCCTGAAGCGTGCGCAGCACGTGCAGTCGGCGCGATCGTCCGGCGTGGCCCAGGTAGCGGACCTGCACCTGCGCTTCGCTGGGGCGTCCGGTCAGGGCGAGCGCAAGGCGGTGCCTCACTCGCTTCAGTCGCGCTTGCGGCCGGCCGAATGGGTGCGTGAGCTTCATCGTGGTCAATGGTGTCACCGGCTTGGGAGACGATGCCGGAGTCGAGTTCGACTGTGCCCCTGGCTCGGCCGCTTCGCCTGCCGCGACGATCGCTCCGAGGCCCGCATTGCGGAATGTCTGCGCGATGTCGAGCACGCCGTTGTCGGCTTCCGTCAGGTCTTTCTCGGCCGCTTCGGGCGACAAGCCTGGCTGGTAGGAGTCGAGCGCGTCCAGTGCCGCCGCCGCAATCGCAGATGCCTCGCTGGTGCCCTGCCAGTAGTCGTAGTTCGCGGCGCCAGTCGTTGGTTCCGCGCCATCGAGGTCGCAGCCGAGCGCGAGCAGCCGCAGCCCTTCGCCGCGGTTGGAGAACGAGCAGAAGCCGCCGCCCTGCGTGTCCATCGCGCCGACCGACAACACTCCAGGGTACGCGGCGGGGTACTCCACGGCGCCTCCATCGTCGTTGCCTGCGGCTGCTACGAGCGCAACGCCGTAGTCACTAGCTTCCTTGACGGCATTTCCGACTTCTTCGTAGCCTTCGCCCGAAGGGCTTTGTGCGGTGCCCAGCGACAGGTTGATGACACGAATGTTGTCCTTGTGCCGTAGTTGGAGGCATTCCGTGATCCCTGCGGCGTAAGCGCTGAACGGAAAGGTTGTTTGTCCGGGCTCAAGGATTCGCACGGACACGATGTGAATGGCTCGCGGTGCCGTGCCGACCATGCCCCAGCCGTTCGTGGGCGCTCCCGCCATCATCGCGAGCACCGTCCCGTGCAGGATGGGCGACACATCTTCCCCCGAGCCGCCGTCGAGCGCGGTTCGTCCGACCACCACGCCTTCCGTGTCCGGGTTGAGATTCACACCCGTATCAACCAGGCACAGTCCGGCAAGCTGCGCTGGCGCGGGAGCATAGGGAAGGAACGCACCATTGTCTGCGACGGCCTGGGCGGTAATATCCGTCTCGGCACCGGCCGTTGCCGCCGGCAGGAGCGGCACAAGGAGCGCCGCGAGGATGCACGTCCGGCTGCGCCAGGGCATCATCAACGCGCGGCGCGTCAACTCAGTTAGTGCTGACATCTACCACCCGGCTGTTGCCGCTTCCGAAGGCAAAGCCTGCCTGAGCTCCAGGAACTGCCGCGCTGAACGGAAAGCGCCCGACACCACCCTCCAACTGATAGACCACGCGAAAGCGACCGTGCGCGTTTGTTCGAGGTGTCCTGAACGGCTCCCAGCGGCCACGGTAATGCACGAGAAGGTCCACGAGCGCGCCCTGCTGCGGGATCGGACCGTCGACCAGCGCTCCGAGCAGGACGTGTCTGCGCGGCTCACTTCGTGGTGACATCGACCTCCCGGCTTTCTCCGAGCGCGAATGGGAAGTCGCCCTGGCTTCCGAACACCAGCGCCCGGAACGGGAACCGTCCGATTCCGCCCTGGAATTGGTAGACGACACGGAACCGTCCGCGTGAGTCTGTGCGTGGGTCGCGGAATGGCTCCCAATGCCCGCGGTAGTGGACGAGCAGCTCGACGACGACGCCCTGCGGCGGGACCGGCCCGAGGACCCGCCCGCTCAGGGTGATCTTGCTTTCCGAGCCAGTCCTGTGGGGACTCACGCCGAGCTGCACGCCGGCGTGGACCGACTCGGCGAGCATCGCCACGGCGGCATAGCCCGGGTCGGTTGAGAACGCGCGATAGGCGATCTCGATCGTCCGTGAAGGGCCGCCCGGCACGGTCGCTGCGAACGTCCCATCGCTGCCGGTTCGGGCGCGGCCGATCAGTTCGCGGGTCGCGCCGTCGACCTGTTGCAGCACGTCCAGGGAGGCACCCGCGATCGGTAGGCCCTGGGCGTTGAGCAGGCGTCCAGTGACCTGCAGCGCTCGCTTGGCGTAGGCTCGGGAGATGGGCGAGCTTATGCCGAGCTGCAGGTGCGCTCCCTCACTTGCGCCGCTCCCGTTAGGACTACCGGCTGGCCCGGTCTCCGAGCTCGTCGTGCCGGGGCCGGGCGACGCTCCCAGCGAGCCGACGGTGGCCGCCACGTTGCTGACCGTGATCGAGCCGAGCGCGTCGTTGGTGACGTTGCCGGCTGCGTCGGTGATCGCCAGGCTGGCCGCATACGCGCCATCGGCGAGAGCCTCCGTGTTGACCGTGAAGCCGTTCACGGTCTCCGTGAGCGGGCACGCGTTCCAAGAGTCATACGCGCATTCGCCGGAGAAGTCGAACGTTTGGACGTAGCTCGCCCCGCCGCTCAGGGGACTGAGCGTCAACGTTGCCGTGTGAACACCACTGCCTGCGTCGCTGGCGGTGAAGCTGATCGGCTGCGAGCCCGCGACGGGCGCGTCGGCGGCTGCGGCTGCTGCGAGTGGCCCGCTCACGTTCTCCACGGTCGGCTGGATCTTGTCTTCGAGGCTGAGCGTGATGTTGGTGAGCGCGGGCACGGCCGTCGAGTCGGCGAAGTCGCAGGTCGGCGAGCTGCGGTCGGTGCTGCAGTTCACGTATGCCTCGAAGTCGCGCGCGCCTTGCGGCAGGATCCAGCTTTCGGTTGCGGTGTATGCGCTGCTCCCTCCGTAGGGCAGCTCCGTCGCGCCCGGAAGCGACTGCCCGGCGGAGGCGAACTCGAGAAAGGCATCATCGCCCGTGACGGCCGAGCCGATGACTGCCGCTTTGATCGCATGGATCGTGACGCCGGGCGCGCTGTTAGGCACGTCGATCCGCAGCCCGACCTGGCTTCCGCTTTCGCCGTTCTCGGTCACGGCGCCCGCCTGACCGTTCGTGAAAACGTAGTCGCCGATGCTGCCGCCCGCCGAGCAGGCGTTAGAGAGCACCGTGTTCGCGTTGGTGTTGTTGCCGAACACGCTCCAACCCACAGACACGGCCGGCACGCCAGCGGCGCACTGATACATCGGATACGTGCCGGCGCTCGCGCTCGGCGCGAGCACCAGGCCCGACGCGAACAGCACGCTGGCAGCAGCGATCAGAGCGCGGCGGGCGAGCCACGGGGCGATCGTGCTACTCGGTGACGACATCGACCACCCCGCTCAGTCCGCGGGCGAAGGAGAAGTCGGCCTGACTTGGAGGAACTTCTGCGCGGAACGGGAACCGCCCGATCGCCCCCTCGAACTGATAGACGACGCTGAAGCGACCCGCGCCGTCGGTCCTCGGCGTGCGGAACGGCTCCCAATGTCCGCGGTAGTGGACGAGCAGATCGACGCTAACGCCCTGAGGCGGGACCGGCCCGAGCACGCGCCCCGTGAGAGTGATCGCTCCTTCGGGGCCGGTGCGCCGTGGGCTCACGCTAAGGCGCACGCCGGCCGCCACCGACTCGATGACCCTGGCCGTCGCGGTGTAGGCCGTGTCGGTGGAGAAGGCGCGGTATGCGACCTCGATCGTCCGTGAGGGTCCCGCCGGCGCGGTGGCTAGGAACGTCCCGGTGGCGCTTGTCTGAGCGTGCCCGATCAGCTTGAGGCTCGACGAGCCGGCGGGCTGCTGCAACAGGTCGAGTGTCGCGCCCGCGACCGGCTGGCCCTGCGCGTTGACCAGGCGGCCGGAGACTGGCAGCGCGCGCCCGGCGTAGCTGCGCGTCACCCGGCTGGGCTGACCGAGATGCAGCTGCGCTCCCTCGCTGGCCGCAGTGCCGTTCGGCTGCCCGACTCCTGCCGAGAGGCCCGTGCCTGCCTCGCCTGCGCCGGGTCCGGGGAGCGCGCCGAGTGAGTTATTCGACGGCTGCTTTGTCGAGATCGTGCCGTCGTAGACCACCGCCGAGTTGCCCGCCGCGTCCTGCACCACGACCTTCAAGGTGTGCTGGCCGTTGGCGAGGGTGGTCGTGTTGATCGGAAGGTCGACCGACTCGCTCGCCGGGCACGGCTGGCCGTAGTCGAACATCAGCGCACCGCCGCTCGTCCCGACCGGGACGCACCTTCCACCGTTGCTATTCGGTGTGCCCGAGTAGACGGCTTTACCGTCGATCTCGACGACAACGAGATACACGCCGGGGCCGCCGGGATCGGCAGCGTCGAGCGTGAGTTCGGCCGTGCCTTCGGCGTTCGGGCTCAGGAGCGTCCCGCCGACGCCACTGGCGCTCGGCGTCGCTTCGTTGGAGAGCAGGAAGTTCGCCCACCACACCCGCACGAGCGACCACGCACCTTCGCTGCCACCTTCGTCGCAGACGGAGCCGGCCGCGCCGCCGCAGCCCGCTCCGATGTAGAAGCTGCCGCCGCGGTTCGCTGGCAGCCCGAGCACCCCTGAGAAGTCGTCGGTCCCGCCCGAGCACGGTTGCAGGCCGCGCGCGCACTGAAAGAACACGTCAGACCCGTCGTAGGCGAAGCGCGGGCTATAGGCAACGGCGGTGCCCGAGGCGTTGTATCCGCCGCCGTCGGCGTACATGCTCACGTCCACCGACCCGCCGATCAGCGTCGAGCCAGCGGGCGGCGTGTACTGAAGGTTCTCGCCGGACCCGACGCCCACGGCGGCGCCCGTGCTGAGGATCGCGAACATTGCGCTGCCGGGCGCGCAGCCGGTCCCGTTGTTCGAACCGTATCCAGGCCCGCCTGTCACGAAGCTCGTCCAGCCTTCGCTCGGCGCCGCCGACTGGTTCGGGTTCACGCACGAAACCTCCATCCAGCTCCCCGCGAATGCCGAGCTCGCGGCCAGCCATCCGCCGGCAAGGACGAGCGCCAGCGTCAAAGCGACTAGCAACGCGCGGCTCGCGTGCCCATTCTCATACTTGTTCATCCTCGCGTCCATTTCCGGTTCAGGCCCCGTGCTGGTGGGCTTCGGGGGTCTATGACCCCAACGAGCCCAAACCGGCCAACGAATTTTCTGACCGAGCTCATGGGCTGAACGCGCCCCCGCCGCTCTGGTCTTCCGAGACGCTCGCCACATGCGCCGCGGCGCTCGGCGCGCTGGTCGTCGTAGTGGGGACGCCGAGGTAGGCAAACCCGCCCGGTTCGCGCTGCCCGCCAGCGCTCGCTGTGTCCGATCGACGGGTGGCGCCAGCCGCACCGCTCGAGGTATGCACGCTCCGATGGGCGCTCGGGCTCAGCGCCGCTGCCGCGGCGCGCTCAGAAGCCCTCCGGCGGGCCGGCCTGCACGTGGAGCCGCTGCTACGCGTGGCGCGACGTGGTGACGGTGAGGTGCGGGGCTATGTTCAAGGACGTGCGTGGCGACTGCCCCGCCTGCGACCACGCCGACGGTGACGACCCCCACGGCGACCTTCGCGCCGACCCCACCGCCTGCCAGCAATCGCGACGGCGCGTTCGCGCACGCTGCCCTGCCCCATCGGGGCGCTGTCGATCCCGAGCCGATGCGCCAGCAGCCTGCCTCGCACACCGAGCCCCGTGAACCGGCCGAAACTCCCGATGAACACGGGCGGAAGCAGGGCTGCAGCCTGGTCGCGGAAGCTGCGCCGCAGCCGCTTGGCGTTCGTCTTGTGCTCCAGCCGGCAATGTGCGCAGCTCTCAAGGTGCGCGAACGCGCGCTCGGCCAGCTCCTCGCTCGTGCTTTCCCCGTTCTGCAGCGCGTGGATCGTCTGTGCGCGATAGCCGCACAAGCGGCCCGTGTCGTAGAGGAGCTGGAAACGCTCGCGCTTGCGGTCACACGCGCGAGCGATGTTCCGCGCTTCGTTGACCGGGATGCCCAGCGCGGTCGCGATAGCCCGGTAGGCCATCCCCTCCACGAGCCCGCCGAAGACGCGCCGCTCCTGCTCCGTCAGCTCCGTCGTGAACTCGCTCGCGATCAGGCGATCCTCACGGGCAAGGGCGGCCAACTCAGGAGCGCCTTCGCGTTCCCTGGCCTCCGCCATGACATGAAACCCAGGCGTCCACCGCGCGAGTAGTCGCCCGTGGCGCCGTTCATCGCGGTGCAACCGCAGAGCGCGCTTCTTGATCCCGTCCCGCAGAGCGTTGCGGAGATGTTCCTCGCTGTCATACACCCGCTTGTAGAGAGCGAGCGCCGTCTCCTGGTAAAGGTCCTCGAGCTGCTCGGTGCTGAGCCCTCGACACTCCGCAAAGCCGCGAGCGATCCGCAGCTCTCGCTTCTGCCATTCGCCGAGAATCTGACCGGGCCGCTGCGATCCAAACGCCCGCTGCCTACCCTGGCCGCCCGCAAGCGCCACTCCCTCCCCCGATTCATCGGCGGGCAATCCCGGCCCTGTGCGTTGCTCTCCTATCTCCACCGCACCACCTCCAGGTCAACCCTGACCCAGGCAAAAGCCCAGCAATACCGAAGGATTCTCTGGGCCAGATTGTACCTGCAATCTTTCTTGCAGCGTCGATCGGCCAGTCAGCTCGCCGCGGACTCATCGGTGGGGCACGGCGACGGTCTCCAGCGGCAGCGGCGCACAGCAGAACGCAGGCGATCAGCACGAACACCCCGATCCCCTCGCTGGCGGTGAGCGCTCGGCGTCGCTGCACGAGCCACCCGCTCGCGCCGAGCGCGAGCCCGCCCCACTCCAGAGGCAGCTGCGGGATATACGCCAGCACCGCCGTTCCGTATGCGCCGAGCGCCGCGCCCACCGGCAGCGTGTTGGCAATGATGCACGCCAGCAGCACTCCGTCGGCGACGTGTGTGGCGAGGCGATGGCGGTGGGCACCCAGCACCCCGAGCAGCAGCGGCCATGCGGCGATCGGGATGTTGTGGGCGGCCAGGGCGAGGACGTGCCCAACCTGCGGCGGCGGGTTGCGCTGTGCGCTCAGCGCAAGTCCCAGCAGGCGGCGTGTCGGCAGCGCGAGCGGACGCCCGACAGCCGCGACGAGCGCGGCGGGAGCGAGCGTCGCCAGCCACACCCCTGCATAGGCGTGCAGCCACATGCGCGCCAGGCCCGCCGGGAGCCATCGGCGCGCGGCCCGTCGACGCCACCCGGTCAGCTCTGTGGCAGCCATTCGCTCACCGCGAAGCCACCGGGCACGCGGGCGAGCCGCGCGAGGCTGACGTGGTAGGCGGCCGGCAGCCCTTCGTACTCCGTGGAGCCGCCTGTCTGTTCGCGGGTCACGACGTCCCATGTACCGGGACGCGAGAGATCCGTGGCGATGCTCACGATCTGCCCGCTGTTCCAGATGCGTCCGCGAGCGATCGTCGTGTCCGCTTCGCTAGACGCCGCGGCCTGCTGCTCGGCCAGTCGCGCCGCTCCGACCGACATCGCAGCGAGTGCCCGCTGATTAGAGGCCAGCGTCCGATACGTCCAGGTCGAGTAGAGCCGGCTGAACGCGGTGAACGCCGCTAGCGGCGTGCGGTGCACGTCGGCCGGCGCCTGTGCCGCGGGCGACGCAGGCGCAGGGGCAGGCGGCTCGCCGGCATTCTGCGGAGAGGCGATCGAGGTCGTATGCGGCCCGGCGCTGGGCGCGTCGGGGTTCGTGCATCCGGTGAGCGCGAGCGCGCCCAACAGCAGGCAGACAGCGATCAGCCCTCTGAGGGGGCGCCTGGTCATAGGCCGGGTGGATGGCGGACGGTCCAGCTCGCCCAGTCAGGGACCGATGCGGAGACGCGCCACTTCGGGCCGGGCTTGCCGGAGTTCGGGCCGGTGTCGTAGGCGGGGTCTTCTACGGTGTCGAAGCGCAGCCCGGCGACGTACATGAAGGCGTGCCCGGCGTTGGCGTAGATCGAGACGTAGCGGCCGGGGCCGGGTTGCCCGTAGGACTCAAGTTCGGTCGAGTCCTCCGCGTATTCGCCGAACACGCCGCCGGCGTGCAGGACGTATGAGACCGCCGAGGAGCAGTCATACGCCGGCTCGAGCTGCGCTCAGCGGCGTCCCGTGCGCGCCGCCGTACAGGTAGCTCGCGCCGAACAGCCGGTTGCCGGCGGCCACCATCCGCTTGACCTGGGCGGGAGCTTCTTCACCGGCAGCGGCCAGCCCGCTCGGCAGGATCTTCGTCTGTGTTCCCGGCGTCAGCGGCAGCGGGATGTTCCCGGCGCCTTCGCCCACCGGACAGGACGCGCTGCCTTCGCCGGCGCCGCTGGCTTCGGTCGACGACGGGAGCGCCCCGAGCGTCGACGCCGCGCCGGTCGCCGGCGCGAGCTGCACCTTCACCGGGCTCTTGGTGATGCCGAGCGGCTGCGCTGCCTGCCACCACACGTCCAGCCGGTAGGGCTGCCCGTTTGCGAGCAACTGGCCGGGGCCTTGCCCGTAGCCCACATCACGCTTGAGCAGCAGACTCTCGCGGCCGTCGTGCGCGACCCGCAGCGCCGTCAGGTACGGGAGGTTGCTCAGCGCGTTCGCGTCGGGGAACGTGAACGTCCCGCCGTCGGCCGGGTTGCTGTCGAGCACCGACAGCTCCGCAAACGAGCTGGGGTGCGACGGGAGATAGGACTCTCCCGGATTCGGGATCGAGCCATAGTCCGAGGCAGCGTCGCCGGGTCCGCCGTAGTCGGTCGCGCCGACTTCATACCAGCGGCCCCGCTCCAGTTCCAGCGGAGCGGCATACAGGCCCTCGGCGAGCGGCCCGCCGCCGGCAGGCTGATTGACCGCGCCGATGCTCGCGCCGCCACACACGCTTTCGGCTTCCTGCGAGAGCAGGCCCGCCACCCCGGCGGCAACCAGCACCGGGAGCAGCACGACCATCAGCACCGCCACGACGAGCACCGTCTGCACCTGCCGGTTCTTCAGCAGAGCTATCGCGACGCGCGCCTGCATCACGCCGCCGGTTCCAGCTCGTCGCTGACGGCCTGCTGCCACTCCTCGCTTGCGAGCAGCCGCAGCGCCGGCCAGCTCTGCTCGTGCGTCTCCCGCAGGGCGCGCTTTCGTATGTGCTCGTCGCGCGCGGGGTCGGAGCTGGCAATCCAATACTCCAACGCTCCGACGCCGATCTGCAGCGTGCCCTGTCCGCGCGACCCGTTCATCAAATACGCGGTCGAGAAGTGCCCGCGGACGGTCTTCAGCGTCGAGATCGCTTCGATCGCCTCATCCGTGAGGTTCAGCGCGCCCTTGACGTAGGCGAGCTCGCGAGCCTCTTGGCGCAGGAACAGCCGCATCGCGGCGTTCGCCAAAAGCGCGCGGCCGTGCCCGTTATCGAAGTCCGAGAGCTGCTGACTGATCGCGATCAGCCACAGCGCGTAGTGGCGCGAACGCCGGCAGAACTCGTTGAACCACCGGCCCGTAGCGGGCCGCTCGATCAGCTTCCACGCCTCGTCGATCACCAGGAACGACTTGCCGGCCCAGGCGTGCTTCGGGCTTTCCCCGGCGAGATGCTGCTCGCGTGTGCGGCCGATCCTGCTCTTGACGTGCTCGCAGATGACGAACAGCGCCGCCGCTGCCTTCGCGTCGGGGATGCTGCGGGTGTCGAACACCACGAGCGGCGCGTCGGCAGGGATCGTCGTCGCCCGGTCGGCGAGGTAGGCATAGGGGCCCTCGCCGATGTAGTTGTTCAGGCGCATCGAGAGGTTGCGCAGGCTCTCGGCGACCCCGACCGAACCCTCGCTGCGCTCCTTGTCGTAGCGGCGCTCAAGCTCCTCCTGCAGCAGCAGCTCCCTTGGTTCCTCGCCGGTCAGCGCGCAGCGCGCATACACCTCGGCGATGGCGAGCCCCAGCAGGTTCGCCTCGAGGTCTGAGAGCCCGTAGCTGTCGCGGCCGGCGTGATGCTCGCCCAACAGCAGCGCGTGCAACGCGAGCAGATAGTCGATCTTCTCCGCGCCGACCTGCGCGGAGTCCTCGACGTCCCACGAGTTGATCGCGTGCGCGCCCGCCCCGACCTGCAGCGACGCGCCGCCGGGGATCAGGCTGCACAGGAACTCGAAGTGCCCGGCGCGGTCGATGATGAACCCGCTCGCGCCCTGCGCCAGCGCACGAACCAAAAGGACGATCGCGGCCATCGTCTTGCCCGCCCCGCTCATGCCGTTGATGAGCAGCAGATGATTCGGGTGCGCCGCGTCGAACGGGTCCAGCCGCTCCAGGGTGCGACCTGGCAGCGCGTACCCGACCGGGATGCCCTGCGGGCTCCCGCACGAGGTTCCGCACAGCGGGAATGTGTCGCCGACGTTGCGGCTGACGTACTTACGCCGGCGAGCCGCCACGTCGCGGCCGAGCGGCAGCGTCGACTGCCACAGCCGACGCTGGGCGAACAGGCCGCGCTGAATCCGCGCGTCGCAGGCCATCGTGACCTCTCGCCCCGTCGCCTGGCACAGCTCCTTCAGCGTTTCCCGGTCCGGGTCCGGGCCGGGCTCCGCCAGCGCGCAGTAGATGCTCACGCGGTAGATGCCCGCGCCAGCGCTCGTGGCCAGCTCGTCGTTCAGCGCGGCCGCCTCCTCCTCTTGCACCCTTGCGTCCGGGTCGAGCGGCCGTCCGCGCTGCTCGACGCCGCGGTTAACGCCGTGGATGCGCTTGTAGCGGCGCTTCTGCGCCATCCGCTCGCGGTAGCGCTCGGTCGCCTGGACATGCACGCTCAGCACGAACGGGCGCGGCGCCTGCATCATGTGAAGCAGCCACCCCAGCCACGTCTGCTCCGGCGCCAGGCTGACGTAGAAGACCTCCTCCAACGTCTCACCCAAAGCGATCCGGCTACGGTCGCAGAGGCCCACCGGCGCCGTGCAGATCGCCTCGGCCAGCCGCTGCGCACGGTCGCTCGCGGCCTCCGCGCTCTCCCCCGCAACCAGGGGCGCGACGACCTGCGGCGACATGAAGCTCGCGGGCAGCCCGCCCGCCAGGCCGCCGTCCGGGTCAAAGCGGCGGTGAAGTAGATCGAGCAGCTCGGCGCCCGCGAGCACGCGGCCGGGGACGCCCATCGCCTCGAGGTCCGCGCGGACCCCTTCGCAATGGCGAAAGGAGTCCCGCCGTGCCCGCTCGTGCGCGTCCGCCTTCACCCGAAGCGCCCGCCGCGAGCTGTGCCCGAACGACAACACGCGGCTCGCCGGCTGCCACGGGCAGACGACGAGGTAGCGAAGCGCAAGCGGCGCCACCGTCAGCGCGTGCGTGCGGATCGACTGCTCCTGGGCGATCCCAAGACGGCGGATCGCCTGCGCGCGCTCATGCTCGCCAATGTCTTCGGCGGCGCCCGCGGCCAGCTCGCAGTGGTGCGTCTCCTCCGCGAGAAGCTCATCGAGCGCCAGCGGCGTGCCCTGCACATAGAGCTGAAGCGACTGGCGGTCGGGCAATCGGGCCGCTACCTGACCGAACGCTGCTGACACCCGCTCGCCCTCGGCCGGTTCGAGCACGAGCGGGTTGACAGCGCCGACCTCCAGCGCGCGGACATAGGTGCCGTCCTCGCGCACGAGCAGCCCATCCGGCTCGATCGCCGCGACCCCGAGCAGGTCTCCCGCGCTGGCCGTGCCGGGCATCAGCCCCAGCGCTCCTCAGACAGCAGCTCTCCCAAGGACGGGTCATCGCGCGCTCCGCGAGCCTCGCCACCGGGCTCCTGGGCGCTTGAGAGAACCAGCAGTCCGCGAGCGCACGGGCACCCCGCTGACGCGGCCGGGAGCGCGTGCCGGCCCCAGCGCCACCGCCACATGTCGCGCAGCAGCACCCCGAGCTGCAGGCCGCCGCTCTCTGACACGTAGGTCAGGGCCGCCGGCAGCCCGATCACGAACACGCAGAGCGTGATCGCGGGCTTCGTCGGCAGATGCGACAGGTGGATCACGCCGAGCACCGCTGCGCTGCCGGCGATCAGCACGGCCCACTGCTTGATCGTGAACGCGACTAGCCGCGGCGCCTCATCCAGAGAACGAAAAGTGCGGTGAATCACTGCCCACTCCGCCGTCGTGGCCGCGGCACCTGCCGGCCCTTCGATCCTGCCGCTGGAGCCTTCGGAGGCCGCGAAGTTGGCGGCGCCGGTCTCGGCGACCCGCTCGCCGGCCGTGCCGGGGCGCTCGCGTCGCGCTGTGCGCTGCTCGTGACCTTACGCCCAGGGTGCGCCGTGCTCTGCCCGGCGCTCGCCGGTCGCGCCGGGCCTCCCCCTGCCGCACGGGGCGGCTGGGCGCGCGGCACCGTCGGCGAAGCGGGCGACGCTCCACCCGATGCAGAGCGAGTGGCTTTCACCGCAACGGTGGCGCGCCCGGTGCCCCGCGTCGTTCCGGTCGCTACCCGCGCCGGCGTCTTGCCCGTCGGCGTGGCTGCCGCGCGAGCACCGCCGGCTCGAGTACCGCTCTGCGCTGAGGCTCGTGCCGCCCTGCGCGAGCCGCCGGCCATCGCCGCCCGCGCCTCGCGCGGCGCGCTGGCGAGGATCGTCCGCGCGTGCGCCAGGCGCTCGCGCACCCCGCGCCGGCCGCCGGCTGCCCTTACAGCTGAGCGGGCTGCGCCACCGGCCGCCATGCCGCCGATCGCTCCGGCCGCGGCGGGTGTCATGCCGGACGCCGCGCCAGTGCGCCGTGCTGCGCCGGCCAAGCCTCTGCGCGCCGCGCCAAGCGGCCCGCCCTCCGGGGCGCCCATCGCGCCAGCGGCGCGACCCGCGCTACGCCCGACCGAAGGGAGTCCGTCGGAGGCGACGCTGCGCAGCCGCGCGTGCGCGGCGCGCATCCGCTCGGCGCCCGGCATCATGCTCTGGCCCTGCGCGCCACTGGCGCTGCCGCCGCCGCGAAGAGCGCCGCCGAGGATGTGCCGCAGCTCCCCGAACAGCATCAGCGGCAGCTTCACCGCAAGCACGAACGTGATGAGCCCCGCGAACGCGGCGGCGATATGCCCCGGTAGGCCACCCGCGCCGCCGGTGACGCTGGTCGCGTCGAGCGTCAGCGCGCCCGCCGTGGCGAACAGGATCGTCCACCCGATCGGGACGAGCACGATCGCCATCAGCGCATGGCCCCCCACTCTCGCCAGGTGCGAGAGCTCGGGGATCGGTGCGAGCGCGATGAACGGCGGCCCCGCGCAGAACACCAGCGCCAACAGCACGGTCAGCGCCTCTGCGGACGCGAACAGTCCGGCGGCGAAGACGACGCCGACGATCACAAGGAACGCCCCGAAGACGCCGCCCGCGCCGGCCAGCAGCGCGCCGCCGAACAGGACGGTGATGATGCTCGCCAGGCCGTTGGCGACGACCGGGAAGCCGAGGATCGCGTGCGTCAGAGTGTTCGTCGCGGCGACCGTCTGCTCGACCAGCCAGCGGTAGGCCACGAGCACCCCGGTAGCCCACGCGCAGCGCGAGAGCGCCGTCACCGGGTGAGCCGCGCCGCTCAGGCCCATCATCCAGTAGCGCAGCGTGCAGACCGCCAGCGTCACCGGCATCAGCGACATGCCCAGGTAGGTCATGTCGCTCTCCAGTTCACTTACGTGCCCCCAGCTCGCGGGGTCCGGCAGCGCGACGAGATGCTGGATCGTCGCGACGGTGCCGTGCTTCAGAAACCCAGGGACCAAGGCGCCCGCCAACGCCGAGAAGAAGCCCTTGGCTATCGCTTCGATGATGCTGTGCAAGCTCGGCAGGCCGAGGAAAGCCAGCGGTGCCAAGCATCCGCCGCCCGTCGCGGCGGACGCTGCCGGCGCAAGCACCAGCATCAGCCAGAGCGAGCCCGCAACCGCGGCCAGCAGCAACCGTGCGTGTCGACGAAAGAGCACCCGCCACACGCCCCTTACGCGACGATCCCGCCGATCGACGCGAGGATCGCAAGGCCCACGAGCGTCTTGATCGCCACGTCATGCGCCCGCGAATGCCCGGCCATGAACATGATCCCGACGACCGCGATTACCAGGCCCATCGCCGTGCCGCCGAGCCATACCAGGCTGCCCTTGATCTTTTCGACGAAGTTCTGCACCCCGCTGATCGGCGTGCCTTTAAATGCACCGGCCGCGTTCAGCGCGTGCGCGTGCGAGTCGGGGAACACCGCGATCACGGCGACCCCGATCACCAATCCGCCCAGCGCGCCGACAGCCAGCAGCAGGCCCGCCCGCCTTCTCTCTCGACCGGCGAGCGCCCGTCTGAATGTGAGCGCCATCACTGGCCTCACCTCCTTTGTCTTCGATTGCAAGCTCATGGCGAGAACAGACCCCCTCCCGTCTGTTCAGAGGCCGCCACAGGCGGCCGGCTCGCGTGAGGCGCCGGCTGCGCCGGCGTCGGAGGCGGTGACGCGTGCTGCACGGGCGCTTCTCCGACTGGCGCGACGGGCGGAGCGGCCGTCTCTCTGACGGGCGCCGCCGCCAGTCGTTGCCGCCGGGCGCGAAGCAAAGGACGTGGCTGCCAGGTGCGCGCAGCGGATCGCGGCGCCGCCCGCGACGTTCTCGAGCTGGGCGCAAGCGCTGGATTCAGCGTCTTCGCCTGATGCCTCGTGGCAGGCCGCTCGCTGCGCGTGGTCGCAGTCGCGGTCGGGATGTGCGAGTGCCGGCCGTCCAGCGCAGAGGCGAAGCCGACGATCGCCCAGAGCAGGACCGCGGCGCCGACAGCGCTGCCCGCCAACCGATGCTCGCGCAACCATGCACGAACACCCCGGCCAGCGCCCAGCTCGCCGGCCGCGCGCCCACGCCCATACACCCCGCGCCACCTCGCCGGGCCGCGGCGCCCGGCGAGCACGTCCTCCACATGCACCACGAACTCGTCGTGCGAGTCCTCCTTGCGTGGCTCCTCTGGCGCTTCGTCGTCGAGCGGCTCGCCGCCGGGCCCGCCGGGCTGCACCTGGCACTCCCACGGCGGCTCGGCCGCCGGCTGAGCGAGGGCGACGGTACGCGGCTCGGACGCCGAAGCGCGATCGGGAAGCGCAGGCGCCGGCGGAGCATCGAACGCTAGCGCAGCTGGCCGGGCAAGACCCCGCCTGCGCCGCCGCACTCGCGCTGGCGCGCTCGCAGCCTCGGCCTGCTCCGCCTCGGCTCGCACTCGCGCCGCGGGCTCTGGACCACCGCCCTCGATCTGCGCCGCGTCAGTCTCGTCGTCCGTCGGCTCGCTTCCGGGTGCGGCGACGTACAGCGTCACCATCCCGTTGCGAGCCAGGCTGCTGCCGGCCGCCGGCTCCTGCGCGACAACGAGCCCGATCAGCTCCTCCGCACAGCCGAACGAGCGGTCCAAACCCGGGCGCAGCCCAGCACGGCGCACAGCCTGCGCGGCGTCGCCGGCCGCCTGCCCAACGTAGTCGCCGACCGCCTGGCGACCCGATGAGCCGCCTCGACGAGCAGACTTGGCGCGCTCGACCGCGCGGCCTGCCGATGCGGTTCTGTCGGTCATCGCGGGTTACTGACCACAACCTGCACAGACCGGCCAACGAATTTCTCGGTCGCCTACCGTGGCCGCAGCATCACCCGACCAACGGCCCGCGAGCGCTCCGGCGGGCACCGCGCACTCGGCGACAGGCCGGCGAGGCCCGACGCCGTCTACCTACGGCCGAGGCGGTCGTGAGCGGTGCGTAGGCGGCGACGCTCGCTTGCGAGACGAGATCGGGCGCCATGCGCTCCCCTCGTGGCGACGAGCCGGTGATGCCGCCTTGGCCCGACAACGAGCGGAGTAGTTAGGCTTGCTGGCGTGGAAAGGTTTTCGGTTCGAGGCTGCGTTCGCCATACCGACGTGAGTGCCAAGATCCTGGAGGAGTGGGACAAGCTCGACGGTGCGACGCACTGCCTCGACGCCCAGATGTACGTGCTATGTCGCGTTTACACGCTGGACGCGGAGGACCGGCGCGCTGCGTTTACGGAAGCAAGCTCGCTCATTGTTGCGGATGCCTTCGACACCGGCCTCTTCGGACCATCCGACATGCCTCACATCACCGTCGTGCAGATCTAGACGCAGCCTCAGGTCACGCCCGGCCACGACGGCAACCGGTAGCTCAAGCCGTCGCGGTGGAGAGAGCGGCCGAGGCGAATTCGGCTCGAGCGTCGCGTCTCCTCCGAAGGCAGCACCGCTGGGTGGGACGTCCACGAGCAGGGGTCGCTCTACATCGCCCCGGAGGGCCACGGATTCGTGCAGTGCATCGAGGATCTTCATGCCGTCGCGGTTGACACTCCTGATTTCGGTAAGAGCGTGTACTCAGCGCATCTCGTGGAGTTCACCGATCGGACCGACGTGAGCAACTTGCTGCGCAACGTGGCGAAGTCCTTGCCCTAGGGCCTTCCGAGAGCGCGTTCTCTCACCGGCGTCCCCAAGGGCATGCTAGATATCGGATGCAGCGGGCACGGACGCGCAGATTACGCGCATCCGCGGCCGCCGCCGCATATCTACGTGGAGGTCATGCCTAGTCGTCGCTCATCGAAGCGGTAGCGGGTGTGGCCGTCCTCCTCACGCAGCTCGATCTCGCCTCGCACGCCAGGAACGGTGAGAAGTGCTTGGCCCTCCACCTTCAAGCCCACCTTCATGGCCGCCTTGAAGGCCTCATCGAGTGCGCTCCACGCAGCGGTTGTATCGGCAATTGCCATGTGACTCCGTTTCTGATTGATTTTTCTCGCCTCAGGTGGCCGGAGTGTAGCGCAGATTTCACAGTGACTTTCGTACTCGCATCAGGCTCGCCAGGCCCTTCGGGTGTCTCTTGCACAGAAGGTCGCTGCCGTATAGGGTCCCGCCTACGCGCAGAGTGCTAACGGTCCTCGCAGCCGTGGGCGTGGCCGGTCCGACAGCTTGCGGCGGCTCCACTGCTCCCTCCAACGAGAACGCCGCAGGCGTCCGCGCACGGATGTATGCGGCATTCAAGGGTGAGCCGCGTGGCACGATCGCTGGACGTTATCGCTTGGTGGATCGTTGGTGACACGAGCCCCACCTGAGCGCGCATCAGACTAGTGCGGTCGGGTGTAGACTCAACGGTCGGTTTCCATGCTTTCGACGCGCGCCGCCTCAGTCACGATGACCAGGGCCTCTGTCCTGGTGATCGCGGCACTCATGCTGCCCGCAACGGCAGAGGCGCAGCCAGCCAAACCCAAGCCGGTCAAGCAGTACGTCCTCAAGCGTCCCAAGCGCGAACACTGCAAAGCGCACTACGTCAAGAAAATATCGAAGGTCAAGAAACGAGAGCACGGCCGCACCGTGAAGTTTCGGGAGACCTTCTGTGTCTATGTCGCACCAAAAAAAGCGGCAGCGACCGCTCCCGCAACAGTCATGGGGGTAGCGGCCCACGCTCGTCTGGACGGCTTTCGGCAGAACGCTGCGGACCCTCTCGTGGTCACGTATTCGTATTCGGCGAGCGCCGACCAACTCGGCGGCGACGTGGCCTCAAGCCTCCCGAGCGGCGTCTTAGTTTTCTATTCCGATGGTTTGCTCGTATGCTCATTGAACGTCGGAGGAGCCGTCACGAGCGGCGAATGCACGGTGACCTACGGCAGCTACGGTACGCACACCGCTAACGTCGTTTATACGTCCGGAGCTGCGTCCACGACGACAGGGGTAGAGTCGGTCTCTATAGAGCCCCCGCCGGTTACCGCCACGTTGGGGACAGGCGTGCGAAGCCCTATGGACCCGCTCGCGGTGACATACCCAGTAAGTGCCACCGCCCATGGCGTGCTCCCTGAAGGCTCACTAACCTTGAACGCATCGGACGGGACTTCGTGCTCGATCCCTCTTGGTCCTTCGCTCGGCACAGGAAGCTGTCTCATCGAGTACAGCACCGTCGGCAGTCATAACCTGTCGCTTACCTACACCGCGCAGGGGGATATTATCGCGTCGACATCGGGCAGCGAACAGCTTGCACCCTTCTCCACGTCCACCACTGAGAGCATCACGCCGGAAGGGCCGCTTGAACCGTTTACGGGTGGTCCGGGTTGTAAACTGTGGGAGCCTGGTCACGAAAAAGAACAGAAAGTCAAATGCTCCTATACGGTAGGCCTATCTACCGTAGACCAATATGGCGGTGTCCAGATCACCAGTAGGTCGATCACGCTTGCCGGTGAATGCGTTCCCGTACTCGGTGACCCCTGTCAGACTAATCCGATCAATGTCGTTATTCTTGTTCCAGACGGAGTTAGTAAATGCGTGCTGAACATTGAAGTTGAAAGCATCGAAGGTCGTGGCAACTTCCACATTAGCTCTCCGAACTGCCTTGGAGCAAAGACGATCAAGGAAGGCACGAATGCGGAAGGCAAGGAACTCAAAGAAATAACTGACGGCCTGATCCCAGATACCGCCGCTGTCCCGAAATGGTCTGTCGTCTCAACCTACGCAGGGTCGCTCGGACGCACGGCCTCGCACAGCGAACCGCAGATGATCTGGACCTTTGCGGAATTGGGCTAGTGCCAAAGCGGGCTGTCCTTGACACGCCCCGTCTGTCGGAGCACGGTGCCGGCGGGGGTGCTTAGGCGTAGGTGTCGTCAGCTGCATGTCGCGTAGCTCTTGACCCGGGGGTGCCCAGGAATATGGGACCGAAGACTGCAAGGGCCTTGAGGCTGCTGGCTGGGCGCGGGACCCGCGACTCAGGGATAACGCGACGAGCGGCGTTTGCGGCGAGGCGTCCAGGCTTCGCGGCACATCTTGTCCACGATCTGGATCTGCGGCGACGCGCGGCGCGTCCAGACGTAGAGCACTTCCACGCGGTGGGCCTCGATCAGCGTCTGGATTTCTCGCACGATGGGAAGCCACGTGCGCAGCGGGGCGGGGACGAGTTCGCCAGCCAGCGCGGACGTGACGTGTTCGCTGTCGCTGTTGAAGACGAGGACGAGGTTTTCAAGGTCTTTGCCCGCTTCGACGTGTGCGAGCGCGGCAGTCATGGCTTCGATCAGCGCCATGCACTCCGCCACGTCGGTCTTCGCTTCGACAGCCAGAAGGTCGCTCCCTTCGATGCAGGTGCTCCACCCACCTTCGACTTCGACCCGCCCGTACCAGGCGCCAGCCACACCTTCGGCCGAAACCGACGCATCGCTGAACATTTCGAGCCTTCTCACCGGCTCAGAGTTTAGGACCAGCCCGTTCGACCACGCGGAAGCGCGCGTCCCGCGAGCGGGCGCGAGAGCACGGGCTCCGAGGAGGTACCCGACCGGCGACGTGACGCTGCAGTGCATCGGCCACGAGGACGTTGTAATCCCGCCGCTGCAGCCCGGCACGAAGCCGGGCGTCGGCGAGGTCCCCAAGGGCTACCACGTCATCCGTCGCGGCAGGCGCAGCGGGCGCTGTTGTCAACAACGATTGCCAACGCCTGGGCGTAGCAGACCTTCAAATGGGGGTCAGATACCCTCGAGTCGCCTTCCGCGGCGAGTGATCGTCGTCGCTGCCGGGACGATCGTAAGGGTCATACATGCGCTCGCTAGGGAAGGCGCGCATTGCCAAAAGCAGGCGTATGGGCGCCGAGTCAACAGACCCTCGCCCCGAAACCGGGGCGTCTTGTCGAACGATCATCTCGCGCCTGCTATCGACGCGAGGCGGGCACCGGGTCTGACGTAGCAGACTCAGCGCGACGCCGTTGCGGCGAGGCCACGTTCCGCGAGCAGTTGGGCGTAGCGTCCGAATCGGGGGTCCTCGAACCAGCCGGGGGCGCGCACGATCGCGGGAGGCAGGTCGCGGTAGACGAGTACCGCGCGCCCGCGGCCGATCTGCCTCAGCCACGGGGACGGCCCGGCCTTCTGATGGCCGACGCTCAACGTGTGCCGGGCCAGCCCGGTCGACGTGGAGGCGTTGGCGACCGGCTCCTCGCCGAGCAACTCCGTGAGATAGCCCGCGCTCGTCGGCTCAGCCAACGGCGGAATGAAGACCTGCGCTGTGGACGCCGCGCAGATCGCGTCGCGGGCCGCGCGCCCGTAGCGCTGATCGATCTGCGCGATGGATTGCCAGATCGTCGCGATCACGATGCCGTGGTCCCCACATTGGGACAGCCACGGCGCGAGGTTTCGCACCGGCGCGATGTTCGCCGCCTCATCCATGAGGATGAACAGCCGCGGGTGCAGCACACCCTCCTTGCGCGCCTTGACGATCGCTGCCTCGTACATCGCCGCGACGAGCGCGAGGATCACGGGCCGTAGCGCGTCCTGGTCGTGCCCGGCCGCGACGACGTAGATCGTGTTGGCGTTGCCGTCGAGGAACCGCTCGGGTGTGAGATCGCCGACGGCACACGCGGCCACCTGTGGGTAGCGGTAGGCGCGCAGTAGATTCAGGGCGCTCATCACGGTCGTCTCGCGGTTGCGCTCATCGCGGCGACTGACGCCCTCAAGCTGGTCGGCGGCGGCCGAGGCGCCCGTGCCCTTCAGGTAGGAGATGGCGTCTGTGAAGTCACGCGCGTCCAGCCAACGGACGAGCTCGCTCATGCTCTCGCCGGATATCGCCGCCGCGTGGAGCAGGGGCGCCAACATGCTCGCCGCCTCCTTGTCCCAAAACTCATTGGCGGCGTTGCTGCTGTCAGGGTGCGCGGCCGAGGCCAGCGCTTCGCCGGCGCGGATTGCGCCTGGCCAGCTCCGCGCCGGGACGAGCGGCGTGAAGCCCGCACTCGAACGATCCCCGAACGGGTCGTACACCCACACACGGGCGAGGCCGCGCCGGTAGGGCGCGGTCGCGTCGTAGATGTCGCGCTTGGTCGACAGGACCAGCGCCGGGCCGTGGTGATCCAAGAGCCACGGCACCACGAACCCACTGGACTTCCCCGCGCGGGGCGGCGCGACGACCATCGGCTGAACCTCAAGCTCTGCCGCGAGCGTGCGTGCCGGCGCTCTGCCGATCACGCCCAGGTACGGGCGGCCCGAGACCGGGCCTCGCACCCACAGGCGCCGCAGGTCTGCGGGCACTGCCCAGGTACGTTGGCGCACCCAGCCACGGTCGACCGCGCGACGCGCGACAGTGCGCTGCTCCTTGCCAAGCGGCGAGCCAGCGCGCCACGAGCGCATCTGCCGGTAGACGCTCCAGGCTCCCCAGCCGAGGAACGCCAGCAGAAAGCCCGCGACGAGCACGTAAGCAAGCGCTGCCGGTGCAGCTGCGCGCTCGGCCGCCGTCGGAAATGCACGGTATGGCGTGCTCAAGCCGCCGCGCATTACCAACCGCCACATCGCCCGCGCGGCGTCGCCGGCCGGCAAACGCATCGGCGCGTGCAGCGAGATCAGGCGCGCGGCCTGCGTCCAGCACCAAGGCAGAGCGCCGCTGATGAGACCCGCGAACGCGAGCACGCCCAAGGTGCAGATGAGAAGCCTCATCGCAGGCCGACGCCCAACCGCATGAATCCTCATGTGGCTCCCGTCGATTGAAAGGCTCGCCCCCGCCTGAGCGGGCGGGCGCGCGGTGGTTCTGTGCCTGTCACCGGTGCTACTGACCCCCAGCGGCTCAGACCGGCCAACGACTTTCAGAACCTCGACCCTCAGCTACCCGCGTGAGCCCTGCACACGCGCACGCGCACCCGCACGCGCACCGACGAGTCTCCGTCGCCACGGCGCCCGTGCGGCTGCCTGCGCAAATTCGTTGGCCGCTCGGGGCTGGTTGTGGTCAGTAACCCACGAAGGCCGCCGACAGGACGCGGCCAGGATACGCAAGGAGACACAGGCGATGCCCCTCAAGCAGCGGCCGAGAACGGGTCACGGTCACTTCACAGAATGTGAAGCGACTGGCTGTTCAAGCAGGCCCCGCCGGTTGTCGGCGCGTCGTGTCTTGCCCCATTTTGGACACCGCCGGACTAGCGCTTCGGCCCCCTGTCGGGGGCTTCCCTGCGCCCTGACGGGCTCCGGCTCCGCGCGCCGGTCGGCGTCTTTTTTGGGCTGCGTCACTAGCACCACCAACCACCAAACAGGAGGAACAGCAATGAACAACATCAACCGCGTCGTCATCACCGGGAACCTCACCACCGATCCCGAGCTGCGCTCGACGCCGAACGGGACGTCGGTGTGCAACCTGCGGATTGCCTGCAACACGCGCCGCAAGGACGGCGAGGAGTGGGTCGACAAGCCCAACTTCTTCAACGTCACCGTGTGGGGCGGCCAGGGCGAGAACGTCGCCCGGTATCTCTCCAAGGGCCGCCCGGTCGCAATCGACGGGCGTCTGGAGTGGCGCGAGTGGGAGGCCCAGGACGGCAGCAAGCGTCAGGCGGTCGACATCATCGCCGACTCCGTTCAGTTCCTGAACAACGGCAACGGCTCCAGCGACGGGGCCGAGCCGGTGGCGGCGGGCGTCGGCGCCGAGGAGGACATCCAGTTCTAGGGCTCGGCGGCCCGCGCTCCTACGGGGGCGCGGGCCACAAGCCCGCGGCCAAGGACACGACCATGAGCCAACACCTTCTCATCGACCACGCTCTCGAAAGCCTCAGAGCGCGCGACGGACGACTGCGCACCCTTTGGCAGATGACAGTTGCGCAGCGGGTCGCGGCGATGCGCCGCGGCGAGCTGACGCTTGAGCAGTACTCGCGTGGGCGGCACCGCTACCCCGACCAGTGCCACTGCTGGGCGGCGAGTTCGCGTACATCGCCCTGCTCAGCTCGGAGGTCTGCGAGTGAGCGCACACCCTGAGCTGCCCGCCGGCGAGCTGCTCAGCTATCTACGGATGCTCGCGGGCGACCCGAAGCCCAGCCAGTTCTTTGACCTGCGCTACGCCGCACCCGACGGGGTGATGTTCCAGCGTTTCGTCTCCGTCCTTCGTATCCATCAACTCGCCGGCCGAATCACAACTTTGGCCAGGCGTGCCGACGTGTATGTCGGGGTCGCGCTGCGCGACCGCGCGCACGGCGATAAGAGCGCAATCAGCGGCTCGCACATGCTCTACATCGAGTGTGACGACCCCGGCGCCCGCGAGCGCGTGGAGAACTTCGCCTACTCGCCGTCGATGATCGTCGCCTCCGGCTCACCGGGGCACCTGCACGTCTACTGGCGCTTGCTTGAGCGCGCGAGCAGCGCTCAGGTCGAGAGCACCAACCGCCGTCTCGCGATGGTCCTCCAGGGAGAGCCCGGCTGCGCGGACATCGTGCGACTGCTCAGGCCGCCCACCAGCCTGAACCACAAGCACACGCCGCCAGTCGCGGTGAGGCTCCTGCAGCACGACGCCAACGCGCACTACGCCCTGCCGGAGGTGACCGCCAGCCTTCCAACAGACGCACCGCCGAGCTGCACCTGCGCCCCACGGGCCTCGCGCCGCCGCCTCGACCGCACCGCGCTCGACCGCGAGCTGCTCGCGATCCCGGCGAGCGAGTACGTCCGCGTCCTGGCGAACCTCACTCCCAACCTGGCCGGCAAGGTGCTCTGCCCCTTCCATCAAGAGAGCAGACCCAGCCTCCAGCTCTACCCCGACGGCACCTTCTACTGCTTCGGCCGCCACAGCAAGGATCGTGCGTGCCGCAAGGGCGGGACGATCTTCGACTTCGGCGCCGCGACGTGGGGTCTCGAAACGCGCGCGGCAACGACTTCCTTGAACTCCGCCGGCGTCTAGCAACGACGTTCGGCATCACACAACGACCCAACAGAGGTTCCTGATGTCAACGACACAGACCAACGACGAGCGCAAGGGCATCCTGATCGAGAGGGCCACCGCGAAGCTGATGATGCGATGCGTCCAGGACAGCGGCGCGGAGCCCAACTACGCGACCGAGAAGCTGATGCGCGCGTTCCGCTCGATCGTCCGCGCGCTCATCCGCCACTTGCACGTAGACCCGCGGAAGCTCATCGACGCGATCGAACGAGAGGCGGTCCGATGAGGGCGTCACGCCTACGCTCGTCGAATGCCAGGAACCACACATACCCGGAACACGCTGAGCCGTGTGCACAACTGTCGTTGTCAGCACCTCAGCCGAGGGACGACGCCTTAGATGCCGTCCGGAGCTGGTAGGGACCAATCCAGGTCGAAGTCGATGATCTCTCGCGAGACGAGTCGTCCTCCCGTGGCCCATGCCTCCAGCACCGGCGGTGCGAGGCGGAGTGCCCGGAAGTCGCTCATGCCGACGTCTTCCAGCCAGCTGGCGCACACAATCGCGAGCGCGGTCGCCCCATCACCACCCCGCATTGTGGGATCGAAGACCGTCAGGCCGGGGGTGCAT
This sequence comes from uncultured Solirubrobacteraceae bacterium, assembly GCA_963759445.1. Taxonomy (GTDB): domain Bacteria; phylum Actinomycetota; class Thermoleophilia; order Solirubrobacterales; family Solirubrobacteraceae; genus Palsa-744. The sequence continues at coordinate 70,482 of CAVWZC010000003.1, forward strand.
AACAGCTTCTTCGGTTGGCGCTCTCGGACATCGCTGCCTAGTGCTGCGGCGCGACCGACACGGCCCGCCGGTAGCGGCCAGAGGTTGAGCGCGTAAGCGCCGGGGCGAAGGCGACGCGGCCAGGCGGCCACGCCGGAGGGGTTGCGTCGCTCCCAATACGCCAGAAGCTTTGGCCACTCCATCGCCGTTGTGAGCTGCCCGAGAAGCTGGATGTCGATCGCCTCGGCCTCGGCGTGACGCAGGCGCTCGGCCTGCTGCGCCAATGCTTGCGCGAGCGCGCGCTTGGCATCTTGCGGAGTAGCGGCGTTCTTGCCGACGCCCGGCTGTCGCTTTGGGCGTAGGCGGTCTCGCAGGCTCATCGCTCGAATTATCGGTCACGCCAGCGCGCGTACCTGATCCGCCCCACGGCGAACCCCGACCGCCTTCCCCACCGGTCGGCCAGACCGCGAACGGAGGTCTACGCGCTGGTGGGGACCGAGCCGGCCGGAGTGTTCAAGGCCGCAGCGCGAGCACGCGACGGACACTCTCTCGCGCCAATCGCCACACAGACGGCACCCGCGGAAGCTAGTGACGCGTCAGTGACGACACCCCTCACCCGCCTTCAGCGCCGCGCACATCGAGCCCGGCGCGCCAAAGCACGCCGGAACCCCGGCCCGTAGCGGAAGGCGGGCGATCCCCCCCAGGATGGCACGCCCTACAGGGCGCGCTCAGGGGTCGGGAATAGCCCGCCTACCGGGGCGGGCCAGCGACCAAACAGGAGGCATCATGGGCTGGACCGGCGGACAACTACAGGGTCCTTTCACCTCGCGGGCCGCGATCGAGTTCGACCTCGGCGCGGACTTCGCCGCACGGGTCATCGACAGCGCGCGCTACGGGACCGTCATCTACGCCGCCGTCCGCTCGCGCGACGCAAACGACGTATTCGGGCTCGTGCTTCTCGCCGAGCGCCGCGGCGGCATCCTCTACACCAAGCCGATCAGCGAGGACATGGGACCGGCCGAGGATCGCTGCCCGGCTCATATCCTCGACCTACTCACCGCACCGAGCAACGACTGGGCGCGCAAATGGCGCGAGCGCTGCCGCGCCCGCCTGTCCAGGCCACGGCCCCCGCAATGGTCAGACAGTCACCTTCGCCAAGCCGCTCATGTTCACCAACGGCGAGTCACACAGCACCTTCACCTACCGGGGCGGCTCGCGGTTTCGCGCAGACAACGGGTGCGACTGTCACATTCGCTGCTGGCAGGAGCTTGAGTTCACCGTCGCATAGTCAACTCAGACCGCCGCGACGCGGCGCCACGCAGTCGCTGTCACGGGTCAGGTTCGAGCCCGCCCCCGTAGGCCGGCAGAACGGCTCTCGCGGCGCGTAAAGCCCTGCGCTTCGCGTCGCCTCGCGGCGATCCCTCACGGGACAGGGCTTGACCCGCCTCGCCGGCCCGCTAAGGCCGGGACGTGCTCAACCCCGACCTCAAGGAGACAGCGATGAGCAAGTCCACACGGCGACCCAGCGGTCTACTCGTCCCAGCGCATGTGCAGCTCGGCAGGCCGCGCGCGGTTCACTGCAAGTGCGAGCGCCACCACGTTTACATAGGGCGCCCCTCGAAGTGGGGCAACCCGTTCGTGGTGGGCAAGCACGGCGCGCGCGGCGAGTGCATCGGGCTGTATGAAAGTTGGCTGCGCGAGAACGCCGCGCTGATCGCAGCTCTAGACGAGCTGCGCGGGCTGGTGCTCGGGTGCTGGTGCGCCCCGCACGCTTGCCCGGCGATGTGCTGGTGCGGTTGGCGAACGCGAGCACAGTCGAGCGTGAGCGCTGGCTGGCGCTTGCTGGGTAGTCGGTTTGGGCGGCACCGCGCACCGACGCGCGTGCCGAGCTGCTCACGCGGCACCGGCGGCCGCCCGGGTCTCACCCTGACGTGGGCATACACCCCTAATACGAGGGTCCTATCACGCCCCTGCCCGAGAGATCGGCTTACGCCTTCAAGCAATTGACAATCGCCCCTAGCGGGGCGCACTGATTTCACATTATCAATTGCTTGACTCTCCTTCCGGGGCGTGATGAGCAGAGGACAAGTTCGCAAGCTCACAACCACAGAAAGGCACATCACGATGAGCCCTCACGCATCAGCACCCAGCGGAGCAAGCCCTCAGCAGCTTTCATATCTCAAGGCCCTCGCTCAGCAGACCGGAACGACGTTCACATTCCCCAGGACTCGACGCCAAGCTAGTTGTGAAATACAACGCTTGAAGGGGCTCAAGGCGAAGCGGGGGCGCTATCTCGAAGCTCCCCGACTCGACCTGGACCCGGCCGAGCAGCCCTACGCCACCGAGCAGAAGCCCGGAGAGATCATCGGCTACGGGTCAAACGCACGGCGCACGGACCCGCGCCCGCGGTGCGCCGCGCCAGCGCCACGGCAAGCGGAGGGCGAGCCGTTCGAGCTCGGGCGCTACGAAACGAAAGCAGGAGAAAAGCGGGCGCTTTACGGCATCCGCGTAGACGGCAAGCCGCGGATCATCGACGCGGCAGCCGAGCAGGCAGGGCGCATCTACACGGTCGAGCAGGAACTGTGCGAGAAGGGCGGCGCTGGCGAAGTCAGGGCGCTCGTGGCGGATTACATCTCCCACGCCGAGCAGCTCGGGCGTATCCCGATGGCAAGGAGCCGGCGGGCCGAGTAGGCGGCGCGAGACGCCGGTGTACGTAGCGCTTGACCGCGGCCGGCGGACCTCGCCCCTCCCGATGATCGCACGCTGCGCGTGCGCGGGAGCGGGGCAACGGCCCGCGCCCGGCGGGCTCATACCACTGCGAAGGAGAACCATGAGCACCACCACAGCACCGCATCCCAGTATCGGCGAAGCAGCTCCGCCGCAAGCCGACTCGGGCGCCCAACGCACCCGCAGCCTCGGCCGATACATCGCGCTTGACACCGAACAGACACGCGAGCTTGTCCGCGTCCAACGGCCGGACGGTAGCGCGCTCGTCGTGGACTACCGACTCGGCACCTTAAGCGACGGACGCCTCGTTGCGCATCTCGCACCGGACGAGCCTCCCGAGAACGCGCGCATCGTCTGCGAGCTGTACCTCGCCGACGACACCAAGGGCCGCTGCCGCGCCGTGACCCCCGAGGACTTCGACCTGACTCGCCACGCCACTGCGCCGCCACCGGACGCCCATGCCCCAGCGGCCGTCGATGCCCTGAAAGACGCCGAGGGCCACCTCTACCGCATCCGCGAGCTTCCGACCCTCGAGACGATGGCAGAGTTGCGCTGGACGCGCTCTCGCGAGCCAGGCCGCGAGTTCGGCTTCGACCCCGTGACATTTCGCGATGTCGTCGCCGCCCTCGAAGCCTACGAGCCAGCGCGAACCCTCACCATCCAGGCGCTCACCCGCGGCGGCGGGAACCTCTCCACCCGACGGCTGCGGGAGGAGTATGCGCGCCTGGCCGGCAGTCCGATCGTGCTCAACCGCCGGCTGCGAGAGGTCGCGCTCAAGCTGATTCACGCTCAGGAGCTGAGTATGAGCGAGATTGCAACTCGCTGCGGGCGTGTCAAGCGCGACCGTAAGGGCAACGAGAGCGGCGAGACCAGCTGGCTCGGCCGACGGCTCGGGCTCCTTCCCGAGGGAGGACAGAGCACGCCCACGCCGTGGATCAGCAGCGACGTGCTGGCGCTGATCGCGCGCTGCGGCCTTGGGGTTAGCCCGCTCGAGGTGGAACTGTGACGACCTACGTCGAACGCCGCAATGCCGCCCGCAAGGCAGCCAGCCGGCTCATGCGTGAGGGCCTCGATTGCGGCTGGGACCTCAAATCGCCGGAGGCGATCGCCTGGCTCGCCGACGTGGCGCACCACGTCGGCAGCCTCGACCCGATCGACATCGGTGCCGGCGCGATCCTTGAGAGCAGCGGCCACGTTCGCGGGCACGAGCAGCTGACGCTGGGGGTCTGCTGATGCTGTTGCTCGCCACGCAGGCCGAGCCGCAGATGGTCGAGCACGCTCACGCGAATCTCGGGCGGCTCATCCAGCCGCGGCACTACAACGCCCTGCCGGCGACCATCGCGCGCGGCGTGCCGTGGGCCGCCGACAACGACTGCTACCAGGGCCTCGACGCGCACGCCTACTACGCGATGCTCGACCACCTGCACCACCTCGGCGGCCGGTGTCTGTTCGTTGCCGTGCCCGACGTCGTGGCCGACGCTTACGCGACCGTGCGGCAGTTCGAGCGCTGGTGGACCAGCCCCGCGCGCCGCGGCCTGCCCGTCGCGCTGGTCGCGCAGGACGGCCTTGAGCGCATGGGCCGGTGGATGAGCATGGTGTGGCCGCGCATCGACGCGCTGTTCATCGGCGGCTCAACCGCGTGGAAGCTCGGGCCGACGGCGCGCGCCTTCGTGCGCGAAGCCAAGCGACGTGGCCTGTGGGTTCACATGGGTCGCGTCAACAGCATCAAGCGCATTGCCTACGCCGCCGAGATCGGCTGCGACAGCATCGACGGCACCGGCTGGATGCGCTGGCGCAACATCCGACTACCGACAGGTCTGCAGGCCGCGAGCGCACCGCCGCGAGTCGCGCTGCCCGGCCTGGATCACGACTCCATCATCTTTTCCGGCTCGGGTCTGGGCGGAGGCGAGGACTGATGTGGGTTCAAGACGACGGCGGCCGGCAGGCCGCCGGCTTCAAGGGCACCACCGGCGACTGCGTGGTGCGCGCCATCGCCATCGCCTGCGAGCTGCACTACGCCACGGTCTACGACGCGCTCCACGAGGCGACCCTCGCCGACGCGCCACTGCGCCGCCGGCGCGAACGCCGCTACGGCGCCTGCGCCCACGCTCACGCCAGCCCACGCACGGGCGTACACCGCCGCGTTTACGACCGCTACCTCGCCGACCGCGGCTGGATCTGGACGCCGACCATGAAGATCGGCCACGGTTGCACCGTCCACCTGCGCGCCGAGGAGCTGCCACACGGCCGGCTGGTCGTGCGCGTCTCACGGCACATGTGCGCCGTGATCGACGGGGTGATCCACGACACCCACGATCCCGGCCGCGGGAGAACGCGCTGCGTGTACGGGTACTGGCAGCACCCCACCGCACTCGCTTGATCGGTGCGGCCCCGAGCGAGTGGCCTGCGCACGGGCTGGCGCCCGGCCCCAGATGTGCCAGCTACCCAGCTTCGCGGGATCGCCTCCGCGCGGGCTCGCACCCGCTCGCCGCGAGGGTTCGCCACGAGCCGTCAGATCGCCGCGCCGGCGACCGCCGACGGCGCGGCCCTACCTTCAACGGCCGGCTACCGACGCCGGCTTCGCCGGCTGTAACCGAGCCCCCCTGCGGTCGGCTCTCCACCGACCCCGGCGTCGTGCAAGCCGGCCGGCAGCCCTTCAGGCTGCTCGCTCGCCGCTCGCTGGCGCTCACTGGCTCACGCGGCCGGCGCACACCGCCAAGCCCGGACAGACTAGATGCAGCGCTGTGCGCGCGCTGTGTCCGCGCTGTGCCAATTCGTTGGCCGGTCTGGAGCAGTTGGGGTCTGTACCCGGTGTGATGACCGCAGCCAGCATCGGCGCCGCCAAGGGCGGCGGCTACGCGCGCTACCTGGAGTCAAAGACCGTCGAGCCAGAGCGCGGCGACTACTACCTCTCCCCTTCGGGGGAGCCCACCCAGGCACCCGGCCAATGGCTCGCCTCGCCCGACACGCTCGCGCGCCTTGGCATCGAGGGCTCCACCGTCGAGGGCCGCGACTTCATCTCGCTGATGGAGGGCAAGCACCCCCGGTCAGGACGGTGGCTGCGACAGGCAGGCTCCAACGGCGCTCGTGGCGGCGGGATCGACCTGACCTTCAGCGCCCCGAAGTCGGTATCGACGGCGTGGGCGCTGGCGGATGAGTCCCAGCGCCGCAAGATCGAAGCCGCACACGCCGCCGCGGTCAGCGAGACGATCGCGCACCTGAACAACACCGTGCCGACCGTACGCCGCGGTCGCCGTGGGCAGGTCTTTGAGGAGCCCGCACGGGACCTGGTGGCCGCGGAGTACCGGCACACCACCGCCCGCGGCGTCCTTGAGGGAGACGCGCCCGACCCGCAGCTGCACAGCCATGTGGTCATCACGAGCGCCGTCCGCGATGACGGGAAGGTCGTCGCTGTCGCCTCCCGTCCGATCTTCCGCTCGGCGCGCGAGCTTGGCGCCTACTACCGCTCCTCGCTCGCGCACCAACTGCAGCAGCGGGGGTACGCGATCGAGCGCGGCACCGGCAAACACGGGCGCTACTTCGAGATAGCCGGCGTACCGCGCGGGCTGCTGGACGCCTTCTCCTCGCGCAGCCGCGAGGTCGCCAGGGCCGCCGAGCGCTTCCGCGCGAAGTGGGGGCGGGCGCCCGAGCGCGGCGAGCTGCGCCAGCTCAAGCTGGAGAACCGCAAGGCCAAGGTACTGATCACCCGAGCCGACCTGCAGAGCGCATGGAACGACACGGCCGCGCGCTTTGACTTCGCCGGCGAGCAGCCCGGCCGGCTACTCGGCGCCACGGTCAAGGCCCCGCCGCAGGGTCCGCTTGAGGATCGCGTCGAGCAGCGCCTGACCGAGCGCTCCGCGACGTTCGAGCCTGGGGGGTTCCGGGCGGTCGTGCTTGAGCAGTCCGCCGGTGAGCTCTCGCCCCGCGACGCGCTTGACCTCTCGCGGGCGATGATCGCCGAACGCCGCGTGCTCCCACTGGAGGGAGGCCTGATGACGACGCTCGCCGTGCGCGCGCGCGAGCAGGCGATCGAGCGCAGGTTCACCGCGCTCGCCGCTGGGGGCGGCCGAGACGTTGGCGTCGAGGCCCGCGCGCTCGCGAGCGACCAGATCGCCGAGCGGATCGGCGGACGCCTTAGCCCCGAGCAGGCACACGCGCTGGAGGTCATCACCGGCCCCGAGCGGGCCGCGATCCTCGTCGGACCCGCCGGCACCGGCAAGGGCGTCGTCATCGACGCCGCCGCCCGCGCCGAGCAGTACGGCGGCCATCAGACGCTGGGGATCGCGGTGTCCGGGTCCACCGCGCAGCGCCTCGGTCAGGACAGCCCCGCGCTCGCCGGGCGCACCCTGACCCTCGACGCGCTCGTCTCCCGCGTCGAGCGCGGCCAGCTCGCCGTCGACGCGCACACCACGATCTACTTCGACGAGGCGGGAATGGCCGACACCGACCGGCTCGGCCGGCTCACCGAAGTCGTCGATCACACCGGGTCAAAGCTCGTGGCGATCGGCGACGCCGCGCAGCTGCCCTCGATCGGGGCGGGCGGCATGTTCGCCCGGCTCTCAGACATCGCCCCGAGCGCCGAGCTGTCAACCATCCGCCGCACCCTTGACCCAGGCGAACAGCGCGCGTGGGCGAACCTGCGCGCCGGACGCTCAGACCGCGCGATGGCGCACTACGACGCACGCGGGCAACTGCACATGGCCGACACCCGCGACGAGGCCGTCGAGCACGCCGCACAGAACTGGGCGGCACTCACCGAGACCCACGACCCGAGCGAGGTCGCGCTGATCTCCGACGCCTCAAACCAGGAGATCCACCGCCTCAACGCGCGCGCCCAACACTTCCGCTCAGAGCGCGGCGAACTCGGCAATCTCGAAGTCCCCGTGCCCGGCGTCCACTACGGCATCCGCCAAGGCGACCGGATCGCACTGATCGACCAGCACCACGAGCCCGGCGTCGAGCGGATCGAGAACGGCAGCCGCGGCGAAGTCCTCGACATAACCCCAGCCGGCGAGGTACTGATCGAGTTCGACGTGACCGGCCGCAGGCGTTCGCTCACCGGCGATGACCTCGCCCGCGTGCGACTCGGTTACGCCCAGCACATCCACCGCGCCCAAGGCGCGACCGTCACCCGCACCCTCGTCGTCACCGGCGGCTGGCAGACCAGCAAGGAGCCCGCCTACGTCGAGGCGTCCCGCGCACGCCAAGGCACCGACTGGTTCGTCTCGCGCCAAGACCTCGGCGTCGAAGGGCACGACACCGACCGCATCCAGCGGCTCGCCGAGAACATGCGCCGCAGCAATGCACAAACGCCGTCGCTCGCTCACCCCGAGCTGCCCGACCGCGACTATGGCAGGAACTTCCACCGCTCGATCGCGCCGAGCCGCACCAGCCGCATACCGGGGATCGTCCGTGCGATCAACCGGATCGTCAACCCACGAGCACAGGAACGAGCACGATGAGCCAACGAGTCCAGGTCGTCCTGTCCGACCCCGTCGCCCTCCAGCTCCGCGAGCTTGCCGCCGGAGCCGACACGCCACACTCGACGCTCGCCGCGCAGCTCATCCAAAACGAAATCGCACGCGCCATCAAGAACGGCCACGTTCGCCCACCGCGCTCCGCTCCCGTTCTCGTCGAGGGCAACGGCGATGACCGCCCGCCCTGGCTTGAGCCCTACGGTGGCGACCCCGAGTGGCGCCAGCAAATGTGGGGCGCCATCGTCGCGCTGCGTGGGCGCTACCCCGAACAGCTCGAAGCGCTCAAAGACAAATGGTGGACCGACGAATCAACGGTCGAGACACTCGGGGCGCTCGCCGTCTGGCGATCAGAACTCGACGAAACACGCCAGGACCCACGCGACGAGCTCGCATTCCAGACCCAGCTCAGCGACTACGCTCAACTCCTACGCCAAAAGGGCGGCGGCGTCACCAAGGCATGGAAGCCCGGCGCGACCCCGCCAGAGTGGGCAGCGAAGTAGGCGCGGGCCAAGCCAAGCGTTACATCTTTGGGCTCGTCCTGTGTCAGCTTCGCGTCACGCGCTCACAACGCGAGACGGAGTGTGTACGGTCCGTCCACAACTGCACATTTTCGCGCTGGCGGCAGCTGTAACTGGAACGACCTCGCCGCCCAACCACGAGCTTGAGACGGGACGTTAGGACGTGATCCTGCGACGAGTTGTCCTCTCTCTTCAAGCTACTTACTAGGCACTGGTCGGGTCGGCCTCGAGTAGATCCTCGAGCTCTGCGGGCCCGAGGCGCTGCGTCTGGCTCGCGCGGCCGTGCTCGTCGAATTCGATGCCCTCGCCGATGAGGATCTCTGTCGGGTCGCGCGTGTCGGACGCGTCGTGCCACTGAAAGTTGAAGCTCACCGAACCGTCGCCGCCGAGCACCCGGTACGCATACCTGACCCCCGGGTCCTTGGCGACGTGGTTCGCTGTCGGTTGCGCCGCGGTGCCGGCGAGCTCCGCCAGGTCCCCATACGACGTCCAGCTCCCTGCCGGCAGTGCGTCGACGGCCTCGTCTACGCGACTCCAGTCGAAGCCGGCGTGCGGTGTGACGACGCCAGGGATTGGCTCCGACCACAACGCAGTCGCCGCGTCGGCGAGTGCACGGCCCCGTGCTTCGATCTGCTCGGCGCCCCAGGTTGTTGCCTCCGCGAGCGGCTCGTTGAGCTTGAGCTCGGAGTTGTTTAGGATCTCCTGCTTGCGCTCGAAGAGCTGGTTCGAGAGCTTGGAGTTCCACGCGGTCAGCGTGAGGTTGCCGAGCGTGTGCCCGAGACGGTCAAAGATCTCCTGGGCGTCGCGACGGTCCGTGGACAGCTCTGCCTTCCACTCGGCGCTCAGCGTCTGCGGCATGATGTGCTCGATCGAGAGGTTCGCGCTGTCGAAGTCGACGTCGACCTCCGCGCGCAAGAACGACTCGAGGCGCTGCAACACCAGGCGCTGCTGGTGGGCGCGACCGTGCGAGTAGTACGGAAGCGTGGCGATTCCGTCGCCAACGCGTTCGTCGTCGGGCCAGTGGCCATCGCGCGAGAGCTCCCGCCGCAGCGCGACGTCGACCGGCTCCCCGGGCGGCAGCGCCGAGATGATCTGGATGAACAGCCGGTTGAGCACGTTCGTCGGCACCGCCGTCACGTAGCGGCGCACGAGGAATGACTCAATGGCCTCGAGACAGCACTGCGCCTGCTCATGCGTCGCGCGCCCGACGCCTACCTCGGCGTAGATGTGGAGCAGCAAGGGATACGTCGTGCTCGCACCCCAGGCGCGGAGGAACGCCAGGTGACGCAGCGCCTGCCTGCCCACCCCCAGCGCCGCGGCCGTATCGTTCGGGTCCCCGGGCTGTAGGAAGAGCGCGTAGTACGCGCCGCGTCGCGCGAGCCGCGCGACGCGCGCCTCAAGCACGTCGAGATCATGGGCCAGCGGCTCGAGCTGCCCACGCGCCGTGCGGTACACCTGGTCCTGGCGAACGAACTCGCCCGCAGACTGGAGGTCATCGCGGACCAAGCCCTCGAGTCCGTCAGTGCCGAGCGCGCGCTCGAGGGGTCGCCAGTGCTGTGCATACACGCTGTTCGAGCGCTCGCCGAGCGCCATGAACAGATAGTTGCGCAAGAGATCGGACTGGCTGAGGCCGACGCCAGTCGCGTTGATCGACTCGAAGATCTTGTGCGGCCGCTCGCCCTCGCTCACTGTCACGAACACGAGCGAGAGCCGGTCACCGATCGTCGTCGCGAGGCGCTCGACCTGCAGCTCACCGGCCTCGCGCAGATCGGCGATGCGCTTGAGGAAGAAGCGGTACGCATTCCCGACGCCGGTGTGCCCAGACGCCTTCTCTGGGTCGGTCAGCACCGTCCAGTAGGCGCCCTCATCCTGCTCACTGGGCACGAGCCGCGCCCAGCGCTCCGAGCCCTTCGGCTCCGTCGTGTTGACGAGATATTTAGCGTTGAAGCGCTCGAACTGGTCGGGATCGCCCGTCGCGGCGACGTCGCGGAGCGCGGCGATCGCGACCGACAGCGTCGTGAGGCGCTGCTGGCCGTCGACGATCCGAAAGTCGCGAAAGTCGTGGAGCGGATCCGGCTCGCGCTCGACCGCGACGATGCTCCCGATGAAGTGGCGTGGCACGTCGCTGCCCGCGTTGGCAACGGCGCGGTATTGCTCAAGCATGTCCTGCCAGAGGTCGTCCTGCTGATCCGTGCGCCATCGATAGTGGCGTTGGTATAGGGGCACGCGGAACTGGCGGTCCTGGGTCATCAGGCCCCGGAACGTGCCCTCCTGCGCGCGCATTCGCTCCTCCTCCTAAAGGTCGGCCCAAGTGATTCGCGATTATCGCCTGGGGCTCATGGCCAGCTGCCGGCAGTCGCGGAGCTTAAGGCCTTCGGCGAACCTCAGCGAGTCAGGGCGATACAGCGGCCGAGGCCGAGGATTGATCGTTACCGACTCGGCGCACCTAATCGTTACTCTCGAGCAGCCGGTTAAGGCTGAAGCAGCATCGCGACCAGCGCGTCGAGGTCGTCGGAGTGCTCCACGCGTGGCTCCAAGCTCGGGCGCGGCAACACGAGGCTCCAACCGTCCTTACCCTCGCGCGAGCCGCTACGCAAGTCCACGGCGCCCCTGACCACGAGCGCCATTTTCGGCGACTCTAGCGCGAAGAGCTTGCCCCTGACCTTCGCGTCCAACAGGTGCCGGCCGGTGGTGTCCACGGCCCAGCAGACGTCTTTCCTCCAGATGAGGAAGTCGGGGTAGAACGTGAGCGAGTCGCCGACCTTCTTCGGCAGCGGCACGCCGTACCCTTGGCTCTCGGTGGTGGGGTTGCGGACCCAGGTCACGCCCCTCACGCGGTCGATTGCGCGGGCGAATGGTGCCTCGTCTTTGTTGAAGTCGGTGCGCGAGTATTCGGCGTGCGCGGCGCGGTCGAACTTCGTCATGTCCTCGCTGCGTGGACGGTACTCGTCGACGGTCCACGTGTTGCGGTCGGGGTCGGGGTCTTCTTGGTACTCCACGCGGGTCTCGAAGTAGTCGACGATTTTGGCGGCGAGCGCCGTGAGTTCGTCCTGGGCTTGTGAGCTGTGGCAGCTGAACTGCTCGAACGCGGGGCCGGCGAAGCGGTCGGGGTGGATCGCGTTCAGGCACGCCCGGTTGCGCTGGAGGATGCGGCGGCGGAGGAACGCGCCGTTCCTCGTGCGGGCGCTCCTGAGCACGTCGATGTCCTCGTACTCCTCGCTTCCCTCCTTCAGGGACACGGTGGCCTTGCGGCCGGTGCCGGGCGCTTCCAGGTCCTCGTCGGTCCACGCGCGCGACGCCTGGCTGCGCAGGTCCCGCTCGACCGAGGCCATGCTTGGCGCCTTCAACGCCCAGCGCGTGAGGCTGAGCTGTTTCTTGCCGCGCTTCACCGGCACCGGCGTCAGTGGTTCCTTGCGCGTCTTTACGCGCACCGTCGCGAACGCGGGTTCGTCTTCGGGCGCGTACAGGCGCAGCTCGGCCTTCAACTCCGAGACGACGGTTTCGTACGCCGCGGTCGGAGTCTGGAGGATCAGCGTTGCGGTGTTGAGCGCTTCGGCGTTGTAGCGGCGGGCGCGTGGTTGGCGTAGTACGCGGCCGAGGATTTGGCGGATGCGTACGAACGATTTGGTGACGCCGTCGAAGTAGCAGACGTACGCCTCGGGGTCGTCCCAGCCCTCCTGGAGGGACTGGTTGAAGATGATGTGGCGGAAGCGGGGCTCCAGCTTGCCGAGGCTGGAGATGCGCTCGGCGTCCTCGGGGAGCTCCTTCGTGTCCGTGTACACGGCGATCTCGTCCGCGGGTACGCCGCGAGACCGGAGGTGGCGCCAGATCGCGACCGGTCGCGCCTCCTCCTTCGAGCCGCGTGGCGGGTTGCTCTTCTCCACGACGTAGATCGCGCGCGGCGTCACGCCGGCTTCCTCCGCGTCGGCCGCGGCCTGCACGTCTTCCAGCGCCGCGAGGGCGCCGTCGAGGCTCTCCACGTCGCCGCTGCGGTAGTCGACGACCTCGATTGTTGTCTTCAACAAGTTCGCGTCGACAACGTCTCGCGTCTTGATCGGGACGCGACCGGCGGCGAGTAGCGCCTTCGTTTCCCCGCCGAGGTTCAGGGCCTCCTCCCACTTCGTGAAGAGCTCGTTCACGAGGGGCGTCGCCGAGGCCATGAAGAACCCGCGTGGTTTCAGCGCGGCGAGCTGGTCCAATTGGACTTCGCTCTGGTTGTGGCTCTCGTCGGAGACGATCCAGAGCGGCCTCTTCAGGTTCTCGCGCAGCTGGTCGAACGGCGCACCATCCCCGGCCCAGTCCGGCTGTTCCCTGCGCAGCCGCAACCTTGCGTCGCCGTTGCTCGACCCGGCTTCCGCCTCGTTCCACGAGGCCACGGTGAGGACCCAGATCGTGAGGCCGCTCGTGGCGTCGATGAGCTCGCGCCACGCGAGCTGACTGGAGATGTCGCGGATGATCTTCGCGTCCGGCGGCAGGAGCGAGCGGTACTTGCTGTTCAGGTTCGTGAACGTCTGCTCCACGACCGCGCTTGACCGCGTCGTCCAGAACACCACCGCGTCCCCGAGCCCGCCGACCGTGTTCGCGAGCACCGGCGTCTTCCCTGACCCCGTGACCGCCTTCAGCTGCCCGAGGAACGGGATCGGCGATTCGCCGTATTCCGGCGGGTGGCCGCGCTTGACGGCGTACGCGACCCAGGACAGCGCCGCTTCCCTCAACGCCTCGGCCGCCTCCTCCTGGAATGGGAAAAGCCTGAAGCTATCCGCCGACATCGCCGGCGAAGCTATCAGCCGTCGCCGTCGTCGCCAACGTCCTCGGAGGAGCTCAGCACCGCAGCCTCCAACGCCTCCACCGCATCGGGGTCGCCGGCGAGCACAGCCTCGTCATCGTCGGCGATCTGCAGCGCCGCCAGGATCTCGTCCGGGATCTGGCAGAACCGGAAGGAGTCGGTCTCCCCGACCTCGCACGTCACGCCGTACGCCCTCAATGGCCTTCGCAGGTCCCGTGCCTTCGCCTCCTCGAACATCGCGGCCAAAACGTCCCACGTGATCGCCGACTCCTTCCGGCCGTTCCAACACAGACAGATCGCCTCCTGCCGCGCGTTCTGGCCGATCACGTACTCACCGGCCACGCGCGTGATCCCGCGCCCCTTCCCCGTCACGTCAGTGTGGACAATCAAGTTCGCGATCGCCTCCCGCTCCAACTCCAGGATCGCGCCACGGTTCAACCTGCGCCCCGTCGTCTCGAACCAGTAGCCGCCCGGCAATCCCTCCTCTTAATCGCCGCCTTCAAGCGCGGCGCGATAAACGTGCGGCAGTAGCGGTCCTCGCGCGATCCCTCCTCGATCAGGATGAACCGCCTGGACCCGCCGTCCGCCGCGTTCAGCCGCAACACCGCGTGGCCCGTGGTCCCGGACCCGGCGAACGGGTCCAAGACGAGCGCGTCGGAGTCCCCGGCGAACCCGATGAGGGCCTCCATGAGCGTCGTCGGCTTCGGATTGGGGAACCTGGCGGCGTCTTTGGGGAGGAGCCGCTTCAGGTCCGCTGCGCCACCGCGCGAGCCGAGCTCGATGATGCCGCGCAGCGGCGGACGCAGCTCACTGAGGTACTTCTTCAACTGCACGAGGCGACGCGGGTCGCTGGGGTAGATGATGCGGCCCTCCGACTCCAGGCGCCGCATCGTCTCCTCGGGGAAGCGGTAACCACGCCCCGGCTTCTTATGCACGGCGCCGGTGTCCGGGTTCGTGACGTCGTAGACGTAGCCGCCCGGGTGCGGGTTCTCCGTCGTGCGGTTCGCGGCGTACACCCCACGGTCGTCCACGAAGCAGTAGCGGGCCAGGTCGCCAAGGTCGACCAGCTCAGGGTCCTCGCCCGGCCGCGCCGCCGCCTCGAACGCCGCGACGTGCTCCTTGATCGCCGCCTGAAAGCCCTTCTCGATCGCTGGGGCGTTGCCGCGGTGCTTCTTCCTCAGCTGCTCGTACGTGTGCAGCAACCAGAGCTGCGCGGGACTGTCACCGGACCAGACCCTCGCCACCTCCTCCTCGCGCTTCGCGTAGCAGAGGACGTACTCGTGGCCGACCGCGATCCTTGTCGGGTTGTTGTCGGCGGCCTGCTTCCAGACGATAACGCCCAAGCGGTTCCGCTCGCCGAAGATCTCGTCCATCAGCATTCCGAGGCGGAACAGCTCGATGTCGTTGATGGAGACGAAGCAGATGCCGTGCTCCGCGAGCAACTGCCAGACGAGCCACAACCTGGGGCCCATGTAGTTCAGCCACTTCGTGTGCCGCCCGCCGTCCTCGTTGTTCACGTAGACCGAGTCGTCGGCGTCCGCGTTTGGGTCGTGGAAGCGCGCGTCGGAGTACGCGAAGTCGCGCTTCCCCGTGTTGTACGGCGGGTCGAGGTACGCCACGTCGACCGTGCCCTGGTACTGCGAGCGCAACGACACCATCACCTGGAGGTTGTCGCCCTCGATCACGCGGTTGTCCCGGGGCTCGCCGAACGAGAGCTTAGGAACGGTCTCCAGCATCCGCGGCGCCGGCATCCTCGTGCGGTAGCCCTTCCGGCCCTCCCAGTGCAAGTACATCCCGGGCCCGGCGGGGCGCCCGGGCGCGTGGGTGACCGGGTCTACCGGGGCCGCGGCCGGCGAGACCCGGCCATTGGTGCCTCGTCCGTTCGTGGCCCGGCGGTTCGTGTTGCGCGTGGATTTCGGGCTTGGCATGGCTGCTCTCCTCGATTCTTGCGGATTCAGCGCTGTCGCGGTGGGTGCTGTTCTTGCTCCGTCCGCGTTCCGCATGAGCTGGTCTCTGGGGTCGAACGTATGTTCGCATCGGCCTGGGACGGTTCCGCTGAGCGGCTCCGCTGAGTCGCTCAGCGGTCCTGGTTCCGGCCCGGTTCCTAGGGGGCCTTCCTCAGCACGAACCGGCCTCGTCCGACTCTTTGGAACTCGTGGTTCCGCCGGTAGAGCATGGCGCTGACCGTCGCCTCGGGTGTCTTGCCCTGGCTCGTGTGAAGCTTCCGGCGGCTGACCTCCTCCCAGACCTCCTTGGGGGAGAGTGGCTCGTCCGCGTCGTCAAGCACCTTGATGACCGCGAGGCGCAGCCCCCGCGGCTTTCGTCTACGAATCTTTCTTGCGCTTTCCTTCACTCGGCCCCCTGTCGGCGAGTTCCCGCCGCCACGGGATTTTGAGGCTTATGACGACGGTCTGCTTTGCCGGGGGTGGAGCGGCCGGCTCGCACGCGCCGCGCAGCCCTAGTGGCGCCCGCGGCCCCGGCGCAGGGCTGTCCGGGGGGTTCGGCTACGGAAGTAGCTTCTGCAGATAGGTGATCGCGGCCGCGGCTGAGGCCATCACGGTCTCCGCCATGTCCTGCCCGACCTCGTGCGGCTCCTCCGCACCGTGCCCCGCGCGCTTGTTGCGTGGCGACGCCGCGCCGAGCACGCAGAACTGCATGAACTGTGGCACGACGTCGACGGCTACGAGGCGGTCAAAGAGTGGGAACGCTGTGTCGCCCTCGTCGTACTCCACGCCGCGCTGCGACAGCACCGTCTTCATCGCGGCCTCCACGGCGCACGCGGACTCGTGCACGGACTGGCGCAGCGTCGTGGGCGTGCCCTGGGCGAGCTCGGAGCGCGCGACGTCAAAGTGGTGTTTGGCGCCGGTGAGGCGGGGGTCCTCTATCGCGCTCAGTGCGGGGCGCATCGCGAGCTCCTCCACCTCGGCGTCGCCGATCCACGCGAAGCCATCGGCGGCCGTGAACTCCCACGGGATGCCGCGGCGTTGGCAGACCGTGTTGATGCGGTCCACCGGGTTCACGGCGAGGTCTCGCTCCTGCACCGCTTTGTGGACGGCGAGGCGGAAGTCCGGCTCCGGCATGTGCAGCATCAGCGCGTTTGCGCCGCGCTCGTCCGCGCGCTGCGCATCGCCGTAGGCCACGATCGTGGGCTGTTCGTTCGCGGCCTGGACGAGTGCGTAACCGACCTCGTCCCCGGCGTCGTCGCCCCACACCTGCCTGACCGCGTTCACGTAGTCCCCCACGTCCGCGTAGCTGTCCTGGAGGAACCCGTGCATCACGGCGCGTTCCGGGCATCCTTCCAGTGTGTTCAGGATGAGCTGCCGAGCGGCCTCGTCCATGCCCGTCGCGGGGCGCTGCGAGGCCGTGTCAAGCATCGGGTCGCCAGCTTGCATCAGACGAGCTTAGGGGGCGAGCGAACGACGAGCTGGGCGTGGCGCTGTCCGTGGAGCACTGGACGCGCGGTGGTATTCGCCCGGCGTCGCGAGCGCACGCTCGGCGAGCCACTGCGCGCCGCTGCGCGTCTTGCCCCACCCTCGCCCGGCGAGCACCAGCCACACGAACAGTCGCCGGGCGGCGCGAGCTGCTCCGGCCGCGCTTCACGGCGCCACGGGCCGTCCGGCCTCCGCGCGCTCAGCAGCTTCGCGGCGGCGGCAGGGCGGCCGGAGGTTCCGAGAGCCTGCTCGACACGTGCAAGAGGCTAGGCGCGCTGGCGGTCATTCTCTCGTTGGCGCGCCTGCTCAGCGGGTAAAGGCGACGGTGTGAGCGCCGATAACCTGGAGAGCAAGATGGGTCTCAAGCGTCACCTCGCCAGGCGGATCAGGTATACAGTGGCTCTCCGGGGCAGCAGTATCTATGGAGGGAGAGCCAGGGATGAGTGACCGCGAGGAGGACGCTGTGGCGACGGTGCGTACGCCAGATGAGGAGGTCGAGGCGATCCTGACCTCAGGCGCTGCGGGAGTCGAGACCGCGATCCGAGCGCTCGAGGGCGCCGAACAGGTCTACTACGGCGCGGTGGCGGCCACTGAGACGCAGCTGGTGATCACGACCACGAACGTCTCGCCGTACTCGCCCGACCTCACGACGTAAGCGATGCCCACTTGGGGCGAGCTCCTCCAGGAGCTCCTCGTCGTGCGGCAGCAGTTCGCGGCTTCCCCGCCCGTTGGCGAAGGCGGTCCCGCGCCCAACGACATCCTGCGCCGGAAGTACGTCAAACGCCTGAGCGAGCGCACGGGCCGCGCCGTGATCCTCTACTACTCGGGATTCCTTCAGCACCCCGGTGCGCCTGGAGGGGCGCTCCAGGTTTCGCCGGCAGACATGAGCGGGTTCATGGAGGCGTGCTCGAACGTGAAAGAGCGCGAGCTCGATCTGTTCCTGCACAGCCCTGGCGGAAGTGCCGATGCGGTCGAACAGATCTCCGAGTACCTCAGGACGAGGTTCGACCATATACGCGCCGTCGTGCCGCTGTACGCGATGTCGGCGGCGACGATGCTTGCGCTCGCGGCCGACGAAATCCTGATGGGCGCCCACTCCCAGCTCGGGCCCATAGATCCGCAGTTCACTGTGATGATGCCCGAGGGTCCGCGTACCGCCTCAGCCCAGGCGATCAAGGACCAGTTCGCCCTCGCACTCGACCAGTGCAAAGATCCCGCGAACCTCAACGCGTGGCTTCCGATCCTGCGCTCGTACGCGCCGGGCATGCTCGCCGCGTGTGACCACGCTGCACAACGGGCCCAACGGATCGTCACCGACGCGCTCCGCGAATACATGTTCAAGGGACAGGGCGACGCGACCGAGAAAGCCGAGGCGGCTGCGGAGTGGTTCGGGAACGCCGAGGAGTTCCTGTCCCACGGTCGTCCCGTGCGTCGGGAGACTGCGCGAGAGCATGGCGTCGTGATCCACGACCTCGAGGACGACGACGAGCTGCAGGACGCGATCCTCAGTGTGCACCACACAGTGCTGATCAGCATGACGATGGTGCCTATCGCCAAGCTCATCGAAAACCACAAGGAGCGCGCGTGGATGCAGACGCTCCAGCAGATCCAGTTCCCGTTTCAGATTCTCGGCGCGCCGGGGCCGGCTCCGATCCCGCCGATGCCGGCGCCACCCGCCCCCGGACCTCCGCAACCCCCGCCGACGCCACCGGCGCCGTGAGCCTGCGTCTAGGCCGAAGCCGCCTAGACGCCGATCTTCTTCTCGAGGTACGCGATCACGATGTCGCGCGCGGCGCCGACCAGGCTTTCCCGGAAGCGCACAACCTTTGACCGCTCCTCGCCGGCGGGCGTGGAGGCGATCGCCTGGTCGAGCGCGTTCACGAGCTCGTCGAGGGCCGCTTCGGCAGTCCCTCCAGGCCATCCAGCGAGGAGCTTCAGAGTCTCGGTCGACGGGCGAATCGCGAGCGGGACATCCGAGGATTCGTCGTCTGCAAGCGCCTCGAGATGCCCACCGCGCACGAGCTCGCGAACCGCTTACCTCCTTTGCCGGCGGCTCCGGGGCGACCAAGCCGAGACGCTTGTCGCTGTTAGCTGAGCTTGTGTGCCTTGGCGCGGTTGTAGAGCAGCATGAGCAAGCGGCGCTCGTCGGCCGGGGAAGGTGGCTGCGGGAGACTGTCGACGCTGAGCAGGATCTCGGCCGTTCCGACCGCGAACCCGAAGGTGTCCTCGTAGAACGGAGCTCGCCTGCCCGTGTGGAAAAGCGCCGCCGCAAGAGTGCCGCCGACGCGTATCCCATAGCCTGCGATGCCCGGCAGCAGGAACGCGAGCGACGAGACCTTGATCTGACTCTCGAAGCGTTCGTGTCCTTGTTTCAGGGATTCGCCTTTTGCGAGTTTGCGTTGCGTGCAGTCGCGAGCCTTGGCAGTTCGTGCGACGGCGACAAGTCGGCTCACGACGGCTGGACTTCGCATGACGTAGACAGTGGAGTGGTCCGTTTCGACGGGAATCGAGGACACGCTTTCGCCGCGTTCGGCTTTCGCGCGTCGGAATCCCGGCGAGTTGAGGGCGACAATCTCGCTTCCAATGGGCGCGCCGTGAGGGCAGCTACCGAACGGCTCGCTGGGAGCCGGGAGCGCCGGAACGGTCCGGGTCAGCCCAGGCACGTCGCCGGCCCGTAGGTTGACTGCGTGAGCGAATGCAGCCGCTTCGTGCTTCGTAACGAGGTGCGGTGGGTCGCTTCCACACCCTGCGCTCAGGACACCACTCGCCGTGAGCGCCATCGCCGTGATCGTGCCCCGGAGCATCGGGCGGATCATCCCAGGGGCCAGCCATGAGGCGCTGCGTCGTGTGCGGTGCCTCGCCGAGGGCCGTCCGCCGCAGGCGCGCACGTGCTCGCCCGCGTGCCGGGCGGAGGCGTGGCGGCTGCGGCGGTTGCTCGCGGGGCGCCCGGTGGCCGGGTACGACTCTCTGCGCGCCTACTTGGGCCGAGCGGTGCGCTCGGCGTCTCCCCGACCTTCCGCAAGCGGTTCCCCTGGAACCCCCAGGAGTCCTCGAAGTTCTTGTAGGGCCGCAGGGTGACGCTGCCGCGCTTCGCGGAGTTCCTTGAACCACTTGGGGCGCGGGACTCCGAGATAGCTCACGAAGATATGCATCCCTCCGAAGTTCTTGAGCTTTCCGATGCGTTCGTGTGTGCCGTAGTAGCGCGCCTGACGTTGCGACACGAGCGATCCAAGCTGCACCGCGAAATAGCGTTTGCCGTGAATAGCAGTGGCGACGCAACTAATCTCGAAGTCTCCTGTGTGCCCAATCCGCACCCGCCCGCACGCGGCGAGGGTGACCGCTTCTTCGGTCACGGTGAGCCCTGCTTCGGCGAGCCAATGGCGGAGTCTCGAGACCGACGGGACGAGTGTGGGCATCCGGTCGAAGCAGACACCGCCTGAGCACTCGCGCGTCGCGCGGGTGAACGTCCTCGGGGTCTTGAGCACGGCGTACGCTTCGGCGTCTTCCTTCGGTGTGGGTTCGGAAGTTGCCGATTCCCCGCTGCTTTCCGCCGATTGCGCGCTCGGGGGGTGGTGTAGCAACGCCACGGCGCCTACAGCCGCGAGGACCGCGAGCAGCGCCAGCGTTTGCCAGCGAAGCGCCATGAGGTCTCATCGGCGTGCTGCGGCGTTTCATTGAGGCGGACGGTCGTCGGTCGGGCTATCAGCCCGGAGGGCGCGAGAGCGCCGTTTGCACGGTTTCTGCGGGACGCCACGATCTCATGCCGCCAGCGGCACCGGCGTAGGATGAGCCACGTGAGCACCCGACCGCGCCCGCAGGACTTTCCGACGTGGTGGAGCTACCACCAGGCCAAACGCGTGGGGCTGCGCCAGCAGGGGGGCCGCCTCTCGGCGACGCTCGCGGTCGCGCTCATCTTCGGAGGGTTGACCGGCTCCCTCGTGCTGACACTGCTGCTCGTGCTGTTCGCTGTAGTCGGCACCGTGTACGCGCGCTCGCGCCCGTGACTTCCGACGGCGAGACGGACATCGACGTGTGTGCGACGTGCGGCACGCGATTGCCTGTCAACGAGACGCCGCGTCGTCCGTGCCCGACCTGCGGCGGCGTAGTGCGGTCGATGAGCAGGTCGGCCTCGGACAGCTCGAACTTCTCCGACAGCGCGAGCGTCACAACGTCAGCGATAAGGGCTGCCTCAGACGCTGTCAGCGTGTCTGAGCGCTCGAGCTGGACCGCGCGCAGCGAGAACTCTGTGCGCGCCCGCGTGCGACGGCTCGAGGACGCGATCGACGACGTCGCAGTGGGGATCGAGAGTGGGACCGTCGCCGCGACGCAAGACGCGACGAAGCGTGCGCTCGAGGTGGTCCACGAGCTCGACGACGCTGCGAGGGAACGGAACGAGTGGGAGCAGGTGGATTGGGCTGAGGATGATGTTGGCGTTTGGGAGGCCCTTGTGGGAGCGCGCAACGCGTCCCATCACAGCTCGTCGATTGTCGTCGAGCTTCACAGCGACGGCGATGCTGACAGTCGCCTGAGGTGGGCGGTCAATGCGGAGAAGATTCGCGGGCAGCGCAAACGCGAGGAGTACGAATCCCGGCTAGCGGGTCAGCCGGTGATCCCGCCGCTGCGGCGAGTCCTGGCGTCGCTCAAGGCGGGAGCGAGCGAGGATGTCTGATCTCCAACCCCAGGCGTGGAAGTCGAGCGCCTCGCACGCGACCGCCTCGCTGAGCGCAGCCGCGAACGTCGATTTTCCCGCCTTCGGCTTGGCGGCGAGCAGCGTCAGCGCGCACCGCGCGAGGTAGTCATGCCAGATCCAATCGGGCTGCGCGGGCGCACGCTCGCGGAGCTCGGCGGCGGAGACGAACGGCAGCCACTCGCGCTCCGAGGGCAGGGGGCGCACCTGCTCCGCGGCGCTCGTCGCGAGCATGCCGGTCGCGGCGCTCATCAGTTACAGCCGGGTGCGGCGGGTTCCCGATTGCGGTGCTACGGATCCCTGCGCCGCGCTTCGCGCCGGCGCACGCGGGCTCTGAGGATTGGACTTATCGGGACGGCCATCGTGATGAGCGCAACGACGAGCAGCGCGATGCCCGCGACGCGCGAGGCTCCGTTGAGGAGCAGCAGTACGCCGGCGACGAGCAGGAGCGACGGGCCAAAGGCCATCGCCCACCCGAAGGCGCGCGCGCCGAGTGTGAGTTGTTCGCGTCGCCGCTTGCGCAACCGCCGCCGCGCATCGTTAAACGCTGCAAGTCGACCCATGCGCCCTAGTACTGCCTTCGACCCGGCGGATCTCCAGGATCTTTTGTGCGCCACCGTTTCGCGTAGCCTTCCCACACGACGGTCTCCTGCGTCAGCCGCTTGAGCTGACGCAGCACGCTCGGGCTGATCGCGCGGGAGAGGCCTTTTTCGTAGACGAACGACTCGCCGAACAGCGACGCGATCTCGTCGACGGCGATGTATTGGTCGAGGTAGCCGTCCTCGGACACCCTTTCGGCCATCCACTCCGCGACCTCGAGAGCGGTGTATTCGGCGATCAGCGCAGGCTACAGCCGAGGCGCCCACGGATAGGGCCCGCACGGACGTCTCCTCGGGGCGGGTTGCCCCGAGAGGCGATTTGGGCGCCTCTCGGGCTGTCCCTAAACGACGAAATCTGCGCGTTAGGAGGTGCTTCGTGTTATGGGCCCGGCAGGACTCGAACCCGCGACCTACCGATTATGAGTGCCAAACTGCCGGGGGTCTTGGTCTTCTCCAGCTCCCGCTTGTCGTTGAGCGCGCTCATTTCCAAAGCCGGCGCCAAACGCCCGCCCTGCCGAGCGCGCGGCCGAGGATGATGTTCTTCGCCCTCCTGCCGCATAGCCCTTTCGGACTGCGCGGCCGGAGGCGCTCAGCCTCGCGGCTTTGTAGAGCATCGAGGTCAACGATGTACGGCGGGCCATCACGCATCGCCCCCTGTCACCTCGAGTAGCTCTCGCCACTGCCCGCCCTGCATACGGTGAGGCGCTATCGCCTCCTTGACATGCATTGAGGGTCTCGTGGTCGCATATCCGCCGCGAGGCCCCTTCGACGACCGCGTCTCCGTCCACCCGAGTGCTTCCGCGATCTCGTTCGCGGTCGCCCACGGCATCGCGTAGAAGTCCGCGTCCGCTCCCCGGTCAGCATGCCACACGTATGCCATCACGAGCCGGTCGAAGCGTTCGTACTTTCGATCAACGCTGAAAGCCTCGCCCGTAGCGACCTTCATCTGGATGGGCATGGCCTTCCAGGGGCAGAACATGAACGCGATCAGGTCGATCCCGGTGTCGCGATCCGGTTGCGCCACCTCGAGCCCGTCGCCCATGAGCGCGGCGGTGAGGGCAGCACGGCCGAGAATCTCGGTTTGTTGCGTATCTAGCCTCGATTCGCCGATAAGGCTGTGAGTCGGGACGGCTTGGCGTCCTCTCTGGCCGGGAGAATGCGGGTGTTCGAAGCTCGCAATCCCGACCAGAGGAGGACACCTTGCAGGTGAAGCCTACGACTCGCCCGCGAACGGTAGAAGTCACGTCGGACGGCGAGGGTTTGGTGTCCCACGCGGGGGCGGCGCTGCTGGTTGAGCTGGCGGACCGCGTAGGGCTGACGGCGGCGTTGTCGGGCGCGCTCGCGATGAGCCGCGAGCGGCGCTCGGTGCACGATCCCGGGCGCGTGCTGCGGGACGTGGCGGTGATGCTCGCCGATGGTGGGGACTGCGTTTCAGACCTCCAGGCGCTGCGCGGACAGGGGCGTCTGTTCGGCCGTGTGGCCTCGGAGACGACCGCGCACCGCGTTCTGAAGGCGATCGACGAGCAGGCCTTGGAGCGGGTGCGCGAGGCGCGCAAGGCGGCGCGGGAGCGGGCGTGGGACGCGGGCGCGCGACCGCAGACGCTCACGCTCGACATCGACGCCACGATCGTCAGCTCTCATTCGGAGAAGGAGCAGGCGGCCGGCACCTACAAGCACACGTTCGGCTTCTTCCCGCTGCTGTGCTACCTGGATGAGACCGGGGAGGCGCTGGCCGGGCAGCTACGTCCGGGCAACGCCGGCGCGAACACCGCTACAGACCACTTTCACGTGCTGTGCCTGGCGCTCGAGCAGCTACCCGAGCAGGACCTGCAGCGCGAGATCCTGGTGCGCGCTGACATCGGCGGCGCCACGCACGCCTTCACGCACGACTGTTATGAGGCGGGCATCCGCTTCTCGGTCGGCTATGAGCTCGACACGCGCGTCCGCGAGGCGATCCTCGCGCTCGGGGAATCGGCGTGGAAAGATGCGATCGAGGCCTCCGGTGAGCAGCGCGAGGGCGCCTGGGTGGCCGAGCTCACCGAGCAGCTGGACCTCTCCGCCTGGCCTGCGGGGACACGGCTGATCTGCCGTCGCGAGCGCCCGCATCCCGGCGCCCAGTTTCAGATCTTCGACGAGCACGGCTTTCGCTACACGTGCTTTCTCACCGACCAGCGCGAACACGACATTGCCTGCCTGGAGCTGCGCCACCGCCGCCACGCCCGCGTCGAGGATCGCATCCGCCAGGGCAAGGACACGGGTATGCGCAACCTGCCCCACCACGCCTTCGCTCACAACCAGACCTGGCTCGAGCTGTCGCTGCTCGCCCAGGACCTGCTGTGCTGGATGAGGCTGATCTGCCTCGAGGACGCGCTCAAGACGGCCGAGCCCAAGCGCTTGCGCCACCGCCTGCTGCACATCGCCGCCCGCCTGGTGCGCTCCGGCCGGCGCAGCCGCCTGCGCCTGCAGTCCGACTGGCCCTGGGCCGAGAAGCTCGTGGCCGCCTTCAAGCGCCTGCGAGCGGCACCAGCGCTCTGCTGAGCGCGCCGGCAGAGCACCCAGGACGACCAGCCGCGCCGCACCGCTCACCCCTGGGCTGATTCCCGGTCGATCAGCATCCACGCTACCGCGCGGGCAACACCACCCGCAGCGCACCCAGACGCAAGCGAATTCACCTTCGCCATCAGACGCCGCCGCGACTTTGCCTCAACTACTCAGGCGAAAACGGCGGATCGAGGCTAGGCGGGCCATTACACGCCCGAGTCGCGCGCTACTTCGCGGCTGAGCGCGATAGCGTCCTCGGGCGGAATGTCCGTCGCCCACGCGGCCGCTTCCGCCGGTAGTCCTAGCGTTGTCACTTCCCGCAAGAGCCGTCGCACTACGCCACGGCGCGCCTCGTCGGGGTGTTCAAGGTAGGCGCGCCAGGCGCGCCTGAGATCCACGATCGGCGCCGACTCTAGGGCCACTTCTACATCGTCGAGGCTCAGCATCGGCCGGCCTCTGGTGACCCTGCTCTCAGGGTCAACAATCGCCCAGCAGTCGTAGTCGATCGCCCTCGGGTCGCGCCTGCGTGACTTCACGAGCGCGAGCCCCTGTCGCTCGGCCATCCTGCGCAGCCGGTTCTCGCGGACCTTTTCGTCCTGATCCATGTTGCCTACCTTCGTGCTTGTGGGCATGCTGGAAACCATACCAGAGCCGATGCGCGCTGCGATGCGCGACGTGTTTGCTCGTGGCCGGCTCGGCCGGCGATGTAGCCGCGCTCCAGGCGGAAGTACGCTCCGCTCTGGCGCTGACTCGACTCCCAGCTAGGGGTGT
Organism: uncultured Solirubrobacteraceae bacterium; assembly: GCA_963759445.1. Taxonomy (GTDB): domain Bacteria; phylum Actinomycetota; class Thermoleophilia; order Solirubrobacterales; family Solirubrobacteraceae; genus Palsa-744. The sequence continues at coordinate 95,998 of CAVWZC010000003.1, forward strand.
TTCTTCCGACTACGCCCGCTCACCGGCAGGTCTACGTCGAACATGCTGAGCTTCCCCCGCATCGGGACGAACTCGCACGGTCGCGGGTTCTCAACAATCCAGTGGTAGTGGCCCTCCATCGCCCAACACGAGTCGTAGTCCCGCACGCAGTCCACCAGGTCCACCAGCCCGATGATGCCCCCGGTCGGCGGATTTACCGGCAGACGAAGGCCCCTCACATCGAGCCATTCCCAGCCTTCCAGAGAGTCCTGTAGGCCAGCGTGGATGAATAAAGGACCGCGATAGTGGGTGCGGCGTTTGCGGTTCTCAACGTTCTTCCCCGCCTCGATGATCGCCCACGCCCAGGGCTGCTTGACCGTCAGAGCCTTGGCCACACCTGAACCCTATGCGGGAGTACCTCGGGAGGGGGCGGCTAGCACTTAGAATGGGCGAACCGCGACGGCGATCTGCGCTACCCGGATGCCAGCGCGAAGAGCCGCCCATACCCAGTCCTCCTGGGCAGGCAAGAACGCCTCGCGAGGACCCTTGCACTCGATGAAAATCGCTGAACCGAGAGGATCGGGATCATCCCAGGCAACCACATCCGGCATCCCGCCTTTGCGCGAGGAGATGGCCTCGCGGATGGTCTTGTCGAGAGAAACAAGCCATTCCGTTGCTTCGGCGAGGCTGCTGACCCACGGTCGCCATATCGAAGGCACCCGCCCAACGCTGTAGCCGCTGAACCAAAACGCATGTTCACGCGCTGCACATAAGCGCTTCGCCACCTCAACCTCCTGACAGCTTCGCAGGGGCTCCTCGCCGTCGAGCGAGTAGACCTGTCCGCCCCCCTTACCGAAGTCCTCAGTCCATTCGAGCTTTGGCCCGTCCCACTGGCGGAAGCTGAACGCGATCTGCGGGACCAGGCTAGGAGGCCCGTACTCCGGCTCCTTTCGGGGTCGCCTCGCAGCGACCAGCACCTCTCCGCTGTACCGCGCGCCTACCGCCCCGATCCAGTCGTCGCCCGACAGGACTCGAACGCTACCTCAGCACTCGGAACGGTCTGAGAAGGCCGTTCCGAGCCAAGCACCCGTCATCTGACCAGGATGGTTCCTGCCCCACGGCAAACTGTCGGGGGCTGTCAGCGTCGATCCCGAGCTGGTGAAGGGCCGGATCTCGCGCGATACGGTACCGCAGGGGTACCGCAGATTGGCGGCCGACTTGCCCGCTATTATCCGTGTTTGACCGGCCTTAGCTTCCCGGGTTGAGTAGTCGAAAGCCGCTTGCTGGAGCCAAATCTGGCTCAAGTTCTCGTAAGCGGCGGACGGGCTTCGAACCCGCGACCTCAAGCTTGGGAAGCGTCGCAGAAATCGTCCTGGACGAACAGATCGCACACCGATGCTGGTAGGTAACCCGAGCTCGCCCTTCGGACAGGGGTCGAAGCTCCGGTCGACAATTCGTTGGCCGGTTCGACCTCGTTGGGGTCATATATCGCATGACTGCCTACCTAACCGTGCGCGAGGTCGCCACGATGGCTCGCTGCGAGCACAAGTCGGTGCGGCGCGCTATCGCTGCGGGAAGGCTCCGCGCATTTCAGCCGACAAACAAGCTGCTCATTCGAGAGGACGACGCCTATGCCTGGATCGAAGGTCGGCCGGTCTCGTTGACCGGCTCGGCTCCGAACCTTCGCTCTGCCGCCAGTCGCGGGCGCCCAACGCTGGGGTCCCAACGACCCGGTAGCGTTGCTGATCTCCGCGAGATGGAACGAAAGGCGGTGCGAGCATGAGCGTGCGCAAGCGCGAGGATCGAGGCGGGCAGTACGAGGTGCGCTGGCGAGAGGGTGGCCGGCAGCGCTCCCGACTGTTCGGGAAGAAGGGCGACGCCCAGGCGTTCGAGCTCGATGTCAAGCGCCGGCGACAGCTCGGCCCACTCGCAGCCGGCGTGATCCAAAGCCGCCTGACGCTGGCTGAGTTCGTCAGGGATGAATGGTGGCCACGGTATGCGGTGCCGAATCTGAAGCCGTCAACGCGGCGCCGCTACCTCGAGGTTTGGGGCACACACCTTCTGCCCCGCATCGGCGACTACCCGCTGCGCGAGATCACTCCTGCTTTGGTTGAGGATCTGTGTAGCCAGTTTCGCGCGGCGAAGGTGGGCGTGCAGACGCAGCGCAAGGCGGTGATGCTGCTGCAGGGCATTCTGCGTCGCGCCGTCGTGCGCGGCCTCATCCCGAGCAACCCGGTCAGTGTGGTGGACAAGCCGCGGCAGCCCGCGACGAAACGTCCGCAGCCGCTTGCGCCGCTGACCGTCGAGGGGATTCGCGCGGGCATGTCGGTGCGTGACGCCATGCTGACATCGCTGCTGGCATACGGGGGCCTGCGTCCCGACGAGGCGACGGCCGCGCGATGGAGCGACCTCGGGCAGGGCATCCTGCACGTTCATGCCGGTAAGACCGAGAGGGATCGCGTCGTCGACCTTCTGGCACCGCTCTCTCAGGATCTCGCGGAATGGCGCCTCGCCCAGGGACGACCACCTGGCAGCGCATTGATCTTTCCCCGCCAAGGCGGCAACGAGTGGCAGTTGCACGACTGGCAGAACTGGCGTCGGCGGATCTACCAACCCACGGCTAAGGATGCGGGAGTGACCGGCGACATGCGCCCATATCGGCTCCGCGGATCGTTCGTGTCGCTGCTGCTGTGGGAGGGACGGTCACTGACCTACGTCGCCGAGCAGGCAGGGCACTCGGTCGCCACGCTCGCCAAGCACTACGCCGGGGTGCTCCGCGAGCTCGAAGGCCAGTCGCGGAAACCGGCTGCTGAGGTCATCCGCAGCGCCCGCGAGCAGGTGAGGTGTGCGCCAGATGTGGGCCAAGCAGCAAAATGAGGGCTGACCCGCGCGCCTTTGCTAAATGCCACAACGCCCGCAGTTACAGGCGTGTTCAGAATCGGTCGTAATTCTCGACTGTCTCAAATACCTGCGCGGCAAAGACCGCAAGCACAACAAGCCGCAGCAGTCTCTAAAGCCAGCCGCCATCCCGTCGGGGGCATGAAGCGTCGGAACGACGAAGGGACGCTTTCCAAGGCGTCCCTTCGGGCAAAGCGTTCTGTCTAGGACTGGCTTGTTTTTTCACTCATCCCAGCGGAACAAGGCTCATCGCTCGGTGTCAGAGGGCGATTCCTGCTCCTGCTTTGGTAGCGGATTTGCAGAGACTTTGAGACGGAACAGCCGTGCATCTAGATCAATCCGCAGATTCTGGCCAAACCGTGACGCCAAATAGGCCAACACCGTCACGAACACCAGAGCCGCGATCATCAATCCCAAAACCACCACGACCCCACCCAGGGTCGAGATGGTCGGCATGGCTTACTCCGTTCGGCTTGGGGCCATTGCAGCCTCCTTATCTGCATTCGCTTATAGGACATCCGGAGAGTACCGAGCAGGTCGGCCAAGACCTGAGAACATACGTGCGTGTTGCCATCTCACGGAAGCTGAAACCGGAGACGGAACCCGGCTAGGGGATCTACCAGCCCGACACAGCCAAGGACGCGGGAGTGACGGGCGACATGCGCGCCCGTATCGGCTCGGCGGATCGTTCGTGTCGCTGCTGCTGCGGGAGGGACGATCACTGACCTACGTCGCCGAGCAGGCAGGGCACTCGATTGCCGCCCTCGCCAAGCACTACGCCGGGGTGCTCCGCGAGCTCGAAGGGCAACCGCGGAAACCGGGGCCGCTGAGGTCATCCGCAGCGCCCGCGAGCAGGTGAGGTGTGCGCCAGATGTGCGCCAAGCACAGAAGTGAGAGTCGGATAATGCTCGCCCGAACGCCCCTCTCAAACGCCAAAGCGCCCGCAGTTGCTGGCGCTTTGCGGTACCTTCACCTTCGATGGGCGATACTGGGCTCGAACCAGTGACCTCCGCCTTGTCGAGGCGGCGCTCTCCCAGCTGAGCTAATCGCCCCGGGATGCGAGCTGAGATTATCAGCGGCCGCTAGGCTTGGGAACCAACCTGGCGACGTGGCGGAGTGGCTACGCAGCGGCCTGCAAAGCCGTCTACACCGGTTCGATTCCGGTCGTCGCCTCTTCCACTCACGCGCGGTGACGGACGTCAGGCTTCTCGCACTTCGCGTGAGGTCACACGAGCTTCTCCCGCCCCGGATCGCCGCCAGCTCGCACGCGGAAGTGGCTTCATGTTGAGCACTGCGACCAAGAAAAGTTCGCTCTTTGCGACTTTTTACCTTGACAAGCGCCGACTCCGAACGGGTACTCTGAGCCTTGGGGCGAGGTTGAGAAACCTGTCTCGTTTGGACGTTTGACTTAGTCGAGGCCAGGGGGAAGTCCATGTCGGGCGAACGGCTGTTTGGTCGGTTTGGCTGTCTGCTGGGAGGGAGTGGCGCCCCACAGAAGCGGCTGGCGCGCACTAGGCGCCTCCTGCCGGCCGCAGCCGTGACGTTTGTCTTGGGCGCAACCCTGGGCCCTGTGCCCGCTTCGGCCGCCGAAGGCCCGGAAAGCACGATCGTCGTGACACCCGAAACGCTCACCACGGCGCTATTCGTTGCCGGCGACATCAACCGCCTCAGCAAGACCGGCAATGGCACAGAGGAACTCGTCCTCGAGAAGGCGCTGCAGCAGATGTACATCCACAATCCCTCCCTGCCGACTGGGCAGGCCTTTGGCGAAATACGCGGCCTCAAACGGATCCTCGAATGCCATGCAGCCCCGACACCCGCCAGCCTTCAGGTCATGGCGGGAAACCAGCGGATCTTGGCGATCCTCTCCGCGCTCGAGATCGAAGTGATCGAACCCTCCTGCTCGAGCATTAAAGTAGCTGAACTGCAAGAAGCCAAACTCGCTGTGACGCATCTCGCAAGCATCGCGCTTGCAGGATCCTCGAGCATCTTCGCGCAAGCCGAAACGCCCAAGTACTTCGAACCTGCGGCTGACGAGCGTGCGAATCTCATTTACACCTCGTTCGCGCCCGCCGCCGTCCTGCGCGCTACCCGCGAAACCGCAAGGCACAACAAACCGTTCGGGTCCGCTCGCGACGCGCTCTGGCGCGCGGCGAGCAAAGAGAGCGTCTTCGCCGAATTGCCAGCGCTCGTCCTCGAAAACAAGAACCTCAATGCCAACCCCCGCATAGAGCAACTCTTAGAAGAACATACTTTCACCCCCGACTCACTCGCGACCCTGTTTGCCTCCGGCCAAACAGCCACGCAAGAACAGCTGTGTGAACACGGTGCTGGTGAAGAAGCAATCGGCGGCGATACGATCCCCGGAGTCCCCCGCCTCAGTTGCAATGGTGGAGCTCTCTACGAAGCGGCAAGGGCAGCTCCTTGCACGGAACCGACATGCCCGGCGCGATTGAAAGAACTTCAGGCCAAAGCCAGAGGACGTGAAGAACTCGTCGAACAGGGGCGCAGCCTCATGAACGCTGCTGCCGAGCTGCTGCGTCCCGCCGAAAGCACCGCGGCCTCCGTCGAGCAGGCGACTGCACAGGCACAGTCGCAGATCGCTGAAGAGGAAGGCGCGTATGCCAAGTTCGAAGCCGAACAGAAGACCCGGAACATCATCAAGGGCTCTCTGAAAATCGTCGGCGACGTCGCCGGGGCGGCGGGCGTTGCGTACGCGAAAAAGGAGCCCTTGGAAGCGGTCAACGGCCTCGTCAGCGCCGCCTTCGAAATCTACCAACTCATCGAAGAATCAGTCACTACTCCGCCCCCCGGCCCACAGGAAATCGCCTTGGAAGACATCAGCGACCTGGGCACTCAGCTGGCGGGCTTTCAGCAGTACACGCAGGAAGCACTGCGCGCGCTCAACACTCAACTCGGGCAAATCGCCGGAGAACTGGCGCAGGACACCTATAACCTCAAAGGCGAAATAGGCTCGCTTGCGGAAAGGCTGGCGTCCGAGCAGCAAACCATCTTCGCGCTCGAGAATGAGGTGCAGACGCTGTTCTCCACTCAGGCGAAAGCCGAACTCCAGACCACGATCGCCGACAGCGTCGGTTGGCTGAAACGCACCGGCGAATCGCTTGCCCCGTCAAAGATCCAAGAATCGCTGATTGCGCTCGAAAAATACGCCACGGAAATCGCCAACGGCGCCCTGGTGAACAAGAACATCCAGCCCTACACCTTCAGGGGGGCCGATGTTCAGCTAACGGACAGCAACACCGGTGAACCGGATGAACTCAACGAAGCGATCACCTACCTCGCACACTTCCCAGTTGAACAGGGTTGGGAGACGAGCGCCATCCCAAGCAATCTCCCCAACACGACGTTCTGGTCCGAAGGCGCGCGTGCATACGCTCAGGTTATGCTTGAAAACACCCGAAACGTGACCGGCCCCGATAAGGCGGGCTTGAAAACCCTTGAAAAGGAAGGCGTGAAGCTCGAAAAGGCTCAAGAACCCTGGTCAGTGGAGTCCAGTGGGCCGCCCACGGGCAACGAGATTCTCAACCACGCCGTCCAGAGCGTCGAACGGGCAGCGTCGGGAACGGGTCTGGAAGGTCACGAATCAGTGTCCGGACAGCTACACGAAGCTGCCGAAGCGGTGCTTGACAAACACCTGGTTGCCACCGGTGCGGGCACACAGTTGACTCCGAACCCCACGCACCTGAGTCTCTGGACCGGGGCCGAAGAGTCTGTCGCCACGGAAGAAATCGAAAACGACTTCCCTCATGTTTTTAACCAGAAAGAAACTGAAAAAGAAGAACTCTCAGTCGACAGGCCGCTGGTGCCTCACTGGCTTGTCACGGGGCTGCGCCTGGGAACGATCGGCTATATGGGCTCCGGTGACGCGTACGAAGTCGAAGTCGAATACGGCTACTGGGAGTGTCCTCTTATCACGGTGAAGTCGGCCGCAACCTTGCCGCCCCCTGCGAGTGGCAACCGACTATCGTTTTTCCCAAAGACCTGCGAACCCGACTTCGAGCTCGTTCGCGATAAGGGTATCGAATTCAAAATTCACCCCGAAGACGAACACCCGTACGTCAACGCGATCAACCGTTCGTTCCTCACTGTTCAGAGGCGAGCCTATGAATCCGCCGTCCCGGCGCTGAAACAGGAACCCGTTCCCGCGGAAGCCCTCGCAGGGGCCAGAGCTCTCGTAGAGAGCTACGTCAAACTCGGCCTACCGCAGGCGCTCTCCACAGACCCGGTGCTCGAGGACGAGATCCAGGGGACGGGCTCACAGTTCTTGGACCCCGAACCGGGGACTCCGAGGCCTGTCCCGGAGGAGCTGCTTGCTCTGGTCGAAAGCTGGCGCGCTGTTGTCGAAAAAGACGAAGGCGCTGCGCTGGAACTCGGTGCCTTGGAATCTGTCGCTGAACGAGATTTCATCGACGAAATCCGAGAACGCTCATCCAAGTGGACATCCGAAGTTGGACACACCGTGACGCCATACATCAGAGGCGTGCCTCCGGAGCTCACCGAAAACGGTGGGGAAGCGGTCAGCGAGGAGGCTCCTCTCGTCGAATCCACCGTCAACCGCCTGCGGCTCACGCGCGACGTGCTTTCCCAGGCCAAGGTGCCGGGAGCGGAAACGCTCGCACCCACGGACATCGGGAGCACCGAAGCAACCCTTAACGGCGAAGTCGCGCCCAACGACGGTGAAGTCGAATCGTGTGAGTTTGAATACGGCTCGACGGAATCCTACGACCACCGCGTCGCGTGCACGGCCATTCCGCCGACCATTGAAAAAGCATTTCTGGTGTCCGCGCCGCTTACCAACTGGACGCAGAGCAGCAGCTTGCATTATCGAGTGGTCGCAAAGACATGGGGCGGCACGGCTTATGGCGAGGACGTCAAGCTGGTACTCAGCAGCGGGGGCGGCGGCGGCGGATCGAGCCCGCCGAGCGTCGTGACGACGGGCGTCGCCATCGGCTCCGGAGACGCGATGCTCGAGGGCACCGTCAACCCACACGGCAAGAACGTAACAAGCTGCCAGTTCACCGTGGAAAGGCTCATGTCGGGGCTCCCGGGAGGCGAAAGCAAGACAATCCCATGTGCCTCTGGGCCGGGTGCGGGCACCGTGCCGACCGCGGTTAGCGGACTCGTCACGGGGCTTTCGCCCGAAACCGAATACAGCTTTGTCCTGTCAGCCGAAAACGAACTGGGCAAAACCATCAGCGCACCGCCGGAGGAGTTCATGACCAGCACTGCCGTCGCCCCGACCGTCGTGACGGGCGAAGCAAACCAGATCAAAAGGCGCATGGCGCTCCTCCACGGCACCATCAACCCGAACGGGATTCCGATCATCCGATGCTGGGCGACGATCGAAGAAGAAGCGAAGAAAGAAGCCCCGCTGAGCTTCTCGTGCATAAACGGCCCAGGCTTGAGCCATCAGCCGGAACCGATCCTCGTCAACGGTCGGAAACTGCACCCGGGCACGAAGTACATTTTCCGCCTGCACGCCGAAAACTCAGAAGGCGTGCGAGTCGAAGGCGCTCCCGCACTTGGCTGCAGCGCATGTGGGACAGTCCAGACGCTCGGAAAACCGAAAAAAAAGAAAAAATGATGCCTCGGCGGCCCGCCTTGCCTGACACTCAGCGCGCCGGATAAGATCGACACATTCGCTACACGTTCACCCCTTCAGGCGACGACTGGTTGGATGCCTGTCGCGCACGACGCGAGCGACATTCGGTCTGCTCACCTGTTGGCATGTCCACCGGTTCGATTCCGGTCGTCGGGTGCAGCGGTTTTTTGGGCCCTCTCCGCCACCCCGAGAGCGTTCTTTCGCGCGCCATCCGCCGCGTGCTTGACACGCCGGCCATGCGTCGCCTCGCACGCCCCCAGTCGCCGCCAGTCGGGGCCGAGATTCGAGTGCGCGAGGCTGCTTACGCGATCCGCGCAACGATGGCCCGGGGCCATGTGCTCGCGCAGCGTGACGAAGCTCATGAAGCCCCACGCCGCGAGCACTCGCAACCCGGAACAGCCCGCGGCGTGCGAGACGACTGCCCGAGCGCGTAAACTAGCCGACCATGAGCCGCGAATACGACGCGGAGATCGCGAAGGTCGAAGAAGACATCGAGGCGCTGAAGCCGCAGATGCAGGACGCGCTGGCCGCGTGGCTCGACGCGACGGCTCCGTGGGTGGCTGAGCGCTGGGAGGAGACGCTCGAGACAGCGATCGCCTACAACCCGGACGCGGTCAAAACGCTGGGTGACGAGAAGCGCAAGGCGCTGAAGGGACGCACGACGGCGATGATCGACACCCCACGGCCGCACGTCGAGAGGCGGCTCGTCGGAGACCGGCCGGAGGCGTGGCCTCACCTCAGGGACAGCGGCGCCCCGTCGGACGCCAACGAGACGTTTCTCACGAAATCCGAGCGGGCGGGCGGGAAGATCTCGCAGACGATCCCGAGCGGCGTGTCATCGATGCTGGGGAGCGTGCTCAGTGACATGGCGGACCTCTTGGAACAGGAAGGGTTCAACCTCGTGCGCTTCCTCCCCGGGAGCGCACTCTCGAGGTCTCAGAGACCCCGAGTCGCGGCAGGGCCAAGCCTCGCGTGGTCTGAGGAGATGATGGAGACGATGGACGCCTACGGGCAGCTGAGCATTGCCTACCTAGCCGCCCTGAACGAGCGTGAGCGGGTTCACGCGCAGAGGGAACGCTCCGAGGCCGAAGAACTCTGGGGTAACGCGTAGGCACGATGCCCGTGTGGCCGCGGACGGGCTGCGGCGTACGTAGTTGCCGCGAAGCCGACCCCGCGTGGGCGCTCGCCGAGGGAGTGGGCGCCGGGCTGAACCTGGCCGGTCCGGCAGCAGCGAGAGGAGCCCGCGGACCGGCCCTGTGTTGCACCGGCAGGGGTCCAATGCGTATGATGGCGCCGCAGCAAGTCCGGGGGAGCCCTTACATGGAGGTGGGTATGAGACGGAGCGCGTGCACGATCGCCGCCGTACTGGGATGTTCGCTGTGCCTGACGGCGCAGGCATGGGCGAAGAAGACGGTCTGTAGCAGCGGGTGCTCATCCGCGACGATCAGTGGCGCGATCGCGACAGCCGGTCCTGGGGCGACGATCACGATCGCTCCCGGCAACTACTACGAAAACGTCGTCGTGAACAAGCCTTTGACGCTTCAGGGCTCGGGGCCGACGACGGTGATCTATCCGTCTGTCTCCGCGCCGCATTGCACGGGCGGAGAAGAAGAAGGCTCTCTGTGCCCCTCCGGCAGCAGCGCGATCGAGATCGAAGCCAGCAAAGTCACGATCACGAAGCTGGCAGTCAACGGCAACAACCCGAACCTCACGAGCGGAGTGGTCGTAGAAGGCCAGGACATCGATGCTCGCAACGGGATCATCGTGAACTACAACGCCGGCGTCTTCAACGAAGTCGACGTGACGAAGGTTCAGGTCTCGAACGTCTTCCTGCGCGGCATCTACCAGGGCTCGGAAGGGACTTTCAACTTCACCGACGACACCGTGAGCAACGTGCAGGGGAGCGAATCGTCGGTCGCGATGTTCAACTTCGGGAGCGCGGGCGTCTTCTCGCACGACACGGTGAGCAACGCGAATGACGCGATCTCCGCGAACTGGTCGCGTGGCACCACGTTCGAAGGCAACCGGATCACCAAATCCGGGAGCGGCATCCACACCGATAACGACGGCGGCTTCATCGCCGTGGCGGAACGCGGGCCGGCGGCAGACAAGATCACCGCCAACAAGGTCTCCGAATGCAAGCAAAACGGATACGGCATCTTCGTGTTCGTCCCACGCGTGTCGGCGCCGACGGTGGAATCGAACAAGATCACGGGCTGCTACATAAGCCTCGGGGCCTACGGCGGCGAAGAAGTGAGCGGCAACGAGGTGACATTCGCGTCGAACAAGATCGATGGCACGGGTGCGCTCACGAACGACCCGAGCGGGACCTACGGGGCCTATCTGACCACTGATCAGCTCGGGTTCGCCTTCGGGAACCTCACCGCCACCCTCACCGCCAACAAGTTCAAGGGCGTCGGGACCGGAATGTTCGTCACGCAGTCGACCCCGAGCCCCGGTCAGCCGGCCGGAGGCCAGGCGACCGTGACGGCTCACCAGAACCTGTTCAAGGGGGTGCCGATCGGGGCCATTGGGGAACCGGGCACGATCGTGAAAGCCGAAGAAAACTGGTGGGGCTGCAAAACGGGGCCCAACACGGCGGGCTGCTCGAAAGTCCAGGGGACGGTCCAGTACACGCCCTGGCTGACCGCTCGCTAGCGACGCTCTAGATCCCCGTTCACACGCACGCGGGAGGGGCCCCATCTTCGGGGCCCCTCCGGCTGCTCGCGCCCTCGTGCCCAAGCCGGCAGATCAGGGCGAGGCCTCAGGGACCGTCACCGTCACGTGACCGACCGGCACGTAGACGGTTCCGGGCCCTTCGAGCAGGGCGGGGCCGGTCGCGTGTTGAAGGACCACCGCGAGTTCGGTTTCGCCCGCGGGCAGCGGCCCGGTTCGTGCCGTCAGGTGCTGTCCTTGAGAGACGTCTGCCTGGGTGGCGTTGACGCTTTCTTCCGAGGGCGTCGCGCCGGGGTGCTTCCACTGGATTTTGTAGACGTCGCGTACGCTGTTCACGGCGAGCGGTGCGTTGAAGCTGACCAGCGCTTCGTAATGGCCGTCGGCTGTTTTGATCAGCTGGCTGGCGACGGGCGCTGCGGTCTGCGAGGACGTGGGAGCAGGCGCGCCGGGCACGTAACCGATCGGGAGGCCGTTTGGCAGGCACGCGGCGTCGCCGCCACCTGCGGTGAGGTGGCAGACCGCGCCGTTGGCGTAGTGGATTTCCACGATCGGGCTCTCGAGCGGGGGATTGCCCGTCTCCCCGGGGCCAAAGGCGTTGCCGCGCCAGCCGGGTGCCGAGTTCATGACGATCAGATATGCACCCTCGGGTCCAACGGTGGGAAGGGTGACGGGCTTGCCTTCATCAAGGTAGGTGACGCTCTCTGCGGACGGCCCGAGCAGGCCATAGAACAGGTCGCGCTCGGAGGATTGCGGGCAGATCCGTCCCAGAGCCTCGCTCTTTTCCGCGGGTGTCGCGAGCGCGGGGACGCAGACGTCGTGCATTTGCGGTTGTTCGCGGGTGGGAGCGTGTTCGGGCCCGTCGAGGGCGTTGGCGAGTTGATCGCTCTTGCTGACGTTGTCGAAGATGTGCCCGTTGCCATCGAGCCCCGCGCACGTCAGCGCGCTTGTGCTCGCGACCGGCAGCGGGTGCAGACGCCCGTCGTTGCCGAAGGCGCCGTTCGCCCCGAGCGCGCCGATCTGACCGTCCACGAGCCGCCCCACCTGGATGCACCCGGCGCCACGCGTGGTTGTGAATACCCGCAGGCCCCAGGGCGGCCCGCCCGAGGGATCGGGGGTCGAGAGCGGGAGCACCTTCGCGCTGCCGGGCGCGACCGCTCCGAAGCCCGAGCTTGGGATTTCGAAGCCTTCCACCGTTTTTGCGGGGGAGCCCAGCGGGATCAGACCGCTCCCGAACGCCGCGGCGACCATCAGCAGCAGGGCGGCGGGCGCGAGCAGCGATGCGCTTCGAGGGCCGAGTCGGCGAGCCCGTCGGGGGTCCTGGTCGGTGGTGCGAATCGCCGCTGCGAGGACATCCCAGACCTCGGCCCGGGTCCCATCGTCCGGGCGAAGGTGCAGCGCCGGATCGGCTGCTGCGAGCGCCTTCATGCAGTCGGAGCGGGCGGATGTCATGACGTGGACCTCACTTGTTCGCCGATATCGATGGTGCTCTGCTCATCTGCAGCCAGCGCGCGCCGAAGTTGCCTGCGGGCACGGTGCAGCCGCACGGTGAACGCGCCCGTGCTGCAGCCCATGACTCGTGCGGCGACGCGATGCTCGAGCCCGTCCCAGGCGGTGAGCATCAGCGCTTCGCGATCACGCTCTGGCAGCCGCCAGAGCGCGCCTGCGAGCCGCGATTGACCGTGTGTGTCGGTGGGTGCGGAGCGGTGGCGCTCGGTGCTCAGGCGGTCCTTCAGGGCGACGCGGCGCGCGTCCCCACGGAGGTGGTTGGCGGTGACTCGCCGTGCGACCCCGAGCAGCCACGGCAGCGCGTCTCCCCGCAGCTCCTCGTGTCGTCGCCAGGCAGCGAGGAAGGTCTCCGAGACGACGTCCTGCACGGCATCAGCGGGGACGCGGCGCGTGACGTATCGGAACACCGGGTCATAGCTGTCGCGGAAGAGCCGCTCGAACTCGGCTTCGGGATCGCTCACATAACCGTATTTTCCGCCAGCGCCCAGAAGGTTACAAAGAGCCCTCTCCACGGCGATCGCGTGGGCGCTGGCACGTCCGATCGCCCGCCCGCGGCGCGCCGGCGCGGACGCGTCGAGATCGCCTCTGAAAGACTCTCGCCATCGCGAGGATCGATCACACCTTTTCGGTGGACGAGCCGGCGGAGGTCGCGCAGGCGATGTTCGTGCGGGACATCGCGCCGGAGCTCGCGAGAGACCGCGATTTCCAGGTAGTACGTGAACGTCCGGGCCAGCTCGTCTTCAGCGACGGGGTGCCGCCAGACCCGATCGAGGCGGGCAGCGAGCTCGAAGAGAGCTCGGGGCAGAAGGAGGACCTCGGGAGCATGAATGCCCCCGCAGGCGGGGATCCGAGCGATCCGTTGATGCGAAACATCAACGCGCGCCTCGTCCCCGACGACGTGCCGCGGCTGCTGCCCCGCCACATGCACGTGGACTTCAGCGCCGCGGGGAGCGGCACGAGCGTGCGCGTCCACGGCCACCTCGAGCGCGACGTGTGTCACGGGCTGAAGCTGCTGGGAACGCCGCAGCACTGGCCGGAAACTGCAGACCAGCCGCACGACTGACCGCACAGCTCCGTCCGGCTCCGAGCGCTGCCCAGCTCTCAGCTGCGGCCAGGAGAGTCTTCGGCGTCCTCGATCGCCCTGCCTAAGAAGCTCTCGAGCGCGATCCAGACGGCGCCGTGCGTGAGCGGCCCGAGGCGCACGAGCGCACCCTCTGCGTCCAGGTGCACGCCGGCTCGCAGTCCAGCAGCGGCGAGCCGCTGAGCCTGGCGTTCTGCCCGGGTGACCCCGGTCGAGCCGAAGTACTGGGCGTCCACCCCGTAGCGGCCGCCCTCGAGCGGCCAGACGGCGAGCCGGTCGGGAGCCCAGAGGGGACCGGTCTCGGCGGGCAGCGCGGAATAGTGCACGAGCTCCTGAGTGGCGGCACGCGGATGGACGCTGCGCCGCGCGGACCACGCGCGGTCATCGGGTTGCGCAGCAGACTGCCGTCGATCCTTTGCCATCTGACATGAAACGGTAGACGGCGCAACGCCCATGACCGGCGTGGTAGCAAGTCTCGGCGCCGGCCGCAGGGCGGGATCAGACAGCGATGGGGCCGCGGGAGCGGCCCCATGGAGGGGTCGCTCGGTGGTGCTTAGGCGCGCGGTGAGCGAGCAGCGGCGCGGGGACCCGGAGGGGCAAGCGTCCCCGCGCCATCCGCTACTCGTACGCAGGGAGGGATCGCCTGCGCGTCTCTGTGTAGGGCTGCTCGCCGTCAACGGCCAGCTTCAGGTCGCCGTAAGCCGCCGCCCGGCATAGCGCCACCACGAAGGTGGCAGTGGACATCCAAGCGACAGCGACCGCGACGAGAAGCATCCCCCCGAGGGTTCTAGCGATAGGTGTACAGGGTGTCTAATACTTTCCTAAGACTCTGGTATAAACGACGCTTATCGCAATTGTTGGAGCGTTCCGGCCAACGCGTGGACACACTGGTCGGTGCGACAAAACAGTGGCTTCAGGGGTTGTAATGGGGGCAGTATTGGCCCGGTTTCGAGGTGTAGTGGGGCGTGTGACCACCCGCGTGGGAGCGCGTGATGTCGTTTAGGCGCGGCCAGCTGCTGTATTTCGTGACGGTTGCGGAAGAGGGCCAGATCACGCGCGCGGCGGCTCGCCTGCACGTGGCGCAGCCGGCGCTCTCGCAGGCGATCGCGCAGCTCGAGGAGGAGCTTGGGATCGAGCTGCTCGAGCGACATCCTCGCGGTGTGACGCTGACCGCGGCGGGCGAAGCGTTTCTGCCGAAGGCGCGCGCGGCGGTGGCAGCCGATGCGGACGCGGCACTCGCGGCCCAGTGGCTCGCGCGCGCGAGCGCGGGCACGATCGAGTTCGGCTTCGTGGGTTATCCGCCGGGCCTCGAGAACCAGGGCCTGCTCGACCGCTTCAAGGCCGAGCATCCCCACATCGACATGCGCTTTCGCGAACTTCCGTTCCCGTCCGCCCCGACGAAGCGGTGGCTAGCGGGCGTAGATCTGGGCGTGTGCCACCTTCCGCCAGCGGACCCCAGCATCTGGGGGCACGTGCTGCGCGAGGAGGAGCGCGTCGTGCTGCTCCGCAGCAGGCACCCGCTGGCGCAGCGGCGCGAGCTGTGCGTGGCGGACGTGCTCGATGAGACGTTCATCGGGATGCACCCCGCGGTCGAGCCCGCCTGGGCGGGGTTCTGGAGCCTGAACGACCACCGCGGTGGCCCTCCGCGCGGACTGACGGGCGACCAGGCGGGAAACCCGCAGGAGATGCTGGCGGCACTCGCCTCACGCGACGCGATCACCACAGCTCCGGCGTCGGTCGCGGAGATCGTCTTCAAGGGTCTCGGCGGACTCGAGGCGATCCCGCTGCGCGACGCGCTGCGCTGCTCGATCACGGTGGTCGGCCACGCCGACCGGCGCAACCCGCTCGTGACCGAGCTGGTGAGCTTCATGCTCGGGCCGATGGACGGCGCCGCCGACGGGACAGCGCCGGGCCAGCTCGCGGCGTCGACCGAGCACCCCTAGGGCGAGATCGCTCTCAAGCCAGCCTCGCCACGCCGGCCTCGCACCTAACCGCGTTCGACGCGCGCGAGCGCGCGCGCGAGCGAGGCTTCGTCCTGCGGGCCTCGCAGCGTCGCGGCGATGCGGCCGTCCCGGTTCACCACGAACGTCGTGGGCAGGCCGGTGAGGTGGTAGGCGATGCCGACGTTGCCTTCACCGTCGCGCACGTTGGAAAAGCTCCAGCGGTAGCGACGGATGAACGCGCGCGCTTCGGAGCGCTCATCGCTCCAGTCGACGCCGACGATGCGCCCGCTGCCGGCGGGGCTGCGCGCGAAGCGCTCGAGCGCGGGCGCCTCGTGTACGCAGGGGCCACACCAGCTGGCCCAGAAGACGACTAGCGCGGCGCGCCCGCGCGCGTCCTTCACGAGACTCGGCAGGCTGGTGGCCTGCCCGCTCAGCCGTTCGTGCGGCAGTTCTGGCGCCTGCATGCCTCCCTTTGCAACGCGGCTGCCGGCGAGCCCGAAAAGCGCTAGGGCGAGCACTGCGAGGGCCCCGAGGAGGACCAGCAGTGCCCGCCGCCCCAGCGACCGCGTCATCGCGCGCGTGCGCCCTATCGGGCGGCCAGGAGCGGCACGTCGTGGGCGATTTCGGCCGGCCTGAATTCGGGGTCGTAGACGGCGAGGCGCTTGCCGGTGGCGGTGACGCCGAAGACGATGCCCGTGTGGTTGATGAGCTCCGGCTGCTGTGCGTCGCGTTCGGAGCCGACCCCCCATGCCTCCCACACGGGCAGCAGTTCCTTGGCGGAGCCGATCAGGTACTGCATAGCGCCGGTCACCTCGTGGTGCGCGAGGAACGCGGCGACGGCCTTCGGCGTGTCGCCCTTGGGATCGACCGATACGGCGATGATCTGGACCTTCTTTGCGAGCTTCGGCCCCATCGCCCTCAGGGCGACACCCAGGTTGGAGGCGATCAGCGGGCAGACGTCGGGGCAGTGCGTGTAGAGGAACGTGACGAGCACGGCCTTACCGCGGTAGCTGGCGATGTTCACGGGCTGCCCGAGGTAGTTGCGCAGCGCGAGCGGCGGCGCCGAGCGGACCGGCTTCAGGATCCCGGCCGCGTCGAGCTGCTCGGCGCGCGCCTTCGCGGGTCCGTTGCCCCCGGTGAGGAGTACGGCGAGCGCGCCGGCGAGAACCACGACCGCGAGCGCTGGCAGCAGGATGCGGAAATTCAGCCCGTTCTTGCGCATCGCGGCACCGAAGTTACCAACGTCCGGTCAGCGTGTGCGCCCCTCGCGCGTCGAGCTCTTTCGCGGCTTTCCTGCCGGCGGTACGCATTTTGCAGGAAAATCTGTTAGGTTCCCGCGCGTTCGTGCCGAATCTTCCGCCCCACGGGGCCGGGGATCGGGGGACCCAATGCAGCCAAGGCTGCGGGGGCGAATCGCCACATCTGTGGCGTAGCGTGGACGTTCACGCGAGCCCGACAGCTAACCCCGTAGGCGCCAAGCAACGTAAAGGAGAAAGGACGCCCACGTATGTCGGGACGTGATCTGGCCGTAGTCGACCCCTGGAACGCCTCGCTGCAGCGCTCGCGTGAACGGCGCGCGCGCTCCTCCGGCAGGCCGCGTCGCGGCGCCGCAGCTGCGACGCAGGCGCCCTCGCAACTGTTGTTGCACCATCGCGAGGCTCCGCGCGGGCCGCGCGACCTCGCGGAGCTCGAGCCGTGGGACCTGTCGCTGGGACGCTCGCGTGCTCGCCGGCGGGCGGCAGAGCTGCAGTTCGTGCCCGCGAGCTCGCGTGCCAAGCGTGCCTCGCTGGGCGCCCTTGTGGCCTTCACGGTGGGCCCCACGGCGAGTGTTGCCAGCGGCCAGGGTGCCGTGAGCAGCGCCGCGGGTGGCGAGCCGGCTACCACGACCGAGCACGCGATCGTGCTGAGCTCGGGCAGCGAAGGGCGGCAGGTGAAGCTGCTGCAGGAGGCGCTCGGCGCCATCAGGGTCGATGGCGTGTTCGGCCCCGAAACGGAAGCGGCCGTGCGCCAGTTCCAGACGAGCAGGCAGCTGACGGTGGACGGCGTGGTCGGCCCGAGCACGGGCGCTGCGCTGCGTGCCAAGGTCGCCGCGAGTCGGACGTTCAGCGCGAGCCTCGGGAACGTGATCCCCGAAGCCGCGACCGTCGAGGTCAGCGACAGCGCTCCGGCTATCGCCAGCACGCAGGCGGTGGCTGCACCGGCGAGCGCGTCCACGATCGCGGCCACCGCGGCGGTCGCCACCGCGGCAGGTGAAGTCGCTGGCGCGGGCGGCGTCGAAGCTCCCTCGCTCGAGGAACCGGAAACAACGACTACGACTAACGCGCCGGCGCAGGCTGGCGAAGAAGCGATCGCGTCCCCGAGCGCCGCTGCGGGCACGACTGAAGCACCTGCGCTCGAAACGCAGAGCACGCAGGCGAGCTCTGAAGGCGAAGCGCAGCTTTCCGCGGACGCCGTACGGCAGCTGCAAACCGCGCTTCACCTCCCCGTCGACGGCGTCTTCGGGGCGGAAACCGAGGCGGCGGTACGCCGGCTGCAGGCGCGCCACGGCCTCAACGTGGACGGCGTCGTTGGGCCGGGCACGTGGGGCATCATCGGCGTTCAAAACCAGCTGACGCTGACGCCACCGGCAACGGCGCTCCCGGCTCCGGCGCAGGCCCAGGAACCGGCCGCCAGGGCGGCGACCGTCGCCCAGCGGGTCGGCTCTGCCCAGGCGCCTACGGGCGCGGAAGCGGTGCGCTGGCTGCAGGCAGCGCTGCACCTCCCGGTGGACGGCGAATTCGGTCCGGCAACGGAGGCGTCGGTACGGCGTCTGCAGGCACGCCACGGCCTCACCGTGGACGGCGTCGTGGGTCCCTCGACGTGGGCGCTGATCGGCGTGCACGGCGTGGGGACTCTGACTCCTCCCCCCTCCGCGCTCGTGCAGGCGGAATCGACGGCGGGGAGCACCGCAGCTGGCGGGTCCACGAGCACGGCGGGCTACGGCGCCAGCGAAGACGTCGTGCAGCGCGTGATCGACGCGGGCGAGGAAATCGCGACCAGGCCATACGTGTGGGGCGGCGGACACGGTTCGTTCCAGTCATACGGCTATGACTGCTCCGGCTCGGTCTCCTACGCGCTCCACGGCGGCGGCCTGTTGAGCTCGCCTGAGGACTCGACAGGGCTCGAGTCATTCGGCGAAGCCGGCCCGGGCAGGTACATCACGATCTACGCGAACTCTGAACACGCGTTCATGGTCGTGGACGGCAAACGCTTCGACACCGTGGCGCTCGCTGAATCGGGCAATCGCTGGTCGGGCTCGATGACCTCCACGGCGGGCTTCGTGGCGCGCCACCCCGCGGGCCTGTAGGCGCCACGCGCGCATACGCGCGACCCAGTGAGGATGATCCGGACGGCGCACCCCATAGCACCGTCCGGATCGCCGCGCTCGAGCTCGAGCGTCTCGTCTCAAGCGCGACCTAGCGTGCCCGCTCCTGCCATCACGGCGCCAACAAGGAGTGGCGATGCTCGCGCGCGCACAGACGTTCACCATCGACGGACCGCAGACGCGCCACGTGAGCGTCGAGGTCGACGTCCGCGCGGGACTGCCTGCGTTCGTGATCGTCGGGCTCGCGGACGCGGCGGTGCGCGAGGCGCGCGAGCGCATCCACGCGGCGATTCGCAACTCGGGCTATGAGTTCCCGTCGCGGCGCATTACCGCGAACCTCGCGCCGGCGGACATTCCGAAGGCCGGCCCGGGTCTCGATCTCGCGCTCGCGTGCGCCGTCCTGGCGGCAAGCGAGCAGCTGCCAGCGCGCTCGCTCGAGCGCGTCGTCCTGATCGGCGAGCTCGGCCTCGACGGCGCCGTCAGGCCAACCCGGGGAACTCTCGCGATGGCACACGCGACGCGAGCGGCGGGCATCCCAACGCTCGCGCTCGCGGGCGCCGGCGCGCTGGAGGCGCGCTTGATCGAGGGCCTCGAGGTGGCGGTCGTCGAGAGCCTGCGCAGCGCGGTGCGCTTCCTGAAGGGAGGCGGCAGCGACCCTCTTCCCCGCACGCCGCAGCGCAAAGACCGGTCGGGGTTCGAGGCCCGCGGACCTGACCTCGGGGAGGTACGGGGGCAAGAGCAGGCGGTGCAGGCGCTGCTGCTCGCGGCGGCGGGAGGACACAACCTGCTCTTCAGCGGCGCGCCGGGCACGGGCAAGACGATGCTCGCGCGGCGCCTGCCGTCGATCCTGCCGCCGTTGAGCGAACGCGAAGCTATCGAAGTGACGCGGATCCACAGCCTCCTGGGACAGGAGGTGAGGCGGCTGCGGCGGCGGCGCCCGTTCCGAGCGCCCCACCACACGGTCAGCGCGGCGGGATTGCTTGGCGGCGCGCGACAAGGGTGGGTCGGCGAGGTCGTGCTCGCGCACAACGGCGTGCTCTTCCTCGATGAGCTCTCGGAGTTCTCACGCCCGACTCTCGAGGCGCTCCGCCAGCCACTCGAGGAGGGCAGGGTGGCGATCGCGCGCGCGGCCCACTCGGCGGTCTATCCCGCGCGCTTCATGCTGCTCGCGGCGACCAACCCCTGTCCCTGCGGCTACGCGGGCGAGGGAGATCTCTGTCGCTGCGGCGAGAGCGAGCTGGCGCGCTACCGCCGCAGGCTCAGCGGCCCGCTGCTGGACCGCATCGACCTGATGGTGAACCTCTACCGCGACCGCGACGCCGACGGCAAGGCGCCCGCGATGAGCTCGCGCACCGCGGCCGAGCGCGTGTTGCGCGCGCGCGAGCGCCAGGCGCGACGCCTGCGCCGCGAAGGCGTGTCGCTGAACGCGCACATGGACGCGCGCTCTCTCTCGCTGCATGCGCGCCTTGACCCGACGGCCGAGGCGTTGCTGAGCGGCGCGCGCAGAGCGGGATGGCTGAGCTCGCGTGGGGCGCAGCGCGCGCTCAGGGTCGCGCGAACGCTCGCCGACCTTGCCGGTCGCGAGTCGGTCGGCGCGCAGGATGTCGGCGCCGCGCTCGCGCTCAGACCATCCTTCGCCGGCGAGGGCCGCGCGGCTTGACGGCTGACGCGAGCGCGAGCTCCCAGCGCCAGGCCTGTGAGAAGTGCCTTCGCCGGGGCTGGCTACTCGCACGGCTGAGCCCACTGCTGGACCGCTGCGCGCCCGACCGCGAGCGCCTGTTCGCGCTGCTGGAACTCGAGGACGAAGAGCTGATCGAGGCTGTCGCTGGCAGCCGAAGAGCGTCTACCCACGCGGACTACGCAGCGCTTGAGGTCTCGAGGTGCTCGCGCGAGCACGGCCTCGAGACGACCTGCCGCCACGGGGGCGAGCACCCGCGCCCGCTGCTCACCGCCGGTACGCCGGGCCTACTCTACGTCGCCGGCTCGCGCGCGCGGCTGCGAGAGCTCACGGACGCACCGGTGGTCGCGTTGCTCGGCTGCGAGCGGGCGAGCGACTACGGGCTCGAGATGGCCGGCGCGATCGCACGCGAGCTCTCCGCTTGCGCGGTCACCGTCGTGAGCTGCGCGCGCAAGGGAATCGGTGCAGCCGCCCAAGCCGGTGCGCTGGAAGCCGGATCGTGCTGCGTGGCCCTGTTCGGCGACGCCCTCGCGCTCGCGGCGCGGGGGCCGGAGCGCGCGCTGCTCACCCGCGTCGCAAAGTCCGGCTGCGCGGTCTCCGAGCTCCCCGAGGAGACCCCAGGGCGCATGTGGGGGCGTGCGGCGTGCGATCGCCTCGCGGTCGAGCTGGCCCAGCTCGTGATCCTGGTAGAGGGTGAAGCCACCGTGGGCGAACTGGCGGGCGCGCAGAGGGCGCTCGCGAATGGCACGCAGGTGGGCGCGGTCCCCGGCCACGCCAACTCTGCCCTCTCGGGCGCGCCTCACGCGCTGCTGCGAGAAGGAGCGGGCCTGATATGCGGCGCTCAGGACGCGCTCGAGCTGCTGTTCCCCGTCGACGCTGGGACGCCCGCGCCGGTCGCCGGCATCGCGCTCGAGCCGACGCTGCTCGAGGTGCTCGAGGCGGTGGGCGCAGGACGCGACAACGCCGAGAAGCTTTCGCGCCAGCTCGAGCGGCCGCTGCCCGAGATTCTGCTGGAGCTGACGCGGCTGGAGCTGATGGGACTGCTCGCAAGAGGCCGCGGCGGGCGGTATGTGCGGCGGCTCCGAGCCCCGGTCGGGGCCCCTGCGGCCGACCCGTGAGCTCCAGAAAGTGGCACGCTGTGCGCAGCGGCGCTGACAGCCGCGGGGACCTGGCCAGGTGGCGCCAAGCGGGTTTTTAGCCCCAACGGAGTGGGTTCGACTCCCACCAGGTCCATGCGTCTCGAAGCGGATGAAGGGGCTCGAACCCTCGACCTTCGCCATGGCAAGGCGACGCTCTAGCCAACTGAGCTACATCCGCGCTGCGCCCGCATTCTAACCGTCGCCGCGCGCACGGGTCCAGGGACGCTCAGCCCTTGAAGGTCGAGCGCCCCAGGTCGCCGAACGGCTCGTCGCGCTCGCGCACCGCCTCGCGGAACCCCTCCCGTGCCGCGCGCTGCTGAAATTCATAGCCCTCGCGGGTGTGGCGGGCGATTCCGTCGAACACCGTTCCGAGGACCTGCGTCGCGTGCAGCCCCTGCGCGAAGAGCGCCTGGTTGACGAGCAGCTTCATCATCGCGAGCTGGTTCAGCGGCACACGCGCGATCCGTTCGAGAAGCACCTCGGTGCGCTCCTGGAGCCGCTCGGCGGGGGCCGCCTCGATCGCGAGGCCCCATTCCACGGCCTCGGTGCCGGAGAGGCAGTCGCCCGTGAACAGCAGCCTCTTGGCGCGCTGGGCGCCGACCCTGTGCGCCCACAGGGCGGTCGTAGGAGAGCCCCAAACGCGCGCCGGTGGATAGCCGATCTTCGCGTCCTCCGCGATCACCAGCAGGTCCGAGCAGAGCGCCAGGTCCGTGCCGCCTGCGACACAGAAGCCGTGCACGCTGCAGACGACGGGCTTGCTGCAGTGGAAGAGCCTCATGAAGACCGCGACGTTGCGGCTCATCATCGCGTAGTCGAGCATCGGGTCCCACGTGCCCGACGGGTCGTGGTTGGCTGCGATCACGCTGGGATCGATCGGCGAGCCCGGCGTCGGCACGGCCTGCGGGCGCTCCGAGAGCGTGCCCTCGGCGCTCTCCACGAGGTCATAGCCACCGCAGAACCCCGGCCCCCTGCCAGTCAACGCGAGCACGCGCACGGCGGGGTCGAGATCGGCGCGCTCGACGCAGTTGCCGAGCTCGCCGAGCAACTCGGAGGTCAGGGCGTTGCCCCGCTCGGGTCGATCGAGCGTGATCCGCGCGATCGCACCGTCGACCTCGTAGAGGACGCCGCGCTCGCCGCTCAAGGTGTCTCCGGGCCCACGCGTCCAGCATAATCACGCGCACCGTGCCGAGCGACCACGCCTACTCGCGCTTCACCACGACTATCCCGGCTGGTGCGCTGCGCGCGCTCGGGAAGCTGAACGTCCCCGTCTATCGCCTCACGCGCGGGCGCCTGCTCGGGAACGTCGGCAGAGCGCCGGTGCTACTGCTCACGAGCACCGGCCGGCGCTCGGGGCAGGCGCGGACCGCGCCCGTGGTGTATCTGGGCCAGGAGGAGCGGCTCATTGTGATCGGGTCGAACGCGGGTAACCCGAAGGCCCCGGCGTGGTCGTTGAATCTGAAGGCCAACCCCGATGCCGAGGTCGAGATCAAGGGGCGCCGCCAGAAGGTGCGCGCGCGCGTCGCCGAGGGCGAGGAGCGCGCGCAGCTGTGGAGCGCGATGAACGCGCAGTACGCGGGCTTCGAGGACTACGAGGAGCGCACCAGCCGCGACATCTCGGTCTTCGTGCTCGAGCCGCGCTAGCCTCAGGTGTAGATGCGCTTCTTCTCACGCCAACAGCCCGCGATGGTCGATAGCTCGTCTGCGCTGCCCGGCCGCGCACAGGAGATGCGTGTGCCGACGCTTCACGCGGTGCTCGGCACCCCGCTGAAGCCCCCCTTCCCGGCCGAGGTGCAGACCGCGATATTCGGGATGGGCTGCTTCTGGGGCGCCGAGCGCATGTTCTGGCAGGCAGATGGCGTCTACACGACCGCGGTCGGATACGCGGGAGGAATAACTCCCAACCCGACCTACGACGAGGTCTGCAGCGGCCGCACGGGCCACGCCGAGGTGGTACTCGTCGCGTTCGACAGCTCCAAGACGAGCTACCAGGAGATGTTGAGGATCTTCTGGGAGGGCCACGACCCCACGCAGGGAATGCAGCAGGGCAACGACGTGGGGACGCAGTACCGCTCGCTGATCATGTGGCGCGATGAGGACCAGCGCGCCGCCGCCGAGTCTTCGCTGAGCGCCTACCAGGAGCGCCTGAGCGCCGCGCATCACGGTACGATCACGACCGAGCTCGCCCCCGTCGACGAGACCCACCCGTTCTACTACGCCGAGGAGTACCACCAGCAGTACCTCGCGAAGAATCCGGGTGGCTATTGCGGGCTCGGCGGCACCGGCGTCGCCTGCCCCATCGGCCTGGGCACGCCCGCGCCGACGACGATCAGCGGGGCGTGAGCAGCAGCCACTGGCGCGGGTGCCGACGCCGACAGGCCGGCAACCACACGACCCGCGCGCGCTTTACGGGATTTGGAGGACGAAGTCCTGGCGTACGGTGTAGCCCGCCGGAATCACCACTGACTCGGTTTGCTGCGCCGGCGTGCCGTTGATGATCGCGCTGGTGAAAGTGCCGACGACCGTGTAAGAGCCAGGCGGAAGCGCGACTTCGGCGAAGTGCCCTCCCTCAGAGGTCTGCCTCGCCACGAGCGTCCCGCTCGCGCTCATTACTTCCACTGTCCCGCCGCCCGGTGGTGGGACCGGACGTTCGCAGCCGGGGGCCGAGAAGCCCACGAGCGGCCCGCCGTCGAGGAAGAAGCCGCTGACGAACTCCGTGGGCCCCGGCGTGAGGAGCGGCTCCCGGATCCCGGAACCGTACTCAGCCGAGCCCCAGCATGGAGGCTCCGGTTCTTCGGGCCTTTCGGGCGGCACCTGCGGCGGCGTTGGCGGCGATTCGTCTGCTTTCACGTTGATCGGGCTCAGCCAGACGGTCACAACGGAGGCGTGTGCGCGAGCGCCGGGTGACTGCCGATCGACCATCTGAGTCCCGGTATCGTTGCGCGCGGCACCTCTCGCGCGCAGCCTACAGCGCGCATGCGCGGCCCGCGTGCGTGCGACGGTCAGCGTGAGGCCCCTCAGCCGCGGGACCCGGCATGCGCCGCCCGTGCGCGCCGACGCGCTCGCCGAGAGCGCACACAGCGCTGTGACGGCCAAGACGAGAGCAGCTCGCATCCTCACGTGGCGAACGATGACACCTGGGGGCATGCGGCTCGGCTGCCCAGCCGAACCGGCCCAGAGCAGCGCTTGCGCGACGCGCCCACAAGATCAACCGGACGCGAACCCGGCGGTAACCTGCGGTCTCGGCGCCACGGGCGTAAGCTGTCCAGTCGGCATCGCGCTGTAGGAGAAGCGCGCCCCGCGGGCCGCGCTTACTCCGTTCGACTCCGTTCGATCTACACGTGCTGCCGTGCTTCCGGGTCCGACGCGCCCGTGGGGAGGGCGCGCCGGACCGGAAGATGCATGTCGGCTACGCGCCCGCTCCCGCGGGGACCGTGTCGCCGGGGCGCCACGTGGGCGCGTGTGGACCACCGAGCGTCGGTACGTCCGAGGGGTAGACCTCGTTGCCGTGAATCGCGTGATCCCCGATCTCGAGTTCCTCGTCGGTGAGACGTAGCGGGATGAAGATGCCAATCACCTTCAGGATGATGAACGTGACGATCGCCGTGTAGACGATCACCCACGCCCCCGTCTCCGCCTGCCAGCGCAGCAGCGTCCAGCTGCCGTTCACGAGCAGGCCCGATTTTCCTGGCAGGTTCGCGGCACCATGGACCCCGATGTACTCGACCACATTGGAGTCGGCGACTAACCCGACTAAGAGGCCGCCGCATAGCCCGGCGATCCCGTGGGTGTAGATCACCCCCAGGGTGTCGTCCACGTGCCTGAACATCGGCGCGCGGCTGAGGAAGCGGATCGACATCCACACGATCGTGGAGGCGACCACTCCGATGATGATCGCTCCGTAGCCGTTCACGAAACCGGCCGCTGGCGTGATGCCTACAAGGCCGGTGATCATTCCGTTCACCGCTCCCAGCATCGAGGGCTTGTCTCGGAAGATGTAGTCCCACGCGATCCACACGAGCATCGCCACAGCGGTGCAGAGGTTCGTGTTCAGGACGGCTGCGGATGCATCCGCACCCGCGTAGTAGGAGTCACCACCGTTGAAGCCGTTCCAGCCGAGCCACAGGATGCCGGCGCCGCACGCGACCATCAGCAGGTTGTTCGGAGCGTCGATCTCTCGATCCCGTTGCAGGCGTGGTCCGATCACCGCCGCGAACACGAAGCCCGACACACCGGCTGCCAGGTGAATCACGTACCCACCCGAGTAGTCCAGCGCGCCGTGCGCCGCCCAGTAGCCGCCGCCCCAGATCAGGAAGGCGTTCACCGTGTACACGCAGGTGATCCACAGCAACACGTACGGAGCCCACGCCTTGAAGTTCACGCGGCCGAGCACCGAACCGAGCGCGAGAATCGGAGTGATCGCCGCGAACACGAACTGGAAGTACACGAGCGAGGACTCGGGGAAGTGGAACGGCGGGCCTTCCGTGATCGACGGGATCACCGCCTGGCCCTCCTCGCCCACGTGGCCCAGGACACTCCCCGGTTCCCCTAAGAACGTGCCGAGGAACCCGTGCGTGCCGAACACGCCCGAGCCGCTGTGGGCGATCGGGCTCCCGAAGCCCATCTTGAACGCCCATAGGACCCACACGACGAGCGTCACGCAGAAGGCCACGAAGACGAGCATCATGCTGTTGACCGACCAGCGCTTCTGCATCACACCGCCGTACAGCACTGCCAGTCCAGGCAGGCTCATCAGCCCCACGAACGTCGCCGCGGTCATCTGCCACGCGTTGTCCCCTGCATTAAGCCAACTTGGATACGACAGCCAGGTCATGGGCCTCCCAACGAGTCGAATTGCGGATGCGCACCACCCTTGCCCGACAGGCGGCGCACGTGGCCGTTATGAAACCGTGCCGTAGCGGGTAGCTACTAGGGCCAGCCTGCCCAACACTTGCTCGCGGCCTTTAGACATTTGTCTAGGCCGCCGTTGGCGCTGCTCCTGGGCTCCTCAGCCGGCGCCGAACGCAAAATGCGCGCGTCTGCAGGCCAGGCGCAGCTCTTCGCGCGCGCCCTTGAAGGCACCGGGTGAGGCGCACACGCGCCGTGCCTGCGAGCCGCAGGCGTGCTCTTCGGCGCCGCCGAGCGTGCTCGCGAAGGTTATGTCGATGCAGTCCTTGCGTGCAGGCGCCCCGCTCGTCAGTGCGAAGGCCCCGAGCCCGATCAGCGCGAGCGCCAAGCAGCTGACGAGGACCGCGACCACCGCCTTCTCCCGCCGGCCCCAACGAAGCGGCTCGGACAGCCGCTTGGACTGCTCGAACATGATCATCTAGGCGACCGAGGGTACCGACGAGAGCCGCGTGCCGCGGCTGGCGGCTATTGGTGCTCGACGGAGCCGGCGTCCTGCGAGCCGGCCGAAGCGCTGGGAGCCCCGGCGTCGGCTGGCTGGAAGTCGAGCGCTACCGAGTTGATGCAGTAGCGCTGCCCCGTCGGCCCCGGCCCATCGTCGAAGACGTGACCGAGATGCGATCCGCAATTCCGACAGAGAACCTCCGTGCGGCGCATGAAGAGACTCTTGTCGGGACGCAGCTCGACGGCCTCGGCGACCGCTGGCTCGGTGAAGCTCGGCCAGCCCGTCCCCGAGTCGAACTTCGTGTCGGCGGCGAACAGCGTCGCCCCGCAGGCGGCGCATCGATAGTCGCCCGCTGCCTTGTTGTAGACGTAATCGCCCGTGAACGGCGGCTCGGTCCCGGCTCTGCGAAGCACGTCGTACTGCGCCGGCGTGAGGCGCTCGCGCCACTCCTGCTCGGACCTCTCGATGCGTGTGTCTCCGGTCGCCATTCCGCCTCTCGTTCTAGCAGCCGGCGACCTTGGATCCGCCTCGGCGACACCACCCGGCGCTGCTATTGTGATCCTTACGTTCACGTAAACTTCGAGTAGAGCCCGGGAGGTGCAGATCTTGAGTCGCGGCGTAGGAGCAGTGAAGCGGCCCGCACCGGCTTCCCGGTCGCGCATCGGCGTCGCCGCCGGTCACGAGAACTATCGCTGGTGGGCACTGTCCTGCACGAGCCTCGGCATGCTGCTCGCGGCGACCAACTCGGGTACGCTGATCATCGCGCTCCCGGATCTCGAGCGCTCGTTGCACACGAGCCTGCTCGCGCTCGTCTGGGTGATCCTCGCCTACCTGATCGCGGCAACGGTGCTCGTGCTGATGGCGGGGCGCCTCAGCGACCTCTTTGGGCGCAAGCGCGCCTATGTCGGCGGGTTCCTGCTTTTCGCCGCAGCCTCGCTGGGCGCCGGCTTCTCAGCGGATGCGACGCAGCTGATCCTGTGGCGCATCGCCCAGGGGGTCGGCTCCGCCTTCCTGTTCGCCAACGCGGCGGCCCTCGTCACCGACGCCTTCCCGAAGCAGCAACTCGGTCTCGCGATGGGCGCGAACACGATGGTCGCCGCCGTCGGGCTCGTGCTCGGGCCCGTCCTCGGCGGGGCGCTCGTCGCGATCTCCTGGCACTGGGTCTTCTGGTTCAACGTCCCGTTCGCGATCGCCGGCGCCGTGTGGGGCGGGCTGATCCTGCGTGAGCTCGCAAAGCCCGACACGGTGCGTGGCTATGACGTGCTGGGCACGGCCACTTTCGTACTCGGGCTCACCGGCCTCGTACTCGGCGTCTCGCGCGGCGGCCTGAGCGGCTGGAACGACGGAATCGTCATCGGCGGCCTCATCGCCGCGTGCGTGCTGCTGCCGCTGTGGGTCGCGATCGAGCGCCGCTCGCGCGCGCCCATGCTCGACCTGCAGATCTTCCGCAACCGTCTGTTCGCCGCTGCCAGCGCGGCCGCCTTCATGAACGGACTCGCGCGCTTCGCGTTGATGTTCGTGTTCGTCTTCTACTTCCAGGGCGCGCAGGGGGACTCACCGATCAACGCGGGCGTGAAGCTGATACCGCTAGCCCTGGGGATGCTGGTCGCCTCCCCCCTGGCCGGCATCTACGCCGATCGGCATGGCTCGCGCGCGCTGGCTGCCATCGGCATGCTCGTGAGCGCCGCTGGCCTGGCCGCGATGACGACGCTCGGCGTCCACACCGCCTACTGGCAGAGCGCGCTCTGGCTCGCGCTCGTCGGCGTCGGCTCGGGCATGTTCAACAGCCCTAACACCGCCGCGATGATGGGCACCGTCCCCGCGCACCGCCGCGGCATCGCTGCAGGCGCGCGCACGCTGCTGCAGAACACCGGTGCGGTCCTGTCGATCGCCTTCGTACTCGCGATCATCACCTCGGCGGTGCCCAAAGCCACGCTCTTCGCCGTCTTCTCGGGCCTCGCAAAGGGACTGTCCGCCGCGAAGCTCGCACCGTTCATCGAAAATATGCACCTCGCCCTGTGGGTGCTCGCCGGCGTGTCGCTGCTGGGCAGCGCGATCTGCCTGCTTCGACCCGCGCACGTCCAACTGCCCGCAGCGGACGCTGGCGCTGAGGGGTCCGCGCTCGACTCGGCCGCGGAGGGTCTGCTGCTTGCCGAAGCCGTGGCGGCGGACGCGGCGACCGACGCCGACCCGGCGGCCGCGGTGATCGAGGCCAGGAGCAGCGCCGCCGACACAGTGACGGTGGGCAGGCCATGAGCGCCCCGGCGGCAGAGGCGCGACGCGGCGATGACGGCGCGCACGGGCATCTGCGCATCGGCGACGTCGCGCGACTGCTCGGGACCACCCCGCGGACGATCCGCTACTACGAGGAGATCGGCCTGCTCGCCGAGCCCACCCTGCGTGCCTCCGGCGCCCATCGCTCCTACAGCCAGGAGGAGGTTGATCGCCTGCGCGAGGTGATGCGCCTCAAAGAGCTGCTGGGCGTCTCACTGGAAGAGCTGAAGACGCTGCTCACCGCCGAGGAGGCGCGCGCAGAGGTCCGTCGGCAGCTGAGCCGCGACGACGTCGGCCGCGCTCGCCGGGGCGAGCTGCTCAACGAGGCTCTCTCGCACATCGAACGTCAGCTCGAGCTCGTGCGCCGGCGTGCCGGCGAGCTCGACAAGCTAGAGCGCGAGCTGTCCGAGACGCGACGCCGCGTGAAGCGCAAGCTGCGAGAGCAGGAGGATCCCGGGTCCAACGCCAGCTCAGACGAGCGACCCGAACAGGGCGCTGCATCGAGATGACCCCTGTGCCCATTCAGCCGAGCCCCGAAGGGGTTGCAGGCGCTGTCGTCGACACGGCGAGCCTGACCGCTGAAGAGCTCACATTTCCCGGCTCGGAAGCAACACCCATCAACTGCTACCTCGCTCGCCCAGCCGCGCCAGGCACGCTCCCGGGGATGATCGTGATCCACGAGGCGGGCGGCCTCAACGACCACATCCGCGACGTGGCCAACAGAGTCGCGAGCCTTGGTTACGTGGCGCTCGCGGTCGACCTTTACACGCGCGAAGGCGGCCCGCCGCCCGCGGGCGACGTGGACGCGTTGATGAAGCGACTGTTCGCGATGTCCGACGCGACGGTTCTCGGCGATCTCGACGGCGCGGCGAACCTGCTTGACGCCCGCGAGGACGTCACCGGCAGGATCGGGTGCATCGGCTTCTGCATGGGCGGTCGCTACACCCTGCTGTTCGCGGTTTCCAGCGACCGCCTCGACGCCGCCGTGGATTGCTGGGGCGGCTTCATCGACAAGGCCACGCCGCAGGAGCGCTCGCTGCCGACGCGCCCGACGCCCCCGCTCGAGCTCGCTGCGCAGCTGCACTGCCCGCTGCTCGCCGCCGTCGGCGCCGAGGATCAGAACCCCTCGCCGGAGATCGGCGCGAAACTGCGCTCGGCGGCCGGCGCCAGCGGCAACGAGGTGAAAGTCGACGTCTACGAGCACGCCGGGCATGCGTTCTTCGCCGACTACCGGCCGACCTACCGCCCGCAGGCGGCCCACCGGCTATGGGCGGAGGTGGTCCCCTTTCTCGAGCGCCACCTCAAGAGCGCCTGAGGAGGCCGTTCATATAGTGCTGGGCGGGCGCAAGCTAGGCAACGACCTGCAGGGAGCGTGATCGTGGAGCGGAAGTGGTGGACCCTCATCGCGGTGTCGATCGGCATCTTCATGCTGCTCCTCGACATCACGGTCGTGAATGTCGCGCTCCCGGACATCCAGCACTCGCTGCACTCCTCCTTCGCCGACGTGACATGGGTCGTGAACGCGTACTCGCTCACGCTCGCGGCGTTCCTGCTGACCGCA
Source organism: uncultured Solirubrobacteraceae bacterium (assembly GCA_963759445.1). GTDB lineage: Bacteria > Actinomycetota > Thermoleophilia > Solirubrobacterales > Solirubrobacteraceae > Palsa-744. The sequence goes on from CAVWZC010000003.1 coordinate 127,067, forward strand.
GGCGCCGTCGCCGACCGGATCGGTCGCAGGCGGGTGTTCGTGGCCGGCCTCGTCGTCTTCACCGCCGCCTCCGCGGTGTGCGGGCTCGCCACCAGTCCACTCATGCTCAACCTCGCCCGCGCGGTGCAGGGCACCGGCGGCGCGATGATGTTTGCGACCTCGCTCGCGCTGATCGCGCAGGCGTTCCGCGGGCGCGATCGGGGGACGGCCTTCGGCGTCTTCGGCGCCGTCACCGGGGCTGCCGTCGCGGTGGGGCCGGTGCTCGGCGGGATCATCACGTCGGGGATCGACTGGAACTGGATCTTCTTCTTGAACGTCCCGATCGGCGTCGGCGGTGTAGTGCTCACGCTCAGCAAGGTCGCCGAGTCCCGTGACCCGGACGCGGCGGGGATCGACTGGGCCGGCCTCATCACTTTCTCCGGCGCCCTCTTCATGTTCGTCTACGCGCTCGTGGAGGGCAACGAAAAGGGCTGGGGCTCGACCGAGATCGTGGCGCTGCTCGGCTCCTCCTTCGCGCTGTTCGTCGTGTTCCTGATCGTCGAGCGCTCGCAGCGCCGCCCGATGCTCGATCTGGCGCTCTTCCGTCGCCCCGCCTTCGCGGGCGCGAGCATCGTCGCATTCACGCTCGCCGCGTCGATCTTCTCGATGTTCCTCTACCTCACGCTCTACCTCCAGGACGTGCTGGGCAACAGCGCGATCGGAGCCGGGCTGCGCTTCCTGCCGATCACGCTGCTCTCATTCGCGGTCGCACCGATCGCCGGGCGGCTGACGGTGCGCGTGCCGGTTCGGCTGCTGCTCGGCTCGGGGCTGCTGCTGATCGCTGGCGGCCTGCTCGCGATGACCGCCGTCAACGCGAGCTCCGGCTGGACGGTGCTGGTGGTCCCCTTCGTGCTCGCCGGCGCCGGCATCGGGATGGTGAACCCGCCACTCGCCTCCGCCGCGATCGGCGTCGTGCCGCACGAGCGCAGCGGCATGGCGTCGGGCATCAATGCGACGTTCAGGCAGACCGGCATCGCCACAGGTATCGCCGGGCTCGGCGCGATCTTCCAGCACGACGTCACCCGCACGACCACCTCGGCGCTGCGCGCGAGCGGCCACGCCCGGGAAGTGCTAACCGCTGCCCATGGGCAGCTCGGCAAGCTGCTCGTCTCCGGCGACCTCAAGCACGTGACCAGCGCCGTCTCGCACCCAGCGGCCGGCGCGCTCGTGCATGCCTACCGCGTCGGCTTCACCGGCGCCTTCAGCACGATCGCCGGGATAGCTGCGGCGATCGCGTTGACCGGGTCCGTGCTGGCGTTCGCGCTCGTGCGCAGCCGCGACTTCGTGGCCTCGCGCGGCGCGCCCACGCCCGGAACAGAGGCCGAAGAACCGCTCGCGAGCGTCGCCGGGTGACCCTCAGGCGTCCGTCTGCTCATAGCCAGGGCAGGACAGCACGGGCAGCCGCGGGTAGCGGGGATAGGAGGGCTCGCGCCGCGAGCGCTCGCACAGGTGAAACACCGAACCGCGCGTGTTGCGCACCTCGCGGTGATGGCGGCAGTCCGCGCACAGGCCGACCGCGCCGCTCGATCGCGGTGCTGGGGAGGGATCCCTCGACATGACCCGGCAGCTTAAGCCCGAGCTGCAGCGCCCCTGCGGTCCCTCCCCGTCGCTGCAATACTCGTTGACCGTACAACTATGATCACCTTCAGACGACTCCTCGGCTTCCTCGGCCCCTACCGGCGCGGGCTCGGCTTCTCGTGGGGCCTCGCGAGCCTCGCGATGGTCATGACAGTGGCCCTGCCCGCGCTCACCGGCGGCGCCGTCGAAGTGATCCGCAAGGGCGCGCGCTTCGCTGCGCATGGGCACGCGAGCTCGCTCGCGCACGAACGCCACGTGCTGCTGATCCTCGCGCTCGTGATCATCGCCGTCGTGCTCGCGCGCTGGGGCCTCACGGTGTGGCGGCGCCTGATCGCCGGACGCGTATCGCTGGCGGTCGAATACGACCTTCGCGAGCAGATGTACGGCCAGCTGCAGCGGCTCGAGCTCGGCTTCTTCGACCACCAGCAGACCGGTCAGCTGATGTCGCGCGCGACCGTCGATCTGCAGGCAGTGCGCTTCTTTCTCGGCTACGGCCTGGTCTTCATCCTGCAGTCGATCCTCACGATCACGCTCGCCGGCGTCGTGATGATCGCGATCAACGCGCGTCTCGGGCTGATCGCGCTGATCCCCGTCCCGTTCGTCGTCGCGATCTCCTACAGGTACGGTCGCCGCGCGCGCCCCGCGATCCAGGAGACCCAGCAGCGCATCGGCGAGCTGACGGCTGACGCCGAGGAGAACATCTCAGGGGTGCGCGTCGTGAAGGCGTTCGCGCGCGAGCAGCGTCAGCTCGATCGCTTCCGCGCAACGGTCGGGCGCGTGTTCAGCCAGGCGATGCTCGTCACGCGTCTGGAAGCTCACTACAACCCCGTCATCGGGTTCCTGCCCCAGCTGGGCCTCGCGGCCGTACTGCTGCTGGGCGGGGAGTCGGTGATCCACGCGCACCTGAAACTCGGCCAGTTCACCGAGTTCTACCTGTACGTGAACATGCTGATCACCCCGATGCGCTCGCTCGGGGTGACGCTCAACCTCGCGCAACGCGCCACCGCATCGGGCGCGCGCATCTTCCAGCTGCTCGACCGCGAGCCGAAGTTGACCGAGGCCCCCGGCGCAGTGGACCTGCCGCCGGGGAGCGGGCACGTGACGCTGCGCGCGGTGACCCTCCGCTATGAGCCGCCGCACGACGAGCTCGCCGGCGCGTCGCGTGACTCGCCCCTGCAGCCAGGACGCGCGGTGCTGCGCGACATCGACCTCGATGTGCCGGGCGGGCGCAACGTCGCCCTCGTCGGGCCTACCGGGTCCGGCAAGACGAGCCTGGTGGCACTGATCTCGCGGCTGTATGACCCGACGAGCGGCGCCGTGCTGCTCGACGGCGTCGATGTGCGCGAGGCGAGCATCCGTAGCGTGCGCGGCGCGGTGGCCGTCGTCAGCGATGACCCCTTCCTGTTCTCCGCGAGCGTTGCCGAGAACATCGCCTACGCCCGACCGGGCGCCCCGCTCGAGCAGATCGAACAGGCAGCGCGGCGCGCGCAGGCGCACGGGTTCATAACGGGCCTGCCGCGCGGCTACGACACCGAGGTAGGTGAGCGCGGCCTGACGCTCTCCGGAGGCCAGCGCCAGCGGCTCGCGATCGCGCGCGCGCTGCTCGCCGATCCGCGCGTGCTCATCCTCGACGACGCCACGTCCTCGGTTGATGCATCGACCGAGCAGAGCATCAAGCTCGCGCTCGCCGAGGCGATGGCGGGGCGGACCACCTTCGTGATCGCGCACCGCCTGTCGACGATCGCGCTCGCCGACGAAGTGGTCGTGCTCGACCACGGTCGCGTCGCGGCGCGCGGCAGCCACGAGGAGCTCTTCGAGAGCTCGCCGCTCTATCGCGAGATCGTCTACGGCAGCGGCCGGCCCGAGGTCGCGGCGCTCGAGCGCGCGGAACACGAGACCGAAGAGAGCCGCGCCGGCGACGGAGACGCCCGCACCGTCGGGGGCAGACGATGAGCACGCCGCCGCGCGCGGGCGCGGTCGCGGGAACGGGCGGACACGGCGCGAGCCGTGCCGGTCTCGGGCCAGGCGGGCAGCGCTGGGCGGGCGAGCGCCCGACCCCCGGTAACCGCGCGCGCAACCTGCGGGGTCTGTTGGCGCTGCTGGCGCCGTACCGCCTGCGCGTCGTCGCGATGCTGCTCGCACTGGTGCTCGGCACGGCGGCTTCGCTCGCGCCGCCGCTGCTCGCCAAGCTCGCGATCGACCGCGGCATCGTGCATCGGGACACGAGGGTGCTCGTGCTCGTCGTCGCCGCCTTCCTGCTCTCCGCCGTGCTCGTGTGGCTCGCGACCTACGCGCAGACATACCTCGTCGGCTGGGTCGGCCAGCGCGCGCTCGCGGACCTGCGAATCCGCATCTTCACCCACCTGCAGCGCCAGCCGATCGGCTTCTACGAGAGCCGGCCGGCCGGCGTCCTGATCTCGCGCATGACCAACGACGTGGAGGCTCTCGAAAGCCTCGTCACCGACTCCGTCGTCACGCTCTTCCAGTCCGGGCTCACGCTGATCGGAGCGATCGCCGTGCTCGTCTACCTCGACCCCAAGCTGGCGCTGCTGACCTTCTGCGTGGTGCCGTTCGTGGCGGGGCTCAGTATCTGGTTCCGGCTGACCTCCGCCGGCGCGTTCCGGCGCACGCGCGAGACGATCGGCTCAATCACGGCGTACCTGCAGGAGACGCTCTCCGGCATCCGGGTCGTACGCAGCTTCGGCCAGGAGCCGCGCCACGAGGCGCGCTTCGCGACGCTAAACGAGGACAACCGCGAGGCGAACATGGTCACCGTGCGCCTGAACGCCGCTTACTTCCCGAGCGTCGAAATGCTCTCCGGGATCGCGATCGCGCTGATCGTCCTGTACGGGGGCTACCAGGCGATCGACGGGCACATCACAGTCGGGACGGTCGTGGCGTTCGTCGCGACGCTGTCGTTCCTGTTCGAACCGATCCAGCAGCTCTCGCAGCTGTACACCACCTACCAGTCCGGGATGGCCGCGCTCGAGAAGATCTTCCAGCTGCTCGCCATCGAGCCCACGCTCATTGACGCGCCCAACGCGGAGACGATCGACACGATCCGCGGCGCCGTTCGCTTCGAGGACGTCTCGTTCAGCTACCGGCCCGCGGACGCCGCCGCGGAGGAGGTACTGGCGCTGGAGCATGTCGACCTCGACGTGCCGCCGGGCCAGACCGTCGCGCTGGTAGGCGCCACCGGCGCTGGCAAGTCGACGATGGCGAAGCTGCTCGCCCGCTTCTATGACCCCACGCGCGGACGCGTGCTGATCGACGGGCACGACCTGCGCGAGGTCTCGAGCCACTCGCTGCGTTCGCAGCTGGGGATCGTGCCGCAGGAGGCGTTCCTGTTCTCCGGGAGCGTGCGCGACAACATCGCCTTCGGCAGACCCGATGCGGATGACGGGCAGGTCCGCGCCGCCGCGGAGGCGGTCGGTGCCGCGGAGTTCATCTCGGAGCTGCCCGACGGCCTCGACACCGAGGTCGGCGAGCGCGGCGTGCAGCTGTCCGCCGGGCAACGACAGCTGCTCGCGTTCGCTCGCGCGCTCGTCGCCGACCCCCGCATCCTCATCCTCGACGAGGCGACCTCGAACGTCGACCTGCACACCGAGCGTCGTATCGAAGCTGCGCTGCGGCGGCTGCTCGCCGGGCGCACGTCGATCGTGATCGCGCACCGCCTGTCCACGATCCGTCAGGCGGGACGCATCGTCGTGCTCGAGCACGGCCACGTGGTCGAGCAGGGCAGCCACGAAGAGCTGCTCGCCGCGCGCGGGCGCTACTACGAGCTCTACCGCGACTGGTCGACACAGGCAGCCGCGGCGTAGTCTGCGGGCCTATCATCGAACTCCCTCCGAGCGGAGGAAAAGGGAGCAGGCGGGAGTGAGAGCAGTCGGGTCTTACATATCGCGAGGGTTGCGGACCTACGCCATCCGCGTCGCAGCCGTCGCCGTGCTCGCGCTCGCCGCATGCATCCTCACGGCCGCGCCATCGGTGGGCGCAGAAGGCGCCAGCGGCCACATCTACGCGCTGGACAACGGCGAGAAGCTCGAAGGCCGGGTTCAGATCGACTACGAATGCGAAGCGGGTGCGCCGTGCGAGTGGTCCGGCGAGGCGAGCGCCTACGCCCAGGAAGCCGAATGCCCCGAAGAAATCGAAGCCTCCCACCGTGTCTGGAGCGGCGCGTTCAGGAGGAGCACGGGCACCGCCTACGGCAGGTTTAGCTTCCTGCCGGAAGCGCCGGGAGGGGCGACGCTCTGTCTGTACCTGAACCTTCCGCTCGAAGAAGAATCCGAACTGCTCGAAACAGTGAGCGAAACGGTCGCTCTGGCGCCGCACACCGGCCGGGGCTCGGGCAAAGGCACGGCGCCCGCACCGGGTGGCGGCCCGCAGCCGACACCCGGCGGCCAACCGGAGCGCGGCCCCTCCGCCGCGACGCTCGCCCGCGTATACCGGCCCTTCCGCGCGAACGGCACCAGCACGCTGCGCACGCACGCAAGGCGCGGGTATTGCTGGACGGGATCAGCAAGCGCCGATCGCCGCGACGCGTGGAGATGCGTCAGCGGCAACCTGATCGCCGACCCCTGCTTCAGCGCGAGCATGACCGCGCGCTCGGTCGTGTGCCCCTCCGGGCCGTGGTCGCGCAGCGGGCTGCGGCTAGAGCTCACGCGTACGCTGCCGCTCCGTTTCGCAAACCACGCGCGGCCTTCGCTGAAGGCGCAGCCGTGGGCGATCGAACTCGTGGACGGGCGCAGGGCGCTGTTCGCTAGCGGCGCGAGCGAAGTCGCCGAAGGCGAGCGCCTGAACTACTTCTTCGGCGCCGACGGCAAGGAGGGGCTGTGGGGATACCCGGACCGGGGCGCCGAGCCCTGGACGATCCTCGTCGCACCTTTCGGCGCACAGCGCCTGAGCGCACGCGCGGGTATCCGGCGCGCCTGGATGTGAGGGGAACGGCCGCGGAGCCGCCGGCTTCTCAGGCGGGCTTCTCGGCGTGGCCGCCGAAGCCCTTGCGCATCGCCGACAGCAGTCGGTTGGCGTACTCGTCCAGCCCGCGCGAGGCGAAACGCGAGTAGAGGGCGCTCGTAAGGACCGGAGCGGGGACACCGACGTCGATCGCAGCGATCGAGGTCCAGCGGCCCTCCCCGGAGTCGGAGACCCTGCCGGCGTACTCTTCGAGCTCCGGCGAGTCGTGCAGCGCCTCGGCGGTCAGGTCGAGTAGCCACGAGGCGACTACGCTGCCGCGGCGCCACACCTCCGCCACCTCCGCGGTGTCGATCTTGTACCGGTAGAGCTCGGGGTTCTCCATCGGCGCCGTCTCGGCGTCAGCGTCCTGCTCGCGTAACCCCGCATCGGCGTTCTTGATGATGTTCATGCCCTCTGCGTATGCAGCCATGAGGCCGTACTCGATGCCGTTGTGCACCATCTTCACGAAGTGCCCGGCGCCATTGGGGCCGCAGTGGTAGTAGCCCTGCTCGGATGCCGATGGCTCGCCGCTGCGTCCAGGCGTCCGCGGCGCGGCGTCCGCCCCCGGAGCGATCGAGGCCCAGATCGGGTCGAGGCGGCCCACTACCTCGTCCTCGCCGCCGATCATCAGACAGAACCCGCGCTCGAGGCCCCAGACGCCGCCGCTCGTGCCGACGTCCACGTGGTGGATTCCCTTCTGCGCGAGCTCTGCGGCGTGGCGCAGGTCGTCGTGGTAGTAGGTGTTGCCGCCATCGATGATCGTGTCGCCCGGCTCCAGCACCTGTGCGAGCGCGGTGATCGTCTGGTCGGTGATCGAGCCCGCCGGCACCATCACCCACGCCGTCCGTGGCTTCTCGAGCTTCGCGGCGAACTCCGCCAGTGTGCCGGCACCGACGGCGCCGTCATCGGCGAGCGCCTTGACTGCCTGCGGCGAGACGTCGTAGGCCACGCAACGGTGGCCGTCGCGCATCAGTCGCCGCACGAGACCGGCGCCCATGCGCCCGAGACCAACCATTCCAAGCTGCATCGGCGTGTTCGTGGTCACTACCGGCTCCTTTCCGCCGCCATCAGTCTTGTGCCCTTGCTCTTTGAAGCGTTCAGGATGAACCGCTCGATCGCGTTGGCAAAGCCCTCTTCGTCGTTCGAGGTCGTGACGTGCCGCGCGGCGCGCTGCACCTCCGGGTCGCTCTGACCCATCGCGATCGACACGCCAGAGCGCGCAAACATCAGCACATCGTTGGGCATGTCGCCGATCGTCGCCATCTGCTGGGGCGCGACGCCGAGCCTCCGCGAAAGCAGCTCCACGACCTCGCCCTTGTTCGCGTGCGGGTGGGTGACGTCGAGGTAGTAGGGCTGCGAGCGGGCTGCGGAGACGCGATCGCCAAAGCGCTCGCGCGCGGACTTCTCGACGCTCGCGACGAGCTCATGGTCGTCGCTGACGCCGACGATCTTCGCAATGTCCTCCGTGATCCCCTCGAAGCTCTCCACGAGCGTGGGCTCGAACTGCACCGTCGCCGCCTCGCGCGCGACGTGCGGAGCCTGCACGTCGCGGACGAGCCAGTCCGCTCCGCGATAGACCCACACGTCTACGCCCGCGGCGCCGAGCGTCGAGACGATCTGCGGAACGAGCTCCGGCGGCAGCACGCGCTGCTCGAGCACCGTCATGTCCGGTTCCACCAGCAGGCCTCCGTTGAATGCGGCTATCGGTGTCTGCAGGCGCAGCGGCTGCACCAGCATCTGCATCCCCCGCGGCGGACGGCCGCTGGTGATCGCGAACAGGATCCCTGCCTCGTGGAGCTTGCGTACCGCCTGCACGGTGCGCTTGGTCAGCTTCTTTTCAGGCGTGACAAGCGTGCCGTCCACGTCCGCGAGGACGAGGCCGATCGACTGCGACCCGTCGCTGCTCATCGCAGGCTGCGGTAGCGCCGGATCAGCGCGTTCGTCGAGCTGTCGTGGCGCAGGGGCGGCTCGACGTCGGACTCGAGCTCCGGGATGATCCGCCGCGCGAGCACCTTCCCGAGCTCGACGCCCCATTGGTCGAAGGAGTCGATCGCCCAGATCGTGCCCTGCGTGAAGACGCTGTGCTCGTACAGGGCGACGAGCGCGCCGAGCGTCCTCGGCGTCAGCTCCTCGGCGAGCAGCACGTTCGTCGGGCGGTTGCCCTCGAACACCCGGTGCGCCACCACGGCCTCGGGTGTCCCCTCCGCGCGGACCTCCTCCGCGGTCTTCCCAAACGCGAGCGCCTCCGCCTGCGCGAACACGTTCGACATGAGCACATCGTGATGATCGCGGAGCGGGTTCAGGCTCTTGCCGAAGCCGATCAGGTCGAGCGGGATCAGCTTCGTGCCCTGGTGGATCAGCTGGTAGAAACTGTGCTGCCCATTGGTGCCGGGCTCTCCCCAGAAGACCGCGCCCGTCTGGTAATCCAAGCGGCGTCCGTCGAGCGTGACGTGCTTGCCATTGGACTCCATCGTCAGCTGCTGCAGGTAGGCGGGGAAACGCTTGAGGTACTGGCAGTACGGCATCACCCCCACCGTCTCGGCATCGAAGAAGTCGCCGTACCAGACGGCCAACACTCCGAGCAGCACGGGGAGATTCCGCTCGTGCGGCGCGCTGCGGAAGTGCACGTCCATCTCGTGCAAGCCGGCGAGCATCTCGCGGAAGGCCTCGGGGCCGATCGCGATCATCGTCGACAGGCCGATCGCCGAGTCCATCGAGTAGCGCCCGCCGACCCAGTCCCAGAATTCGAACATCTTGCCGGTGTCGATCCCGAACTTCGAGACCTCCTCGGCGTTGGTCGAGACCGCGACGAAGTGGCGGGCAATCGCGGCCTCATCGCCGAGGGCCGCGATCGTCCATTCGCGCGCGCTGCGGGCGTTGGTCATCGTCTCGAGTGTGGTGAAGGTCTTCGAGGAGACGATGAACAGCGTCTCCTCGGGGGCGAGGTCGCGCGTGGCCTCGGCGAAGTCTGTCGCGTCCACGTTCGAGACGAAGCGGAAGGTGAGATCGCGTCGGCTGTAATGGCGGAGCGCCTCGTAGGCCATCACCGGGCCGAGGTCGGAGCCTCCGATCCCGATATTCACGATGTTGCGGATCGGCTTGCCGGTGTGCCCGACCCACTCGCCTGCGCGTATCTGCTCGCTGAAGCTCGACATCCGATCCAGCACCTCGTGGACCTGTGCGACGACGTTGACCCCGTCCACGAGGAGCGACTCGCCCTTCGGCATGCGCAGCGCGACGTGCAGCGCTGGCCGGTTCTCGGAGACGTTGATGCGCTCGCCGCGGAACATCGCCTCGGTGCGCTCGCGCAGGCCGCATTCGGCGGCCAGCTTCATCAGCAGGCCGATCGTCTCGTCGGTGACGCGGTTCTTGGAGTAGTCGAGGTAGAGGCCAGCCGCCTCGGCGCTCATACGCTCGCCGCGACGCTCGTCAGCTGCGAACAGCTCTCGCAGGTGGCGCTGGCTGAGCTCTCGGTGGTGCTCGGTGAGAGCCTTCCACGCCGGCAGGGAGCGCAGCGGCGTCGTCTCCACGGTGCTGCTCATCATTGTCGATCCTACCCGCGGGCGCGAGGTCGCCCATGGCACCCGTTCACGCGAGCGGCTGACGGCCCGCTAATGCCGCTCGTACGGCGCGATCTCCCCGGGCGGACCATGCAGATGCTCGCGTCGAGCTACGCCGGGTGCCGCCTCCCAACGGCGCTCTGCGCCGACCCGGGTACGCTGCAGCGCCACGAGCACGATGTCGTCCTGCTGCTCGCCGCCAAAATCCTCGAGCGCCGCGCGCACGCGCGCGAGCACATCCTCGCCGTCGCGTGCGCCCGCCAGCGTCCGGGCAAGCCGCTCCGGGCCGAAGCTAGCGGCGTGCCGGCGCACGTCGAGGAGCCCGTCGGTGTAGAGGACGAGCATCTCGCCCTCGTGCACCAGCAGCGGCGTGCCCTTCCAGCTGACGTCCGGGATCGCTCCGACGAGCAGGCCCAGCTCACCGACCTCGCGCGCCTCGCCCGCGCGTAGGAGGTAGGGGCGGTGGGCGCCGGCGCAGAGGACTTCCAGGACACCGTCGCTGCTCTTCGGCAGGAGCGCCATCGCGCAGGCGCAACTGAGCCCGTTCGCGTGTTTCATCAGCTCTCGCGCGAGCACCGCCAGCGCCTCGGCGACCCCCGCGGTCGTGGCTAGCGCCGTGCGCAGCGTGTAGCGCACGAGCGCGGTCGTGGCTGCGGCCGCCGGTCCGTGCCCCACGACGTCGCCGATGACGAGCGCCCAGCCGCTGCGCGTCTGGCAGACGTCGTAGAAGTCCCCGCCCACGCTCGCTGGACCTTCAGCAGGGCGGTAGAGCGCGGAGATCCGCCAACCGTCGATATCCGGGAGCGGCGCCGGCGCGAGCCCCGCCTCGAGAATGCTCGCGACCAGCGCCCGCTCCTCGGCCAGGTGGCGCAGATGCAGCTCGCTCTCCCGCGCGCTCGCCGCGGCCCAGGCGACAAAACCACCGGCGGGGACGAAGACCAGGCGCAGCCACAGCTCCCAGCCGGACATTTCGCTCCACGTGAGGCTAGCCAGCAGCGCTGCGAAAGCGAGTGCCGCCACGATTGCGGTCACCCGTGGTCGAGCCCCAAGCGATACCACGAACGGACCGAGTAGGACCAGCCCGATGAACGTCCCGCTTGGTCCGGCCTCATAATCGGCGATCGTCACGCCCAACACCAGCGCAGCGCCGAGTGCAAGCAGCGGCCACGCCCTCAGGTGGCCGGCCATCCAGTCGGTGGCGCCGAAGAGGGCATCCCTCGTCATATGACTATTGCGACGCCCCAACCCTCGGGAAGGCTAGCGTGCGTTTCACGGCCTCGACGAGCGCCTTCGGCAGCGGTCCTCCTGCCACGGCGAGGCTCTGCCACCCGCCGGTGTGCGGATAGCAGAGACCCTGACCGTGAAGCGTGTCAGAGAACTGCGCCGCGCCGACCGCCGCCGACAAACACCAGAATGGCAAGCAGGGCGATCAGGAACAGCAGCGGGTTAACTGCCACACCGCCAGCGATCGCGGCGATAAGCAGGAGAATGACGAGAGCTACAAGCATGAATTGCCTCCTTTCCGCCTTTTGACGTACCCTTCCCCCCACTAGAGGAAACGCGCGTCGGCACCAACGGTTGACGCGGACACGTGAGCACATGACGGGACACTGCGCATAAACTCGATCGGCCTGCGGGGGCAGCGTTCGGCCGCGGGCGTTCGCAGATTTCCTGCCCCAACGCCACGACCAGACTGGAGCTGAGCGGCTTGCACGTGCATTTCTGCGGGGTCAGGGGGTCGACACCCGCGCCGGGCGCCGATTTCGTGCGCTATGGGGGACACACGCCCTGCCTCGCGCTCACTCATCACGAAGCGAGGAATCCAACGCTCCTCCTCGATGCCGGCATCGGGCTGCAAAAGGTCTCAGCGCTACTCACCGGCTCACCGTTCACGGGGACCATCCTGCTCAGCCACCTGCACTGGGATCACATCGTCGGGCTGCCCTTCTTCGGAGCTGCGGACCGGGCCGACGCGCGCACAGAGCTCCTGCTCCCCGAGCAGCCTGACAGCGATGACGCCGAGGAGGTACTCGCAAACATGATGCGGCCGCCGTATTTCCCAATAAAGCCCAGCGAACTGCGGGGAGAATGGACGTTCGCGATGTTCACCACCGGCGAGCAAACGGTCGAGGGCTTCACGGTGCTAGCTCGCGAGCTTCCGCACAAGGGCGGGCGAACGTATGGCTACAGGGTGAGTGACGGGCGCACGACGCTCGCGTACATGCCCGACCACTGCCCCACGGCTCTCGGCCCGGGCGACGATGGCTACGGAGCCTTCCACCCGGCCGCGATGGAGCTCGCCAAAGACGCTGACCTCCTCGTACACGACGCCCAGATGTTCCCGGAGGAACTGGCAGCGGGTGCCGCCTTTGGCCATGCGGTCGCCGACTACGCGGTCGGGCTGGCGCGGCGCTCGATGGCGCGCTCGGTAGCGCTGTTTCACCATCGCCACGATCGCAGCGATGACGAACTCGACGCGCTGCAGCTGCGGCTCGGCGGCGCGTCTCCCGGCGGTCCGCATGTCAGCGTCGCGGCCGAGGGTCGCACGCTGGATCTCGCCTCGGTGTGACTCCTCACAACGCGCCGGCGCGCGCCTGGACCCAGCGACCGTCATGCTGTATGCTGCCGCGTCCGCGCGTGGAGACCTCCACGCCAAATCCATGCCTAGAGCAAGGGGGCTCGTATGAAGCGATGGTTTGTCGTGGCGGTTATGGCATCGATGCTGGCGGCGTTCGGGGTAGCGGCTGCAAGCGCGTCGGCTGTCGGCATCTGCAAAACGGCGCTCGGCGCGAGCACGGTCGGGCCCAATCTGGAAGCGGGCAGCGGCTGCGTGCTGAACGGAACGACGGTTACCGGGAACGTGAAGGTCAACTCCGGCGGAAGCCTGGTCGCGAGTGGCGCAACGATCGGCGGAGACCTGCAGGGCACCTCCGCCACGAGCATCACGATTACCGAAAGCACGGCGATCCGCGGGAACGTGCAGATCAACGGCGCCACGAGCGTCACCATCTCTGGCGGGTCGACGATTCGCGGCAACGTCCAGATCAACGGCGCGAGTAGCGTCGCGATAGAAGCCGGCGTCGCGATAGGTGGGAACCTGCAGATCGAAGGCACGACCGGCAACGTCTACGTCGCCTCTTCCTCGATCAAGGGCAACGTACAGGTCCAGAATGGGGCCGCGTGCCTCGCGATCGAAAGAGACACCGTCGGTGGGCACCTGCAGGTCCAAAACCTCACGCCCAGCGTGCGATGCAGCGGGCGGGTCACCATCATCGGAAGCAGCGTCCACGGAGGCTCGCAGGTGCAGAAGGCCGCGGCGGCTACTTCCTGCCAGGAATTCTGCAGCCTGGAAGTCGGAACCGAAAATGGCGCGGCATATGTGACAGCGCGGGAGGAACCGCCTGGACAACCGCCCGGGACGCTGTTCGCTTCGGTGAATTCGAGCGGGCCACCCAACTGCCCCGGTCAGGTCACAAGCGATCCCAACGTGTACCAGTTCTTCACCAGTCCACCCAACCTGACCTTCAGTGAGAACGTGACGCTCACCTATGTTGCGCCGGCGGGAGTCGTGCCTGCGACCCAGCAGGTCTGCTTCCAGGCGCCGTACCCGTTCACGACGCGGGAAGGCACGCCGCTGCAGCAGGGCTCCGTCGGCGGATCGCCGGTATACACCGGACTGCTTCCTGACTGCACGGAGGGGAGCACCGGCCCGTGTGTCGTGTCCAGGGGCCTCTTCGCGAACGAGGGTACCGGCAGGACCGAAATCGAGATCGAAGTGTTCGTACCTGTTCCGAATGAATTCGGTGACCCACTGATGCACTAGGGCGGGCGCTCAGCCGCTCGCCAGCACGGCGAGCGGCTGAGGCGCCGCGCCGACTACATCGGCACGGGAATCTTCGGCAGCGCGACGATCCCCAGACGCGCGAGAATCTCGTCGCGCTCGCGCAGCTGAGAGGGGTCGGCGACACCCAGCGACGCGAGCGCATCGAGGGCGGCGGCGACGTCGTAGTGCTCTTCACGCTCGCGGGCAGCCTGCGCCGCGAGCACGAGTTCGGTGATCGAAGTGTCGCGGTCGCCCAGGCGAGCGAGCGCGATGCCGCGGACGCGTCGCAGGAGCGCGACGTAGCTGCCCTTGGGAGCGAGCTGCTCGTCCACAAGGGCGCAGGCGCGCACCGGATCGCCTCCGAGTGCTTCCGCCTCGGCGATCGCTCCGCGTGCGAACTCGGCATAGAAGTCAGCGTGAAACCGCTCCATGTCGGCGAGCGCCTCTCCGAGCAGCGCGAGACCTTCCTCTGTGTCCCCGCTGCGCGCCGCGAGCCGGCCGAGCAGCATCGTGGCAAACGCCGCGCCGACGCGGTGCCCGGTCGCGATCCACACGCGTCGGGCACGCCGCAGGTGCGAGGCGGCTTCCTCGACATGCCCCTGGTCCGCCAGGATCTCGCCGACATTGCCATCGGTGTAGGAGAGATCTGCGTAGTGGCCTGCCCGCTCGCCGCAGGCGCCGGCCTGGCGGTACAGATCGATCGCCTCCACCCAGCGTCCGCGTTTGTACGCGAGGCCACCGAGATTGTTGAGTACCCGTCCCTCCTCCTCCGGGTCTCCCAGCTCCCGATAGATCTCGAGCGCACGCGCGGAATATCGAACCTCGTCGTAACGTCCGAGCTCGAAGAGCGCCCAGTCGAGGGTGTAGGAGGCACGCGCCTGCGCGCGCAGCTCTTCCGCTGCCTCGCCTTCGAGCAGCGCCTCGCGACAGAGGCGCTCGGCTTCGCGATAGCGAGACTGGCTCTGGCGAATCGACGCGAGCTCAGCGACTAGCCGAGCGCGCCAGCAGCGTGCCTCGGGTCCGCGGACCGGCTCGAGGGCACGCAGCCCGCGTCGCGTCCAGCGCACCGCGCGGGGCAGCTCGTTGCGCTGGGCGATCTGACCGCGCAGCAAGCAGATACGCGCTTCGGCGATCGGCTCACCCTCGTACAGGCGACGCGCGGCGCCGAGAGCCTGCTCGGCTGCCGCCGTCTCGCCCACGGTGATCAGGGTCGCACCCAGCGCCTCCCAGGCCTGCGCAAGCTCCGCCGCGGTGGACTCGGCGCCGCGATGGGCTGCGATGGCTCGTCTGTACAGCCGCGCCGCGTCAGCGACCGCGAAGCGCGCAGCAGCGTGCTCGGCGCCGAGGAGCGCATACGTCCAGGTGCGGCGCTCGTCGCCGGCCCGGCTGAAATGCAGCGAGAGAACCGCCGGATCGGCGTCGACATCGGTGCCGAGGTCACGCTCGAACGCCGCTCCGATGGCGGCGTGCAGGGCCCGTCTCAGCGCGAATGGAAGGCCCGCGTAGGCGGCCTCGCAGATCAGCGGGCTGCGGAAGCGCACATAGCCGTCGGACTCCTGGACGATGAGCCCCGACAGCCGCGTCCACGTCTCGCGGGTGGGCTGCGAGGAGGCCGCCGTGAGCACGTGCGCCAGGCGCGCTGTCCGGAACGTGAGCCCCAGCACCGCGGCTCGACGCAGGAGGTCGCGGTCGCCGGGATCCAACGCGTCGATCCTCGCGCTCGCCGCGGCCTCGATGCTCTCCGGGAGCTCACTGTCGCCCAAACCCGACGCGGCCGCGGCGAGAAGGTCGAGCAGGAACTCGGGATTGCCCGCCGCACGCTCGACCGCCAGCGCGATCGTATGCGGTGTGAGCAGCCGGGCCTCGGGCGCCGCCTCTGCGAGTGCGAGCGCGTCGGCGCGTGTGAGCGCACCCAGCTCCAGCAGCGCCACCCCGGGCGATGCGCTCGCGAACCCCGAGACCACATCGCGGCGGCTCACAATCACGAGCCACGAGGACCTCTGCACGCGCTCGAGCAGGCTGTCGAGGAGCGCAGCCGACGGTTCGTCCATGGCCTCGGCGTGCTCGATCGACACCAGCGTCGCGGCGGACAACGCCGGCTCGAGCAACCGCCCGACAACCTCGTGCAGCTTCGCTACGCGCGCGTCTGCCGCCAGCTCATCGACCTCGCGAGTGCTAGGCGCCTGGGCGCCGAGCGCGATCGCCAGCAACGGCAACCACGGAAGGAGCTCGGGATCGGAGTCGGCAAGGTCAGCTCGAAGCCGCTCCAGGACGAGCTCGTCGGGGTCATCCCAGCCCAAGCCGAGGAGCTGCCTGAGAAGGTCGCGCCAGGCGATGTAGGGGATCGTCTGGGTGTAGGTCTCGCACGTCGTCTGGATCGCGCGCATCCCGTGCGCGAGTTTGCTCGCCTCGCTCAGAAGTCGTGACTTCCCGCTGCCGCGGTCTCCGAGGAGCTCGACCACGGAGCCCTGGTTCGCTTGCGCCTCTGCGATCCAGCGCTCCAGCATCTCGACCTCGCGCTTTCGCCCGATCAGTGGCCGCAGCGTGCCCGCTGGACTCGCTGCCGGCGGCACGCGCACGCCCGCGCCGACCTCGAACGCAGCCACGGGTCGGCTCTTTCCCTTGACTGTGAAGGGCGGCAGCTCGGTCTGCGCGAAGCGCGCCCGCGTCGGGCTGAGCACCCGATCAGTGGCGTAGATCGTTCCCCACGGCGCCTTCGCGGCTAGGCGCGCCGCGAGGTTGGTGACGTCGCCCATCGCGACGTACGTGCGCCGATACGGCGGCCCCACCTCGCCAGTAAAGACGTACCCGCGGTTGACCCCGACGCGCACCGGCAGCCGCGTCCCGGCGTCGACGATGTGCCGCATCGCGAGCAGCATGCGCTCCTCCTCATCGCCGGTTGCTCGGGGCGCGCCCGCGCTGAATAACAGCTTTCCCCCGTCGGTTGCGATGTCCGATCCGAGCATGCAGATCTCGTAGCGGTCGGCGGCGTCCTGCGCGGTGCGCACCACCTCGTCGATGCTCTCGGCGGCCGCCTCGGGACCGTCCGCAGCGATGAGGCCGTCGAGCTGGCCGAACTGAACGAACGAGACGGTCGCAACGCGATGCTCGGGTTGCGCCGGAGCCGCCGTCAGGTGGGCCCGCAACGCGGTGGGCAAGCAGGCCGCGACGGCTGCGTCCGACGGGGCGGCCGACTCCCCTGCCATCCACGAGCTCGTGAGCAGGGCGCCCGTGAGCAGCGTGCCGGCCTCGAGGCTGGCGCCGAGACATCTCGGGGGCAGCTGCCGCGCCGTCTGCTGACTGAGCAGGATCTGTCCCGCGGCGGCGTTGCCCTCGAGCTCGACGACGGTGCTCACTGCTGGGCCCGCCGGTAGATACTCGCGGTGCGAGCCGCCGACGAGGAACATCTCATAAGCGCCGCTGTGGACGCCGACGGACATGCGCAGGACGATGCTGGTGCCGCCCGCGCGCACGCGCCCCACACGCCGGAGCGTCGCTCGCATCGCCAGCGCCGAGGCACAGGCCCTGAGTGCGTGCTCCTCGCCATCGAACCACAGCAGCAGAGCGTCGCCACCGAACTTCAGGAGCGACGCGCCGTTCGCGTACGCCTCGGCCAGCAGCGCCGTGAAGCAATCGTTGATCGTCTGGACGATCTGCTCGGCGCCCTCCCGGCCGGCGCGGGCTAGGCGCTCGGAGAGCTTGGTGAACCCCGATACATCGACGAAGACGATCGTGCCGTTCTGGGTCACCACGCGCACCTCTGACGCGTCCATGAGACGCTCGAGCAGGACGTGCGGCAGGTAGGCGTCGAAGTAGCCGGTCCTCGCCCGCGTGGGAGTCGATCCGGTTCGTGCGCCGCCGCGACCGACGCCCTCGCCGGCGCTTCCCTCAAACGACTCTGCCAGCTCCGACCTCACGCAAACGCCCCCTGTCTGGACCGACGGACCGGCCCACCGGCCATGTTGATTGATAATCACCCTCCGCGTCGATAGGCACGTGTCGATGACGGCGGGAGGAATGTCCTACCCCCGTCGATAGGAGCGGCGGCGCGCGCGAGCGAGTCTTGGGTGGGTATGGTGCCGCTTTTCGCGCCCATGGGGAGGCAGGCGCGGGCCGAAGCCCCACTGGATGCCCAACGCTGAGGAGAAAGCCATAGAGGGCATCGCACACAGCCATGCACCGCTTGCCGAGCTGCTCCGCGAGGAGATCCTCGCGGAGCAGCCGCTGCTCGGAGCGTTGCCCGAGGCCGTGCGCGAGCTCGTCGCGGACTCGTTCGTGCAAAGGGACTTCGCGCAGGGCGAGGACATCGTCTGTCAGGGCGATCGCTCCGACGGGTTCTACGTGCTCCTGTCTGGGCACGCGCAGGCATTGCGCGAGGAGGGCGGCGCCGAGGTCGCGCTCGGCTCTCTCGGGCCCGGTGAGTCCTTCGGCGAATCGGGTCTGCTCGATCGGACGCCGCAGCATGCGACCGTGCGTGCGGTCAGCCCCGTCAAGGTGCTCCAGCTCGAGCCGGCGCTGTTCGCGGCAATCGTGCGCCGTCACCCCGAGGTCGGGGGTCGACTCGCTGCACAGGCGCGCGCGCGGCGCCTGGCTCCGCTGTTGCGCTCTCACCCGGTGTTCGCCGTGCTTGGGGACGACACGTTGATGGCCCTCGTCGCCGAGCTCGAGGAGGTCACGGCGGCGGCGGGAAGCACGCTGTTCGGGGAGGACGATCCCGCGGGGCCGCTGTATTTCGTCGTCGACGGTCGACTGCGCGTTCACAACCGCGCGCACGGGGACCTGCGGTACTTGCGCGCCGGGGACATCTTCGGAGAGGTCTCGCTGTTCCGAGGCAGTCCGCGCACCGCCACCGTGGAAGCCGTTACGGGCGCACGACTGCTCGCCCTCGAGGGCTCGCTGTTCAACGAGTTCCAGGCTGAGAACCCGGCGATGCACGAGCGCGTCTTGGAGCAGCTCGCCTTCTACGAGCGCGGTCCGGCACGCAACGTGCCGCTTGATTTCGCCGAGGAGCTGCTTCCGGCCGAGCGGACGGTGGCCGGCGCCGAGCTGGCGGCTGAGAGGCCCGTGCGCGCTGCGGTCGGCGCCCGCCGGCGGAGGCTGCGGCTGCCTCGTCGCACGCGCCACGTCCCATACATCGCCCAGCTCGAGGAGAGCGACGGTGGCGCGGCCTGCATCGCGATGGTGTGCCGGGCGCTTGGACACCACGTGCGCAGCGCATACGTGCGAGAGGTACTCGGCTACTCCTCCGGAGGACCGACCGTCCAAGGGATGGTGCGCTGCGGCGCGACGCTGGGGCTAAAGCTGACAGAGCTGAGGTCCAGCGAGCCGGAGCTTGACCAGCTCGAGCTGCCAGCGATCATCCGCTGGCCCGGCGAGCACTGGTCGGTGCTCGACGAGGTGACCCCCGGGCGCGTCCACATCGCCGATCCGGGGGACAGCCCCGGCTGGGTCGCACGCGAGGATCTGTCGCGCCATTGGGACAGCACGGTGCTCCAGCCCTTCGCCACGCCCGCCCTCGCCGAGGCGCCGACCGAGCATCCGGACCTCGGCTGGCTGCTCGAGCTCGTGCGTCCCCGTTGGCGCCGCCTGCTGGTGGTGTTCGGCCTGGCGCTGTTCGCGGCCGCGCTGCAGATGCTGGTTCCGGTCGTCACCGGGGAAATCGTGGACTCCGTCGTCCGCCAGAAGGACTACACGCGCCTTTACATCCTGACCGGTGGCCTGTTCGCGCTGCAGCTCGTCGCACTCGCAGCGGCGCTCGTGCAGGCACGCTTCATCGCCGATGTGGCGGTGCGAATCCATGGCGAGTCGCTGGACCACATCGCCGGACGCCTGCTGCGTCTGCCGCTCGAGTACTTCGAGACTCGGCGCTCCGGCGATGTCGAGCGTCGCCTCGAGGGTCTGCGAACGATCCGGGAGTTCGCCGCACAGCAGGGCGTCCAGGCGCTCGCGGAGAGCAGTCAGCTGCTCGCGGCGATCGTGCTGATGGGCTTCCTGTCGGTGCCGCTGATGCTGTTGTGGGTGGCCACGGCGCCGATCTACGCGCTCCTGATCCGCTCCGGCGTGCGGCGTATGCGTCCCGCGTATCAGGCCGAAGAGGAAGGGCTCTCGCGCTATCGATCGCGCCAACTGGACGCGATCCACGGGATGGAGGCGGTGAAGTCCCTCGGCGCCGAGAATGGCCTGCGTCGGCGCATGCTGAACGACTTCCAGGATGTCTCCCAGCGCGTGGCCCGCGCCGACCTTGCGGCGATCAGCTACGGCGGCATGACCTCCTTCGTGACGTTCTTGCTGCTCATACTGTTCCTGCTCTTCGGCGCTCTCGAGGTCATGGCCGGGAACCTCTCGATCGGCCAACTCGTCGCCTTCAACTCGCTGGTCCTGCTTTCCTCCGGGCCGATCATCTGGCTGCTCGGGATGTGGGAGCAGCTCCAGCTGCTGATGGTCATCCTCACGCGACTGCGCGACATCCTCGACCGCGAGCCCGAGCAGGCCGACGATGACCCCGGGCTCCGAGCGGTGCCAACACTCGAGGGGCGCGTCACGCTCAGGAGCGTCGGCTTCAGCTATCCCGCCAGCCCGGATCGGCCGATCCTGCAGGACATCAACCTCGACGTGTTGCCGGGAACGACCGTCGCGATCGTGGGGCGCTCGGGGTCGGGCAAGTCGACGCTGCTGAAGTGTCTGGCGGGGCTACTCGAGGTCTCCCACGGCAGCATCGCCTTCGACGGGATCGACCTTCGCGAGCTGCGGCGCAGCGACCTGCGTCGGCGCATCGGTCTTGTCCCGCAGAAGCCGCACGTCTTCGACGACACGCTCGCGCGCAACATCGCCTTTGGCGAGGAGGAGCCCGACATGGCAGCGGTGCGGGCGGCGGCGGCGAGCGCGGACCTCGATGCCCTCGCCGAGCGGCTACCGCTCGGCTACTCCACCCGCGTCGGTGAGGGCCGCCTGCGCCTGCAGGGCGGCCAAGCCCAGCGGCTGGCGATCGCGCGCTCGATCTACCACCGCCCGTCGGTGCTGCTGCTCGACGAGGCCACAAGTGCATTGGACTCGCAATCCGAGCGGACGGTGAGCGCGAACATGAGCCGGCTGCTTGAGAACCGCACCGCGTTCGTCGTGGCGCACCGGTTGAGCACTGTCCGTGACGCGGATCTGATCGTCGTGCTCGAGAGCGGCCGGATCGTCGAACTTGGCACTCACGAGCAGCTCTTCGCCGCCGACGGCCTGTACTTCCTTTTGTACGGCCAAGAGCTCGCCGGGCGCTGAGACGAGCGATCCAGCGAGCCCGAACCGCCAGGAACTGAAAGGCACAGGCCGAGACGACCCTCCACCCTCACGCCCGGCGCGCAGACCGCGCGACGAGGGCCGAGCGGGTTCACCCGCCCGCTTGGCTGCGTCTGCACAAAGTTGCCAGCAACCTACCTGCGGATCGACTTCACTTCGCTGATGAGCCGGTCGATCTCCTGCTGCTGGCGGCTCACCTGCGCCCGCAGAGTCGCGACTTCTGAAGGGCCTTTTTTGACTTTTTCGACCTTGCAGCCAAGCTGGCCGCTGGAGTCAACTACGACTTTGCACGCCGGACCCGGAATGGTTTTCAGATATATGCCCGCCATGAACGCCCGGAACGGCGTCGCGGCGGTTTCGGGGGTGACGGCGGTGCCGATGCGCGTGGTTTCCGCCTCACCGGCCACGCCTTCGTTGCCGAGGTCGATGTCGCTCGATCCCGTCGTGAGCTGTGTGCCGGCGTTGGACCCGAGCAGCACATTGTTGGCGCCAGTCGTCAGCCGCGAGCCGGCGTAGGGACCGATCGCCACGTTTTCAGAGGCCTTGCTCCTTTCGAGCGCACGCAGGCCGCTGGCCACGTTCTCGCTGCCGGTGCTGTTCATGACCATCGCTTCATAGCCGCTGGCGATGTTGTTGGCACCAGACGTGTCGTCCAGCAGCGCCCCGTATCCGTCGGCAACGTTGCCCGAGCCGTTGGTGTTCGAGAACAGCGCCTCGAACCCGCTCGCGGTGTTGTCGTTGCCGCCCCTGTTGGAGTACAGCGTTTCCTGACCGAGGGCGACGTTCTGGATACCTTCGATGCCGTTCGCATACAGAGCCCTGTAGCCGAGCGCCGTGTTGTCGGCGCTGTTCTTGTTGCCGAACATCGCTTCGTCCCCGACCGCTGTGTCGCGGCTTCCGTAAAATTCGTTCGAGTAGAGCGACTTGAAACCGACGGCGACGTTGGCCGAACCTCCGGTGTCGCTATTGAGGACGTCCTCCCCCAGCCCGGTGTTGTCTTCGCCGCTCGTGAGGGCCGCCATCGTGCAACTGGCGGCGGGGAATCCCCCTGTGAATTCCAGCCCCACGCAGACGTTTCCGTGGGTGTCCTCGTAGTACTTTTCGGCGCCCACCGCGAGGCTCGCGCCGGCGCCCCAGACAAGCGTGACAGCACTCGCCAGCAGCACCGTCGCGAGCGTCAGCACCGCGCGCACGACCAGTCGGTGTTCGTTACGTGCCATAAACCCCTCCCCTTGTTTGTTGCCCATCCGCACGACTCCCGAGGCCCGTGTCGAGCGGCCTCGCAGCTCTCGCCGGGCGAGTCTATGCGAGCGATCACGGGCTCGGCCCAGAGCGACGATGAGCCCCGGTCACGGCCTAGGCATCACGCGTTCGGCGATCGCCGGGCGTGCCTGGCGACTCCGTGGCTGTGCTGATCCCGTCGATCGAGCCCGCGGATCGGCTTGAGGCGTCTCGGTGTTCTCGAGGGACCTCAGAGGCACGCGCCACGTGATCTCGGGCGTACCAGACTCCGGGACAGGGACTCGAACCCCAATCTCCCGGACCAGAACCGGGCGTCACTGCCAATTGGACTATCCCGGACAGTGCTCGGCCGAGAACGATAGCCAATCGCCCGGGAGCTGCCCCCGACGAAGCCGCTTGGATGCGAGCTATGGCGCGCGCGAACGCCGCGATCAGATCCGGGCCGCGTGCCCCTCGGGCGCGAAATAGGCGGTGATCGATTCCTCGAGGCCCGGGTCGAGCACGAGCAGGACCTCGTCACCGGCATGGATGACGGTGTCCGGCTTGGGCACGAAGCCCGATCCCTCGCGCAGCACGGAGATGATCAGGCTGCCCTCCGGGAGGCTGATATCCGAGACGCGCTCGCCCACGGTGGGCGCGCCCTCGGTGACCTCCAGCTCGATGATCTCGAGTCGCTCCTCTTCAAGCGCGAGCAGGTGCACGAGGCCGTAGCGCGGCACCTCGTGCTCAATCAGGCGGAGTATCAGGTCGGTGGCGGACACCGCCGGCTGAATCCCGAGGAGCCTGAAGTGATCGTGGTTGCGGGGGTTGTTCACGCGCGCGATCACGCGATCGCAGAGATACTTCTCCTTCGCGACCTGGCACACGAGGATGTTGTCCTCGTCGTCGCCGGTGACGGCGATCACAAGGTCCGCGCGCTGGATGCCGGCGCGCTCGAGTACCCACAGCTCGGTCGCATCGCCGTACTGGATCGCGTGCTCGAACTCTTCCTCGTTGGCGAGGTAGCTGGGGCGCGAGGACTCGATCAGGGTCACCTCGTGGCCCTTGTTGATCAGCTCCCGCGCGAGGTTGCGCCCGACCTTGCCGGCGCCGGCGATGATCGCGTACACCTAGGCGGCCTCTGGTGCCAGCGCGCGCTCGAACATCTCGATCGCATGCTTGGTGGGACAGATCGTCTGCAGGCCCTGGCCGCCGTACCAGTCGGCGCGGGCGGGATCCATGACGCGCACGATCGCCTTCTCGACGCCAAAGCGCTTCTGCGCGATCTGCGCGATCACGAGGTTGGTGTTGTCGCCGGCGGTCGACGCGATGAAAACGTCCGCGCGCTCGATTCCGGCCTGGATCAGCGCGTCGGTCTCGAGCGCGGTGCCAACGGTGAACTGGCCTTCCGCGTCCTCCCAGCTCTTGCTCTGGCCCGCGTCGAGACGCTCGTGCGAGAGCGGATCGGCGTCCAGCACCGAGACTTCGTGCCCGGCAGCAAGCGCGGACTTCGCGAGCGCCGAGCCCACGCGCCCCGCGCCCACGATCAGGACGAACATCTCTCACCCCACGCTGCCATAGCGCGGAGATTAGACGATGGTGGCGCCGTCCCGCCTCGGCCGACGGGCGAGCTCGATCGGCGAGTCGCGCGCGGCGGGCGCGGTCACGATGACGCGGCAGGTCGCCTTGCTGATCACGTACTTGGTGATATCCCCCACGAAGGCCTCGCGCGGCCCGCCGCGTCCGCCGAGCCGCGAGCCGCCGCGGATCAGCGAGGGTTCCTCGGCGCCGAGCACGATCGCCTCCACCCCGCGCCGGCGCGCCTCGTCGACGATCGCGTAGCCGGCGCGTCGCGTGCGCACGGTCGCGGTCGCCACGTGCACGCCGCTGAACTCCTCGCCGATCGCCTTCGCGCGGGCGAGGACGGTGCGCGCGTGTTTGACCTGCGCCTCGGGCAGGCTCGCGTCGAGCGGCAGCGACATCGGCAGCACGAACACCCACAGGGCCTCGATCGTGGCCGAGTCGATCGCCGCCTCGTCGGTCTGCTCGCTCGCGACGAGCAACGCCGCCGTCTGCACGATGTCGTCGTCGAGATCCGTGCCGAACAGCGGCACCAGCACCGAGCCGTACTCGCGCGCGGGTTCGCGTTCGGCTCGCAGCACCTCGGGCGAGACCCTGACGGGTCGCAGCAGCGAGGTTTCGTCAGCGCGGCGGTAGACCACGTACAGCGCGACGCCTCCGAGCATCCAGCCGATGCCGACGTAACGCGCGCTGTGGTGCACGACCATCACGGCGATCCAGCCGAGCGCGGACGCGAGCGCCCCCAGCGCTGCCGGCAGCGGCAGCTCGCCGCCGCGCAGGCGGATCGAGAGCGGGATTCGGTACGGGCGGTCGCGATCGGGCTCGCGGTAGCGCAGGCGGATGATCGACAGGTGCGCGATCGTGAACGCGAGCGTGGCGCCGAAGGCGTAGATGCCGATCAGGAAGTCGAGGTTCTCGGGCACCACGAGCGCCGCCGCGAGCAGCCCCGCGAGGATGATCAGCACATACGGCGTCGAGCGCACGGGGTGCAGGCGCCCGAGGCCGGAGGGGATCTGACGGTTGGTGGAGAGCGAATAGGCCAGCCGCGAGAGGCCCATCATTGCCGAGTTCGCCGCCGCGACCAGCGTCACCGCCGCGAGCGCGGCGACCAGGTAGACGAGCGTGCGCTGCAGCCAATGCGGGTGGACCTGTTCGACGATCCCGATCACCGGCGCGTTGCCGTAGCGGCCCGCGAGCGCGGTGCCCGCGCCGTGGACCGGCAGCGCACTCACCGCCACGAGCGCGATGCCGACGTACAGGAAGGCGACCGTCGCGGTCATGCTCGCGACCAGACGCTTCAAGCCGGCGCGGCTGATGCGTACCTCGCCTGCGAGCCCGGACGCGGACTCGAGGCTCGTGAACGAGATCACGACGATGGTGAGCGCGAACACCAGGCGCGGCCAGGTGGGCGCGCGCCCCAGGTGGATCCCGTGCACGAGCGTGTGCGGGTTGAGGAACAGAACCAGCCCGAGCACGACGATGAAGGCCTGCAGTGCGAGGTCGGCTGCGACGAGCCTGCCGACGCGGCGCGCGCGGCCCGCGCCGAAGCCGCGGATGTTTCCGAGCACCACGAGCGCGATGAAGGCGAATGAGAGGCCGAGCGCCTCGTCGTGGTGGCCGAGCGGGGACCAGAACGACTTCAGGTACTGCGTCGCCGAGAACGCGGTGACCGCGATCAGGATCACGTAGTCCAGCAGGATCGCCCAGCCGGCGATGAAGCTCACGAGCTCGTTGAAGGCGTAGCGCGCGAACACGGTCGCGCCTCCACGGTCCTGATGCAGCGAGGCGCCCTCCACGTAGGTCATCGCGGTGACCGCGAACAGCCCCGCCCCGAGCAGGAACACGACCGGCGTCAACCCGAGCGCGTGCCCAGCGATCACCCCGAGCGAGAAGTAGATCGCGCTCGCGAGCGAGGAGTAGACGATCGTGAACAGGATCGGCGAGCCGATGCTGCGTCGCGCGATCACGCGCGAGCGCGCGCCGCGCTCGAGACCCGCTTGGTCCTTCGCGTCCGGCTCGCTCATCGTTCCCGTCCCCGGCGCAGCTCGAGGTAGCTGCGCGCGACGCCGGCTGCGACGAAGAGCGCCCCCAGCAGCAGGCGCGTGGGTGCCACTCCCCCGCGCGCGAGCACGCCCTGCACGATCAGCGCCAGCCCGATGGCGGCCATCGCGGCGCACAGCACGAACGTCCCCACCCGGTGCAGCTGTCGGCCGCGCATCTCACCTGAGGTTAGGCACTTGCCAGACGCCGCAGCAACACGCCGCGGGCGAGCCGGGGTCGGGGTCCGCTCGGGGCCGCCGCCGCCTCCCCCGCCCTCAGGTGATGATCGGGATGATCAGGATCGCGACGATGTTCGCGACCTTGATCATCGGGTTGATCGCGGGCCCGGCGGTGTCCTTGAAGGGATCTCCGACTGTGTCCCCGGTCACCGACGCGGCATGAGCATCGGATCCCTTGCCGCCGAACGCGCCGTCCTCGATCAGCTTCTTGGCGTTGTCCCACGCTCCGCCACCCGCGGTCATCAGCACGGCGAAGAAGAATCCCACGACGATCACCCCGATCAACAGGCCGCCGAGCGCCTGCTGGTCGATCAGTCCCACGATCAATGTCAGTCCGATCGGCAGCAGCGAAGGCAGGATCATCTCGCGCTGCGCGGTCTTCGTGACGATGTCCACGCAGGTCGCGTAGTCGGGCTGTTCGGAGTAGTCCATGATCCCCGGGTGCTCGCGGAACTGACGACGCACCTCCTCGACGACGGCGCCCCCGGCGCGGCCCACCGCCTCGATCGACAGCGACGCGAACAGGCAAACCATGAGGCCCCCGACCACCAGGCCGATGAGGACCGGGGGTTCGTTGATACCGAAAGAGATCGCGTGTCCAAGCTTGGCTTCGAGTTCTTTCTGAAAGCCGGCGAACAGCACGATCGCAGCGAGCACCGCAGAGCCGATCGCATAACCCTTCGTGACGGCCTTCGTCGTGTTTCCGACCGCGTCGAGTCGGTCGGTGACCTTGCGCACCTCCTCCGGCAGATCGGCCATCTCGGCGATCCCGCCGGCGTTGTCGGTGATCGGGCCGAAGGCGTCGAGCGCGACGATCAGCCCCGTCAACGACAGGAGGCCCATGACGGCCACACCCACCCCGTAGATGCCCGTGACACCGCCGCCGGCGAGCTTCCACGCCCCGAGGATGCCGAGGACGATCACGATCGCCGGCAAGGCCGTGGCCTGGAGCCCCGAAGCGAAGCCCTGGATGATGTTCGTGGCGTGGCCGGTGATCGACGCCTTGGACGTCTTCTTCACGGGCGAGAATCGAGTCGATGTGTAGTATTCGGTGATCCCGAACAGCAGCGCCGTAACGGCGATGCCGATCAGGGAGCACAGGTACAGATGCGACCAGCTCGGCGGGTTGCCGTTGTGCCCGGCGACCTTGAACGAGAGGTTGCGCATCAGCCAGTAAGTGATCGGCGCGAACGCCCCGGCCGCGATCACGCCCGACACGATCAAGCCCTGTAGCAGCGCTCGCTCGACGTTTCCGGACCGCGAGCGCACCGCGAAGGTGCCGATGATCGACGCGATGATCGCCGCCCCGCCGATCACGAGCGGGTAGAGCGCGACGCGCGTCGCCTCGTGGAACGTAAGTACGCCGAGCAGGATCACCGCGACGGCGGTTACGGCGTAGGTCTCGAACAGATCCGCCGCCATGCCGGCACAGTCGCCGACGTTGTCGCCGACGTTGTCGGCGATCGTCGCCGGGTTGCGGGGGTCATCCTCCGGGATCCCCGCCTCGACCTTGCCGACGAGATCGGCGCCGACGTCGGCGGCCTTCGTGAAGATGCCGCCGCCCAGCCTCGCGAACACGGAGATCAGCGAGCCTCCGAAGCCGAGGCCGATGAGCGCGTCGACGGCCGTCTTCTGGCTGTCGTTGAAGACGGCCGTGAGCAGACCGTAGTAGCCGGACACGCCGAGCAGCGCGAGCCCCACGACGAGCATCCCGGTGATCGCACCGCCGCGGAACGCCACCTGGAGCGCCGGCGATACGCCGCCGCGCGCCGCCTCGGCGACGCGCGCGTTTGCGCGCACCGACACGTTCATGCCGATGTATCCCGCCGAGCCCGACAGCACGCCACCGATGAAGAAGCCAGCCGCCACCGCGATGTTCTGAACGAAGATCAGCGCGACGAACAGCACCAAGCCCACGGCCGCGATCGTCGTGTACTGGCGGTTGAGGTAGGCGCGCGCGCCCTGCTGCACGGCTAGCGAGATCGACTGCATGCGCTCGCTGCCCGGCGAGAGCGCGAGCAGTGATGTGGTCGTGAACACGCCGTAGACGACGGCGCACGCCGCGCAAACGAGGGCGACGACGACCCCATGGTTCGTCAGGAAGCTGCTCAA
Source organism: uncultured Solirubrobacteraceae bacterium (assembly GCA_963759445.1). Lineage (GTDB taxonomy): Bacteria > Actinomycetota > Thermoleophilia > Solirubrobacterales > Solirubrobacteraceae > Palsa-744. The sequence goes on from CAVWZC010000003.1 coordinate 155,500, forward strand.
GCGAAAATCCTCCGCGGTCTAGGTTTCTTGCCGCGCGAGGATGTTCGCGCGCACATCGGACCCGGACCGGCAGCAAAGCGTGCACCGGTCCGGTGCAAAACGCGGGCGCAGTGTATCGTGCCGGCCCGCCACCCGCCGGCTGACGCCCCCGCGGCGGCCCGCGCGCGCAAGCGCCCGCTCCCTAAAGCCGGACGTAGATCGGGCGGGCCTACAGCCGGGGCGCCCTACCTACCGGGTACCCACAGCTTTCCGCTCGACTCCGCCGGTCCGGGACCCCGCTGTTGCTGCTGGTCGGGCTGGGTGGCGCCATCCGCTGCGGGCGCTGCCGGGGCACCGGGAGCGCTGCCGGCACGCTCCTCGGCGGGCTCCTGCTCGCCGGCGGCGGGCGCGGCGCTCACCTCGCGCGCGTAGGCCATCTGCAGCTGCGAGAGCGCGTCTCGGAGCGGTGCCACTTCCTGCGGGATCCGGCGCTCGAGGATCGCCAGCAGTGCGCGCGCGCCGTCGATCGCGTCGCGCACCTGCTCGAGGTCGCGCCCGCCGGCCTCACCCGGAGCGCCCGGTGCGCCCGGCGGGGCGAGCCTGCGCGCCCCCAGGTTGAGCAGCGACACGCTCGACTGGAGGATCATGTCGGTCGCGCTGATGCGCGCCAGTTCAGCTTCGTAAGCCGCGCGCAGCTCCTCCTCGCTCGTGGCCTGTTGCTCCTGTTCGGGTGTGCTCAAACTCTCAGCTCCTCGGTATATGTCTGTCTCGTCTCGCTCACGGAAGCAGCGAAGACCTCCTCGCGGCTCGCGCCGGCGGCGATCAACCGGCGCTGGCGCTGCGCGCCGTTGAGCTCCGGGAAAGCGAGCTCGATCCCGAGCTCGGCGCGCACGGGCTCCGTCCAGCTCGCGAGCCGCTCGATCGCGCCGCGGGCAGGGTACTCCTCGGCGCGCTCCAGGTCGATCAGCTTGCCATCCATGCCGTGGCGCGTCGCGCGCCACATGTTCTCCTCGATCAGGCGTGCAGCGAAGTCCCTCGACGGCCTGCCTTCATCGCAGTCGCGTGCTGCCTGCGCGATGCACGCGACCGCGAGCGCCGCCAGCGCCTCGGACTCCTGTGCGGTCGCCTGCGCATCGCAGATGCGCAGCTCGACCGTGCCGAAGGAGAAGTGCGGCCTGATCGACCACCAGATCTGGGTGGACTCGACGATCGAGCCGGTGTGCACGAGGAATTCGATGTACTCGCGGTACGCGGGCCAGCCGCCGAACGCGTCGGGGACGCCGCAGCGCGGGAAGCTCTTCGTGAACGTCTGGGTGCGACAGGAGTGAAGACCGCTGTCGCGACCGTCGACGAAGGGCGAGTTGGCCGAGATCGCGAGCAGCACCGGCAACACCGGGCGCAGGCGGTCGCAGATGAGCACCGCCCGGTCGAGGTCGCGCACGCCCACGTGCACGTGCATGCTGAAGGTGTTGTTGCGCCAGGCCACGTATTTGAGGCCCTCCTCCACGCGCCTGTAGTGCTCGGTGTCGATGATCGGCTGGCTGCGGTAGTCAGCCCACGGGTGCGTCCCCGTGGCGCCCAGCGCAGCGCCGCGCGCGTCCGCCAGCGCGAACAGGCGCCTGCGGCGATCACGCTGATGGGTCACCGCGTCCTGCAGGTCCGAGCCGACGCCGGAGATGACCTCGATCTCCGAGGAGATCAGCTCGCCGGTGATCGCTTCGCGCAGCACCTCGTCGGACTGCGCCGCCGCCTGCAGCTCCTCGAAGCGCGGCGCCAGTTCGAGGGTCTGCGGGTCGAGGATCGCGAACTCCTCCTCGATCCCCACCGTCATGTCGGCGGCGTCGGCGAAGGTCTCCGCGGCGCGGTCAAGGTCGAGGCTGCTCATCGCGATTTTGAGAGAAGGGTCTCGGCTGCGTGTGCGGTGCGGCGCCCGGCGGGCGCGAACGGACGTTTCAGGTCAGGTAGAAGTACAGCGCGTACAGCAGATCAACGGCGGGGCTCGATGTGTGCACGGTCACCTCCGGCGGGACGTCCAGCAGCGACTCTGAGTAGTTGAAGATGATCTTCACGCCGGCCTCCACGAGCTCGTCCGCGAGCCCCTGCGCTGCGTGTGTCGGGACCGCGAGCACCCCCACGACGATGTCCTCCTCCTCCACCAGGTGGCGCAGTTCATCGATGTGGCGGACCGTCTGGTTGCCGACCTTCGTGCCCACCTTGGCGTCATCTGAGTCGAAGATCGCGACCACGCGGAAGCCGTGGTCGGCGAAGATGTCCGAGGAGGCAATCGCTTTGCCGAGGTGGCCCGCGCCGATCAGGGCGATGTTGTGCTGGCCGGCTGTGCGCAGGATCTTGCGGATCTGCGAGACGAGCGCCTCCACGTTGTAGCCCACCCCGCGCTTGCCGAACTTCCCGAAACCCGAGAGGTCGCGCCTGATCTGGGTCGAGTTCACGTGCGTGTAGTCGGAGAGCTCCTGCGAGGAGATCGTCTCCTTGCCCATCTTCTTTGCCTGGGTCAGTACCTGCAGGTAACGCGACAGGCGCGCGGCGACGCCGAGCGAGAGGCGCTCGCCCGCGGCATGCGATCCGTCGCGCGCGGGCTCGACCGCGCCAATCGTCGACTCTCCATAGCTCATGTTCGTGACTCTAGACGCTCCCGCAGGGTGCCTTCATCGACGAAGTATTCGCACACCTCCTCGCCGTCGAGGCAGATGACGGGGATGCGCTCAAAGTAGCTGCGGTGCAGCGCCTCGTCGCTCGTTATGTCGCGCTCCTGCAGGTCGAACTCGAGTTGGGCCTGCAGCCGGCGCAGCGCGAGCATCGCCTGCTCGCACAGATGGCAGCCGGGCTTGGACAGGACGGTGATCGTCGGCATGCTCGTCAGCTCGGCCATTCGCCGCTCGCATACGCGTCGAGGCCGAGATACTGGGGGTAGGGCAGATGCGTGCCGAAGCGCGCTGCACTCGCGATCATCGCCGCGTTGTCGGTGCACAGCGAGCGCTCGGGGATATGCACGGCGGCGTCGAGCTCGCGCAGGCGCGCGCGCAGCAATCCGTTCGCGGCGACGCCCCCGCCGACGGCCAGGCGCTCGAGCCCCGTCGCGGCGAGGGCCTGACGTGCGCGCACGAACAGGCGCTCCACGATCGCCGCCTGGTATGACGCGGCGAGGTCGGCGGCGCGCTCGGCGCGCTCATCCTCGGAGAGCGCGTTGAGCGTGTAGAGGAGCGCGGTCTTCAACCCCGCGAAGGAGAAGTCGAGGCTCTCGGAGAAGCGCCGCCCGCCCGCGCCGCGCCCGCGCGGGCGCTCCGCGGGAGAGCCCGGCAGCGAGAACGCGGCAGGGTCCCCCCCGGCCGCGAGGCGCTCGAGCGCCGCGCCGCCCGGATAGCCGAGCCCGAGCATACGCGCGCCCTTGTCGAAGGCCTCGCCGGCCGCGTCGTCGAGCGTCGTGCCGAGCACCAGAAAGCCGTCGTGCGCCGTCACGTGCGCAAGCAGGGTGTGCCCGCCGCTGGCGATCAGGCACACGAAGGGCGGCTCGAAGGGGTCCGCCTGGGCAGCGTCCGCGCCGGGCAGGAAATTCGCGGCGACGTGCCCCTGAAGGTGGTCGACCGGCGCGAGCGGCAGCATCCTCGCCGCCGCCAGCGCCTTCGCGCTGGAGAGTCCCACGAGCAGCGCGCCGATCAGCCCCGGCCCCTGCGTCGCCGCAACGAGCTCGATGTCCTCGAGCGTCGCGCTCGCGCGCGCGAGCGCCTCGTCGATCACCACGTCGACGAGCTCGAGGTGCCGTCGCGCAGCGATCTCCGGCACGACGCCACCGAAGCGGCCGTGCTGCTCCTGGGAGGAGATCACGTTCGAGCGCATGCGGCCGTCCTGCTCGAGGACGGCGGCGCAGGTGTCATCGCAGCTGCTCTCGACCGCGAGGATCACTGCGGGGCGGCGTTCGGCACGTCCTCGAGCGATCCCGCAAGCGTTGCGGGCGTGCGCCACATCACGAGCGCGTCCTCGCCGTTGTCCTGGTAGTAGCGGCGGCGCATGCCGGCCGCGCGAAAGCCCTCGCGCTCGTACAGGTGGATCGCGACGTGGTTGGAGGGACGCACCTCCAGCGTGAAGCGCGCGTCGTCGTCGTCGACGCGCCGGTAGAGCTCTGCGAGCAGAGCCGAGGCGAGACCCTCGCGCTGGTGTGCCGAGTCGACGGCGACGTTCATCACGTGCCACACGGTGTCGTAGCGCGAGCAGATCAGGTAACCCACGAGGCGATCCTCGTAGACCGCCGCGAGGCAGATCCCCGAGGGCTTTGAGAGCTCGAGCACGAACATCGCCAGCGACCACGGCGTCGGGAAGACGCGGCGCTCGATGGCCGTCACCTGGGGAAGGTCGGGGTAGCTCAGTCGCCGGATCTGCACAGCCGGAGACTGGGGCGCGATGTGCTGTGAGGCGGTCCGCTCGTTCATGCTCGAGATGCCCCTACGGCCGGGGCATCCCCCAAGGCTATCTCCGCATCGGGGCGTCGCAGGTACTGGGGCAGCACCGCCTCGCGATCCTGTGCCGGCGTGGCGAGCGCGCCCAGCTCGCAGATCGCCGAAGCTCTCACCCGGTGAACGGGCGAGCCCTCCGGCGCCAGCGCTATCCCGGCGTCTCGCAGCGCGTGTGCGTAACGCAGCGCCCCGTCGCCCACGGCGAGCCAGCGCCGAGCGGGCTCCCCCGCGAGCCGGCCTGCGAGGTGCTCTGGAGCGAGCGCGAGCGGGCCGAACAGCTCATGCGGGCTCATCCACGCCGAATCGGGGGATAAGCCGTAGCCGGCCGCGAACACCTCGCCGCGGCGGGCGTCGATCATCGCCAGCACAGCCTCGGGCCGCTCGCCCGTGTCACCCTCGCCCGCGAGCGCTGCGGCCGCGAGCGCCTGCAGGCTCGAGATCCCCACGAGCTCGCACGCGAGCGAGTGCGCGAGGCCGTGCGCGGTGGCCAGGCCGACTCGAAGGCCCGTGAAGCGTCCCGGGCCCACCCCGACCGCGACGCGCTCGAGCTCGTCCCACGCGACGCCGCGCGCCCGAAGGAGCTCCTCGGCCATCGCCAGCAGGCGCGTGGCGTGCCCAGGATGCCCATCGCCAGCGGGGTCGTCGCGCTGTTCGAGCGCCTCGCCGGCACCCACACGCAGCGCAACGGCGGTCGCCGACGTCGCCGTGTCGAGCCCGAGGACGATCAAGCCCGCCGCGCTCCGCCCGCGTTCGCGTCGCCGCCGGCGTCCTCGATCGCGACCTCGCGACGGTCGCCCCCGCCGTGGCTCAGGGTCACCCGCAGGTCCGCGTGCACCAGCTCCTCGGCCCCTCGCTCGGGCCACTCGATGAACACCACCTGCCCCTCGCCCAGGTAGTCATCGAGCAGCTCCGGATCCTCGTGCTCGAGGTCCGCGAGCCGGTAGAGGTCGAGATGCGCGACGGTGAGCGCGCCGCCGCGGTAGCGGTTGCCGATCGTGAACGTCGGGCTGGTGACGGGCGTCGTGACTCCGAGCGCCCGGGCCGCGCCGCGAACGAGCGTCGTCTTGCCGGCTCCGAGCTCACCGCGCACGAGCACCACCGATCCCGGGCCCAGCCGGCCAGCGATCTGGGCCCCGAGCGCTTCGGTCTCGGCTGCCGACGCCGTGGAGAGGCTGCGGATCGCCACTTCGCGCTGACAATAATCGAGCGCGCTCACGAGCCCGGCGGGAGCGGCTCGCCAAGGTGGATCTCGATTGGAGGCCGCCTCGCGCGGCGGGCGCTTAAAAAAGACCGGCCCGCGGGAGAATGGGGGGCGCGGGCCGGTCACTCCTGGAGGGATGGAGACAGGACCTTCATCGGCAGACCCTGGAAACGACTTTAGGGGTCTGCCTTTCAATAGGTTCGACGAATCACCTGAAATCCCTCCTAAGCCCAGAGAAACAGGGCCTAAATGTGTCCCCCGGGGTGTCCAGCGCCCGCGCGGCGAGGCGTCCAGAGAACCTGGACGCCTCGCCCATGCTGGCGTGGAGGAGATCGCCCGGGGCGGCGCCGGGCTCAGAACAGGCCAAGCTGGTCCGGCTCGCGCTCCTGGGGCTCGCCGTCCTTGGCAGCGAGGTCCTCCTCGGCATCGAGCACGTCGAGCTCCCGCGGCGCCCGCGGCTGCTCGGGCGCGCCGCCGGCGAGCAGCTCGGGGAGCCTCGCGAAGTCCGCGCGCAGGGTCTCGAGCATACGCGGCGTGTACAGCGCCGCCGCCGGGTGGTAGATCGGATACAGGCGCACCGCCCGGCGGCCGATCGTGATCACCTCCGCCTGACCGTGCAGGCGCGAGATGCCCGTGGGGTCGCCGCGCAGCAGCTTCGTCGAGAAGTTGCCCAGCGTGCAGATCACGACCGGCTCGATCAGCTCGACCTGGCCCAGGAGGTACTCCTGGCAGTTCTCGATCTCCAGTGGCAACGGGTCGCGGTTGCCGGGGGGCCGGCACTTCAGCACGTTGCAGATCCACACGCTCGCGCGCTCGAGCCCGATCTCGCCGAGCAACTGGTCGAGCAGCTTCCCCGCACGCCCGACGAACGGCAGCCCCTGCTCGTCCTCGCTGGCACCCGGCGCCTCGCCCACGAACATCAGATCCGCGTTCGCGTTGCCGGCCCCGAAGACGACCGTCTTGCGCGTCGCCGCGAGCTCGGCGCAGCGTACGCAGGAGCGTGCCTGCGCCAGCAGCTCCTTCAGAGCCTCGCGCCGCGCAGCAGGCGATGAGACCTCCGAGGGCACCCCGGGGATCGTAATCGCTGCGCGCTTTAGCGATGATTGCCCGCATGTCGCCACCAGCCGAGCAGACCTTGAGGGCTCCCTTCGCCGCCACCGTCGTCGCGCTTCCACACGCGAGCGACACGCAGGTGCGCGCGGGTGCCGCCGTCGTGGTGCTCGAGGCGATGAAGATGGAGCACGAGCTCACGGCGGACACCGACGCGGTCGTGCGCGAGCTCGCCGTGGTGGTCGGCGAGAGCGTCGAGGAGGGACAGCTGCTCGCCACGCTCGAGTCCCGCGCGCCGGCAGGCGCCGCGCAGGTGACGAGCGCGAGCGCGCAGCCGGCCGAGCAGGAGCGTCGCGGCGAGCGCGCCGACCTGCGCGCCGTGCGCGAGCGCCACGAGCAGGGCCTCGACGCGGCCCGCCCCGGCGCGCTCGCGAGCCGGCGCGAGCGCGGTAAGCGCATGGCCCGCGAGAACCTCGATGAACTGCTCGACCCGGGCAGCCTCGTCGAGTACGGACCGCTGCTGTTCGCCGCGCAGGAGCGCCGCCGTCCGCGCGAGGAGCTGATCCGGCGAACCCCCGCCGACGGGCTCGTCGCCGGCGTGGGCGAGGTCGACGGCAAGGCCTGCGTGGTCCTCAGCTACGACTACACGGTCCTCGCCGGCACGCAGGGGATGCGCAACCACATGAAGAAGGACCGCCTGTTCGACATCGCCGCGCGGCGGCGACTTCCCGTGGTGCTGTTCGCCGAGGGCGGCGGCGGGCGGCCCGGAGACGTCGACATGCCGATCGTGGCGGGCCTCGACTGTCGCGCCTTCGAGCTGTTCGCCTCGCTCAGCGGGCTCGTGCCGCTCGTCGGGATCGCCTCCGGCTTTTGCTTCGCCGGCAACGCCGCGCTGCTCGGCTGTTGCGACGTCGTCATCGCCACGGAGGATTCGAGCATCGGCATGGGCGGACCCGCGATGATCGAGGGCGGCGGACTCGGCTCCTACGAGCCGGGAGCGGTCGGCCCGATCGACGTGCAGTACGCCAACGGCGTCGTCGACCTGCGCGCCGCCGACGAACGCGAGGCGGTGCTGCTCGCGCGACGCTACCTCTCCTACTTCCGCGGTCCGAGCGAGCCCGCGCCGCTGCGGGATGCCACGGCGCTGCGCGAGCTCGTGCCCGAGCAGCGCAAGCGCACCTACGACGTCCGCGCCGTCGTGCGCGAGCTCTTCGACGAGGACTCCGTGCTCGAGCTTCGCGACGGCTTCGGCGCCGGCATGGTCACGGCCCTGGTACGCCTGGAAGGCCGGCCCCTGGGCGTCCTCGCCAACGACCCCATGCACCTGGGCGGCGCGATCGACGCCGACGCGGCGGACAAGGCGGCGCGCTTCATGCAGCTGTGCGACGCCTTCGAGCTGCCCCTCCTGCTCCTCTGCGACACGCCGGGCTTCATGGTCGGCCCCGCGTCCGAGCGCACTGGCACCGTGCGCCACTTCGCGCGCATGTTCCTCACCGGAGCCAACGTGAGCGTGCCGATGGGCACGATCGTGCTGCGCAAGGGCTACGGCCTCGGCGCGCAGGCGATGGCGGGTGGCGGCTTCAAGGCGCCTCTGTTCACGGTCGCCTGGCCGACGTCGGAGTTCGGCGCGATGGGGCTCGAGGGCGCGGTCCGCCTCGGCATGCGCCGTGAGCTCGAGGCGATCGAGGACGAGCAGGAGCGCGAGCGCGCCTTCGAGCAGATGGTGCAGACGGCCTACGAGCGCGGCCGCGGGATGAACATGGCCGCCTACGGGGAGATCGACGACGTCATCGACCCCGCCGATTCGCGCCGCTGGATCGGAATGCTCCTGGATGCGCCCGCCACGCCGTGGTGGCTGCGCGCGGGCAAGAAGCGCCCCAACGTCGACGCCTGGTGAGGCTCGCCCGGCGCGCCGCGTGACCGAGGCCGCTTTTGGGGGTATATTCCACTCGAGGGCCGTGATCGGGGCTCGCCTCGAAATGGACCTGGAAGGACCAGAGCACCGAGCTCTGTGAAGCTGTTCACCAGCAGTCAGTCGCGCCGGTATCCCCAGAGGAACTGGACCGAGCAGATGAGCCCGAAAACCCCACCGCGAGCGCGCGCATGAAGAGCGTGCGCACCGCAGCGGAGCTCCGTGGCGAGCTCGCGCCGGCTCGTCTTTGCGGGCTGGAGGTCGGGCTCGTGCCGACGATGGGCGCGCTGCACGCGGGTCACCTGTCGCTGATCGAGCGCGCGCGCGAGCAATGCGACCTCGTCGCCGTCTCGCTGTTCGTCAACCCGGCGCAGTTCGACGAGCGCGCGGACCTCGAGCGCTATCCCCGCCGCGAGCAGGCAGACGCAGGCCTGGCCGCGGCGGCCGGAGCCGATCTGCTGTTCGTGCCCTCGGCGAGCGAGGTCTACCCCGACGGCTTCTCGACGACCGTCGAGGTGCGCGGCGCCGTCAGCCAGCGTCTCGAGGGCCAGTGCCGCGGCGCCGAGCACTTCCGCGGCGTCACGACCGTGGTCACGAAGCTCCTCTGCATGACGCAGCCGGCGGTCGCCTACTTCGGCCAGAAGGACGCCCAGCAGGTCGCCGTGATCCGCCGCCTCGTGGAGGACCTGAACCTGCCCGTGCGCATCGAAGCGCTGCCGACGGTGCGCGAGCCCGACGGTCTCGCGATGTCGAGCCGCAACGCCCTGCTGTCCGCGCAGGAGCGAGAGCGCGCGCGGGCGCTGCCGGATGCGCTGCGGCGCGCGCAGGAGCTCGTCGAGGCAGGCGAGCGCTCCGCGACCGCAATCACCGCCGCCGTGCAGACGCAGTTGCGGCAGTCCGCGATCGCCGCCGACTACGTCGCGTTCGTGGACCCCGTGAGCTTCGAGGAGCTGCCCGCGCTCGGCCCGCAGGCGCTGTTGGCGATCGCCGCACGCGTGGGCTCGGTGCGGCTGATCGACAACGCGCTGCTCGGCGCCCGCACCGCGCTCGGCGCGGCCCGCAGCGACGTGGAGCACGCACGGGAGGTGGCGGCGTGCAGCGCGTGATGCTGAAGGCGAAGATCCATCGCGCCACGGTCAGCGACTGCGACCTGCACTACGTCGGCTCGATCACGATCGACCCCGACCTGCTCGAGGCCGCGGACATCTTCGCGCACGAGCAGGTCCACGTCGTCGACGTCGACAACGGCGCGCGCTTTGAGACCTACACGCTCGCCGGCGAGCGCGGCAGCGGGCAGATGCGCGTCAACGGCGCAGCCGCTCGCCTCGTGCAGACCGGCGACACGATCATCGTCATCTCCTACGCGCACTACGACGAGCGCGAGCTCGAGAGCTACCGCCCGCGCGTCGTGCACGTGGAGGCAGGGACCAACCGCATCATCGCGATCGACGACGAGGTGGCGACGCTGCTCGCCTAGCGCGTCAACTTCGAACGTCAGAGAGGAAGAGTCGATGTCCAGCCACCCCAGCATGCAGGCCCCCGCCGACCCCGGCCGCCTGCCGATGACCCTGCCGCTGCTGTTCGAGAAGAAGCGGCTCGGCGAGCCGATCGTGATGGTCACCGCCTACGACTACCCGAGCGCGCGCGCGGCCGAGGCCGCCGGCGTCGATCTCGTGCTGATCGGCGACTCCGCCGCCACCACGATGCTCGGCTACACCGCCACCACGCCCGTGGATCTCGCGGACATGCTGGTGCTCGCGCGCGCCGTCAGGCGCGGGCTGAGGACGCCGCTGCTGATCGGCGACCTGCCGTTCGGGTCCTACGAGGTCTCCGACGAGCAGGCGATCACGAGTGCCCTGCGCTACGTGAAGGAGGCGGGCTGCGAGGCCGTCAAGCTCGAGGGCGGCGGCGAGTCATCGCGCGCGAGGGCGCGGGCGATCGTCGGCGCCGGCATCCCCGTGATGGGGCACGTCGGCCTGACGCCGCAGACCTCGACGGCGCTCGGTGGCTGGAAGGCCCAGGGGCGCTCCGCGGTGGCCGCCGCGCGCATCGCCGGCGAGGCGCTCGCGCTGCAGGAGGCCGGCTGCTTCGCGATCGTCTTCGAGGCGATCCCCAGCGCGGTCACCGATGAGATCATGCCGCTGCTCGAGATCCCGGTGATCGGAATCGGCGCGGGGCCCGCCACCGACGGGCAGGTGCTCGTCTTCCACGACCTGCTCGGCATCCGCGAAGGCCTCGGAGCGCGCTTCGTGAAGCGCTACGCGAACCTGCAGCAGGAGATGAACGACGGCGTCAACGCCTATGCCGAGGACGTGCGTACGCGCCGCTACCCCGGCCCCGAGCACGCATACTCGATCGACCCCGGAGAGCTCGCGCACCTGCAGGAGCTGCTGGCGAGCGAGTACCGCCGCTAGCGCGCAGGACCGGCTGCAGATCGCGCCCCCGCGGCGAGCGGCTCTACAGCGCGCCGCCCCAGCGCTCGGCGAAGGCGAAGTCCTCGACCGGACGGCGCGCGAGGTGCGCCGGCCACGGATCGACGCGATAGCCGACGCCGATGTGCGCCGCCAGCGCGATCTCATCGGGGATGTACAGCAGCGCCTTCACCTGCGCCTCGGCGGGCACGAGCAGCGTCGTCATGGCCGCGCCGAGGCCCTCAGCGCGCAGCGCGAGCAGCAGGTTCTGCACGAACGGGTAGATCGAGGCGCCGCCGACGATGCTCTGGCGCGCCAGCTGTGCGTCGGTGACCGCGAGGTCCGCGAGGCGCACGCCGACGATCAGGTGCAGCGGCAGCTCGTGCAGGCGCTGCGCGTATTCATCGGCGGCCCGCGCACGGGCCAACAGGCGCGGATCGACGCCCGCCGGTTCGGCCGTCAACAGCGCGGCCGCTCCCGTGCTCTCGGTGTAGGCGCGCCAGCCGGGAAGGTACAGGTCGCGCAGCGCGCGGCGCGTATCGGGGTCCTCCACCGCGATCACGCGCCAGGGCTGGCGGTTGCCGCCGCTCGGCGCGAAGCGCGCTAGCTCGAGCGCGCGCACGAGCGCCTCGCGCGGCACCGGGTCTGTCTGGAAGCGCCGCGTCGTGGGGGCACAGCGCATCGCCTCGTCGAGCTCCACGGCAGCCAGAGGCTATCCGTACTCGATCCGACGCAGCACCCTCGCGGGCGCACCGGCCGCGATCGAGAAGGGCTCGATCGAGCCGGTCACGACGCTGTTGGCGCCGATCACGCAGCGCTCCCCGATCGTCGTGCCGCTGGTCACGACGACGTTCGCGCCGAGCCAGCAGTTATCGCCGATGCGCGTCGGACCCTTGCTGGTGAAGCCCTGCCAGGTGACGGGAAGCTCGGGGTCCTCGAAGCGGTGGCTCGAGTCCGAGACGAAGCAGCCGTTGGCGAGCATGCAGTGCGCGCCGATCTCGACGAGCTCCTGCGCGGCGAGCATCACGCCGAGGTTGAGGAACGTGCCTTCGCCGATGCGCACGCGGCCGGAGCCCGGCGCGGTGATCCACACGCCCGGCTCGAGCAGGACCCCGGAAGCGATCTCCAGGCGCCCCTCGCGCAGCGCCTGCAGCACGTTGCCGTGCACGGGCCAGCGCACGAAGGCGCCGCGGCGCATGAACTCCCAGTGGATGCGCGCGCGGTTCCATGGCAGCGTGTTGCGCTCATACCAGCGCCACTTCTGCGCCCACAGCCGCAGCTCGCTGCCGAGCTCGCCCATCGCGCCGGCCTGCGGCCCGCTAGGCGGCAACCCGTGTGCGGCGTGGCGGCCTGGTGGCGCCAGCGCGCGCCTTCGGCGCCGGCAGCAGCTGCGCCAGGAACGCGCCGGTGTGCGACGCGGGCTCGGCGGCGACCTCCTCGGGCGTGCCGACGGCGATCGCCATGCCGCCCTCCTCCCCACCCTCGGGCCCCATGTCGATGATGCGATCGGCGCACTTGATGACGTCGAGGTTGTGCTCGATCACGACCACGCTGTTGCCGGCGTCGACGAGGCGCTGCAGCACCTCCAGCAGCCGCTGGACGTCGGCGAAGTGCAGCCCCGTGGTCGGCTCGTCGAGGATGTAGAGCGTCGTGCCGGTCGCGACCTTGGAGAGCTCGGTGGCGAGCTTCACGCGCTGCGCCTCGCCGCCGGAGAGCGTCGTCGCCGGCTGACCCAGGCGGATGTAGCCGAGGCCGACCGCATCGAGCGTCTCGAGCCGGCGGCGGATCTTGGGTATGTGCTCGAAGAACTTCAGCGCCTCCTCGACGGGCATGTCGAGCACGTCGGCGATGCTCTTGCCCTTGAAGCGGACCTCCAGCGTCTCGCGGTTGTAGCGCTTGCCGTGGCACTGTTCGCAGGGCACGTACACGTCCGGCAGGAAGTGCATCTCGATCTTGATCTGGCCGTCCCCGCGGCAGACCTCGCAGCGCCCGCCCTTCACGTTGAAGCTGAAACGCCCCGGCTTGTAGCCGCGCGCGCGTGCCTCCTGGGTCTTTGAGAAGAGGTCGCGGATGACGTCGAAGAGGCCCGTGTAGGTCGCGGGGTTGGAGCGTGGGGTGCGCCCGATCGGCGACTGGTCGACGTCGATGATCTTGTCGAGCTGCTCGAGCCCGCGGATCGCGCGATGCGCGCCGGGGCGCCTGCGCGCGCGATGCAGCCGGTTGGCGAGCGCCTTGTAGAGCACCTCGTTCACGAGCGTGGACTTGCCCGAGCCGGACACGCCGGTGACGCACGTGAGCACCCCCAGGGGAACGTGCACGTCGATGTCGCGCAGGTTGTGCTGGCTCGCGCCGATAATCTCCACGTAGCCGCTGGGCGTGCGGCGGCGCGCGGGCACCTCGATCCGGCGCGTGCCGGCGAGGAACTGCCCGGTGAGCGACTCGGGGACGCGTTCGACCTCCGCGGCCGTGCCCTGCGCGACGATGAAGCCACCGTGCTCGCCGGCACCAGGCCCGAGGTCCACGAGGTGGTCAGCGGCGCGCATCGTCTGCTCGTCGTGCTCGACGACGATCACCGAGTTGCCGAGGTCGCGCAGGCGCTCGAGCGTCGCGATCAGCTTCGAGTTGTCGCGCTGGTGCAGCCCGATCGAGGGCTCGTCGAGGATGTACAGGACCCCCACGAGCGAGGATCCGATCTGCGTGGCCAGGCGGATGCGCTGCGCCTCGCCGCCGGAGAGCGTCGCCGCGGCGCGGTCCATCGAGAGGTAGCCGATACCGACGTTCTCGAGGAAGCGCAGGCGCTCTGAGATCTCGCGCAGGATCAGCCGCGCGACGTGGCGGTCGGTCTCCGACAGCTCCACCTGCTCGAGCCACTCGAGCGCGCGCCGCGCGGACAGCGCGGTGAAGTCCTCGATGCGCGTGCCCGCCACGAGCACCGCGCGCGACTCCGGGCGCAGCCGCGCGCCGCCGCACTCCGGGCAGGGCCGCAGCGACATGTACTCCTCGATCTTCTCGCGCGAGAACTCCGAGTCGGTCTCGCGGTAGCGGCGCTGGAGGTTCGGGATGATGCCCTCGAAGCGCGAGGCGTAGGAGCGCCTTCTCCCGAAGCGGTTGCGGTAGGTGACCTGCACGGGCTCGCCGCCCGTGCCGTAAAGGAAGACGTCGCGCTGCTCGGCGGGCAGCTGCTCCCAGGGAGCGTCGAGGTCCACGCCGTACTCCTCGGCGATCGCCTCGGTCATCTGCGCGTAGTAGTTGGAGCTGCTGCCGGCCCACGGCGCGAGCGCGCCCTCGCCGATCGACAGCGACGCGTCGGGCACGACGAGCTCGGGGTCGATCTCCATCATCGAGCCCAACCCCGTGCAGCGCTCGCAGGCGCCGTGCGGCGAGTTGAAGGAGAACACTCGCGGCTCGAGCTCGACCAGCGAGGGCCCGTGCTCGGGGCATGCGAAGCGCTCGGAGAAGGAGAACGCCGTCCCCGCCGCGGGCTTCATCCCGGGCAGGATCTGCCCGCCCGAGGCGCGCACGCCCTTCGCGCCGGTCGCCCGCGTGGTCGCCTCCTCCCCGGCCGCCGCCGAGGCGGCCCCCGCTCCAACTATCTCGATCTCGACGAGGCCGTCGGCCAGGCCCACGGCCGTCTCGATCGAGTCCGCAAGGCGCTTGCGCAGGTCGTGGCGCATCACGAGGCGGTCCACCACTACCGCGACGTCGTGCTTGTAGCGCTTGTCGAGCACGATCGACTCGTCGAGCATGCGCACGCGGTCGTCGATCTTCACGCGCGCGAAGCCGTCTGCGCGCAGCTCCTCGAAGAGCTTGCCGTACTCTCCCTTGCGCCCTCTCACGACCGGCGCGAGCACCATGAAGCGCGTCCCGTCCGCGAGCTCCATCACCTGGTCGACGATCTGCTCGGCGGACTGCCCCACGATCGGCCTGCCGCAGATCGGGCAGTGCGGCTTGCCCACGCGCGCCCACAGCAGCCGCAGGTAGTCGTAGATCTCGGTCACGGTTCCGACCGTCGAGCGCGGGTTGCGCGAGGTCGTCTTCTGGTCGATCGAGATCGCCGGCGAGAGCCCCTCGATGGAGTCCACGTCGGGCTTGTCCATCTGCCCGAGGAACTGCCGCGCGTAGGCCGACAGCGACTCCACGTAGCGGCGCTGACCCTCCGCGTAGATCGTGTCGAAGGCCAGGCTCGACTTGCCCGAGCCGGACAGGCCGGTGATCACCACGAGCGCCTCGCGCGGCAGCGCGAGCGATATGTCCTTCAGGTTGTGCTCGCGCGCACCAGAGACGATAAGTCGATTTCCCGCAGCCATGCGCGCATTCTAGGACTACGAACAGATGTTCGCCTGCGGGCCCCGCCGGCGCTGCGACCCGGCCTGCGACGGCCACCCCGACAGCCGCCGCTGAAGCTCCCGGGAGCGCGGCGCCTCACCGGCCGCCGCGCGTCAGCCCTCGATCGCGGCGTACACCTCGTCGATCAGTTTCAGCCTGTCGGGAAGCTGGAAGTTCTCGGCCAGATAGCGCTCGGTCTCGGCTCGCGATTCGCCGTTCAGCGCCATGTTCAGCGCGACAAGCCGCGCGCCGTCGAGGTCGCCGCCGGCATCCGCCCCCTCGCCTTCGGGCACCGCGGGCCCGGCCGCGGCCGCGATCCGCGGGCCCTCGTGCGCCACCGGCGCAGCCTGAGCGTGCGCCGCCGGCGGCGGTGGGCCGGCGATAGCCTCCTCGAGCTCGGGCGTGAAGGCGCGCGTCTGCTCGCGCGGGGCCGCCGCGAGCGGTTCGTCGAGCGTGCGCCCGGAGGCCGCGTCGTAGAGCTCGCGCATCCCACTCTCGACAGCGGAGAGGTCGGAGGCCAGGCGGCTCGCGCCGGAGCGCAGGCTGTCCACGAGCGCGCCCACCTCGCCGTCCATCGAGCCCACGCGTTCGAGCAGAGCCGCCGCGGCCTGACCGACGGCGGCGACGTGCGCGCGCGCTCGCTCCAGTGCCTCCTCGCGCGTGCGTTCGGCGTCGCGCTCGGCTGCTTCGCGCAGCTCATGCGCCGCCTCCTGCGCGCTACGCTCGATTTCCGCGGCGGCGGTCTCGGCTGCGGCGAGGATGCTGTGCACGTGGCTGCCCGCGGAGGACGCCAGCGAGACGTCCGGTCCGCCGCCCGCCGCGGTGCGCTGGAGTTCGTCGAACTCGCCTGCAAGAGCGCGCAGGTGTGCATCCACGGAGTCCGGGTCATACCCGCGCCTGCCGATGGGGAAGTCCCTGCGTTCGATCGCCTGACGGTCGAGTTCCATTGGGCTCTCCTAGACCATCTCGCCGGTTGTGGCCTCGTCGGCCAAGGCCCGCTCCTCTGGAGCGCCGCCGGAGTGTAGCTCCATCTCCCGGAGGTCGCGGCGAAGCTCGCGCAGCTCGTCGCGCAGCTGCGCCGCGTACTCGAAGCGCAGCTCCTCGGCGGCCTGCATCATCTCCTCCTCGAGCTCGACCATCATCCGCTCGAGCTCCTCGCGCCCCATCTCCGAGGCCGCGCCCACGCCCGTGCCCGCGTCGCGCGCTCGCGCCCGGGCACGCGCGCGCCGGCTGCGCCCGCGCGGCACCTTCGAGTCGCCTTGGAGGAACTCGGCGATATCGGAGATGCCCTTCACGATCGTGGCCGCCGTGATGCCGTGGCGCTCGTTGTAAGCGAGCTGGATCTCGCGCCTGCGGTCGGTCTCCTCGATCGCGGCGCGCATCGCGCGCGTCTGCTTGTCGGCATACATCAGCACGGTGCCGCCGATGTTGCGCGCCGCCCGCCCGATCGTCTGGATCAGCGAGGTCTCGCCGCGCAGGAAGCCCTCCTTGTCGGCGTCGAGGATCGCCACGAGCGACACCTCGGGCAGGTCGAGACCCTCGCGCAGCAGGTTCACGCCGACGAGCACGTCGTACTCGCCGAGGCGCAGGTCGCGAATGATCTGGATGCGTTCGAGCGTGTCGATCTCCGAGTGCAGGTAGCGCGTCTTGAAGCCCATCTCGAGCAGGTACTGGGAGAGGTCCTCGCTCATCTTCTTGGTGAGCGTCGTCACCAGCACGCGCTCGTCGCGGTCCACGCGCACGCGCACCTCGTTCATCAGGTCGTCGATCTGGTTGGTCGTCTCGCGCACCTCCACGATCGGGTCCACGATGCCCGTCGGACGCACGATCTGCTCGATCACGCGCGTCGAGCGGGCGCGCTCGAACTCACCCGGGGTCGCCGAGACGAAGAGCAGCTGCGGGGTGATCGAGAGGAACTCATCGAAGGTCTGGGGGCGGTTGTCGAGCGCGCTCGGCAGCCTGAACCCGTATTCCACGAGCGTCTGCTTGCGCGAGCGGTCGCCCTCGAACATGCCGCCGATCTGGGGCACGGTCTGGTGGGACTCGTCGATGAAGCAGACGAAGTCCGGGGGGAAGTAGTCGATCAGGCAGTAGGGGCGCTCGCCGGGCGCGCGGCCGTCGAGGATGCGCGAGTAGTTCTCGATGCCCGAGCAGAAGCCCACCTCGCGCAACATCTCCATGTCGTACTGCGTGCGCTGGCGCAGGCGGTGGGACTCGAGCTGCTTGCCCTCGGCCTCGAGCTGCGCGCAGCGCTCCTCGAGCTCGGCGCCGATCGCCGCGACCGCCGATTCGATCGAGCCCTCCTTCACGTTGTAGTGCGTCGCCGGCCAGATCGCGACGTGCTCGAGGTCGTCGCCGATGAGCTCGCCCGTGAGCGGATCGAAGTGCTGCAGCCGCTCGATTTCATCGCCGAACAAGCTCGCGCGGAAAGCGGTCTCGGCGTACGCGGGGAAGACCTCGAGCGTGTCGCCGCGGACGCGGAAGGTGCCACGGGAGAGCACCGAGTCGTTGCGGGTGTACTGGATCGAGACGAGTTTGCGCAGCAGCTGGTCGCGGTCGATCATCTCGCCGCGCTTGAGGATCTGCATGTTCATCTCGTAGGTCTCGGGCGAGCCGAGGCCGTAGATGCAGGACACCGAGGCGACCACGATCACGTCGCGCCTGGCGAACACCGCGGCGGTCGCGGCGTGGCGCAGCCGGTCCACCTCCTGGTTGATCGCAGAGTCCTTCTCGATGTACAGGTCACGGCTCGGGACGTACGCCTCGGGCTGGTAGTAGTCGTAGTAGGAGACGAAGTACTCGACCGCGTTGTCGGGGAAGAAGGTGCGGAACTCGTTGCACAGCTGCGCCGCGAGGGTCTTGTTGTGCGCGATCACCAGCGTCGGTCGCTGCACCTCCTGGATCACGCCGGCCATCGTCATCGTCTTGCCCGTGCCGGTAGCGCCCAGCAGCGTCTGGAAGCGCTCGCCGCCGGCCAGGCCCTCGGCGACCGCGGAGATCGCCTTCGGCTGGTCGGCGGTGGGCGTGAAGACGGGGTCGAGCTTGAAGTCGGGCACTCTCCCCAAGCCTAGCCAGAGAGGCTCATGCGATCCCGAGCTCGCGCGCGTAGCCCGCACGGTAGGCCGCCTGGGCGCTCAGCACCCGCCGCACGTATTCGCGCGTCTGCGGGAAGGGGATCGTCGCGACCGTCAGCTGCCGCCCGCCGGCGTGGGCGGCGGCGACCCAGCGGTCCACGTTCGCGAGGCCGCCGTTGTAGGCGGCCACGGCCAGCATCTCGTTGCCTTCATAGTGGTCGAGCAGATAGCGCAGGTAGTAGCTGCCGTAGGCGACGTTCACACTCGGCTGCGCAAGGTCGCTGGTGGTGAAGGTGCGCCCGCCCGAGAGCCTGGCGAGGTATTCGGCCGTCGCCGGCAGGATCTGCATCAGCCCCTGCGCTCCCGCCGAGGAGGTCTGCGGTTCGAATTTGGACTCCGCATAGATCACCGCTGCGATCAGCGCCGGATCGAGGCGCTTCTCCGCCGCCTGCTGGCGGATGATGGCCGCGTCGGCAAGCGGCAGCGTGTGATGCTCGAGCTCGCGCACGCCGGCCGCCACCAGCAGGGCACCCAGCGCGAGCGCCCCGAGCACGAGCCATCGGCGGAGCGCGCGCTGGGTCAGCATTTGCGCTCAAGCTTCTCAAGCACGTCCGACAGCTGGCGTTCGAGCTCGCGCACGCTGCGATCGTTGCGCACCGCGAAGGTCGCCCGCCGCGCCTTCTCCTGCTGCGGGAGCTGGCGCGCGGCGCGCTCGTCGACGAGCTCGTGACCCCTGCCAGCCGCGCGCTCGCGGCGCAGCCCCTCGTCGGCGACGACCGCGATCGTGGCGTCGTAGATCCCCTCCTGGCCCGCCTCGAACAGCAGTGGCACCTCGACCACAGCCGCCCGCGGCGCCGGCTCGGCGGCGCGTACCTGCGCGAGCCAATGCGCCACGCGGGCGGCCACGCGCGGCCAGATCAGCCCCTCGAGCCAGGCGCGATCCTCGGGCGTCGCGAACGCCCGCTGCGCCAGCGCCGCGCGGTCCACACCGCCGCCCGGGGCGACGACCTCACCGAAGCGCTCACGTACCGCGTCGCGTAGCTCCTCGCCCTCGTAGAGCTCGTGCACCACGGCATCGCTTGAGAGCGTCTCGGCACCGAGGCGCCGTAGCACCTCGAGCGCCGTCGACTTGCCCGCGCCCAGCCCGCCCGTGAGCCCGACGAAGGGAACCTCGGCCGCCACGCGCCCGTCCCCTGTAATGCGCGCGCTTGGCGCGCGGATCAGTCCTGTCGCGCGGACTCTGCGGTCAGCTCAGGCTCGGCGGGCGCCGCGGCCTGCTCGCCCTCGCCCTCGGCCTCGCCGGACTCCTGCGAGGCCTGCTCCGCGGACGCGCCGTTGACGCCGTCCGCGGCGGTCCCCTCTGCGACGGCGGGGCCATCGTCCCCGGCAG
Source organism: uncultured Solirubrobacteraceae bacterium (assembly GCA_963759445.1). GTDB lineage: Bacteria > Actinomycetota > Thermoleophilia > Solirubrobacterales > Solirubrobacteraceae > Palsa-744. The sequence goes on from CAVWZC010000003.1 coordinate 175,312, forward strand.
TCTCCTCCGCCACGGCCGTAGCCTGGTCCTCGATCGCGGCATCGTCGGCGGCGGCAGGCTCCTCGACGGCGGAAGGCTCTGCGACGGCGGCAGGCTCCTCGACGGCGGCGGGCTCCTCGACGGCAGCGGGCTCCTCGATGGCCGCGGGCTCTGCGGCCGCGACCTCGGCGGTCGCTTCGCCGGACTCAACGCTGGCGTCCGCGACACCGTTATCGGCGCCGACGGGGCGCTCGCCATCGGGGCGCGCGACCGGCAGGATCTGATCCTCGACCCGCTTGGCGGACAGTGACAGCCGGCGGCGGTCGGAGTCGATCTCGAGGATCTTCACGCGAATCTCGTCGCCTGGGTGGACGATCTCGCGCGGACTCTCGACGTGGTGCGGAGCGAGCTCGGAGATGTGCACGAGCCCCTCGACGCCGTCGAGGATCTCCACGAAGGCGCCGAAGGTGACCACCTTGGTGACCTTGCCCGCGAGCTCGTCGCCGACGCTGTAGGTGTCGACGATGCGCTGCCAGGGGTCCTCCTGGGTCTGCTTGAGCCCGAGCGAGATCCGCTGGCGGTCACGGTCGATGTCGAGCACCTTCACCTTCACGGTGTCCCCGATCCCGAGGATCTCACTGGGATGGTTGACGTGCGACCAGGAGAGCTCGGAGATGTGGATCAGGCCGTCGATCCCGTCGAGATCTACGAAGGCGCCGAAGTCGACGATGTTGGAGATCTGCCCTTCGACGACGAGGCCGGGCTGCAGGCGGTCGAGGATCTGCTGGCGCACCTCCTTGCGCTCCTCCTCGAGCACGGCGCGGCGCGAGAGCACGACGTTGTTGCGCGAGCGGTTGAGCTCGATGACCTTCGTCTCGATCTTCGTACCCATGTATTCGTCGAGGTTGGGTACGCGCCTTATGTCCACGAGCGAGGCCGGCAGGAAGCCGCGGACGCCGAGATCGATGATGAGGCCGCCCTTGACGACCTCGATGACCGTCCCCTCGACGGGCTCGCCGGACTCCGCGGCGGCTTCGATGCGCCGCCAGGCCTTCTCGAAGCGCGCGCGCTTCTTGGACATGATGAGGCGGCCGTCCTGGTCCTCCTTGGTGAGGACGATGGCATCGACCTCCTCGCCCAGGTGGACCTCTTCCTTGGGGTCGACCGCCTTGCGAATGGAGAGCTCGTTGGCCGGTATTACCCCCTCGGACTTGTAGCCGATGTCGACGAGGACCTCGTCCTTGTCGATGCGCACGACGTGGCCGGTGACGACCTCGCCCTCCTCGATCTGACGAAAGGCCGCGTCATAGTTCGGGACGATCTGACCGTCCACTTCGAGTAGGAGCCCGTTCGATCCCTCGACGACCCGGGCCGTGACGTCATCCGTCGCTGCTTGCACCCGGCGAAGCGTAGCGCAGCCGTATGATTGCGGTGGAAATGCCTGTGCGAGCGACGAAGCGGGGAGCGGACCGCACCCGCTTGGAGCGCGACTGCGACGTGCTCGTCTGCGGCGCGAGCTTTGCGGGGCTCGCGGTCGCCCGCGAGCTCGCCGGCAGCGGCGCGCGCGTGCTGGTGGTGGACCGCTACGAGGTCGGCGAGCGCCAGACCTCGGCCTGCGGGATCCCAACGTCGTGGCTGCAGGCGCTCGACCTGATGGGCTCGCTGCGCCAGACCTTCCACGAGCTCGTCGTCCACACCCCCTTCCGGACGGCTCGCTGGGAGCTGCCGTGGTCTTTCTCGACGTTCGACTACCGCGAGCTGTGCGCGCTGATGTGGGAGCAGGCCGAGGACGACGAGCTCGTGTTCGAGACGGCGACCGTGACGGGTCGCCGCGGCGAGGTGGTTGACACCGACCGGGGCTCGCTGCGCGCCCCGCTGATCGTCGACGGCCTCGGCTGGCGGCGCGTGCTCTCGAACGCGCCCGCGATCCAGCCTCCGCGCGCGCGGCTCTCGCGCGGGCTTGAGGTGCACCCCGCCGGCCGCGGATCGGAGATGGAGCTGTGGCTGGACGCGGGCTACGTGCGTGCGGGCTACTCGTGGAGCTTCCCGGCGGGCGAGGAGTGCCGCGTCGGCGTCGGATCGTTCTGGCCGAGCCACCACGTGAAGGAGCCGACGGTGCGCCTCGCGCGTGACCTCGGCCTGCCCGCGCTCGGCTACCAGGGCAACTGGATCCCCCACGAGCTGCGCCGCGCGACGGAGGACGAGGTGTTCTTCGCGGGCGACTCCGCCGGACACTGCCTGCCGCTGACGGCCGAGGGGATCCGCACGGCCCTCTACTTCGGGCTGGCCTGCGGGCGCGAGCTGCGCGCGGTGCTCGAGGGGCGCCGCACGCGCGCACAGGCGCTCGCGCGCTACGCCGCCTTCTCAGACTCGCACGCGCGCAAGTTCCGCTGGCTGCTCGCTGTGCAACGTGCGGTCGGGCAGATCACGCCGAGCCGCGCGGCCACGGCGATGGTGCACGCCTTCGAGAGCCGACGCCTGACGCGCTGGGCGTTCTCGCACTACCTGGCGATCGCGCCGCCGTCGTTCGTGAGCGCGGGCCTCGGCCCGGGTTCCTCCTCGAGCGCGAGCGCCAAGCGGCGGATGCCCTCCTCGATCGCCGGCTCGGCGAGGCTCGCGTAACCGAGCACGAGCCCGTCGTGGCGCGGGCGCGCCTCGATGTAGGCCTGTCCGAGCGGATAGACGCCGACCGAGCGGCGGCGGGCGGCGCGCGCGAGCGCGAGGCCGTCGAAGTCCCGGCCCAGGAGCAGCAGCGCGTGCAGGCCGGCGGCGATGCCGGTGACGCTCGCCTGGGGCAACTCCCGGGAGACCGCGCCGAGCAGCGCGTCGCGGCGCGCGCGGTAGCGCCGGCGCGCCTGTCGCAGGTGACGGTCGTAGTCGCCGCACTCGATCAGGTGCGCGAACGCGAGCTGCTCGAGCGTGGGCGTGCCCGCGTCGGCGAGCGCCTTCTGCGCGACGACGGCCTCCAGCAGCCGCGGCGGCAGCACCATCCAGCCGAGGCGCAGCGCGGGCGCGAGTGTCTTGCTGACGGTGCCGAGGTACACCACGCGGTCGGGCGCGAGCCCCTGCAGCGCCGCGAGCGGCGCGCGGTCATAGCGGAACTCGGCGTCGTAGTCGTCCTCGATCACGACCGCGTCCGCGGCGCGCGCCCAGTCGAGCAGGGCGCCGCGGCGCTCGCGTGAGAGCGCGACACCGATCGGCGCCTGGTGCGCCGGCGTGACCAGCACCGCGTCGATCGCGCGGTCGCGACCGAGCTGCTCGAGCTCCTGCACGCGCGCCCCGCGCTCGTCCACGCCGAGCGCTACGAGCTCAATCGCGCAGGCGGCGAGGACCGCGCGCTGCAGCGGTAGCCCGGGATCCTCGACGGCGATGCGTCCCCCGCCGAGGGCCCGTGCGAGCAGCGCGAGCGCCTGCGTCGCTCCCGAGCAGACGACGATCGAGTCCGGCTCCGCCGCGACGCCGCGGACGCGGCGCAGGTGCCCGGCGAGCACGCCGCGCAGCTGCTCGTGGCCGCGCGGGTCGGGGTAGCCGAGCGCAGCATCGGGCGCCGAGCGCATGACCGCGCGCTGGGCGCGCAGCCACGATGCGCGCGGAAACGAGGCGAGGTCGGGGCTCCCGGGGAAGAAGTCGAAGCGCAGCGTGCGCTGGCGACTGGCCCCGGCGCGCGGCGCGGGGTCACGCGCGGTCTCGCCGACGAAGGTCCCCGAGCCGGCGCGCGCGGCGAGGTAGCCCTCAGCCAGCAGCTGCGCGTATGCCTCGACCACGAGGCGACGCGAGACGCCGAGGTCGCTCGCCAGCGTGCGCGTCGCCGGCAGTCGCGCGCCGGCGGCCAGTCGCCCGCTGCGGACCGCCTCGCGCAGCCCGTCCTCGAGCTGGGAGCGCAGCGTGCGAGCGCCGTCGCGGTCGATCTCGACGAGCAGCTCGCCGGCGGGATTGGTACCCATTTGCACGGACAAGGTGGTGCTGTACGGTAGTCCACTCGGGGCGTATCGTGCGCGCTGAGGATGCAGGCGGGAACGACAGCGGCTGGCGCGCGCCCCGCGACGGGGGCGGCCTCGAACGGGCGCATCGTGGCGGCGGGCATCGCCGCGTTCGCGCTGGTGCACATCGCGCTCGCGTTGACGATGGCGGTGAGCCCGCACACCTTCTACAAGGCGGTCGGTCCGTTCGGCCCCTACAACGACCACTACATCCGCGACGTCGCCACCTTCTACGCCGCCTTCGGCCTCGCGGGCGCGGTCTCGCTCGTGCGTCCGGGCTGGCGCGTGCCGGTGCTGTTCGCGCTGCTCGTGCAGTACTCGCTGCACAGCGTCAACCACCTCGTCGACATCGGCGGCGCGCACCCAGCGTGGACCGGCTACTTCGACTTCGCCTCGCTCGCCGCGGCGGCGCTGGCGCTCGCTTGGCTTCTGCGCGCGGCGCTGCGCGAGCAGGAGAGCGGCGAGCCTGAAAGCACCCATCAAAGGAGGAAGCGGCAATGACGCGCATCGAAACCGTGCCCCCGCACCGCGCCGGAGCGCTCGTGCGCCTCGTCTATCGCATGGCGCGGCGCAAGGTCGGGCGCGATACGGACTCGATCGGCGTGTACGCGCACGCGCCGCGCCTGCTGCTGGGCTACGGCGCCCTCGAGCAGGCGACCGCCGCGCAGAAGCAAGTACCCGAGCACCTGAAGTCGCTCGCGGAGCTGAAGGCGGCGGCGATGGTGAGCTGCGAGTTCTGCTGCGACATCGGCTCGCACCTCGCGCGCTCGGCCGGGGTGAGCGAGCAGCAGATGCTCGCCCTGCCGAGCTATCGGGACAGCGAGCAGTTCGATGAGCTCGAGCGGCTCGTGTTGGATTACGCGGTCGCGATGAGCAGGACGCCCGCCGTCGTCGACGAGGACCTCTTCGCGGCGCTGCGCGAGCGCTTCGACGAGCGCCAGCTCGTCGAGCTCACGAACGTGATCGCGCTCGAGAACATGCGCGCGCGCTTCAACCACGCGCTGGAGACGACCCCGGCGGGCTTCAGCGAGGGCCGCGTGTGCGTGGTGGCGGAGCGCGCAGCTGGCCGCGTCGCGCGTGAGGGTCTACCTCGCGGGCGCGACCGGGGTGATCGGCAGCCGGCTGCTGCCGGCGCTGCTCGCGGCGGGCCACGAGGTCACCGCGGCGACGCGCTCGCGCGAGCGGCTTGCGGCGCTCGAGAGCGCGGGGGCGAGTGCCACGCTCGCGGACGCACTCGACGCGGAGGGGCTGAGCGCGAGCGTCGCGCGGGCGCGCCCGCAGGCGGTGATCCACGAGCTCACATCGATCCCGGCGCGCATCAACCCGCGCACGCTGGAGCGCGACTTCGCGCTCAACGACCGCCTGCGCGTGGACGGCACGGCGAACCTGGTGGCGGCGGCGAGGGCGGCGGGCTGCGAGCGCATCCTCGCGCAGAGCATCGCCTTCTCCTACGCGCCCGGCGCGCCGGGTGCGGTCCACGACGAGCAGGACGCGCTGCTGAGCGGGGAGCAGGCGCCGCGCGCATACCGTCGCTCGGCGCGCGCCGTACAGGAGCTCGAGCGCAGCGTGCTCGGCGCGGCGGGCGTGGTGCTGCGCTACGGCTACTTCTACGGCCCGGGCAGCGCGATCTCGCGCGAGGGCTCGATGGGCGTCGACGTGCTCCACCGGCGGCTGCCGCTCGTCGGCGGCGGCGCGGGCGTGTGGTCGTTCATCCACGTGGACGACGCGGCGCGCGCGACCGTGGCGGCGCTGCGGGCGGACGGCCCGGCGGTCTACAACATCGTCGACGACGAGCCCGCGGCGGTCGCGCACTGGCTGCCGGCGCTCGCGCGGGCACTCGGGGCGCGGCCGCCGCGGCGCGTGCCGGCGGCGCTCGCGCGGCTGCTCGCGGGCGAGTACGGAGTGGCGATCATGACGCGCGCGCAGGGAGCGAGCAACGAGCGCGCGCGGCGCGAGCTCGACTGGCGGCCACGGTTCGCGAGCTGGCGCGAGGGCTTTCGCAGCGCGCTCTGAGCGGCGTGGGCGCGGGCGAGAACGTCAGCGCTTGACGACCAGCAGCACGCCGGCCACGAGCAGCACGAGGCCGGCGATCCGCTGCGCGCCGACGGGCTGGCGGGCGACGCCGAGCAGCCCGAAGCGGTCGATGAGCAAGGAGATCGCCAGCTGGCCGAGGATCACGGCGGCGGTGAGCCCACTGGCGCCGAGCGTGCGCACAGCGATGAGCGCGACGGTGACGTAGACGGCGCCGAGCAGGCCGCCGACGAGGGCCCACCAGGGCGCTCGCGAGACGCCGCCGAGGCTGCCGAGGCCGCCGTGCACGAACACCGTGATCACCAGCAGCACGCTCGTGCCGACGAGGAACGAGAAGCTCGCGGCGGGGACGCTCCCGATCACCTTGCCCAGGCGTGAGTTGATCGGGGCCTGCATGCCGACCAGGCAGCCGGCGCCGACACCGACGAGGACGGCGAGCGTGCGGCTCACGCCGCAGGAGGCGTTCGCGTGGGTTGCGCAGCGGCGCGCGGCGAGCAACTGCCTGCGCGCCTCACTTCGCCTCCAGCCAGTTGGGCCCGACGCCGACGTCGACCGCGAGCGGCGGCTCGCGCGGCTCCCACACGGCCGCCATCTCGCGCTCGATCAGCGCGCGCGCGTCCTCGGCCTCCTGCGGCGGGCCTTCGAAGAGGAGCTCGTCATGGATCGTGAGCAGCAGCCGCGTGCGCAGCCCGGAGGCGGGCAGCGCGGCGTGCGTGCGCACCATCGCGAGCTTGATGATGTCGGCAGCGGTGCCCTGGATCGGCGTGTTCACCGCGAGCCGCTCACCCTGGGTGCGGACCTGGTAGTTGCGCGCGCGCAGCTCTGGGATCTGCCGGCGGCGTCCCCACAGCGTCTGCACCTCGCCGCGCTCGCGCGCCTGCTCGATCGTCTCCGCCATGTAGCGGGCAACCTGCGGGAAGCGCTCGAGGTATGCCTCGATGAACTCGCGGGCCTCCTCGCGCGGGATGTTCAGACGGTCGGCGAGGCCGTAGTCGGAGAGCCCGTAGACGATCCCGTAGTTGATCATCTTCGCCTTCGAGCGCATGCCGGCGTCGATGTCGCCGGGGGCGACGCCGAAGACGCGCGAGGCGGTGGCCGTGTGCACGTCTTCGCCGCGCTCGAAGATCTCCATCAGCGCGCCCTCGCCGGCCGCGTGCGCGAGCACGCGAAGCTCGATCTGCGAGTAGTCGGCGGAGATCAGCACCGCCCCGGGCTCGGCCTCGAAGCAGCCGCGGATCTCGCGGCCGAGCGGCGTGCGCACGGGGACGTTCTGCATGTTCGGGTTGGTGCTCGACAGCCGCCCCGTCTGCGCGACCGCCTGCAGGAAGGTGGTGTGGATGCGCGAGCGCTCGTCCACCATTTCCGGCAGCACGTCGAGGTAGGTCTTGATCAGCGTCGAGAGCTCGCGCCAGCGCTCGACCCTGGGGATGATCTCGTGCTCGGTTCGGATCGCCTGCAGCACGCGCGCGTCGGTGGAGAAGCCGGTCTTGCCGCGGCGCTTGCGCGAGAGCCCGAGCTTCTCGAACAGGATCTCGCCGAGCTGCTGGGGGGAGCCGATCACGAACTCCTCCCCCGCGAGCGCGTAGATGTCGCGCTCGAGCGTGTCGATCTCCGCGTGCACACGCGCCGTGATCTCGCGCAGGCGCTCGACGTTCAGGCGCACGCCGAGAAGCTCCATATCGCGCAGGACCGTCACCAGCGGCAGCTCGATCTCGCCCATCACGCGCTCCAGTCCGCGCTCGGCGATCTGCTCGCGCTGCCAGTCCGCGAGTGCGCCGAGCAGCAGCGCGTCGGCGCCCGCGGGCGCCTCGAGCGCGCTCACGAACCCGCGCTCCTCGCACAGCTCAGCGAACGGGTAGCCGCGGCGCGCGGGCTCGAGCAGGTAGGCGCCGAGCAGTGTGTCGTGCACAAGTCCCGGGGGCACGAGGCCGAGCGCCTTGGCGTCGTGGGCGACGACCGCGCGCTGCGCGAGCGCGGCTGCGAAGTCCTCGGGCGCCGCGCACTCCCCGACGAGCACCTCGCCGTCGAGCGCGACCGCGAATTCATACGGTGCCCCCTCGGCGAAGAGCGCGTCCTCGGGCGGCTCACGCGCGTGCAGCGCAGCGTCGAGCTCGGCGTCGGGGGCGCCGGCGCGCGCGATCTCGTCGAGCCGCGCCGAGCGCACGCGCCCGCTGAGCGTGACCTCGCCGGAGGACGGTGGCGCGGTGAGCTGGGCGTCGTCGAGGGCCTCCTCCAGGCGCCGCAGCGGATCGCGCAGCTCGTACTCGCGGAAGACCTCGCGCAGACGCGCCAGGTCAGGCTCGCGCGCGGCCTCCGCGGCGATGTCGAGGTCCACGTCGAGGTCGCGCTGGATCGTCGCGAGGCGCTTTGAGATGCGCGCGTTCTCGGCGTGCGCGAGCAGGTTCTGTTTGCGCTTGGGCCCGCTGACGTCGTCGATGTGCGCGAGCACGTCCTCGAGCGAGCCGAATGCCTGGATCAGCTCGCTGGCGGTCTTGTCGCCGATCCCGGGCACCCCGGGGATGTTGTCCGAGGTGTCGCCCTTGAGCCCGTAGAAGTCGGGGATCAGCTCCGGCGCGATGCCGTAGCGGTCGATCACCCCCTGGCGGTCGTAGATCTTGGTCTCGGTGATGCCGCGCGAGGTCGCCATGACCTTCACCAGGCCCTGCTCGTCGATCAGCTGGAAGACGTCGCGGTCGCCGGTGACGATCATCACCGGGACCTGCGGCTCGGCGTTCAGCGCCCGCTCGGCGAGCGTCGCGATCACGTCGTCGGCCTCGTAGCCCTCGACGCGCACGTTGCGGTAGCCGAAGGCCTCGACCAGCGGTTCCATCACCGGCCACTGCTGCTTGAGCAGGTCTGGGCGCGAGCGCCGCTGCGCCTTGTAGTCGGGGTACATCTCGCTGCGCCCCGACATCCCTGCGTCCCAGGCCACGACGGTCGGGCGCACGCCGTACTCGGTAACGATCTTCACGAGCATCGAGGCGAAGCCGAAGATCGCGTTCGTGGGCACCCCGGTGGAGGTGGCGATCGACTCCGGCAGCGCGAAGAAGGCCCGGTATACGAGGCTGGGGCCGTCGATCAGGAACAGCCGCCGCTGCTCGTCGCCCCCGGTCCCTTTGGCGCCCGCGCGGACGCTCCTCGCGGCCCCTGAGGCCGAGCGCGCTGGCGTTGAGGTGCCGGTCGCCATCTCCCCGCGCACTCTACGAGGAGTCCCGTCGCGGCGCCGGCGCACTTGGCGCGCGGCGCGCGAGGACCTAACATCCCCAGCCGAGCAAGCGACCACGGGGGCAGCGAGCAGTGATCAGCGCCACGCCAAGCGCGCAGTATCGCCTGACGATCCGCGTGCGGATCGCGCAGGAGCACGCCCTGATCGGCGAGATCAGTGCCGCGATCGCCGCCGCCGGCGGGCTCGTCGGCGCGGTGGACGCCGTCGAGGTGGACGGCGGCTCGAGCGTGCGCGACATCGTCGTCGACGCAGCCGGCCAGGAGCACTGGGAGCAGATAATCGCCGCCATCAACGCGGTCGAGGGAGCCGAGGTGATCGACGCCACCGACCGCACCTTCATGCTGCACGTCGGGGGCAAGCTCGAACAGCGCAACCGTCACCCGATCGCGACGCGCGAGGACCTGTCGATGGTCTACACGCCGGGCGTCGCGCGTGTGTGCCTGGCGATCGCCGAGGACGCGGAGCGCGCCTTCCAGTACACGATCAAGCGCAACACGGTGGCGGTCGTCTCCGACGGCAGCGCGGTGCTCGGCCTCGGGGACATCGGCCCGGCCGCGGCGATGCCCGTGATGGAGGGCAAGTGCTGCCTGTTCAAGGAGTTCGCCGGCGTCGACGCCTTCCCGATCTGTCTGGACACGAAAGACCCGCAGGAGATCGTGCGCACCGTGTGCGCGATCGCGCCGGCGTTTGGAGGGATAAACCTCGAGGACATCTCCGCGCCGCGCTGCTTCGAGATCGAGGAGCGCCTGAAGGCCGAGCTCGACATCCCCGTCTTCCACGACGACCAGCACGGCACCGCCGTGGTCGTGCTTGCGGCACTGCTGAACGCGGCGAAGCTGACGGGGCGGAGCCTCGAGCACACGCGCGTGCTGATCATCGGACTCGGCGCCGCGGGGATCGCGGTCGCGAAGATGCTGCGCGCGGCCGGGGTACGCGAGCTGATCGGCGTGGACTCCTCGGGCGCGCTGCACTGCCAGCGCGAGGATTACCTCGACGGGTCGCTGAACCAGGCCAAGCGCTGGCTTGCGCAGGTGAGCAACCCCGAGTGCCGCTCCGGAGCGGCAGCGGATGTGATCGAGGGCGCGGACCTGCTGATCGGCGTGTCCGGCGCGCGCGCACTGCCGGCGGAGGCGCTCGAGCGCATGAACCCGGACGCGATGGTCTTCGCGATGGCCAACCCGACCCCGGAGATCGCGCCCGAGGAGGCCGCACGCCATGCGCGCATCGTCGCGACGGGCCGCTCGGACTACCCCAACCAGATCAACAACGTGCTGTGCTTCCCAGGTGTGTTCCGCGGCGCGCTCGACGTGCGCGCGCCGGCGATCACCGAGGAGATGAAGCTGGCCGCCGCGCACGCGATCGCGCACATCGTGGACGACAGCGAACTGCGCGAGGACTACATCATCCCGTCGGTCTTCAACCGCGCCGTCGCCCCAGCGGTCGCGGCTGCGGTCGCCGAGCAGGCGCGTGCGAGCGGCGCGGCGCGCGCCGGTCAGGAGATCGGCTTCGCGCGCAGCGAGGCGGTGATCGCGGCGCCGCCCGCGCTCGACGCGCGCATCTAGCATGCTGCGCCGATGAGCTTGGAGCGGGTGACCGTGACGGGCGCCACGGGCCTGATCGGCCCGCAGCTCGTGCAGGCGCTGCGCGAGCGCGGCGCGCAGGTGACGGTGCTGAGCCGCGACCCCGCGCGTGCGCAGCGGCGCCTCGGCGAGGTCGAGGCGATCGCATGGGACCCGCTCGAGCAGCCGGCCCCCGCGCAGGCTCTGGCTGGACGCGACGCGATCGTGCACCTCGCAGGCGAGCGCGTGGCGCAGCGCTGGAGCGAGTCCGCCAAGCGCGCGATCCGCGAGAGCCGCGTGCTCGGCACGCGCAACCTGATCGAAGGGCTGCGCACGAGCGAGCAGCGACCTCCCGTGCTCGTGAGCTCCTCGGCCATCGGCTATTACGGGCCCCACGGCGAAGAGCCCCTGGACGAGGAGGCGCCCGCGGGCACCGACTTCTTGGCGGACGTGTGCGTCGAATGGGAGCGCGAGGCCGCGCGCGCTGGCGAGCTCGGCATGCGGGTGGCGTTCGTGCGCACCGGTGTCGTGCTCGACGCCGGCGCCGGCGCGCTCGCGAAGATGCTCCCGCCCTTCCGCCTCGGCGTCGGTGGCCCGGTCGCCGGCGGCGCGCAGTACATCTCCTGGGTCCACCCCGATGACCTCCTCGGGATCATGCTGGCGGCGCTCGAGGACGAGCGCTGGCACGGGCCGTTCAACGCGACCGCGCCCGAGCCCGTCGAGAACCGCGAGTTCTCGCGCGTGCTTGGCCGAGTGCTGCACCGCCCCGCGATCCTGCCGGTCCCGGGTTTCGCGCTGCGCGCGCTCTACGGCGAGATGGCGGACATCGTCACCACGGGCGCGCGCGTCGTGCCCGCGAGGGCGCTCGTGCACGGTTATGAGTTCCGACACCCGCGGCTGGAAGAGGCATTGCGCGCGGTGCTCGCCTAAGCGGGCACGGCACTAGGGCGCGCGCGCGGTTTCTCGGTCTCGATGATCACCCGGCACGGGCGCTTGCTGAGCAGGTACGCGGCGGTCGGCCCGATGCCCTGCTCGCCGGCGGGCGCGTGGATCGTTGACCAGTAGACAACGTCGGCGCCGATGCGCTGCGCTTCCTCGACGAGCGCGGCGCCGGGGTTGCGCGTGCGGATCAGGCCGGTGCGGATCTTGATGCCCGCCCGGCGCGCTTGGATGCGCGCGCTCTCGAGCACCGAGCGCCCGTGCGCCTCCTCCTCCTCGAGTCCGGCCTCGAGCGAGAGCTGGCTCGGCACCGGGAGCACGTAGACCGCATATACGAGCCCTTCGGCGCCGACCAGCTTGGAGGCGCTGATGAGCGCCGAGGCGCTGACGTCGTCGCCGAAGATCGGCACCAGCGCGATGCGGTACTCGAGCTCCTCGAAGTCCGCAGGGCGTTCCGGGTGGGGGATGCGGTAGTCCTCGCGCGGGTCGAGTCCCTGACTCTTGCGGTAGATGAAGTAGCCGGCCATGCCGACGATCATCCAGGGGATCCCGACCGTTCTCGCCTCGGGGTGCAGCGCGACGACGGCGCACCATGCGGCGAAGGTTCCGATCCCGCCGATGACCGCGGTCATCGGTATGTCCGCGCCCCTGATGCGCACGCTCAAGGGCATGCGGTAGGGGCGCTCGCGGTCGGGGTCCTTCACGCGCAGCGCGATCATCGCGAGGTGCGCGGTGGTGAACGACAGCATCGCCCCGAACGAGTAGAGGTTGCCGAGCACTTCGGTGTTGCCGTAGATGATCAGCGTGCTCGCGAGGCCGGAGAAGAACACGAGCGTGAACCAGGGCGTGCGGTAGCGCCGATGCAGCTGTGAGAAGAGGCTCGGCAGCTGGCGGTGCTCGGCCAGCGACCACGACAGCCGCGAGATCCCGATCATGCCGGCGTTGGTGGCGATGAAGAGGATCGTCGCGGCGAGCACGCCGACGTAGTACTTGGCGACCGTCAGCACGGTGCCATGCAGGCCGAGGTGGTCGATCACGCCCAGGATCGGGTCGTTTTCGAAGAAGTGCCCGAGCGCGGTCGCGTAGCCGGGCTTGGGGAAGCTCTGTTTCAGCTGCGCGCTGTAGCCGATGCCGTGGTGGACGACGGGCAGCGCGGACAGCGCGACGACCGAGATGCCGGCGTAGACGCCGAGCACCGCGAGCACCACCAGGTTCACGGCCTTCGGCACCTGCCTCCCGGGTCCTTCGCCTCCTCCGCCATGTTGGCGACCGTCTCGATCCCGGTGTAGGCGAGCATCGCCAGCGAGAGCGCGAAGATCAGTTCCCTCCAGCTGGGGATCGTGCCGAGGTGAACCTGGTTGACGAGCAGGTGCGGATTCAGCACCAGCACCGCGCCCACGCACACGAGCACGAATTGCGTGCTCAGGTCCATGATCGCAAGCACGAAGTTCAACTTCGCCGACTCGCCGAGGCCGCGGATGTTGAGCGCCGCGAGCAGCGCCACGACGACGAGCCCGCCGACGATGTCGTCGGGGTTGTGGTTCAGCGCGTGCAGCCCCGGGAAGGCGCTCAGGTAGTGGGGCACGAAGAACGCCGAGATCGCGATCGTGAGGATGTAGTCGAGGCTCAGAGCCCAGCCCGCGAAGAACGAGACGACGTCGTTGAAGGCGTGGCGCGCGAAGGAGGACGAGCCGCCCGCCTCCGGGAACATCGCCGCGCCCTCGGCGTAGGTTTTCGCGGTCAGCGCGAACAGGCCGCCGGCGAACAGGAAGACCAGCGGCGTGAGCCCGAGCGCGTGCGCCGCCACGAGGCCGAGCGCGTAGTAGATCGAGGAGCCGACGTTGCCGTAGGCGGTCGCGAAGAGGCCGGAGACCCCGACGGAACGGCGCAGTCCGTGCTCCGAGAGGCGTGCCATCGAGTCGGGAGCCTACAAGCCGCCGCGGTGCAAAAAGCCATGCATCGCAGTCGCCAAAGAAGGAACGACACGTATGATCCCGACGGAGCGGGGGGCATGAAGCTCCAGCGGGAAAGGTGAATGGGAATGGAAACCGCGCGACGCGAAAACTACGACTCCGGCGAGCACTTCGTGCTCGAATACGGCGAGCTGCGCTTCACGTTCAACGAGGCGGATTTCGCCGAGCGCTGCGAGCAGGCGGGCCTGAGGCTCGGATTCCTGCGCGGCCGCCTCGGCGAGGACGAGCTCGAAGACCTGGTGAACCTCGCCGTCAACGGCGAGATCCTCGAGCCCGCCTCCTCGCTCGGCCTGCACGTGAACGACTGCTGGCCCGAGCTCGTCGGCCCGGCGGAGCGCTCACTGGTGCACTGGCTGCGGCGCCTGGTCTTCCGCGGCGCCTGGCTGGACCAGCGCGTGAAGGAGGGCGAGCTGAACGTGCACTTCGACGCGCAGAGCGGCGCCTTCTCCTACGTGCAGCCGCACGACGCGGGCGCTGCCCGCAGCGGCGAGCCGATCGAGCTGGCGCCCGAGCCGTCCTGGCGCCGGGTCGCCTACACGCCCGAGTTCTTCTAGGCAGCCGCCTCGATCGCGGCGGCGCGCGCGCGCGTGATCGCCTCCGCGCCGTCCTCGCCGACGAGCAGCTCGGGGCGCAGCGTGCCGCTGGCGGCAAGGTCGAGTATCGGCTCGCGACCTGACGCGGCGAGTGCGCCGTCGAGCGCGATCACCGTCGTCTCACCGCCCAGCGGGCGGGTGGCCGTCGCGATCAGCGTGAGCGAGCCCGCCTCGCGCAGGTTGCGCGCGGCCGCGAGCGCCTTGCGCGCCGCTTGGCCGTGGAGCCCGTCGAGGCCGTCGACGAGCAGCACAACGTCGCCGCCGCGGGCCGCGGTGCGCTTGGCCGCGTCGAGCGCGCGCTCGACAACCTGGCCCTGCGCGTCCGCCGAGGCGGCGAAGCTGAGCGCCGCGGCGGGCGCGGGCCCGGCGTCCTGCCAGTCGGAGATCTCCTCGGGGCGGACACCCGCGAGCACGACGATCAGCTCGAGCCCGTCCTGCGAGCCGAGCGCACGCGCGATCCTGCGCAGCGTCTCGCTCTTGCCCGCGAGGCGCCCGCCGACGATCACGGCGCGCGAGCCGCGGCCGAGCGGCGTCAGCCACTCGATGGCCTCGAGCGTGCGGTCGCCCGCGTCTAGGGCGAGGCGCTCGCTCGGCCACGCCACGGGGAGCTCCTCGAAGCGCGCGGCGCCCGCCACCGCGTCTGCGGAGCCGCCGTTGATGGTGTCGATCCGCACCAGCGAGGGGTAGCGCTCGGAGCGGCGCGGCGTGCGTACCGGGCCCGCCACGCGGTCGCCAGAGACGAGCTCGCAGCGGCGCACCTGGGCCGCCGAGATGTAGACGTCCTGATCGGAGGGCTCGGGCGGGTTCACGCGCAGGAATGCCGAGCCGTTGCCGAGCACCTCGACCACGCCCTCGGCGAGACGCGCGTCCTCCTCACGCTCGGGCTCGCGCTCCTCGGTGCGGGAGCGCCGGCGCGCGGCGGGGCGCGCGCGCTCCTCCTCGGGCTCCTCGCTCTTGCTCTCGGCTTCGGTCTCGACCTCGGCGCTGCTGGTCGAGCCGCGACGCGAACGCGTCCCGCGGCGTCGGCGCGGACGCGCAGGCTCCTCGCCGGAGTCCTCACCGGAGTCGACGGCGTCGTCCTGCGCCTCGGCGGGCTCCCCGGCCTCATCGGAGCCCTGCCGGGTGAGGATCGCGTCGATCAACTCGGCCTTGCGCAGCCGTCTGAAGGAATCGATGCCGATCTGGTCGGCGATTGCGTGGAGGTCGGCCAGCGGGCTGGCTGCGAGCTCCGAGCGCGCGAGTACGGTCATCTTTGAACCTGCTTTCTGGTGAGGGGCGGTTGGCGTCCTTCGCGCGTTGGCCAGCGCGAGGCACCCGTGGTGGGACTAGCCTAGCGCCCGTTGCGGCGCGTAACGGATCTCCTCGCGCAGCGCAAGATCCCGTGCGGGCACGACCTCGCCGCGCAGCGCCGCACGCACCGCGATGAAGTCGGCGGCCGCGGCGACGTCGTGCACGCGGAAGATGTGGGCGCCCTGCTCGAGTCCGTGCGCGAGCGCGGCGAGCGTCCCGCCGAGGCGCTCGCGCGGCGGAACGCTGCGTGAGCGCGCCGATGAAGTCCTTGCGCGAGATCGCCATCAGCAGCGGGCGCTCGAGCTCATGCAACCGGCCCACGCGCGCGAGTAGCTCGATCGTCTGCGCGGGCGTCTTGGCGAAGTCCGGGCCCGGGTCGAGGATCAGCTGCTCGCGCCGGCAGCCGGCCGCGAGCGCCAGCTCGATACGAGCGCGCAGGAACTCGAGCACCTCGCTGGTGACGTCGCCGTACAGGTCCGGATCCTGCAGGCGTTCGCGCGGCCGCGCACGCGTATGCATGAGCACGAGCCCAGCGCGGCTCTGCGCGCAGACCGCGGCGAGCCCGGGGTCGCACAGGCCGCTGACGTCGTTGATGATGCTGGCGCCGGCTGCGAGCGCCGCGGCGGCCACCGCCGGCTTGTAGGTGTCCACGGAGACGACCGCGCCGAGCTCGCGCGTGATCCGCTCGATCAGCGGCACCACGCGCGCGATCTCCTCCGAGACGGCCACGGGCGCAGGCCCGGTGGAGGCGGACTCGCCGCCGACGTCGAGCACGTCGGCACCCGCGGCGAGCAGCTCGGCCGCGAGCGCGAGCTGGGCCTCGAGGCCCGTGTGCATGCCGCCGTCGCTGAAGGAATCCGGCGAGGCGTTGAGGATCCCCATCAGCCACGGGCGAGACCCGAGCTCGACGGACAGCCCCGCCGCCTCGAGCCGCAGTCGCGGCGCACTCACGCGGCGCGCGCCTCGCCCACCCCGGCCGGCGGGAGCGGCTCGCCGTTAGGAAGGGTGCGGGCCGCCGCGATGCCCTCCGCGCGCGCCTCCGCGGCGAAGCGCTGCAGCTCGAGCGCGCGCCGCTGCTGGCTCCAGCCCAGCTCGCGCGCGAGCACGTCGCCGACGCGCTGCACCGGCTCGGGGGCAGCGCCATCTTCGGCGCCAGTGGTGAGCTCGCGCGCCGCCAGCAGCCCGAGCCGGGTGCGCCTCAGGAGCACATCGCCGATGCTGCGCGCCTGCTCCTTGCGCGCGGCCAGCGCGACCTCTGCGAGCAGGTCCGGCAGGCGCCCCACGATCGGCTGCGCGAGCTCGCCGCGCTCGGCCGCGAGCGCGAGCACCTCGCGCGCGGCGTACCCGTAGCGCGCCGCGAGCGCGGCGTAGGAGGCCTCGGGCACTCCCTCGACGCGTGGCAGGTCCGCGACTGCGACCGGCTGGCCCAGCGGGATCTCGTGCGTGCGGCATGGCGCCTCGCGGGCGTCGCGCTCCACCATGCGGTCGACCGTCATCTTCGCCATCCGCCGCCACGTCGTGAGCTTGCCGCCGGTGATCGTGATCATCCCCGAGGAGGTCTCGTACAGCTCCGCCTTGCGCGAGATGTCGACGGACTTCTTCGGGTCGCCGGTGGAGATCAGCGGGCGCACGCCCGCGAAGGCGCCCGTGAGCTGCTCGGCGCCGAGGCTCTTGCCGAAGAACTTGTTCACGGCGGCGAGCAGGTATTCGATGTCCTCGGTCGATGGCTCGATGTGCTCGAGCGGGCCCTCGTAGTCGTTGTCGGTCGTACCGATCAGCGCGTGCCCGAGCCACGGCAGCGCGAAGATCGAGCGCCCGCTGCCGGCCGGCACGATCGCGCCGCCCAGGAGCGGCAGGTCCTCGTGCATGATCGTGATGTGGGTGCCGCGGCTCGGGCGGATGACCGGCAGCTCGGCCTCCTCGTGGAGCTCCTGCGGGCGCAGCTGATCGGCCCACACGCCGGTCGCGTTGACGACGTTCTGAGCGCGCACCTGAAAGCGCGCGCCATCCTCGACGTCGAGCACCTCGACCCCGCGCGCCCGGCCGGCGTCCTCGAGCAGCCCGACCACGTCCACGCGGTTACAGAGCACCGCGCCGAAGCGCTCGGCCTCGCCGAGCACGGTCAGCACGAGTCGCGCGTCGTCGGTCTGGCAGTCGTAGAAGAGGTAGCCGCTCGTCGGCTCGCGCGCCGCCAGCGCCGGGAGCAGCTCGAGTACCTCCTCGCCGGAGATGACGCGGTGACGCTCGGGGCTCCAGGACTCGGGCTCGGCGCGGGCCGGTTCGGCCAGCGCTTCACGCTCCGCTCGCGCGCGCTTGCCCCTGCGTGTGCGCAGACGGTCGCGTTCGACGCTCATCACGTCGTACAGGTTCAGGCCGACGCCGACGAGACGGTCGGGGCGAGCGCCTTCGAAGGCGGGCACCACCAGCGGCAACGGGCGCACCAGGTGCGGAGCCAGAGCGACCATCAGGCGGCGCTCCAGCAGAGCCTCGCGCACGAGCCCGAGGTCGAAGTTCTGCAGGTAGCGCAGGCCGCCGTGCACGAGCTTGCTCGAGCGGCTGGAGGTGCCGCAGGCGAAGTCATTGCGCTCCAGCAGCGCGACGCTGTAGCCGCGCGCCGCCGCGTCGAGCGCGACACCGGCGCCCGTGATCCCGCCACCCACCACCACCACGTCGAACTCTTCCTCGGCGAGAGCCGCGAGGGCCTGGCTGCGCTCGATCACGAGCGTGAGTCTCGCAGGGCTCGGGGTTAGATCTGGCTGAGCTCGGCTGTTATTTCGCTCACCGCCGACTTGGCGTCGCCGAACAGCATCGTCGTCTTCGGGTCGTAGTAGAGCTCGTTTTCGATGCCCGCGAAACCGGGGTTCATCGAGCGCTTGATGACGATCACCGAAGCGCTGTCGGCGACTTCGAGGATCGGCATTCCGTAGATCGGCGAGGAGGGGGTGTTCTTGGCGGCGGGGTTGGTGACGTCGTTGGCGCCGATCACGAGCGCGACGTCGGTGCGCCCGAACTCCTGGTTGGCCTCGTCCATCTCCTTCAGCTGGTCGTAGGGCACGTCGGCCTCCGCAAGCAGCACGTTCATGTGCCCCGGCATGCGCCCCGCGACGGGATGGATCGCGAAGTCGACTTCGACGCCGCGCGATTCGAGCTCTTTGGTCAGCTCCCTGACGGCGTGCTGCGCCTGCGCGACCGCCATGCCGTAGCCGGGCACGATCACGACGCGGTTGGCATAGGCGAGCTGGATCGCGGCGTCGGCTGCGGTCGTGCTGCGCACCGTTCCCGCATGCTCGCCGGCGCCGCTCGCGCCGGCGACCGCGCCCGTGCCTCCGAAGCCGCCGGCGACGATCGCGGGGATCGAGCGGTTCATCGCGGTCGCCATCAGGTTCGTGAGGATCGTGCCCGACGCGCCGACGATCATGCCGGCGACGATCAGCGCGGGGTTGTTGAGCGCGATGCCGGTGGCGGCTGCGGAGAGTCCGGTGAAGGCGTTCAGCATTGAGATCACGACGGGCATGTCGGCGCCGCCGATTGGCAGCACGACGGCGTTGCCGAGCAGCGCGGCGAAGACGAGCATGCCGATGAACAGCAGCTGCGAGTGCGCGCCGGCGACGAGGTCGACGCCCGCCGCGACGGCGAGCACGAGCAGCACGAGGTTCACCGCCTGCTGCGCGGCGCCGAGCGTGATCGGACGGCCCGGAAGGATTTCCTGCAGCTTGCCGAAGGCGATATTGGAGCCCCAGAAGCTGATCGAGCCGACGATCGCTGCGAAAACGGAGAAGATCGCGACGTAGGTGGGCGGGCCACTCGCGTGCACGCCGTGCAGGACGCCCGCGAACCCTTCGTGGCGGAGGTGAAAGCCCGACACGAAGCGCTCGACGTTTTCGAGAGCGCTGTGTTGCGCGTAGGTATTGCCGTAGTTGCGGAACTCGACCCACGAGATCAGCGCCACGGCGCCGCCACCGACGCCGTTGAAGAGCGCCACCATCTGTGGCATCGCGGTCATCTTCACCTGGCGCGCCGCCGGCACGCCGACGGCGGTGCCGAGGGCGATCCCGAGCGCGATCAGACCCCAGTTGCCCTCGTGCGGATTGATCAGCGTGGCGATGACCGCGATCGCCATGCCGACCGCAGCGATCCTGGTGCCGCGCACCGCGGTGGTCGGCCCCGCCAGTCCTCGCAGCCCCTGGATGAAGAGGGAGAAGGCGAGGATGTAGAGGGCGTAGATGCACGATTCGCTCTGCCACCAGGCGGTTGCGAGTGGCAGGGACGCGCTCACTCGCCCCCCTCCCCGTCGCCGCTCGACCCGCCGTCCTCGTGCTCTCCCTCGAGGGCGCGCGGCTTTGGCTTTGACTTGAACATCTCGAGCATGCGGTCGGTGACGAGGAAGCCGCCGACGACGTTGATCGTGCCGAACGTCACGGCGATCACGAGCAGCACCTTGCTGAACGCGTCGAGGCCGGCGAGGCCGAGCAGCAGCAGGCCGCCAAGCAGCACGATGCCGTGGATCGCGTTGGTGCCGGACATCAACGGCGTGTGCAGGGTGTTGGGCACCTTCGAGATCACGACGAAGCCGATGAACCCCGCGAGCACGAGGATCGCGAGGTTTGTGGTGAGCGTGCTCGCGAGGATCACTGCGGCGCCGCCTCGACGGCCGCCTTCGCGCCCGCGTTGACGATCTCGCCCGCGCGCACCACGCACGCGCCCGCGACTATCTCGTCGTCGAAGTCGAGCTTCAGCGAGCCGTCCTCAGCGACGAACAGCTCGAGCAGCGCCTGCACGTTGCGGGCGAACAGCTGCGAGGAGTGCTCTGCCATCTCCGCAGGCAGGTTCAGCGGCGAGACGATCTTCACGTCGTAGCGCACGACCGTCTGCCCGGCCTCGGTGAGCTCGCAGTTGCCGCCCGCCTCGCCGGCGAGGTCGACGATGACCGAGCCCGGCTTCATGCCCTCGACGGCCTCCGCCGTGACCAGGCGAGGCGCGGGGCGGCCCGGGCACGAGCGCGGTCGTGATGACGACGTCGAAGCCTTTGATCGCGTCCGTGAGCGCCTGCTGCTGGCGAGCGCGCTCCTCCTCGGTGAGCTCGCGCGCGTAGCCTCCCTCGCCGCTTGCCGCCAGCCCCAGGTCGAGCCACTGCGCGCCGAGTGACTGCACCTGCTCGGCGACCTCGGGGCGCACGTCGTACCCGGTCGTGCGCGCGCCCAGACGTTTGGCCGTGGCGAGCGCCTGCAGGCCCGCGACGCCGACGCCGAGTACGAGCACCTTGGCGGGCGGGATCGTGCCCGCGGCGGTCATCAGCATCGGGAAGAAACGCCCGCTCTCCTCGGCCGCGAGCAGCACCGAGCGATAGCCGGCGACGTTGCTCTGGGAGGAGAGCGCGTCCATCGACTGCGCGCGCGAGATGCGCGGGATCGCCTCCATGGCGAACGCCGTCGCGCCTGCCTGCGCGAGCGCCCTTGTCGTCTGCGGGCTCGTCAGCGGCGCGAGAAACCCGATCAGGATCGACGCGGGCTTCAGCAGGCGGATCGACTCCGGCTCCGGCGGGGCGATCGTGACGACCGCGTCGCAGCTCCACACGGCGGCACGGTCCTCGGCGATCTCGGCTCCCGCGGCGACGTAGGCGTCGTCGCTGAGCAGCGCGCCGTCGCCGGCGCCACTCTGAACGAGGACGTCGATGTTCCTTGCCTTCAGCTTGCCGACGACCTCGGGAACGAGCGCCACACGATGCTCGCCCGGCGCCGTCTCCTTCGGGACGCCGATCCGCATAAGAGGTGCGAGAACGTATCCGATCACAGGGGTGAGCGCCGCACGCCGGTGTGCGAGACTCGCATCACAGCGTCCATGACGGTGAATCTCACCCGTATCTACACCAAGCGCGGCGACGCCGGCGAGACCGACCTCGGCGACATGAGCCGCGTCTCGAAGCTGCACCCCCGTGTCGAGGCATACGGGACCGTCGATGAGCTGAATGCCACGCTCGGAGTCGCGCTGCTCGCACCCGGGCTGCCCGAGGAGTTCGCGGCGTGGCTGCGGCGCGTCCAGAACGACCTGCTCGACGTGGGCGCCGACCTCTCGGTCCCGGGGCCGCTCGACGCCGGCGGGCGCGCGCGACTGCGGATCGGCGCCGATTACACAGACTGGCTCGAGCGCGCCCTCGACGAGGTCAACGCGACGCTCGAGCCGCTGCGCTCGTTCGTGATCCCAGGGGGCACCCCGGCGGCCGCGCAGCTGCACGTCGCGCGCACCGTCTGCCGCCGTGCCGAGCGGCGTACGATCGCCGTCGGCGAGGAGGTCAACCTCGACGTCGTGCGCTATCTGAACCGGCTGTCGGACATGCTCTTCGTGCTCGCGCGCGCCGTCAACGCGCGCTCGCAGTCCGGGGCGTCGGAGGAGCCGCTGTGGGCTCCTGGCGACCACGGCCCGGGCAAGCGCGAGCGCTGATGCCTGCCGTGTGCTCCGCTTGCCGCTGTGAGCATCCGAACGTCTGAACGCGTGAGCGGCGCCCGCCGCCCTCAGCGCACCGGCGGCGGAGATCCCTCCGCGCTCGCCGACAGCGTCGTGTCCCAACCGCAGACGGCGCAGGCGTGTCGGAAGGCGGCGCGCGCGAATTCGACCGCGAGCGCGCGCGGCTGTGGCTGTGAGCGGATCGCGTCCCAGTCGAGCACGTACTCGCCGAGCTCCTCTGCCCAGCGCGCGCCCGCCGGCGGC
Organism: uncultured Solirubrobacteraceae bacterium; assembly: GCA_963759445.1. Classification (GTDB taxonomy): domain Bacteria; phylum Actinomycetota; class Thermoleophilia; order Solirubrobacterales; family Solirubrobacteraceae; genus Palsa-744. Next base: position 197,587 of record CAVWZC010000003.1, read on the forward strand.
AGCGAGGCGCCCGCGAAGCCCTCGGGCGCCGGGTGCGCGTACGCATAGAAGGCTGCGCGACCGTAGCGGGCGTCACCCGGCCACCAGCCCACGGCGACCTCCTGGGCGTCCATGGCGTTGCGCATGATGAAGTCGTCCGAGGGCGGCTCGGCGGGCACACCCGAGAACAGGCTGGTGGCGAGGTCGAAGGAGCCCCACCAGGCGTTCACCGGCGTCGAGCGGCCACGGTAGGGGGCGCGAAAGGCCGCGAGCACGAGTGCTGCCTGCGTCGCGCAGGCGAAGTACCTGCCGACCTGGTCGATCTCATAGGTCGCGTGCTCGCTGTCCTCGTCGAGCGGAACCTCCCAGGCGACCTCCTGCGGCGTGGGGTTGATCCGCACCTCGCCGGCGAGCTCGCCGGCCGCCGCGAGGAGCTCGCGGGTCACTTCGCCGACGGCGCGGTTGGGGGTGAGCGCGATTCGCCGCGCGCTTCCGTCGGAGTGCTCGATCAAAGCCTGGTGGCCCTGCAGGTCAAGTGCCGCGACGATCGCCCCGGAGCCGTCGGGCGCCGGTAGCGGCGGCGTCTCCCATCCGCGCGCGGTCAACCTGAGCGCGGCGTGCTGCAACTCCGGCTCGGGCGGCGCGAGCGCGACGGCGAGCTTCCCGAGCACCTGCGTGTGCGCGTGCAGCGTGTCGCAGGTCTCGCGCCAGTCCTCGTAGTTGAGCGTCGGCAACATGCCGCTAGGCCGCCGCAGCGCGCGCGCGAAGATCGGAGGAGGACGGCCAGCGTCGCTCGGCCGCCCGCAGCGCGGCCACCGCGAGCGCCATCCACAGCGTCGCCACGAGCAGACCGCCGAGGACGTCGCTCGGCATGTGCCAGGAGAGGATCAGCAGCGAGACGCCGACGGCGAGCACGAAGAGCGCTCCGATGCCGCCGACCAGCGCCCGCCAACGCGGCCGCGCGACGAGCAAGGCGCAGAGCACGAGCGCTAGCGCCGCCGTGGCGTGGCCGGAAGGCCAGGAGGCCGCGCCCAGCGCGAACGAACCGGCGCGCGCGTGTGCGTGAGCGGCGAGTGGCTTCAGCACTTCGGCGCTCAACGGCGCCAGCGCCATCACGCCAGCGACCGCGAAAGCGACCCGCGGGCGCCCCTGGGCGAGCGCGATCGACGCAAGCGCGAGACCCCAGAGGAGGAACACGAGCGGGTCGAGCAGATGCAGAACGAAGCGCGCGACCGGGTCCACCCGCGGCCCGCTGAGCGCCGCGAGGTCGTGCAGCACGACGGCGTCGCGCAGATGCGTCGCCGGCACGAGCGCGGCCAGGACCCACACGAGCGCGAGCCCAAGGGCGCACAGCAGCGCGAGGCCAAGGGGCGCGCCGGCGCCGGCCGCTCGCCGCTGGCGGTGGGGGCGCAGCGTCGCTGGATAGGCGCTCGCCGACATGCCTCTTAGATTAGGGCGCGCTCGCTAATGCTCGACCGCCGGCCCGAGCACCGTCCCGAGCAGCGCGCCGACCGCTCGCGCGACCGCGTCCAGGCGCGCGGGACGCGCTAGAGCGGCGAGCGCACGCGTGGACGCGGCAGCTGCACCCGTCGGGTGGGCCGAACCGTGGCCGCGGGAGCGAGCGACGACGCGCGCGGGCGCGCGTGCTGCGCCCCGGGCTCGCGTGCCGGCGCCGCGTGCGCTACCCGCCGCGGGGGCGACCGGGAGTGGCACTCCGGCGAGCGCCGGCAGCGCCTGCGCAGTCACCCAGACTGGCGTCTGCGCGCTGGTGCGCGAGTAGCGCACGCTGCCGTTCGGGGCGATCAGGCTCTCGAGGTAGGCGAGCGGCGAGCGCGATCGGTGGACGCTGATGCGCTCCACGTCCTGCCCGACCGCGTCGAGCCCCTGGATCGCCCACGCGCTCGACTGCGCGTTCGACTGTCCCCCGCGCTGCTCGGGGAGGCCGCCGTCGGGGTTCTGCGCGGAGCGGATGTAGGCGATCGCTCGCGCCACCGCCTGGCCGCTGTGGATGCCCGCGGCGGCGAGCGCCTGCAGCACCGCGCCGGTGTCGTCGACGTCGCTCGCCGCCGCCGCTCTGGCTGCGATGCGGCGAAGCCGAAGCCTCCGTCCGGTTCCTGCTGGCGCTCGAGCCACGTGGCCGCGCTGCGCAGCGCCGAGGAGGCCGGACCGTGGCCCGCTGCACGCAGGGCGAGCGCACCGAAGGCCGTGAGGTTCACCATGCCTTCGAAGGAGCCGTCGCCGCGGCGCTCGCGGAGGAGCCTCGCCACGGGGTCGCCGCCGGGCAGCTCGTGCACCGAGGCGCCCGCCGAGTGCAGCGCGAGGATCGTGCGCTCGATGTCGCCCGTGCCTTCGAGCGTGCCGGCCTGCGAGCGCAGCGCGTCGAGGACGCTGTGGCCGTCGCGCCGCAGCGACTGTGCGGGGCGCCCGGCCGCGGCGAGTCCGATCGCCGCCCACGCGGAGTAGAGCTCGCTGGCGCCCTGCCCCGCGGCGGCACCGAATCCGCCGTCGGCTTCCTGCGCGGAGGCCAGGTAGGAGAGCGCGCGCGAGATCGCTCCGCGCGGCGCGGCGCTCGCCGAGGCGCGGGCGCTCGGCGCACCCGCGCCCAGCAGCGCGGGCACGGACAGCAGCACGGGTAGCACCAGCGCGAGCGCCGCGGGCGCCGCCCACTGCACCTGCATGCGCGCTAGCACGCGCAGCAGCATCCGCAGCAGGACGCTGCCGAAGAGCAACCCGAAGGCGAAGCTCGCGACCACGTGGGTGACGTCGAAGGGGGACGCCTGGGCGAGCACGAGGCCGAAGGCGGCGAGCGTGTGGTTGCCCGTTCCCGTCCAGGTGTACACGTCGAGGATCAGGTTGAAGAGCTCGGCGCCGAGCGCGCATGCGAGCGCGAGCGCCCACGTGGGCAGCCGGCGAGGACCGGCGGCCCTGAGCGCACCGCCGAGCAGACCGACGGCGCCCCAGCCGAGCATCTGCCAAGGCGTCCACGGGCCCTGTCCGAGCAGCATGTTGGAGGCGAGCGCGGACACGGCGCCGACTGCGAAGCCGGGCCCGGGGCCAAACGCCAGGCCGCTGATCAGCACGATCGCGGTGATCGGCTTCACGTCGGGCAGTGCCGCGAAGGCGTCGCGCCCGAGCGCGGCGATCGCCGCGAGCGTGGCGATGACAGCGACGAGCTTCACCGGCGGGCGCGAGCGCTCATACCACCAGGCCGACAGCGCGAGCGCGAGCGCGACGAGCACGAACGACGCGAGCTGCCAGCTCATCGCGCGAGTGCCTCCTCGCGCGGGTCGCGGGCGCGCAGCAGCGCGGCGCCCTCGTCGGGGCGCAGCGCGCCGCCGGCTCCGCCGAGGATGCGCGCGGTTTCGGTGGAGAAGTACCAGCCGCCGCTCAACAACAGTGCGGGCGGTCCGTCGGCGATGACGCGGCCGTCGGCCATCAGCAGCGCGCGCGAGGCGAACTGCGCAGCGAACTCGCAGTCGTGCGTCGCGACGATGACCGCGAGTCCTTCGGTGGCACGCGCGCGCAGCCATTGCGCGAGGCGCTCCTTCGCGATCCGGTCCATGCCGCGTGTGGGCTCGTCCAGGGCGAGCGCCACGGCGGGCTCCTCTCCGCCAAGCACGATCGCGAGCGCGAGCCGCTGGCGCTCGCCACCCGAGAGGTCGCGCGGGTGGCGCTCGACGAACGTCCGCGAGCCCGACCATCGCGAGCGCCTGCGCGGGCGCCTCTTCGCGCACACGCTCGTGCAGGAAGTAGTCGCCGGGATTCTGCAGCAGCAGCGCGACTCGTCCGCTGCGCTGCACGTCGCCCGCGCGTGGGCTGAGAAGCCCCGCGAGCGTGACGCAGCAGCGTCGACTTGCCTGCGCCGTTGCGCCCCATCAGCGCGACCGCCTCGCCGCGCGCGGAGCTCGAGGTCGATGCCGCGGAGGATTGCGGGGCCCTCGCGCAGCTCCTGCCAGACGCCGCGCAGCGCAGTGACCGCGCGCGGCTTTGCGGCCGCTGGCCGCGCGTCGCCGGCCCTGTTGCGGGACCGGCCGCGGTGCGGCGTCTGGCAGCCGGCCCAGGGCGCGGCAACCCGCGCGCGCGCCTGCTTGACACCGGCCGGCGGCGGGTCCGAGGCCGGCGGCGTCGAACAGCCGCGCGCCGGGAGTCTGCAGGGAAGGTTCGTGCCGGGCCGCCCATTCGAGGAAGCCCCGCGGGTCGCTGTCGCAGGCGAGCTCTCCGTGCGCCAGCGCGACCACGCGGTCGGCGGCCGCGCAGGCAGCGCTCGAGCCGGTGCTCGATCAGCAGCACGGCCGTATCGGACTCCTCGTTCAGGCGACGCAGCTGCCAGATCAGCTCATCTCCGGCGACCGGGTCGAGCTGCGAGGTGGGCTCGTCGAGCAGGACCAGCGCGGGGCGTGCGATCAGCGCGCACGCGAGCGCGACGCGCTGGAGCTCGCCGCCGGAGAGCTCGGCGGTGTGGCGATCGAGCAGGTGCGCGATGCCGAGCGCGAGCGAGGTTTCCTCGACGGCGCGGGCGGTCGCCGCCGCGCTCTCGCCGCGGCTCTCGAGCGCGAGCGCGAGCTCGGCGCGCACGCTGCTCATCACGACCTGCGTCTCGGGGTCCTGCAGCAGCGTGCCGGCGTGCAGCGCGATCTCGGCGGGCGCGTGCTCGCGCGTGTCGAGCCCGGCTACGGAGACGCTTCCGGCGAAGCGCCGCCGTGGAAGTGCGGAACGAGGCCAGCGGCGGCGCGCAGCAGCGTGGACTTGCCCGAGCCGGAGGGACCGGCGAGCACGCAGAACTCGCCCGGCTCGAGCGCGAGGCTGACGTCGCACAGCGCGGGCGCGGGCGCGTGCGGGTAGGTGTAGGTGACGCGCTCGAGGCGCAGGACGCTCACGGCTCGATCCCCCGTCTGTCGGCGAACGGCGCGAGCGCGAGCACAGTCAGCGCCACGCAGACCGCGACGACACCGGGGCCGAGGCCGAGGCTCACCAACGGGTACGCGTGAAACCGCGCGAGGCCCGCTATCGCGGTCGCGATCGAGACCGCCAGCACCGCGGTCGCTGCCAGCGCGAAGTGGAGATCGTGGCGCGAGTGCCGGTGCAGGGCGATCCGCGGCAGGCCGTGCGCGCCGGCGCCGCGGCGCTGCCATCCACGCGCTGCGCGCGGCGTGGAGCCGTAGCCGCGCATCTCGAGCACGGCGGCGACGTCCAGCGCGCGCTCGAGCGCGCCGGCTGACGGTCGCGCGCACGATCACGAGCTTCGCGGCGGTGCCGCGCGCGCCGCCGTCCGGCCGGCAGCGCTGCGCCTCGGCAAGGCGCCGCGCGTCCTGCGCCGAGCACCGGGATCAGGCGCGGTTGCGAGCGACACCGTGAGCGCGGAACGCGGCGAGAAGCGCCTGAAGGCGAGCAGCAGCTCGTCCGGGTCGGCCGCGCAGACGACCAGCATGCAGGCGAGCACGACGATCAGGAGCCTGCAGCCCGAAGAGGAGGCCGAATACGAGCGCCTCGACGGTCAGGTCGACCTGGCCGAGTGGGCCCCATTCTCCGAGCCGCGCGAAGACGGTGAGCCCTTGACGGCTGGCGAGCAGGTTCACCGCGACGACGCTGAGCATGAACGGCAGCGCGAGGAGGGCGACACGGGAGATGCTGATGGACGACCCCGGCCGCCGCGGCGGCGCCGAGGACGGCGACCGAGAGCGCGGCGAGCACGAGCGGGCTTTCGGTGAGCAGCGCCGCTGTGGCGAGCGCGGCACCGTAGGCCGCGACGACAGGGCCGCTGGCGGCGTGCAGGGGGCTCGCACGGCGGCGGTAGGCGAGCGGCGCGCGGCCGAGCGGGCTCATTCTGGGCCCGCCGGTAGCGGCACGGTGCCTTGCGGCGCGACCGCGAGCGCGAAGTGGTTCTGGAGGGCCTGTTCGTCGAGTGCTTCGGCGGCGCGGTCGAGGCCCGCTTCGTCGGTCCCCGTCACGACCCATACCGGTGCCTGTTCTTCCTGGCGGGTGGCGGCGATGAGGCCGGCTCCGCCATGGAGTGTCCGCACGCTACGACCGTCGGCGTCGAGCAGCGTGAGCGAGGAGCCGTCGGCAGCGAAGCGCGCGTACACGCCGCTCTTGCCGGGACCGTCCTCGATCGACTGCGTGCCAGGGTCGCTGACGACGGTCTTCCAGGCCCCCACGATGAGCTGGATCACTTCGGGCTCGCCGCCGCTGCCGATCGCCGCGATCGCCGCGGGAACGCCGAGCGTCCGTAGCCGGTTCGTGACCGTGCGACAGGCGAAGCTCGTGACGGATGCGCACTCGATGCGCACCGGGTAGCGCTTGCCGTCGTAGCCGTTGAGGAAAGGCTCCGGATAGGAGCCGACGACGGCGGGCACTCCTTGGGCCTGGCTCCAGTCGTGGCGGTCCCACCAGATGTGGTCGCCGCTGTGGACCTTCGTCGCCGCCGCTCCCTTGCCCGCCTCGAGGCCGTTGACGTAGTAGAACCAGTCGACTGGGCGGCCGCCTTCGTGCCCGCCGGCGAGGCCGTCGATGCTCTGCACGAAGCCGCCGCCGAACCGGGTCCTGACGGTGTAGTTACGCATCAGAACGCGCATTGCGGTTTCTTCGCCGGCGGTCTTCACGGCGCCGCCTTGCAGGAGGTGCGTACCGAAGTTCTCGCTGACGGTGAGGCGCACGCCACTCGGGGCGCCTCCGGCGCCGAGGCCGCACCCGGCGAGCAGCAGCGAGAGCGCGACGCCGATGACGGCGATGGGCGTGCGCGAGGCGCGGCGGCGCCTCACCGCACGATCACCATCTGCGGGAAGGACGGCACGACGCTGCTGGCGCCGGCGGCGAGCGCGTAGCGGCCGGGGGTGCTCGGCGCCGCGAGCGTCGCTTCGCCGTCGCTGGCGGTGGTGGCGGAGCTCGAGCCGAGCGTGACGCGCGCTCCGGCGGCCGGCGCCGGGCGGCCTTCGTTGTCGTAGGCGCGGACGGTGACGCGTACGGGCATGCCGGGCCCGGCAGTGGCTGACGCGCTCACCGCGAGCGTCCGCTCACAGCCGCTGCCCGATGCGACGCACCAGAACCACAGCACGCGCTCGCCCGAGCGCAGGCGGGCACCGTTGCCGCGCGCACCGCTCGGATCCGCGGCGCCCGTGCTTCCGGCGAGGTTCCCGACCTTGTACTCCCATCCATCCTCGCCGCGGTTGCGCTCGCCGCCGATCGAATCGACGAACAGCTGCGCCGAGCTAGCGGGCGATGCGCCGCAGCGCCCGTAGTCGTGCAGCCGGAAGCCCGGGCCGCCGCCTCGCTGCAGCACGGCGAGCACGGCGAGGGGCGTGGCGGCGGCGACCTCACATCTGTGGCCGCCGACGACCACGCTCGCCGCGCCTGCGGAGACCGCCCGCGCCGACGTGAGCACCTCGCCGCCGATGCCGACGACCATCGTCTCGATGCTCGGCCCGAGAGCACGCGTCGTAGCCCGGCCCGCGGCCAGCGCGGCAATCGGCGCGAGGCCTGCGCAGAGCGCGAGCGCGAATGCGCCCGGTGCGAGCGCCCGACTAGCGGACATGGAACACGAGCCGAGAGCTCCCGCGGGCGAGCGTGGTGATGTTGCCCGCGACGTCGCCGGCGTGCACGTCGAGCACGTAGCGCCCGGGCTTCAGCCGTTCGGGCAGCAGGTAGGAGAAGCTGGCGTCACTCGAGACCGTGAACACGCTGGCGTTGCCGCAGCGAGCGCGCACGAAGCGCTCGCGGGTTCCGTCGTAGGAGTAGCAGCGACCGCGATACTCGCGCCGGAGCTCGAGCGTCACCGCGTTGACGGCGCTGTGCGACAGGATCTTCCCGGAGATGACCCTCGGCGCCCGCGCGGCGGGGTACGTGTGCCCGTTCGCGATGTCGAGCACGTCGGCGACGAGCGCGTAGGGGCCCTTGTACGGCGCTGTCGCAGCTACTGGCGTTGCTTCTGGCTTGGAGCTCCCCCCTGCGGGGCTGATTCCGTGGATGGTGGAAGGCCGCGGGGTGCCGCAGCTGCCGTCGTCACCGTTATGAACGCACACGACTGCCTCGGTGCGCACCGCCGCCGGTCCCGAGCTGGGTTCATTCACGCTGAGCGCGAGGCTGCCCGTGGCCGTGAATCTGAGCGTGGCGTCGCCCTGCGCGCTGGCGGTGGCCGACCCGCCATTCCATGCGATGCGCGCTCCGGCGGCCGGCGACGCTTCGCCAGCTTCGTCGTAGCGACTCACGATCGCGGTCACTTCTTCGCCCTCCTGCGCTCTCGCGGGAACTGCGATCTCGAGCGGCGTCGGCGCCGCCCCAGTCGGGCACGCTTCGTCGCACAGCGGGAAGAACAGCACGCGGTCGCCCGCTTCCAGCTGAACTTCGCACGGTCCCGTTTCCTCGAAGCGATCGTTCAGCCAGAAGGACCAGTAGTAGCTGGTGACGCCCGGCTGATAGAGCTGAGTCTCTCCCTCGATCGCTTCGACGAAATACTGGTGGAAGGACGCTTCCCACTTTCCCGACCAGTTGCCGGACGTGGCGAGCGCCAGCGCGCCGAGCGCGCTCGTGCCCGAGCAGGCGTCATGGGGATTGCCGTCCTTGACGACCGGTTCTTCGCTGGTGGTCACCGGTGTTGCGCCGAGCAGCGTTTCGTTGACGCCCTCGACGCGCACGGTCACGGAGGCGGGGCCTGCCCCCAGTGCGGCCACAGGCACCAGGCAGAGCACGAGCAACGCGAGCGCGAGCGCGGGAGGTAAACGACGAGAAGGATGCATGAGCCAACCCCTTTCCACGAGGGCTTGTGGGCTTCCGGTCGGAGGCAGGTCTCCTGGCTCCCGGGCCAACCCCCCGCACCTTCCCGGCCAGCCGCGTGGCGGGCCAGTGGCTCTGCGCGCGACATTATGGAGCGCGCGCCTGCGGTCGGCATCCCCGGTCACAGTGGCGGGTCCGCGCCGGACTCACACCGGCTTCCCTTCGCCACCGACCGTATGAACGACTGCGGAGCTTAGCCGCTCGGGCTCGTCGGCGAACGGCCCACGTCCGTTAGGTCGCTGCCCGCATCGGCGAGCGCCGCGCGCGCGGCTCCATCGAGCACGACCGGGTCCTCCAGCAGTCGCCGGGCGTGTTCGAGATCCTCCGAGCGCCCGAACGTGAGCGCGGCGGCGAGGGCGCCGTCGCGCAGGTAGAAGGTCGTGAACGCGCCGTCATCGCGCGAGCCGCGAACGATCTCCTCGTGCCAGCTCGGCGCGGGCCCGACGTACTCGAGTTCGCCCCAGTCGCCGAGCACGGAGTAGAAGTACGGGACGGTGTCGTGGGGGACCTCGCGCCCCAGCATGTTGAGCGCAGCGGTCTTGCCGTGGTTGAAGGCGACGTCCCAGTGCTCGATGCGCAGGTGCTCGCCGCCGTGGAGCACCGATTCGTATTCGCAGATGTCTCCAGCGGCGAACACGCCGGAGGCGGAGCTGCGCAGGCGCGAGTCGCAGCGGACACCTCCGCTGGGGCCGATCTCGAGCCCCGCCCTCTTGGCGAGCGCGATGTCGGGCGCGACGCCGGCCCCGATCACGACCACGTCCGCGCGCAGCTCCAGGCCGCCGCGCGTGTGCACGCTCGCGACGCGCCCGCCGCCCTGGAAGCGCTCGAGCTCGTCGGCGGCGTGCACGCGCACGTCGTGGGATTCGAGCAGGCTTTGGAAGAACTGTCCGGCGGCCGCGCCGAAGCCGCGTTCGAGCGTGTGCTGCTCCTGCATGACGATCGTGCAGCGCTTGCCCATCATCGTCAGCGAGGCGGCGACCTCGCAGGCGATGTACGAGCCCCCGACGATGACCACATCCTCGCCCTCCTCGACGCCCTCGCGGATGGAGTCGGCGTTGCCGAGCGTTCGCAGGTAGTAGATGCCGTCGAGCTCGGAGCCCTCGACGTTCAGCCGCCGCACGTTGGCGCCGGTGGCGATGAGCGCCTGCTCGAAGCGGACCTCCTCCCGGTTTGAGAGCTTCGCGGTGCGGGCGTCGAGGTCCAGCGCGGTGACGCTGGTGCGCGTCATCAGCTCGATCCGCTGCTCACCCCACCATCCCTGTGCACGGAAGAGGGGCTCCTCACGGCTCTCCTCCCCGCGCAGGTAGCCCTTGGAGCAGTCGGGGCGGTTATAGGGCGGGTCGAACTCGCGCCCGACGAGGAGCACATCCCCCTCCGCTCCCTCCTCGCGCAGCCAGCGCGCGCAGTTCGCCGCCGCGAGGCCGCCGCCGATCAGCAGGTACTGGACCTCCCGCGCGCTCATCTGCCGGGACCTTACTGCGCCGCCGCAAAGCTCTCAGAGCCCCGGCGGGTGACGGACGGACCAGCGCTCCCACGTTGGGATGTGACCGAGGATGCGCCAGCGTGGCCCCTCCTCGCCTCGGTTCGGGCCGACGTCGGTGCCGTCGTGCGAGGTATCGAGGCGAAGGCCTGCGATCACGGCGAACGTGTGCGCGGAGGGCGCCGCGGCAGCGTAGATGCTCACCCAGCGTCCCGTTCCGGGATCGCCCCAGTCGACGTAGTCCTGGGCGAGCGGGTTCAGCCTGAGGATTTCCGGCAGCGGCCGCAGCCCGGCCCGATACAGGTTCGCGAAGCTACGCCCCTCGCGGGCCTGCCTCAGCAGCTCGAGGGTGGCCTGCCCGTAACAGTCCTCGAGATCCTCGAAGCGAAGCCTGAAGCGGTGCGCGCGGAGCAGGAACGCGCGACGCGAGGCCGCGAGGACAGCCACCTCCTCTTCCCGGCCCTTTGCCGACCGCGGGCGGCGCGGATCCGCCACAGGCGCGTGCGGGTGCGCTTGAGATCTCGAGGACACGCCCGGATGTCGCCGGGCGCCCCCGATCCACCCCCCCTCGTTCGCACCCGGCCGCCGAGAGCGGCAGGTGCGCGAGCCCGCCGCTGATCAAGCTCCCCTTCGGAGGGCAAGGCGGCGGCGCTCGCTAACGCGTGCGCAAAACCCCAGCGCACTGCCGGCAGGCGCGAGGGTGGCCGCGACTACGCGCGTGCTCCTCGACGGCTAGGTGCGGGTCCTCCATCGCCGCGAAGTCCGCGGCTTGGAAGCCCCGCGCCTATTTTTTCTTTCTTTCTTTCTTGGGCTTCGGGAGGTCTTCCGCCACGGTTGCCGAGGCAGCCTGCTCGACGGAACCGCTCATGATCGCCTTGTTGGAGCCAGCCTTCGAAGGCAGGCCGACATCGAGGTTGAGGATTTCGTCGATCAGGCTTTCCTCTCCGGCGCTACCGCAGCCTTTGGCACCCGGCACCGCGAAGGTGTTGTCGACGAGCTTCACCGCTGGGACCTTGTTGATCCTCCCCTTCGCGGGGCCTTCGAATTCGGCGTGCGAGCCTTCGATGGGTTCCACCCCTTCTAGCGGCTTCGTCTTGCCGTCGGTGAGGTGCAGGACGATCGGTTCGGCTTCGGAGCCGATGTAGCAGTTGTTGCCGAGCACTTCGTTGCTGAGCTTGACCTTCAGCGGGAGCACGACGGCGTAGACCCCTTCGGAGGGGAAGGCGAGCGCAAGCCCATTCACTTGGACCGCGCTGACGGGGCCGGCGAGTTCGGCAGTCGCCGTCACTTCACCGCCGAGCCCGCCGATTCCAACGAGGCCGCCCGGGACTTCCTGAGGGACCTTCGCGAGCGTTTCGCCACCCACTGCCGCCACCAGGGACTGTTCACCGAAATAGTATTTGGGCAGACCGCCCTGCAGCAGTATCGGCTTGGAGATCGGCACGGTCTTTCTCCCGATCACGAATTCGCCGCCGGTGGTGTCAGCGACCAGGCACAGGCCGGCGCTCGTCAACGGGCAGTCTGCGAACGGCAGGAACTCCGCCCTTTCCGCCTTGGTGATCGCGGCCGCTGGCGCGGCGCCCAGCCCACTGAAGAGCGCCGCGGCCGCCGCGGCGAGCGCGAGGGGGGCGACGATCGACCTGCGAGCCCGGACGATGCGGCGCTCGGTGCTGTGCTCCATGTTCACTCTCCCCCCCGGGTTCCTCCCGGATCAGGTTCGAGGCCCGCCCACAAGGCGTTCGGCGAAGCGCTGCCCGCCATCCCAATGCGCGTTGACCCCCGTGCCACGGGGGTTCATACCCGTTCGCGGCGCTTCTAACCATCAATTAGCGCACCAAGAGCTGCGGGGCCCTGCACGACCGCGTCCCTGGCGGTTTCGAGGCGTGCCCGGCTGTTGCCGGCACATGATCCACCCCGCGTACCCGATCGGCCGCTCCCCAACGCGATCAGCCTGTAGCGTGCCGGACATGGTTCGGGCTGTGGGGACAGGCACTCGGCATCGCGCCGCCGCTGCGCTGCTCGCGCTGCTCGCCTGCGCGGCGATCGCCGCGGCCGCGTCAGCGGCGCCGAGCGCGCTCGTCAAGCGCGACATGCGGACGGTCGCGCTGCGTCCGGGACGCACGGCCACCGTGAATCTGCCCTACCCCGATGCGCTCGAGTTCGGCGGGGCGCGCTACTCGGGGACCGTGAAGATCCTGCTGCCGCCGCCGAGCGCGCGCGGCAGGCGTCCCACGCTGCATCTGATCAAGCTCCTCAGCGACGGCCCAGCGGAGGGCGGCTCGCTCTTCCGCGTGCGCATCCGCAACGACAACCCGCCGGGCACGCTGCCGGCGCGCGCGGTCATCGCGGCACTGACGCGCCTGCCCGCGAGCAGCTGAATCGCGGACACGGCCGGCGCGCGCCGCGCCCGCCGCGCCTGATCCCGGATGCCGCCGCTCGCAGGGGCTCCGAGAGTCCGCCGGGGCGCGCTGCTGGCTGCTGCGCCGCGTCGCCTGGGCAGCCATACGCAATGTACTTGCGCGCGCAACGACGCGCGCTATACTAACTAACCATTCGTAAGTAGATAGAGGAGAGATAGTCCTCTCCTTCCCCCAGCTCCAAGCCCAACATCCCGGAGAGAAAGCACATGACACCCCCCGCGAAGCACCCACCCACAGAGGCCTCGGCGCCCAAGCAGCGCCTGCGCCTCATCGCACTTGATGACACCGTCGTGTTCCCGAACATGGGGATCACGCTGACGATCGACGTCGGCGATGACGAGCGCGTCGTGCTCGTGCCGCGTCACGAGAACGAGTTCCTCGAGGTCGGAACGATCGCCGAGGTCTCAGAGCAGATCCGCCTGCCCGGGGGCGGGCGCGCGGTCGCGCTCTCCGGCGAGCACCGCGCGCTGATCGGAGCCGCCCAGACAGGCCCCGGCGGCGAGCTGCGCGTCGAGATCGACGAGCGCCCCGACGAGGCCCCGAACGATGGGCGCACGCGCGAGCTCGAGCGCGAGTACCGCGCGACGGTCGAGGAGATCCTCGAGCTGCGCGGCGACGACGGGCGCATCTCTGCGTTCCTGCGCGCGATCGCCGAGCCCGGCGCGCTGGCGGACTCCGCCGGCTACTCGCCGGCGCTCACCTACGAGCAGAAGGTCGAGCTGCTGCGCACCCTCGACGTGACCGAGCGCCTGGCGCTCGCCGTCGGGCTGCAGCGCGAGAGCCTGGCTGAGCTGCAGGTGAGAAAGCGCATCCGCGAGGACGTTCAGGAGGGCGCTGAGAAGCAGCAGCGCGAGTACTTCCTGCGCAAGCAGATGGAGTCGATCCGCAAGGAGCTCGGCGACGATGAGGGCTCGGTCGCGGAGGAGTACCGCGCGAAGATCGAGGAGGCCCTGATGCCTGAGCCCGTGAAGGAGCAGGCTCTGAAGGAGCTCGGGCGCCTGGAGCGTATGGGCGAGCAGACGGGCGAGTCGAGCATGATTCGCACGTACCTGGACTGGCTGATCGCGGTGCCGTGGGGCAAGCGCTCCGATGAGCAGCTTGACCCGGTCGCGGCGCGCGCGGTGCTGGACGCCGACCACGAGGGCCTGCAGGAAGTGAAGGACCGCATCACCGAGTACCTGGCTGTGCGCAAGCTGCGTGCTGACCGCGGTATCGAGGCGGACCCGAAGTCGGGCGCGATCCTCACCCTGATCGGCCCGCCGGGCACCGGCAAGACATCGATCGGCGAGTCGATCGCGCGTGCCACGGGCAGGGAGTTCGTGCGCATGTCGCTGGGCGGCGTGCGCGATGAGGCCGAGATCCGCGGTCACCGGCGCACCTACATCGGCGCCCTCCCGGGGCGTCTGGTGCGGGCGCTGCGCGACGCCGGGACGATGAACCCCGTGATCCTGCTCGACGAGGTCGACAAGGTCGGCGCGGATTGGCGCGGGGACCCCTCCGCGGCGCTGCTCGAGGTGCTCGACCCTGCACAGAACCACTCCTTCCGTGACCACTACCTCGACGTGGAGCTCGACCTCAGCCAGGTGATGTTCCTCGCGACGGCGAACGTCGCGGACACGATCCCCGGGCCGCTGCTCGACCGCATGGAGGTCATCCACTTCGATGGCTACACCTCCGAGGAGAAGCTCGCGATCGCCAAGGGCTACCTGTGGCCGCGCCAGCGCGACCGCAACGGCCTGCGCGAGGACGAGGTCGAGATCTCCGACGAGGTGCTTCGCACGATCATCACCGAGTACACGCGCGAGGCCGGCGTGAGAAACCTCGAGCGCAACCTCGGCACGATCCTGCGCAAGACCGCGACGCGGATAGCCTCGCGCCAAGGCGCCGAGGCCACGTCGAGGCGAGGCACAGCGCGGCGAGGTCGCGCAGCGAAGGCACGCTCGACGCCGCGTCGGAGGCCGAAGCTCCCGCCAGCGAGGGCCAAGGATGTCAAGCCGCCAAGGCGGCCGAAGCGAATCGGCCAAGCCAGTCCGGTGAAGATCGACGTGGAGCTCGTGCGCGACGCGCTCGGGCGCCAGAAGTTCTTCCAGGAGTCGGCGGCGCGCACGGCGACGCCCGGCGTGGCCACCGGCCTCGCGGTGACCGGCGCCGGCGGTGACGTGCTGTTCATCGAGGCCACCGCCATGAAGAACGGCGGCAACGGAGGAACGGCCTCGTCCTGACCGGCCAGCTGGGCGACGTGATGAAGGAGTCCGCGAAGATCGCGCTCTCCTACGTGCGCGGCCACGCCGAGGAGATCGGCATCGACGAGCACGCCTTCGAGAACAGGGAGTTCCACATCCACGTGCCCGCCGGCGCGATCCCCAAGGACGGCCCGAGCGCGGGCGTGGCGATGGTCACGGCGCTGGCGTCGCTGCTGTCGGGACGGCCGGTCAAGCACACGGTCGGCATGACCGGCGAGGTCACGCTGCAGGGACGCGTGCTGCCGATCGGCGGCCTCAAGCAGAAGGCGCTCGCGGCCCACGCGGCCGGACTGACCGACGTGATCCTGCCCGAGCGCAACCGCGGCGACCTCGACGAGATCCCCGAGGAGGTCCGCGAGCAGATGACCTTCCACCCGGTGATGACCGTCCAGGAGGTCACTCGACCACGCACTTGAGCCGGCACGCGACGTCGCACGCCTCTCCTAAGTGCAACCCGACCCCGAGGAGGTCCGCCAGACGGCGGACCTCCTCGAGCGCGGCTCTGGCGGCTCTCGATCCACGACGCGGCCCTGACCCGTGCGCTGCGCTCCGGCGAGTTCGCGGACGCGGGGTGCAACACGGAGTGCAATTTGAGCAAGACCGAGGAGTACCGGGAGCCACAACAAGGGCTCTAGCCTCGATTCGTCAGTAGCGCTGGGGTTGTGTCGCGCCGGGCGGTTGAAACGTCCGCCTGAGCAGGAAGGATCGAGATGTCGAGTCGCCTATCCCCCCGGCTCAGGAGGTTCG
The DNA here is from genome assembly GCA_963759445.1 of uncultured Solirubrobacteraceae bacterium. Lineage (GTDB taxonomy): Bacteria > Actinomycetota > Thermoleophilia > Solirubrobacterales > Solirubrobacteraceae > Palsa-744. The sequence goes on from CAVWZC010000003.1 coordinate 213,222, forward strand.
ACCTTGAAGGTGATGGGACGTTCGAGGGTCAAGACGGTAGATATCAGGGCGGACAGGACGCGTTTGTCGTCTCGGGAGGGACGGCGTTGTTGCCCTTGGTCGCGACGCGCCTGGGGCTCACCTGCGGTCTGTCGGATGCGCTTGCTGGCACGCGCGAGCGGCGGTCTGGCCATGATCCCGGGCGGGTGTTCTGCGATCTCGCGGTGATGCTCGCTGACGGCGGACAGTGTGTGTCGGACTTGGCGGCGCTCCCTGTCAGGCGTCGCTGTTCGGGGAGATCGCGTCGGTCTCGACCGCCCGCGGGGTGCTGCTCTCGATCGGCGAGGTCGAGCTCGAGTGGATTCGTCGGGGCTCAGCGATGGCCAGGGAGTGCGCTTGGGCGGCGGATGCCGCGCTTTGGCGGGTGATCGTTGATCTCGACGCTACCCCGATCGATTCGCATTCTGAGCGGGAGCGAGCGGCTTGTCATTACAAAGGCGAGTTCGGTTTCAACCCGCTGCTCGTCTCGTGTGGTAGCGAGGTACTCGCCGCGGGCCTGCAGACCGGGGAAACGCTGTCGCCAACAACGCCACCCGATCACCTCAGTGCTGCTGGAGCTGGGCTCGCTCAGCTATCCCAAGCGCGTTCGACGGGGAGATCCTCGCGCGTACCGACTCAGCTGGCGCGAACCACGAGTCTCGCGTTCGTGTGCCGCGAGACGGACGTCCGCTTCTCGCTCGGATACGGGACAAAGCCTCGACGCGTGAGGCGATTCTCGCGCTCCCCGAAACGGCGTGGCTACCGGCTATCAACGCTGAGGGCGAGTTTCGCGGCAGGGCGTGGGTTTCCGAGCTGACCGGCCAGGTCAACCTCGAGGAGCGGCCCGACGGCGCCCGCTTGATCTGCCGGCGCGAGCGCCCCCGCCCCGGGCGCAGCTCTCGTTCACCGATCTCGACCGGCACCGCTTCCAATGCACATCACCGACCAGCCCGGCGATGGCCTCGCTGCGCTCGAAGCTCGCCCACCGCCAGCACGCAGAAGTCGAAGACCGAGTCAAAACGGTGAAAGCGACCGGCGTCTCGCACCTCCCGTTCCACGACTTCGCACGCCAACGCCGCGTGGCTCGAGCTCGTGCTGTGCGCCCACGACCTGATGGTCTGGACCCAGCTGCTCACCCTCGACGGCGAACACCAGCACTGCGAGCCCAAGCGCCTGCGCTACCGGATCCTGCACGTCGCTGGCCAACTCACCCGTCACGCCCGCACAACTGCAATGCACCCGCCCGCCGATTGGCCCTGGGCCGTCACGATCCTCCGCGCGTTCAAACGCCTCGACGCGCTCCCCGCCCAACGCTGAGCACCCGCCGCCGACCACCACCAGTCACACCGAACCGGCGCCGCCCAGGCTCGACCGCTGCCCGAAAGTACCGTCTCCCGCCGAAAGTGGACGTCTCAACCGGCACTGTCGACATCTGAAGTCGCTCCACCCGAGACCTACGATCAAAGCCGACGCGAACCCACACACCGCGACACCCCGACGGTTTCCTGACGAATCGAGGCTAAAGCCATATCCGCACCCATGCGATGAGGCCTGGCGCTCGGCGGTTTGTGGTCCAGGCGGTCGGGGGTTGGAGTCCCCTCGCTCACCCTAGAGGAATAGCTGCAAATCGGCGAGTTGCAGTCCGGCGGCTGGTGCGAGCCAAAGCGTCAGGGCACCAACGGGGTACCAAACATTTGGAAGCGGGTGATGGCGGCCTGTTGCTCGCTGTAGCGCGCGTCGAAGTGAGGCCGGTGCAGAGTGTCTCTTGGCGCGCTCGCTTGGGCCTTGCCTGTTGCCCGCGGGGACGCTCCCGCTGCTTGTCCTTCCTGATAGGCTCGCCGCCCGTTTTTACGGCGCTGACCAGCCCAGACCGAGGCTTGACGCCCGGCCCAGAGCGAGGCTTGGGCCTTACACAAGGGGGAGGGAGTCCTAATGGGGCTTCAGGCTTATCGCGTGCATTTTGGTGTTCTGCTGGTAATGGCGGCCGTGGGGGTGCTCGGGTTCAGTGCGAGCGCGTTCGCGGAAACCAAGACGGAAACGTTCATCTACACCGGCAGCCAACAGGAATTCATCGTGCCAGCCGGAGTCACCAGCATCCACGTCGAGGCGACCGGAGCCGCGGGGGGCCGGGGAGAAAACTATGGGAACGGTGCTAACCCCCCTGGGGGTCGGGGCGAGGTAGTGGTCGGCAACGTGACGGTCACGCCAGGCACCCTCTATGTTGAGGTCGGCGGCGGCGGGGCGACCGTCACGGGCGGGTTCAACGGCGGGGGCTCAGTCGGCGAAGGGCGCGGTGCGGCTGGCGGCGGCGGGGGTGCCTCCGACGCGCGCACCGTCTCAAACAGCGCACCGAAAACGCTGGCATCGCGTCTGCTCGTCGCAGCCGGCGGCGGCGGGGGCGCCGCCGGCGACGGCGGCTATTGCACCGGTGGACCGGGTGGGGACGCCGAAAAGAATGGCGAAATCGGTGGGAGTTGCGGCCTAGCCGCCAGTACCGGTGGCGGCGCGGGGAATGCAAGTGAAGGTGGCTCGGCGGGCTCTCCTGGCGGCGTAGCGGGCAGCCTGGGCGCGGGCGGAGGAGGCTCCAGCGGCGGTGCTGGGGGCGGCGGCCTTTACGGCGGCGGCGAGGGCGGCGAAACCCGTGGAAACAATGCATGCTGCACGGCCGGGGGCGGCGGTGGCGGTGGTGGCTCGAACCTCATCCCGGCTGGCGGGACGGCCGAAGTAGACAAAAACGGCGCGGCGCCCTCGGTGGTGATCACCTACACGGTGGTGAAGTCGCCCACCGCGAAGATCGAAAAACCCGAAAGCGGCGGGACG
>CAVWZC010000004.1:0-1088293 GCA_963759445.1 uncultured Solirubrobacteraceae bacterium
AATGCCTCCGAAAAGCAGTCTACCAACCGGTCACGCTGCTCTTTCGGGTACATCGGCAGCCCCTGCAAACGGCTTGATTTCGGGTGCCGCCCCGCGGTTTCGGGCTTTCGGATGCCGCGGGGGGTCGCAGATCACGCCATGCGCAGCGATTGGATGCGTGGCGGGCGTGGCCTCGGCCGCTGCGAGCGTGGAGCTTTGAGCGCCCGCCGCGACCCGCTCAATCACGCATCGCCGGGAACAGCACGACCTCGCGGATCGAGTCGCTCCCGGTGAGCAGCATCACAAGGCGATCGATCCCGAGGCCAACGCCGCCCGCGGGCGGCATCCCCTGCTCGAGCGCCTGCACGAACAGCTCGTCGTAGGGCTGTGCCTCCTGCTCGCCCGCGTCGGTCAGCCGCCTCTGCGCCTCGAAGCGCTCGCGCTGCACGTCAGGGTCGGTGAGCTCACTGAAGGCGTTGGCGATCTCCATCCCGCCCGCGAACGCCTCCCAGCGCTCGACCAGCCGCGGCTCGCTGCGGTGCTCGCGCGCGAACGGGGACAGCTCGACCGGGTAGTCGAGCACGAAGCTCGGCTGCTGGAGCGTCGGCTCCACGTACTTGGAGAGCAGGTCGTCGGCCATCTGCTCCCAGCTGGCGTCCTCGGTGCGGATCTCCAGGCCGCGCTCGCTGATCGCAGCCGCGAGCGCGTCGCGCTCGCGCGCCTGCGAGAGATCGATGCCGGTCGCCTCGGCGATCGCCGAGGCGAACGACAGCCGCCGCCAAGGGCGCTCGAACTCGAGCTCGCCGGCGTAGCCGACCGCGCGCGCCGCGCCCGCCACGAGCGCTTCCAGACGCCGCGACTCGAGCTCGTAGTCGGCGTATGCCTCGTACCACTCGACCATCGTGAACTCTGGGTTGTGCTTCGTCGAGAGCCCCTCGTTGCGGAAGTCCTTGCCGAGCTCGTACACGCGCTCGAGGCCGCCCACGAGCAGCCGCTTGAGGTACAGCTCGGTGGCGATGCGCAGGTAGAGATCGCGGTCCAGCGCGTTGTGATGCGTGGTGAAGGGACGCGCGAGCGCGCCGCCGTAGAGCGGCTGCAGGACCGGCGTCTCGACCTCCACGAAGCCGTTCTCGTCGAGGTAGCCGCGCACCGCGGAGATGATGCGCGCGCGGTCGATGAACACGCGGCGGGTGTCGGCGCTCGCGATCAGGTCGAGCTCCCGCCGGCGCAGGCGTGTCTCGACATCGCTCAGGCCGTGGTGCTTGTCGGGCGGGGGCCTGAGCGCCTTGCCGAGCACCTGGAAGGAGTCAACGCGGAGGCTGAGCTCGCCGCGGCGGCTGCGAAGGGGCGCGCCGTCCACGCCGATCAGGTCTCCGGTGTCCAGTCCGGTCAAGCGCTTGAAGGCCTCCTCGCCGAGGACGTCCGCGCGCGCGTGCAGCTGGATCTTGCCGCTGCGATCGACGAGGTCGATGAACGCCATCTGCCCGACGTCGCGCAGCGACAGGATGCGCCCGGCGACGCGGTGGCGGTCCTCGGTCTCCTCGCCAGTCTGCAGGTGCGCGTAGGCGGATAGCAGCTGCTCGATCGGCTCGACGTCCGCGAACGAGTACGGAAACGCGCTCGCGTCGCTCTCGCGCAGGCGCGCCGCCTTCGCGCGGCGCTCGTCGATGAGCTCGCGCAGCCCGTGCCTGGCGGGCTCGCCCGCGGCGGCGGCGCCCTCGGTCGCGTCCATCGCGCGGCCGAGCCTACTCGAGGCCGACGTCGATCTTCGTGATCTTGAGCTTGCGCGCGGGACCGCGCGGCACCTTCACGGCGACCGTCTCGTTGCGCCTGCGCCCGAGCAGTGCGCGCCCGACGGGTGACTCGTTGGAGAGCCGGTGCTGGTCGGGCTTGGCCTCGGCCGAGCCCACGATCGTGTACTTCACCGACTTGCCGGTCTTTTCGTCCTTCACGTGGACCACCGAACCGACCTGCACGACGTCCGTCGAGAGGTCTTTCGCCTGGATCACCGTCGCCATGCGCAGCTTCTCCTGTAGCTGGGCGATCCGGCTCTCGATCATCGCCTGCTCGTTCTTGGCGTCGTCGTACTCGGAGTTCTCGGCGATGTCGCCGAACTCGCGCGCCTCCTTGATGCGTTCAGCGATCTCGCGGCGCTTCTCTGTCGAGAGCAGCTCGAGTTCGTCTTTCAACTTCTGTAGCCCTTCGGGGGTGAGGATGACGTCCTTCGGCAAAGTGGCCCTCTGTAACTGGTTGTCGGCTATCCGCAGCGAGCCGTGCGCGAGCCGCGCAAAGAACCTGCCCTCCAGGCGGGAATGAGCGCTGCCTGCCGTGCTCTGGCGGCGCAGCAGTATAGCGCCGGGTCAGCCCCCCGCCGGCCCGAAATCGCCTAAGCCGCGGCGCTCAGCGGGCGCCATTCGCGCGCCAGCAGCAACCGCGCCTGCGCGAGCGAGATGCTCGCCTGTAGCGCCTGCTGCAGCTCGCGCTCGGCTTGCGCCTCAAGCCCCAGGCGCGAGACGTACCAGGGGTAGAACTTGCGCAGGTAGCGCGCCGCCCGCTCGCCACCCAGATGCTCGCCGGCGCGCGCCATCGTCCATTGGAGCTCGGCGATCACCTCGCCCGGCTGCGGTCGCTGATCGCGGCCGGCGAGAAGCTCCTGAAAGAGCCACGGGTTGCCGAGCGCGCCGCGCGCCAGCATCACCGCGGCGGCGCCCGTGACCCGCAGGACCTCGCGCACATGGTCGGCCTCGTACAGGCCTCCGCTCACGATCACCGGCGCGGGCAGGGTGCGCACGAGCTCGCGAACGAGCTCGTAGTCGGGGCTGCCCTTGTGTTGGACGGCCGCCGCGCGCGGATGGAACGCGATCGCGGCGACGCCCGCCTCCGCAACGAGGCGTTGCGCGAGCTCAAAGCCGCTGCGCTCGCCGACGCGCAGCCCCGAGCGCAGCTTCACGGTTACCGGGACGCCCGCGCGCTCCCGCGTCGCGCCTTCGACGGCCGCGCGCGCCAGCGCGAGCGCTCGCTCGTGATCGGCGAGCAGCGCCGCGCCCGCACCTGTGCGTGCCACCTTCGGCACGGGACAGCCCATGTTGATGTCGATCGCGTCCGCGCCGGCGGCAACGACGCGGGCGGCGGCCGAGCGCATGATCTCGGGCTCCTCGCCGAACAGCTGGATCGACACCGGCCCGCCCTCGCGCTCGCGCGCATCGATCCGCAGCAGCTCGGTGCAGGTCTTGCGGTTGCCGTAGTAAACGGCGTGGGAGGAGACCATCTCCGAGACGGCCATGCCGGCGCCGTAGCGCTTTGCCTGCAGGCGCACGAACCAGTTGCCGATCCCGGCGAGCGGGGCGAGCATCACGCGGTTTGGCACGCATAGCGGCCCGAGCATCCACGGTTCGCGCAGCGTGGGGTCACTACCAGCAGTCATGGAGAGCCCATTGTGACGACGCCCGCCGCGCGCTCGGCGGCACTCAAGAGTTGCGCTCGTGCAGCAGGCGCAGCCCGGTCAGCGTGAGCAGCTCGTCGACCTCGTCGAGCTCCTCGGTGAAGGGCACCACCAGCGTCGCCAGGCCGCCCGTGGCGATCACCTCCGGGCGCTCGCGCAGCTCGTCGTACAGGCGGCGCAGGATCGCGTCGATGGCGCCGGCGTAGCCGTAGACCACGCCTGAGCGGATCGCGTCGATCGTGTTCTTGCCGATCACGCTCCGCGGCGGCGCGAGGTCGACCTTGGGCAGGCGCGCACCGCGCTCGGAGAGCGCTTCGAGCGAGATCTCGATGCCCGTCATCAGCGCCCCGCCGACGTACTCGCCCTCGCTTGAGACGACGTCGAAGGTCGTCGCCGTGCCGAAGTCGACGCACACCGCGCTGCCGCCGAAGCGCTCGCGGATCGCGACCGCGTTGACGAGCCTGTCGGCTCCGATCTCGCGTGGGTTGTCGTAGCGGATCGCCATCCCCGTGCGTGTGCCCGGGCCGACCGTCAGCATCTCGTGGCCGAGGTAGCGCCTGGCCATAGCGTTCCACTCGGGCTCGATCTGGGGAACCGTCGAGGACACGATCGAGGCGCTCAGATCCTCGAACGAATATCCGCGCAGGCCGAGCAGATTGCGCAGCGCCGCTCCGAGCTCGTCGGCGGTGGACTGACGCACGGTCGCAAAACGCCAGTGCTCGAGCAGCCGCTCGCCCTCGTAGGCCCCGAAGTGGGTCTGCGTGTTGCCGACGTCGACTGCGAGCAGCATCGACGCAGATTATGCTCGGGCACTCGATATGGCGAACGCCCCGCTGAAGCTGTACACGATCCCCGGCTCGCACCCCTGCGACGCCGTCGCGGCCGCGCTCGAGCTGAAGCGGATCCCTTACCGGCGCGTTGAGCTGATTCCGCTCACGCAGCTCTTCCTCGGCCCGCTGCTCTACGGGGGCACCACCGTGCCGGGCATGCGCGTGGAGCGTGAGCGCGTCGTGGGATCGCGCGCGATCATGCGCCGCCTCGACGCCCTCACGCCCGAGCCGCCGCTGCTGCCGGCGCCGGGTGACCCCGCCTATGCGCGCGTTCTCGAGGCCGAGCGCTGGGGGGACGAGATCTTCCAGTCCGTCCCGCGGCGGCTGATCGACGTCGCGTTCCTGCGCGATCCCGCCGCGATGCTGAGCTACGGCGCCGACTCGACGCTGCCGATCCCGGCGAGCATGCTCGCGCCCTCGGCGCCGCTGGTGGCGCGCTTGATGGCGCGCCGCAACCGCGCACGCGATGACAGCGCGCGCGCCGACCTCGCCGCTCTACCGCGCCAGCTCGAGCGCATCGACGGCTGGGTCGGTGAAGGGCTTCTCGGCGGCGAGCAGCCGAATGCCGCCGACCTGCAGCTGGGTTCGACGGTGCGTCTGCTGCACAGCATCGCCGACGTCCGCCCGCTGTTGCAGTCACACGACGCTGCCGCGCTCGTGCGCTACTTCCCCCCGCTGGTTGGCGAAGTGCCCGCCGGCACGCTGCCGCGCGAGTGGTTCCCGACAGCGTCTGCTGCCGATTAGCGAGGAACCTCGGGGAGCTCAGGCGGCGCCGCTGGCTTCGAGGCGGCGAGGGCGGTGCAGCGCGGCGGTCCTGCGCGGCTCCCGGCGCGGGGCGTCGCGGCCGATCCACCAGAAGGTGGCCGCGAGGAGCAGCGCGGCGAGGGCGATGAAGATCGCCGTCTCGAGCCCCTGGAAGGTCCAGAAGCGGTCACCGGGCTGATAGGTGACGAGCTCGTGGTAGGTGTTCGAGAGCTCCGCGAAGCAGCGTTCGACTTCTTGCGGGCCGGCGCCTTCGCCCGCAGGCGTCGGCGGTTCCGCGGCGCGCGGGCATTGGGAGCGGAAGGCGTTGAGCAGCGTCCGTTCTGAGACGGCTCCGCCGTCCTTTCCGACGATCGCTGCCGAGAGCGCCCATCCGTTCGGGATCCTCGGCGTGTTCACCGCGGGTATCACTCCGGACGGGGTTCCGGCCAGGCCGACCCCCTTGCCAAAGGAGAGCGCGTAGCTCTTGTGCGAGGGGCTCTCGAGGTGTTCGCGCACGCCGAAGGTGACCCCGAGTCGCACGCCCAGGAACGCCAGCACCGTGATCGCGATCGCCAGCAGCGTGCGGCGCGTGACCGTGCCCGCGAACACGCCCAGGGCGAAGGCGAATGCCACGTAGCCGATCGCCACGATCCCGCGCTCGTCGAAGATGCCGGGTTCGAAGCGGTTGACTTCGAGATGATCGACGGGCTGGGCCCACCAGGTCAGCATCAGGCTGTAGAGCTCGCAGACAACGATGCCCGCGCAACCCACGATCGCGAGCTTCACCGCGAGCCACCGCGTCCGCGTCACGCTCTGGGTCCAGGCGAGCCTGAACGTGCCGCTCTCGAGCTCGCGCGAGATCAGCGGCGCGCCCCAGAACACCCCTACGAGCAAGGGCGCGACGATCAGGCCGATCCCGAGCAACCTGCGCAGCGTCGCGTAGGTCCCGGCAACCCGTTCGGTGCTGGTGTCCGCGCACCCGCCGGCCTTGCAGTGGGCGAGCCCGCTGGCTTCGTATACGTCGTGCAGGTGCAGCCCCGTGACCAGCATCAGCACCGCGAGCGCGCCGAGCACCGTGGCTCCGGCAAGCGCCTGCAGGCGGAACTGGCGCCACGCCACCCAGCTCATCGTGCCACCGCGGCGAGCGACCGCCGCTCCCGGTCGGGCTCGCCGGCCCCCATGTAGGCGAGCACGAGATCCTCCAGTCCGACCTCCTCCACCAGCCATTCGGGATCGCCCACCGGCTCCTGGGTATGCACGAGCAGCGTGCTCTGGCGATCGGTGTGGCTCTCCTCGATCACCTGCCAGGCGCGGGGTAGCGTCCCCGGATCCCGCCGCGGACCGATCAGACGGCGGTGACTGGCCAACAGTTCCTCGACGCTGCCCGCGATCGCGACGCGCGCCGAGGTCAGGACCACGAGGTGATCGCAGACGCGCTCGAGATCGGCGATCAGGTGCGAGGAGACGATCACGCTGACGGCGTGCTCTACGGTGATCTTCATCAGGTCCTGAAGGAATTGCCTTCTGGCCAGCGGGTCGAGACTGGCCACCGGCTCGTCCAGCAGGAGCAGCTCGGGGCGCTTGCAGATCGCGAGCGTGAGCGCGAGCTGAGCGCGCTGGCCGCCCGAGAGCTGCCCGGCGCGCTGAGCGGGATCGAGCCCGAGCTCGGCCACGCGCGCGGCAGCGAGCTCCGGCTCCCATCGCGGATTCAGTTCGCGCCCGAGACGGAGGTGCTCAGCCACGGTCAGACTCGGATACAGCGGCGTCTCCTGGGCCACGAAGCCGACCCTCCGCAGCTGCTCGGGGCGGGGCTCGACCGGCTCGCCGAGCACCTCGATCGACCCTGCCGTCGGCGCGAGCAGGCCCGCCGCGATGTTCAGGAGCGTGGTCTTGCCCGCACCGTTCGGGCCGACGATGCCGGCAACGGCTCCGGCAGGGATGCTCACGGTGCAGTCGCGCAGCGCGGTCCGGCGGCCGTAGCGCCTGCCGAGCGCGACGGTCACGAGCGCCGGCGGCCTCACGCCACGCCCCTCAGCGTCGTTGCACGAAACGTGTCGCGAAACAGCGCCTCGATGCTCTCGTCATCGAGACCGGCACGCCGCGCCTTCAGGAGCCAGTGCTGCAGCTCGCGCCGCAGCGGACCGTGCGCCGGCAGCGAGGCGTCGCTCAGCGTCTTGGTCACGAACGTCCCCACACCCGGTCGCGCCGCCACCAGCCCCGCGTGCTCGAGCTCTCGATAAGCCTTCAGCACCGTGTTCGGGTTGATCGCCAGTCGCGCCACGACGTCCTTCACGGTCGGCAGCTGGTCGCCCTCGGACAGCAGGCCGAGGCGCAGGGCGTGGCGCACCTGCTGCACGATCTGCTGGTACGGGGCCACGCCTGAGCGCGAATCGAGGTGAAAGTCGATCATTACACTAGGAGTGTAGCACAATAGAGTTAGTGCTCACCCCTGGCTCGGCATCGCGGCGCCGTCCGCGCTTCAGATGGTCGCGAGCGGCGGCCCCGCCCAGCGCACGCCTTCGTCAGTGCCAAGCGCGAGCAGCGCATCCGCCAGGCGCGTGCCGTCCGGCGTGCGCAGCTCGAGGTCAAGCTCGAGCGCCGGGATCAGCACGAAGCGGCGACTCAGCAGCTGCTCGTGCGGCAGCCTCATGTGCTCGTGGCTGAGCTCGGCCTCGCCCAGCAACAGCACGTCGATGTCGATCGGGCGGGGACCGTGGCGCGGGCCACCCGTCGCGCGGCCGAGCTCGCGCTCGAGCCGCTTCGCCGCGTTGAGCAGCTCGAGCGGCTCGAGCGCCGTCGCGATGCGCGCGCAGGCGTTCAGGAAGTTCGGCTGGTCGGGGAGCTCGCCAACGGGGTCGGTGTCGTAGGTCGAGGAGCACTCGAGCACGTGCACGCCCACCCGCGGCAGGGCATCCACGGCCGCCTGCAGGCTGGCGCGTCGCTCGCCCACGTTCGAGCCGAGACCCAGCAGGCCGAGGCGCTCGACGGGGGCGCTCATCACAGGCGATCTATCACATGCGAGGATCTCGCTGCATGAGGCAGCGCGTCACCGTCATCACCCTCGGCGTAAGCGATCTCGCCCGCGCGCGAGGCTTCTACGAGGCGCTCGGCTGGAGCACCGGGGCGGCCCCGGCGGAGGACGTCGTGTTCTTCCAGGCCGGGGACATGGTGCTTGCCCTGTGGGACCGCGAGAGGCTCGCACAGGACAGCTGCGTGCGGGACGGCGGCGGCTGGGGCGGGGTGACGCTTGCGCTCAACGTCGCCTCGCCGGAGGAGGTGGACGCGGTCACAGAGCAGGCGCGCTCCGCCGGCGCGAGCGTCGGGCGCGAGCCAGCGGCCACCTTCTGGGGCGGCTACAGCTCGGTGTTTATCGATCCCGAGGGCCATCCGTGGGAGGTCGCGCACAACCCCCACTGGTCGCTCACGCCCGAGGGCGGCGTGCAGCTGGGGTAGCTGCCCGCCCGGGGCGCGCTCTCAGCCGCGCACCGTCTGCAGCCCGGCTCGCTGAGCCTTCTCCCCCATCGCCTGCGCGAACGGCACGAGCCCAGACAGCGGGCGGATCAGCACCGTGAAGTCGGCGATCAGGCCGGCGTCGTCGAAGCGCAGCAGGTCGATCCCCTCGACCTCCTTGCCCTCGACGCTCGCACGGAAAACCAGCGCCTCGGCGCCGTCGGCTGTCAGCTCATCTGTGTAGCGGAAGTCGCTGAAGGTCTCCGCGACCAGCCGCAGCAGACGCGTCACGTCCTCGCGCCCGACGAAGGGGTGGAAGGTGACGGGGCTGTGGAAGACCACTCCCGGCGCGAGCAGCTCGCTCACAGCGTCGAGGTCCCAGGCCTCGATGGCGGCGCGGAAGCGCAGCGCGGCGGGGCTCATTCGGCTTCCCGCCATACCTCGACCGAGACCTCGTCCACGCTCAACGCGATCGGCGGCTCGGGCTTTGAGGCCTTCACCCACACGCCCTCGAGCTCGTATTCGTTCAGGAGCCTGTCCGCGATCACGCTGCACAGCCGCTCGAGCGTCTTGTGCGAGCGCTGCTGCGCGAGCAGCGCCACCATGTTGCAGACCTCGCCGTAGTCGACCGTGTCCTCGATCGAGTCCGTCGCGGTCGCATCGCTCTGGCCGATGTCCAGGCGCAGATCGAGCACGAGGCGCTGGCCGACCTCACGCTCGGCGGCGCTGACGCCGTGGTGGGTGTAGAGCGAGAGCCCGCTGATCTCGATCGTGACCGACTCGCCGGCATCCTCGCGATCCTCGTCGAGCTCGCTGGAATCGTCATCGTCCAGCTCGTCAGAGTCCTCGCCGCGCTCCTCGCCGTCCATCGCTATGGGCGCAAGGTAGCAGCCGCCACGGCCAGGGCATCGCCCACCGGCCCGACGTCGTGCACGCGGAAGACGCGTGCGCCACACTCGAGCGCGAGCACGCAGCTCGCGATCGTGCCGGCCAGGCGGCGGTCCGGCTCGAGCGGCTCCTGCAGGCCGCGCGCGCGTGCCGCGAGCACCCCGAGGAAGGTCTTGCGCGAGGTTCCCACGAGCAGCGGCCTTCCCAGCTCGAGCAGCTCGTCCAGGCGCCGCAGCAGCTCGAGGTTGTGCTCGACGGTCTTGCCGAAGCCGATGCCGGGATCGAGCGTGATGCGCTCCTCCGCGATGCCGGCGGCGACCGCGAAGCGCAGGCGCTCCGCGAGGAACGACTTCACCTCCGCCACGACGTCCTCGTAGCGCGGTTCGCGCTGCATCGTTCGCGGCTCCCCGAGCATGTGCATGAGGCAGCACTCCACGCCGCTGTCGGCGACCACGCCAGCCATCTCCGGATCGCCGCGCAGCGCCGTAACGTCGTTGACGATCTGTGCGCCCGCCGCGATCGCCGCGCGCGCGACCGGCGCCTTCGAGGTGTCGATGGAGACGCGCGTGCCGATGTCCGCTTGCGCGAGCCCCTCGAGCAGCGGCAGCACGCGCGCCAGCTCTTGCTCCGCTGACACCGACGCCGCGCCGGGACGCGTTGACTCACCGCCGACGTCGAGGATCCGGGCTCCTTCCCGCACGAGCTCGCGGCAGTGCGCGAGAGCCGCGTCGGGATCGAGGAACTCGCCCCCGTCGGAGAAGGAGTCGGGGGTCACGTTCACGATCCCCATCAGCGTGTAGGGGAGCAAGGCGACCGCGAACGCTATAGCCGCCGGCGCGGTCACGCCCCGCGGCGGCGGCGAGGCTTGACTGGGGCGAGCGTTAGTGCTTACTTACCGTTAGTGAGCACTTACCAGCAGCCAGGGTTCGCCGCCCTCGGTGACGCGACCAGGCGCGAGATCTTCGAGCTGCTCGCGCGCCGTCCGCGCGCCGTCGGCGAGCTCGCCGAGGAGCTCCCGGTCAGTAGGCCGGCCGTCTCGCAGCACCTGAAGGTGCTCAAGCGGGCGCGCCTGGTGAGCGACGTCCCTGCTGGCAGCCGCCGCATCTACCAGCTCGACCCGGATGGGGTCGCCGCCCTGCGTGGCTACCTCGATCACTTCTGGAACCAATCGCTGGCAGCCTTCAAGGCGGCTGCCGAGCAGAGAGAGGAGCAGCCATGAGCATGCAGCTGACCGACACGTCCGTGAGCACTTCGATCCTCGTCGAGGCTCCGATCGAGCGCGCCTTCGCGGTCTTCACGGAGGGCATCGAAACGTGGTGGCCACCGGAGCACCACATCCTCCAGGGAGAGCTCGCGGAGATGGTTTTCGAGCCATATGTCGGTGGCGCGATTGTCGACCGCGCCACCGACGGGAGCGAGTGCCGGTGGGCGCGCGTGCTCGCCTACGAGCCTCCCCATCGCGTCGTCTTCAGCTGGGACATCAATACGCGCTGGGAGCTCGAGACCGATCCCGAGCGAACGAGCGAGGTCGAAGTGCGGTTCACCGCCCAGGCGCCTGAGCGCACGCTCGCCGAGCTCGAGCACCGCAAGCTCGACCGACACGGCGAGGGATGGGAGCAGATGCGCGACGCCGTCGGCTCGGGCTGGAGCCTCGAGGCCTTCGCGCAGGCCGCTCGAGCCTAGGCCGGCTCGGGGCGCTCTGCGTCGCTCGCGCGCATGTCCGCGGTGCCGCCCGCGAGGCCCGGGCGGGGCAGGGTGCGCGGCGCTTCGCGCTCGGGGCGGTCAGCCGGCGCCGGCGCCGGCGGCAGCTCCGGCGCGCTCGGGCCCTCTTCGATGCCGAAGACCTCCTCGTCGGTCTTGCCGTCGAGCAGAGCGAGGAACTCCTCCTTCTCGATCGTCTCGCGCTTGACGAGGATCGTCGAGATGTTCTCGAGGTCGCGCTGGTGTTCGGTGAGGATGCTGCGCGCGCGTTCGTGGGCGGACTCGATGATGCGCCTGACCTCGTCGTCGATCTCGCGGGCGATCTCGTCGGAGTAGTCGGGCTCGGTCGAGAACTCGCGACCGAGGAAGGGCTGGCCATGATCGTGGCCGAAGACACGCGGGCCGAGCTTGTCGCTCATGCCGAAACGCATCACCATCTGCTTCGCCGTCGCCGTCACCTTCTCGATGTCGTTGGAGGCTCCCGTTGTGATCTCGCCGAAGACGATCTCCTCGGCGGCGCGGCCGCCGAGGGTCATCGCCATCGCATCCTCGAGCTCCGCGCGCGTGGTCAGGAAGCGGTCCTCCTGTGGCATCGAGATCGTGTAGCCGAGCGCCTGCCCGCGCGAGATCACAGAGATCTTGTGCACCGGGTCGGAGTGCTCGAGGAAGTGGCCCACAAGCGCGTGGCCCATCTCGTGGTACGCGGTGATCAGGCGCTCTTTCTCGCTCATCACGCGCGTCTTCTTCTCGGGGCCGGCGATCACGCGCATGATCCCCTCCTCGAGCTCGTCCTGGCCGATTTCGCGCTTGCCGGTGCGCGCTGAGAGCAGCGCCGCCTCGTTGATCAGGTTCGACAGGTCCGCTCCGGTGAAGCCCGGCGTCTGACCCGCCAGCGCGTCGATGTCGATCACTTTCGCGAGCGGCTTGCCGCGGGTGTGCACCTCGAGGATCTTCGCGCGGCCCTTACGGTCGGGGCGATCAACGGCGATCTGGCGGTCGAAGCGACCGGGGCGCAGCAGCGCGGGGTCGAGGATGTCCGGACGGTTGGTCGCGGCGATCATGATGATGTTGTCCTTCGCCTCGAAGCCGTCCATCTCGACGAGCAGCTGGTTCAGCGTCTGCTCGCGCTCGTCGTGGCCGCCGCCGAGACCCGCTCCGCGGTGACGCCCGACGGCGTCGATCTCGTCCATGAAGATGATGCAGGGGCTGTTCTGCTTGGCCTGCTCGAACAGATCACGCACGCGCGAGGCGCCGACGCCCACGAACATCTCGACGAAGTCCGAGCCGGAGATCGAGAAGAACGGCACGCCCGCCTCGCCGGCGACCGCCCGCGCTAGCAGCGTCTTGCCCGTGCCCGGCGGGCCGTAGAGCAGCACCCCGGTCGGTATACGCGCACCCAGCGCCTGGAACTTCTTCGGATTCTCGAGGAATTCCTTGATCTCGTGGAGCTCCTCCACGGCCTCGTCGACCCCCGCGACGTCGCGGAAGGTGATCTTCGGCGAGTCCGCGGACATCCGCTTCGCGCGCGACTTGCCGAAGGACATCACTTTCGAGCCTCCGCCCTGGACCTGGTTCATCAGGAAGATCCAGAAGCCGAAGAACAGGACGAACGGGATGATGTACGTCAGCAGCGACAGCAGCGCGCTGCTCTTTTCCGATTCGACGTTGTACGGGACGTTCGCCGCGCGCAGTTCCTTGATCAGTTCCGGCGCGGCCTGGTCGATGTAGCCGGCTTCCCAGGTTTCTTTGTTGTTCAGCTTGACTTCGAGCGCTTTGCCCTTGTTCTTGAACTCGACCGACTTGACTTCGTGTTTGGGCAGTTCTTCGCTGACCAGCGTCTCGTAGCTGTGCGTGCGGTGGCTGGACTGGCCCGGATTGACCAGTTTCACCGCCAGGAAGGCGAGCACGACGACGATCAGGATCGGGAACGCGGCGCTCTTGAAGAAACGGCTCATGTCGAGGTTCCTGGGGGTGTTCCGGCGCCGTCCGTGCTAGTCGTCACCGGCCCCCAAGGGTACCATGGAAAGCGCCGATTTCTGGCCGCTGAGAGGGCCGCCGGGTGCCGTCGGCCAGCGCCGCGTGCTGTCTGGCTGCTACTCCTCTAGCACGGCGACGAACGGCAGGTTGCGGTAGAGCTGGCCGTGATCGAGGCCGTAGCCGACGACGAAACGGTTCGGGATCTCGAACCCGACGTAGCGAGTCGGCAGGTGCACCTTGCGCCGCTCGGGCTTGGTCAGCAGGGCACAGACCTCGAGCGTCCGGGGGTTGCGCGAGCCGAGGTTGCGCAGAAGGTACTGCAGCGTCAGGCCGGAGTCGACGATGTCCTCGACGATCAACACGTCGCGTCCTTCGATCGACGCGTCGAGGTCCTTCAGGATCCGCACGACGCCCGAGGAATCGGTCGCCGAGCCGTAGGACGCGACGGCCATGAAGTCCACCTCGACGGGGATCTCGATGCAGCGCATGAGGTCGCTGAGGAAGAACACCGCGCCCTTGAGCACCCCCACAAGCAGCAGGCGCCGGCCCTCGTAGTCGCGCGTTATCTGGGCCCCGAGCTCGGCCACGCGCTGCTGCAGCTCGTCCGCGCTCACGAGCGTCTCGCCCAGACCAGGCTCGCTGCCTGCGCGCGCACGCGTCGCCATTCGAATCCGAACTCTATTGGGCGCGCGGCGGCAGCTTCGTCATCTCGAGCACACCGGCGCTGATGACCGCGCCCGCGCGGCCGCCGACGTGCAGCTCGGCGCGCCCGCCGCGCCTGCCGAGCGCGAGGATCTCCTCGACCCGCTCGCCCGCCTGCGGCACGTAGCCGCCACAGGCGCTCTCGGCGAGGCTGACGACGACCATGCGCGCGAGCGCGGCCGGCAGCTCGCGTAGGCGCTCGAGCGCGATGCTCGTGCGCCCCTGCAGCTCGTCGGCCACGAGCTGCTCGAGCAGCTCGGTCTCCTCGCGCAGTAGCGCAGCGGTCCTCAGCACGTTGCTCTCGGCCGCCGGGTGCACCGCCCGGAGCGCCGGCACGACGGTGTTGCGCACGCGCGTGCGTGCGTAGCGCTCGTCGTCGTTGCTCTCGTCTTCACAGAAGCCCAGCGAGCGCGCGCGGCAATAGGCCGCGGTCTGCTCGCGCGTGATCCCAAGCAGCGGGCGGATCAGCCGTCCCTCCGCATGCGCCATGCCCAGGAGCGCGCGCCTGCCGGGCGACGCCGCCAGCCGGTAGAGGATCGTCTCCACCTGGTCGCTCGCGGTGTGGCCGGTCGCGACCAGGGCGTCCTCGCGCTCGGCCACCCCGAGCGCCGCCTCGTAACGGAGATCGCGCGCCCACGCCTGAACGTTGCCCGCCCCCTGCTCGAGCGGCGGCGCTTGCACGAGCTCGAGCTCGACGCCGAGCTCGTGACACAGCTCCAGACAACGTGCCTGCTCGGCGTGCGCACGCTCGCGCAGGCCATAGTTGACGTGTAGCGCGCGCGTCCTCGCGGCACCCAGCAAGGCGCACGCGACGTCGAGCAGGCAGGTCGAGTCGCGCCCGCCCGAGAGCAGCACGACGACGGGGCGGTCGCGCGCGAACAGGCCGCCGCCGCGAACCTGCTCGCGCAGCTCGGCGGGGTCCATCGCGACGGCTACTCCTCGCCCGCGACGACGGCGAACAGCTCAGTCGGCTCGGAGAAGCCCTTCAGGCTGACCTCGCCGATGCGGCGCAACTGCAGCCCGTCGAGGCCCGCGGCCGTGTCCGCGACGGGCCGCGTCACCAGCACCTCGCCGCCGCTCGCGCGCGCGACCACGCGCGCGGCCTGGTTCACCTCGCGTCCGTAGTAGTCGCCGTCGCGGTAGAGCACCTCGCCGTAGTGGATGCCGATTCGCGGCGCCGGCTCCTCGGGGGCGACCGCGGCCTGTAGGCCCACCGCCCAGCCCGTGAGCGCCGCGGGGTCGGTGCCGATCACCATCACCTCGTCGCCGAGCGTCTTGATCACGC
This sequence comes from uncultured Solirubrobacteraceae bacterium, assembly GCA_963759445.1. GTDB lineage: Bacteria > Actinomycetota > Thermoleophilia > Solirubrobacterales > Solirubrobacteraceae > Palsa-744. The sequence goes on from CAVWZC010000004.1 coordinate 14,999, forward strand.
GCGCGTCGGCGGGCAGGTTGCGCGAGACGGCCTCGAGGAAGCGCTCGACGGTCTGCACCGCTGCCTCGTCGCCGCGCTCCACGGTCAGGCGCGCGTAGCCTGCGAGGTCGGCGAACGCGATCGCCACGCGCAGACGGCCCTCCTCGGAGACCTCATCGCCGAGCTCGGCCTCCATGTGGCCGATCAGGTCCTGCTCGATGAAGTGCCCGAGCAGGCGGTTGTGGACGTAGCCGAGCAGCGGCACGACGAACGGGATCAGCTCGCGCACGAGCTCTTCCATCTCTTCGCCGATCTCCGCACTGGCGACGCCCGCGCGCATCAGCGGCTCGTGCACGTACAGATGGACGAGCCGCACCTCCGCGTCGGCGATCTGCCCGACGGCCTGCGCGTACACGCGCGCGAGCTGCAGGAAGGCGACCGGCGGCAGGCCGACGTCGAGCATCGTCGAGACGTACTTGAGAACTTCGACGTCCTCCTCGGACATCGGCTCGACCGTCAGCTCCGACAGCCCTAGCGAGCCGAGGATGCGCGCGATCATGTCGGTGGACAGACCCGTCGCGCGCGCCACCTCGCGCATCGAGTAGTGCCCCTCGGAGCCCTTCAGCAGGTTCTCGATGGGGCCCACCGCGAGCTGGCCGCTGTCGCTGGCGCGCTTGATCTCCTCGAGCGTGTGCCCGCGCCCGCGCAGGCGCGCGACCACGCGCACGTAGGCGGCTGCCTGCAGGGTCCAACGCCCGCGATAGCCGGGCACGAGCCCCATCTGCACCCACCGCCTGACGGTGCCCGTCGCGACCCCTGCGCGCGCGGCCACCTCTGCGAGCGTTAGCTCGCTCTGCTCGTCCACGGGATCGTCTCCGGCCCCGACCGCTCTCCCGGTCCGAGCGGGGCGACTGGCATTCCCATACTCCGCGAAGTCTATTGTCGGCGCTGATCGTGCCCCTCCCCGAGGCGCCAGCGACGCTGCACGTCAGGCCGACCGCGCCGCTTGCCGAGCGCGTGCTGCTGCCCGGCGATCCGGGCCGTGCGCTGGCGCTCGCGCAGGCGCTGCTGGTCGAGCCGCGCATGTTCAACCACCACCGCGGCCTGTGGGGCTACACCGGAACCACAGCGGACGGGCTCGAGGTGACGATCCAGGCCACCGGCATGGGCGGCCCCTCTGCCGCGATCGTGATGCATGAGCTGATCGCGCTCGGCGCGCGCAGCGCGATCCGCGTCGGCAGCGCCGGCGGGCTCTCCCCGCGCCTCGGGCTCGGCGACCTCGTCGTCGCGCGCGAGGCGATCTGCGCGGATGGCACCTCGCGCGCGCTCACGGGTCAGGAGCGCGTGGGCGCCGACGCGGACCTGACAGCGGCGCTCGAGCGCGCGGCCCCGGCCGCGCTCGCCGGCACCGTCGTGAGCGTCGACCTCTTCTACGAGGAGGACGCCGCGCGCCTTCGCGACTGGGGCGGCGAGGCGCGATCCACTCCCGGGAGCGGGGACGCGATCGCGATCGAGATGGAGGCGGCCACGCTGTTTGCGCTAGGGGCCGCGGCGCAGATTCCAGTCGCCTGCGTGCTGGCGGTCTCGGACACCTTCAAGGCGCCGTGCGGAGAGCGCTTGCGCATCGAGGACGGCGCGCTGCTGCAGAGCGCAGAAGCGATGGCCAGCGCTGCGATCGCGGCGCTCGCGCTCTAGCTAGGCTGCCCGGGCGCCCTTGGGGGCGCCTTTGGCCGCTTTGCGCCCACGCCCCGCTGCTGGTTTCGCAGACGACGGCGCCTTGGAGGGCGCTTTCGCGCCCCCGCCCGCAGGCGCGCGCCCGGAGAGGGCGCTGATCGCGCCGTCGAGCTTCTCGCCGATAGTGCGTAGCTGCTCCTCGATGACGGCCAGGCGAGCCTCGACCGTCCTACCGGCCAGCGAGCTGTCGAGCCTGTCCACGCCCTCCTCGATCCCCTCCAGGCGATGCGTCACCGAGCGCAGCCGACGCGTGAGGCGTTCGATGTCGGCGGCGGAGGGCAGGTTGAGCGCTCCGAGCGCGACCTCCTGGGCCTGCGCCGCCTTCTCCCGCGCCTCGAAGGCGCGCCCGACGGCGCCCGTGAAGAGCGGGCTTTCCAGCAGCTCGGAGAGCGCTTTGCCCAGGCGCTCCTCGGCGTTGCCGCCGATGCGCTCGCGCAGGCTCCTTCCGGCGGCTCTCGGGATCGGCCATGAGCAGAAGGATACGGTGCGCTCGGTGCCCGCGCCGCTGTTCGTGTTCATGCAGATGGACTTCCCCTGGAAGGTCGGCCCGGTCGACGGGCGCTACCTGCTGCGCGCGCGCGCCGGTGGCGACCCCGAGCGCGTGCTCGTACTGCAGACGCTCTCGGAGGGCGCCGCGTCAACGAGCAGGATCACGCTCGTCGACCCGGTCTCGCTCCCGGCCGAGCACCAGGCGCGCGCCTGGCTCGACGACGTGGAGCGCGACAGCCGTAGCGCGATCGAGGAGGGGCTGGCGCTCGTCAACCGCGTGCTCTACCTGCACAGGATCGCCGAGGCCGACCCCTACGCGCACGAGGTCTCGGCGACGCAGGCGCTTGCGATCAGGGCTGGCTGGGGCACTGGCGAAGAGCTTGCGTCGGGTCGCTTCACCCATGCCGATGAGCTCACCGCGGGGCAACGCGCGGGCCAGCGCCGCGGTCTACTGCGCCGCGGCACGCGCCGTGAACGTGCATCGGCGCTCGCCGGCCAGGAGCGCTTTGCCTCGCTGCTGGGGGCGCATGTGCCCACGCTGATCAGCGAGGAGCTCACGCTGCGTGCGCGGCTCGACCTCGACCAGGGGCGTCCAGCGCTCGCGGCACTCGGCCTCAGCTCCGCGCTCGCCGCGGCGCTCGCCGAGCTGCGCCGCGAACATCGCGAGGACCTGGCGCTGCGGATCGACGAGCTCGAGCAGCTGCGCGCAGGCGTGGACGCGCAGGCCGCCGCGGTCTTGAGCGGCGGCGCGGGAGCCGCCGACGCGGACGCGCTCGAGCACGCCCTACAGCGACTGGAGGCGGCACTGCGCGGGCGCGCCGCCAACGCGGCCGCCATCAGCCGGCGCACGGAGTAGGCCTCCATGACTACCCTTGGCGCTGAGCTCGGGACAGCTCAGCGCGGCCGGACGCGGTCCGGTGTGGCGCTCGCCATCAGCGCGCGCAAACCCGATCGACGGGCGCCAGAGGCCGCGGGCCCGGTTAGGCTTGTGGCGAGCATGGACCCGACCACCACCGCGATCGGCACCTGGAGCGGCGGGCGCTTCATGCACTTCGGCGAGCCGCTCGAGGAGGGCCGGCTCGCGCGCCTGCTCCGTCCCGGCGGGGGGATCGACACGGTGATCACCGCGGACGTCTACGGCGAGGGTGGCGCGGACCTCGCGCTCGGTCGCGCGCTCGCGGGCCTCGCGCGCGAGAGCTACTGCCTCGTCGGTGCGATCGGGCACGACTTCTATGAGGGTGAGCGCGACGGCCCCAGGGGCTACCCGCGCTTCACCGACCCGCGCCTGCGCCGCGCGGAGGGATACGCCGAGTACATCCGCATGGCCTGCCGAGCGCAGCCTCGAGCGCTGCGGCGTCGAGCGCTTCGACCTGCTGCTGCTGCACAACCCCGACCGCATCGGCTACTCGAGCGAGGCCGTGTGGGAGGGCATGCAGGCGCTGCGCGAGGCGGGGCTGACGCGGCTGCTCGGCGTCGCGCCCGGACCCGCCAACGGCTTCACGCTGGACCTGATCGCCTGTCTGGAGCGCTTCGGGGAGCTCATCGACTGGGCGATGATCATCCTCAACCCGCTCGAGCCTTGGCCGGGGGAGCTCGTGCTCGAGGCAGCGGGCGAGCGCCGGTGAGCCTGATCACGCGCGTGGTGGACTACGGCGGGCTCTTTCACGACGACGTGCTCGCCGGCCACGAGTTCGCCGAGTACGACCACCGCCGCTTCCGCCCCCATGGGCTGGGTCGCGGACGGCAGGCGCAAGCTCGAGCTGCTGCGCCCCTACGCCGAGCGCCACGGCCTGACGATGCTGCAGCTCGCTTGCGCCTGGAACCTCGCGCAGCCCGGCGTGCGCTGCGTGGCGCCGACGCTGATCCAGGAGCGGGGCGCGGCGCGCGCGCCCGATCGAGGACAAGCGCGCGGAGCTGGCCGCGCTCGACCGGGGCGTGCAGCTGCCGCCGACGAGCTGCGGGCGATCCGCGAGATCGGCGAGAACACCGGCTGCATGGCGCTGAAGGGCGCCCGCAGCGAGCACGAGGGACCGCGAGCTGCCCGACCGCTGGGCGCTCGACGAGGAGCTGCGCGCGCTCGCCTCACGGCGCGGGATCTCACCCGAGCGCGACCTCTCAAGAAGCGAGCTGCGGCCACCCAGCCGGGGTCGCGCCGGCGCTGGATGCAGGGACAACCGGCCAGCGAGGCCGCCGCCGCGCCGATGCGAGGCGCTCGGACGTCGAGCCTCGACGACGGCGGGCAGGCGAGCGCGCGCTCGCGCGAGTGGCTCGCGTGGGGGGCGGTGGCGCTGATCACGCTCGCCGCCGGGGCGCTGCGCCTGTACCGCATCGACCGCGTCGCGCTGGACCCCTTCTACGACTCCGCCGTGCGCAGCATGTCGCTGTCGCTGCACAACTTTTTCCTCGGCGCGATGGAGCCCGGCGGGAGCGTGTCGATCGACAAGCCGCCCGTCGATCTTTGGCTGCAGGTGATCAGCACGAAGCTGTTCGGGTTCAACACGACGGGGCTGATGCTGCCGGAGGCGCTGATCGGGACCGCTTCGGTGCCGCTCCTCTACGCCGCCGTGCGGCGCATCTGGAACGTGCGCGCGGCGCTGGCGGCGGCGCTCGTGCTCGCCTTCCTGCCGATCGAGGTGATCACGTCCCGCAGCGACACGATGGACGCGGTGATGATGGCGCTGATCGTGCTCGCGATGCTGTGGATCGCGCGTGCGGCGCAGAGCGACAGCACCGCCTGGCTGCTTGCCGCGGCGGCTGCGCTCGGCCTGGCCTTCGACGTGAAGCTCACCGAGTCGATGCTCGCGCTGCCGGGGCTCGCGCTGTTCGCGCTGCTCGGCGCTACCCGGTCCGCTCCGGCGCCGGATCGTGCGCCTGCTGGCAGCGGGCGCCGTGTACGTGCTGGTCGCGCTCGCGTGGCTGCTCGCGACGCTCGCGTTCCCCGCCTCCGAACGCCCGTACGCCTACGGCTCCGACGACGGCAGCGCGTGGGACGCGGCGCTCGTGTTCAACGGCCTCGACCGCATCGAGGGAAAGCCAGGCCCGGGGCAGAGCGCGGAACCGTACAACCAGCCGGGCCTGCCGAAGCCCTCCCAATACGCGAGCCTCACCCTGAGAGAGCGCGAAGTCTTCCCGCTGCGCGCGCCCGCTCCGGGCCGGCTGCTGGACCGCGTGGGCCCGCTGAACGGCGCGCGCCTCGGCTTCGTGTTGCTCGCGGCGCTGCTGCTCGGCCTGCCCGCGCTGATCTCCGAGCTGCTGCTGTGGCGCCGGCGCGAGCGGACACAGCCGGGAGGGACAGGTGACGGCGACACGCCGGGAGATGGCGCGCCAGCTGGCGGCCACGACGCGGACGCGACGCGCGAGGGGCCAGGCCCGCTCAGCGAAGCGGCGCTCGCCGCGCGGCGGGCGAGCATCCGCCGCGCGGGCCTCGCGGGCCTCGTTCTGTGGGTGGTGATCGGGACGGTGCTGTTCAGCGAGATGGTGCACCTGCACCCCCGCTACACCGAGGGCTTCGCGCCCGCGGTCGCAGCGACGCTCGGGATCGGCCTCGCGTGGGCGACCGAACGCGCGAGTGCGATCCGCGCGGCGACGCTCGCGCTCGCGTTCGTCGTGCTCGCGATCTACGGCGAGCAGCTGCTGTTCGGCGCGAGCGGCGTGTGGTGGGTGCTCGCGGGGTGCGCGATCGGCGCGATCGGCGCGGCCGTGGCGGCGGCGCTCTCGCCCGCGGCGCGCGGCAACGCGCGCGCCCCGCACGGCCTGCGAGCGGCGGCACTGACGCTGGCGCTCGCGGGGGTTCTCGCGATCCCCCTGTGGGCGGCGGTGCGCGCGGTCGAATACAACCGCAGCGACACGAACCGCCTGGGCGTGCTGGCGCAGAGCGTGCTGCGCCCGCTGAGCGCCTACCTGCGCGCCCACCAGGGCTCGGCGTACTACGAGACGGTGTACGACTCGGCGAGCAAGATGGGCGAACTGGTGGTGCACGACGCGAGGCCGGTGCTGGTGCTGAACACTGCGAACTCGGCGGTCGTGACGCCGCTGGCGCGCCTGCAGCGCGAAATCGCGCGAGGTCGGGTGCGCTACGCGGTGATCAACGAGATCTGCGGTCCAGGGATCTCGCGCGAAAACTCCGACTGCTCGACGGCGGCACGCTGGATCGTGGCGCACGGAAGGAACATCTCCGCGCAGGCGGGGCTCCCGAAGCCGACGTTGCTATGGCTGCTGCCGCACGTCCAAGCAGCGACGGCGCGCGCCTCCGGGGAGGCGCTCGCGAGCGCTACAGCCCGAGCGCGGCCGCGAGCTCACACAGCTCGCTCTCGACGTCGCCGCCCAGGCGCACCTCGGCGAGGTCGTCGAGCGGCGTCGGGCCCTGCGGTGATGATCGCGACGCGCGCCGCCCGCCTCGAGGCGTGAGCATCGGCAGACCCGGCGACCGGGTGGACCTCGAGCGAGGAGCCGATGCAGAGCAGCACCTCGGCGCCCTCGCACAGCTCGCGCGCGCGCGCGAGCGCGCGCGCCGGCAGCAGCTCGCCGAACAGCACCACGTCGGGCTTCATCGCGCCGCCGCAGGCCTCGCAGCGGGGGACGCCGTCGGCGTCTATCGACGAGCCGCTCGCGCACGCGTTCGCAGCGGACGCGCTCGCGCGGCACAGCGAGCACGAGCAGGTGGCGATGCTGCCGTGCACCTCGACCAGCTCGCGCGGTGCCGGCCGCGCGGTGGAGCATGTCGACGTTCTGCGTGATCACCGCCGTCGAGCAGGCCGGCGCGCTCCATCGCGACGAGCGCGCGGTGGGCGCCGTTGGGGCGCCTGGCCGCCGAGCGTCGCGAAGCGCTCGCCGTAGAAGCTCCAGAAGCGCGCGGGGTCTGCGCGGAAGGCGTCGATGTGCGCGACCTCCATCGGGTCGACGCTGCTCCCACAGCCCGGTTCCGGGCGAGCGGAAGTCGGGGATGCCCGAGGGCACCGAGATGCCGGCGCCGGTGAGCGCGACGACCGAGCGCGCGCCGCGCACGAGCTCGGCGAGCCGCTCGATCTCGCCGTCGAGACCGCGCCGCCGCGGCCGCCGATGCGCACGCGCGTGCTCAGCTGCCCTCGAAGCTGGGGCGCGTTTGCCGAGGAAGGCCGAGATGCCCTCCTTCGCGTCCGCGCTCTGCGAAGACCTCGGCGAAGGCCCGCTTCTCGGCCTCGATGCCCGCGTCGAGGTCGCCGGCGCCGGAGACGCGCTTGATCTGCTCGAGCGCGAGCGGCGCCTGGCCGGCGAGCTTGCGCGCCCAGGCAGCGCGGTGTCGAGCAGTTCGTGGTCCTCGACCACGCGGTTGGCGAGGCCGAGCTCGAACGCTTCCTCGGCGAGGATCGGGTCGCCGACGAGGTTCATCTCCAGCGCCTTGTTCGCGCCCACCAGCCGCGGCAGGCGCTGGGTGCCGCCGAAGCCGGGGATGATCCCGAGCTTGATCTCGGGCTGGCCGAACAGTCGCCGAGCGCGCGGCGATGCGCACGTCGCAGGCCATCGCCAGCTCGCAGCCGCCGCCGAAGGCGAGGCCGTTGACGGCGGCGATCGTGGCGATCCCCTCGGAGCCGAGCTCGCTGAACAGCGCGTGCGCGGCGTTGATCAGCTCGCGCGCCGGCGGCCTCGTCCATCGTGGTGAACGCCTTGATGTCGGCGCCCGCGCAGAACAGGAACGGGTTGGAGGAGGCGATCACGAGCGCGCGCACGCCGGACTCCTTGACCTTGCGCCCAGACCTTCTCGAGGTCCTCGACCACCTGCGGGGAGATCGAGTTCATCTGGCCGTTGGCGAGCCACGCGATCGCGACCCCGTCGCCGCGGCGTCTCGAGCTTGACGACCTCGGCCGGCTGCTCGGCGTCGGGCTGCGGGTAGGCGTAGAAGCCCTGGCCGCTCTTCTGCCCGAGCCGGCCCTGGGCGACCAGGCGGCGCAGGATCGTCGGCGGCGCGAAGCGCTCGCCGTGGCGCTCGCTGGGCGTTCTCCATGCGCTCGAGGATCGCTGTCGAGGCCCTCGCTGTCGGCCTTCATGAACGGCGGCAGCAGGCCGCGGCGCGGGTCCAGGCCGGCGCCGGCCATCATCCCGAAGTCGATGTCGCGGTGGGTGGCGACGCCCTCCTCGAGCACCAGGCAGGCCTCGAGGAACGTCTTCAGCGAGAGCAGCTCGACGAGCTCGGCCACGTCGGGCTCGGCGTCGCCGGCGATGTTGGGCTCGCCCTCGCGGTCGTAGAAGCCGTCGCCACCGGTCTTGGCGCCGAGCTTGCCGTCGGCGACGAGCTTCTGCATGCCCTTGGGCACGTAGAAGCGTTCCTCGCCGTAGGACTCGACGAGGTGCTCGGCGACGTGCAGGACGGTGTCGAGCCCGAGCAGGTTGACCAGGTGGTAGGGGCCGACCGGGACCACGCCGGCGGCGCCGACGCCCTCGTCGATCTTCTTGATCGACAGGCCCTTCTCCTCCTGCTCGCGCCAGATCTCCGAGATGCCCGAGTTGAGGATGCGGTTGACGACGAAGCCGGGCACCTCCGCGCAGGTGATCGGCTGCTTGCGGATCGCCTGGGCGAACGTGACCGCCGCGGCGACGGTCTCCGCCGAGGTCTCCTCGCCCTCGACGATCTCGATCAGCGGCATGACCGAGGCGGGGTAGAAGTAGTGGAAGCCGATCACCTTCTCCGGCCGCAGCGTGGCTTCGCCGATCTCGGTGATCGACAGCGAGGAGGTGTTGGAGGCGAGGATCGCGTGGCCGGGGGTGGCGGCGTCGAGCTCGGCGAACACCGCCTGCTTGATCTCCATCCTCTCGGGCACCGCCTCGACCACGAAGTCGACGTCGCCGAAGCCCTCGTAGGAGGTCGTGCCCGTGGATGCGCCCGAGCGATCTCCTCGATCTGCGCCTCGCGCCTGCTCGGCGGTGATCTTGCCCTTCTCGGCGAGCTTGTCGACCTGGCCGCGCGGTGACGTTGCGCGCCTCGTCGAGGCCCGCCTGCACGAGCGCCTCGTCGATGTCCTTGAGCACCACGGGGATGCCCGCGGCGGCGATCGTCTGGGCGATCTGGCCGCCCATCGTCCCGGCGCCCACGACGGCGGCTTTGAACACGAACATGCTTGCGCTCTCCTCTGCTGGCTGGGGTTGCGGGAGCCTAGCGCCGCCGAGCGCGCCGCCGCACCTCTCGGCGGCGCCGGCGGGTTATCGGTGCGGCGACGAGTCCGCGACCGATCACGCAGGTAGGCAGGCACACAGTGCATGCGAGTCGGAGCGCGATCGGCAGACCGCAGGCGAGCGCGAGCGTCACCCACGAGCGCGGCGGCCGCGCCGGCGCGTCGGCGGCGCTCGCCGCGCTGGCGCTCGGCCGGCCGGCGCTCGCGCTGGCCGCGCCCGCGCAGGCGGCGCTCGCGCCCGACGGTCTCGACCGGCGGCGCGCAGCGGTGAGCTACGGCTCGGCGACGCTCGACCGGGTCGGTCAACCCGAACGGCAGCGACACCTCCTACTACTTCCAGTACGGGCTGACGCAAGGCCTACGGCGGGCAGACGGCGATCGCCGACGCCGGCGCGGGCGACACACGGCGGTGAACGTGAGCCTGCCGTGGCGGGGCTGCAGCCGCTCACCGTGTACCACTACCGGCTCGTCGCCGTCAACAGCGCGCGGCGCGAGCATCGGCAGCGACCGCGACCCTGCTGACGACCAAGGTGCCGCTCTCGCTGCAGATCCTCGCGTCGCCCGAACCCGGTGCCCTACGGCGGCGACGGTGACGGTCCAGGGCACGCTGTCGGGCACCGGCAACGCCAACCGCGAGGTCGTCCTGCAGGCCGACCCGTTCCCCTTCACGGCGGGCTTTCAGAACGTCGGCAACCCCGAGCTCACGACGCGCCACCGGCGGCTTCTCCTTCCCGGTCCTCGGCCTGACGCAGGTGACCCAGTTCCGGGTCGTGACCACCACCAACCCGCCGGTCGTGAGCCCGGTCGCGCGTCGAGAACGTCGCGGTCGCGCGTCACTAGCCACGTCGAGCCGCGCCGGACGGCGCGCACTTCGCGCGCATCTACGGGACCGTCACGCCGGCCGAGGACGGCATGCAGGTCGGCGATCCTGCAGGATCGCGCACGGCCGCGGCGTGCTCGTCGGCGGGCACGATCCTGCGCCACCGCACGCGACCAGCTCGAGCTTCAGCCGCGTCGTGCGCGTCAAGCGCGGCGTCTACCGCGTGCTCGTGCGCGTCACGAACGGCGCGCAGGTCTCGAACTACGGCCAGCCGCTGCTGATCCGCTGAGCGCTGCAGCGGCGGAGGCGCTGCGGCGCGCCTCGCCGCTGACCGCGTCGCGTGCCGGCAGCCGCGAGCTACCGCGACTGCTCGACGCGCCGCCGCGCGGGCTCCTCGACGCGCCGCGGCAGCAGCGTTTCGCGCGCGATCACCAGGCGCTGGATCTGCGAGGTGCCCTCGTAGAGCTGCATGATCTTCGCGTCGCGGAAGAGCTTCTCGACCGGGTAGTCCTTGATGAAGCCGTAGCCGCCGTAGACCTGCACGGCTTCGGTGGCGACCTTCATCGCGGCGTCGGCGGCGAAGCGCTTGGCGTGCGAGGAGACGAGCGTGTTGCGTTCGCCTGCGTCGAGCATCGACGGCGGACTTCCAGGTGAGCAGGCGCGACGCCTCGATTTCGGTGGCCATGTCGGCGATCATGAACTGGATCGCCTGGTGCATCGCGATCGGCACGCCGAACTGGACGCGTTCGCGCGCGTAGTCGGTGGCGAACTCGAACGCCGCGCGCGCGATCCCGGTGGCCATCGCGGCGACGCCCGGCCGCGTGCGGTCGAGCGTCATCATCGCGAGCTTGAAGCCCTGGTTCTCCTCGCCGAGCAGGTTCTCGGCGGGTACCTCGACGTCGTTGAAGGAGATCGTCGCGGTGTTGGAGGCGCGCTGCCCGAGCTTGTCCTCCTTCTTGTCGACGACCACGCCCCAGTCGCGCTCGACGACGAAGGCGGAGATGCCGCGGTGGCCGGCGTCCTTGTCGGTCTTGGCGTAGACGGTGTAGTAGTCGGCGTAGCCGCCGTTGGTGATGAAGCACTTGGAGCCGTTGATGACGTACTTGTCGCCGCTTGCGCACGGCGGTGGTGCGCATCCCCGAGACGTCGGAGCCGGCGTCGGGCTCGGTCAGGCAGAAGGAGGCGAGCTTGGGCGCTTCGGTGAGCATGCCGAGGTACTTCTTCTTGACCTCCTCCGAGCCGCCGAGCACGATCGGCGCGGTCGCCAGGCCGTTGCAGCCGAGCGAGGTCTGGATGCCCGAGCAGCCCCAGGAGAGCTCCTCCTCGATCAGGCAGCCGTCGAGGTAGCCGGCGCCCGCGCCGCCGTACTCCTCGGGGATGTGGGAGTTCATCAGGCCGACCTCCCAGGCCTTCTCGATGATGTCCTGCGGCCAGGTGCCGTCCTTGTCGTACTCCCAGGCGACCGGGCGGATCTCCTTGACGGCGAAGTCGTGCGCCATCTCGCGCAGGTTCTTCTGCTCGTCTGTGAGCGTGAAATCGACCATTGCTCGATCTCCTAACGGGCCTGCGCGCATGAATATAGATTGACTGGTCAGTCAATCTCGTATTCGCAGGGTAGCGGAGCGCTCGGCCGATCAGCAACAATCACCGCTCGTGCAGAGGCGTCCTCGGCATCGTCGTGCTCGGCATCGCCGAGAACGGGCTGACCTTCGTGGTCTTCGGCGCGGTCGCGTTCTCGCTGCTGATGTCGGTGCTGTTCCTGGTCACGCGGCGGCAACGACAGCCTGTACGACCAGATCGGCCAGGGCGGGATCTCGCGCGAAGGCGACGGCGATGGCGGCGGCGCGCCAGCGCCGGCGGCCCCGGACTCGCCCGCGCGGCGCGCGCCGAGCGCGAGCAGGAGATCCGCCAGATGCTCGGCGCGCGCAGCGAGCGGCTGGTGCGCACGCGGCGAGGCCGGCGCTGGACATCGACGCCGAGGTCGCGCGCCTGCTGGCGCCCGAGCAGGCGGCCCCGGGGCCGCACGACGCGGGGCTGGTCGAGGAGGTGCGCCAGCTGGTGCGTCGCGCGCAACGAACGGCGGCTGCGCCAGGGCCTCGAGCGAGCTCGACGTGGAGGGCGAGGTGCGCGCGCACGCTGGAGGAGCTCGACCCGTGAACATACCGCGGCGCACGGTCGGGTATAAACGCGCCATGACGAACGCTCGGCGTTTTCAGCTGGATGAGCTGACGCTGCGCCCGGGGACCTACTTCAACCCGCAGACCGAGATCATGATCGTCGTCGACGACTCGCCGGAGGTCGACCACGAGCTGTTCGACATGGACGAGTTCGACAGCGACGAGTGGGTGCTGATCGCGGAGGACGTTCCGGTCGACGAGACCCGCCGCGACGACCTCGTGGAGCGTTTCCAGCTCGCACACCGCGACGCGGGCGAGCTGCTCGCGAAGGACGACGCGGACGTCGATCTCGACCTCGACGAGGACGAGGAGGACGACGAAGACCTCGGTGAGGACGAGGACGAGCTCGACGCGGTCGACCTCGACGCGGAATAGCCGCCCTCAGCCGACGAGCGCCCGCGGCGAGTTCACTTCGTCGAGGCGAAGAAGGACGCTGAGCGTGTAGGGCGCGGAGCGCCCCCGCGGCCGGCCCTCGCCGTGAGCGGCACGATCAGCTCGAGGCGGCGCAGGATGTGGTCGCGGGCGCCGCTGTAGAGGCTCACGCTCCCGCCCGCGCCCGCGCCCGCCGCGAGGACCTTCGCGGGCACCGGGGCGCCGAGCAGCCCCGCGAGCCCACCGACGAGCCCGAGCAGGCGCCGCGCGGCGCCGTCGAAGCCCTGGGGATCGAGCGCTCCACGCAGGCGCTCGGTCAGCACACCGTCGAGCCGCTGCGAGCCCTCGAGCCGCGGACGAACGACCCATGCCTGCGCACCCGAGGCGACGCCGCCGCCGAGGAGCGCTTCGCCGAAGGCGCGCCGCAGCGCGGCGAGCGCCGCGGCGGAGCCCCCCAGCCGGCGCCCGTCGATCTCGATGGCGAGCCGCCGGCGGCTCGCGTCGAGGCCGAGCCGCAGCGGCCGCCCGGCGCCGTGGCGTAGCTCGAGCGCGAGTTCGAAGAGCGCCGCAGACCCCGGACTGGCGACTTCGAAGGGACCGCTGAGGCGCAGCGACAGGGCCTGAGCTGCGCCCGCAGAAGCCGCAGGAGACCCGGGCGAGAGCGCGAGCGTGAGCGCGACCCTGGCCCTGGCGATCGGCGCGTGGGCGGCGAAGGTCGCGTGCAGCAGCTGCTGGGCGCCGGCGCCAGAGGCGCCAGCGCTGCGCTCGCGTGCGGCGCCATTTCCCCCACAGCCGCAGGCGCAGACGAACAGCAGGCCGAGCAGAACGGGCAGGCGGAGCTGTTGCAGCCGGTCTCTCAAGGGCGGCGGGCGCGGCGGTGGGGATGCAGGCCGACCTGCACACCCGGCGGGCGCGCGAGCGTACCATCCCCCTGGTGCGCCTAAGGCCTCCTGCAGCGCTGCTGCTCGGCGTGCTCGCACTCGCATTGGCCGCGCCCTCTGGCGCGCGCGCCTCCGCCGCGGCGGAACGGCTCGCGCCGGTGAGGGCGCGTCTGGCCGCGAACGCGAGGACGTCGGCCGCGCGAAAGCCGACGGTGACCGCTGTGCTCCGGGGCCTCTTGCATGCCGGCCAGATCACCGAAGCGACCTACCAGAGCGACGAGGACGTCTACATCGCGGCGAAACAGACGCTCGCGAACCTCGGCGGGGTGCGCCAGGCCGAACTGGCGGCGGTGCTCGCGAATGTGCAGGCGATGGCGGCGACGGGCGTGCTGAGCGCCTCGCGGCTGGCGCAGACGTTCCTGACGATCGAACGCAACACCGAAGAGTGGAGCGAAGCGGCGCTGCCCGGCGCGGACACCCACGTGAGCTTTCCCCCCAGCAAGCTCGTGTGGGAGTACTACCCCGGCCAGGGCGTCGCAGATCCAGTGGCTCGCGACCTTCGGCGAGGGCAACGGCTACTGGCGGAACCACCAGAACAACGACCTGCGCCAACTGCTCGCGGAAGCGATCCCGCTGGCTGCGCAGCGCGCGGGCGGGATCGCGTGGGAGTACCTGTTCCAGTTCGACGGCGGCGTGCCGCCGTGGACCAGTGGCCTCTCGCAGGGCACCGCGCTGGAGCTGCTCGCGCGCGCCTGGGCGCGCCTGAAGGAACCGGCGTACCTAACCGCCGCCCAGCAGGCGCTGGCGCTGTTCGAGGTCGCCCCGCCGCAGGGGGTGCGAGTGACCACGGCGGCAGGCGCGCTGTACGCGGAGTACACCTACGCGCCGGCGGACCGCATCCTCAACGGCTTCATCCAGGCGCTCGTGGGGCTCTACGAATACACCGCGATCACCAAGGACCCCGTCGGCGAGCAGCTCTTCGAAGCGGGCGATGCGGCCGCGCGCGCGATGGTGTCGCGGTACAACACGGGCGCGTGGTCGCTGTATGACCAGTTCGGCGAATCGAACCTGAACTACCACGAACTGCTCGCGGAATTCCTGAAGCACCTGTGCTGAACGCACGCGCCTGGGCGCGCCGATGGCGCCGGCGGCGACCGCTCGCCGCGGACGCGATCTACTGCGCGACTGCGGAAGCGTTCACCGCGGACCTGCACACGCCGCCGGCCATCGACCTTGCTATCGAGGACCCTTCAGACCGGGGACGCGCGCGGGCGTGCAGATCTCGCTGTCGAAGATCGCGACGGTGGAACTGACCGTTAGCAACGCCACCCAGGTGGTGCGCAGGGTCGCGGCGACGCTCGAACGCGGCAAGCCGCGCCTGCTGTGGGTGACGCCGACGAAGGGCGGCATCTACACGGCGATCGTGAGCGCCACGGACCTCGCGGGCAACCGCGCGAGCATCTCGGGAACGCTCGTGGTCGGCGCCGCGCAGAGCGAAGCATCGGAGCCCGAAGCCCGCGAGCCCGCAGCAGGGATGAGGCGGCTCGCGCGGGCCTGGCGGGACCTGCACGGCGACGAGCGCCTCGCCGCCGCGAGCTCCCTGGGGTTGCTGGTGGCGATGCTGCTGCCGTGGTACGGCCTGCGCAGCGTGGACCACAGGGGTGCCTTCAGCTCGCACGACATCAGCGCGTTCGGTGACCTGACATTCGTGGAGGCCGCGATCTTCGTGGTCGCGCTGGCGGTGCTCGCGATGCTGCTCGCGCGCGTGGAGGGCCGCGACTTCCGCCTGCCGGGCGGCGACGGAGCGGTGGTCGCCGGCGCCGGTGCGTGGGCGTGCCTGCTGATCGTCTACCGCGTCTTTGCCCGCCCCTCCGGGGGCGGCTACCCGGTGGGCATCGAGTGGGGCGTGCTCGTGGCGCTGCTGGCGGCGGCGGCGATGATCTACGCGGGCGTGCGCATGCGCGCGCGCCAGCCCCCCGAACCGCCGCTGACGCGCCCGCCCCAGCGCTCGGACCCCCTCGAGCGCCCGCGCTCCCCCGAACGCCCGCAGCCGTTCGAGCGCCGACGCTCGCCGGTGCCGGTGCCGGGAACGGGCGTAGGCGAGCAGCGCGCCGCGCCGCTTGCGTCCGCGCCGGGGCGCCGGCCGCGTTATCCGCCCGCGCCCGGTGAGCGGCTCTCCTGGGAGGACCCGCCGACGCGCCGGCATTGACCCCGCAGCGCGGGCGCGGCGCCAGCTACAGCGCCGACTCGAGCAGCTCGGCGTGCTCGTCTTCGGGCGGGTAGCCGTGGGCGTAGATCAGCAGCTCCTGCGCGCCGTGGTTGACGGCCTGCAGGGGCGTGCCGGGCTCGACGTGGACGAGCCCGCCAACGGGGACGTCGTGTCGCTCGGGAGGATCGCCGAGGTACATCGAGAGCGTCCCGGCGATCACCAGGAAGGTCTCCTCCTGGTGGGGATGGCGATGCCGGCGACCGCTCGCGCCGGGCTCATAGCGCCACAGGTTCGCGCGCGTATGGGCGAAGCCGGCGAGCTCGCTCAGCTCGGCGACTCGGCGCGCGGGCTCGCCCGCCCGGTGGGGGCGGGTGATCCACTGCCACTGCTCCGGGCGGACGATTCGGTGGCCCACACCCCCAGGCTAACCATCACGCTCCTGCGCGCGAGCAGTCGCGGCGCCTATCATCTCGCCGTGGAGATGGCGCCCACCGAACCCCCGGGACCTGCCTCGGTCGCAGACGTGGCAGCGGGCCTGCGCGCGGTGGGCTACCTGCCGGGCGAGTCGACGGCGCTCGTGGCCTACCTGGCGACGAAGCTCGGCAAGCCGGTGCTGGTGGAGGGGCCGGCGGGCGTGGGCAAGACCGAGCTCGCGAAGGCGCTCGCGGCCTACCTGCAGCGCGAGCTCGTGCGCCTGCAGTGCTACGAGGGCCTCGACGAGGCGAAGGCGCTGTACGAGTGGAACTACCGCAAGCAGCTGCTGCGCATCCAGAGCCGAGCGCACCGGTGCGGGCTGGGACGCGGTCCAGGAGGACATCTTCGGCGAGGAGTTCCTGCTCGCGCGCCCGCTGATGAGCGCGATCGCCTCCGAGAAGCCGGTGGTGCTGCTGATCGACGAGATCGACAAGACCGACCAGGAGTTCGAGGCGATGCTGCTCGAGGTGCTCTCGGACTTTCAGATCTCGATCCCGGAGCTCGGCCGGGTGTAGCGCGCGCACGCACCCGGTGGTGCTGCTGACCTCGAACAACTCGCGCGAGCTGACCGAGGCGCTGAAGCGCCGCTGCCTGTACCTGTGGCTCGACTACCCCGCGCTCGAGCACGAGCTCGAGATCGTGCAGCCTGCACGCGCCGGAGCTCTCCGAGACGGTGGCGCGCCGGCTCGTGGAGGTGATCGGCATGGTGCGCGACCTCGATCTGAAGAAGCCGCCCGTCGATCGCCGAGTCGATCGACTGGGCGCGCGCGCTGCTGCTGCTCGGCGCCGCGGAGATCGACGCGGAGACCTTCAGCGAAACGATGTCGGTGATCGTCAAGCACCGCACCGACATGGACGTGGTCGCCGAGCGCGTGGGCCTGAAGCTGCGCTCGCCCGCCGATGTCGCCTGAGCCGACGGGCGGGCTGCCGGCGCGCATCCTCGAGCTCGGCGAGGAGCTGCGCCGCGAAGGCGTGGCGGTAGGGACCTCCGAGCTGCTCGACGCGTTCGCGGTGCTGCGCGAGATCAGCTGGACCTCGCAGGAGGACTTCCGCGAGGCGCTGGCGGCGACGCTCGCCAAGAGCCAGGAGGACAGGCGCGTGTTCGAGCTCGTCTTCGAGCGCTTCTTCTTCCGCGCGGTCGAGGTCGCGGCGCGCCGCGAGGGCGTCCGCGAGGACGAGCTCGGCAGGGCTCGACGAGCTGTCCGAGGAGGAGCTCGACGCGCTGCGCTCGCAGATCGCGGCGGCGCTGCGCGACGGCGAGGAGGGCGCGATGCGCGACCTCGCCCGCATGGCGATCGCGGCCTTCGCGCGCCGTAGCGAGGGCTCGGGCGTGATCGGCGTGGACGTGCAGCGCATCCGCCGGGCACTCGGGCTGCGCTCGGAGCCCCAGCCGCGAACTGCCCGAGGACGACCCCCGACGCGAGGGCGTCCCGCGCGATGCGCTGCGGCGCTTCGAGGCGCTGCTGCGGCGCGAGCTCGAGCGCGCGCAGATCGAGCGCACGGGCAACGCTGCCGCCCTCGCGCCCGCTGGGGGAGCTCGATCGCGCGCTGCCCTCGGGCCCGCTCGCGGACCTCGCGGCGGTGCACCGCGTCGTCGCGCAGCTGCGCCGGCGGCTGGCGACGCAGGGCCTGCAGGCGCGCGGGCACCGCCGCCACGCGCACGTGGACGTGCGCCGCACGATGCGCGCCTCGCTGCAGACCGGCGGCGTGCCGGTGGAGCTGAAGTTCCGCCCGCGGCGCCCGCGACGGCCCGAGATCTACGTGCTGTGCGACGTCTCCACGAGCGTCACCTCGGCGTCGGTGTTCTTCCTGTCGGTGCTGCACGCGCTGCACGACACCTTCCGCAAGATGCGCTCGTTCGTGTTCATCGAGCGCATCTCCGAGGTCACCGACATCTTCGAACACGAGCGCAACTTCAAGGCGGTCAGCGAACGCATCTCCAGCGACGCCGGCGTGGCCGACATCTCCGGCTACACCGACTACGGCCGCGTGTGGTCGGAGCTGCTGGCGCAGGTCGAGGACGACCTGCACCCGCGCGCGACCGTGATCGTGCTCGGCGACGCGCGCACCAACGGGCGCGATCCGCGCGCGGAGCTGTTCGCGCAGATCGCCGCGCGCGCGGGGCGCACCTTCTGGCTGAACCCCGAGCCGCGCCTGTACTGGAACTACGGCGACTCGGTGATCGCCGCCTACGAGCAGTACTGCACCGCGTTCGAGTGCTGGACGACGGCGCAGCTCGAGGACTTCGTGCGCGCGCTCACGCGGCCGGTGACCGGCGGGGCCTAGGCGGCGATAGCATCAGCGCACAGCAGATCGACGACACCAGGGGTGCTGGCGGGCAGGCCGGCTGAGATGACGCGCAGGAAGCGCCACTTCCCCCGGCGCCGACCCTTCGAACCTGTGGGGTAATGCCCGCGAAGGGAGCGCTCGTGGCAACCAGACTCGACTCACCCGCACGCCGCGCCGCCGCGACGCGCGGTCAGCAGGCCCGCGGCGCAGGCGGGCGTGCTGATGCGCGAGGTGGCGCTCGCCTACCGCTCCGAGCGCGGCCGCGACGGTGCAGGCGCTCGCCGGGGTCTCGCTGCGCGCGCAGGCGGGCGAGCTGCTGGCGGTCGTGGGCCCGAGCGGCTGCGGCAAGAGCACGCTGCTCGAGCTGCTGTGCGGGCTGCTGGCGCCCGACAGCGGCCTCGCGAGCGCGCCGGCGGCGGTGCTGATGCCCCAGCGCGACCTGCTGCTGCCGTGGCTCGACGCGCTCGACAACGCCGCGCTCGGCGCTGCGCATCGCCGGGAGCCTCGCGGCGCCAGGCGCGCGCTCGGCGCGCGAGCCTGTTCGCGGAGCTCGGCCTCGACGGCTTCGCAGCGCGCGCGCCCGCGCGAGCTCTCGGGCGGCATGCGCCAGCGCGTGGCGTTCGCGCGCACGCTGCTGTCCGGCAAGCCGCTGCTGTGCCTGGACGAGCCGTTCGGGGCGCTCGACGCGATCACGCGCGCGGAGATGCAGCAGTGGCTCGCGCGCGCGCTCGCACGCGAGCCGCGGACGGTCGTGCTGGTGACCCACGACGTCGAGGAGGCGGTGCTGCTGGCGCGACCGCGTGGTCGTGCTCTCGCCGCGGCCGGGGCGCGTGCTGGCGAGCTCGAGGTGGCGCTGGCGCGCCCGCGCCGCGCCTGGCGACACGCGGCGTGGTCGCGCTGCGCGAGCAAGCCGCTCGCGGCGCTGCGCGCGAGGGGCGCCATGAGTCATGAGGGGCTCGCTGCGCCGCGCGCTGCCGGCGACGCTGCTCGCGCTGGCGCTGCTCGGGCGGCTGGGAGCTGTACTGCCGACCTCGCGGGCGTCAGAGCGAGCTGCTGCCCGCGCCGCACGCGGTCGCGAGCGCGCTGTGGGAGAACCGCGGGCCTGCTCGCGCACAACTTCGCGCGTCACCGCCGAGCAGGTCGTGCTCGGGCTGGCGCTCGCGCTCGTGTGCGGGTTCGCGCTCGCGATCGCGATCCACCTCTCGCCGCTGCTGCGCCGCGCCTTCTATCCGCTGGCGGTCGGCTCGCAGGCGGTCCCGATCCCGGTGATCGGGGTGCTGCTCGTGTTCTGGTGGGGCTTCGGGCTGTTCCCGAAGCTCGTCGTGATCGCGCTGATCTGCTTCTTCCCGGTGCTCGTGACGACCGTCGACGGGCTCGCGGCTCGTGGACCCCGAGCAGCGCAAGCTGCTGCGCACGCTCGACGCCTCGCGCTGGCAGGCGTTCCGCTTCGGCGAGCTGCCGGCGGCGCTGCCGGCGGCGCTGAGCGGCGCGCGGATCGCGCTCGCGGTGGGCGTGATCGGCGCCTTCATCGCCGAGACGAGCACGCCGACCGCGGAACCCTACGCCGGCCTCGGGCGCGAGATCGTGCGTGGACGCGGGCGGCTTCCAGACGCCGCGCGCGTACGCTGCCACCGCGCTGCTGTTCGTGTTCGCGATCGCCTGCTTCTACAGCCTCGCGCTCGCCGAGCGGCGGCTCGCGCCTTGGAGCGCGCGGGCGCGGAGAGCGCGGCGTGAGGCGCGCGGCGATCGCGCTGCTCGCGTGCGCGCTCGCGCTCGCGCTCGCGGGCTGCGGTGCCAAGCAGGACGCGCTGAGCGCGGGCTCGGCGAAGGGCCTCGCGGTGATGCTCGACTGGTTCCCGAACGCCGACCACGCGCCGCTGTACGCGGCGATCGCCCACGGCGACTTCCGCGCGGTCGGCCTCGACGTGAAACCGGTGGTGCCGGCCGAAACGGCCGAACCGCTGAAGCTGCTGGCGGCCGGCAAGGTGGACATGGCGATCTCCTACGAGCCGCAGCTGCTGCTGGCGCGCGATCAGGGCCTGAAGCTCGTGTCGATCGGCGCGCTCGTGCAGCGGCCGCTGACCTCGATCATCGCGCTCTCCGCCCAGCACATCCGGAGCGTCGCTGACCTGCGGGGCAAGACGGTGGGAACCGCCGGGCTCCCCTACCAGGCGGCGATGCTGCGCACCGCTCTGCGGGGCGCCGGCGCGAGCCCGTCGAGCGTGAAGGAAGTGAACGTCGGCTTCAACCTCGTGCCGGCGATGCTCTCTGGCAAGGTCGCAGGCGACGCTCGGCGGCTACTGGAACTACGAGGCGATCCAGCTCGCACTTGCAGCATCGCAACGCGACCGTGATTCCGGTGAACCGCGCCGGCGTGCCGACCTACGATGAGCTCGTGCTGGTGGTGCGCGAACAGGAGGCTCACTCGCGCGGTCAGGATCTGCGCGCGTTCATGCAGGCGCTGGCCGAGGGCGAGCACGCGGTGCGCGAAGACCCGCGCGCGGCGGCCAGGCTGATCGAGCAGGCGAATCCATCGCTTGAAGAAAAGCTGCAGCTCGAATCGATCAGCGCAGACGCTGCCGGCGGCGATACCGGCGAAGCGGGCGAGCCCTATGGATGGCAGGAACCCTCCGACTGGGCCGCCTTCGCAAGCTGGATGTTCTCGCACGGTCTGATCACGCACGCGCCCGGCGCGGGTCTGCCGCCGTTCACCAACGAGTACCTGCCGGGGCAGGGCATCTAGAAGTGCGTATCGGCCTGCTCACCGGCGGCGGGGACTGTCCGGGGCTCAACGCGGTGATCCGGGCGGTCGTGCGCCGCGGCCTCGTGGGCGGCGAGCACACCTTCGCGGGCTTCCGCGGGGGCTGGGCGGGGGTGCTGGCGGGCAACTGGATGGAGCTGACGCTCGAGAGCACGGCGGGCCTGCTGCCGCGCGGGGGCACGATCCTCGGCACCTCGCGCACCAACCCCTACGCGGACGGGGCGGACGGCACGGCGGCTGTGAAGAGCGCGCTCGCAAGCCGCGGGCGTTGACGCGTTGATCGCAATCGGCGGCGAGGACACGCTCGGGGTGGCGCTGCGCCTGCACCGCGACGGCGTGCCGATCGTGGGCGTGCCGAAGACGATCGACAACGACCTCGGCGGCACCGAGGTCACCTTCGGCTTCCAGACGGCGGTGCAGATCGTGACGGACGCGATCGACCGCCTGCACACGACCGCGGAGTCCCACGACCGCGTGATGGTGGTCGAGGTGATGGGCCGGCACGCTGGCTGGATCGCCACCCACGCCGGGATCGCCGGCGGCGCGGACGCGATCCTCGTGCCCGAGCGCCCGTTCGACATCGAGCAGGTGGTGACGCACCTGCGCGCACGCCACGCGCGCGGGCGCAGCTTCTCGATCGTCGTCGTGGCCGAGGGAGCGAGGCCGCGCGAGGGCACGCTGCACGTGCGCGAGGCAGCGGCAACCGACGCCTTCGGGCACGCGCGCCTCGGCGGCATCGGCGTCGCTGCTCGAGGAGGAGATCGAGCGCCGCAGCGGCTATGAGACGCGCGTGACGATCCTCGGGCACGTGCAGCGCGGCGGCAGCCCCGTCGCGTATGACCGCGTGCTCGCGACACGCTTCGGCGTGGCCGCCTGCGAGGCGGCGCTGTCGGGGCGCTTCGGCGCGATGGTCGCGCTGGCGGCGGCGCAGATCGTCGAGGTGCCGCTCGAGGACGCGCTGCGCGAGCCGAAGCTGCTCGACCCGCGGCTGTACGAGACCGCCAGCTGTTCTTCGGCTAGCTGGCGCTCGCCGAAAGAGAGGGGCGGGGGTCGCGCGCGGCAACCGTGCGGCGCGGCCCCCGCCCGAGGCGAGAGTGACGTTCGCCCGAGCGCTCGCTCAGCTCAGGCTTTCAGAGCTTCGTCCTGCCTTCTCCCTCTCCTATTTTTCCTTGATTTTCGCGACCTTTTCCTGGTATTTCGTCTTGTCGTTGGCGAGCGCTTCCTTGTAGGTTTCCTTCGCCGCCGTCAGCTGTTCCTTCTCTTTATTCTTATCTTTCGAGGACAGCTTGCATTCCGGTTCGGCTTCCGGGCATTTGTATCTTTCCGCGATTTTCATCTTTGATTCTTCGTATTTCGTCTTCGCGGTTTCCTTCTGTTCTTCGTATTTCGTCTTCGCCGCTTCGAGTTCTTCTGTCTGTTTGATCTTCTTTTCTTCCTTGCATTCTTTCGTGGTGCATTCCTTTGCGGCGGCTACCCCGACCCCGGCTACGCCCAGCCCGGTGGTGGCGATGGCGATCGCGAGCAGCACAACCAAAGACCTAATCCGTGTCATCCACTAACCCCTCTATTCGACTCCTGAGTTCCCTCTTGCTGTGCGCGGAGGGTAAAGTCTCGCGGCGCGATTGTCCAGTTCCTGCGGCCCGCCCGTTGCACTCCGCGGCGCGATTGTCAAGTCACCTCTCGTTCACGAGCTGGATTCAGAGCGGCCAGTAGCGCGACAGCGTCCTCACCGCGCGCGCGCAGATCTGCTCCTCGGAGGCACTGGTGGAGTAGGAGCCGGGCTGCCCGGCGCCCGCGAGCGCGGGCAGCGTGGCGCACACGCATTCGGCGAGCACGCCGCGGTTGTAGCCGCCCTCGAGCACGACACCGATGGGGATCGCGAGCGCTCGCGCGAACTCGCGCACGCGCACGGCCATCTCCACGAAGGACTGCGTGCTCAGGCTGCACTCCGCGAGCGGGTCCCGCTCGTGCGCGTCGAATCCCGCCGAGAGCAGGACGAGCTGCGGCTCGAAGGCGGCGGCGGCGGGGAGCACGACGCGCTCGATGAGAGAAAGCCACAGCGGCCCGCGCGAGCCCGGCGGCACCGGCAGGTTGATCGTGTAGCCCTCCCCGTCCCCGGTGCCGCAGTCCTCCAGCGGCCCCGTCCCTGGATACAGGGGCCACTGGTGGATGCTCGCGAACAGCACGTCGGCGCGGTCGCGGAAGATCTCCGCGGTGCCGTTGCCGTGGTGCACGTCCCAGTCGAGCACGAACACGCGCTGCAGTCGAATGCTCGGCGATCGCGGCGGCGGCGGCGACCGCGATGTTGTCGAACAGGCAGAAGCCCATCGCGCGCTCGCGCTAGGCGTGATGGCCGGACGGGCGCACGCCGCAGAAGCCGAGATCGCTCTCGCCGCGCCAGCAGAGCCGCGATCATCGCGCACGCGCCGCCGGCGGCGTGCAGCGCGGCGCGGTAGGAGCTCGGCCCGACGAACGTGTCCGGGTCGATCGCCCCGCCGCCGCGCGCGCACAGCTCCTCGATCGCGCGCACGTGCGCGGCGCTGTGCACCAGCTCGAGCTGCTCATCCGAGGCCGGGGGCGCCTCGCGCCGCTCCCAGCCGAGCCAGCGGCGCGCGTCGAGCGCCGCCTCGAGCACGATCAGGCGCTCGGGGGTGTCGGGGTGCCCGGGCGAGTACAGGCGCGGGTCGTGCTCCAGGCACGCCGGGTGGCTGAAATAGAGGCCGCTCACGCCGGCTTCATGACTGGATCGTGCTTCACTGGCCTGCAGGCAATATGGCGCAAGCAGCGGGCAAGGGCACGATGCGAGCGATGGTCTTCGAGCGGGTCGGCGAGCCTCTGCGCCTGCTTGAGCGTCCCGTGCCCGTGGCGCAGGAGGGGCAGCTGCTGCTGAAGGTGCAGGCCTGCGGGGTCTGCCGCACGGATCTGCACCTGCTCGACGGCGAGGTGCCGATCGACTCTCCGCCGCGCATCCTCGGCCATCAGATCGTTGGCGTCGTGCAGGCGGGCGCCGGGCAGGTCGGCTCCGCGGATCAGCGCGTGGGGGTGCCGTGGCTGGGCTGGACCGACGGGGTGTGCGAGTACTGCCGCAGCGGGCGCGAGAACCTGTGCCCGAACGCCCGCTTCACCGGCCGCGACATCGACGGCGGCTATGCCGAGTACGCCGTCGCAGACGAGCGCTACTGCTTCCCGCTGCCGGGCGGCTATGACGACGAGCAGGTGGCGCCGCTGCTCTGCGCCGGCCTGATCGGCTATCGCGCGCTGCGGATGTGCGGGCGAGGCGCAGCGGCTCGGGCTATACGGTTTCGGCGCCTCGGCCCACATCCTCGCGCAGCTCGCGCGCTGGCAGGGCCGCGAGGTGTACGCCTTCACGCGCCCCGGCGACGAGGCCACGCAGGCGTTCGCGCTCGAGCTCGGCTGCGCGTGGGCCGGCGGCTCCGATGAGATGCCCCCGCAGACCCTGCACGCGGCGATCATCTTCGCGCCCGTGGGCGCGCTCGTGCCGCTCGCGCTGCGCGCGCTCGCGCGCGGCGGGGTCGTGGTCTGCGCCGGCATCCACATGAGCGACATCCCGTCCTTCCCCTACAGCTACCTGTGGGAGGAGCGCGAGCTGCGCTCGGTCGCCAACCTCACCCGCCTCGACGGCGAGGAGATGCTCGAGCTGGCCCCGCGCGCGGGCGTCGAGACCCGCGTGAGCACCTACCCGCTGGAGCGCGCCAACGATGCGCTCGAGGACCTGCGCCACGGCCGCTTCAGGGGAGCCGCCGTGATCGTCCCATGATCCCGATGAGGCTCTCAGGCGATTCGGAGATATCTCTCACACTCGAGTTAGGCGCTACTTAGCCAGCGTAAGCAGACTTGCCGGCATGAGAATCCACACCAGACACACACGGGATGCCGCGCTGCGCGAGCTCAAACGGGTGAACCGCTGGATCATCGCGGCGACCGTGGTGCTGACCGGAGTGCTCACAGATGTCGCCGCGAGCGCGTTCCACGGCAGGACGCTGAAGAGCTCCTCGACGGCCCACAAGAGCGCGAAGAAGAACAGCTCGGGGTCGGCCAGCGCGAGCACGGAAGCGAGCGGCGCCCTGAAGAGCCCCTCGGAAACCCCCAAAACCGCGGAAGGCTCCTCGAGCTCGAGCGGCGAATCTAGCTCGAGCGAAGGCTCCTCGGGCTCGAGCTCCACCGAAAGCGGCTCGAGCGGCACCAGCTCGACGGAATCAGGCTCGAGCTCCACCGAATCGGGCTCCAGCTCCACGGAATCAGGCTCGAGCTCCACGGAATCAGGCTCGGGCGCCAGCGAAAGCAGCGGGTCCTCCTCCAGCTCCAGCGAATCCTCGGAAACAGTCTCCGGCGGCTCGTGAACGCGCTCGCGCAGCCATCTGCCCAGGCAGAGGCGGGAGTCGTGGGCACCGCGCGCTGGGAGGCCCTCGGCACCGCCGTGGTCCTGCGCGTGCGCGGCGCCGAGGCGCTCGCGTACGCCCGCGCGGCGGTCGAAGGCGAGCTCTCGGCGATCGACCGGGCATGCAGCCGCTTCCGCGGCGACTCCGAGCTCGTCGCTCTGAACGAGCGCGCCGGACGGCCAACGCGCGTGAGCGCGCTGCTGTTCGAGGCGCTGGCGGTCGCGCTGCGCGCGGCGCGGCTGAGCGGTGGCGACGTCGACCCGACGGTCGGTCGCGCGCTCGAGCTCGCGGGCTACGACCGCGACTTCAGCCTGCTGGCGGCGCCCGCCGAGGCCCATGCGAGCGAGCTCGTGGCGGCGCAGCCGCTGCGCCTGAGCGCGCGTGTGCGCCGCGGCTGGCGCACCGTCGAGCTGGACGAGCACACCCAAAGCGTGCGCGTGCCGCGCGGTATCAGCCTCGACCTCGGCGCGAGCGCGAAAGCGTGGGCTGCCGATCGCGGCGCCGCGGCCGCGGCGCGCAGCGCCGGCTGCGGCGCGCTGCTCAGCATCGGTGGCGACATCGCCACCAGCGGAGCGGCGCCACTCGGCGGCTGGCGCATCCGCGTGACCGACGATCACCGCAGCGACCCCTCTGCTCCCGGCCAGAGCATCACGATCGAGAGCGGTGGGCTCGCCACCTCGAGCACCGCCGTGCGCCGCTGGAGCCATCGCGGGCGCGACATGCACCACATCATCGACCCCGCGAGTGGCGAGCCGGTTCGCCCCCACTGGCGCACGGTGAGCGTCGCCGCGGGCGACTGCACCGACGCGAACACAGCCGCGACCGCCGCGATCGTGCGCCGCGAGCGCGCCGCGGAATGGCTCGAGAGCGAGGGCCTGCCCGCGCGCCTGGTCGACTGGCGCGGCAACATCACGACGCTCGCGGGCTGGCCCTCGTGAGCCTGCTCGCCAGCTCAGGGCCGAGCGCCTACTGGTACCTGACGCGCTCCACCGGGGCCGTCGCGCTGCTGCTGCTGACCGCCTCCGTCGCGTTCGGGGTGGCCGACATCCGGCGCCTGCAGACCGAGCGCTGGCCGCGCTTCGTGGTCGGCTCGCTGCACCGCAACGTCTCGCTGCTCGCGCTCGTGTTCCTCGTCCTTCACATCCTCACCTCGGTGCTCGACAGCTTCGCTCCGATCTCGCTGATCGACGCCGTCGTACCGTTCGTCGGCTCCTACAGGCCGCTGTGGCTCGGGCTCGGCGCGGTCTCCTTCGACCTCTTCCTCGCCGTCATCATCACGAGCCTGCTGCGCGCACGCGTCGGCTACAAGGGCTGGCGCGCGGTGCACTGGCTCGCCTACGCCAGCTGGCCGATCGCGCTCGTGCACGGCTACGGCACCGGAAGCGACGTGAAAACCGCCTGGCTGAGCGTGCTCACGATCGGCTGCGTCGCAATCGTGCTGGCGGCGCTGCTCGCGCGCGTGCTGACCAGCCCTCGGCAGCGCCCGCGCGTACGCGCAGCCGTGCTCGCAGGCGCCGGCGCATTCCTGCTCTTCCTCGCGGTATGGGTGCCGCAGGGGCCGCTCGGATCGGAATGGGCGAAGCGCTCGGGCACGCCCGCGGCGCTGCTGCCACACACCAAGACGGCCAGCGTGAGCCGCTGATGAGCGCGACCGGCACAGTGTCCGAAGAGCGCACCAGGCGGCTGGCACCGCCGCCCGCGGGCCTGCCGCGACTGCTGAGCGGCATCCGGCCCGAGGGCACGCTCTCACTCGACGAGCACGAGGCGCTGCACGGGCCGCTGCCGCGCGTGCTTTCGGGCTCGCGCCGGCGCGCGCGCGAGCGCGCCGCGTTCCTGATCGACGAGGTAGAGCGCGCCGGGCTGACCGGCCGCGGAGGCGCCGCCTTCCCGACCGCGGTCAAGCTGCGCGCGGTCGCCCGCTCGAGCGGGCGCGCGATCGTCGTCGTGAACGCCGTCGAGGCCGAGCCGGCGAGCCTGAAGGACCGCGTGCTGCTCGAGGCGCTCCCCCACCTCGTGCTCGACGGCGCGATCCTCGCCGCCGAAGCGCTGCGTGCCGACGAGGCGGTCATCGCCGTCGGCGAGCAGGCCGCCCTCGCCGCCGAGCAGATGCAGGCCGCGATCCACGAACGCGCAGAGCGCACCGGGGGCGCCGGCCCGCGGCTGAGCCTCGCGGGAGCCCCCGCGCGCTACGTCGCCGGCCAGGAGACGGCGCTCGTGAACCACCTGAACGGGGGCCCCGCGAAGCCGACGTTCACACCGCCGCTGCCGTTCGAGCGCGGCGTTCGGCGGCGCCCGACGCTCGTGAGCAACGCCGAGACGCTCGCCCATCTCGCGCTGATCGCGCGTCACGGCGCGCCCTGGTTCCGTGAGCTCGGCACGCCCACGCACCCCGGCTCGACGCTCGTCACGCTCACCGGCGCCGTGGCCCTGCCCGGGTGTCGTACGAGATCGAGCCCGGCGTCGCGCTCGGTGCGCTCGTGGCGAGCGCCGGCGGCGCCAGCGCCCAGCTCGCCGGCGCCCTGGTGGGCGGCTACGGCGGCACCTGGATCGCGGCCTCCGAGCTCGACGCGCTGGCGCTCTGCAACGAGCAGCTCGCAAGCCACGGCGCGAGCCTCGGCGCCGGCGTGGTCGCTGCTGCTCTCGACGCGCGCCTGCCCCGTGCGCGAAACGGCACGCCTCGCGCGCTGGCTCGCCGCGAGAGCGCGCGCCAGTGCGGCCCCTGCACCTTCGGCCTACCGGCGCTCGCCGAGGTGGTCGAGCAGATCGCCGACGGCGCCGCCGGCGCCAGGGCGCTCGAGCGCATCGGCCAGCTCGGCTCGCTGATCTCACGCCGCGGCGCGTGCGCGCACCCGGACCTCGCGGTCAAGACGATCACCAGCGCGCTGCTCGCGTTCGAGCCTGAGTTCCTCGAGCATGTCCGCCACGGGCCGTGCGCGCGCTGCGCAAACCCCGCCGAGCTGCCGCTGCCGGCGCGCTCACGCTCGCGGTCCACCGTCTCCCCCGGCAGGCGTCCGACGATGAGCGAGCGCCTGCGCCTGAACCCGATCGCGTGCGAGGCGCACGGACTCTGCGCCGAGCTGCTGCCCGAGCGCATCACGCTCGACGAGTGGGGCTACCCCGTGATCGACCCGCGCCCGCTGCAGGGCGAAGAGCTCGCGCACGCGCAGCGCGCGGTGCGCGCCTGCCCGACGCTCGCGCTCATGCTCGAGCGCGCGCGCACTGACTCAAAGAGTCCCGCCCGCAGCTGAGCGCGCGGGCGCATCCCACACGTGCGCGGCCGCCAGCGCCGCCCACTCGCCGTATGGCGCGAACAGCCCGCGTACCTCGTGCTCCTGCGCGCGCGCCTGCGGGTCGCCGCCGCTGAGCAGCCGGCCCGCGAGCTTCAGCAGGCCGAGATCGCCGGCGGGCAGCTGATCGTGGCGTCCCTGACCGTTCAGCGCGAGCATCTCGACCGTCCAGCTGCCGATCCCCGGGATCGCGCGCAGCCTGCGCCAGCCGCGCTCGTGGTCGGGGTCGTGCAGGTCGATCCGCCCGCGCGCGACCTCGCGCGCCACGCGCACGAGCGCCACCGAGCGCCCGGCGGAGAGGTCGAGTGACTGCAGCAGCGCCGGCGCGGTGGCGGCCAGCACACTCGCCCGTGGGGAATCCCTCGCGACGCCCGCCGCCGAGCGCTCCCGCCCGCGCACCGCGGCGCCAGCCGCCGTGCTGCCGAGGTGCGCCCCGCGCGCGGGCGGCCAGCGGCGCCCGAGCCGCGCGACGATGCGCCGCTCGATCGCCGCGGCGCGCTCGTACTCGATCAGCTGCTCGCAGATCGCCCACGCGAGCGCCTCGAAGGGCTCGGGCCGGCGCGTCACGCGCAGCCACGGCCGCGAGCGCAACGAGCGCCCGATCAGCGGGTCGCGCGCGAACGCGCGCAGGAACGGCCGCTGGTCCTCATCGACGCCGAGCGCGAAGCGCATGCGCGCGATCCCGTAGGCCGCGCCGGCCCGGCTGCGCGAGCGCGCGCTGGAAGCACACGCGCGCGCGCTCCGGCTGGCTGACGCTCACCAGCACCGGCTCCTCGTCGTGGTGCAGCAGGCGCTCGAGCGCCGCGCCGCGACGGCGCAGCAGGCCGTCCATGCCACAGCGGCGCGGCAGCCGGAAGGGGCCGGCGGGAACCACCTCCGCCTGCAGCTCGACGAGCGCCCCCAACGTCAGGGTCGAGGAGCGGGGCCGTCGGGAGCCGGTCCGAGGAGGTGCACGTCCACGAGCAGCGAGCGCGTGCCGACGATCTGCAGCAGCTCGCCGGCCGCCTCGGCGCTCAAGCGCCCGCCGCGTGTGGCGGACCTCCCGCTGCGCGGGCCGAAAAGTCGGGGCGCGCGTGCGAGCGCGGATGCGCGACGCTGGCGACGCTGCACGAGCCCGAGCACGGCGGCACCCGCGACGAAGCCGCCGGCCGCGGCTGCGGCGGCGCGCACGACGGTGCCCGGCGCCGCGGCCGAGAGCGCCGGCTCGCGCGTGACCCTCGCCGCCGGCACCAGGAGCTGCTCCTCGAGCACCGGCACGCCGTCCACCACCTCGGCCCCATGTTCGAATGCAGCGCTCATCGCGAATCAGTCTAAAGCGCCAGCCGGAGCATCACCGCGGGTCCTCGAGCTCGCGCTCGTACACGCGGTAGCGCTTGACCACCCGCCCGCCCATCGCTTCCATGCCGCGGTTCATCGCCGTGTTCGTCTCGAGGATCCAGCCCATCTCGCCGCCGGTCTGCGGGCGTGCCGCGGCGGCGTTGAAGTGTTCGACGTAGAGCTTCGCGGCCACGCCCGTGTGCTGGTACTCGGGCTTGACGCCCAGGAAGCCCACGCGCACGCGGTCGGTGAGGGTGGTTTTGCGCAGGAAGTACAACCAGCCGAGCGGCAGCAACCGGCCCTTCATCCGCACGAGCACCTGGTTGGCGTCGGGGAAGCTCATCGCCATCGCCACGACCTCGCCCGTGTCCGTGCGCTCGGCGATGAAGGACCAGTGCTTGTCGAAGACGAGCTGCAGCTCCTGCGCGAACGCGTCGAGGTCCTTCTTCGAGTACGGCACGAAGTCCCAGTTCTGCGACCAGGCAGCGTTGTAGACCTCGGCGAAGGAGTCGAGTTCCTTGCGCAGACGCAGCCGGCGCATCGGGCGAACGCGTATGCCGTGCTCGCTCTCGACCTTCTCGGCGAGCTCGAAGATCACCGGCAGCACCTTCTCGCGGTCTGTGACCTCGAGGTTCCACATCAGCAGGTCCATCGCCTTTTGCATGCCGACGCGCTCCATCAGCTGCTGGTAGTAGGGCGGGTGCCACGGCTGTCGGAGGATCGGGCGCACCTCGAAGCCCTCGATCAGAACCCCGCTCTCGTCGTTCATGGTGAAGTCGGCGGGGCCCACCATCCGCTCGCACCCACGCCCGCGCAGCCAGGACGCGGCCGCATCGAGCAGCGCCTCGAGCACCTCCGGGTCGTCCTCGAGCTCCAGGAAGCCGAACCAGCCCCAGTTCTTGTGCTGGTGGTCGTTGAAGGCGTGGTTGACCTGGGCGCTGATGCGCCCGCGGACGCGACCATCGCGTCGCGCGAGGAAATACTCGGCCTCGCCGTGGCTGAAGAACGCGTTCATGCGGCGGTTCAGGAACAGCCAGCGCTCGAGCCGCAGCGGTGGCACCCACAGCGGGTGGTTAGCATGCAGCCG
Organism: uncultured Solirubrobacteraceae bacterium; assembly: GCA_963759445.1. Lineage (GTDB taxonomy): Bacteria > Actinomycetota > Thermoleophilia > Solirubrobacterales > Solirubrobacteraceae > Palsa-744. The sequence continues at coordinate 46,421 of CAVWZC010000004.1, forward strand.
GTACGGCAGGTCGATGAAGGCTTTCAGGTCGCGCTCGCCCGGAAACCGCTTCGACTTCGACCGCCACGGGCTCGCCAGCGTACATGCAGACCCACACAGACGTCTTCGCCAAGGTTCGCGGCCACGAGCGCACCGAGCTGCTGGCAGCGGCGCGCGAGGCGGACGTGCTGCCCTACTTCCACGTGCTCGACCTCGCCGGCGATGCCGGTCGTGGAGATGGAGGGCGCCGAGCGCATCATGCTCGGCTCCAACAACTACCTCGGCCTGACCGGCGACGAGCGCGTGCTGAAGGGCGCCGAGGACGCGCTGCACCGCTTCGGCACCGGCCTCACCGGGTCGCGCCTGCTGAACGGCACGATCCCGCTGCATCTCGAGCTCGAGCGTGAGATCGCCGAGTGGATGGGCACCGAGGAGGCGCTCGTCTTCAGCACCGGCCACCAGGCCAACGTCGGGACGCTCGGCACGCTGCTCGGGCCCCGGCGACACGGTCGTCGTGGACTCCGGCGACCACGCCTCGATCCTCGACGGCTGCCTGCTCTCGCGCGCGAAGCTGCGCGCCGTTCCGCCACAACCGCCTCGACAAGCTCGAGAAGATGCTCGAACGCGCGAGCGACGACGGCGGCGGCGTGCTCGTCGTCGTCGACGGCGTCTTCTCGATGGAGGGCGACATCGCCCCGCTGGCGGAGATCTGCGAGCTGTGCGAGCGCTACGGCGCCCGCCTGATGGTGGACGAGGCCCACGGCGCCGGGCGTGCTCGGCGCGCGCGGGGCGGGCGCCAGCGAACTGCTCGGCGTGGCCGACCGCGTGGACCTGCGGATCGGCACGTTCTCGAAGTCGCTCGCCTCCTGCGGCGGCTTCGTCGCCGGCACTCACGAGGTGATCGAGTACCTGCGCTTCTACTCGCGCGCCTTCCTGTTCACCGCCTCCGCCGTCCCCGCCGCCGTCGGCGCAGCGCTCGCGGCGCTGCGTGTGCTGCGCAGCGAGGAGGGCCCGGCGCTGTTCTCGAGCGTGCTCGAGAACGCCTGGCGCCTGCACGATGGGCTGCTCGAGCTCGGCTTCGCCGTCTCCCACCCCCAGGCGCTTGGCGCCGACGAGCGCCTGCAGGTGCACGCGCCCGGGGTGCGCCCGGCGGCCTCCGGCTCCGGGCACGAGATCGTGACGCCGATCATCTCGGTGCTGGTCGGCGACGACTGGAAGGCCGCGCTGCTGTGGCGCGCGCTCTATCGACGCCGGCGTGTTCGTCAACACCGCTCTGCACCCCGCGGTGCCCCCGGCGGGGCGCTGCTGCGCACGAGCGTGATGGCCACCCACGACGAGGCCACGCTCGACCGGGCGCTCGAGGTCTTCGCGCGCGTCAAGCGCGAGTTCGAGGCCGAGCACGGGCCGCTTCCGGGTCCCGACGCCCGCTGAGGACAAGACTCCGCCAACCAGCCGGGGTCCGCCCTGACCCCCCGCGACTTGTCCATTTCTTCACAAATATCAGGGTCACAGAAAAACCCCGCTGCTAGCGCATGAAGGGCCCGCCGTCGCAGTTGACCGGGGGGCCGCGCCTGGCATAGCTTCGAGGTGCGCTCTGCACGGCCGATCGGGCCCCCTCCGTCACGGCGGGTGGGAGTGGGGGGGAACGTGACCGCGGGGTCCGCGCTCGCTCGCGGATAGTGCGGTGCAAGCCTCACAGGCGTCAACTTGTCCAAAACCAGCCAGCACGTCGCCCAGATCCCTCGGGGCGACGGGGAGAATGCCCATGAACGCGACAGCGACCCTTGCCCCTGCCGGCCCTCAGCACATGCGCGCGCTCGAGCGCGCGAACCAGGTGCGTCTCGCGCGCGCCGAGCTCAAGCGCCGCGTCGCGGTCGGCGAGATCGACGTCGGCGAGCGTGATTCTCGAGTGCCCCTGGGAGGCTGGCAGCATGGCCATCGCCGACCTGCTGATGAGCCAGCGCCGCTGGGGTCAGCACGCGCTGCCGCAAGTTCCTCGCGATGGTGCCGCTGTCGGAGAACAAGACGATCGGCTCGATGACCGAACGCCAGCGCCACTGCCTGGCGGCGATGCTCGCCGACGGTGAGCGGGGTCGCGCTTGGAGCGCGACCCCCTGGCTAACGGACAGCCCGACGACAGCGTGAGCTGCCACCAGCCGGCGAGCATGCCGATCAGGCCGAGGCGCGGCCGCACGCTCCAGACCCCGCAGCCCGCGCTGGCCGAGGTCGCGCACCGGCAAGGCGCGCGAAGCTGGTAGCGCCCGGGTTCCAGGCGCATGCGCTCCAGCTGCTCGCGCGCGCGTCGCTCGTGTTCGCTGCGCGCTGCGGCCGCGCGGCGCAGCTCCTGCACGCGCGCCGGCGAGGTGGTCGCGCTCGCGCTCGAGCTCGCCGAGATCCGGCAAGCGCGGCCCGCGAGTGCGTCTCCTCGGGTGACTGAGGCGCGGCGCCCTCGGGCGCGCGCGAGGAACGGGAAACGCTCCGCGAGCGATCGCGGACAGCTCGCGCTCGAGCCGCGCGATCTGCTGCTTCAGCGGCGACGCGCGCCTCGCGCTCGGAGGTCGCGGCGCGAGGGCGCCGGCGGCGACCCGCTCCAACAGCTGCTGCTCGCGCTGCACCGTTGCGCATCCTCCTCCTGAGGTTCTTCCCAGGCGCCGATTTTACAGCGCCCGCGCGGTCGCGACGCTCAGTGCGCCTGCAGCGCGCTGCGCGGCATTCCACAGCGCCTCTTCGGCGTACAGCGTCGGCACGCCCGCGACCTGCACCGCGTACAGCGTGAGCCGCGCGGCTGCGCGCCCGCGGCGCGTGCGGCGGCGCGGGCTCGCCGAACAGGTTGCGCGAGCGCGCCGGCGGAGTCCGCGATCACCAGCCGGCCCGCCGGCAGCGCCAGCGCCTCGCGCTCACGGCCGAGCGGCTCGCCCTCGCGGCTCGGCCTGATTCCGGGTTGACCCGTCGAGCGTCTCGGAGTCGAGCGCCCACACCGGCACGCTCGTATCGGCGAGCGCGATCAGCAGCACGTCCGCCAGCAGGCCGCCGCTGAGAAACCCGCCGCGCAGGATGCGCTCGAGCACGATCGCCTCGATCGGCGTGCGCTCCACGTCCGGGTCGAGGCCGATGTGCCGGAAGAAGATGCGGTAGGCGGCAGGCGACGGGCTCGCGCCGGATCCCCACCGCGCGCGCGCCGCGAAAGCGGCTCGAGCGTTCGCGCAGGCGCTGCTGCACGTCCCGCGGGGAGGGCGCCGAGCAGCGACTGCGCGCGCGCCACCTCGACCTCCACCAGCAGCAGGCGCAGCTCCGGCAGCTCCGCCTGCACCTCGCGGCGAGCACCAGCCGAGCGACGGCGCGTGCGGGCCCCCGCCGGCAGCGCCGCGGGTGAGCGCGCCCCCGCTGCGCCTCGTGGCCGCTCACGCCGCTGGCTGCCGCCAGCCGCGCGCCTGCGACGCCGCCACGAGCGCCGCCACGCGCTCGCGCAGCGTGGCCGTGCTCGGCGCCACGAGCAGCGCTTTGCTCTGCACCACGCCCCCGGGGTAGGCGAAGCTCACCTGGGGACAGCTGACACTTTGTAGAGCGACGCGAGCACGCCGTTGGCGTCGATCCCGACCGGCAGCGTCAGCCCCTGCGCACGCACGAGCTTGCGAAGGCGCGCGCGCACACTCGAGAACTCGTCCGCGCTGCCCTCGATCGCGACGCCCGCAAACTGCACGCCCGGGAACTGCGGCGCGAGCGCCTGCATTTGCGAGAGCACGTGCGGGCAGCGAGCTTTCGGCGACGAACAGCGCCAGCACCACGGGGCCGCGTTCGTAGCTCGCGCAGATGTTCAGCACGCCCGCTTTGCGCACCGAGCAGGCCGGCACGTTTCCAGCCGAGCCTTCGTGCGCGTGCGTGGCGATGTTCGCCCCGCCCGTCAGCGAGCCCGTAGCCAGCGGGACCGCGAAGGGGGCGAGCCGCTGGCCTGGCGGGATGCCGGCCACGCCGCCGGGGCCGTGGACGAACGCGAGGATGACGGCGAGCACGAACGCCACCACCGCGAGCACGCCGAGGTAGCGCCCCAGGCGCCCCCTCCTGAAGGGGTGCGCCGCCCGCTCTCGCGCGGACGAGCTGCGCGCGGCGCGAGCTCTGCGCGCTACCTCGCGCGGGGAGCGGCTCGCCGCAGGGGGCGGCTCATCGCCCATCGCGGCTCATCGCTCGGGGCCGCTCATCGCTCGGCGCGGCGTCCAGCGCGAGCCGGCGCGCCGCGCCGCGAGCCAGCGCGGCGTTGGCGCGCCCAGGCGCCGGCGCGGCTGCGGGTCGCGTTCGGCGATCATCAGCGCCGCCGGCAGCGCAACCAGCACGCCCAGGAGCGACGCGCTCAGGTCGATCAGCGTGACCAGCCCGAACTGGCGGAGCATGTTGATGTCCGACAGCACGAGCACGCCGAAGCCGGCGATCGCCGTGACGCCCGAGGTCGCCACCGCGGCGCCCGTGCGCGCGTAGCTGCGTCGCAGCGCCTCGAGGCTCGAGTGTCCCGCGAGGCGCTCCTGGCGGTGACGCTCCGAGAGCAGCACGCTGAACTCCGTGGAGATCGCGACCACGAGCGCGCTCAGCGTCACCGACATCGGGTTCAACGGCACGCGCACCGCGAACAGGATCAGCGCCGACCAGCCCGACGCGAGCACGACCGGCGCGAGCGGCACGAGCGTGCGCCGGCGGTCGCCGCGGAAGGCGAGCACGAGCACGAGCGCCACCGCCAGCAGGCTCGCGAGCAGCGTCTCCAGACGCCGCCACGGATCCGCCACCGCCGAGCTAGATGCCGCCGCGAGCACCGGCAGCCCCACGAGCGTCGCGCTCACGCCGGCGGGGGGGTGAAGCCGCGAGCGCATCGCTTCGATCACGCGCTGCTGCTGGGAGAGGCTCATCAGGCGCACGCCGAACGCGAGCGTCGCCTCGCGGCGGTCGCCGCTGATCACGTCCTGCGTGAAGTACGGCGGCACCACCGCGAGCAGACCCCGGACCTCCGCTGCCGTCAGCTTCGCCCGCGCGGAGCCGGCGCTCGCCGCCGCGCTCGCGGGCGCCCCCTGGAAGAGGTCCGGGAGCGAGAACGCCGGACACAGGCGCGCGTGCCCGCACCCGCGCGAGGCGCTGTAGCCATAGTGATCGAGCACCGCGCTCTCGTACGAGCTCATCCATTCGATCGTCTTCGGGCTCGCCACGTCGCGAGCGGAGACAAGCAGGTCGATTTCGCCGCCCACGCCCGTCAGGTGCTCGAGTTCTCCCAGCGCGTGCAGCGAGGACAGGCTCTGCGGCACCAGCTTGGTGATGTCCGTCTGCACCTTCGTCTGGGTCGAGCGCCCCACCCGGCGAGCGCGAGCACGAGCCCGATCAACAGCACGCGCTCGGGCCTGCGGACCGCGCCCACGAGCGCCACGCGTGTCACCAGCCGCGTCAACGGGTTGCCCGTCAAGAGCTCTCGCGCCCCCCTCCAGGACGCGCCAAGGCTGCGCAAGGGGCCCGCGAGCGGGCTGCCCGAGCGCACGCTCCAGCGAGCAGCGCGCCCTCGCCCTCCCGCGCTCAGGACGAGTGCCGCCGCGCCGGCCGTGAACGTGCACAGCAGCGCCAGCACCAGCCCCACCACGAGCAGCACGCCGAAACCTCGCACCATCGGCACCGGCGAGAGCGCAGCACCAGTATCGCCGCCGCGCTCGCCGCCGCCGCGGTCGCGATCGTGGGCGCTCCCAGGCCCGCCGCCCGCGCCAGCGCGCTCGGCGCGTCGCGTGCGCGCGAAGGGTCCTCGAGGGCCTCCCCCGCGCGCGCCTGGAACTGCACCGCATAGTCCACCGCCAGCCCCACCAGCACCGGCAGCACCGCGATCGAGGCCATCGTCAGCGGCTCGCCCGCCAGCGCCAGCGCGCCGAAGGTGAGCGCCGCCGCGAGCGCCGCCAGCGCCAGCGGCAGCAGCCGCGGGCGGCCCGAGAAGATCAGCCCCAGCGTCGCCGCCATCACCAGCAACACCGCCACCAGCAGCAGCTCGAGCGAGTGCGTGATCGCGCCCGTGAGGTCCGCCACGATCACCGGCTCGCCGCTCACCAGGTAGCGCTCGCCGTGGCTGCAGATGCCACTGCGCGCATCGCCACCGCGCTGGCGGATCAGCGCGATCGTGCGCGTGCGCTGCGATTCGCTCAGCCCCGAGCGCATGCGCACCGACACGAGCGCCGCGTCGCGCGCCGGGAAGAGGTAGGCAAAGCGCGCCCGCGGCGTGCCCGCGGGCTTGCTCGGGTCGAACACCAGCGTCGAGACGAAGTTCGCGTCTTCGATGCTCGGCGTCGAGTTGAGGCCGTACTGGATCGCCAGCGCCGCGAGCGTCTCTTCGAAGCGGCCCGTCCAGATCTTGCGCGCCTGCGCGCCCAGCGCGTGCGCCCGCGCTGCCGGCAGCCCGCGCGCGAGCGCCGTGCGCGTGACCACGGCTTCGGCCTGCGCGGCCTGCGCGTGCGCCTGCGTGGTCTGCGTGCGCAGCTGCTGGTCGATCTCGAGCGCCGCCTCGTTGACGAACGTGCCTGGCCCGAAGACGACCTTCACCGTGCCCGCGCGCGCGAGCTGCCCGCACGGCCCGCCCGCCCCGCCCTCCGTCGCCAGCGCCTTCGCGGGCACCCTTCCCGACAGGCAGCCCTCCAGCCCGAGCAGGCGCTCGATGTCCGAGCTCAGCACGAGCTTCTGCAGATCGCCCTTCACGAGCACCTCGACCGGTTCTTCGCCGAAGGCGTGCGTGGTAGCGCTGGGTCGCCGCGTAGGTCGGCGCTCGAGCTCGACACGAGCGTGCTCGCGGACGCGCTCGTGCGCAGCGACAGCGACAGCGCCACGCCGCCGGCGCCCGCCAACAGCGCCAGCGCGAGCACCAGCCGCGGGTGCCTGGCCGCCCCGCCCACCAGGCGCGTGAAGAAGCGCTCCGCCCTCACGACGGTAGACGCGCGCTCAAGGCACCGGGATGCAACCGTGCGTTCACCGTCTCGGAAAGGCTACCCCCGCGCCGCGCGAGCGGCGCCCGCTCCATCTCTCCTAGCCCGGCTACTCCATCCCCAGCGGGCCTGCCGACTCGCCCGAGAGGAACTGGCGCACGAACGCGTTTTCGGAGGCGAACAGCTCCTGCGCCGGCCCCGATTCAACGATTTTGCCCTTCCACAGCACCGAGATGTGCTCCGCCACCCTGCGCGCGCTCATGATGTCGTGCGTGATCACCACGTAGCTGCCGCCGTTCTCGGCGTGCACCTCCTTGATCAGCTCGCACAGCAGCGCCGTGCGCACCGGATCGAGGCCCGAGTCGGGCTCGTCGAAGAGCACGATCTTCGGGATCGAGCACGAGCGCGCGCGCGAACCCCGCGCGCTTGCGCATGCCGCCGGAGAGCTCGTTGGGCATCTTCTCGTTGGCGTCGCCGAGGCCCACCTCGCGCAGGCGCCGGTTGACGATCTCAGCGATCTCGTCCTCGCCCTTCTCGGTGTGCTGGCGCAGCGGGAAGGCGACGTTGTCGTACAGGTTGAGCGATCCGAACAGCGCGCCGTCCTGGAAGAGCACGCCGAATTTGCGCCGCAGCTTGAAGAGTTCGCCGTCGGAGAGGCTCGGGATCGAGTGCCCTTGCACGATCACGTCGCCCTCGTCGGGATAGAGCAGCCCGACGATGTGCTTGATGCACACCGACTTGCCCGTGCCGGAGGGGCCGATGATCATCGAGATCTTGCCCTCGGGCAGGCCCATGTTCAGCCCGCGCAGCACGTGGTTTTTGCCGAACGACTTGTGGACGTCCACGAACTCGATCGCGTCCGGCACGCCCGTGTGGCGGATCACGCCGGTGTGGAACTCGAACTCCTCGGCGCCTCTCCCGTCCGGGAGGATCGCTGGCGCTCCTCGGTGGCCACGTCCGCTCAGCCTCCGATCGGCGCGCGCGCGTTGCCGCCCCAGAAGACCTGGGTGCCGAATGCGTCGATCACGTTCACGAGCACGAGATTGAGCACCATCGACTTCGCCGTCGCGCGGCCCACGCCCACGGGGCCGCCGCTGGCCGTTGTAGCCGTAGTAGCAGCCCACGAGCACGATCGCCGTCGCCATCGTCATGCCCTTGATCACGCTGAACAGATAGTCCCCCGGGTTCTGGAACTGCCAGAAGATCAGCAGGATAGCCACCCTCCGAGACGTAGCCCACCTGGTGCACGATCGCGATGTAGGAGGCTAAGAAGCCGACCCCCACCGCCGCGATGTACATGAACGGCAGCACGAGCCAGGCCGCCAGCAGGCGGGTGGCGCACAGGAACGTCATCGAGTTGATCCCCATCACCTCGAGCGCGTCGATCTCGTCGGAGATGCGCATCGCGCCGAGCTCCGCGACGATGCCCGTGCCGACCTTCGCGGACATCATGTAGCCGAACACGATCGGCACCGCCTCGCGCAGGTTGCACCACGCCGCGAACACCCCCGCGTACGCCGGTGTGCCCGTGGACTCGTTGAAGTACGCCGCCTCGATCCCGCAGGTGCCGAGCCCCGTGATGAACACGAGGCTCCAGATCACGAGCGTGGAGTAGATGATCAGGATCCCCGACTGGCGCAGCGCCTCGCCGAAGAAGCCGAACACGCGCCCGCGTGTAGACGTCGCGCATGACCGTCGCTGGTGAAGCGCGCGATGTCGCCCGTCGACGGCGAGCCATTCCCGCGGCAGCGCCAGCAGTTCGTTCATTTGATCACCAGGATCTGCGGGTGCGTCGCCAGCAGCGTCTGCGTGAACACGTAGTTGAACGCGCCGATCCCCAGGAACGCGATCACGACCGCTTCGTTGACCGCGCGCCCGACGCCCTCGGCGCCGCCCGAGGCGGTCATGCCCTTGTAGCAGCACACGATCGCGATGATCGCGCCGAAGATCGTCGTCTTCAGCACCGAGCCCCATAGGTCCGTGACCGAGGAGTTCGCGAACAGCGTGTTCCAGAACGGGCCCGAGCGAGCCGCCCTCATACAGCTCGGCCATGAGGCCGCCGAAGAGGCCGAACAGAACCGCGTAGATGTCGAACAGGCCCGTCACCACCATCAGCGTCAGGAAGCGGGGCACGACGAGGTTCTTGACCGGGTCCACGCCGAGCACCTGCAGCGCGTCGAGCTCCTCGCGCACCTTGCGCGCACCGAGATCCGCGGTGATCGCGGTGCCGGCCACCCCCGCGAGCACGATCGAGGTGATCAGCGGGCCGATTTCGCGGATCGACGCGAGCACGAAGAAGCCCCCCAGCCGGTCGAGCGCGCCGAACAGCGTCAGGAAGTCTCCCGCCTGCAGCCCCGGTGCCCCGTAGGAGATCGCCACCGTCGAGATCAGCAGCGGCAGCCAGCACAGCCTCAGCGTGAACAGGAACTGGGAGACGAGCTCGCCGCCGTAGGGGTAGGGCGGCGTCAGCGCAGACCAGATCGTCTTGCCCGTCAGGATCATCATGTCCCCGAATTCCTCGAGCACATGACTGATCGGCACAAATGCCCGCTCAGCAGCGGTGCGTACCATCTCCTGCTCCTCCAACCCCTCCTCGGGATTTACGTGCTTTTGCGCCCACCACTGTACGGCATGCCGATGCCCGCGCGACAGCGGACCGCTGGTATAAGTGCCACTGGTGAGGGAGGTGCTCGTGCAAGCAAGCCGGGGGGTTTTCGGCGTGAGGCGCCCAGCGCGCGAGGCGCGTGCGGGGCTCACCTGCGCGGCCGCGCTCGCCGTCGCGCTCGTGCTGTCCGCCTGCGGCAGCGGCTCGCGCCAGGACGTCGGCGAACCGAGCGCGAGCTTCGGCATGCGCGTGCTGCGCGCGAGCTTCCCGAGCGCGCAGGCGGTGGCACGCCCGGCGACGCTCGAAATCGAAATCCAGAACACCGGCAAGCATGCGATGCCACACCGCCGCCGTGACGGTCGACTCCTTCGACTACAACTCGAGCTATCCGGGCCTCGCCGACACGAAGCGGCCGATCTGGGCGATCGAACGCGGGCCCCGGCGCGACCGCCGCGCCGCCCGTGGAAAGCCAGGAAGTCAGCCTCCCGGGCGGCGCCACGACCGCGTACGTCAACACCTGGACGCTCGGGGGACTCGCCTCGGGGCAGACGCGCACACTACGTCTGGAAGGTCGTCGCCGTCAAGGCCCGGCACGCTACACGATCGCGCTACAGGCTCGCCGCCGGCCTCGCCGGCAAGGCAAAGGCGGTCCCCGCGCGGCGGCTCGCTGCAGGGCTCCTTCGGCGTGCAGATCGCGCCCAAGCCACCGACCACGCACGTGAACCCCGTCACCGGCAAGGTCGAAGCCGGTGCCTACTCCCCCGGGTCCTCCTAGGCTCTTGGCCGGATGTCGAAAGATCACGCGCGCGATTTCGCCACGCGGGTGATACCTCGCGCGCGGCTTGCGATTACGATTGCGCCCCGGGGGCCGCGCCGTTCGTCGGCGCCCCGCCGAGCGCATGAGCCCTTCATCGAGGAGGAGTCGTCCAAAAGCCCATGCCCAGGTCCCGTCAGCAGAACGTCACCGCAGCCCAGTGGAGCGCAAACGGAGCCGCACTTGGCTCGCCGGACCTGACCGTCGCGGGCAACCAGGTCTTCGGCTCGAACGTCTTCTCCCCCGCCGTCCAGCGCCAGCGGCTGCCCAAGCACGTCTACAAGGCGCTGCAGCGCACGCTCGCGCGCGGCGAGGCGCTCGACACCTCGCTCGCCGACGCCGTCGCTCAGGCGATGAAGGAATGGGCGCTCGAGAAGGGCGCGACGCACTACACCCACTGGTTCCAGCCGCTGACCAACTCGACCGCGGAGAAGCACGACTCCTTCTACGCGCCTGCCGGAGACGGCACCGCGATCGCGGAGTTCTCCGGCAAGGAGCTGATCCAGGGCGAGCCCGACGCCTCCTCCTTCCCCACCGGCGGCATCCGCGCGACCTTCGAGGCGCGCGGCTACACCGCCTGGGACCCCACGAGCCCGGCGTTCATGCTCGAGAACCCCAACGGCGCGCTGCTGTGCATCCCCACCGCGTTCACGTCCTGGACGGGCGAGGCGCTCGACCACAAGATCCCGCTGCTGCGCTCGATGGACGCGCTCTCCGGCGCCGCCATCCGCGCGCTCGAGCTGCTCGGCGTCGACGAGGCCGCGCGCGTGTTCACGACGATCGGATGCGAGCAGGAGTACTTCCTGATCGACGAGCAGTACTACTTCGAACGCCCCGACCTGCTCACCACCGGGCGCACGCTGTTCGGCGCCAAGCCGCCGAAGGGGCACGAGCTCGACGACCACTACTTCGGCTCGATCCCCGAGCGCATCCTCGCCTACATGCTCGACGTCGAGGTCGAGCTGGCGAAGCTCGGGGTGCCGATCAAGACGCGCCACAACGAGGTCGCTCCCAACCAGTACGAGGTCGCGCCGATCTTCGAGAACTCCAACGTCGGCGCCGATCACCAGATGATCACGATGCAGATCATGCAGAACGCCGCCCGCCGCTACGGGCTCGATCTGCCTGCTGCACGAGAAGCCCTTCGCCGGCGTCAACGGCTCCGGCAAGCACAACAACTGGTCGATGGGGACCGACACCGGGCTGAACCTGCTCGACCCAGGAGACACGCCCGCCGAGAACCTGCAGTTCCTGTTCTTCTGCACCGCCGTCATCCAGGCCGTCAACAAGCACCAGGCGCTGCTGCGCGCCTCGATCGCGAGCGCCGGACAGGACTTCCGCCTCGGCGCCAACGAGGCGCCGCCGGCGATCATCTCGATCTTCCTCGGCGCCGAACTGGAAAAGGTCTTCGGCGCGATCGAGGCGGGCAAAGTGCAGCCCTCCAAGCCCGGCTCCTTCCTCGGCCTCGGCACCCCAGTGCTGCCACCGCTGCCGCTCCACGGCGGCGACCGCAACCGTACGAGCCCATTCGCGTTCACGGGCAACAAGTTCGAGTTCCGCGCGCTCGGCTCGAGCGCCTCGCCGGCGTTCTCCAACACGGTGCTGAACACGATCGTCGCGGAGTCCGTCGACGACCTCGCCGAGAAGCTCGCGAGCGCGATGAAAGGCAACAGCGCGAACCTCGAGAAAGCGGTTACCAGCGTCGTCAAGCAGAGCTGGGCCGCCAACAAGCAGGTCGTCTTCGGCGGCAACAACTACGCCGAGGAGTGGCACGAGGAGGCCGAGAAACGCGGCCTCGCGAACCTCCGCACCACGCCCGAGGCGCTGCCGTGGCTGACCGACAAACAGACTGTCGCCGCCTTCAAGAAGTACAAGGTCCTCTCCAAACGCGAGCTCGAGTCGCGCCTTGAGGTCTTCACCGAGCAGTACGCGACCACGATCAACATCGAGGGCGAGACGGCCGCCTCGATCGCGCGCACGATGCTGCTGCCCGCCTCCGTGCGCCACCTCAACGAACTGATCGCCAGCGGAATGGACGAGTTCATCGCCGAGTTCGAGCCGGTGCTCAGGGAGCTCCACTTCGCGGTGCAGAAGCTCGAGGACGCGAACCTCGACGACAACCACCCGCACGGCTCCGCCCAGCGCGAGGCGCTGTACATGCGCGACACCGTGATGCCCGCGATGGAAGACGTGCGCGAGGTCGCCGACCGGCTCGAGAGGCTCGTCGCCGACGACCTCTGGCCGCTGCCGAAGTACTCGGAGATGCTCTTCATCAAGTAACCGTCAGGCGCGCATGGCCCAGGCCCGCAGGCGAGCGGCTTGATCGAACCATCGCATCAATGCGAGGCTGCCGCTACAGCCTTGCAAGCTGTATTTGCAGAGCTCGTTGCGTCCGGATTGAGGAGTGGAGCGTTTCCCCTGCCATGTGTCAGGGCAGCGCTCGCCCCGCCCCGCGACCAAAGCCTCATCGGATTACGGTGGGACTCCTTGTTGTTAGGATGGGCTACTGGTTGGGGTGGCATCGCCTGGGAGGCGGGGGAAGTGCACGGAGAGTCGCGGGCAGCTGGGAGGCGGGCCGCACTGATCGTTGGCTGTCTGGCCGTGATCGCGCTGCTGCTAGTCCCAGCGGGAGCGAGCGCCCTGCGATGGGGGCAGTGGACTGAGGCCGAGGAAGTGACGGAAACGAGCGCCACCGTCGCGATGTACATTCATCCCCTCTGGCCCGAAACGCACTGGGAACTGGATGTCTACGCGCCCAAGTGCATCACGGAACCAGAACGCTGCGATGAGCACTTCCAAAATGCGGCCGTTCCGCAGACGGGCACGATCATCCAAAAGAGCCCGTACGAAATCGTCGAGATAGACGTGACCATTCCAGGGCCGCTGTATGAAGACCCCCTGCAGCCCGCGAAGCTCTACGACATCGGCCTCGCGACGCGCGGAGACGGCGCCGAACCGACGGGAGTTTCGCTAGTGCCGCACGGGGGCGCTGACAACGCCTATCCGTACCCGACCTTCGAAACGCCCGGCGCTCCCGGGCCCGAAGAGCAGGCTCACGAAGCGTCGATTGCGAAGGAACGCAGCAAGCGGGAAAAGCAGGTCAAGAAAGAAGAAAAGGAAGTCGCAAGCGCCGAAAAGAAGCTGGCCAACGACAAGAAGAAGAGCGAAAAGCTAGCCGCCATCACCCGCGCCTATTCGCTGCTCATCAAGTAGGAACCGGCCCGCAGTCCTCTGCGGGTGTCGCCCAGGCCGTTGCGTCCCGGGCGCTACGTGGAGGCGGGTCTCGGGTGGTCCTTCCAGAACGCGATGGCGGACGGGTTCACGTGAACCGTCATGCCGGTGTTGCTCTCGTTGAGCGCGAACGGCTTCCCCTCCCCCACTCGCACCGCCAGCTCCTCCGCGCTCTGCTCGACGTGCAGCAGGAGCGGGTGCTCCCCGGGAGACATGAACGTGATCGCGCAGGCCATGATCCAAAGCCTAGCGCCGGCCTCAGCGGCACCGCGATCAGCTGGACGTACGTGCTCCGGGAGGATCCCGGTCGGCACTGCTCGCCGCGCGCGTGGCGTCGATGTGGGCGATGCTCGCGCCGGGCGTCGAGCAGCGGATCGTCGATCGCCTCTCGGCGGCGCTCGGGTCCGGCGCGTGGGACGCCGAGCACGGATGCCTGCGCCGGCGCGATCGCTACGACGGCGCGCTGCGGCTCGTCATCTCCGACGCTCCCTGAGCGCGGCGCGCGCCTTCGTCCTGAGGTTGAAGGCGGCGGTGAGCAGCCGGTCCGCGAACGAGCCCTCCGCCGGGAGCATGCCGATCTGGCGCGCGAACGCGAGCTGGTCGTAGTAGACGTTGTTGCCGGCGACACGGCCGTCCTCGATCTGGATGAGGTCCATGCCGTGCAGGTCGACCCTGCTGCTGGTCGGCTCGATGCCGAGGAAGGGGGCTCCCGAGAACGTGCCGCTGACGTGCCAGCGGACGCTCACGCGCTCGCGGCCGGGCTCGCCCGCGACCGCCACGTCGTCGACCTCCATGTGCAGGTCGGGCATCGCGTCGAAGAAGCCTTCGAACCACGCGACCACCTCCTCGCGCGTGTGCATCTCGAGGCCCTGGGCGAAGATGCGGTAGTGCGGGCGCTCTATCCACGTGCGTTCGGGATCGGCGAAGAAGGCCTCTCTGTCGTTGAAGGTGGAGAACAGCGCGCGCACGGTCTCCTCGTCTATGGCGGTGCTCGCAACGCTGGCTTCGGCCATCGGATCCTCCTTTGATGGGACAGATGTTCCGCTGAGTATGAGTTTGTCGCGATTCGCGCTCTCAGGCCGACTCAGGGGTCCTCAGGCGGTTGTAGATGCCCTAGCCGGACCCTACGGCCACCATCAAGGATCGCGCGGACGCCGAGGTCCTCCAGCGCCACCAGCTCGCGCAGGACGTCGTCATTCCCCACCAGCTCGCAGCTGATGCGAAACGTCGGCGCATCGCCGCCGTGCGGACGTACCTCGAGTTTGATCTCGCTGGCCAGCGCGGCCAGGCGCATCGCCAGGCCGAAGGCCTCCTGCGGGGCGAAGTCGAGCCAGCTCCTGTCGAGGTCGTCCGCGACGCCCGGCCTTGGACCCCGACTCGAGAGCGTGCTGGTGACCTCGGTGCGGATGCTCTCGGGGTCTGCGTCGCAGTCGAGCAGTATGCGGGCGGCGACGCCGTCGCCTTCGCGCGTGAGAGCGAGCAGGAGGTGCTCGGTGCCGATGTAGTTGTGACCGAGGCTAAGCGCCTCGCGCAACGCGACCTCGAGCACCTTCTTGGCCCGCGGGGTGAACGGGATCTGGCCTGGGGAGTGCTCCTCGCCGGAGCCGACGATGCGCACGACCTGCGCACGCGCGCGCTCGATGGTGATGCCGAGATCCGCAAGCACGCGCCCTGCAAGGCCCTCCTCCTCGCGCACGAGCCCGAGCAGGATGTGCTCGGTGCCGATGTAGTCGTGCTTGAGGGTCCGCGACTCCTCCTGCGCGTACACCACGACCATCCGTGCCCGTTCGGTAAAGCGCTCGAACACATCACGAGCTTAGTCCCCGCCAGGGCACCTCAGCGCCGTGGGTTCACGCCTGGCGCCAGCCGCTCAGCAGGCCGTGCTCGCGCATCGCCTCGATCACCCGCCCCGCGAGCTCCGCGGGCGCGAGCTGCTCGCTGTCGAGCACGATCTCGACGCCGCGAAGGTCCGGGATCCGCGGCGCGAGCTCGCGCGCGTGCTCGATCAGCCGCTGCCTGCCCGGCCACTGCTCGCCCTCGCGGCGCGCGAGCCGCTCAGCGGCCGTCTGCGCCGACACGCGCAGGCACACGACGAGCGTGTCCTGCGCGCCTGCAACCCGTAGCAACGAGCGCAGCTCGTCCTCATCCTCGACCGTGGCGGTGACGAGGAAGGTCTCCCGGCCCGCGTCGCGCTGCATGTCGAGCACCGCTCCCAGCTGCTCCACCCACGAGCGCGAGTGCAGCAGCGGCCAGCCGAGTGAGAGCTGCTCGCTCTCGATCGCGCCGTGGCTCATTCCCTCGCGCTCGAGCAGCGTCGAGAGCGCCTCGAGCAGGGTCGTCTTGCCGGCCCCGGGGGCGCCGACCAGCAACAGCAGAGACGAGCGCACCCCCCGAAGCTAACGCGCTGGAGCTGATTGGCGGTCCGCCCCGGCGCCCGTCTCTGCGCTCTGACTCCCGGCGCCCACCGGGGCGGATCGTGTCAATCGTGCAGCGGTTGACGGGGCTTTCAAACCGATCTGGACGCTTGGCGTAGCCAGCGGCACCGATGGGAGGACCGCGTGGCGTCAGGGCCAGGAAGGCACCTGCCCGCTGGCGCGTACGCTGCCGGCGGCGCTCCTGCCGCAGGTGGGGCCGTTGTTAGGCTCATGCGATGCGGGATTTCATTGGTGCGCTGCGCAGCCGAGTCGTGATCTACGACGGCGGCATGGGAGCCACGCTCGAGCAGTTCGAGCTGACGAGCGAGGACTACGGCGGCCTGCCCGGCAAGTGCCACGAGGCGCTCGTGCTGAACCGCCCCGACGTGATCGAGGGCGTGCACGCCTCGATGCTCGAGGCCGGCGCCGAGGTGCTCGAGACAGACACCTTCCAGGGCTCGCGCATCAAGCTCGAGGAGTGGGGCCTCGGCGAGCACACGCTCGAGATCAACACGCGCGCGGCGCAGATCGCGCGCGCCGCGGCAGGCGAGCACCGCTTCGTGGCGGGCTCGATCGGGCCGACGGGGTACCTGCCGGCCTCCGAAGAGGCCTCGCTCGGCCAGATCCGCTTCGGCGAGCTCGTCGAGGTCTTCTCAGAACAGGCGCGCGGTCTGATCGAGGGCGGCGCGGACCTCCTGATAATCGAGACCGCGCAGGACATCCTCGAGGTGAAGGCGGCGGTCTTCGGCGCGCGCGAGGCGTTCGCGCTGACCAGTAGGACGCTGCCGATCCACACCTCGGTGTCGCTGCTGCCGAACGGCGGCAAGATGCTGCTCGGCACCGACATCTCGGCCGTGCTGTGCACGCTGGAGGCGCTCGAGGTCGATGTGATCGGGCTGAACTGCTCGACCGGGCCGGAGGACATGCGCGACGCGATCCGCTTCCTCGGCGAGTTCTGCCCGGTCCCGGTCGCGTGCATCCCGAACGCGGGGCTGCCGCTGCAGGGCCCGGACGGCGAGACGATCTTCCCCGAGCAGCCGGGGCCGCTCGCGGATGCGATCGCGGAGTTCGTGGAGCGCTACGGCGTGGGCGTGGTGGGCGGCTGCTGCGGAACCACGCCGGAGCACATCCGCGCGATCGCCGAACGCGTGGCCGGCAGGACGCCCTCGGTGCGCCCCGCGCCGCGCCCGCCGCACGTCTCCTCGATGATCGCCGCGACCCCGCTCGCACAGGACCCGGCGCCGACGATCGTCGGCGAGCGCGTGAACTCGCAGGGCTCGCGCCGCGCGAAGGAGCTGTTGCTGAGCGACGACTACGACGGGCTCGTGCAGATCGCGGAGGACCAGGTGCAGGGAGGGGCGCACGTGCTCGACCTGTGCGTCGCGCTGACCGAGCGCAGCGACGAGGACGAACAGATGCGCCTGCTCTCGAAGCGCATCTCGCTGACCCAGCCGGCGCCGATCCAGGTGGACTCGACCGAGCCCGAGGTGATCGAACGCGCGCTCGAGCAGATCCCGGGGCGCGCGATCGTGAACTCGGTGAACCTCGAGGCGGGACGCGCGAAGCTCGACCGCGTGGTGCCGCTCGCGCGCGCCCACGGCGCGGCGCTGATCGCGCTGACGATCGACGAGGTGGGGATGGCGAAAACCGCCGAGCGCAAGCTCGAGGTCGCACAGCGCATCCGCGACCTGTGCTGCGATGAGCACGGCCTCGACCCGGAGCTGCTGATCTTCGACTGCCTCACGTTCACGCTCACGACGGGCGATGAGGAGTGGCGGCCGTCGGCGCTCGAGACGATCGCGGGTATCCGCCTAGTGAAGGAGCAGATCCCGCACGTGAAGACCTCGCTGGGCGTCTCGAACGTCTCCTTCGGCGTCTCGCCGCCGGCGCGCGCGGTGCTGAACTCGGTGTTCCTGCACCACTGCGTGCAGGCGGGCCTCGACCTGGCGATGGTCAACCCGAACCACATCACCCCCTACGGCGAGATCCCGGAGTCCGAGCGCGAGCTCGCGGACGACCTCGTGTTCGACCGCCGCGAGGACGCGCTCGAGCGTTTCATAGGGCACTTCGAGAGCAAGGGCGAGCAGGAGCAGGCGGTTGGCGCGGCGGACCCGACGGAGGGGATGGAGCCCGAGCAGGCGCTGCACTTCCACATCCTGCGCCGGCGCAAGGAGGGCGTGGAGGACTGGATCGACGCGAGCGTCGAGAAGATCGGCGCGGTGCCGACGCTGAACGAGGTGCTGCTGCCGGCGATGAAGGAGGTGGGCGACAAGTTCGGCGCGGGCGAGCTGATCCTGCCGTTCGTGCTGCAGTCCGCGGAAGTGATGAAGCGCGCGGTCGCGCAGCTCGAGAAATACCTCGACAAGCTCGAGGGCTACACGAAGGGCACGGTCGTGCTCGCGACGGTCTTCGGCGACGTGCACGACATCGGCAAGTCGCTCGTCAACACGATCCTCACGAACAACGGCTACACGGTGGTGGACCTCGGCAAGCAGGTGCCGATCCAGACGATCGTGGATGCCGCACAGGAGCACGACGCGACCGCGATCGGCCTCTCGGCGCTGCTCGTGTCGACCTCCAAGCAGATGCCCGCGTGCATCCAGGAGCTGCACGCCAAGGGGCTCTCCTATCCCGTGCTGATCGGCGGCGCGGCGATCAACCGCGCGTTCGGCTACCGCGCGCTCTACCCCGGCGGCAAGGACTCCGAGGAGCGCTACGAGCCGGGCGTCTTCTACTGCAAGGACGCCTTCGAGGGCCTCGCGGTGATGGACCAGCTGATCGACGAGAGCGCTCGCTCCGCGCTGGTGGAGAAGCTCATGAGCGGCGCCCGCGAGTTCCGCGAGCGCCCGCAGGTCCTCGAGGTGGGCCCGCCGAGCACCGACGACTCGGTGCGCTCGGCGGCGCGCACCGACGCGCCCGTGCCGACGCCGCCGTTCTGGGGCGTGCGCGAGATCCCCGTGGACCTCGACGAGGTCTACCGCCATCTCGACACGCACGTGCTGTTCAAGCTGCACTGGGGCGGGCGCGGCAAGAAGGGCGAGGAGTGGCAGGCGCTGCTGCGCGATGAATTCCGCCCGCGCCTGGAGCGCATGTGGCGCGAGCAGGACTACCTGCACCCGCGCGCGCTGCTCGGCTTCTTCCCCTGCTACGCGCTCGGCAACGAGATCGTCGTGCTCGACCCCGAGGACCGCGCGCGCGAGCTCACGCGCTTGGTGTGCCCGCGCCAGAGCACGGGCGAGCGCATCTGCCTGGCGGACTTCTTCCGTCCGGCACTCGACGGCGGCCCGCCGGAGCAGCTCGACGTGGTCGCGCTACAGGCGGTGACGGTGGGCGGCGAGGTCACCGAGCTGCTCAGCCGCCTGGAGCACGAGGGCGAGTTCGCCGAGCAGCTCTTCGTGCACGGCCTCGGCGTGCAGACCGCCGAGGGGCTGGCGGAGTGGCTGCACTACGAGGCCCGGCGCATGCTCGGGATTCCCGCGACGCAGGGACGGCGCTACTCGTGGGGATACCCCGCGGTCCCCGAGCAGAGCGAGCACCTGAAGGTGGAGCGCCTGCTCGACCTCGCGCAGATCGGGATGATCGATCACCGACGGCTACGCGCCCGACCCCGAGCAGTCGACGCTCGCGCTGATCGCCCACCACCCGCAGGCGATCTACTTCGGCACGCGCCAGGGCCGGCTGCCGGCGGAGAGCTCGCCCGACGACATGATCCGTGGCAGCTCGCGCGACCCGACGCTGTTCGGCGACTCGAGGACGCCGACCCGCCCGACGGCGCGGCAGAAGAAGAGGACGAGCCGGCTATGGCCGGCTGAGGGGCGGCGCGCCGGGCGCGACTGAAAGCGCAGGCGCGCGTCCTCGCTCGCGGGCTTAGGCGACGCGCGCGGCGCCGATGTGGAAGACCTCGGCGGGCGGGCGTGCCTGAGCGCTCGCCATGGCGAGGATCTGCTGGCTGGAGAGCGGCTTGGCGAAGTGGAAGCCCTGGCCGAAGTCGCAGTTGATTCCCTGCAGGTGCTCGAGCTGGCCGCCGCTCTCGATGCCCTCGGCGACGGCCTTCAGGTTGAAGATCTGCGCGAGCGAGACGATCGCGGCGGTGAGCTCCGCCATTTCGGGGTTGGGGTCGAGCAGGAACGAGCGGTCGATCTTGAGGATGTCCACCGGGAACTGGCGGACGTAGTTCAGCGAGGAGTAGCCGGTGCCGAAGTCGTCGATCGCGAGTTTCACGCCGAGCGCGCGCAGCGCGTTCAGGCGCAGCAGGCTGAGCTCCATGTCCTGCATCATCACGCTCTCGGTGAGCTCCAGCGTGAGGCTGCTCGGCACGATCCCGCTCTCGCGCAGGGCGGTGCGCACCTCGTCGATGAACTCCGGGCGCTGCAGCTGGGAGGCGGACACGTTGACGGCGATCGACAGCGGCGGCTCGCGCGGGCACTTCTCGCTGCATCGTCGCGGCCCACGACGCAGGCCTCGCGCAGCACGTTGCGGCCGACCTGCACGATCAGGCCGGTGTCCTCGAGCAGGGGGATGAACTCGAGCGGCGGGACGGTGCCGCGCGCGGGGTGCTCCCAGCGCACGAGCGCCTCCATGCCGGCCATATCGCCGCGCTCGAGGTCCATGATCGGCTGGTAGCGGAGCGTGAACTCGCCCGCTTCGAGCGCGCGCTGCAGGTCGGTCTTGAGCTCCAGGCGCGCGAGCGCCTTCGCGTGCATCTCGGGCTCGAAGATCTGGTAGTGGCCCTTGCCGCTCTCCTTGGCCATGTACATCGCCGCGTCGGCGTTGCGCAGCAGCTCCTCGGCGTCGCGCGTCGGAGACCATGGCCTGGGTCGCTGAAGGCGATGCCGACGCTGGTGGCGATCGAGACGGCGCGGCCGTCGAGCGCGATCGGCGCCGCCAGGGCGCTCATCACGCGGTGGGCGATCTCGACCGCCTGCAACTCGCTCTCGGCGTCGTGGATCAGCACCGCGAACTCGTCGCCGCCGAGGCGCGCGGCGGTGTCGACCGGGCGCATGCAGTCCTCCAGCCGCCGGCCGACCTCCTGCAGGACGTCGTCGCCGGCGGCGTGCCCGAGGCTGTCGTTGACGTTCTTGAAGTCGTCGACGTCGAGGAACAGCACGGCCACGGGGAGGCGCGTCGCGACGCTGCGCTGGCGAGCGCGTGCTCGACGCGGTTGCGGAACAGCGCGCGGTTGGGCAGCCCGGTGAGGGTGTCGTGGAAGGCCTGGTGCTCGAGCTCGGCCTCGAAGGCCTTGCGCTCGCTGATGTCGCGGAGGTTCAGCACGATCGCCGTCGATCGACTCGTCGCCGAGCAGGTTGGTGGCGAGCGCCTCGACGTCGCGCCAGCGCCCGTCGGCGTGGCGCAAGCGGAACTCCCCGTTGGCGGGCTGGCCCGGCGGCAGTGCGGCGATCGAGGCGACGAAGGCGACCACGCGCGGGACGTCGTCGGGCTCCACGAGCTCGCTGAAGGGGTGCTCGAGCAGCGCATCGGGATCGTGGCCGAACGTCTGCTGCGCGGACGGGCTGACGTAGTTCATGGTGCCGTCCTCGCCGACGATGCAGACGACGTCGGAGGAGTTCTTGATCAGCGAGGAGAGCCGCGCCTCGGCGCTGCTGGGAGGCGCCTTCCTCGGTCAGCGAGATGCTCTGCAGCGCGAGCGCCACCTCGCTGGCGAGCGTGGCGAGGCTCACCTGTGCGCTGCGACGCAGCGGGTGCTCGCCGAGCACCGCGAGCGCACCCTGCAGGCTCTCGCGTACGAGCAGCGGCGACAGGCACACCTCGCGTCCCGCGAGCTCGAGCATGACGATGCGGTTGCTCACGCGTCCGTGGCGGAGCTCCTCGGGGAACGTGGCGGCGTCCAGGCGCGGGAGCGCGGTGAGCTCGCCCTGCGG
This sequence comes from uncultured Solirubrobacteraceae bacterium, assembly GCA_963759445.1. GTDB lineage: Bacteria > Actinomycetota > Thermoleophilia > Solirubrobacterales > Solirubrobacteraceae > Palsa-744. The sequence goes on from CAVWZC010000004.1 coordinate 68,269, forward strand.
AGCAGCGCACGGCGCTGAGCGGACCGTCCTCGCCGTCGGCGAGGTAGAGGCAGGCGGTGACGTGCTGTTCGACGACGGCATGCGCCGCCTTCAGCGCGGCCGTCGTAGATCTCCCCGCGCGTGGCGGCGGACACGAGCGTCTCGCCCGCGAGCCGCAGCGCGGCTTCGCGCTTGGTGGCCTCCTCGTTGCGGCGCACGATGCCGGCCAGGCGCATCAGCACGAGCGCGAACATCGCGCCCGAGGCGCCGATCAGCACGTAGATGTCGACCTGCTCGTGCAGCGCCTCGCGCACGACGATCACCAGCGGCACCGTGAGGCTCGCGCAGGCGAGCAGCGCGAGCCGCGCGCGCGTGAGGCGGGTGTCCGGCTCGGGCCCGGGCTCTGAGAGCAGGCGCATCGAGGGGTGCAGCGCGGCGGTGCCGAGCAGCACGTAGAAGATGCGCCCAGCCGGCGTCGAGCACGCCGGCGATGCTGTAGCCGCCGTCCAGCAGCCTCCAGCCGTAGATCGCATCGCTGAGCAGCAGCACGATCGCACCGGCGAGCACGAACAGGAAGGCGGGCTCGCGGCGGTGGCTGCCGGCGGCGACGCGCGCGACGACGCCGAGCAGCAGGATGTCCATCGCGGGGTAGGCGACCGAGGTGACCCGGCGCAGCAGCGACAGCGAGTTGTGGTCGGCGTAGGGGGCGATCAGGTAGACCCACAGCAGCGTCGCCAGCGCGATCGTGACGATCAGCGAGTCGATCAGCGGCGCGCGGTCGCGATGCTCGCGGCGTTCGCGGACCAGCAGCAGCATCCCGCCGACGAGGAACGGGATAGAAGGCGAGGTGGAACGGGTCGGCGATCGACGGGAACGGCTGCGCGGAGCCGAACAGGCGATCGTAGTTGTAGGAGAGGATGTCGCTGGTGACGAACAGCGCCTGCCCGGCCGCGAACAGGTACCAGGGCAGCGCGGCTGGCGCCGGAGTTGCGCCGGGCGCCGATGATCAGCGCCACGACGCTGAGCCCGCCGATGAGGTTGAAGACCGGCCCGCTGCGCAGCCAGGCGGCCCGGAGAGGTGCGCGAGCACGTAGCCGGCGGCGAGCGCCGTCGTGGCGCCGAGGTAGATCAGCCACGCAGAGCGCGCGAGACGCCCGGACTGAGTCGGGCCTGCGCGCGAGCGGGGCGCGCTGAGCGCGCGGGAGCAGGACGCTCGCGTTCACCGCTCGTCCCCGGTCCCCGCGAGTACACGGGCCGGCGCCATCTGACCTTCGCTGGGCGCGGCATTTCTGCTCTGCACGCCTTCGCTATCGGGGAGACCTCAGGGTGCCTTGAGCTTTTGGCCAAATGTTCGGCCGATGGACCTTCGGCGGATCAGCGCCGACGCGCCCTCCCGCTGGCCTGGCCGTGCGGACTAGTCGTCTTCGCGCGGGGGCGGCCGGAAGAGGATCCGCTTGACCTCCTCGGCGGTGCCGCCGCCGAGCCGCAGCGCGGTCTGGATGCCCTCTGCGCCGAGCTCGCCGGCATCGAGCGCGCGCCGCAGCTCGTTCAGCGCGGGCAGGTCGTCCTCGCTGACGCGCTCGCGCGGGACCTCGAGCAGGATCAGGTGGCGCGGGCGGCGCTGCGCGGCCGCGAGGTGCACGTAGCGGGCGCGCTCGGCGGCATCGAGCCCGTCGGGGGCGAGCACGACCGTCTCGCGGTTCTCCAGGCGCTTGGCGATCGTCGCCTGCAGCAGCTCGCTGGCGCGCTCGTCGATCTCCTGCTCGGCCGACGCGGCCGCGCAGCAGCGCGCGCACCTTCGCCGGCGAGAGCAGGCTCGCGCGGTCCTCGATCAGGCGCTCGAGGAAGACGTTCGCGCTCCTCGGGGGAGGCGCAGGCGACGATCAGCAGGCTGCCCGGCGAGTAGCGCAGGCGGTCGGCGGGCGCGAGCACGCGGCAGCTGACCCTCAGATCCGGCGTGCGCTGGCGCGTCCGTCGCGCGCTGGGCCGGTCCGAGGACCAGCCGGTGCGCTCGTCGCTCACCGATCTTCACGCTGCGTCCGGGGGGTCGGCTGGCCACTACCCCCATCATGACCGAAACCCGCGCGCGTACCGGCAGGTCGGGCCCCGATCGGGCCCCCGCCGAGCCGCTGTCGGCGATCAGCGCGAGCTTGGCGGCGCGGTCGAGCGCCTTGATCCGGGCCTCCTCGCGCCGCGCGGCGCTGCGGTCGGCCATCGGCAGCGCGAGCGCAAGCTCGACTGGCAGGCGGCTCGCCGTGTAGCGGCTGGCGCTGCCGGCGCGGTGGCGCGCGAGGCGGCGCTCGATGTCGCTGCTCCAGCCCGTGTAGAGCGAGCCGTCGGCGCAGCGCAGCAGGTAGACCCACGGCCGCTCCTACGCATCGCCCGCGCGCTCGGCAGCGTCGCTGAGCTGCGCAGCCGGGTGGCGCTCGGTAGCGGGCGCGAGCTGGACGGGAGTCGCGTGCGTCGTGCGCAGGCGCACCTCCCGCCAGGAGAGGCCCTCGTTGACGAGCGCGGGCAGGCCCATGATCAGCGCGGTCGCGAACTCGATGGCCTGCAGCACGATCGCCGAAGGCGATCGCGTCGGCGGAGGAGACGTGGTAGGCGCCGACGAGGACGGCCACGCAGGCGGCCTGGAAGACGCCGACGTTGCCGGGCGTCGCCGGCACGACGGCGGTGACGTTGACCGCGAACAGCACGGCGGCGGCGGCGGCGAAGCCACGCGTGCGACTGCAGGCCGAAGGCGGTCAAGAGGAGCCAGCAGCTCGTCAGCTGCAGCGCCCACGCGCACAGCTGCGCGACGCTCGCGCGCACGCCGACGCGGGGGTGCGAGAGCAGACGGAGACCCTCGCGCACGCGCATGAGCGGACGCCGCAGCGCCGCTGCCAGCCGCTTGCATCCGCGCCGGCCGCGAGAGCCGCGGCGGCTGGGAGCAGCAGCGGCGCGAGCAGCGCGAGGAGGAGCGCCGCGAGCGGCGCGAAGGCGATCGCGATCAGCGCGCCGTGGTGACGCCCGAGGGGCTCGCGGTCGAGCCTCGCGAGCGTCGCGCCCGCGAGCAGCGCGAGCGCGAACAGGTTCAGGAGCGTCTGCGAGACGATCGTCCCGAGCACCAGCGGCAGCGTCTCGCGCGCGCGACCGAGCCGCCGCGCGACGATCAGCGCGCGCGAGGGCTCGCCGAGGCGGCCGGGCAGCGTCGCGGACATGAGCACGCCGATGAAGGTGCCCTGCATGGCGTCGCGGCGTTTCGCGCGCCGCCACGTGGGCGCGGCGCGCAGGATCGCGTGCCAGGCGATCGCGCGCGCGAACATGGCCGCGCACATGAGCGCGAGCGCGGCGGCCACGAGGCCGGGCTTGGAGGTGAGCAGCGAGGCTGCGACGCGCGTGAGGCCGACGTGCGCCAGCGCCAGCCAGCCGAGCACGGCCGCCGCGCTCGAGCTCGCGAGCAGCGTCAGCCGGCGCGCCGCCCTCGCTCCCCGGCGGCGGGTGCTCGCGGCGGGGCGAGGCCTCGCGGGCCTCGTCGGATCGCGCAGCCTCGGGGGGCGTGCGCGGCTGAAGATCGGCGGGCGCGAAGCCATAGCGCACGGCGGCGCGGCCAAACGCACCGCCCGGCTGCCCCACGGCGAGCGCCTGCTCGTAGCAGTCGAGCACCTCGGCGGCGACCGCGGGCCAGGCGAAGCGCTCGGCGCGCTCCCTCGCGCTGCGGGCCATGCGCGCGCGCAGCGGCGCGTCCAGCGCGAGCACACGCAGCGCCTGCGCGAGCGCGAGCGCGTCGCCTGCGGGAACGAGCAGGCCGTCGGTGCCCTCGCGCACGACGTCGCGATAGCCGGGGATGTCCGAGGCGATCACCGGCGTCGCCGCGGCGAAGGCCTCGGTCAGCACCATGCCGAAGCTCTCGCCGCCGAGCGAGGGGGCGCACAGCACCTCAGCGCGTGCGAGCTCCGAGCACTTGCGCTGCTCGGAGACCTTGCCGAGCGCCTGCACGCCGCGTGCGTCGAGCATCATGTGCGCGACCTCCTCGGGGCCTGCGCCGACGAGCGTGAGCGTGGCGTCTACCTGCTCGCGCAGCGCTTCGAAGGCGCTCAGCAGCACGGGCAGCCCCTTGCGCTCGACGGCCTGGCCGACGAACAGGATCCGCAGCGGCCGTGCGGGATCCTCATCGGCGCCCGCCGCGGGCGAGGGCTCGTCCTGCAGGCGCACGCCGTTGGGGATGATGCGGTAGCGCCCGCCGTAGAAGCGCTGCGCCGTCCAGGCGGCCGCTTCGGAGACTGCGATGCGCACGTGCAGGCGGTTCATGCGCCGGCGCCCGCCGAGCGGCAGCGCGGCGATGCCGTTCGTGAGCAGGTTCTCGGAGTAGGTGTGGAAGGTGCCGACGAGCGGCAGTTGCCCGAGCGAGCAGAGCGCGTCCCAACCGAGGCAGCGGGACGACGGGCTCGTGGATGTGCAGCGACGTCATAGCCACCGGTGCGCAGCTCCTCGCGCATGCGGAACAGCGGCGGGGCGCTCAGTGGACAGTTCGAGACGGCGCCGTTGGCGGGGAGGCCGACGGTGCGCCCGAGCGGCACGAGACGTTCATCGGGCTGCGCGCGCCTGCGGGCGCGCGCCGCGGTGCATGCGCCGCGAGAGCTCGTCGTCGGGGTCGAAGGGCGCGAGCACGCGCACGTCGTGGCCGCTGTCCAGGAGCTCCGCGGCGAGCGCCTCGATGTGGCGCGTGACACCGCCTGGGTAGGTCCAGGAGTACGGCGACAGCAGCGCGATCCGCACGGGCGCAACTCTAGCCGACGCGCCCGCGTGCCAGGCGCCCGCAGGCGCGCCGGGGCCGGCGGGCAGGGGGCGGCTGCGATAATCACCTGCCGTGGGCGCGCGCCGCTTCGTGAAGTACACCTTCCTCAAGCTCGACCCGGCATGGCGGCGCAGGGAGGCGGACGAGCGCGCGCAGGACAAGCGCGAGTTCGCGGCCGCGTGCGAGGACTTCGCCGACGGGCACCTGCTGCAGAGCTTCTCGCTCGTGGGCACGCGCGGCGACGCGGAGCTGCTGCTCGTGGCGGAGGCGGAGAACCTCGAGCGCATCCACGAGTTCCACGTGGTGCTAGCCCAGAGCGGCCTGATGCGCTGGGCCGAGATCCCCTACTCGTTCCTCGGCATGCGCAAGAGCTCTGAATACTCAGAAGACGAGCGCCTCGTGGCTCGCCGCTTTCGCGGCCGATACGTGTTCGTGTATCCGTTCGTGAAGTCGCGCGAGTGGTACGCGCTGCCCGCGGAGGAGCGCTGGCGGATCATGCAGGGTCATATCGCGGTCGGCCGGGAGTATCCGGGCGTCGACAACCACACCACCTACTCGTTCGGTCTGGACGACCAGGAGTTCGTGGTCGCATTTGACACCGACGACGTCGGCACGTTCCTCGACCTGGTGCAGCGGCTGCGCACGACCGAGGCCTCGCGCTACACGGTGAGGGACACGCCGAGCTTCACATGCATCGCGATGTCGCTGGAGCGCGCGCTGAACGCACTCGACGGCGAGCCGGTGTCGCTCGCGGCCGAGCTGCGAGCACTGTAGGCGAGGGTGCCGGCACGCGCTGGGAGCAGCGCCGGCTCGGGGTCGCAAGCCAAGCCGCGTCGGGGAGCGCGCACCCCACGTGCCCACCTGCGCGAATCAGACCCGGTCCTGCGCGAGCTGATCGACAGGGTCGGGCGCCTACCGACAGGACGCGAGGGCCGGCCCGAGCGCGATGACCACTACGGCGCGCTGGTGCGCTCGATCATCGGCCAGCAGGTCTCGGTGCACGCGGCGCGCGCTATCTATGGGCGCCTCACGGACAGGTTCGGCGGCCGCCCGCCATCGCCGGCGCAGATCCTCGCGGAGGACCCCGAAGAGCTGCGCCAGGCGGCTGGCCTGTCGAGGCCGAAGGCGGGCTACCTGCGCTCGCTCGCCGAGCACGTGGTCTCCGGTGAGCTCGAGCTCGCGCGCCTGGAGGAGCTCGAGGACGAGCGCGTGATCGAAGAGCTCGTTGCGGTCAAGGGGCTCGGTATCTGGACGGCGCAGATGTTCCTGATGTTCCAGCTCGAGCGCCCAGACGTGCTGCCCACCGGCGATCTCGGGATTCGCCGCGCGATCGAGCGCGCCTGGGCTCTGGCGGAGCTGCCTGCGCCCGCGGAGATGGAGGCGCTCGCGGAACCGTGGCGCCCGTATAGGACGCTCGCGTGCCGCTACCTGTGGCGCTCGCTGCGCAACGAGCCGGGCTGATCGCGCGCCGCGGTGGGGCCCGGCGGCGCCCGACATCAAGACAGGGCCGACACCGCCCGGCGAGCCCCACTCTGCACGCAACTCCGGATTAAGGCAACAGGGACCGGCCCAGAGGGAGGGGCCGGTCCCTGTTTGTTTGTGGTGCTGTGCCTTGGAGGGAACTCTAAGGATGCAGCGTTTGCGTCAGCGCTGAGCGGTCACGGGCTCGCTTTGATCTCGTAGTCTTCGACTACGGACTCTTCTTCGATGCCGGAGTAACCGATCTGTTCGGTTGTCGGCGCCGCCGGGGCCTTTACGTAGGTGGCTGTCATCGTGTCTTTGGTCCCACCTTCGAACATTTCCGGTTGCTGTTTGCCGCCGGGCGCGGCATACGCGAATTTGAATTCTTCGACCATGCGGTTGACCGGCTTCACGAGGCCGATGAACGAGCCTTCGATGGTCCACAGCGTCACGTTCCCCGATGGAAGCCCGTTCGAGATCGCGCCGCAGAAGAAGGTGAACAGGTTCGAGCCACTTTTCGGCTTGTGGTTCCAGCCGACTACGGGCTTTTTCCCTCCCTGGTGGACGAAGCCGAGTTCCGCTTCAGCCGCTTCGGAGAGAATCGTGCCTTCTTCGGCCGTGGGCGGTGTTTCTTCGGGCCTCAGGCTCTGGCACGGTTCGTTGGTAGCGGCGTCCTTGCAGCCGAAAAGTCCGATTTTGGCGGTCTCGGTTTTTGCTCCGGTTATTTCACCGAACATCTTTGAGTTGGTGCAGGCGATGACCGTTCCGTGGACCGTTTCCAGGTTGACCGGTTCGAGGGTCCCCGGACTTTCGTATTCCTTTTCGGTCCCTGGGCCGGGCGCCCATTCGAACTTGCCGTTGCCGGTCGCGCTTTCCCGGGTGCATTTCCTGTTGGCGTATTTGCCGCCGTAGTTCTTTTTGAAGCCTTCCTTGGTGGCTGTGAGTTTCATGCACCTGCCGATTTCCGGCAGCGCCGCCGATGCGGCGCTCGTGGCGACTGCTGCCAACACACCGCTAGCGGCGAGCAACACTGCAGCTGTCCTCATCCCCTTAATCACGTGATCAAGCCCTCCCTCTGTCATGGTGGCCGCAGACCTAGCAGCCCAACGCCAACCCTACGCAGATCTGATACCCGGATTGCGGTTGACCCAAACATCGTCGGGGGCCTGCGAGCTCCGCGACGCGCATGGCAGGACACCCCGGCTCCCATGGGGCTCTGTGCCTCGGGCCCTCAGACGAAGGTGATGGAGACCTTCGTCGTCGATGATTTGTCGCCGGAGGCACGGAACGACACGGTCAGCTTCAGCTTGAGCTTGTGCTTTCGCCTGAGGAGGTTCCTCTCCTTCGCCGACAGCGAGACCCTCAGCTTGTAGACGGCGGCCTGTGCGGCGGCCTTCTTCAGAGTCTCAAAGCCGGCACCCGACGCCGTGATCTCTCCCTGCGAGGGCGCGATGACGGTAATCGTCGCGCTCGTGCCCCTCACCTTCTGCGAGACCGAGGCCTTGACGCCCACGCTCGGCGTGGGGCCCGGCGGTTTCGGCGCGACGGGCGCGGGGTTCGGGAGGTTGCCGCCGCCGAGCGGCGATTCGCTGGCGTGGCCGGAGGCCGAGATCGAGGCGCCGGCGGGCTGACACGCTTCGAGATCGCTCGAGCAGGTGGCGAGTTCCCCAGACGGCGCGATGCCTCCGTTCACGCGCACGTCATAGATGTCGCGCAGACCGTCCTGGTCCTGGGGCGCGAGCTGCGAGTGCGTGGTGATGTAGACGTTTTCGCCGTCGGCGCTCGCGCCCTCGAAGTAGCTTGGGAACGTGCTCGTACCGCTGTCGAGAAGGCTGAGGCACCCCGCCGCCTGTTCGCAGCCGCCGACCCCTTGAGGCTGCCACTCGTAGGCGTTGACCGTCGAGGCGCCCTTTTCGTCGTTGGTCGCCTGCGCCAGCAGCGGCTGGGCGCTCTGGAAGTAGACCGCCCCGTTTTCGGCGAGGCTGTGCGGGATCACGCCGTCGCGGTTTTCGTTGTAGTCGCCCTCTGGGAAGAATGGGCTCTTCGGCGCTTCGCTCGCATCCGGAGCGCTCCCGGCGGGATTGCACGAGACGCACCGCAACGCTTCAGGCGAGGACCCGAGCGTGTACTCGTAGTCCTCCCATTCGCGTTCGCCGCTGGGCTGCGCGTTGTTGTATGAGCTGAGCTGCGAGCGCGTGGCGAGCAGCAGCAGCCCGCCGTTGGCGGAGGCGCGCGACTCCAGGAATTTCTCGCCGAGCGCGCCGGCGACCGCGTCCACCTCTTCCGGCGGCGTGCCGCCGCCTCCGGCTTCGAGCTGTCCGATCGTCGCGACATAGGAGAGCGTGCCTTCGTGGTAGGCGTAGACGTTCGCTTCGGCCGCGGTTTTCGCGACGCCGTAGGGGGTCGTCCCTTCGGTCGCTTCATTCTCCGCCTGGGTGTTGCCGAGCCCTTTCACGAGCTGCCCCGAGGTCGCGAAGTAGACGACGGAGGCGTCCGCGGAGATCCCGAGCACGCTCTCCACGCCGGCGCCCTTCTTGTCTCCGGTCACTGCTCCGTCATCGACGGAGAGGTCGCTGAGCTGTTTGGTCGAGGCGTCGTACATGTAGAGATCGCAGCCTGCGCCGAAATGGTGGCCTGACACCTGGCCTTCGTTTTCGCAGGACGACGGAGCTTCGCTGCCACTGCTCGTTTCACTGGTGATCCCGTAGTTGGCCGTGAAGAGCACGGTCGAGCCGTTGGCGGAGGACACCTGGAAGCGTGCGCCCTTGTCGGCGGTGCTCGTCTTCGAGGCGGACACCTCGACCGTGGTTTCGCCGTTTTCGCGCAGGAAGACGGCATGGGCGGCGCCGAAGCTCCCCTGTTCGTGTTCGGAGTCCGCCGCGAAGATCACCCGCGTGCGACCGCCTTCTTCGGTCAGCTGGCCGAGCGTCGAGCCGTTCGAGCCGCCGTGGGTACCGATGGCCGTCGTCGCGGGCTTCCCGTCGGGCAGGATCGAGGCAACGCGCGGAGGGCCCCCCTGCGTCCATTCGTACAACGAGTTTTCGGGGGCGCCTTCGAGGTTGTAGCCGGCCACCGCGCTTTCGAAGATCAGGTGGTGGCATTCGTCGCTCGCCCCGTCGACGATGTAGGGTTCTTCGTCTTCGGTTGCCCCGTTGGGCGCGACAGGCTTGATTTCCGTAACGAGCGTGTACGTGGCTGCCGCCGCGTTCCAGACGTAGAGGTTTTCGATGTCTTCCGAGGGCTGCTCGCCCGGGGCTAGCCTGGGGCTGCTTTCTCCGGGGTGTTCGCTCTGCCCGAGCGTGGTGCCCTCCACGCCGCAGGTCAGTTCGGGCGAGAAGTACTGGAAGGTTCCGGCGTTTCGCGGACCGGGACCCGGGAGGATCCCGAAGCGGTTTTCCGGGTTCAACGGCGTCGTTTCCCATCCTGCGGCGCTGGCTTCGCGGCGACCGAGCGCGCTGGTGTAGAGCCCGGCCGAGCCGCTTCCTGGAATCCCTCCGGTGAGCGTGTAGGTGACGCCCGCGGCGTTCGCTGCCGCCTGGTAGGCGACTTCGTGGTCGACCTGTCCGGGAACCTCGACTTCCTCGTCGTCCTTGTTCACGGGCGAGACGAGCTCGAAGCCGCGGCATTCGGGCAGGTAGCTCGACTCCTGTTCGGCGCGGCGCGCTTCGTTGGAGCAGCCCGCGGCGCTGGCCGCGGCGCCGTCCAGCAGGCCGAGCCCGCAGAGAAGCCCCAGCGCGATCGCCAGGCGCAGTGCAGAGATCACAGGTGCGCGGCGCCGGCTCACGCCTTCACGCTCGCGCTCTTGGCTGCGGTCTGCTTGCCGACGGTCAGGCTCGCGGTGAAGGACATCTTCTTGCGCTTCTTGGCGTACTTCTCACCCGTCTTGTTGAGGGCGACCGCGAGCTGGTGCGTGCCCGCCGCGAGGTTGGTCGTGATGGCCTTGAGCCCGGTGCCGCTCACCTTCACGACGCCGGCGGCCGAGAGCTTCAGCGTCAGCAAGAGCTTCTTGCTCTTGACCTGCGACTTCACGATCGCGAGCGTCGGCGGGCAGCCGGTGACCACGATCCTCGTGTTCTGTTCCACCCGTGCGTTGTCCTGGGCGGTGATCGTCGTTGGTGCGAACAGTTCTTTTTTTTCGCAGAATTCGCCGAAGAAGTCCAGCAGCGAGTGTGGCCCCTCCGGCAGGACGGTTTCGAAGGAGCTGATCGGAGCGTCGGGAACCGTTTCGAATTTCGAGAAGGTGATCTCCTTGCTGCCGATCTTCCTGATGTTCGTGTGCCCGACCAGTTCGATGTGGACGCCTTCTCCCTGCAGCAGGAAGACCAGGTCGGGGAACGCCGCGCCACCGTGTGAGACCAGGTACGCCGGGCCGGCGAGCGGAGCGGAGAGCAGCGGCGTGTGCGCGGTCGCGCTTCCCACCAGTGACCCTTCGGGGCATCCGCTCGGGTTCGCCGCGAACTGCTTTTCGGTGCAGGCCTTTTGGAGGGTTTCGTTCCTCGATGGGAGCGCTTCGGGGAGCTGGAGTTCGACTTTGTGGATGTCGGCTTCCCCGGGGTGTTGGGTCACCCTGACCGTCAGGCTGGCTCCGTCGAGTTTGCTCGTGTGACCTTCCGTGGTCGCGGTGAAGCTCGGCGCGAAGCTCAAGGCTGCACAGTCGCTGGCGGTGAACGGCGCGCTCCGCTGCACCCCGGCCGCGGCTTCGGCCGCGTTCACAGGCTTGCCGCTCAGCGCGGCCGAGATCGACTGCGTTTCGCAGTTGGTGGGGTTGAAGATGAATTCGGGACGGTTTACGTCCACTTTGACCGTTTTCAAGCGGAACGGGATGCCGTCGATGCTCTGCGGCAGTGGCTGGCTTGTGACCGTGATCGCCGAGGTCGTCTTGTCGATGTTGATCGCCGCGCGCACCACAACCGTGCCGAGATGGAAGGGTCCGGCGTTGGCGGGCACCGCGATCTTGAGCCCGAAGGGCGCTCCTTCAAAGCCCCCGGTGAGATAGACCGGACCCGAGACGACATACGGTTCGCTGCCGGCCCCGGCGGCCGAGGTGGCCGTGCCGATGCGCGATGCCGAGGAGCATTCGACGGTGCTCGATTCGGCGGCGAGACCTTCGCAGCGGGGGATCCCGGCGATCTTTCCGAGCAGGCCCGGCGGCGTGCGGACGGTGACGCCCGAGAGGGTCTGTTCGCCGTCCTGGCGCGAGAATGTCACGTCGAGGTTCGTGTAGGCGCCCGCCTTGGAGTTTTCGGTCCCAGCGCTGAATGTCGGGGTGAACGGAAGGCTCGCCGGGCAGCCCGTGATGGCGAATTCGTTGCCCTTCGTGACGCCTGGCGCGCTCGTGCCCGGGACTTCGACGCCGCCTTCGGTCAAGCCCCCGAGGCTCCAAGGCGTCAGCGTCGCGCTCGCGTAGAGCCCGCCGCCGCAGACTTCCGGGTTGGCCAGCGGCGCGCGCTGTCCGCCCTTGAGCGTCAGCGTGAGCTTGGTGAACGGGAGCTGCGGGTTGTTCAGGAACGTCGTCGTGATCCGTCCGGTCTGCTGGTTCACCGACGCCGAGCCGGGGAGCTTTACGCGCACGCCCGCCCCTTCGGCTTCGATGTAGAGCATCAGCAGCTTTCCTTCTTCGACCTGTGTCCCGCTGCACGGCGAGCATTCCGGTTCGCCGACGTAGACGCGCCCCTGCAGCGGCTTTTCGAGCAGCGCGCTTTCGATCGTGACGTCGCCCACCTGCGAGGCGTCGGGGCAGTTGCCGCGCGCTACGGATGTCAGTTCTATCTCGGCTGGGGCACACGCCTGGAGCCCGTTGGCGGCGGACGGGGAGAGCACGAGCCCTTCGGGTAGCGTGACCGTGGTGTCGCGCAACTCAGGGGTCGCGAGGCCGCCCACTTCTTCGTTCTGCGGAACGCTCAGCGTGAAGGTGTAGCCCGAGGGGACGTCGGGCTTCGTGCTCGCCGGCGTGAATTCGATCGCGGGGTCGAAGCTCAGCAGGTTGCAGCCGGTGACCGGAGGCGAGGGGTACTGCGCCTGCGTCCAGTTTCCGTCGCTGAGCACTGGGTTGCCGCCAGCGTCGAGTCCGCCCGGGCGTTCCCAGCTGTCGGCGGCGATCGTGGTCAGCGGCAGGTCTTCGGAGTACTTCACCGCGCCGGCGCCGGTTTCCAGCGAACTCGCCTCGGCGACGCAATCGACGGGGTTCTCGAGGAACGGCTTTTCGGGTTCGCTGTCGCCCGCGCCCCGAGTGCTCTTGTTCACGAACCGTTCGGGCATGTGTGAGGGTTCGGCGGGGTCGCCCCAAAGCGTCAGCACGATGCCGAGGATGTTGTAGCCCTCGTTGACGTCGGCGGAGAGAACCGTGACGCGGTATTCGCCTTTACGGACGAGGTGCGCGTCGAGGCGTACCGGGACGTTGTCGAAGATGAAGCCGAACTCGGCGGGGACACCCGGGGGCGGTTCGAGGTCGTAGAGCGCTACGTTTTCCGGACCTTCCGGTTCTTTGAAGTAGACGCTCACGGACCCGACTTGGCTTTCGGGCTTGCAGGCGCCGTTGGGGACGGGCCCTCCGATCGTGCCCTCCGTGAATTCCGCCTGCGAGCAGCGGGCGACCGCGAGCGGGTTGCCGATGAAGCCGGCGGGCAGCGTTACGTCGGCGTCCTTTAACTCGCCCGGGAGTCGGATCTCCGGGAAGCGTTCTTTGCGGTCTTCCCCGAGGACCGTGTTCGCGAAGAAGCTGGTGGTCGCGGCGTAGGGGTGTCCACCGGCCTGCGTGTACTGTTCACCGCTCGGTCCCGAGACGCCGGCACGGAAGCCGTGTAGTCCGAAGGACGCGGGCGAGGAGCTCACCAGGATGGCGTCGGGGGTGGCTTGAACCGACGCGGCGCCCCCACCGCTGATGGAGGCGAGGTTCGCGATTTCGGAGCCTTCTGTCAGCTTCGACGTATCGACGTAGGCGTCGATGTACAGCGGCGGCGCGGAACCGTCGGGATTCACGCTGCTCTGCGCGACGCATTCGACTTCGGTCAAACCGGCCCCCAGCGGCAGCTGCTTCTTCGTGTCTTCCTTTTCTTCCTGTTCGCGTTCCTTTTCACTCGCTCCGGGCTTCGAGCAGCTCCAGCCGCTCGAGCTCGGCAGCGCTCGCGTGGCCAGGCCGTTGGGAAGCTTGTCCAAGACCGCGATCTTGTGTTCGGCGCTGGCGGCTTCCGCGCCGAGGTCGCGCGGTATCAGTTGCAGGATCACCATGTCGTGGTAGCCGCGCGCGAGGGCTTCGACTTCTTCTTCGCCTTCTCCGATTTCGATCAGTTCGATGCCCTTGCGTTCGAGCTTGGCTTCTTCGGCCGAGCTCGGGCTTTCGAATTCGACGGAGAGCGCTTCCGAGCCCATGTCGCGATCCGCGAACGCCCCCACGAATTCGATCTGGTAGGACCCGGTTCCCGTTTCGGCGCTGTAGCCGCCGGTGACGACGACGTTCCCCGCCAGCGCCTTTTTTGTCGGTTCGGCTTCTTTCAGTTTTTCGAGCGCGACCTGCACTTCCTTGGCGCTGGCATCGAACCTCAGCAGGTGCGTCGTACCTTCCTCTTCCGGTTCTTCAAGTTCGAAGTGCAGCGCGAATTTCCCCGCGTTGCCGTGGAAGGTGAGCTGCTCGACCTGACTGCGACTCGGCAGCAGCGGCACGTTGGTCGGATAGTGGTTGGCGATCAGTTCCCACGCGGGGCTCGCCGCAAGCGCCGAGGCCGCCATCACGAGTAAGAGCACGGCTGCCGACGCGGCGCCTGTGACCGCGACGCGGGAGCGCGCACGAAGGACCCCGCTCAACCGTCGCCGACACTGTTTGACCGCTGTGCCCATCTTCCCCAACTCTTCTCCCCTACCCTCTCAGCCTGTTTGGGACACCTCGCCGGACTCTACGGCCGAGCGCGAGCGCCTGTCAAACCGGAAACCTGCGCCTTGCTCCCCAAGGCTCCTCGATACACGTCCACAGAAGGCGCTGGGGCCGGCCCCTGTGGAGCCGGCCCCTGGCGTCTTCTACTCGCTTCCAGGGCTCAATACCCTGGACGCGTCCTAACTCTTGATTAGGTGAGTTCTGATTCGACCGTTTCGCCACCGCTCGTGACGCTGAATTCGCCTTCGAGGGTGCCTTCTGTCGGGCACACCGACGTGCTGATCTTCTTGTTGAGCTTGAACTTCTGTTTGGCGACCGTGATCTTCACGGGACCGCCGATTGCGAAGGTGCTCTTCACCTTCGAGGTTTCGAACGTGCAGGTCGCGTTCCCACCATTCGGGAAGACCGAGGTGAATGCGACCTTTTTGCCCTTCACTTCAGCAACACCTTTGTCGGTGAACACGATCGACCACGGAAGGTTTTTCGATTCGATTTTCGCGATGCCCAGCGGAGTCGTCGTTTTACAGAGGCCGCCCGCTTCTTCGCCGGTCGAGGACTCTTTGGTGATCGATCCGTTGTCCTTCTTGGCGCCATTGGTGCTGTCGGTACCTTCGATGACGTTTTTCGAGCATTCCAAGTTGCCGGCTGACGTTTTGAAGATCAGGTTCGAGCTGCTGCCCGTAACGTTGGAACCCGACGTCAGCGCGCCTTTTGCCGTCTTCAGCGTCAGGTTCTTGGGGGCACTCGCGACGGCCGTACTCACGAGTGCGCTCAACGCGAACATGGCCACAACGGCCAGACCTACGACATTAATCCGCTTCATATAGATACTCCTTGATCCCTCTCTTGTTGGTTCGACACACGTGAAGTGCGGCTTGCCCAGCCCCTTCGGCTCTACTCCCCTGGCTTCAAAGTGAGCTTCCAGCAACCCGGACTTCAGGCGGGCCGAACCCTGGCAGGGTGGATCTACCCCGGCCGCGATCGGACCAAACCTTAAATGGCATCTAATTTGTGCCTTTGGTAAGAATGATTACCGGCTGGCTGGACAGCCAGGCCTGCAAGCGGCTACGAGCGCCTGAGCGCGACGGTGCGATCGGCCTCGGCTGCGATCGCCCACCCAGGGTCTCCGCCACCGCGGAAGCGCTTGGCAACCAGCCCTGTCGGGCCGGGTAGCCCGCGACCATCGGGCTGGTCCGCGCGCGCGTCGTGCAGAACGACTTCGCCGCCGCTTGAGACGAAGGGGCTCCACATGCGCCAGTCGAGTTCGCACCCCTCCTCCGAATGGTCGCCATCGATGAACACGAGGTCGATCTCGCCGCTCCATGCTGAGGCAACCTCGGCCGAGAGGGCGACGTGCCAGATGACCCGCGGGGCGCTCGCACCGCGGCGGGCGCGCGCGCGCTGGACCACCCGGCGGGTCGCCCGCTGGCTGGCTGCCCAGCCCGCGGGGAGGGCGTCGGGTCGCTCGCCGAAGGGGTCGATCAGATGGAGCTGCGCCCCTGCGGGGAGAGCCCCGATCAGCGCGATCGCCGAGGCGCCCTCGTAGACACCGATCTCGACCGCGCGCCGGGCCCCGGCGGCGGCCTCGAGCAGGACCCGGACGTCGGCGTCTGAGTGCATCGTGCGTGGGGGGACCACCCCGAGCCATAGCGCGAGCGCGCGCAGATGCACGTGGTCGCGTATGCGCGGCGGGACGAGGCGACGGACTCCCTGGGGCAGCGGCAATCTGCGCTTAGCCTACGGCGCAAGGCGGAATGCTCCTAGCGCCTCGGCGGGCACCCGGCCCGTCGTCGCCAGGACTTCAGTGGCCGGGCTTCGAGGTCTTCTTCGCGCCGTGCTTCAGCGCCGACTTCTTGGCGGCCGAGGCGGAGTACTTCCGGCGCGCCGCCGCTTCGCAGGAGCCGCGCTTCTTCTTCTTGCCCTTCTTGCATGCCTTCAGGGCCGCCGAGAGCAGCTGCGCTTTGGTCTTCTTCGGATGGCCGGAGGCGGTGCAGCCTGATGCCGTGATCTTGGTGGTCTTTTCGATCACAGCGCCGTTTTGGCCGATGATCGTCGTGGGCATCGACAGCGGCGCCAGCGAACAGAGGTTGTATTCGTCTTTGGGCACGTAGGAGGTCAGCGCGCCGTGCGGGCCGGCGGGGAAGATCGATTCGAACTTCGTGAACGGCGCGTCGGGCGTCGTTTCGAATCTCGAGAAGGTGACCTCCACGCCGTGAACCTTTTTGATGTCGGTCTTGCCGTCCACGATCAGCTTGATGCCTTCGCCCTGCAGCACGAACTCGACGTCGGGGAAGGCCGCGCCGCCGTGGGAGACCAGGTACGCGGGCCCGGTCAGCGGGTTCTTCAGCACGGGCGTGTGCACGATCCCGTAACCGATCACCGAGCCTTCGTCGCAGCCGGCCGGGTTTGCGTTGAAGACCTTTTCGAGACAGGCTTTCTGGATCGTCGAGTTCCTAGAGGGGAGAGCTTCGGGCAGGTCGAGCAGGACCTTGTGGATGTTGGCCTGCCCGAGACCCGCGGATTCGACGGTCACCGCGAAGCTCGTGCCGTTGACTTTGTTGGCATGCCCGCCGACGACGGCGGTCAGCTTGGGCGCGAACGGCAGGGTGGCGCAGTTCGTGACGTTGAAGGGGGAGGACACGGAGCTCGAGGCTCCTTCGTAGCCGCTCAGCGTGCCGCCGACGGTCGTCGGCGTGCAGTTGGTCGGGTTGAACTGGAACTTCGCCCGGTTCACGTCGACGTTCAACGATTTGATCTGGGACGGGACGCCTTTCACGAACTGCGGCAGCGGATCACTTGTGACGGTCACCGCGGCGGTGAATTCGTTGACGGTGATCGTCGACAGTACGTCCACGTTGCCGAGGTTGAAGGGCCCCGCTTTGGCTTCGGTCACGTCCAGCAGCCCGAATGGCGCGCCTTTGATCGGTCCGGTCAGGTACACCTTGCCGGGGAGCGAGACGGTGTCAGGGCCGAGACCTGCGTAGGCGGTCGAGGTTCCGACGAGGCTCCCTTCGGGGCAGCTGCCTGCGGTCGCCTGGTCGCCCGGGCAGAGCGGGACCGTGGCCAGGACGCCCGCGAGCCCCTCGGGGAGCTTCACGGAGATCTGCTTGAGCGGCTGGTTGCCGTCCGGATGGCCGATCGTCAGCGAGAACCCAGTGAAGGCCGCCGCCTGGCTATTGGTCGCGCCGGCCTGGAAGCTCGGGGAGAAGGGCAGGGGCCCGCTGGACTGGCAGGGGCCGCCGTTCGGGCCCGCTTCGGGCGTGAAGCTCGAGGACCGCTGTGCGGGTGTCTCACCAGACCAGGGGATGAACTTGGCCTGGCTTTCGTAGCTACGGCAGTACGCCGGGGTCGCGAGAGTAGCCCGAGGTCCGTTGGTCAGGTGAAGTTTCAGTGTTTCGAAGGGGACTGGCGGGGTGTTCTTGAATACGGACGTGAGCTGCCCCGTTTCGGAGATCCTCGTTTCTCCCGCGAGCTTGACGCGGACGCCGGCCTTCTTGGCTTCCGCCACGATGTAGAGCACCAGCGGAGACGCGAACGGGTTCGTGTCCTGGCTGCCGAGGTATACCGCGCCGGTCAGTTCTTCTTCGAGCAGCGGTGTGCGGATGTGGACTTCGCCCATGTTCGACGCCGCCGGACAGGCCGCAGCGGCGCTGGTGAAGAGCTGTTTTTCGACATCCTTTTCGAGTGTTGCGCCGGCGTCGGTTTCAGCCCCGTCAAAGCCGACTTCGCCAACCGAGCACGCGGCGAGGCCGATTGCGCCCCCTGCGTTCGTGGTGAGGCCTTCGGGCAGCGCCAATTCGGTCGCGTACACGGCGGCCTCGGCTGGACCGCTCTCGGCGAGCGTCGTTTCCTGCGGGAGCGTGACTTCGACGTTGAGGCCCGTCGGGGTGCTCGCGGTATGCTCGTCGGGCGCGACGTTGATCGTCGGTGTGAACGGCAGCGAACCGCAGCCCGCCAGCTCCGGCTGCCTCGATTCAAGCGCCGGGAGCAGCGGCGCGCCGGGTTCCCAGGATTGCACCTGGACCGAGCCGGAGAGCCCTTCGGTGCACTCCGTCGGCAGCGTCAGGTACGGGTTCGGGTGCTGGTTCTTCAAGGCTTCGCACGGGATCGGCTGCAGGTTCTGCTTCGTGAGTCCGCCTGCGAGGCAGCCCCAGCCGCGCGAGTTGTCGTGGACTTCGGCCTGGGGCACCCCCCAGACCACGACGGTGGTGCCGAGCACTTCGGCGGCCTGCGAGGCATAGTGGACTTTGGCCGAGACCGCGTAGCCTTCGCCGGTCAGGATCGACGTGGTGACCGTCACGGGGACCCCCACGAACTCGAACCCAAGCCGTGCCGGTTCACCTTCCGCCGGTTCCAGGTTGAACACGGGCACTGGCGTCGTGGTCCAGTGCACGAGCCCCGGTTCGTTCAGCGTCACCACGGCTACGCCGACGACCGTGTCCGCGGGACAGGCGTTCACGTCCTGGGTCACCGAAGCGAAGTCGGCATCCGAGCACCGCGGCAGCGCCAGGGGGTTACCGATCAGCCCCGCCGGCAGAGTCGTATTGACGTTCTTCACCAGCGCCGGTGTTCCCGGGAAGGTGCCGTTGGTCCCGGCCGACTTGGGAACCTGGTTGAGCTCGAACGTATCGGTGAGAGCGAACGGGTGGCCGCCGGCAGACAGGTCCGTCGTTCCGCTTTCCGTTTCGGCCGCCAGTTCGAAGCGTTCGACGCCGAAGGGCGTTGCGCCTTCGCTGGCCGACAGCATCTGCACGACGGGCTGCGTCGCCACCCCTGCGCCTTCCACTGTGACTTCCGTCTGGCCTCCGGTGAACGTCGATTTCGCATTAGCGCGCACGACGAGGTTGATAGAGCCGTACGGCTGGATCGTCCCTACGAACTTGCAGCTCAGCCCCGTGCAGAGCGTCGACCCTTCGGCTCCGGTCTCGGCCCTAGCGCCCAGCCCTCCCGCGGTCGCCGGGAAGTCCGGCGGTAGCGTCTCGCTGATCACCAGCGGGCTCTTTTCCGTTGCGACGAGCGGTTCGTCCCCGACGTTCGTGAGCACCGTCACCACTTCGTTGAGCTTGCCGGGCTGGACCAATGACGGGTCCGAGCGCGTGATCACGGTCAGGCGCGGTGAGCCCGCGAACGCGGGAACCGCGCCCGCAGCTGCGAGCATCGACAGCGCACCGAGGACCGAGACGGCCAGCGTTACGAGGAATCTGCGGGGGCTACGCGTCATCTCCCACCCCCGATCGCGATCATGGGCGCGGCCTCGGGCCCCGGCTTGTGCGCCGCGCGAGAGGCCTTTGCGCCCGAGGCCTTCTTCACCGGGTAATGCTTGCGCGCCTGGCGTTCACATGCCAGCCGCTTCTTCTTCTGCTTGTCCCTGTGGCAGGCCTTCAGGGCGGCCGCGAGCTTCTGCGCGTTGGTGAGCTGCTTGGTCGCCTTTTTTTGTTTTTCGCCGAGCACACCGACATGTTCGATCAGGTTGCCCGAACCGGTCGCGGTAACGCTCGCGGGAGTCCCGAATCCCGCCGGTGGTGCGTAGGACGCCCTGCACGCTTCGCCGTGGCATTCTTCCGGCGCCTGCGCCGGGGGTTCGATGCACGGTTCGGAGCCCGGGGGTTCGCAGACGCGGGCGTCGTAGACGTCATAAGCGTTGTCGGTGTCCGTGGAGCTCAGCTTCGCGGACGTGAGGAAGAACACATCATTGCCGCTTTCGCTCGCGTCGAGGAAAGCGGATTCGCGTTCGGATTCCCCGGAGGAGATCAGCACGATGCATCCGCCCGACGTGTTCGCTGTCTGGCAGCTGCCGATCCCTTCGGGCTCGAACTCGTAGACGTCGTTCTTGCCGTTGTTGACGTCGCGCCGTACGAGCGAGTCGCTGCTGTTGAAGAAGAGGCGGCCCTGATCTGTCAGGTAGCGCGGCTGGTAGGCGGTGTCGTAAAGCGCGAACGCGGTCCAGCCCGGGACGCTGCCAGCCAGCCAGCGAGCGACGTTTTCGGTGAGTGTGCCGCCCCAGACCCTCGGGCGGTCGACGAGCAGCCCCTGCCCTTCGCCCGAGTTGAGTTGGTCGAACACGCCCGTCGGCTGCTCGCCGCTCGGGTTGCACGAGGCGCAGATGAGCTGGCCCGACGCTCCCTCTTCGTGGTAGAGGAACACCTCCTCGTCCGGTTCACCGCTGCTCGCGTCGGCGTTGTTGTAGCCGGTCAGGCTTTCCTGGGACATGAAGGCGAGGTACTGCCCGTTCGGGGAGACCTCGGACGTCTTGAACTCGAGGTGGTAGGTTTCGGGCCCATTCGGCTCGCCCCAGTCGGGATTGTCCTTGCTTGAGAGCCGCGCCACGAGCCTCGGCTGTTCCCAGCCGCCTTCGCCGTCGTGCTCGACGTAGAGGTTGCATCCAGTACCTCCGGGTTCGCCGCAGCTTCCCCGTTCAGCGCCTTCGTGGAGCTCCCCGTTAGCGACAAAGTACACGGTCGCGCCGTCTTCGCTGACCCCCGTCACCGCACCCTGGACCGCTGCCGCTTCGCCTTCGTGGATCGGGACGGAGAGGTCGGTGAGCCGGTCGCCTTCGGGCTGTTCGGGTTCGAACACGTACAGGTCGAGCGCCGCCGCTTGTCCCGGAGCCCTCGAGGATTTCGTCAATCGCGTCGCGTCGGTGAAAAAGATCTTCGAGCCGTCAGCGCTCGCGTTCTGGAAGATCGCCGGCAGTTCTGCTTCGGATTTTCCAAGCCCGGCTTCCAGTTCGTCCACCTGCAGCGTTTCTCCAGTCTGCACGTCGCGGGTGTAAAGGTGCTTGCTACCCCTCGGGTACCACTCGATCCTGGAGCCATCGTGTGAGATCGCGGCAGCCGTCATTAGCCCTTCCTGGGATTCGGGGTTTGATCCTTCCGCGCCGAGGAAGCCGCCGCCCGGAGCCGGTCCTTCTTTCTTGGGCAGCACGCTCAGTAGCGTTAGCTGGCCGCTCTGGCTCGACCACTCGTACAGACCTTCCTGTGGCGCCTTTTCAAGCAGGGGAACTCCGGATCTCAGTACGACGTGCTGCAAATCCGGTGATGCGCCGAGGACGTCCAGGGCGCCTCCTCCGTATTTGCTGTTGGCGAGGTCGTCCTTAGGGCTCACGATCGGTTCGAAGCAGCCCGTTGGATCTTCGGCGCACGTCAGGTTATGACGGAGGTATATGCTCGATTCGCTCGTTTCGGCCGACAGGATCGGCTTCCCCGCCAGCTGCCTGAGCAGTGCGCCTTGCAGTTCGCTCGAAAAGAAGTCGTATTCGCGCGGCAGCCCCGGCCGCGCCCCCTCGGCTTCGGTGTTCGGGGTCGCGATGTCCCGCGCCGTCCAGCCCGTGGAGGTGCGGGTGGCGAGGATCTGTGATGGTTCCGGCCCGCGGTAGCCTTCGGGTTCGTTTTCACCGAACGGCCCGGTCACGGTGTACGTCAAGGCCTTGCCGCTCGACGAGGCCTCGACCACCCCGCCTTCCAGGGCTGACGCTTCTATCGACGCTCCGTTCTTCTGCGTCGGCGAGACTTTTTCCCAGTGACGCCCGTCGGGGAGCACCGCTTCGAGGCTCGAGGCGGGAGTGGTGAATGTCTTTTCTTCGCTGTCGACGGTGCCGGACTTCGTCGACCCGCCTTCTTCGAAGCTGTATTCGACGACGACGCGCAGGTGATAGGTGACGCCCGGAGAGAGGCCGACTACCACCTGGGCTGCCGTCTGGTCCCCGAAGCCCTGGCCCAGTTCGCCTGCCGCTGCCCCCTTCGCGGGTGCCGTGAGGCATTCCGACCCCGGTTCGGAGCAGCTCGCGGTCCCGTATTCGAAGCGGTAGCGCGACTTGGAGCCCGTCGGGTCGATCGTCGCCCGCAGGTCGGCCGAGCTCGAGGTCACGTGCGCGGCCACGGGGCTACCGTGAGCGACGACCGGCGGGGCCGCGTGCGCGGGGACGAACGTGTCGACCACCCCGTGTTCGACGTCGGAGACGAGGACTTCGTTGGTTTCGGCGTCGACCGCGACTCCCCCCGTTTCGCCGAGCGCACCGGCTCCGAAGCTCTGTATCGGACGCCCGCCGGCGGTGAATGCCGTGAGTATGGTCTTGT
The DNA here is from genome assembly GCA_963759445.1 of uncultured Solirubrobacteraceae bacterium. Classification (GTDB taxonomy): domain Bacteria; phylum Actinomycetota; class Thermoleophilia; order Solirubrobacterales; family Solirubrobacteraceae; genus Palsa-744. The sequence continues at coordinate 90,428 of CAVWZC010000004.1, forward strand.
GAGCGACGTAGGAGCCGCCGCTCGACTGCGCCTCCGAAGACTCGTCAACGGCCACGCCGGTGCTGTCGAGGCCGTCGAGCGGATTGACGACGGGCGTCGCTTCGATTCCTTCGCCGGCTTCCTTGACCGCGAACTTGGCCACGATGCACGGGTGCCTTTCGCAGGGAAGCTGCGCTTTTTCCACCGGCGGGAGTTTTTCTTTAAGTTCCTTTTCTTCTTCTTTGCGTTCCTTTTCTTCTCCTTCGATTTCTTCTTCTTCTTCTTCCTGTTCTACGAGCGTGTGTCCGGCCGGCTCATACCTCACGTAAAGGCCGCCTTTGCCGTCCACGGCGAGCCCGGGCCTCACCACACCTTCGAGGCGTTCCGAACTGATTTCGGACGGCACACCAAGGGGGGCGTTCTTGATCGCGTTCCCGAGGCGCTGGATCAAGAATTCTCCTTCTTCGGCTTCGCGCTCGACCCACACCGTCCCCGTCGGGCCGACGGCTACGCCGACGATCGGGTTTTCTTCAAATTCTTCTTTTTCTTCGTGGCCCCCGAGAACGCGCTCCATGTATTCTCCGGACGCGCTGAACTTGTCGAGCACCGCCTTCTTGGCGGTGTGGTTGGCGACGACGTAGACGTCGCCGTGCGAGGGCGACGTCTTTGAGTTATCGACCGCGATCGCCGCTGGGGCGTCGAGCTGGCCCTTGCCGAATCCGGCGGTACCCGCTTTGCATTCGCTGGTGCACGTTTCGTAGTGTTTGCCCCCACTTTTGCCGACGCCAGCGCCCCAGGCTTGCAGGAATTCGTGTTTCGGGCCGAACACGACGACGCGGTTGTTCGCGCTGTCCAGCACGTATACGTCACCGCTCTCTTCGTTGACCGCGAGGCCCGACGGATGCGATAGGTCGCCGCTGCCGAAGGACTGGCCGAATTCGTGGCCGCGCTGGCTGAGGCCGTTGGCCGGCGGAGTTCCGAGCAGAGCCGCTGCGACGCACAGCGCGGCCCCGAGCGTGAGCGCCCTCACCCGCCGCCTCGACGCCCAACACCAATCGGCCCTAACCCCGCTCATCGGTCCTGCTCCCCTCTACCCTCCGCCAGTTCAGACAGACACGCTAGCAGTCGCCCGTCGGCCATACAAGCTGGTACTGGACGCGCCCACGTGCGTCCTCTCCGGCCCTCGTCTGCGAGCTGCGCAGAACGAGGTGTGGGGCCCACCTGGGGCCCCACACCGCATTGCACTTCGCTTGCTTACTTACTGCCGGACTACGCTTCGATCAGGAAGGCTTCACCTGTCGCTTCGCTGGTGCCGTTCTGCACTGCCGGGGCCGTCGCGTTCTGCGCGCCCGAGACCGTGCTGATCAGCGACACCGCCGGTGGCGCCGGAGCCGGCCCAATGAACACTTCACATTCGGCTACGGTTTTCGCCGGAGGAACGGGCGGGAACGGTGCTTCGCCTTTCAAGCAGGCTTCCAGCTCGAAGCCCCATTCGAAGTATTCTTTACCCTGTCCTTCGGTAAAGGCTTCTTCTTCGTACATGTTGCTCTGCATCTGGAGCGGGCCTTCTTCCGCTTTTGTCTTCGCGTGTTTGTTGGCGAAGTTCACATTGCCTTCGGGTTTGGCGATGATTTCGCCGTGCACGAGGACGTTGAGGCCTTTGTTCAGGCATTCGTACTGCGCGAGCAGCCCCATCGGACCGAGACCCTTGACCCGCAGACCGGGTGTTTGCGTCCCTTTGTTGATGTAGACGAGCGTGCCTTCGAGTTCTTCGGTCTCGATTATGCCGGATCCCTTGCCCGCCGTGTTGCATGGCGTGTTCAGGGCTTCACAACCCTTGTATTCGGTCTTCCACTTCTCGGTTTTCGGACCCGTCACTGTACCGGTGACCTTTTCTTTGGTGCACGTGGTCGTGCCCTTGATCTGGGCTTTTTCGCCTTTGACCATGTTTGGGCCGAACGGGTCGACGATGTTGTTGTGCGGCGTGCCATTCACGTTTTTACCTTTGAACGTGAATTTTTTGGCTTTTTTCCATTCTTCGCGTTCGTACTTGTTCGTTTTGCCAGCTGCTTCTTCGGCGCCTGTCGCGTGTTTGCTACATGCTTTGTCCGTGTAGTGGCCGGTCCATAGTTTGCCGGCTTTTTTGGCTTTCAAACACACTTTGTATTCAGGCAAGGCGGCTGACGCGCTCGCGGCCATGACCGCGCTAAGCGCGAACACCGCGACGAGGCACAGCCCCACAATCCTCATGCGTTTCATCTGCACGACTCCTTTTCCCTCTGGTAGTTAACTACCCTGGGATCCCCTCCTACGCCCCGCTCGGCAATGAAGAAAAGCAGTTAGCGCTCACAGGATGTGTGAGGCCCCCAGGCCGCACCACCGCGCCAGTCGCGATGGATAGCTCAGCTCAGCTTGCCACAGATGCTCCCTGGCGTCAAGCTTCTGCTGTACATCCCGGCCGCGCGTTTCCCCCTGCGGGAACGCCGACGCGACCGGAGCTCCGGGCACTCCTCGCCCCCTACTAAGCGTGACCTCATGTCGGCGCGGAACGTAACAGACTGCACGCGCGCGGTCAACCCGCTGCTGGCTGGCCGACCAACTAACGGTTAATCGCGATGGGTGGCGACTGCCCCCGCGGCGGCTCTTTCGCAAGCAATCCTCACGCGCGATCAGTCCGCGCGGCACGCCGATGCGGGTGCAGGCGGTAGGTCACCCGCGCGCCGTCTCGACGAGTACTGAAGCCACAGCCCGAACGCCGGGTAGACGTGATCGAGGGCCGCGCTCACGAGCCCGACTTGGAAGTCGGGGTCCTCGCGGAAGGTGTACTGGAAGACGGCTCCCACACGGGGATCCGCGTACCAGCGTGCGAGCTCCCGCGCGAGCGCTTCGCATCCCTCCACTTCGGCTCCCGCGCCGGCGGGTCTCTGCTGGCCGGCGTGGGGCGCGCCCGCGCCGGCCTCGGTCACCCAGATCTGCGCGCGCGCGGCGCAGCCCCCGCGGGCCTCGAGCGCCGAGCGCAGCGCCTGCACCGGTTCCGTGCCGCCGGCGCCGGGGTCGTAGGTCGCGTAGGCGTGCACCGACCAGACCGTGCCCAGGCACGCCACTTCTTCGGGAACGCTCGCGACGAACTGAGCGATGCTCGTGGCGTGCGGCGAGTCGCGCGTGAGACCCTGAAGTTCGCCCAGCACCATCTGGGCTCCGCCTCCGGCGGCGCGCAACGCCTCGCTCATCGCGCGCGCGAGCTCGCCGTAGGCCTGCGCCGACACGGGCGGCGAGACCGCCGAGCAGCTCGCGCGCTGGGGGCTCAAAAAGCGCGGATCGTTGGGCTCGTTCCAGGGGCTCCACCAGCGCAGCGCCACCCCCTCCTGCGCACCGAGCTTCAGCAGCGAGCCAATCAGTGCGCGGTAGTCGGCCAGCGCGGAGAGGCGCAGCGGTCGCGCCAGCGCGGGCGTCCCGTCGAGCTCACAGCCGGAGGGATCGGCCGCCGCCCACGCCGGCACGCCGAGGATGTCGATCACGACCTGGAAGCTACCCGCGCCCTCCAGGCGCTGCTGGGAGGCGACCGCGGCGAGCTCGGCGCGCACCCCCGCGAACGCGCCGCACGGGCCGCTTTCGCGCGCGCAGCCGCTGACGCCCGCTTCGAGGTCCGGTCCCCGCGCCGGGCTCGGCTGCAGGACAGCCCAGTCGATCAACAGCCTCAGGTAGGTCGGGTGCAGCGCCGTCAGCTGGCTGCGCGCCGTCGCGAACGGCCCGCCCGTGGCTGCCTGCGGGTTCCACAGCAGATCGGCGTTGTCCTCGGTCAGGCCGAGTGCCGGCCCGCGCACGGCACGCGCCGGTGTGGACGCGGAGCGCGCGGCAGTGGGCCCGCGCTGCCTGCGTCTGGGCCCGGAGTGCCCGCAAGCGGCGCACAGCAGGAGGGTCGCAGCAGAGAGGATCGCGGCGCATCGCATCGCGGCAAATCCTGCCGCGGCACACTGCCGCGGGCGCCGCTTGCTAGACCGCTGAGACCTGCTCCTCTTCCGCCACGCGGAAGGAGGAGCCACAACCACAGGCTGCCACTACGTTCGGGTTCTCGACCTTGAAGCCCGCGCCCTGCAGGCTTTCCTCGTAGTCGATCGTCGAGCCGGACACGTAGCGCAGGCTCTCCGAGTCGACCATCAGCTTCAGCCCGTGGCTCTGGAACACGACGTCGCTGTCGCGCTGCTCGTCGAAGGCGAGCTGGTACTGGAAGCCCGAGCAGCCGCCGCCGCGGACGCCCACGCGCAGCCCCGCGACGCTGAGGTCGGCCTCCTGGGAGGCAAGGAACTCGTGGACCTTTTCTGCACCCTTGTCGGTGATCGTGATCATCTACTTCACAAACTATAGCGCCGCGCGGGCGGGCCATGCAGGGGGTCTGAGGTCTCCTTCTGGGGCGGCTCCCGGTGCTCCGGCCTCCCGCCGGCTACCCTGGTGAAGATGCCAGCCGCGCAGGAGCTGAAGGCCCGGATCGAGTCCGCCATCCCGGGAGCCCGCGCCGAGGTTGAGGACACCACCGGCGGCGGCGATCACTTCCGCGCAACCGTGACCGCGGAGGCCTTCGCGGGCCTCAGCAGGATCGAGCAGCACCGCCTCATCTACGACATCTTCGGCGAGGACATCGGTGGAGCGATCCACGCGCTCGCGCTGAAGACACATGCCCCCAGCAACCTCCCCACCACCTGAGAAGAAGGCAGGTTCAAAATCCATGTCAGCCAGTCCGCAGTTCGACCCTGTACCGATGATGAGCACCCCGTCCGCGGCCCCCGCGCAGGAGCAGGAGTCGAACCCGATTCGCGACGCGATCAGGGACGCCATCGCCGAGCACCGCGTGATCCTGTTCATGAAGGGAACGCCCGAGGCGCCCGCGTGCGGGTTCTCGGCGCGCACCGTCGGGATCCTGCAGTCGCTGCAGACGCCGTTCGCGGCGGTCGATGTGCTGCCCGACCCGCGCATCCGCCAGGAGCTGTCAGCGATCTCCAGCTGGCCCACCATCCCGCAGCTGTTCGTCGGCGGCGAGCTGGTAGGCGGCTGCGACATCATCACCGAGATGTACGAGACGGGCGAGCTCGAGCAGGCGCTGCAGTAGCCCGCCCGGCGCCGAGGCGCTGCGCGCGCTAGCGTCCGCGCGCGATGCCCGAGGTCGCCATCGCCACCGACAGCACGCACTACCTCCCGCGTCGGCTCGCCGACGATCAGGAGATCCACCAGGTGAGCCTGTACGTCGGCTGGCAGGGCGAACCCGTGCGCGAGCTCGAGATGGACGGCTTCGACGCCTTCTACGAGCGCCTGCGGCGCGACCCAGAGCTGCCGACAACCTCCCAGCCCTCGATCGGGGACTTCCTCGCCGTCTGGGAGCCGCTGATCGACTCCGGGCGCGACGTCGTCTCGATCCACCTCGCGGGCGGCATCTCGGGGACCTGCGAGGCGGCGCGGCAGGCGCACGCGATGCTTCTCGAGCGCGGACTCGGCGATCGCGTCGAGGTCATCGACGGCGAAACCGGCTGCGGAGGCCTCGGCCTGCTGGTACTCGCCGCGGCCGCCGCCGCGCGCTCAGGGGCCGACAAGGCGGCCGTTGCCGAGCGCGTGCGCCAGGCTCGCGCCGACCTTCGCATCTGGTTCTGTCTCGACACGCTCGAGTACCTTCGTCGCGGCGGTCGCATCGGCAAGGCACAGGCCTGGCTCGGCGGCACGCTGAAGATCAAGCCGATCCTCTCGCTCGAGTACGAAATCCTGCCCGTCGAGCGCGTGCGCACCGCCGGACGCGCCTTCGAGCGGATGGTCGGCTACGCCGAGGAGCTGCTCGCGAGCGGCGCCGACGGTTGGGTCGTGCAGCACATCCAGGCACCCGAGCAGGCCGAGCGCCTGATCGGACGCTGCCGCGAGCTGTTCGGCTCCGAGCCGATCTTCGCCTCCGAGGTCGGGCCGGTGATCGGCACCTACACCGGCCCCGGTCTCATCGGCGTCGGCGCCGTGCCCCGCGCGATGCTCGCCTGAGCCCCTGCGCCCTCCCGAGATCTACTTGGCGGCGGGCGGCGCGTTGGCGCAGTCGGAGACGACGTAGCCTAGGTTGCAGTGCGTCTGCGCCCTCCAGCGCGCGCGAAAGGCCGATAGCAGAGGGGCGGCGCTCCTTCTCGAGGTCACCTTGAGCGACTCGAGCTCACGCGCCGCGAGTACCTCGGCGCGCAGGAGAAATATCTCGTCGGCCTTCCCAAGCCCAGAGCGTCGCACGCTCGCGAGGAAGGCAGCACCGGCTTTACCACTAGCGAGGCGCGCATAGTCTTCGTTGAGGGATCGCTTTGGGATGTTGACGCCGCGACGTTCGGATTCCCGCTGCAGCCAGGCTGTGTTTATGAGCAGGTCGAGGGCCTCTTCTCGCGGCGACGCTCGGGCCGACCGCCGCGTCGTGGCGGCAGCTGCGGCTTCCCGCCGCTTGATCGCTTCCCAGTGCGCCACTTCGCCCCTGGAGATCGAAGTGCCGGCGACGGTGACTGCGACGTCCGACTTCGTCGCGCCACACGTGGCGAGGATCAGGCACGCGAGGGATCCCGCAAGAATCTGAAGCACGACGCGTCGCAAGGCTGCAGGTAACTAGTCCGCGGCATTCCTGCGCCGGCCGCGGCGAAGGAGCCGCACCGCGACCACGAACCCCACGACCGCCGCGCCCGCGACGATCTCGCGGCGGTGGTGCTCGACGTGGGCGCGCCAGTCGGTCGCGCGCGTCACCTCGCCGCGCAGACGATCGACCGACAGCGCGAGTTCCGCCCGGTTGGCCTCGATCGAGCTCCGGATTTCCGCGGCCGAACGCTGCGCCATCAGCTGGTCGGCTCCGCGGGCGCGTCCGGGGCGCTCGCCTCTGCCGGCGCGGACGTCGCAGGTGGAGGGTCGCCGTTCGTGTACGCGGCGGCGCTGGCGCCGGGCGTGGAGACCGCCTCGCGGATCTTGCGCGCCTCCTCGATCGCCATGCTCGGCATAGGCGGCGCGCTGCGTTTGACGACTTTCGCCGCGATCACGCCCGCGAGCGCTCCGAGCAGCACCAGGATCGCCGCCATCGCGAAGAAGCCCCAGAAGTACGCGAACGTTTCCACGGGAAGCGCCCAGTACAGGAGCCACGCGATCCCGATCAGCACGAAGATCAGCGCCATCACCAGGAACACCCCGGCGGCGGCGCCAACGATCGCTCCGCGGATCAGTTTCGTCGCCTTTTCGGAGACCTCCGTCTTCGCCAGCTCGATCTCTTCGCGCACCAGCAGCGTCGCGCGCTCGGAGACTTCGGCGATCGCGGTCGCGATGTTCTGTGGAGGCTCGCCGCGACTGCCGTCACCGGAGGGCGGCGGGTAGGCGCTCACTCGGGCGGCTCCTCGCCGAAGACGCGCCGCCACACGACCGCCGCCGCGCGGTTCGCCACGACGCTCGCGAGCGCCCCGGCACCAGCGAGCAGCGCCGAATACATGAGCCGCTTGACCATGTCGTTCTGCACCAGCGGCAGTCTATTGCCCGCGGCCGTCGTGCTCACACGTGCCGGCCGCGACCAGGGCGCGGCGGCAGGCCCCTCAACGCGCGCTGAGCCTCTCCGCGGTACGCGTCTCTAGACCCCCGCACACCGTCTCGACGACCAGCCACTTCGCGCGCTCGAAGTGCTCGCCGCCCGCCGGCAGCAGGCCGAAGATCCAGCCTGTCAGCAGCTGCTCGATCGCGCCGTAGAAGGCCATCGCCGCGAAGCGCGCATCGATCTCCACCCTGAACTGACCTTCGGCCTGCGCCTTGCTCACGATCCCCGCGATCAGGTCATACGCTTCGCGGATCTCCGGAAGGTGCGTGCGGCCGAACGAGTTCGCCGCGCGCGTCACCTCGACGATGATCACCTTCATCAGATCGGGATCGCGCTCGTAGCTGTCGACGATGAACGACGCGATCGCGCGCAGCTTGTCGCGCACCGGGATCAGCTCCGCGTCCACCTCGCGGATCAGCTCGAGCATCACGTCCCAGCGCTCGACGAAGAGGGTGTCGAGCACCTCATCCTTGGAGGCGAAGTAGTGATAGACGAGGCCGTAGGCCACGCCCGCCTCGTCGGCGATGTCCGACACGCGGCAGGCGTGGAAGCCCTGGCGCGCGAACACGCGCACCGCCGCCGCCAGGATCTGCCGGCGCTTCTCCTCAGAGCTCTTCGCGCGCGCCGCGCGCGAGACGCCCGCGCGCGAGCCTCGCGGCCGCGCGCCCTCGCGCGGTGGCTCCGGTGCGCGCGAGGAGCTCACAGCGCGGTTGCCTCCTGCGGCCAGCGGTAGGCGTGCGCCTGGCGATTGGCGAGCGAGGGCAGCTTCGAGCGGATCTCCTGCACGCGCTCGAGGCTCACCTCGGCGAGGATGTGGCACTCGGCGTCCGGTGCGTCCGCGAGCACCACGCCCCAAGGGTCCACGATCATCGAGCGTCCGCCCGACTGCATGCCCGCGCCGTGCTCGCCGACCTGGTTGGCCGCGATCACGTAGCACTGGTTCTCGATCGCGCGCGCACGCAGCAGCACCTCCCAGTGCTCGCGCGTGGTCGCGAGCGTGAACGCCGCCGGCACCGCGATCAGCTCGGCGCCGCGCACCGCGAGGATGCGGTACAGCTCCGGGAAGCGCAGGTCGTAGCAGACCGTCAGGCCGAGACCAGTGCCATCGGAGGTGTGCGAGAGCACGATCTCCTCCCCCGGCTGCTCGAGCTCCGACTCGCGGTAGGCGCGTCCGCCGACCTCCACGTCGAACATGTGGATCTTGCGGTAGACGGCCCTGATCTCCCCGTCGGCGTCGATGTGCACAGACGTGTTGGCGAACTTCTCCTGGCCCTCCACGCGCTCGAGGATCGAGCCCGCCACGATCTCCACGGCGAGCTCGCGGGCCGCTCCCGCGCCCACTGGAGCGCCGGGCCGTCGAGGCCTTCCGCGGCCGCGCGCATCGCCTCATCGCCGCCGAGCGCCGGCCACTTCTCCGGCAGTACGATCAGCTCCGCGCCCTCCGCCGCAGCAGCGCGCGTGAGACGGTCGGCCGAGGCCAGGTTGGCGCCGCGATCGGCGCTCGAGTTGAGCTGGACGGCGGCGACCCTCAAGGGGCAGCTCTCGCCGTCCGCCGCTGCGCACCGCCCATGAGGTCAGTCGAAACAAGAGGATATCCCGCCCGTCCGCCGACCGCGGCAAGCGACTACATCCCGCCTGGGCGACGGGAGCTCCGTGGCGCGCGGGGACGTGCTCCCCAGCCGCATCTTCACGGCACGCGCCCGCTGAAGCGCTGGCGCTGGGTGGGGATCTTCGGCGAGCGGCTCATGGCCTGCGCGGCGCTCGTGCACGTGGGCCCGCTGAGGCAGTCCTTCTGGGCGCTTTACGAGCGCGAGGGAGGGAGCTGCGCGAGCGCACGCGCATGCTCCCGCGCGCCGGCGAGCTGCTCCTGGAGCCCGGCTCGCTGCAGATCCGCGACCGTGGCAGGGGGGTCGAGCTCGACCTCAGACTCGAGGAAGAAGCGGGGATCGAGGCTGCTGTGCCCGCACGGGCGCAGCGGGAAGGTGTGGACACGCAAGCAGGCGGGGGTGGCGCACGGGGCACGCTGTCGCTCGACGGCGGCCCGCGCGCCGGTGCGAGGCGCGGGCGTGATCGACGACACCGCAGGGCATCACGCACGCGCACACCGAGTGGCGCTGGAGCGCCGGCGTCGGCGAAGGGCCCGACGGCGGCGAGCTGGCGTGGAACCTCGTCAGCGGCGTCAACGACCCCCGCATGGATCAGAGCGCGCGGTCTGGGTCGGCGGCGCGCCCGTCCGAGACGCCGCCGGTGAGTTCGCCGGCGACCTCTCGAGCCTCGCCTGCGAGGACGGCTCGCTGCTGCACTTCCACGCCGAGGCCGAGCGCGCCCGGCGCGACCGTTTGCTGCTCGTCCGAGCGACTACCGCGCGCCGTTCGGGAGCTTCGCGGGACGCTGCCCGGCGGCGTCGCGCTGGCGCGCGGGCTGGGCGTGATGGAGCACCATCGCGCGCGCTGGTAGCGCGCGAGACGCGGTGGCGGCGTAGCGCGGAGAGCAGCAGCTTCGAGTGCATCGCGCCGATCAGCTCGCGCAGCGGCTCCACGCCCGCGGCGATGATCGCGAGCGCGCGCTCGGCCTCGACCTCGCCCGCGAGCCGTCCGAGCAGGGCGCCCAGCTCCTCCTCGACGAGCGGCTCGAGCGCGCTGCGGTAGCGCAGCGTGTCGTACACGGTGAACCCGAGCGTCTCGTCGTAGCCGCCCGCGCGAAAGCTCGCGATCGCCTCGATGATCTTCACGTCGTCGCGGTCATAGCCGCTGCGTGTGGGCGTGAGTACGCCGATCTCCGCCAGCCGCTCGAGCACGTTGCGCGGGATGCGGTAGCGCTCCTGCGCCGCGCGGCGCGACAGGCGCCGCTCCTCCGCCTGCTCGAGCGCTCCCTCGATGATGCGGTCCTCCAGCTCCACCAGCGCGCGCACCCGCTCGGGTTCCTGCGCCAGCGCGCCCCTGATCACGCGCAGCGGCAGGAAGCGCTCCTCCTGCAGGCGCTTGATCAGTTCGATCCGCTCGACGTAGCGCGGCGGGTAGTAGGCCATGTTGCGACTCGTGCGCACCACGTCCTCGCCCGCTCCGAGCAGGCCCTCGCGCAGGTAGTAGCGGATCGTCCCCGGGCTCACGCCCGTGCGCTGCGCGAGCTCGCGCATGCGCAGCAGTGCGGCGGGCGGCGAATGATCGGCAGCGAGCGGCGTGCTGAGGGTCTCCCGCGCGGGCGAGCGCTCAGGCACGGCTCGCCGTCGCGGGCCCCGCGGCCGCGCCGCTATCGAGCAGCTCCTCGACCTCCGCGTGGCTGTAGCCGGCGTCGAGCAGCACCTCCTCGGTGTGCTCGCCGAGCGCGGGCCCCGGCAGCCGCGCGTGGTCGCCCGGCGTGCGCGCGAGCTTCACGGGCACGCCGAGCTGTCGCACGGGGCGCTCGGCGCCCGGCTGCTCGATCTCCACGACCATCTCGCGCGCGCGCACGAGATCCGAGGACAGCGCCTCGTCGAGCTCGAGCACGGGCTCAAGACAGCAGTCGTTCTCGCGCGCGAAGGCCTCCCACTGCGCGCGCGAGCGCTCTGCGAAGATCGCCTTCACCTGCTCGTGGGCGTCCGAACCGGGGTGCTCGAACTGCGAGCCCACCAGCTCCTCGCGGCCCACGCCGCGGCAGAACGCCTGCCAGAACTTCGGCTCGAGCGCCCCCAGCGACACCCAGCCGTCCGCGCACTCATACGGCCGGTAGCAGATCAGCGAGCCCGCCAGCGGGAGCTCCCCGCGGCGCGGAACCTTGCCGTCGGCGAAGTGCGCGCCCGCCACCATCGCAAGCCACGAGAGCGCCCCGTCGCTCATCGACACGTCCACCAGCTGGCCCTCGCCGGAGCCGGGGCTCGCGGCCGAGCCGTCGCGCTCGCGCAGCGCCGCCATGATCCCGAATGCCGCCATCAGCGCACCGCCGCCGATGTCCGCGATCTGCCCCGCCGCCTGCACGGGGGCGCCGCCGCGCTCGCCCGTCAGCCCGAGCAGGCCGACGAGCCCGAGGTAGTTCATGTCGTGCCCCGAGGCGTCCCGTTTCGGGCCGTCCTGGCCGTAGCCGCTGATCGCGCAGAAGATCAGCCCCGGGTTCTCCTCGCGCATGCGCTCGTAGCCCACGCCAAGGCGGTCGAGCACCCCCGGCCGGAACGATTCGAGCACCACGTCGTACTCGCGCACCAGCCGCAGCAGCGCCTCGCGTCCGCGCTCCTGCTTGAGGTCCAGGCGGATCGAGCGCTTGTTGCGGTTCAGCGACAGGAACAGCGCCGAGCGCGCGCTCTCGTGCGCGCCCTCGTAGAACGGCGGCGACCAGCGGATGTAGTCGCCCATGCCCGTGTCCTCGACCTTCAGCACCTCCGCGCCGAAGTCCGCCAGCAGCAGCGAGCAGAAGCCCCCCGGCAGCAGCCGCGAGAGGTCGAGCACGCGGATCCCCTCGAGCGGCAGCGCGCTCATGCGCGGACCTCGCGCGGCGCGAGCGCGAGCATCCTGCGCGCCTCCTCCACGGACGCCGGACGGCGGCCGATGTCTTCGGTCATCTGCCGGGCCTTCGCGATCAGCTCGCCGTTTGAGCGCGCCATCTCGCCGCTCGGCAGGTACAGGTTGTCCTCGAGGCCCACGCGGATCGAGCCGCCGAGGGTGAGCGCCGCGGCCACCAGCATCCACTGATCGCGCGAGATCCCGATCACGCCCCAGTGCGAGCCCGCGGGGATGTTCGCGACCATCGCCGCCAGGTTCCGCGCGCTCGGCGGGATGCCGCCCACCACGCCCATCACGCAGTCCACGTGCAGCGGCGTGTGCAGCACGCCCATGTCGATCAGCGGCGCGAGGCTTCCCACGTGGCCGATGTCGAAGCACTCGTGCTCGGGTTTGATGCCGAGCTCGTTCATCGCCTCGAGCAGCTCGATGATCTCCTCGAAGGGGTTCGCGAAGACCATGTTGAACACGAACGCCTTGCGCGAGCGCGAGTACTTCGCGTAGTTCATCGAGCCCATGTTCAGCGCCGCCACCTCCGGGCGGCACGCGCGCAGGTACTCGATGCGCTTCGCCACCGGCACGCCGATCGTGCCGGTCGAGAAGTTCACGATCACCTGCTCGCCGACCTCCGCGCGGATCGCGTCGGTGATCGCCTGGAAGTCCTCGACCTCATAGCTCGGCGTGCCGTCGGGTTTGCGCGCGTGGATGTGGATCATCACGCCGCCCTCGTCCACGATCCGGCGCGCCTCCGCCGCGTACTCCGCCGGCGTGTAGGGGATCGCCGGGCACTGCTCGCGGTTGGCGATCGCACCCGAGATCGAGCAGGTGATCACGACCGGGTCCTCGAGGCTCATTGCGATCCTCCCGCTCTGTTTGCGCCCGAGCGGTGCCGGGTTGCTCGCCACACTCATACCGGCACGACCCCCTGGCGCTTCCACGGGCGCTCGACGCGCTTGCCCTGCGCCATCTCCAGCGCGCGGCAGATCGTCGGGCGCGTCTCGCGCGGGTCGATCACGTCGTCGATCATGTCGTTGCCCGCCGCGATGTAGACGTCGATGATCTTGCGGTAGGCCTCGATCAGCTCCGCCTTCTTGGCCTCCGGGTCCTCGGCTTCCTCGACCTGTTTGCGCATCACGATCTCAACCGCGCCCTCGGCGCCCATCACGCTGATCTCCGCGCTCGGCCAGGCGACGATCAGGTCGGGCTCATATGCGCGCCCGTTCATCACGTAGTAGCCCGCGCCGTAGGCCTTGCGCGTGATCACCGTGATCTTCGGCACCGTCGCGTTGGCGACCGCGTAGAGCATCTTCGCGCCGTGGCGGATGATCCCCTCCGCCTCGACCTTGGTGCCGACCATGAAGCCCGGGCACGTCCATCAGGAACACCAGCGGGATCGCGAACGCGTTGCAGAGGTTCACGAAGCGCGCGGCCTTGTCGGCGGAGTCGTTGTCGAGGATCCCGCCGAGGTGCCTCGGCTGGTTGGCGACGATCCCCGCCGGGCGCCCGCCGAAGCGCGCGAAGCACGTGATGATCGTCTTCGCCCACTGGCCCTTCATGTCGAGGTACTCGCCGTCGTCAACGATGCGGCGGATCACCTCGTACATGTCATACGGCTTGCGGTTTGACTCCGGCAGCACGTCGAGCAGGTCCTCCTCGGCGCGCTCGATCGGGTCCGCGACGGGCTTGCACGGCGGCGGCGTTTCGCAGTTCTGGGGCATGAAGGAGAGGTACTGCTTGATCGCGCTCGATGCACTCCTCGTCGCTCGCCACCTCCATGTCGCCCACGCCCGACTTGCGGCAGTGCACGCGCGAGCCGCCCAGTTCCTCCTGGGTCACGTCCTCGCCGATCGCCGCGCGCACCAGGTGCGGCCCCGCGAGCGCCATCGAGCCGCGGCCCTTGACCATCGGCACGAAGTCCGCGAGCCCCGGGATGTAGGCCGTGCCGGCCGCGCAGGGGCCCATCAGCGCGGCGATCTGCGGGATCACGCCGCTCATCACGACCTCCTCGCGGAACAGGTGCCCCGAGCCCGCGAACAGCGAGCCGACCGCCTCCTGGATGCGCGCGCCCGCGGAGTCGAGCAGCCAGATGAACGGGATCCGCTTGGTCAGCGCGAGCTCGCGCAGGCGCGTCACCTTCAGCTCGCCGGTCATCCCCATCGAGCCCGCCATCACCGTGAAGTCGTACGCGCACACCGCCACCAGGCGGCCGTCGACCTTGCCGTAGCCGGTGATCACGCCGTCGGCCGGCGCGTCCTTGCCTCCATCGCGCGCTGGGAGAAGTGCGGGCGCCCGTGGATGCCGAGCTCCACGAACGTGCCCTCGTCGATCAGCAGCGCGAGGCGCTCGCGCGCGGTGAGCTTCTCCTGCGCGTGCTGGCGCGCGATCTTCTCCTCGCCGCCGCCGAGCCTGATCTGCTCGCGGCGCGCCTGCAGGTCCTCCACCAGCGGGCGCAGCAGCGAGCTCGGCGCGGGCGCCTTCGGCTGGGACTCGTTGCCGCGCGGGCGCGCGTGGTGGGCTCATGCTCTAGCGTCACGCGCCTTTCCACCGGCTCGCGCTTCTCGAAGAACGCGCTCACGCCCTCGACGATGTCCTCGGTGGACAGCGCGAGCGTCAGCTGGGCGCGCAGGTAGTCGAGCGCGTCGTCGAGCGGCATGTCCAGCTGGCGGCGCATCGCTTCCTTGCCGAGGCGCATGATCACCGGCGACTTGCGCCGCCAGCTTGCCCGCCCAGTCGGCGACCGCCTCGTCGAGCTCCGCGTCGGGCACGACGCGGTTGACGATCCCCGCGGCGAGCGCCTCCTGCGCGTTCCAGCGCTCGCCCAGCAGCAGCAGCTCGTTGGCCTTCTTGCGCGGCACGTTGCGATAGATCAGCGCCATGATCATGAAGGGGAACGTGCCGACGTTGATCTCGGGCGTGCCGAACGTCGCGCTCTCGCCGGCGACGATCAGGTCGCACGCCAGCGCGATCCCGAGCGCGCCCGCGAGCACGTGCCCGCGCGCGGCGCACAGCGTCGGCTTGCCGAGCGCGCCGATCAGCTTGAACAGCGCCCACGAAGCGCTCGGAGCCGAAGTGCTTGTGCACGAGCGGCGCGTCCGCCGCGAAGCCGCCGAGGTTCGCGCCCGAGGAGAACGTGCTGCTCGTGCGAGGAGCGCAGCACCACGCAGCGCGCCCCGTCGTCCGTCGCGCGCGCGCTCGAGCGCCGCCGTCAGCCCGCCGAGCAGCTCCGCCGAGAGCGCGTTGCGCGTGTCGGGGTCGTTCAGCGTGATCGTCGCCACGCCCCGCTCGTCGACGTCGTAGAGGACCTTCTCCGCGCGGCCACCGCCGCGCATCCTAACGCCTTCGAGCATCTCGCTGCGTAGTGCTAAGCGCTACTGCGTACTACAGCAGCGACGGTGGCGGCGAGTTCGTTTCCGCTCCGCCCCTGGCCGCGGCGCGGCACTCGCGCGCCACGTTCCCCTTCAGCCGCCTGCACTCGCGCAGTAGCCGCTTTCGCGCGATCGCGGCGGCCCGTCGCTCGAGCACATTCAGCTTCGCCGCTCGCGATCGTCTCGCGCGCCGGCGGCGGCGACACGCTGACCGGGATGTTGATCGCGACCGTCGTCAGAGCGCGCCGAGATGACGGCGCCGTGGTAGGTGAAGGTGCCGCGCACGCGCACCGGCAGCCCGTTGGGGGCGATGAACGCTTCGAGCTCGAGCGTCGGCGGGGGACGTCCTGGTCGGCCCCTTCGGACCGCTGCCCGGCAGCCCCGGGAACAGCGACTGGAGCGGGTGCGGCGGTTCGCTCGCCTTCGCTTCCGCTTCCAGTCGCGCGATCAGCGGAGCGGGGTTGACGCTCGCGTCGAACTCGATCACGCGCTCGTTCTCGACCGTGACCGGGCCCGAGTCGATGAGCGTCTGCGCCCCGTTGAGCTCTTCGATCAGCTTGCCGAAGGTGCCCTGGCTGCCCGCCTCGGGGGCTTCGAGCAGCCCCAACCCGAGACCGCCGGAAGCCTGCGGCGGGCGGCGTTCGCGCCTCACCCACGGGCGGCCGCCGTCGACTTCCTTCGCGCGGGATTCGTAGACCCACTCGGTTTCACCGATCACCCGCTCGCGCGCAAAGGTGGCGCCGAGCAGCCCCGCTTCGACCGACGCCTCGGCGGGCGTGTCGCTGACTTCCCCCCGGCCCGAGATCAGCAGCGCGAAGGGGATTGCGGAGCCGCCGATTTCGCCCACCGAGATTTCCTCCTGGAGCGTGAAGCGCTCGCTGTTCACCTGGAGCTTCGCCATCTGCTGCTCGAGGCTCACGAGTTCCGGCGGCACTTCTGCCGCCTGGCCGGCGCTGGGCCCGGCCAGCGCCAGCGCCAGCGCCGCCGCGAGCGCCGCGAGCGCAGCGCTGGCGCCGGCTCGACTGAGGCCCGCCGGCCTCACCCTGAGCTGCTGGCAATCGATCAGCGCGGGACCCTCCTTCTCGCTCGCTCGCGTTCGGGGCGAGGCTTGAGGACCCGCCGTGCGCGCATTCTCCCACAGCGCTCGGGCCACACCCGCGCGCACTCGCGGAGGGTCGCGGAAGCGGCGCGCTGCAGAAAGTGAACAGCTCTACTATTTACTTTCGCCCAGCCCTGGGTTAGCGTCGCCTCGCGTGCACAGGCGCGCCGGCGCACCCGAGCACCCCACTTCACAGAACAGGAGACCCGCCGACATGGCAGCCACCGCCGAGAGCGTCGTGAAGCCCGACCACGCGGCCGCGCGCAAGCACTTCATCTTCACCGACGAGCACGAAGCGCTGCGCGAGTCGATCCGCAACTTCGCGATCAAGGAGCTCGCGCCGCACTCCGAGGAATGGGAGGAGACCACCTTCCCCGACTCGGTCTTCCGGCGCATGGGCGAGCTCGGCTTCCTCGGCCTCGACAAGCCCGAGGAGTACGGCGGCCAGGGTGGCGACTACTACTCGAGCCTCGTTCTGGCCGAGGAGATCACGAACGCCAACTCGGGGGGTCTCGCGATGGGGCTCGCGGTCCAGACCGACATGGCGATGCCGCCGATCCTGAAGTTCGGGACCGAGGAGCAGAAGCAGGAATGGGCCGCTCCCGCGATCAGGGGAGAGAAGATCCTCTGCCTGGGGATCACCGAGCCGGACGCCGGCTCGGACGTCGCGGGCATCAAGACGCGCGCGGTGCGCGACGCCGACGAATACGTGATCAACGGCTCGAAGACCTACATCACCAATGGCCACCGCGCCGACGTGATCGTGCTCGTCACCAAGACCGACCCGGACGCCGGCTACGACGGCTTCACGCTGTTTCTCGTGCCGATGAACCTTCCCGGGGTGATCCGCGAGAAGAAGCTCGAGAAGCTCGGCATGCACGCCTCCGACACCGCGTTGCTGGCCTTCCAGGACGTGCGCGTGCCCGCCTCTGCGGTACTCGGCAAGGTGGGCAAGGGCTTCTACCACATCATGTGGGAGCTCCAGGGCGAGCGCCTGATCGGCGCCGCGGGGTGCGTCGCGGGCGCCCAGAAATGCTTTGAGCGCACGCTGCAGTACGCGCACGAGCGCAAGGCCTTCGGGCGTGAAATCGGCAAGTTCCAGGTGATCCGCCACAAGTTCGCGGAGATGGCCACGAAGATCGAGTCGGCGCGCCAGATGGTCTACGTGACGGCATGGCGCTTCAACAACGGCGAGTACCCCGTGCGCGAGATCTCGATGGCCAAGCTGCACGCCGCGCGCGTTGCCTGCGAGGTCGCGGACGAGTGCATCCAGATCCACGGCGGCGCGGGCTACATGCGCGAGTACGGGGTCGAGCGGGTGTGGCGCGACATGCGCCTGAACCGCATCGGCGCCGGTACCGACGAGATCATGCTCGACGTCATCGGCCGCTCCTACGGGCTGTGAGGCAGGAGCTGGCGGCGCTGCTGGAGCAGCTGCACCGCGACGGCGTCGAGCACGACATCGCCAAGAGCGACCGCCTCGATCGCCTGCGCAACCTCGAGCCCGAGAGCGCGGCGCTGCTGGCGCTGCTCGTGAAGGCGACCGCGGCGCGCTCGATCCTCGAGCTCGGGGGCTCCAACGGCTACTCGACGCTGTGGCTAGCGGACGCGGCGCGCAGCGTCGGCGGCCGCGTCGTGAGCGTCGACACCGATGCCGTGCGCAGCACGCAGGCGGCCGCCAACCTCGCTAGCGGCCGCCTCGACGCCTTCGTCGAGCTGCGCGTCGAGGACGCCGGGCATACGCTGCGCTCCTCCGCGGACGCAGCCTGGGAGATGATCTTCCTCGACGCCGAACGCCCTGCATACGAGAGCTACTGGCCGCAGCTTGCGAGGGTGCTCGCGCCGGGCGGCCTACTCGCGGTCGACAACGTGCTCTCGCACGCCGGCGAGGTCGAGGCCTTCCGCGCGCTCGTCAGTGCCGATGACCGCGCCAGCGAGGCGCTCGTGCCGACGGGCGCGGGCGTGCTGCTCGTCGTGCGCGAGGGCGGGCCCTAGCGCTCAGATCACCAATAGCCACGCCCAGCTCCCCGCGTCAGTTCGCGTTCTTGATCTCCTCGATCGAGCGGGCGGGCGCGCCCCGAAGGCGGCGGTATCGATTCACCGCGTCGAGCATCTCCTGGGCGTCGCCGAGGCTCAGTTCGGCTTCCTTCTTAAGCGACCTCGTGGGCCGCCAGTCCAGCAGCTGCTCGCTGTCCTCGCCGTGGAGCCATGCACCCACAATCGCGACCGCGAGGATGAGCGCCGGCACGCCTAGGACCATCACGAGGAAATAGAGCTCGGGGGTCATGGATCACGCGCGGGCGGGCGCCGGAGAGATCGCGCGCTTGTGGCTGCGCTTGCGCTGCGGACTTCTCGCTGGTTGCGGTCGAGGACCCTCTGCATGATCTTCGCCGCTGAGCGCATCGACGGCGGCTTGGACCGCTGCAAGGCGCCGCAGGAGATCGGCGCGTACTCGCTCGAGCTCGGCGGCGTTCAGCATCTTCGGTCCCGCACGGGGACCACGTGTCTGCAGCGCTGATGCGAGTCCTGGGTAGGTACTTTCGATCTCCCCGAGGGCCGTCGCAAGCGCGGTGATCTGTACGCGAAGAAGCGCCCGCCGGTGCGCCGCGGTCTGCTCGATCTCGTTGAGAGGGCTCGAGGATACGTAGAGGGCGGCCGCGACCTCTCTCGGATCGACGCCTGCGCGTCGTGCCTTTCGCGCTGCGCCAGCGGCTATGACCGTGACCTGTGAATTTCTACGCGAGCTGTCGGCCACATACGAGCCGCTGCCCTGGCGCGTTTCTATCAGGGACCCCTGCTCGAGGCGTTGGTACGCGGCGCGGGCGGTATTGATGTTGACGCCCGCGGCCTGCGCCAGCTCACGCAATCCGGGGAGTCGCTCGCCTGGCTGCAAGCGGCGCTCCTGGATCCGCGCGCGCAGGACCCAGGCAAGCTGCACACCGACGGGTACCTCGCCATCTCGCTCGATCGTCATGTCGAGATCGCCCGTTGCGGTCGCCTCCTCCTCGGGCTTGCGCCGCTCTTTCGCCACCCCCCCAGGGTACACCGCGAGGCTAGAAACTACTATTGTTATGGTTATCTAGTACAGTTGCCACGTGGAAGGAGCGCGTTCGACCGTGGTCTCGCAGCGCGAGCCCTAGACGATGGTGCGCGGCGCCGTCACCCGGGCCTCCCGGCCGCTCGGCAGCTTCCTCGAGGAAGTTGGGGACATGATGATCCTGGCTGCCAAGACGGTCTGGTCGGCGCTCACCCCGCCCTATCCCTACGGCGGAGAGCTCGTCTCACAGTTTCTCTTCACGCTGCGGCTCTGCTGGCTGCCTCTGCTGATCTCGATCGTCGCGATCTCCTACGGTGCCCCGGGGCTACAGGCGGCTAACTTCTTGACCCTCTTCGGGGCGCTCGATCGACTCGGCGGGTTCTTCGTGCTCGCCGCAATCCGCGAAATCGGCCCCGTGATCACCGCCATCGTGATCGCCGGCGTCGCGGGGACCGCCATCACCGCGGACCTCGGCGCTCGCAAGATCCGCGAGGAGCTCGACGCGCTGCAGGTGCTGGGAGTAGACCCGGTGAAGAATCTCGTCGTACCGCGTTTTTTGGTGCTGATGATCGTGACCGGCCTGTTCGACATCTACGCGATCCTGTTCGGCCTCTTCGGCGGCCTCGCCGCCGAGCTGTACAGCGGCGGCGCGCTGGGCCCCTTCTGGAACACGCTGTTCGCGAACTCCTCGGTCACCGACCTTTGGGGGTCCGTTCTCAAGACAACGATGTTCGGGGCGATCATCGCGATCGTCTGCTGCTACAAGGGAATGAGCGCCTCAGGAGGTGCGGAGGGGGTGGGGCGCGCCGTCAACGAAGCCGTCGTGATCTCTTTCCTGGGATTTGGAGCGTTCAACTACGTCTTCACGCAAACGCTTCTCGCGACCCATCCGCAGATCCTCGTAATCAAGTAGCCAAGGCATGACACCGCGGATGAACGCGTCAGCGAGACGCTCGTGCCGAACGGCGCGGGCGTGCCGCTGGTCGACGCCGGCTGCCCTCACCAGGGTGCCCGCAGGCGGGGGAGCATCGGGAAGTGACGCACGTTGAGCGTCCAGAGCTCGAGGTCGTGCACGCGCGCCGTGGCGGCGAGACAGTAGTCGACGGCGTCGATCCCGGAGTGGGAAGGCGCGTACCGGCGCGCGAGCGCGTCGGCCTCGTCGGCCACCGCTCGGTCCACGGGAAGCCAGTGGAGGGCTGCCACAAGTGCATCCGTGCGACGCTGCTCCGAGCGCCGCACACCGATCGCGAGGTCGACCCTCGTGAGCACCGAGGCGCAGACGCGCTCGTCGCGCTCAAGCGAGGAGTGCAGGAGCTCTCGCGCCTGGTCGACCCCGCGCAGGTAGTCGATCAGCACGGAGGTGTCGGCGAGAGCGCTCAGGAGCGCTGCCCGAGCTTGCGCGTGGTACCAGACCGAACCCGCTCCACGAACGCCGCGCCGCCCTCCTCGTGCGACTCCCAGGCACCGAAGGCACTCTCCAGCAGCCTCAGCCGCTCGCAGTTGGAGAGCCCGCTGGAACGCTCATCGAGCGCGCTGCGCACGATCTCCGCGAGCGAGCGGCCAGTGCGGGAGGACTCCTCCTTCAGCAGCGCGTACTGCTCACTGGTAAGCATGATCTGGGTTCTATGCACGATGATGTAACGTTACATCACGCTGCGGGATGCTCCGGTGCACCCGGAAGAGGCATGACCACGAACCCACCCTTCACGAGCGAACACGAAGAGCTGCGCGAGTCGATCCGCGGCTTCATCGAGCGCGAGCTCGCGCCCCACGCAGAACGCTGGGAGCAGGAGCACTGGTTCCCCGACGAGGCGTTCACGAAGATGGCCGCTCAGGGCCTGCTGGGCCTGAAGTACGAGGAGCGCTACGGCGGGCAGGGCGGGGACTACCTGCACGAGGCGGTGCTCGCAGAGGAGCTCGCGCGGATCGGCTCCGGCGGCACGGCTGCGGGCCTCGGCGCGCACGTCTCGATCGCGACGCCGCCGGTCTGGAAGTTCGGCACCGAGGAGCAGAAGCAGCGCTACCTGGTGCCCGCGATCCGCGGCGAGCTGATCGCGGCGCTGGCGATCACGGAGCCCGACGCGGGCTCTGACGTGGCTTCGATCTCGACGCGCGCGGAGAGCGTCGATGGGGGCTTCGTGGTGAACGGCGAGAAGACCTACATCACCAACGGCGTGCGCGCGCACTACCTCGTGACGGCCGTGAAGACGACGCGCGAGGGCGGCCACCACGGCATCTCCTTCCTGATCGTCGAGCGCGGCGAGGGCGTGAGCTCCTCCGCGCTCCAGAAGCTCGGCTGGCACGCCTCCGATACCGCCACGATCAGCTTCCAGGACGTAGTCGTGCCGCAGGAGAACCTGCTGGGGGAGCTGAACGAGGGCTTCAAGCTGATCATGGCGAACTTCCAGTGGGAGCGCCTGTCGATGGCGCTCGGCGCGGTCGGCGCGATGTCGATCGCGTGGGAGCGCACGGCGGCGTTCGCGCGCGAGCGCAGCGCCTTCGGCAAGCCGCTGTCGGGACACCAGGCGATCCGCCACCGGCTGGCCGACCTCGCCACCTCGGTGTACACCTGCCGCTGTGTGACCTACGACGCGCTGCGCCGCTTCATCGACGGCGAGGAGCCGCTGCGCGAGGTGACGATGGCGAAGCTGCTGACCCAGCGCGCGTGCTTCGAGCTGATGGACGCGTGCCTGCAGATCCACGGCGGCGCTGGCTACATGCGCGAGTACTGGGTGGAGCGCGCCGCACGCGACGCGCGCCTCGGGCCGATCGGCGGCGGCAGCGACGAGATCATGCGCGAGATCCTCGGGCGCGCGCTCGCGCTGTAGGCGGCGCTGCTTCTCAGCGCTTCTTCGAGCCCCTCTTCTTCGATGCCCCGTTGGCGGCCCTCCTCGGGCCGAAGCGTTTGCGCGCGGCCCTTTCGCACGCCGCGCGCTTGCTCTTCTTCTTGTCCCGCTTGCAGGCCCTCAGCGCCTTCGCGAGCTGCTGTGCGCGGGTTGGGCGGGTGCTTTTCGACGAGCGCACCGCCCCGCAGCCGCCAGCCACGGCGATCTTCGTGGTGTCTTCGATCTGCGCGCCGTTCTGGCCGACGAGCGTCGTCGGCATGCTCAGCTTGCTCGCGGCGCAGAGGTTGTATTCGTCGCTTGGCACGTAGGACGTCAGCGCCGAGTGCGGGCCTTCCGGGAACACCGATTCGAACTTCGTGAAGGGCGCGTCGGGCGTCGTTTCGAACTTCGAGAACGTCACCTCGGCGCCGTTGATCTTTTTGATGTCTGTCTTGCCGTCGACGATCAGCTCGATGCCTTCGCCCTGGAGCACGAACTCGACGTCCGGGAACGCCGCGCCGCCGTGGGAGACGAGATAGGCAGGACCCGTGAGGGGGCTCTTCAGAACCGGGGTGTGCACGATGCCGTAGCCGATCACCGAGCCTTCATCGCAGCCGGCGGGGTTCTCGTCGAACACCTTTTCCAGGCAGGCTTTCTGGATCGTCGAGTTCCTCGACGGCAGCGCTTCGGGCAGCTCGAGCAGGACCTTGTGGATGTTGGCCTGGCCGATGCCGGCGGATTCGACCGTGACCTTGAAGCTCACGCCCCCGACTTTGCTGGCTTTGGCTCCCACGCTCGCCGTGAGCTTCGGGGCGAACGCCAGGCCGGCACAGCCTTCGAGATAGAACGGGGCGGACGGGGTGCTCGTGGCTCCTTCGGCGCCGGAGAGCGTTCCGCCGACGGCCGCGGGCGCGCAGCTCGTGGGGTTGAACTCGAAGCTCGGCCTGTTCACCGTGACGACGATCTGTTTGAGCTGCACCGGGACGCCTTTGATCATCGTCGGCAGGGTGGCCAGTGTCTTCGTCTCACCATCCGATTCGAGGATCCGCGTTTCGACGCTCGTGATCGTGGCGGCCGCCGTGTAGCGGTCGACCTGGATCGTCGAGTTGGCGATGATCTTGCCGATATCGAATGGGCCGACCCGTTCGGCGTTGGTCATCACGGAGATCCCGAAGGGCGCGCCGTCAAAGCCCTGCGTGAGGTAGACCTCGCCGGGGAGCGTGAGCGGATCGCCGCCGAGACCTGAGCTCGCCATCGATTCGCCCACTTTGCTTTCCGCCGGGCAGTTTCCCGCGTCCGCGAGCGCGAGCGGGCACGGCGTCACCGATGCGAGCACCGCCGCGGCGCCCTGCGGCAGGTGGACGGCGATGGCGCTGAGCGCCTGCTCGCCGTCGGGGCGGGAGATCGTCAGGGTGAACGGCGTGTAGCCGCCTGCGTGCTTGTTCTGCACGCCGGCCTTGAAGCTCGGCTGGAACGGCAGCGTCGCACCGGGGCATGGCGTGCCGTCGGGTCCCGAATTGATTGCTTCGGGCGCTGACACCACGTGCACGGCGGGCGCCCCGGACCATGGCACGAAGGAGGCCTTCGTCTGATAGCTCCCGCAGAATGCCGGCGTCGCCTGCGAGGCGCGTTCGGTGTTGAACAGATGGACCTTCAGTTTTTCGAAGGGGACCGGCGGCGTGTTGCGGAAGGTCGAGGTCAGCTGCCCCGTCGTCGGGTTGATCGCGACTTCGCCGGCGAGCTTCACCAGCACTTTGGAGCCTTCGCGGGTGAGCGGGTTTTCTTCGGTCGCGACGAGGTACACGACGAGCGGGGACGCAAACGGGTTGGTGTCCTGCGCTCCGAGGTACACCGAGCCCATCAGGGGATGTGGCAGCAGCGGCGTCTGGACTTCCACCGTGCCGATCTTCGAAGCGTCCGGGCAGCTCGCCTCAGCGGGGGTGAACCCCTGCGTCGCGAGTTCGCCTTCGAGGACGCCGCCTTTGCTGGTCTCGCTCGTCAGTTCCTGTTCGGAGTGTTCGGCGAGGCCCGTCAGCGGGTCGACCCTGCCGAGGAAGCCCGCTTCCCCCACGCCGCACGTCTGCAGCCCGTTGGCGGCGCCGGCGCTCGCCTGCACGCCCACGGGGAGTTCGATCGTCGTCGACTCGATGTCCGCCTCGGCCTTGCCTTGGGGGTCGAGCGTGCCCGTCTGGGGCAGATTCACTTCGACGGTCCCGCCCGAGGGAGTGCTCGTCGAGTGCTCATCGGACTTCACTTCGATCGTCGGTTCGAACGCGAGCCCCCCGCAGCCGGTCAGGCTGACCGGCGATGTGTTTTCCGCGCTCAGCGTCTGCCCCGACCACGCATCGCCGGTGACCGTGCTCGCCAACGGGGTCCCGCAGGAGGTTGGCAGGTCAAGGAAGGCTGCGGGATGGGGGAATTCGCCAAGCTTGCATTCGGGCCTGGGATGCATCGATTCCACGTAATGGCCGTTGCCGATGCAGTTCCACCCGCGCGAGCGGTCGTGGCTCGGGTCGCCCGGGACGCCCCACAGAGTCACGTTGGCACCGAGCACCTGGATCGCCTCGGGGCTTTTGTGCACGGTCACCATCACGCCGTAGCCTTCGCCCGTGCGCACGGCGGTGTCGAGCACGATCGGGACGTGCAGGACCGAGAAGCCGAACTTGGCGGGCTCGCCGGGCGCCGGCACGAGGTTGAACACCGGCACCGACCAGGTGAGCAGCCCCAGCGCGATCGGGTCGTTGAACGTCACCGAGGCGACGCCGATCGCGGTGCCGTCGGGGCAGGAGTTGATGCCGTTCGTGTCGAGCGCCCCGAAATCGACCCCCGAGCATTGCGGCGCTGCCGCCGGATCGCCGATCAGCCCCGGCGGCAGCTTGAACGAGAGGTTCTTCTGCAGCGCGGGCGCCTGCGGGATCCCGTTGAAGAACGCCTTGTATTCTTCATAGAATCCGTAGGTCTCGTTCAGGTCGAACGCCGTGGTCAACTGGAAGGGGTGGGACCCCCCTTCGGTGTCGACCGAGCCGTCTTGGTTTTCAGGCGTGAGTTCGTAGCGTTCCACGCCGAACGGGGTGGCTCCGCCGTGGCCCACGATTTTCAGCGGCTGTTCGAGCTTTTCTTCGCTCATTTCGCCGCCGCGCACGGTGACCATGTTCGCTGGTTCGGAGGGCGTCGATGCGGTTATCTTCACCGTGATCAGGAGTTCCAGATGTTCGAAGGGTGGGGCTTCCTTTTCGAACGTGCATTCGACGCGGTTTTCGGTGAACGTTTCAGAGCAGTGCAGTTCGACGGGAAGGCCGCCGGCCCCCGGTACGCCCTGCCCGCTCACGGCGCGGACTTTCAACGGTTCGAGGCCCGCGGGGAGCTGGTCGGTGATCGTGATCGGGACCTTGGTTCCGTTCGCGTTCGCGTCGCCCAGGTTCGTCGCGGTCGCGATGACCATTCCTTCGCCCTTGATCCCCTGATCGTTTTCGCCGACGAGCTGTTCGCCCGCCAGCGGCAGGTTCGTCGGGGCCGAACGGGAGGTGAGCTTCCAATGCGCGGCTTGGGCCGATGCGCCCTGCGCGAGCACGAGCGCGGCGATGCCGCAGGCCAGCAGCGCGAGGGCGAGCGTGCGCGCGCGCTCCAGATGATGATCGCGCCGGAAGCTCATGCGGGCCTCCGATGCGCCGAGCGGCGCGATGCGCTCTTCGACCGTCCGTGCCTGACCGGTCCGTATTGCCTGCGCGCGTGTGCTTCGCAGGCGGTTCGCTTCGCTTTCTTGGACTTCGCCTTGTAATTCGCTCTACAGCTCTTCAGCGCCTTGGCGAGCAGCTGCGCCCGCGTCGGAGCTTTCGGCTTGGCGGTCGGCTTCTTGGACGTCGGTGGCGTGCCGGTTTTGCTGGCGAGGGTGCCCGCGGCGGAAAGGTTGCCCGGAGCCGAGACGCTTTCGCTCGCGGGCGCCGTCAGGCCTGGTGGCGGCGTCGCCGGGCCTTTGCACGTGCGGGCCGCTTCTTCGTCGCAGGGGAGCGTTCCGAGCGCCGGCCCCGGCAGACAGCCGGATGACCCGCTTTCGGGCCGTTCGCAGACACGCGCGTCGTAGACGTCGAAGTTCGAGTCGACGTCCTCCGAGACGCCGTTGACGGCCGGCAGCTTCGCGGCTGTCAGGAAGAACACGTCATCGCCGCTTTCGCTGGCGTCGAGGAACGCCGATTCGCGTTCGCCTTCGCTCCCGCTGGTGGGCGATGACATCAGTCCGATGCAACCGCCTTGCTCGCGGCAGCCGCCCACGCCGTCGGGCTCGTACTCGTAGACCTTCTCCTTGGAGAGCGGCTTGCCGCCTTCCTTGAGGGCCTTTTCGTACGGTTCGGAGACAGCGGGCACGAGCAGGTCCGGGCTGTTGAAGAACAGGCGCCCGCTGTTGGAGAGGTAGCGGGACTGGTAGATGGCGCGTTCGATCGATATCGGGGTCCACCCGGGGACGCTCCCCGCGAGCCAGTGGTCGACCTTCCCGTGCAGTGCGCCCCAGACGCCGACGCGGTCGGCGAGCAGGCCCACTCCTTCGGTTTCGATCCCCGGAACCGACAGGGCACCCGGATCGAAGACTCCCTGCGGCTGGCGGCCGGTGGGATTGCACGACGCGCATACGAGGCTGCCGTCACCGGCGTGGTAGAGGAAGACCTCCTCGTCGCTGGCGCCTTCGGCGGCGGCGCTGGCGTCGACGTTGTCATAGCCGGTGAGGCTCCGGTCGGACATGAATGCCAGGTATTCGCCGTTGGGCGAGACGCGCGACGTCATTTCGGTGAGGTCTCCGGCGAAGCCCGAGCCTCCCCAGTCCGGTGCGTCTTCGTTAGAGAGCACCGCGATCAGCCTCGCCGGTTCCCATTCGGTGCCGTTGAAGTGGCGCATGTACAGGTTGCAGCTCCGCCCTGGTTCCTGCGCTTCGCTGGCGACGTCGCAGTTGCTCTGGCTGGCGCCTGTCGCGAGCGCGCCGTTGGCCACGAAGTAGACGTATGAGCCGTCTTCGCTTGCGCCGAGTACGCCGCCGCCGCCTTCCTGCTCCTGGACGTCGGCGCTTTCGCCGTAGAGGCCCGAAGCCGTCAGGTCACACAGCCTGCCGGCGGCGAGCAGCGCGCATTCGGGCGCCGCGCCCGTCGCGCCCAGTTCGAAGACGTACAGGTCGGCCTTTGAGACCGGGTTCTGGGTTGCCCTCGAATCGGGCGTGAGGCGCTGTGTGTCGGTGAAGAAAACCTTCGAGCCATCGGCGCTTGCGGTCTGGAAGATCGCGTGCGGCGTGCCTTCTGGCGCCCCCGAGCCGAGCGCGTCGAGCTGCACGGTCTGATGCGCTTCGGTGTCGCGCATGTACAGGTGGTGTTCGTTTCCGCCTATCTGCGACCAGAAGACGCGCGCGCCGTCGTTGGAGATCGCGTGGCGCACATCGGGCAGATCGCCGAAGACGATCGTGCCCGTCGCCGGCAGTTCCTTGCCTTCTTCGTTCTTTGGCAGCAGGCTCACGAGCTGCAGCTCGAGCTGGCGCTGCGGGTCATAGCCCCACTCATACAGCCCGCGGTTGGCCCTCCAGGACTTGAACAGGACGTGGGCGAGGTTCGGCGTCGTCGTCACCAGTTCGAGTCCCGCCTGGACGCCGCCGCCGAAGTCGGCTTCTCCCTGCTTGGGGCCGCCGAGCACACCCAGCGCGTCCGCTTCGGTGACGAGCGCGAGAAAGCCCGCGTTGCCCATGCGTTCGCCGTCTGCTTTGGCCCGGCAATACGGTTCTGCTTCACTCGCCGGCACTTTCGTCGCGTTGAAGCATTTCTGTTCGCCGGGCGCTTCGGGCGCTATCTGCGCGTCGTCGCGCAGGTAGATCGTCTTTTCCTGCGGTGCTTCGGTGACCTTGGTGCCTTCTTCCAGTTCGAATTCCTGGGGCGGCGAGAGCGGCGGCTCCGCGAGCGGGCTGGTGTACCGGGTGCCGATGAACGGCTCCAGCAGTGCGAGCGCGAGATTCGGCGAGAACGCCTGGTATTCCTGGGAGGTGCCTTCGCGGGTACCGCCGCCGGAGGTGTTGGCGGTCGCGATGTCCTGCGAGCTCCATCCCGCGCGGCCGCGCGCGGAGAGGATCTGTGTCTCTTCGGGGGTGCGGTTGCCTTCGGGGGAGCCTTCGGCGGGAATTGGCCCATCTGAGACGTAGCTGATCGCGTTGCCGTTCGCGGCGGCCTGGATCGTCCCTCCCTGCCCGACGATCGGTTCCGGTTCAAAGCCATCCTTGTTCGGCGGAGAGACCATCTCCCACGCGCGGCCGTCCGGCAGCGCACCGAGGCTCGCGACGATCGTGAACGTGTGTTCCGCGCTCGCCGTCCCGCGGGCGTTGGCGGCGATGACGCGGTAGTGATAGGTGCCGGGCGTCAGGCCTTTGAGTTCTTCACTGAGCGGCTGGTCGCCGAAGCCTGCCCCGAGGTCCACTTCGGTGGTCTTGGTGCAGCCCGTCGGACAGCTCGCGAGGCCGTATTCGAAGTACGCGTGCGTGTCTTCACCGCTGGGATCGATCTCGGCGACCAGGCGCGTCGAGTTGCCTTCCTTCAGGCACGCGCTGGCGCACGCGGAGAGGCTGTCGATGGTGGGTGGGCCGGCTGGTTCGAGCTCGAACACGTCCACCCGGCTCGAGGCGCCGTCGGTCACGAAGACCGTCGAGGTGGCGGAGTCGACGGCGATCCCGCTCCCTTCTTCGCTGCCTTCTGGGTCGGGCACGCCGAAGCGCTGGATCAGCGCGCCGCTCGCGCTGAACGCCGCGACCGTGGTGCGCTTTTCGCTGCCGGAGCCGGCGACGTTGGTGATGAACGTGCCGTCCTGTTCGCCTGGCGCACCGGCGACGTTCACGGCCACCGCCGTCGTCGGCTGCCCATCGAGTTCTGAGATCAGCGCTTCACATTCGCGTTCGACGCGTTCGACTTTGCACTTCCCGACGACGGGCGGCTCGCCTTCCGGTCCCGCAGCGCCCGTGTTTTCGCTTTCGTGGCCGACATACAGCTCGCCCTTTGAGTCGACCGCCAGGCCGCGTGCGGGACTTGAGAATTCGGGTTCGACGCTGAGCTGGCTCTTGTTTTTGACGGCGTTGTTGAAGATCGCGACTTCGGCCGCTTCGTCGGAGACATACAGATTGCCGCTCGAATCGACGGCGAGGCCTTCGATCGGTTCGAATTCTTCGGCTTCTTCGCCCTTTTCAGACTTGAAGTGCTTCAGCTTCGTGATCGCCTTGCCGCTGGCGCTGAACTTGTAGACGACCTTGTTTTCCGGTTCTTCTTCCTTGACGGCTCGCTTCGTGGCGCCGGCGACATATACGTCGCCTTTGGAGGGATCTTCGCTGCTGGTCGAGTTGTCGACCGCGATGCTTTCGGGGTTCTGGACTTCGAATTGCCCGACGAACTTCTCTTCCTTGAGCACTCCGCTCTGCACGACGCGTTCGAACTCCTCGACGCGGTTGTTGGCGCGGTCGGCCACGTACAACGCGCCGCTCGCGTTGTTCACGGCGATCGCCGAAGGCGAGGCGAACTCGCCGGGTTCGGTGCCCGGAGCGCCGAAATGGAACGCGAACGCGTGCCCTCGTTGGCTGAGCGCGAGCGCGCTCGTGCTCCCCACTAGTAGCGAGGCGGCAGCAAGACCGGTGCACACCACCGCTGCTGCCAGCGGACGGCGGCGGCAATCCGATCGGCCGCCGGCGGCGCCCACATCGAGCTGGTCTGCCGCCCGCGAGCGTGCTCGGGCTCCGCCGACGCTGCTCCTCCGCATCCCCATCCGCTAACTCCCGCCCTTCCCTCTCCCCGTGTCCCGTTCCTTGCGAGCGATGGCGCCCGCGGCCTCTTCACGAACCCGTCTCGGCTTATAAAGAGGGAGAGCACGCGCCAGGACTTGGTCGGGCGCGCACTCTCCTTCCTCTCATCTATCGAACTGCTCTGTTGCTTTCAGCGAGTACCGACTAAATCGGCACGAATTCGTATTTGCCCTTCTTCTTGCCCTTCTTTATTTCACCAGCGGTGCTGCAGTTCTTGTCCTTGTAGGCGCCTTCCTTCTTCTTCTCGCACCTGCCGTAAAGCGGCTTGGCGCGCGTAGCCGTGGTGCAGGTTTCACCCGTGCACGTGACTTCCAGCGTGCTGACCTCGGCGGGGTCCTTGAGCTTGCCGTTCGGAAGGTTTTTGACGGTATCGCTCTGTTTCTGTTCCGAATTCGTCTTAGTCGTCCCCGTGAGTTCGGGGAATTCGGTCAGCAGCACGTCTTCCGCGCCGCCTTCGAATTTGGTCGGGTTGTTCTTGTTGTTTTCGCCTGCGAACGTGAGCTTCGACGTTTCGGACATCACGTTGATGGGCGAGGTGATTTTCCCGATCACCGAGCCGTATACCTTGACTTTCGTGAGTCCACTGCAGGTGAATTCTGCGAGTGTCCCGCTTTCGCCGGACGCGGGTTTGAAATCGGAGCCCACTTCGCCTTTGGCCTTGTTGATCCACCCCAGTTCGTCGATGAGCGCCGTCGTTTCGATCGTTTTCGGCCCGACGTTTTCGCAGGCGACGCCTTTGCCGACGACTTCGCACCCTTCGTACTTCGACTTCGCGGTGCCGCCTTTTTCTGTGGTGATTTCACCCACGGCGGTGTGTTTGGTGCACTTGATGTTGACCACGTTGGTGCCCAGTTCGGCGGCGCCTTCGCCCGCGTCACTCAGCTGGACCGGTCCGCTTAGGACCGTCTTTGCCTGCGCGCCTCCTGCCACCACCGCGCTGAGCGCGAAAATCCCCAACAGGCACGTCAACGCGATCTTGATCGATCTCATCTGCTGATCTGCTCCCTTCCTCCTGTAACGGCTTACATGCGTCGCGCCGCGAGTCCCCTGTCTGCAACCCCCCTTAGGGTCCCGCTGCACTACGCCGAGCGCTTTGGTCTGGCTGCCTAGCCGCCGTAGCCAGTGCGCTCAATACCCACCGTGAGCGGGTGATAAACATCAAAACCGGCTATGGCTTTCACGTGCGCACCGCGACCACCTCGAACGCTGTGCAAATCTCGCCAAAGCTAAAGGCGGGCGCTCCGGCGCGCCGATACGCGCAGCGTGGCAGGCATCCGCAAGCTCGCGACGGTGTCGCTCGCGCTGGTGACGGTGCTCGTCATGCACGTCGGCGGCTCGAGCGCGGCCACGCGCGCGAACGCCGCGAGCCATTCACACCACCATCGCAAGGCCTGTGGGCGGAGGGCTGGCCCACGCGAGCGGGCCGCGAGGGGACACGGACACAGATCGAAGAGCTCGCGCTGTCACCGGTCAAGGCAGCGCCGGCGCGCGCACGCGCACCGCGTGGGTCAGGGCGCGCAGGCGCAACGACCCGGCTCTGCGGCGCCCGCGAGCTCCACGACCGCTGCCTGCGAAGGAGCGAGCCTCACGCCCGATACCGGCAACGTCGAAGCGGTGCGCGCGGCGACGCTGTGCCTGATCAACCGCGAACGCGCGGCGCGCGGCGAGCAGCCGCTGCGCGCTAACAGCGACCTCGGCCACGCCGCGCAGGGGCATAGCGAAAGCATGGCCGCGGGGTCCTACTTCGAACACGTGGGCCCCGACGGTCTTACGCCGCTGGGTCGCGCGCGGGCGTGCGGCTACATCTCAGGCGAACCGGCGCCATACGAGGTTGGCGAGAACATCGCCTGGGCCAGCCTGCGCGAGGCGACGCCGGCGGCGATCGTGGCCGCCTGGATGGCCTCGCCGTCACACCGCGCGAACATCCTCAACGGCGCCTTTAGAGACAGCGGCATCGGCGTCGCGCCGAGCCTGCCCGCCGCCTTCGCCGCTGGCCCGACGGGAGCGATCTACACGCAGGACTTCGGCGCGATCCTCTAGGGCGACTGTGCGCTGTCGCACAGTCGCTGTGTGGCCGACGCCACACACCGCCGGGCGCGTACGCGCGAGATTCTCGCCATGGAGGCATTCGCGGCGAAGGGGGACGTCGGCAGGATCCGGATGCGGGCGAGCGTGGCGGCGCTCGCGAGCGCGCTGGCGGTCGCGCTCCTGCCCTCCGGAGCGCTGGCGGCGACGCACGGGCCGGCCGGCCGGCGCGCGCAGGCGCCGTCGGCCGGCCACTGCGCGAACACCCAGCTCGTGCCGAGCGCGGAGGACTCGCGCCTCGTGATCGCGGCGACGCTGTGCCTGGTGAATCGGGAACGCTCGGCGCATCACGTCCAGCCGCTGCGGGAAAACGCGCATCTGGCGAGCGCGGTGCAGTTGCACAGCGAGAGCATGCTCGCGCAGGACTACGTCGAACACGTGGGCCCTGAAGGGAGCACCCCGGACGCGCGGATCGAAGCGAGCGGCTATCTGCGCGGCGCGGAACCCGAATATGAAGCCGCGGAGAACATCGGCTGGGGAGGCGGACCGGAAGCGACGCCCGCGGCGGTGGTGGCGCGCTGGATGGCCTCGCCGCCGCACCGCGCGAGCATCCTCGACGGCCACCTGCGCGACAGCGGCATCGGCGTCGCTGCGCAGCTGCCCGCCTGCCTGGGCGCCGCCGGCGCGGGAGCGATCTACACGCAGGACTTCGCAGTGCTCCTTGATGGCTGAGGCGGCCGCCTCGCGGCGGGACGGGCCCACGGTGGCGCCCGAGTAGTACGTTCGTCCAGCGCCGCCGGTCCCGGACGCCGTACGGTGGGCGCGACCGATAGGAAAGGGATGGTCCCCGCGCGATCCGCAGGAGGCGGAATGATGCCCCTGACCGCCGCGCTGCCGCGCGCGTGGCGCATCGTGATCCACGGCGTCGGGCTGACGATGGTCGCCGCGACGGCGGGGCTGGCGGTGAACAACCTCGGGCTGCTGGGTACGCATCGGCTCGACGCCTTCTTCAACGACTGGGTCTACAACGGCGTCGAGGCGGCGGCGGCGGCGATCGTGCTCGTGCGCGCGCTGGCGATCCCCTCGGAGCGCAGGGCGTGGCTGATGCTCGCGTTCGGCATCGCGGCGTTCCTTGGGGGCGACATCTACTACACGCTCGTGATCGAACACCTCGCCAATCCGCCCAACCCCTCGTTGAGCGACGCGGGCTACCTGCTGTTCTACCCGGCGGCGTACGCGACGATCGCGCTGCTGGTGCGCAGCCGCCGCGACGACGTACACGCGAGCGTGTGGTTGGACGGCGCCATCGGGGGTCTCGCGGTGGCGGCCTTCGGCTCGGCGATCGTGCTGCAGCCCGTGATACGCACGACCCACGGCTCGCTCGCGTCGGTCGCGACGAACCTCGCGTACCCGTGCGCTGACCTGCTGCTGCTCGCGTTCGTGATCGGCGTGTTCGCGAGCACCGGCTGGCGACCCGGGAGAACGTGGCTGCTGGTGGGACTCGGCTTCGCATTGCTGTCGGTGGCCGACTCGATCTATCTGTTTCGCGTCGCCGAAGGATCGTGGCGAGCTGACACCGGGCTCGAAGCGTTGTGGCCGGCGGGGATGGTGATCCTGAGCTTCGCGGCGTGGGCGCAGCCGCGCGAGCGGGCAGAGCGCCGCGCTGGCGGCATGGCGACGATCGCGCTGCCGTGCCTGTTCGCGCTGATGGCGCTGTTCCTGCTGATCCGCTCCAACTACATCCATCTCGACCTGATCTCCGAGTCGCTCGCGACGGCCGCCCTTCTGGCGGCGGGGGTGCGATTCGCGCTCACCTTTAACGACGTCCGCAAGCTCTCAGCGGAGCGCGATCGCGAGGCGCGCACCGACGACCTGACCGGCCTCGCGAACCGGCGGCACTTCTACACGAGGCTCGGCAGGGCGATCGCGGGCAGCCGCGCGAGCGGCTCGGGCTTCGCCCTGCTGATGATCGACCTCGACCACTTCAAGGAGCTCAACGACACGCTGGGGCACTACGCGGGGGACCTGCTGCTGCAGCAGATCGGCCCGCGCGTGGAGGGAGTGGTTCGCGGCGGCGAGGTGATCGCGCGCCTCGGCGGCGACGAGTTCGCGCTGATCCTGCGGGACGCGGATGCGGCCCGGGAGGTGGCGGAGCGCATCCACGCGGCGCTGCTGGAGCCGTTCGATGTCGAGGACCTCAGCGTGTCGATCCAGGCGAGCATCGGCATCGCGAGGTTCCCGAGCGACGCTCAGAGCACCGACGAGCTGCTGCAGCGGGCGGACATCGCGATGTACCAAGCGAAGGCGGCGCACTCGCACTATGCCTCCTACACGGCAGCGCATGATCGCCACAGCCGCGAGCGCCTCGTGCTCGCCTCGGAGCTGAAGCAGGCGATCGCGCGCGATGAGCTCGTCGTGTACTACCAGCCGCAGCTGGACCTCGGCACGAGCAAGGTGTACGGGGTCGAGGCGCTGGTGCGCTGGCAGCACCCCGAGCGCGGACTGCTCGGGCCCGACGAGTTCATCGCGGTGGCCGAGCAGGGCGGCCTCATGCGCGAGCTCACCGCGACGGTGCTCGAGTGCGCGCTCACGCAGCAGCGCGCGTGGCTGGACGCGGGCCGCGAGCTGACGATGGCCGTGAACGTGTCGGCGACCAACTTCCTGGACAGCGGCTTCGTGACCGACCTGCAGAAGCGACTGCGCCGCTCCGGGACGCCGCCGGAGGCGTTGCGCCTTGAGATAACCGAGAGCGTGCTGATCGCGGAGGGCCCACGGGCGCGCTCGGTGATCGACGCGCTGGCGGCGTTGCGGGTGAAGCTCTCGCTCGATGACTTCGGCACCGGCTATGCGCCGCTGGCGTACCTGCGCGAACTCCCCGTTGACGAGATCAAGATCGACCGCACGTTCATCAAGGCGATGATGAGCGACGAGGACACGGCGACGATCGTCGCCTCGCTGATCACGCTGGCGGGGCGGCTCGGCCTCGAGGTAGTCGCTGAGGGGATCGAGACGAGCGAGCAGTGCGAGCTGCTGCGCTCCATCGGCTGCCCGCTGGGGCAGGGCTACCACTTCAGCCGCCCGCTGCCGATCGCAGCATTCGACGACTGGCTCGGCCTGCAGGAGCTGGGCGGCGCGCCGCCCGCGCTAGCCGCCAGCCACGCTGCGCGCGCCGGCTCCCTCGAGCGCGGGCCAGCGCTGGGGCCACGCGTCGGCTCGCTCCAGCTGCGCGGCCACGCGGATCAGCAGGTCCTCGCGCCCGTAGGCGGCGACGAGCTGCGCTCCGACGGGCAGGCCGTCGGCGGTGAGGTGCACGGGCAGCGAGATCGCGGGCTGGCCGGTGGTGTTGAAGCCGGCGGTAAAGGTCGCTAGCGGGACGGCACGCATGATCGGCGCGGCGGGCTGATCGGGCGGCGCGTCGAAGCTGCCGAGCGGCGTGGCGGGCTCTGCGGTGGTCGGTGTGAGCAGCAGGTCGAAGCCGTCATCCCACCAGCTCGCGATGCGCCGGCTGAGGAGCTGGTGGTACTCGACGGCACGCAGGTAGTCGGGCGCCGTGTGCGTGCGCCCCAGCTCGGCGAGCGCCCACGTGCTGGGCTCGACGTCCTCGGCGCCGATCGGCTGCCCCGTCCTGGCTTCCCAGTATTTGAGCACCCAGGCGACGCCGGCGGTCCAGCGCACGAGGAAGGCAGCGATGTACTCGGCGTCGTCGAGCGCCGCGGGATGGTCGGGCTCGACGCTGTGCCCGAGTCCTTCGAGCATCCGCGCGGCCGCCTGTGCGGCGGCGACGCAGTCGGGGTGGCAGTCGATCTGGCCGCCGGGAGGCGTGGTCATCAGCCCGATGCGCAGCCGCCCGGGCTCGACGTCGAGCTCCTCGCGGTAGGCGCGCTCGCGCGCGGGTGCGAGGTATGGGTCGCCGGGCATGGGCGCGCAGGTCGCGTCGAGGATCGCGGCGCTGTCGCGCACGCTGCGGCTGAGCACGTGCTCGATCGTGAGACCGGAGAAGACGTCCCCGAACTCAGGGCCGAGCGAGACGCGCCCGCGCGAGGGCTTCAGCCCGATCAGGCCGCAGTGGCTGGCGGGGATGCGGATCGAGCCGCCGCCGTCGTTGGCGTGCGCGACGGCGACCATGCCCGCGGCTACCGCGGCCGCGGAGCCGCCGCTTGAGCCGCCGGGAGAGCGCTCCAGATCCCAGGGGTTGTGCGTGGCGCCGTAGGCGAGGGGCTCGGTTGTGGGCAGGATGCCGAGCTCGGGGGTGTTGGTCTTGCCGAGGAACACGAAGCCTGCCTGGCGGAACTTGCCCGCGAGGTATGTGTCCTCTGGCTCGCTCCAGCGCAGACGCTTCAGGAACGCCATGCCCTCGTGAAATGGATCCCCGGCGGAGTGGCAGGCGAGATCCTTCAGCAGCATCGGCACGCCGCGGAAGGGCCCGTCGGGCAGCGGCGCACGCGCTGCCGCGAGGGCGCGCTCGGACAGGTCGGTGATGACCGCGTTCAGCAGCGGATTCAGCGAGTCGATGCGAGCGAGCGCGTCCTCGACGAGCTCGCTTGGCGTGACCTCGCCGGCTCGCACCAGCTCGGCCTGGTCAGTCGCGTCGCGATGAGCGAAGTCCGACATCACCCCTCCTTCTCCTCGTGTGCACGGCGGCCCGTGCGCTCGCGGAGACTACAGCGCGCCGCGAGCCTCGCGCCGACCGGGGGGACCTCTCCGATCTCGTGCTAGACAAGGTGGTGGGAGACACATCGTCTTGAGCGCTTTAGCCTTCTCCTTCCCAGACCCCGTCAACGAGCGCGCCGCACGCGTGGTGGCGGCGGGCGTGGCGGCGCTCACAGCGCTCGCAATCGCGCTACAGCTGCCGTGGCTGTCGCCCGTGCTGGCGGCGGGGTTCCTGTTGCGCGTGCTGTGGGGGCCGCGCTTCAGCCCGCTGGGACTGCTGGCGACGCGCGTGATCGCGCCGCGCCTGCCGTGGCCGCCGCGGCCGGTGGCGGGACCGCCCAAGCGCTTCGCGCAGGCGATGGGGCTGACGTTCGCGGCGGCTGCGGCGCTCCTGCTCTACGCGTTCGGCCTGGCGAGCGCCGGCTACGGGGTCTTGGGTGCGCTGCTGGCGGCCGCGCTGCTCGAGTCCGCGCTGGGGATCTGCCTCGGCTGCAGGGCGTTTGCGCTGCTGATGCGGGCGGGGCTCGTGCCCGATGAGGTGTGCGAGCGCTGCGCGGACATCACGCTGGGCGCGCCGGCCTCGCGCTGAGCTCGCCGTCGCGCTGCTCCGGGGGCGCCCGACGCGTGCAGCTATAAATCACGCTTTCCAAGCGACGACAGGAGAAGCGAGAAAAGCTATGGGCGTACTCGACGGCAAGTCGGCGATCGTGACGGGTTCGGCACGCGGCATCGGCAGGGCGACCGCGGAGCTCCTGAGCGAGCAGGGCGCGCAGGTGCTCATCAACGACCTCGACGGCGACGTGGCCGAGCAGGCGGCGCAGGAGATCGCCGGCGAGACGGCGGTGTTCGGGGGCGATCTGACCAAGCCGGGGGCGGCGGATCAGCTCGTGGCGAAGGCGATCGACTCCTTCGGGAAGATCGACATCATCGTCAACAACGCGGGCTACACGCTCGACGCGCCGATCCACAAGATGTCCGACGAGCACTTCCAGGCGATGCTCGACATCCACACGATCGTCCCCTTCCGCGTGATCCGCGCGGCGGCGCCGCACCTGCGCGAGCCGGCGAAGAAGGAGCGCGAGGAAGGCAGGGAGGTGTTCCGCAAGATCGTGAACGTGTCCTCGACCTCGGGGACCTTCGGCAACGCGGGGCAGGCGAACTACTCATCGGGCAAGGCGGGCGTGGTGGGCCTCACGAAAACGGTGGCGAAGGAGTGGGGCCAGTTCAAGGTGAACGTGAACGCGGTCGCGTTCGGCTTCATCGACACGCGCCTGACGCAGGCGAAGGTGGACGAGAACACGATGGAGAAGGACGGCGAGAAGATCCAGCTGGGGATCCCCGAGCAGATGCGCCAGATGGCCCCGATGATGATCCCGCTGGGGCGCCCTGCGACCCCGGCGGAGGCAGCGGGCGGCATCTTCTTCCTGTGCTCGCCGTGGTCGAACTACGTGCACGGGCAGACGCTGCACGTGACGGGCGGCATCTTCGGCGGCATGGGCGGCTGAGGCGCGCCGAGGAGCGCGAGCTGCTCACGCCCCGCCGCACGCACGCGAGAGGCCCCGGATGTCTCCGGGGCCTCTCGCGTTCTCCTGCTTCGCTTTCTCCTGCTTCGCTTTCTCCTGCTTCGCGTTCTCCTGCTCGGCTCTTACGCCGTCGGTCTCTGCTGGCTGCGCTCGGCGCCTATTTGCGCTTGGCCTTCACCTCGAACGCCGGCTGCGCGTACTTCCAGCAGTCGCCGCTGGCTCCGAAGGAGCCTTCGACGCCGCCACAGGCCGCGCCAGAGTAGACGGTGCTCTGGAAGACCTGTTCGGGGAACGGGTCCGTTCCGACCGACGGCGCGGTCGGGAGTTCCGCATACGCTTCGCATTCGTGCGTCGTCGGGTTTTCTTTGGTGCATTCGTAGCTGACGTTGACCGTCACGTTCAGCGAGTTCTCCGGGCCTTCCATGTGAGTGGGGGTTTCCCCATAGGTCTCGGTGTTGAAGGCGAGGGCGATGATCGCCGTTTCGGGCAGCTTGAAGCCCTTCAGGCTGAAGCTGATGTTGTGCGCGATCGCCACGAAGCATTCCGCGCCGTAGCCTTTCGTGCCTTCCACCTCGGGACATTTCGATGACTCGGTTGGTCGATAGGGGATCTTGAAGGCGCTGGTCACCTTGGTGATGAGCGGGCCCACCGCGTCGCCGACTCCCGGTTCGTAGATTTCCAGCGTGATCGGCCAGGTGAAGGTCGAGCCACTTTTCGACCTGCACGTTTCGCCGCTGCCGTTCTCGCAGGCGAAGCTCAGCAGGCCGGCGGTGATCGTCGGGCTCCCGCGCAGGCTGCCGGCGAAGGTGACCTCGCCGCCGAAGGACGACGTGCCGCAACACTCGAAGCCCTCGGCTCCGTCGAGCTGGTGCTTGCTCGGCATGTTCTTATAGATCACTTCGGCCCCGGCCGCGCCGGCCATGACCCCCATCGCGGCGCCAGCCGCCAGTAGGACGGCAGCCAGCCAGGCCACCGCCGCAGAATTCCGTCTCGTGCCCATCCTTTTCCTCCGTCTGTTTGGTTAGCGTGTGGCCGCTGGTGCGCCCGGCCGATCGCCGCTTGCGCCAGTTTGTCCGTCAATAGCCCCCGCGGACCGCGGACCTCTCCCCCGAGAGACCCCCTGCCTCCGCAGCAACCCCGGATACTAGACCCAGAGTGACTAGAAAGCGAGCCGGCGCTGGGCGCGGCGGCACGAGCCGCTGACGCGCTCGAAGCGAGGAGTCAGCGTGCTCGCTCGCTGGCGCGGCTCGCGGAGGCGTTCCCGCTGAGATCCAGCAGGCAGCCGGAGAAGTAGCCGCCGGCGGGCGAGGCGAGGTAGGCGACGAGCGCGGCTAGGACCTGCGCGCTCGTGTTCGCCGCCGGCGCGATCGTGACTGTGGTGACTGGGTTGCGCGACCACTCGATCGAGAGCGTGCGCGCGAGGTTCTCGAGCGCTGCGAGCGCGGTGCGCTCGCGAGGGGGCGCGATGAAGACGATGCGCCCGGCGCGCTCGCGCTCGAGGAAGGCGGCGTTGGCGACGGCGCGGGTGAGCTCCCAGGTGGCCTGCAGGCAGGCGCCGATCGCGTCGTGGCCCGGGTCTTGCTCGCGCGCGAAGATGCTGCCCGCGTCGAGGACGAGCAGGTCGAGCTCGGCGAGCGTGGCGAGGGCGGCCAGCGCGGCGGGCTCGGGGTCCTCGCCGCGTGCGAGCTCACAGCGCGCGAGCCGCGCGCCGAGGCGCTCGCAGCCCTCGGCGGTGACGGACAGTGTCTCCCCGGCGGGCGCGCTGCCGGCGAGCAGGATCGAGACCCCCTGGAGGAGCCCCGCGCGCAGCAGCTGCTCTGGCGTGAGGGCGGACACCGACGCGCGGCAGCCTAGCGCCAGCGCGGTTCTCGGCGCGTGGCGCCGATGAGCGAGGCCAGCGCGGGCGCTCAGGCCCCGCCGAAGGGGTTCGGCTCCGCGGCGGGCGGCCGCGCGCCGACGCTGCCCGCGGGCACCCCGCCGCCGAGTTCGAAGTACAGGACCGCCGCGCCGAGCGCCGGCAGAGGGGCGCTCAGAACGCCGACGATCACGCGCACGACTAGCGCCGCGCCGGTGCCCCCCGACTGCGCGATCCCGACGAGCACGAAGGTTCCCACGACGACGAGCACGTCGAGCACGAGGACGACCCGAAAGACGCGCCAGCCATTGCCGCGAACGAGCATGCGGCTGCGGGTGAGCGCGGCGAACACGCCGGGCCGCTCGAGCACGACGACGGGAGCCGCGACCGACCACAGGGTCAGCAGGATGAAGAAGGGAACGACGAGGAGGATGAAGCCGAGCGCCTCTCCGATCGCGGCGACGATGCCCACGAGGATCAGCTGTCCGAGCACGGGTGTGACGGCACGCAACAGCTGGCTCGGCTTGGCGTCGCGCCGCCCGTCCTGCACGTCGGCGACGAGCTCCACGACCATCCCGGTGAAGAGCGTCGTCGCCAGCAGGGCGACGAGCTCGGCCAGCAGCGCGAGGCCAGACGCGGCTTCGTAGAGGAGCTCCGCGACGATCCCGCTGAATACGAACACGACGGCCGCCGCGGGCATCAGCACGGGCGCCTGGTCGACGTAGATCTGGAAGACCTTGCGTACGACCCTGCCTGCGTCCAGTTGAGGGTTCATCTCGCTGCTGGGTCCGGCTCGGGGAGCGAGAAAGCCTACGCCAGCGCGCCGACGTCGCCGCCGCTCTGGCGCGCTTGCTGCTCGGCGCGCCTGCGCTCGCGGAGCTTGCGCAGCACGCCCTTGCGGCCGTGCTGCTCGAGGCCCGCGTAGAGCAGACGGATCTCGTCGAGGATCTCGTCGGCGACCTTCTGCTGCTGCTCGCGCGTTGGCTCCTCGATGCGCTCCCAACGCATCGGCTCCCCGTACTGCACGGTCACCTTCGGGAACTGCAGGCGCTTCCAGTTGCGCACCCGCGAGGAGCCGAAGATCGCGATCGGCACGACGGGCGCGCCGGTCTCGAGCGCGAGCCGCCCGATGCCGCGCTTTGCCTGCTCGGCGATTTTGCCCGTTCGCGAGCGCCCGCCCTCGCAGTACATCGTGATGGCCCCGTTGCGCGCGAGGATCGTCTCGGCGGTGATGAAGGTTTCCTCGTCGCGTGCGCCGCGGCGCACCGGGAAGACGCCGCCGGGCGAATAGATCCACTGCATCGGCCGTTTGAAGAGCTGCGACTTGGCCATGAAGCGCACCTTGCGCCGGATGAAGGCGCCCATCAGGAAGTGGTCCATGAACGAGAAGTGGTTGGGCGCGAGGATCACGGCGCCCGCGCCGGGGACGTTGTCGGCGGTGATCGCGCGGGCGCGCAGCAGCGTGATTGCGTACAGCGAGGTGATGATGCGCACGAGCTCGTAGACGTAGTTCGGTTCGCGCGTGCGCGCGCGCTCGTGAAAGCGGTCGAAGTGCTCCTTGGGGCGCGGGTCGGCGTAGACCTGCTCGCGCATTGGTGCGAGATCGCTCATCCGCTCGGACTACCTCACAGCGCGCGCAAGGTTACGCACGCGTTCGCGCACGTGCTGGGCCGCATTGTGCGCCCGTGGCGTCACTCGCGCGCGGCGCGCTGTCGCCGGGATCGCGCCACTCGTGCGCGGTGCGCGGTGCACAAGCTCGCGTCACCCGCGCGCGGTGCGCGCGCAGCATGTCGGCGAGCTGCGCGGCGCGGTGCACGAAGCCCGCGGGCGTGCGCCCGCGAGCGCGATGGCTGAAGTCGAGCTCGAGCTCGCGCACGCGCAGGCCCGCGCGCCGCGCGTCGATCGTCATCCCGAGCTCCATGCCGTAGCCCTCCGCGAACGGCAGCAGCGCCCCCAGCGCGCTGGCGCTGAGCGCGCGCTGGCCGGAGATCGGCGCGCGCAGCTGAGTGCCGCCGCGCGTGCGCAGCGCCCAGCGCGCGAAGCCCAGCGCGACCCCGAAGCCTCCGCCGGGGTGCCGGGTGGGGGCGCCGATGGCGAGGTCGGCCTCCCCGCGTTCGACCGCGCGCACGAGCGCCGCGAGCTCTCCTGCCGACTCGGCTAGGTCGCCGTCGCAGAGCAGGAGCACCGAAGCGTTTGCGGCGCCGGGCTCGCGCGCTGCCTCGAGAGCGCGCGCGCTGGCGATGCTCATCGCGCGTCCCTTGCCGACGTGTCGAGCGCTCCCGCTGACGCACGCCCCGAGCGCGCGCGCAATCTCCGCGGTGCGGTCGCGAGATCCGTCGTCGGCGACCACGACCGCCGCCCCCGGCAGCGCGCGCCGCAGGGCTCCTATCGTCGCCGCGATCCGCTGCGCCTCGTTGCGCGCCGCGACAACCACGTGCAGCCCGTGAAAATCGGGCATCGGCCGCGCTATCTATGCTGGCTCACCACGCTCTCCTGACAACCTCGCGACGGAGGACCGATGACTGACGTTGAGGCTCACATCACTGGCACGGTATGGAAAATCGAGTGCGCCGTCGGCGACACGATCGAGGAGGGCGACACGGTCGCGATCCTCGAGTCGATG
Organism: uncultured Solirubrobacteraceae bacterium; assembly: GCA_963759445.1. GTDB lineage: Bacteria > Actinomycetota > Thermoleophilia > Solirubrobacterales > Solirubrobacteraceae > Palsa-744. The sequence continues at coordinate 133,249 of CAVWZC010000004.1, forward strand.
AAGATGGAGATGCCCGTCGAGGCCGAAGACGCGGGCACCGTCACCGAAATCTGCTGCGAGGAGGGCCAGGCGGTCAACGAGGGCGACACCCTCGTCGTGCTCGAGTAGCAGCCGCGCCGAGCGTCATCGGCTCCTCCGCGCCCCGCCGCGCGCGGTCGATAGCCTTGCGCGTTCCGATGGGCGCGACATCCACCCCCCGCGAGCTCGCCGGCGGCAAGCTGCTCGTGGACGAGCCCGCCGACGGCGGTCGTCCGCCTGACGATCTCCAACCCGGCCAAGCGCAACGCGCTCGACCACCCGATCCTCGACGCGATCACCGCGACCCTCGGCGAGCTCGCCGGCGGCGCAGACGCGCGCTGCGTGATCGTGACCGGCGCGCACGGCATGTTCTCCGCGGGCTATGACATCGGCGAGATCCCCGACGAGGAGTTCGAGGAGCGCGCCGAGCGGCTCGTCGCGCACCCTTTCACGCAAGCGATCGACGCGCTCGAGGCGTTCCCGCTGCCGACGCTCGCGGCGCTCCCCGGCCACACGATCGGCGGCGGTCTCGAGCTCGCGCTCGCCTGCGATCTGCGCGTGGCGCGCGAGGACATCAAGCTCGGCATGCCGCCGGCGAAGCTCGGGCTGGTCTACTCCCACACCGGCCTGCGCCGCTTCATCGACGCGATCGGGGCGCCGCGCACGCGCGAGCTGTTCCTGCTCGGCCGCCACATCGATGCCGCCACCGCGCTCGCGTGGGGCCTCGTCAACCGCGCTGTGCCGTCCGAGCGAGCTCGAGGCGGCTCGCGCTCGCGCTGGCATCCGAGCTCGCGGGCAACGCGCCCGCTCTCGCAGACGGGCAACAAGCGCGTGATCGCGCGAGCTGCTGCGCGTCGAGGGCGAGCTCGCGCCGGACGTGGAGCAGGAGCTGATCGAGCTGCGCCGCGCCTCGTTCGCCTCGGAGGACATGCGCGAGGGCATGCGCGCGTTCGCCGAGCGGCGCGCGCCCCGCTGGCAGGGGCGCTAGCGAACCGGGCCACCGTCCCCGCCGTCCGCCGCGCCGCCTACCGTTCGCGCGCATGCCGCCGCTGATCACCCGCGAGGAGGCGCTCGCGCTCGGGGAGCTCGAGGACCACGCGGCGATCGAGGCGCTGATCGAGCGCGCCTGGCGCGCGCGCGTGGAGCGCTTCGCGGACTCGACCGACATGTGCTCGCTCGTGAACGCGAAGTCCGGGAGGCTGCGCCGAGGACTGCGGCTTCTGCGCGCAGTCGCGCTTCGCCGACGCCGAGACGCCGATGCACGCGATGATGGAGCCCGAGCAGATCCTCGAACACGCGCGCGCGGCCGAGGCCGCGGGCGCGCACCGCTTCTGCATGGTCACGCAGGGCCAGGGGCTGTCCAAGCGCGACTTCGAGAAGTACCTCGAGGGCGTGCGCCTCGTCTCCGAGCACACGAACCTGAAGCGCTGCGCGTCGGTCGGGCCACATGTCGGCCGAGCGCGCGCGCGAACTGCGCGAGGCGGGCGTGCAGCGCGTGCACCACAACGTCGAGACCGCCCACAGCTACTACGACGAGGTCACGAGCACGGTCCGCTACGAGGGGCGCCTGCGCACGATCGCCGCGGTGCGCGAGGCGGGCCTCGAGACGTGCGTCGGGGGCATCCTCAACCTCGGCGAGACGCGCGAGCAGCGCGTCGAGATGGCCTTCGAGCTCGCCGCGATCAACCCCACGAGCGTGCCGATCAACATGCTGAACCCGCGCCCCGGCACGAAGTTCGGCGATCGCGAGTTCATGGACCCGTGGGAGGCCGTGAAGTGGATCGCGATCTTCCGGCTGATCCTCCCGGACGCGCTCTTCAGGCTCTGCGGCGGGCGCGTCGAGAACCTCGGCGAGCTCCAGCAGCTGGCGGTGCGCGCCGGCATCAACGGCGTGATGATGGGCAACTTCCTGACGACGCTCGGCAACGACCCGAGCGAGGACCGCGAGATGTTCGAGCGAGCTGGGGCTGAACGTCGCGCGCCAGCCCGACAACGCCGCCAACCCACGGCCCGACAACCGCAGCGGCTGGATGTCCGGCGAGACGCCGGACGTCCTCGATGAGCTGCTGCACACCGCCGACGCTGCCCCCGTCGAGCTGCCGGTCGCGCCTCTGGGATCCCTCAAGGCAACTTCGCTTCCGCGCCAAGCGCGCGGTGCCGGCGCGCCCGGACGGCGCGCCCAACCGGATGCCCGCCGGAGAGCGCGAGGCTCCCCCGGAGCTCGCGCTTTGAACGAGCTCGAGGAGTTGCTCGAGGATCGCCTCGAGGAGCTCGCCGGGCTCGGGCGGCTGCGCAGGCTGCGGCTGATCAGCGGGCCACAGGGCCCGACGGTGCTGCTCGAGGGTGAGCCGGTGCTGCTGCTGTGCTCGAACAACTACCTCGGCCTCGCCGACCATCCCCAGGTGCGCGAGGCCGCCGCCGAGGCGGCGATGCGATGGGGAGTGGGCGCGGGCGCCTCGAGGCTGATCTCGGGCACGATGACGATCCACCGCCGCCTCGAGGAGCGCCTCGCCGAGTTCGAGGGCAGCGAATCGTGCGTGCTGTTCGGCTCGGGCTACCTGGCGAACATCGGCGTCGTCGGCGCGCTCAGCGGGCGCGGCGCGACGGTCTTCTCCGACGAGCTGAACCACGCCTCGATCGTCGATGCCTGCCGCCTGTCGCGTGCGGAGGTCGTCGTGTATCGCCACCGCGACGTCGAGCACCTGCACTGGTGCCTGCAGCGCCACCGCGGCCCGCGCGGCGGCGGGGGTGGTGCGCGGCTCATCGTCACCGACTCGGTGTTCTCGATGGACGGGGACGTCGCACCGCTCGAGGAGCTCGTCGAGCTCGCCCGGGGCTACCGCGCGCGGCTGGTAGTCGACGAGGCGCACGCCCTCGGCAACCTTGGTCCCGGCGGCCGCGGCGCCGTCGCGGAGGCGGGCCTCGAGGACGAGGTCGACGTCGTCGTGGGCACGCTCGGCAAGGCGCTCGGGACCTACGGCGCCTACGCCTGCGCGAGCGAGACGACCATTCGCTTTCTCATCAACACCGCGCGCCCGTTGATCTTCTCGACCGCGCCGGCGCCGCCGGCCGTCGCCGGTGCTCACGCGGCGCTCGAGCTGCTGCAGGCCGAGCCCCAGAGGGTGCAGCGGCTGCGCGCGAACGCGCGAGTGCTGCGCAGCGCCCTCGCCGCCGAGGGCTTCGCGGTGCCCGACAGCGAGATGCACATCGTGCCGCTCGTGGTCGGCGAGGAGCGCGCGACCGTGGAGCTCTGCGAGGAGGCGCTCGCGCAGGGCGTGTTCGCGCAGGCGATCCGCCCGCCCACCGTGCCGCCCGGGACCTCGAGGCTGCGTTTGACGGCGCTCGCGTCGCACGGTCCCGCGGAGCTTCGCCGGGCCGCGAGCGTGCTCGGCACGGCGGCGCGCAGGCTCGGGCTCGAGCCCGCGCTGATGGCGGCGCCGCACGCGGAGCGCCTGGACGCCGGGTGCGAGGAGCGCCCGACGCGCGCGCCCTTCGAAGTCGAGCGCGAAGCGAGCGCACCGGCGCCGTTCGACCTCGAGCGCGAGGCGGCTGCGGGCGCGCGCGCGGCCTGACGCGCGGCGATCCGGCGTCCGCGTGCGCGGCCTCTTCGTCACCGCCACGGACACCGGCGTCGGCAAGAGCGTGTTGAGCGCCTGCCTGCTCGCCGCGATGCGCGCAGCCGGCGAGACGGTGCGCGCCTTCAAGCCGGTGGTGACGGGCCTCGACGAGCCCGCGACGGCGCACCCGGGAGAGCGACCGTGGCCGGCCGACGACGAGCTCCTCGCGGCCGCAGCGGGAATGTCGCGCGAGGACGTCGCGCCGCTGCGCTACGGCCCGGCCGTCTCACCGCACCTGGCCGCGGCGCTCGCCGGCGAGCGTGTGGACGCGGCGATGCTGATCGCGCGGGCGCGCGCGGCGGGCGCACAGGCGACGCTGATCGCCGAGGGCGTGGGCGGCCTGCTCGTGCCGCTGAGCGAGAGCTTCAGCGTGTGCGAGCTCGCGGCATCGCTCGCCCTGCCGCTGCTGATCGCCGCCCGGCCGGGCCTCGGCACGATCAACCACACGCTGCTCACGGTGCAAGCCGCGCGAACCGCGGGCCTGGAGGTGCGCGCGGTCGTGCTCACGCCATGGCGCGAGCAGCCGCCGGTGCTCGAGCGCTCCAACCGCGAGACGATCGCGGCGCTCGGTGAGGTCGAGGTGGCGACGCTCGCGCACGTGCACGGGCCGAAGCCGCGCGCGCTCGCGCAGGCAGGCAGTACCCTGCCGTGGCAGAGGTGGCTTGGCTGATGTCCCAACAGAAACGGCTCGCGAGCGCGAGTCTCGCGGTGGCGGTGCTCGCGCTCGCCGCCACGGCCGACGCGAGCGCGCACAGCGCCGCCGCCGCCGCCCGCCCTCCGGCGGTCCACCTCAACGGCGGCGTGCCCGCGCTTCTCAGCGCGGGTGAACGCCTGACGCTGAGCGGCCGCGTGCAGCGTGCGCCGGGCGGCGCACGCATCGTCCTCGAATTGGGCGGCTCGGGCGGCAGCTGGCGCAAGGTCGCGCGCGCGAGCGTACGACGGGGCTCGTTCAAGCTCGCCTGGACACCGCCGGCGGGAGCGACCGCGACGCTGCGCCTCACGCTGCGCGCCCACGGGCGCGTGCTCGTCTACTCCTCGAAGCTGACGCTCATAGTGGGGCCCGCGCCGCAGTACTGCCCGCAGGTGGCAGCGCCGACGAGCGTGCCCGCGGGCGACGGCTGGATCAGCGGGGGGCTGTATGACTCCGGCGGCCCCGCGCCGGGCATCTTCGACTGCCGATCGGGCCCGTACGCGATCAACGCCGTGAATGAAGCGGGCGAAACCACCGCGACGCTGCAGGTCACCGGCAAGGTCTACTTGTTCGTGCTGCCCCCCGGCAGCTACGAGCTCGAGGCGGAGGAATCGAGCTGCTTCTCAGAAGACCCGGTGACGGTCATCGCCGGCAGGGGCACGACGGCCAACACGATCTGCGACATTCCCTAGTGCACTGCTCCTAGAGTGGCTTGCTCTCGCAGGCTAGGTTCGCCGCCCGGATGTGGTTGAACGTAGAGAGAGCGAGGAGCGCCACGAACCCGCACCGTCTGACTGGGCAGCGTCGGGTGGCTTGACCCGGACGCTCGCCTTCGGCTCGAAGGAGGAGTCTCCGGCCAGAGCAGCCGGGCTAGTGCTTCTCGTCCGAGGCACAAGTCTCGAGCCCGGCCGTCGAGCCTTCTGCTTGCCTCCGTATGCAGTGCTCAACGGGCGCTCAGAGAATCTCATAGCTCGCGCGACGTCGCAGATAATCCGCCGCGCGAGTCCGCTGTTCGGCTTCGCGACCTCAGCGGGCAGCGTCGCCATCTCGACCTTGATATCCCGTGCGTCGAGGTCCTCGCCGCAGACGGCGCAGACGACACCGGCGTGTGTGTTGTGGGCGCAGCCGTTGGTGCAGCGTCACTGGCTCGGCTAGCGCGGGCTTGTCGGGAGCGAAGGCTCCTCGGGCTCGCTATGTCGGCTCCTCCCTGAGCACGCCTTCCACAAAGCGCTGGCTCGCCGATCAGGCGCTTCCACCGGGCCGTGTCGCGGTCTCGCACGAGCGATGGTTCGCTAGCGTTAGTCGATTTTTCGATCGCTCACCTCGGCGCGCTCCGCAAGTGCATCGCGCAACTGCGCGCGAGAGGTGATCTCGAGCTTGGGAAAGATGCGGTAGAGATGCGAGCCGATCGTGCGGTGAGAGAGGAACAGCCGCTCCCCGATCTCGCGGTTCGAGAGCCCCTGGGCGGCCAACGACGCGATCTGCATCTCCTGCGCCGTGAGCCGGTCACGTGCGTCGGGCGTGCGGGGTCCGATGGTCTCGCCCGTTGCGCGCAGCTCGTGCCGGGCGCGCATGCTCCACCGGGTCGCGCCGAGCGCGTCGAACAGGTCGATCGCGTCGCGCAACGGTTTGCGCGACTCGGCGCTGCGACGCTGTCTGCGCAACCAGCAGCCGAACGAGAACAGGGTCCGCGCGCGCAGAAACGGGTATCCGGTTTGGTCCTGTCGCGAGCGCGACCCGAAACAGCCGCTCGGCCTCATCGTCGGCGGCGAGCCAGTGGCCGCGCGCATGCCAGGTTGGCGCAGAGGATCGGCGGCGAGCTCCGTCTTGCGATCTCCTCGAGCTCGTCGATCACCCCTGCGACCAGCGCAGCGTGCTCGCCGTGAGACCCAGCCTCGGCCAGGTCGAGCACCGCCCGCCAACGCAGGAACCGATGAAACGCCGGGTCGCTGTCATCGAAGACGGGCCAGAGGTGCTGGAACGCGTCCTCGTGCCGCCCGTCACCGAGAGCCGCGCTGGCGCGGGCGAGGTGCGCGGGGGCGAGCATCGGCCCGCCGTTCATCGCCCGGAGCGTTCGCTCGGGCCCTGCGAGCAGCGGATCGATGTCCGGCCCATCACCGCGCAGCGCGGCGGCGTGCGCCGCGAGGATCTCGCCGGTGAGCCCGAATTGCGGCTGGCGGCTATCGCGCGCGAGGCGCGCCGCTTCCGCACCGGCCGCCGCGGCGGTCGCCCAGGCGCCCGTGTAGATCGCGGTCCCGGCGTGGTACACGAGGGCCTCGATCGAGCATCCCGATCCGGCCCTGCTCTCGGAGGCGCTCGATCGCGCGGGCCAGGAGCCGCTGTCGCGGCGACGTGGTCGCCGGCCTTCTCCGCCGCGATCCCGAGGTACATCACGCGAGACCCGGATCAGCGAAGTCGCGAGCGTCATCCGTGAGACCCGCTCGAGGACCTTGGGCCCGGTCAGTTCCGGGTGCGCTAGCGCGATGACGGCGAGAAGCAGCGGATCATCGTCCGGTACGCCAAAGCCCTCGGCCGTGTCGATCACGTACTGCCGTGTCCGGGCGCGTGGGCGCGTCCACCAGCACCGGTGCGCGATCGGCACGAGCGAGCGCAGCGCCATCGTCGGTGTCGCCGCCGTCGTGCATCTGCCTGGAGATCTCGACGAACGCCTTCGCTGCGCCCGCGCTGAACCCAGACGTCGCCGCTGATCATGTGCTGCAGCCAGGCCGAGCGCGCCGTCTCCAGCGGACCGATCTCGACCGCTTCCACCTGCTGAAGCAGGCGCCTGGACGATCTCGACCAGCCCTAGCTCGTACGCGACCTCGGCAGCCCGGACCAGCCGCTCGCCCTTTCGCACCGGCTCGGGAGTGAGCGTGGCGGCACGTTCGAGCGCGGCAGCAGCGACGGCCGCCGCGCCTCGGCGTCGCGCAACGCGCAGCGTGCGCGTCGAGCGCCGCGGCGAGCTCCTCGTCAGGACCGACGGCCGCCATCGCCCGGTGCCATAGCCGACGCTCGGGATCAGCGACTACCTCGGCGAGGGCGCGCGTACATCTCGAGCACCAGCGCCGGCGGCGCGGCCTGCCTCACGGCTGAGCGCTTGAGAGGGTGGCGGAACCGCAGCTCGGCGTCGACGATCTCGACCAGCTCTGCCTCGACCGCTGCGTCGAGCTCGGTGAGCTCGATCGGCCTGACCGTGAAGCGGCGCCGGCCGCCTCTGCGACTTCGCCCAGCGAGGCGCCACCGTCGAGCGCCGCGGCCAGCAGCATCAACCGCGCCTGCTCGGACAGATCGTCCAGCCTCGCCGCGAATGCCTGCTCCAAGCGCGCGGTCAGGGTCGGCGGTGGCGGTGACAGCCGATCGCGGGCAGCGGCCGAAGGTGGCAGAGCGCGGGCCAGCTCGACGAGTGCGAGCGGGTTACCGGCGGCCCCTGCCAGCACGCGAGCGCGGACGATGGGAGCGCAGATCAGGTGCGCTCCGATCCAACAGCTCGGCCGCGGCCACCGCGCTCAGCCGCTCCAGCCGAAGACTCGGTAGGCGCGCCTCCTCGAGCGGCGTCACGTAGCCGTCGCGCACCGCGGCGATCAGCACGACCGCCTCGCTCTCGAGCCGTCGTGCGATGAATGACAGCACCCCGAGCGACGATCGATCGAGCCAATGTGCGTCGTCCACGATCAGCGCCAGCGGGCGCACTTCAGCCGCGTCGCAGACGAGCTGGTGCGCTGCGAGCGCCACGAGAAACGGATCCGGCTCAGCGTCACTCGCGATCCCGATTGCTGCCTCAAGCGCACGTCGCTGTGGAGACGGGAGCAGTTCCACAGTGCCCAGGATGGGCCGTAGCAGTTGATGCATCCCGGCGAAGGCGAGCTCGGCTTCGGACTCCACGCCGACCGCGACCAGTGCGCGTGCCCCCAGCTGGGTGGCGCGATCACGCGCACGCTCGAGCAGCGCCGATTTTCCGATGCCCGCTTCTCCTTTGATGAGAAGGGCCCCGCTGCCCGCGCGGACGCGGCCGATCAGCGAATCCAGCTGCTCGAGCTCAGACTCCCGTCCGATCAGATCCCCAGACCTGGACGAGGGTGTCGCGCGAACTTGCGGCGGCGCGGCTTCCTCGCCAACGGAAGACGCAGTCATGTGACAGAGCCCCTATGTGGTCGCACGCCCGTCCGATCGGTCGCTCGAGTTGCCGTTCGTCCAGGGTAGTCCCGGGAGTGGGCAGAGCCCATGACAGCTCCGCCGGAACATCTTGCCGATCGTCGCTGTTCAGGCGCGGCTGTGCGATGGACGGCCGCTTCGCGTGATAGCTGATCAAGCAGTCGTATGACTCAAGCGAACGCCGGGGCGTGCGCGTCACCATGTCGTGTGATCGCACACCGGCGAGCGAGAGGAGCACAACATGAGCGATTTGCCGAATGTCGTTCTCGTGCACGGCGCGTGGGCAGACGGGTCCAGTTGGAGCGACGTGGTGCAGCAACTCCAGGCCGACGGCCATTCGGTCACGGCCCCGCAGTTTCCTGAGACCTCGCTGGCCGACGACGTCGCCCGGTTGCGCCAGATCCTGATCCGCCAGAGCGGCCCGACGATCGTCGCCGGCCACTCTTACGGCGGGCAGATCATGACCGCGCTCGGCGCCGACGCACCCAACGTCGCCGCCCTCGTCTACGTCGCCGCCTTTGGCCTCGACGAGGGCGAGTCGCTTGGCGCGCTGCTGGGGGCAGGGCCGCCGACTCCGGCGCTCGCACACTTGATCGTCGACGAGCAGGGCTTTTCGTGGCTGCCCGAGGATGACTACGTCGCGCACTTCGCCTCCGACGTCGATCCGGTGAAGGCGCGCGTGATGCACGCTGTCCAGCAGGGACTGTCGATGAGCACGTTCGAGGACGTGATGGGCGTCCCCGCCTGGAAGTCGCTTCCCAGCTGGTATCTCGTCGCGACCGAGGACGAGGCGATCCCCCCGGACGCCGAGCGGATGTTCGCGCAACGCATGGGCGCCACCACTGTCGAGGTGCCCTCGAGCCATGTCGCGATGGTCTCCCATCCCGGCGAGGTGGTCCGGCTCATCCGCGCCGCCGCGCAAACCGTCCAGAGCGGGTCCTCGAGCAACCGCCTCTCGAGCGTCTGACTGGGGGCCGGCATGCCCATGATCGACGTCTACGCCGCGGCGGGAACATTCCCGGATCGCCACGGCCTCGCGCAAGACCTCGCGGCGGCGATGATGCGCTGGGAGCAGGTGCCCGACCTGAAGCTCTTTCGCAACAACACGGCCGCGTTCGTGCACGAGCTACCGGCGGAGTCGATCTCCAACGTGGCCGGCGCGAGCAACTACGTTCGCGTCCAGGTCCTCACGCCCGCCGGCGTTCTTGACCGCGAGAAGCAACTCGGCGTCGTCAAGGAGCTCACAGAGATCGTCGCTGCCGGTGCCGGCGACCCGGGACTGGCCGAGCGCACCTGGGTGATGCTCACCGAGTCGCCCGAGGGCGGGTGGGGCGTGGGCGGACACGCGAACACGGGTGCAGACCTCGCGCAGGCAGCCCGGGCCGAGATGGCCGCGGACGCCGGAGCGAACTCGTGACCACCTTGAAAGGAGCGATGACGGGCAGTGCAATCAGAAGACCGTCGCTCGCGGCCGCCGTCGGCCCGCAGTTGAGGTCACAGGGCTACAGCTTGGGGCGGCCCGCGAGCGTATACGCGTTCATGCAGAACGTCGGCGTCGTCAATGACCACGTCCGGCTGCTTCCACGCTGCGGACTACGCCGAGCCGCAAACCAAGTAGGAGGGTGACGAGAGTGGACTTCTGGACGACGGAGCAGCATGGCCACGTGGCCGTGGCCACCTTTTCAAATCCGCCCTTCAATTTTGTGACGAGGGAGGTATTCGACGAGCTTGGGCAGGTGGTCGCCGGCTGCGAGGACCCCGCGATCAGGGCAGTCGTGGTTCGATCGGACCCGCAGAGCCCAGCAGGGTTCTCGTCTTACAGCGTTGAGGAGCTCCTCGGTATGGCCAGCGACCCGGAGCGTTCCCGCTATTCGGGCGAACTTGGCCGCAGCCTCAAGGCGAATCTCGACCGGCTGACGGCCTTGCCGAAGGTCACGATTGCGGCGTTGAACGGAAACGCACTGGGGGGCAGTTTCGAGCTGACTTTGGCTTGCGATCTCCGGATCGGGCAGCACGGCGACTTCCGATACGGGAACCCTGAGGTCCGCGCCGGGGTCATTCCGGGTGGGGGCGGGACGCAGCGAATTACGCGACTCGTCGGATTGGCTCGTGCGCTCGACTGGGTGCTTCGGGGCCGCATCGTCACTCCGGAGATTGCCCTCGAACTCGGCCTGGTCCACGAGGTCGTTGATGATGCTGTTACGCGCGCGCTCGCGATGGCGAAGGAGATCGCTTTGCTGCCGCCGATGGCCGTGGCGAACGCCAAGCGGGCTCTCTACCAAGGGGCCGACACGCACCTTCAGGCCGCGTTTGCGATCGAGGACATGAACTGGACCGAGGTGATGCAGTCCGACGACGCACAGCTGGCGATGACGACGGTCCTGGGCCTGAAGCCAGAGAACGCTCGCGACTGGTTCGAGGCGGAGAGCTCGAACGGCTATCCGACCTACTCCGGCCACTGAGATGGCGCTCGCGACCTTCCAGCAAGACGATCGGCTCGGCGAGATCGTGATCGACAGCCCTCCGCTGAACCTATTCAGCGCAAATCTGCTGGCTGACCTGCGTGGCGCCGTCGACGAGGCGGCGAGCAGCGATGTTCGGTGCGTGCTGTTGCGAGCCGAGGGCGACGATTTCTCCGCGGGGGCGGACGTCTCGATCTTCACCGGGCTCGACGAGGCCCGGGCCGCGGAACTGGAGACGACGGTCCTCTCGCTGATCGCAGCGGTCGAGGCTCTCCCCGTCCCGACACTCGCTCTCATCCACGGCCAGTGCTACGCGGGTGCGCACGAGGTCTGCCTCTCGTGCGATCTGATCTGGGCCGCAGAGGGAAGCCGGATCGGGCAGATCGAGGCAGTGGCCGGAAGCATCCCGTACGCAGGCGGGACCCAGCGGATTGCGTCACGGATCGGCGCCGCGCGCGCTGCGGAGATGGTGCTCACGGCCGCCATCCTGCCCCCGGAGACGCTGGCATCCTGGGGCCTCATCAACCGCGTGCTCCCAGCCGACCGCCTCGATGATGAGGGGCGCGCCTTCGCTCTAAGCCTCGCGAGCGGTCCGACCCGCGCTCACGCCGTCACTAAGCGCGTTCTTCATGCCTGGCGCTCGGGCGGCGTCGCGGCGGCCGACCAGGTGACCCACGCGGAGGGCCCGGCCGCGATGCTCAGCCAGGACACGCAGGAGGGCATCGCGAGCCTCCAGCGGGACGGCCCGGGACACGCCAGCTTCAACAACCGCTGAGCCGCGTCGCGGCTCGCCGACGAACCCGGATCCAAGGTGCGCACTCGACACGCAGTCACTTGACGCAAGAGAAGGTTCGCGCCGAGCGTCACGATCGAGACTAGCCACGGCCCGTGGGACCCAAGGTACTGCAACGAAAGAAGGTAGTCCGATGGACGAGGACATGACGAGACTCACCGTTGACAAGCGGGCGCCGGGATATTGGCGGGTCACCCTCGACCACCCGCCGATCAACACCGTCGATGATTTGATGTATGACGAGATCTTCGACCTGGTCCAGGCGATCGACGTCGAACCGGCGCTCAAGGTCGTCACCTTCGAGAGCGCGAACCGGGACTACTTTCTCGCGCATTACGGCATCGGCCAATCGCAGAGCCGCTTCGGCACACCTCGCTGGATCGAGGCCGCGGTCCAACTGGCGAGCAGCAACGTGCTCAGCATCGCTGTCGTTCGTGGGAGAGCGCGCGGGGGCGGGAGCGAGTTCGCGCTCGCCTGTGACATCCGCTTCGCGAGCCGGGAGAGGGCGGTCTTCGGCCAGCCTGAGATCGGGTTCGGCCTCATCCCAGGCGGCGGGGCGCTCGATCGCCTTCCTCTTCTGGTGGGACGCGCTCGGGCGATCGAGATCGTACTCGGCGCCGACGACTTCGATGCCGACACGGCGGAGAGGTACGGATGGATCAACCGCGCTGTTCCCGACGATGAGCTCGACGACTTCGTCCAGGAGTTCGTGCGGCGCGTACTCGCTTTCGACGGCCATGCGCTTGCGACCGCCAAGCAGCGCCTGAATCAGGTGCTCTTGCCCGACGCCGATCAGCTCGCAACGACGCAGGCCGCATTCGGCGAGGTCCTGCGCTCACCGATCGCTGCCGAGTTGATGGGCAAGGCCCGTGAACGCGGGCTCGAGACCGCAAGCGAGTTCGAGCTCAATCTCGGACGCGCTGTCGCCGAACTGGCATAGCCACGCGTCAAGGGATCCGGAAGGACAACCGAACATGAACGTCAGCTCGCTCGAGTTGCGCTCGGAGATCACGTCGAATGGTCAGCTGCGGCTCAGCCTCGAGGAACAGGACGTAGCGCCGCCGGGGCCCGACGAGGTGCTCCTCAGAGTGGAGGCCGCTCCGATAAACCCCGCCGACCTCTCCGTGTTGCTCGGCCCGGCGGACGTCGCGACGCTCACCCGCGAGGGGACGACCGAGCGGCCCATCACCACCGCCACGGTGCCCGACCGCCTCGTTCCACTCGTTGCGGGGCGTGCGGGTGAGTCCTTGCCCGTGGGCATCGAGGGCGCCGGCGTCGTCGTCGACGCGGGCGTCAACGCTCAAGATCTGCTCGGGAAGGTCGTGAGCTCCGGAGCCGGGCGGATGTACGCCCAGTACCGCCGGCTCCAGGCATCCGAGGTCGTTCCCTTTCCCGAAGGCGTGACGCCGCAGCAGGGCGCTTCGGCTTATATCAATCCGCTTACGGCACTCGGCATGGTCTCGACGATGCGGCTCGAGGGGCATTCTGCGCTCGTTCATACCGCCGCCGCGTCGAACCTCGGGCAGATGCTCAACAAGCTGTGCATCTCCGACGGCGTCCAACTGGTCAACGTCGTACGGCGCGCCGAGCAGGAGGCCCTCCTACGAGCGATCGGCGCCACCTACGTCGTGAACTCGACAGACCCCGACTTTCACGAGCAGCTGAAGATCGCGATCAGTGAGACCGGGGCGACGCTTGCGTTCGACGCGATCGGAGGCGGCCCGCTCGCCGGTCAGATCCTGGCCGCGATGGAGGCTGCTCTCCTCGCCAGGTCTCCGACGCGGGGCCCGTACGGCTCGCCGGTCCACAAGCAGCTGTATATCTACGGCCGGCTGGACCGCTCCCCCACGACGACGCCCCCGTCTCTCGGCATGGCCTGGGGCATTGGCGGCTGGCTCCTCCCTTATTACGTGGCCCGCATCGGCCCTGAGGAAACTCGGAAGCTGCGCGATCGCGTCGCGCAGGAGATCACGACGACGTTCGCGAGTGCCTACACGAGCGAGATCTCCCTGGCTGAGGCGCTCGACCCAGAGGTGATCCGTCGCTACCACCGCAAGGCGACCGGTGAGAAGCACCTCCTCAGGCCCTATTCGGACTGATCAACCGACCGATGTCAGGACAATCGAGGAGCGGGGCTGGGCGCTGGAGGGCCGAATGGGCGAAGACGTGATCATCGGTTACGACGGCAACAAGCGTTGCGCTTGGGCCGGAGAAGGTGACACCCCGCTCGTTCGCTACCACGATGACGTCTGGGGTAAGCGCACCTTCGACGAGTCGCCGCTGTTGGAGGCGCTCACTCTTGGCGTTTTCCAGGCGGGACTCAGCTGGCTGGTCGTGTTCGGCAAGCGGGACGCGTTCCGGAGGGCGTTCCACGGCTTCGACGTCGCGCGGGTGGCGGCGATGACCGAGTCCGACGTCGACCGGCTGGTGCAGGATGCGACGATCATCCGTAATCGCACCAAGATCCAGGCGACCATCGACAACGCGCGGGCGATGAGATCCGTGTCGCCGAGTCTTTCGGAGCTGGCGAGATCCTACGAGAGCACCCGCAAGCGTGCGCCGCGGTCTCTCGCGGACCTCCCCACCTCGACACCGCAGGCGGACGCGTTTGCCAAGCAGCTGAAGTCGCGCGGGTACCGCTTTGTCGGGCCCACGAGTGTGTACGCGTTCATGCAGAACGTCGGCGTGGTCAACGACCACATTCAGGGCTGCTTCAGATCCATCGGCTACACCTAACCTCCAACCAACGCGCGCCGCGCGGCTTGACCCGCGACCCACAGGAGAGATCGCCAGATGCCAGAGCAACTCGTTGGAACCGTTGAGGAGCTTGGACCGGGATCGGTCCGAGGAATCGGAGATTGGGCCGTGCTCAACGTCAACGGTGAGCGCTACGCCGTCTCACGCCGCTGCCGCCATCTGCGCGCCGATCTCGCGAACGGCAAGATCGACGAGGACGGCTGCCTCGTCTGCCCGTGGCACCGGTCCCGCTATGACCCTACAACCGGCCGGATGGTCGTCGGCCCCCAGGCGGGATTCGAGAAAGTGCCGGGGCTCGACACTGGGTTCATCCAGCTAACGAAGCTCTGGCCGCTACGTCGCGCTGAGCTCGTCGAGCGCGGCGGCAAGGTCTACGTGCGCAACTGAATCCGCGCTCAGAAGACGAGCTGCGCGCGGCCATCGAGGCAGTCCTCGACGATCTCGACGGCTGGCTTACGTTCACCGCCAAATAGGCGCCTTTCCACCCAAGCGACGTACGCGGCCGGCGCGAAGTCGGTCGCCAGCACCAACGAGCCGAGACCCACATTTCGCCTCTTGCAGGGGCCGCGACGCTTCCTTCCTTGGCGAGCAGCAGCCATTGTCGGTGCCGATGGCCTCGCTGCTCCGGACGAGCCGCGAGCGTCTCGTCCAGCACTCGCGACACTGCCCCCTTAGCCATGGGAAAGCAGTCGTGTCGGCTCTTTCGGCCCCGGCCGTCGAGAATCGTCCCGCAGGGGGTGTCTGGTCAGGTCTCGGGCAGACGCTCGCATCCGTGCAAAGGAGATAGCGAGGCGCGAGTTACGAAGTTGCTCTCGGAGTAACTTACGGGAGGGCGCAGGGTTGAGGGGGTGGTGGGTTGGCTGCGGGAGAGCATGAACCGATTGCTCGACGGTCGCGTCAGCGCCGTCGGCCTGTATCTAGGCGCGTCGCTCGCGGCCCTGGTGTTCGGGGTGGGTGTGCTTTCCCCCGGGCTGTCATTGGCGACGGGCGCGCTTACCTACCCGCCCCCGCTTCTCTCGGGCATCTCGTGTCCGTCGAAGGGGTTGTGCGTCGCCGTCGATGACAAGGGCCACGCGGTCATCTCGACCGACCCTACGGCCAGCACGCCGACCTGGAGCCGCTGGGCGATGCACCTCGTCGGGCCTCCCGAGGAGATCTCATGCCCGTCGACGTCGCTGTGCGTCGCCGTCGACTTCTTCGACGCGGCGATCTCGACCAATCCCACCGCGCCGATACCCACCTGGAGCGCCCCGATCAGGATCGATAGCGCCGGTGCCGGTCTCAGCGGCGTCTCGTGCGTCGGTACCTCGCTGTGCGTCGCGGTCACCGAAAACGGCTACGTGACCATCACTACCAATCCCACTGCCCCGGCACCTACCTGGAGTGCTCCCAGATCCATCGACACAACGGCGCTCACCGGCATCTCGTGCCCCTCGACATCGCTTTGCGTCGCGGTCGACTCGACCGGCGCCGCGCTGACCTCAACCGACCCCACAGACCCGAAGCCGACGTGGAGCGCCCCGGCAAGCATCGACCCCTCCGCGGGCCTGGCGGGCATCTCGTGTGCATCGGCTTCGTTGTGCATCGCGGTCGACGAGCGCGACGATGCGGTGATCTCGACCAACCCGGACGCGGCCGCCCCCACCTGGAGCGCACCCGCGGCCACGGGCATCCCATACAACCCCCAAAGCGATCACTTCGTGGGCATCTCGTGTCCCCTGAGCGCGTTCTGCATGGCCGTGGGCGGAGCGCCCGTGATTGGCGCCACCCTGACCAACGCGACCGCCGCGACGCGCATGTGGAGCGTCGTGACAGGCTTCGAAGGCGAAGCCTCGGAAGAGCCTCCGAGCGCCTCGTGCGCGTCAGCGACGCTGTGCGTGATCACCGACGGGGCGAGCGCACGCATCTCGACTGACCCGACGGCTCCTGCGCCTACTTGGAGCCAGCCCACGGTCATCGACCGCTTGCCGGCCGGGAGACTTAGTCTCCCTGGTGCTCCTAGTATCAGCGGGTCCACGTTGAGTTTCCGACTCGACTGCAGCATCGAAACTCCGTTCTTTCAGGAATGCAGTGGTGCGGCTACGCTTACGACCACCGAGCGCCTCGCGGCCAACGGCCGAGCCATCAGCGGTGTCACCGCTGCACCGGGCACGAAGCGCCACCGAACCGTCGTCATCGGCCGCAGCACATTCGTGATCCCTCCCAACGAGGCGGGGCCAAAGGAGCCCCATCCGGTCCACATCAGCCTCGACAGCACGGGCAGGCGCCTGCTGTCGACGTTCAAACGCCTCCCCGCGACCCTGACCCTGACAGCGACCACACCCGAACCTCGAATCCCTCCCACAACGCTCACGATCAAGACCGCAAGGGTGACGTTCACGACTAAGGCCACGTCGCGACGCAAGAAGTGATCGCGGCTCCGCAGTCTGGAGAATCGCGCCAGCCAGAAGAGCGGCCTGTGCCGACGAGCACGGGGCCACCACGACGCCGCGCTACTGCTTTCCGGGGCCGAGCAGGCGTCCGGACCGTACCCGCGCTCGCTAGTGCTCCGGACGAGCTTCGAGCGTGAGTGACGTCGCCGACCGCGCGCTCGCTTCGTCCTGGCGATGCGGAAGTCTGCCGTCGGCCAGCCCAGACGCCTGAGCTACGTCGCGAGCGCAAGCCTGCCCCCAGGACTGGCGGGGTTTCCGGGACAAGCCAGCCTGGATCGAGGGCACCGGTGTCGACGGCGTCGACCAACTGTGGAACCAAGGCCAGTGGTTCTAGCGCTTCACTCGTACCGCTTCACGAGGCGGCGATGTGACCTGAGCGTGCCGGGGCAGCCTGCGTACTCAGTCGCCGTGCTGCTCGAGGTTGTGGACCGTGAACTCCTTGCGCTCCGGCGGGTTCGGAAAAGCTCGGTCGCCGAGCTGTTGGATGACTGGCATGAGCTTGTTCTGGGTGAAGCGGTCGAATGCCTCACTGGACTCCCAGAAGTCGATCACGCCCCAGCCCCCGTCGATCGGGCCGGCCGAGTGAACGAGCAAACCGTCAGCCCTGCCGAGTGGACTGCTGGCGTTCACGGTGTCGTGCACGGCTTGGTACTGCTCTTGCGTTCCGCCGGCGAACTTGAGTCTTATCCCGACTGCCATCTTGTGTCCTCTCCTCGGGGGTTTCGGTCGAGCATATCCGCGCTCCCGTGGCTGCCGACCGCGGCCGTATGCGGGCGATGGCCGCCCGAGGACCGGTCCGATGCCGGCCGATCGGCGCAGGCGGCGCCACGCGCGCAACGGACGCGCACGACAGCACCGGCAAGAAGCGCAGGCTGGTGCAATGTCAAGGCGAAGCGAGCGTCAGGAAGGGCGCGGCGCTCGCTGCTCCCGTTCGTCCTGAGCACTACCCGACGCGAGGCTCGCCCAGACGCTCGCTTGGCTGGTGGAAGCGCGGTCCTGGATACTAGGCGGACCATGCCCGCGGAGCCCGCGACACCCGACCTGATCCAGCTGGCGGTGCAGGCGTTTGACGCAGGGAGCCGACACGACCTCGACGCCACTATCCGCTTCTATGCGGCTGACGCGGTGTTGGACATGTCCACAGTTGGCCTCGGAACCTATGAGGGAGCGGGGGCGATCATTGAGTTCGTCGAAGGCTGGTGGGCAACGTTCGAGGACCACGTCCTCGAACAGCAGCAGACGGTTGATCTCGGCCACGGCGTGTTGCTCTCGACGGTCCGAGAAGTCGGTCGCTTGGCGGGGAGCGACGGTCGGGCAGAACAGCAGAGGGGCTGGGTAACGGTCTGGGTTGGAAGCAAGATCGTGTACCACGCCTTCTACGGTGACCTCGACGAGGCCCGTGCTGCAGCCGAACGCCTCGCCGAGGAACGGGCGTAGGCGATGTCGCAGGAGAACGTGGAGCGAGTGCGTGAGAGCTACGAGTTCGTTGATCGAGAGCACGAACCGGATTTCGATCTGCTTCATCCCGACATCCAATGGCACACCCGTGCCGATCTGCCCGACAGCGGCACGTACCGAGGACCCGATGGTGTCGCGACGCTCATGGCCGAGTGGTGGGGGACGTTCGACGAGCTCCACGTGGACGTCGAGGAGTTGATCGACGCCCGCGATCGTGTGGTAGCGGTGTTGCGGCTGCGCGGGCGCGTGAGGGGTAGCACCCAGGAAGTCGATATGTCCGAGACGCACGTCCTGACGATGCGCGACGGTAAGGTCACGGAGATCCGCGAGTACCCGACGAAGGTCGAAGCCCTCAAGGCCTTGGGGCTGGAGGAGTAGGCGATGTCGCAGGAGAACGTGGAGATATTGCGGAAGGGGATCGCCGCGTGGAATCAGCGCGATGCTGACCTCTGGCTCAGCTATGCCGCGCCAGAGATTGACTGGCTGCCTGCGGGTCGTGCGGCGGTGGACAGCACCGTCTATCGAGGCTCGGAAGAGTGTGCACGTGGGTCGGCCGTGCGGGAGACCTGGGCGGTGTTCGAGTTCCAAGAGGAGAGCTCCGCGATCTCGGAGATTCGGTCCTGTGGCTTGGGCGCGTCAAGATGCGCGGGAGCGCTAGTCAGGTTGAACTCGACCAAGAGTTCGCGGTTCACAGCCTGCTGCGCAACGACAAGGTCACGCGGACTCTGACCTTTCTCTCGTGGCAAGCGGCCCTCGAAGCTGTAGGACCGGGCCGGATAGCTGACAGGTGCGGGTCTCGGTGTGAGGCCGAGGTCGACAAACGCACGACACGAATGCTTCGTCATGGATGCAAGCGTCTCGGTGAAGCCCGCCGAGACTGCTGAGTTGGACGCAGCAGTCACGCATGGGCGGATGCAGACGCCTCCTTCGAAGCAGGCGTCCGTGCGCACAACATCAGGGTCACGAATCCGATAAGTGACTTCAGGAAGAGTGCGCGAGCGCTGGCGGCGCGCAGCTCTCCGCCCTAGCCAGCCGCGGCGGCCGCGAGCATCGCGGCGCCGACTTGCGCGACGTCCTCGCCGTCCATCACGTACGCCGGCATCGCGTAGACGAGCTCGCGGAAGGGACGCAGCCACACCCCCATACCCACGGCAGCGGCCGTGGCGTGAGCCATCTCGACCGGGTGGTCGAGCTCGATCACGCCGATCGCGCCGAGCACGCGCACGTCGCGCACGCCCGGCAGCTCGCGCGCGGGCGCGAGCGCCTCCTGTAGGCCCCGCTCGATCGCCGCCACGCGCCCCTGCCAGGCGCCGTCCTCGAGCAGCTCGAGCGAGGCGAGCGCGACCGCGCACGCGAGCGGGTTGCCCATGAACGTGGGACCGTGCATCAGCCCGCCGCCCTCGCCGCTCGAGACCGCCTCCGCGACCGCGCCCGTGCACAGCGTCGCCGCGAGCGTCATGTAGCCGCCGCTGAGCGCCTTGCCGACGCACATCACGTCGGGTGCGACCTGCGCATGCTCACACGCGAACAGCTCCCCCGTGCGCCCGAAGCCCGTCGCGATCTCGTCGAGCACGAGCAGCAGGCCGTGCTGGTCGCAGACGCTGCGCAGGTGCGCAACGCACGCGGGCGAGTGAAAGCGCATCCCTCCCGCCCCCTGCACGACCGGCTCGGCGACGATCGCCGCGAGCTCATGCGCGTGCGCGCCAGCCAGCGCACTGACGCCAGCCGCCCAGTCGGGATCGAGCCCCGCCTCGAAACCGTCGGGCGGGCGCTCGGCGAAGACGTGCTCGGCGAGCAGCCCCGTGAACATCGAGTGCATGCCGCCGAGCGGGTCGCACAGCGCCATCGCTCCCGCGGTGTCACCGTGATAGCCGCCGCGCACGGTCATCAGGCGCGTGCGCCCGCGCTCGCCGCGAGCACGCTGGTACTGCAGGCAGAGCTTGATCGCGACCTCGACCGAGACCGAGCCGGAGTCGGCGAGGAAGACGCGCTCGAGGCCCTCGGGCGCGAGCTCGCACAGGCGCGCCGCCAGCCGCACCGCGCCCTCGTGCGTGAGCCCGCCGAACATCACGTGCGCCATCCGCTGCAGCTGAGCGCGCACGGCCGCGTCGAGCGCGGGCTGGCGGTAGCCGTGGATCGCGCACCACCACGAGGCCATCCCGTCGATCAGCTCGCGCCCGTCCGCGAGTCGCAGCCGCACGCCGGAGGCCGATACGACGGGCAGCGGCTCGGAGGCGGCGGGGAGCGCCGCGTAGGGGTGCCACACGCGCTCGCGGTCGAGCTCGAGCAGCCGCGGCCACTCGCCCTGCGGTGAGGCCGGCGCGCGCGCGGCGCTCAGGTCGATCAGTCCTCGTAGAGGACGAAGTCGCGCTTGCGCGCGCCGCACACCGGGCAGAACCAGGTGTCGGGGATCTCCTCGAAGGGCGTACCGGCGGGGATGCCCCCGTCGGGGTCCCCCTCCTCGGGGTCATAGATGTAGCCGCAGGATTCGCAGATCCAGCGCTGCAGTGTCTCCGTCGTGGTGCTCATGCGCGGCGGCTCCTTGGTGGTCTGGTGAGCTTGAGAAGAGTATCGCCGGTAGGGTCAGCGTCCTGCAGATGACGGCGGGCGAGGAAAGCGGCGGCGAGGGTCCGGCGGCGGCGGGCGCGCCGCTGGCTGGCCCGGGCGAGGTCTACAACCCCGGCGAGCCCGTGCACCCGCGTCAGGCCGCGAGCGTGATCCTGCTGCGCGGGGGCGAGCAGGCACTCGAGGTCCTGCTCGTCAGGCGCACGCCGAAGGCGCGATTCATGGGCGGCGTGTGGGTGTTCCCGGGCGGTGCGATCGACTCCGCCGAGGGCGAGGGAGAGGGCGCCCGCCGCTCCGCGGCGGTGCGCGAGCTACGCGAGGAGGCGGGGATCGTGATCGAGGATCCGGCCGAGCTCGTCGCGTTCTCGCGCTGGATCACGCCCGCGGTCGTGCAGACCCGCTTTGACACGCACTTCTTCCTGGCGGTTTCGCCGCCAGGGCAGGAGCCCGTGGTCGACGGCGAGGAGTGCGTGGACCTGGGCTGGTATGAGCCCGCGGTCGCGCTCGCCGCCCACCGCGACGGCGAGCTCGAGCTCGTGTTCCCGACGATCAAGCACCTCGAACAGCTCGGCGCCTTCGCCAGCGTGACCGAGCTGCTGGCGTACGCACGCGGGCGTGAGGTCGAGCCGGTGGAGCCGCGCGTGGTGCTCGAGGGCGAGGTCGCACGCATCCTGCTCCCGGGCGACGCCGGTTATTAGCGACCAGGCGTCCAGAAGGCCGCGTGGCCGTACACTCCTTACCTCAAGGGGCGATGCGTGCCCAACCAGACAGATTGGGGGAAGTCATGGATCGGATGAGAACGCTGCAAGTGGCAGCGGTGAGCGTGTTCGCGGCATGTGCGCTGGTGCTCGTACCGGCCGCCGCGCAGGCTCGTATCGGCGCGCGCGTGAGCACGGTGCGCGCCACCCCCGCGGTCGTTCACAAGGGCGCGAAGACATTCCAGTACTGCACCGCCGCCAACGGCTGCTGGACGGCGATGTTCATCTACACCAAGACCAAGGAATTCGAAGTGCCGGAAGCGAGCATCTTCGGGGGCACGTACACGACCGAAAAGATCGGCCGCAAGACCTACACCGTCTTCACCAGCGACATCGAGAACGGCGCGCAGTGCAAGCTGACGGGCCTGAAGAACGGCAAGGGCTACAGCTCGCAGGCAGCCCCGGGCAAGATCGTCTGTGAGGAAGGCGGCACGCCCTACATCGAAGAAGCGTGGTGGGCGGTCAAGGTCTAGGCGCCGCCGCCGCCACATCGAGAGAAGCGTCGCGCGGGTAGGCAGGCCCATCGGCACCCCCTGGGACGCGCGCACCTACGACGTCACGAGCTCGCCGCAGCAGAGCTGGGCGGCGGACGTGCTCGGGCGCCTGCGGGGGATCGCGCCCGATGCGTGCGTCCTCGACGTCGGCTGCGGCACCGGGCGCGTCACCGAGGCGCTGCTCGAGCTCGTTCCGCGGGGCCGCGTGCTCGCGATCGACGCCTCGCCGGCGATGGTCGCGCTCGCCAGCGAGCGCCTCGGCGTGCGCGCACAGGTGTGGTGCGTGGACGCCTTGGAGCTCGAGCTCGAGCAGCCCGTAGACGCGGTCTTCTCGACGGCCGCGCTTCACTGGGTGACCGACCACGAGCGGCTATGGGCGCGCCTGGCCGGGTGCCTGCGCACCGGCGGGCGGCTCGAGGCCCAGTGCGGCGGCGAGGGGAACATCGCGCGCGTGCGCGAGGCGATAGCAGCCGCCGTGCGCGAGGTCGCGCCCGAGCTCGAAGGCTTCTCGCCGTGGACCTTCGCGAGCCCCACCGACACCGCCGCGCGGCTCGCGCGCCACGGTTTTCCGGGCGCGCGCTGCTGGCTGGCGCAGCGGCCCACCTCCCCGGAGGATCTGGGTGCCTTCGTGCGCACCTCGATCCTCGCCGCACACCTCGAGCGCCTGCCCGATGAGCGCCGCGAGCCCTTCGCCGCGGCTGTGCTCGCGCGTGTGCACGCGCCGCTCGACTACGTGCGCCTGAACATCTCCGCGGGGCGCGCGTGAGCGCGAGCGCCGGCGCGCTCCCGCCGAGGCCGCCGGAGCTACCCGAGGAGCTCGCGCTCCTCGCCTGCCCTCAACCGGCGCATGGCGCGCTCTGCACGGCGGTGGAGCTGCACGGCCTCGCGCTCGCCGGCTCGCTCGCGCGGGGCGTCGCGATCGAGGACAGCCGACTCGCCGACATCGACGCCGGCGAGTCGCGCCTGGAGGATGCGCGGCTGCACGACAGCGAGCTGGAGGGCTGCAATCTCGCCAACGTGCAGGCGGCACGGGCGCGCCTGGTGCGCGTGCGCTTCAAGCGCTGCCGCCTGACCGGCGTGCAACTCGTCGAGGGCTCACTGCGCGACGTCTGCTTCGAGGACTGCCGCGTCGATCTCGCGTCGTTCGCGCGCGCACGCCTGGAGCGCGTGAGCTTCGAGGACTGCGTGCTCGCGCAGAGCGACTTCCTCGACGCCATGCTCGACTCGGTGCGCTTCCTGCGCTGCCAGCTGGTGGAGGCCGACCTGCGCGGCGCGCGCGTGCAGCGCTGCGAGCTTCGTCGCTGCAACCTTGCGGGGTTGCAGGGTCTCGAGCGCCTGCGCGGAGCGGCGATGGAGTGGGCGGACATCCTCGAGAACGCCGGCGCGTTCGCGGCCGCGCTCGGGATCGCGGTGCTCGACAGCGAGTCCTAGCCGCCGGCGAGGAGCCCTGCTACTGGCGCTGCTCGGCCTCGATCACGTGCGTGACCGCGTTGATCAGCGCGAGGTGCGTGAACGCCTGCGGGTAGTTGCCGAGGTGCCGCCCCGAAGAGGCCTCGAGCTCCTCGGCGTACAGGCCCAGCGGCGAGCCGTATGAGAGCAGCCGCTCGCAGAGGTGCTCGGCTTCGCGGTCCTCGCCGATCTCCGACAGAGCCGAGACCATCCAGAACGAGCAGATCAGGAAGGTCCCCTCCTCGCCCTGCAGCCCGTCATCGGTCTCCTGGGTGCGGTAGCGCAGCACGAGCCCGCCCTCGGTGAGCTCGTCGCGGATCGCCCTCACGGTCGCACACACGCGCTCGTCGGTCGGCGGTAGGAATCGCAGCAGCGGCACGAGCAGCGTCGAGGCGTCGAGCGCGTCCGTTTCGTAGTGCTGGCGAAAGACGCCGCGCTTGTCGACGCCGCGATCGAGGATGTCCGCCTTGATCTCGTCGGCGAGCGCCTGCCACTGCTCGCCCACCTCGCCGTGGCCGCGGCGTTCGGCAAGGCGCGCTCCGCGGTCCATCGCGACCCAGCACATCAGCTTCGAGGAGACGTAGTGGCGTGGCTCCCCGCGCGCCTCCCAGATCCCCTGGTCGGGGTCCTTCCAGACCTTCGCCGCGCACTGCACCTGATCGGTGAGCACCGGCCACAGGCGCTCTGGTATGTGGTCGCGGCGCTTTGAGTGCAGGTAAACGGAGTCGAGCACCGCGCCGAAGACATCGTTCTGGCGTTGATTGAAGGCGCCGTTGCCGACGCGCACGGGGCGCGCGCCTTCGTAGCCCTTCAGGTGCTCGAGGGTCCTCTCGGTCAGATCCTTCTGGCCCCCGATGCCGTACATGATCTGCAGCGAGCCGTCCTCGTTTCGCTCCATGTCGGCGACGTACTGGATGAAGTCGTCGGCCTCCCAGTTGAGCCCGAGCGCGTGCAACGCCCATAGCGTGAAGGAGGCGTCGCGCATCCAGCAGTAGCGGTAGTCCCAGTTGCGTTCGCCGCGCGGGGTCTCCGGCAGCGACGTGGTCGGGGCCGCCACGAGCGCGCCCGTGGGCATGAACGTGAGCCCCTTCAAGACGAGCGCCGAGCGCTGCAGATGAAAGCGCCAGGGGTGGTCCGGGTAGATGCCTTCGGCCAGCCAGCTGCGCCAGAAGTGTTCGGTGCGCTGCAGGTGCCCCTCGGCCTGCTCGACGGTGGCCGGGCCGCCGCGGGCCTCGGTCCAGGAGAGCGCGCAGTAGGCCTTTTCGCCTTCGGCCATCGTATGGCGGCCGTGCGCGCGGTTGCCCTCGATGCCCAAGCGGATGTCGCTGAAGAGGCGGAAGGCGCTGTCCCCGTCGGTCGCGTCGAGCGCGCACGGCGGCCCCTGCTCGCCGGCCTGCACGATGCTCCAGATCGCAGCCGTGGCGCCGTAGTCGAGCATCGGCTCACACACGATCTCGACCTGGACCATCCCCTGGATGCACTCGATCGTGCGCACGAGCAGGTGGTCGGCGTCGTAGTCGGTCGGCGGGCGCGTGTGGCTCGAGCCCTCCTTGTTGTCGTGCCAGGGGCCGATCGTGAGCGCGTCGGTGACGCGCAGCCACCCCTGAGGGGTCATCCACGTCGTTTCGATGATGTTCGTGCCGGGGATGTAGCGCCGGCCGGCGGGGACGTAGAGCCCGTACGGGCCGACGCGCCAGCTGCCCGCACCGCGGTCGAGCAACGCACCGAACACCGACGGCGAGTCGAAGTGCGGCAGGCACATCCACTCGATCGAGCCGTCGGAGGCCACCAGGGCGCCGGTGTGGCAGTCGGACAGGAAGCCGTAATCGGCGATCGGCGGGAACGGCGAGCCGAGCGAGGTCATGCCCTGCGGCCATGGCTTCAGCGGCGCCTGTCTGCCCTCGCTGCCGTCCTGCGAGCTCGTGGCCGGCCGCGTCGCGCTCACGGCGCGCCCCCGGCGGCGTGCAGCCACTCGAGCGTCGGGCGCTGCACCCCGTCGGGCAGGCGACCTTCGTCGGCGAGCTTGTCGAGGTGGGCCTCAAGCGTCGCCGCCGCCGCCGGGCGCAGCCCCGCGGGAGCGTCCGACCAGACCGCATCGAGCAGCTCCTCGACGCCGCGGTGGCCGGCGGCGAGCGCCTGCGCGAGGTCTGACTCGCGCTGCTGACGGTGCGCGCGGTATTCGGCGAGCTTCGCGTGGCCGTCGAGGATCACGGGGCCGTGACCGGGGCAGATCAGCGTGAAGTCATCGCGCTCGGACAGGCGCTCGAGCGCGAGCATGTAGGCGGCCATGGCGCCACGATAGGGGCTCACGAAGACGCTGCCCTCGCCGAGCACCGCGTCGCCGCTGAAGCACGCGCCGGCCGCGAGGAGCGCGAAGTGGTCGTCGGCGTGGCCGGGCGTCGCGAGCGCCTCGAAGGGCCCGAAGCGCGCGCCGTCGCTCGAGCGTCACGTCGCGCTCCCCGACCGCTGCCGCCAGCGGCGCCGGGTGGCGCGCGAGCAGCGCGCGCACCGCCTCGCGGTGGTCGGCGTGCCCGTGCGTCAGCACCACCCCGCCGAGGCCGCCGCGCTCCTCGCACGCGGCGCTCACCGCTGCGACGTGCTCCTCGATCAGCGGGCCTGGGTCGACCACCCAGGCGGGATCGCGACCGACGAGCCAGGTGTTCGTGCCGGACAGCGTGAGCGGCGCCGGGATTGCCCGCGCGCACGCGCAATATCCCGCGCTCCGCCAGCAGCTCTCGCTCGCGCGCCGCGGCGGCCTCGGCGGGAGCGCCGTCGCGCTGCTCAGAGGCCCCCCGAGCGCTCACGCGAGGTTCGCCATCACATGCTTGACACCGTGTAGTCCTCGAGCGAGTAGACGCTGAGGTCCTTGCCGTAGCCGGACTCCTTGAAGCCGCCGTGCGGCATCTCGGAGACGAGCGGGATGTGGTCGTTGATCCACACGCAGCCGAAGCGCAGCGCTTTGGAGACCCGCAGCGCGCGGCCGACGTCGCGCGTCCACACCGAGGAGGCGAGGCCGTAGCGGGTCGCGTTGGCCCACTGCGATCGCCTCCTGCTCGTCGCTGAAGCGCTGCACCGTGATCACCGGACCGAAGATCTCGCGCTGGATCATCTCGTCGTCCTGCTGCAGCCCGGCCACGACCGTCGGCTCGAGGTAGAAGCCGGGGCGGTCGGCCTCGCGGCCGCCGGTGACGATCTCGGCGTGCTGCGGGCGGCGCTCGAGGAAGCCCTCGACGCGCTCGCGCTGGCGCGCGGAGTTGACCGGCCCGAGCGTCGTCTGCGGCGAGAGCGTGTCGCCGATCACGAGGCCCCTGGCCTGCTCGGCGAGCCCCGCCACGACGTCGTCGTAGACGCCGCCGGCGGCGAGCACGCGCGTGGCGGCCGTGCAGTCCTGGCCGGCGTTGTAGTAGCCGGTGCCGGCGATCGTCTCGAGCGCGCTCTCGAGGCTGACGTCGTCGAAGACCACCACCGGCGCCTTGCCGCCGAGCTCGAGGTGCACGCGCTTGAGCGTGTCCGCGGCGGTGCGCGCGACGTGCTTGCCGGTCTCGACCGAGCCGGTGAGCGAGACCATGTCGACGTCGGGGTG
Organism: uncultured Solirubrobacteraceae bacterium; assembly: GCA_963759445.1. GTDB lineage: Bacteria > Actinomycetota > Thermoleophilia > Solirubrobacterales > Solirubrobacteraceae > Palsa-744. The sequence continues at coordinate 160,478 of CAVWZC010000004.1, forward strand.
CTCGAGCAGCGCCTGGCCGGTCGGGCGGCCCGGGCCGGTGATCACGTTGAGCACGCCCTTCGGCAGGATCTCGGCCGCCAGCTCGGCGAGGCGCACGGTCGTGATCGGCGTCGTCTCGGCGGGCTTCAGCACGACCGTGTTGCCCGCGGCCAGCGCCGGGCGCGATCTTCCAGATCGCCATCATCAGCGGGTAGTTCCACGGGGTGATCTGGCCGATCACGCCGACCGCTTCGCGGCGCGTGAAGGAGGTGTAGCCCTCCATGTACTCGCCCGCGGCGCGGCCCTCCAGGCAGCGCGCGGCGCCGGCGAAGAAGCGCAGGTTGTCGGCCATCACCGGCAGCTCGTCGTTGTTGACCGCCTCGATCGGCTTGCCCGCGTTCAGCGCCTCCATGCGCGCGATCTCCTCGCCGTGCTCATCGATCGCGTCGGCCAGCGCGAGCAGCGCCTGCGAGCGCTGCGCGGGCGTGGTCGTCGACCAGCCGTCGAACGCGCGCCGCGCCGCGCGCACCGCCCGCTCGACGTCCTCGGCGCTCGACACGGGCGCGCGCGCGATCTCCTCGCCGGTGGCGGGGTTGAGCACCGGTTCGGTGTCGCCGTCGAACTGCGCGCTGCTCGCCGTCGATGAAGTTGCTTGAGGGTCTGTGCTGTTGCTGGCCATCTGGTCCCCTCCTCTGGGGTTAGGCATGTGGTGCGGGGCGCCTCGGGCTCGCGTCGCCCGCCTTGAAAGCTCTCTTGCCTACACCCGCGCCGCCGGCAGGTCGAGTGCCTCGGCGACCGCCGGGTGGGTGATCTCGCCGGCGCGCACGTTCAGCCCCGCGCGCAGCGCCGGGGCTGTGCTCGAGCGCGTCGTCGATGCCGTGCTCGGCGAGCTCGATCACGTACGGCAGCGTCGCGTTCGTGAGCGCGTAGGTGGAGGTGATCGGAACCGCGCCCGGCATGTTCGTGACGCAGTAGTGCGTGATGCCGTCGACCTCGAAGGTCGGGTTGCGAGTGCGTCGTCGGGCGCGAGGTCTCAAAGCAGCCGCCCTGGTCGATCGAGACGTCCACGAGCACCGCGTGGCGCTTCATCAGCGCCAGCTGCGCGCGCGTGATCACGTGCGGCGCGCGACCGCCGTGGACGAGCACCGCGCCGATCACGAGGTCGGCGGCGGGCAGCATCTCCTCGATCGCGAGCGTCGAGGAGTAGACCGTCGAGGCGCGCCCGGCGAAGGCGACGTCGAGCTCGCGCAGGCGGTCGATCGAGCGGTCGAACACGAACACGTCGGCCTCCATGCCGATCGCGATGAACGCGGCGTTCATGCCGACGACGCCGCCGCCGATCACGAGCACGGTCGCGGCCGCGACGCCCGGCACGCCGCCGAGCAGGATGCCGCGCCCGCCGAGCGGCTTCTCGAGCATGAACGCGCCCGCCTGCGTGGCGATCTTGCCGGCGACCTCGCTCATCGGCGCGAGCAGCGGCAGGCGCCCCTCGGCGTCCACGACGGTCTCATAGCGCGATGCAGGTCGCGCCCGAGGCCATCAGCCCGCGTGCGAGCTCGGGCTCGGCGGCGAGGTGCAGGTAGGTGAACAGCGTCTGCCCTCGCGCAGCAGCGCGACCTCCACCGGCTGCGGCTCCTTCACCTTCAGCACGAGCTCGGCCTCGGCGAACACGCCTCGCGCGTCCGGCACGATCCGCGCGCCCTGCGCGAGGAACTGCTCGTCGTGCATCGCGCTGCCCTCGCCCGCGCCGGCCTGCACGAGCACCTCGTGGCCGCGCGAGGCCAGCTCGCGCACGCCGGCGGGCGTGATCGCGACGCGGTACTCGTCGGTCTTGATCTCGGTCGGGACGCCGATCCTCATGCGTGCGCCCTCCTCTTAGTCCTGGGTCTCCTCAGCGGACAGCATGCACATCAGCGCACCAGCTCCCGCCGCGCAGCGCGAGCCAGAACTCGATGCGGTCGCGCGCGTTGGAGAAGTCGCGGCCGGTGAGCTGCTCGATGCGGCGGATGCGGTAGCGCAGCGTGTGACGGTGGCAGTAGAGCGCGCCGGCGGCCTTCTCCCAGTGGCCGTTGTGCTCGATGAAGACGTCGAGCGAGCGCACGCAGTTCTTCGCCGTAGTCGCCCTCGCCCTCCTCGAGCGGCCCGAGCACGCTGCGGCAGTACGAGCTGAGCGCCTCGTCGTCCTGCAGCGAGAGCAGCAGCTGGAAGGCGCCGAGGTCCTCGTACGAGGCGACCTCGGGCGCCGTCGCCGTTGCGCAGGCGCACGGCCTCGAGCGCGCAGCGCGCCTCGTGGAAGCTCATGCGCAGCGCGTGCGTCGGGCACGACGCGGCTGGCCGCCGCGCGCACCTCGCCGAAGCGCGCGCCGAGCTCGGCGCGCACGTGCGCGCGAGCTCGAGCGGCGAGCGCCATCGCCGTCGCTCGCGCCCGCGTCGACGACCGCGCACAGCAGGCCCGCGCGGATCGCCACCAGGCTGGGACGCCCTCGCGCTCGAGCGACGCGTTCGACGCAGCCGCCGCGGCGCTGCTCGGGTCGGCGAGCGCGGAACGCGAGCACCGCGACCTGCGTCGCCGATCCCGAACGGGCCGCAGCCGCGCCTGCACGTCCTCTGGGTAGAGGTGCCCGGTGAGCGCCTCGGCGAGCACGTCGCCGGCCATGTTGCGCTGCAGCATTTCGTAGCGTTCGTCGAGCAGCTGCGCGAAGGCGCGCTCGGTGATCGCGATGAACGGCAGCTCGTATGGGACCTCGAACAGCGGGAAGCTCGTGCTTGCGCGCCGCTTTCAGCGAGCGCGGCGGGCAGGCGCTTGTGCGCGAAGCCGGTGCCGAAGCCGAGTCCCGCGATGTCGCTTCGTCGGCGAGCCGCTCGATCAGCTCGCGCTGGCAGGCCGGCGTCGTGCAGCTGCATGCCCGGTCGTCAGCAGCAGCTCGCCGCCTTTCAGCCACGGCGTCGGGTCCGACGAGCTCGGTCGCGTGCACCCAGCGCACGTGCGTGCTGCGCCGCGCTCTGCGCCGCAGACGAGCTCGAGCCCGAGCTCGCCGATCAGGCTCTCGACGGTGAGCTCCACTGCTCGCATCCGCTCGCAGGCCTCGCGTCAGCACGGGGCGCAGGACCGCCTCGATCTCCTCGAACTGCTCGGGCCCGCGATCAGCGGCGGAGAGAGCTGCACGATCGGGTCGCCGCGGTCGTCGGTGCGGCAGATCAGGCCGCGCTCGTAGAGCTCGCCGGAGAGGAAGCCGCGCAGCAGCTCCTCGGACTCCTCGTGCGTTGAAGGTCTCCTTGGTGTCCTTGTCCTTGACGAGCTCGATCGCCTGGAAGTAGCCCGCGCCGCGCACGTCGCCGACGATCGGCAGGTCGCGCAGGCGACTCGAGCATCGCCGCGCAGCGCGCCCTCGTTGGCGCGCACGTGCTCGCACAGCTCCTCGCGCTCGAGGATGTCGATGTTCGCCAGCCCGACCGCGCACGCCACCGGGTGCCCGCCGAAGGTGAAGCCGTGGCTGAAGGCTGCGTTGCCGTGCAGGAACGGCTCGGCGATGTGGTCGCCCGCGATCACCGCGCCGAGCGGCGCGTAGGCGGAGCTGAGGCCCTTCGCGGTGGTGATCATGTCGGGCTGATAGCCGTAGCGTTCGCATCCGAACCAGTGCCCCAGGCGGCCCCACGAGCAGATCACCTCGTCGGAGATCAGCAGCACGCCGTGGCGGTCGCAGATCTCGCGCACGCGCTGGAAGTAGCCGTCCTGCGGCATGAAGCAGCCGCCGCCGTTCTGGACCGGCTCGAGGATCACCGCCGCGACCGTCTCGGGCCCCTCGAACTCGATCGCCTCCTCGATCGCGTCCGCCGCCCACAGCGGGTCGCGGCCCTCCTGCCAGCGGTAGGAGTTGGTGTTCGGCACGTGCACGCCGCCCGGCGTGAGCGGCTCGAAGGGCGTCGCGCAGCGCGGTCAGCCCGGTCGCGGTCAGCGCCCCCATCGAGGTCGCCGTGGTAGGCGAGCTTGCGCGAGACGAGCTTGTGGCGGTTGTTCTCCCCGCGCGCGCGGTGGTAGGCCTTCGCGAGCTTCCAGGCCGACTCGACCGCCTCCGAGCCGCCGGAGGTGAAGAACACGCGGTTGAGGTTGCCCGGGCGCGAGGCCCGCGATGCGCGCGGCCAGCTCGATCGAGGGCGGGTGCGCGTAGCTCCAGTTGGTGTAGAAGGGCAGCTCGCTCATCTGCGCGGCGGCCGCCTCGCACGAGCTCCTTGCGGCCGTAGCCGACGTTCACGCAGTACAGCGCCGACAGGCCGTCGAGGTAGCGCTTGCCGTGCTCGTCGTAGACGTAGCAGCCCTCGCCGCGCACGATCACCGGGCACCGCGTGGTGCTCGTCGTAGGAGCCCATGCGCGTGAAGTGCATCCACAGGTTCCTGCGCGCGAGCCGCTGCAGGCGGTCGGGCCGCTCCTCGAACTGCGCCCCTCCCGTCGGACCGGGCGCCCAAGGCGTCGCCGTGGCTCCGTGCGCGTCGTGCTCGGAGCTCTGCGTTGACGTGGACTGGCTGGCTTCGACGGGGCTGCTCACAGCAATCATCTCCTCGGGGACGCGCGCGGCCCTTGGGCCTCGCTAGACACTGAGGACAACGTTAGTCGCGGAATGACAGCCGACACAATGACGCCTACGGCAGAGATCAGGCCACGTGTCGATGGACAGAACGTACAACTGCAGCTGGAATCATTGGGGATTGCGCCCCTTGCGCAGCCGTCTGGCACGGCCGTAGCTTTTGCGCTCGAGCCGTCGTCCACACGCGCGCAGCGGGGAGAGGAGCAGTCAGATGGCCGTCCAAGAAGCGCCTCATCGCGGAGCACCAGCCTCCTCGGGGGTGATGGACAAGGGCCTGAAGAAAGGCGCGATCGGCTACATCTCGAACGTAGTCATCGGCGTCGCCTCGACCGCGCCCGCGTACTCGCTCGCGGCGACGCTCGGCTTCATCGTCGCGGTCAAAGGCGTCGGGGTGCACGCTCCGGCCGTGCTGCTCGTGGCCTTCGTGCCGATGCTGCTGGTGGCCTCGGCCTACAAATACTTCAACCGCGCCGACCCCGACGCCGGGCACCACGTTCGCGTGGACGACACGCGCGTTCGGGCCCTACGTGGGCTGGATGAACGGCTGGGCGATCTTCCTCGCCGACCTGATCGTGATGGCCTCGCTGTCGGACATCGCCGCGATCTACACGTTCAAGCTGTTCGGCTTCACCGAACTGGGAAACAGCAAAGCCGCGATCATCATCGGCGCGATCCTCTGGATCGTTCTGATGACGTGGATCTGCTATCGCGGCATCGAGCTGTCGGCGCGCATCCAGATGGTGCTGCTCGGAACCGAGGTCGTCATCCTCGCGCTGTTCTCGGTCGTCGCCTTCGTGAAGGTCTACGGAAGCCACCCCCCGGCCGGAGCGATCAAGCCATCGATCGGCTGGCTGAACCCGTTCGCGATGAATTTCAGCGACCTGCTCGTCGCAATCCTGCTGGCCGTCTTCATCTATTGGGGGTGGGATTCGGGCGTGGCCGTCAACGAGGAGTCCGAGAACCCCGCTGAGGGCCCCGGCAAGGCGGCGGTGGTCTCGACGCTGCTGCTCGTGCTGATCTACGTGCTCGTTGCGGCCGCCAGCCAGTCCTTCCACGGCGTCGGCTTCCTGATCAACAAGGAAAACCAGGAAGACGTGCTGAACGCCCTCGGCAAAGGCGTGCTCGGCGGCACGCTCGACAAGCTTCTGATCATCACCGTGCTGACCTCGGCGTCTGCCTCGACGCAGACGACGATCCTTCCGACCGCGCGTACGACCCTCTCGATGGCGCATTGGAAAGCGGTCACCTCACTGCTGCAGCGGGTGCACAAACGCTATCTGACGCCCACGGTCTCGACGCTCGGCTTCGGCGCGTTGTCGATCGTCGTCACGGTGGTGCTGCTGGAACTCTCGGCGAGCGTCCTGGAATCCTCGATCACCGCGATCGGCTTCCCGATTGTCTTCTATTACGGCTGGACCGGGGTCGCCTGCGCGATCTACTACCGACGCGAGCTCACGAAGACCGTGCGCAACTTCCTGATGCTCGGCCTCGGACCGCTCGTGGGCGGGCTCGCGCTCTGGGGCGTAGGTATCAAGGCCGCCTTCTACTACGGCCACACCGCCAACGTCGAAGGGTCGCCGGTCAAGATCTTTGGCGCACCGGTCACGCTGCCGCTGTTCATGGGAATCGGCGGGATGATCCTCGGGGGCATCATCATGCTCATCTCGCGCCCCTTCTTCCGCGACTATTTCTCGCGGAAACTCGAAGTCGCTCCTGCCGGCGTCCTCGACAGTCCGATACTCACGACGCTGCCCGAGCCAGTCGACTTCTGAGGCTCGTGCAGCGCGCCGGGAGCGCCACCGCGCACGCCTCCGCCCGCCGGCAGGCGGGCCCCGCTTGCTAGTCGGTAGTCGCCAGCTCCATCTGCCCGTGCGGTGCGCCGTGCTCGCGCAGCAGCTCGAGGAAGGGCTTGGGCGGAAACGCCTCGGGGCCGAGCACGCCCGTGCCCTTCCAATCGCCGCGGTCGATCAGCTCAAGTGCCACCACCGGGTTGACCGCCGTCTGCCAGACGACCGCCTGGCTTGCGTACTCGCGCATCGTCGTCTCGTTGTCGACCACGTGGTAGAGGTAGGTCGAGCGCGGCTGGCCGTCCTTGCCCGTGCCGCGCACCCACGTGCCCGCGCACGTCTTCCCGGTCATGCGATCGCCGAGTGTCGCCGGGTCGGGCAGAACCGCCGCCACGACGTCACGCGGTGAGACCTGCATCCCGCGCACGCTCACCGGCTCGGTGGAGTCCAGGCCGAGTTTGTGCAGCGTCGAGAGCACGTCGATGAACTCCTGCCCGAGGCCGTACTTGAAGGTCACGCGCTCGCAGCTGATCCAGCGCGGTATCAGCACGACCTCCTCGTGCTCGACGTTCACGCATTCGACCTTCCCGATGCCCTCGGGGAAGTCGAAGAACTCGGGCTCCGAGAACGGCGCCGTGGTGTAGAAGCCGCGCCCGCGCTCCCAGATCAGCGGCGGGTTCAGGCACTCCTCGATCGTCGTCCAGATCGAGAAGGTCGGCGCGAACTCGTAGCCCTCCACCTGCAGGTTCGCGCCATCGCGCACGCCAACCTCGCTCAAGGATTCGAACAGTTCGTCGGCGGCGTAGCGCGCGAAGATGTCCGACAGGCCGGGCTCGACCCCGATGCCGACGAGCGCGAGCACGCCCGCCTCCTGCCAGCGCTCGTGCTGAGCCAACTGCTTGTCGCCGAGCATCTCGCCGGGCAGCTCGTAGGGGCGCTCGGGGTGCCTGTGCGACAGCGTCATCGCCATGTCGAGGTAGGTCACGCGCGCCTTCAAGCAGGCGTCGAAGATCGGCTCGTTGAAGCGCGGGTCGACCGCGTTCAGCACCGCGTCTGGTGCGATCCGCCCGATCAGTTCGACGATCGCCTCGCTGCTGGATGCGTCCACCTGCTCGCCGCGGAAGCGATCCGGCTCGCCGAGCTTTGCCACCGCCGCCTGAGCGCGCTCCAGCGACACGTCGGCGAGCACTACCTCTGCAAAGCAAGCGCGCCGCTGCGCTATCGCCGCGAACGCCCCACCTACTCCGCCCGCGCCGATCACCAGAACCCTCACGCGCGGCAGTCTATGAGAGGCGCGGCCTCGAACCACCGCAGCGCGTATCCTTCGGCCCGATCCGCTTGACCGGCCCGCCGACCGCCGGCCGCACGCGCCGGCCGCTCACCGCTTCGCGGCGCCGCCTCGCGCTGATCGCGATCGCGCTCGTCGCCCTGGGCTGCGCGACGCTTATCCAGAGCTACTCCTGGAATCAGACCGCGCACTACGACCTCATCCAGGCGTTCGACAACGACGGCACGAACATCGACGCCTACAGGTCGAACACCGGCGACAAGGTTCGCTACCACGGTCACTTCTACTCCGCGCGCGCGCCCGGCCTCGCTCTGTTCGTGCTGCCCTTCTACGACACGCTCAACCTCGTGGACGCCAAGGGCTGGAGCGAAGCTCACGTAGCTCCGCCTGATCGCCCCGGCGACGAGTTCATCTACCTGCTCGGGCTGTGGGGCAACGTGATCCCCGGCCTGCTGCTGCTGGCGCTCGTCTACGCCGTCGCCGAGCGCTTCTCCCCGGGCTTCGGGGCCGCCACCGCGATCGTGCTCGGCCTCGGCACGCTCGTGCTGCCGCTCTCGACGCTGATGTTCTCCCACGTCTTCACCGCATTCCTCGGCTTCGCCGCCTTCTGGCTGATGATCCGCGAGCGCGAGGGCCCGCCGAGCTTCTGGCTGCTGTGGCTCGCCGGCCTGCTGATCGGCTATGCGATCGGCTCGGAGTACCCGCTCGCCTTCGTAGCCGCCGTGCTCGGGCTGTTCCTGCTGTCGCGGCGAGAGTGCCTCACCCCGCGCGGGATCGCCAGGCGCGCCGGCGCCTATCTGCTCGGCGTCCTCATCGGGATAGTCCCGCTGCTGCTCTACAACCACTACGCCTTCGGCTCCTGGACGCACATCGCCTACGCCGACGTGCCGCGCCAGCAGAAAGGCTTCTTCGGCATCGGCGCGCCGAGCCTGCGCGTGCTGTCCACGCTGCTGTTCGACTCGCGCGGACTGCTCACGGTCTCGCCCGTGCTGATCATGGCGGGCTTCGGCACCTTCCTGCTTTACCGCCGCGGGCGCCGCGCCGAGGCGCTCACGATCGCGGGCATCTGCCTCTGCTACGTCGTCTACAACTCCGGCTACTACCTGCCCTTCGGCGGGAGCTTCAGCGGCCCGCGCTTCCTGGCGACGATGCTGCCCTTCCTGCTGTGCCCGCTGGGACTCGCGCTGAAGCGCCTTCCCGGCCCCACGATCGCGCTCGCCGGCGTCTCGATCGCGACCACCACGATCGCCACCATGACCCACCCGCTCGTCGGCTACGAGACCGAGACGGTGAAGTGGGCGCGGCTGCTGCTGGATGGCAAGTTCCAGCCGACGATCGCCTCGGCGTACGGCTTCGGGCGCGGCTGGGAGGGCATCTGGGTCTTCCTGCTGCCAGTGAGCCTCGGCCTGGTGTTCGCCGTCCGCGCCACCCCACGCGTGCGCCTGGATTGGCGCGGCGTGCGCACGGGCGTGCTCTGCCTGCTCGCCTGGGGCCTATTCGCGGCGCTGGCCCCGACGGCGCTCGGGATCGACCACTCGGGCCTGCTCAGCATCTATCGCTCCGGTGACCGCACCGCCTTCGAAATAGGCGCGGGCACCGGGCACTCGCTCTTCAGCACCTACCCGCTGCGCGCGCTCGCGCCGATCGCCTGCGGCTTCGCGCTGCTCGGGCTGCTCTACTTCCGCCTCGCGCACGCCCGCCCCCGCGGGCGCCGCGATCAGTTGCCCGCGAGCCTGACGCTTGAGCAGTCGCCGGCGTGAAGCGCCCTGCAGATGACGAGGTAGCCTTCGCGCGGCTGGTTGCGCGCGTTCGTGAGGCCAGCGTCAAAGCGCGTGCTCTGCGTGCCGCCGCTCCAGTCGTATAGGTAGAGCCGCTTCACCCGCGGCACCGACGCGGCCAGCGCGAGGGTGTACTTGATCACCTTCGCCGCGCGCCGCAGCCCGGAGCCCCTGACGTTCGGGAACGAGCCCCCGAATTTCACGATCCCGCCGGTCTCGGTGAGCCACACCTGGCCGCCGAGGGCGCGCACGAGATCGCGCGTGCGCCAGCTTTCCAGACGGTTCACGTCGGAGTAGTCGTGCAGGCCCCAGATCGTCGGCATGATCGTCTCGAGGCGGTAGATCTCGCGCTTGAATTCTGCGATGTAGCTCAGCGTCGGCCCGATGTAGTACTGGTCGAGCACGTCGAGGCCGATCACCGTGCAGCCGTGGCAGACGCGCAGCAGCGCCTGGTAGTACTTCGCCGCCCCCACCGCCGAGGGACTGGACCACTGGCCCCGTTCGTTGCCGCGGTTGGCCTCGTCCCAGGACTGGTACTGCCTGACGTGCGGGAACAGCTTCACGAACTTCTGCACGTCGCTTTTGTACCTCGCCACGCTCGGCAGCACCGTCGGCGAGTTCTCGGAGTGATAGAAGGCGATGAGCACCTGCTGGTGCTCCGCTTCGGCGTGGCGGATGAAGTTGATCGCCAGGTCGCGGTAGTACGTGTGCACGGCCGCGTCGTAGGGCGCGATGTAGCGCACGATCTTCGTGTGCAGGCGCTGCCACAGCGGGTCGACGAGCATGTCCGCGCTCTCGTTGCCGATGCCGGTCATGTAGCTCGAGGAGGCGCGGGCCTGGGCGCCGGATGAGCCGCCGATCGCGCTTGGCGCGGCGAGCAGGGCCAGCAGGAGCGCCGTCGCGATGGCGAGCGCGAGCATCTTGGGTGTGGGAAGGCGCGGCTTCATGCGTTGCGGGACACCTTTGCTGATCGAGGGCTGCAGGCGAGCGTGCGCACCGAGCGGCACCCGCGCGCGCACCTCCCAACAGGGTAGTGGGGGCTTTGCATACCTCACGCCGGTTCGATGCCTGCACCGGCAACTCCTCCTGGCGGGCGCTCGGCTGCAGCGCTCGCTGCGGGCTCGCGCAGGGTCGGATCGGTGACCACGCGCACGTCAACTCCGGGCAGCTCGCGCAGCAGGCGCAGCAGCAGCGTGCGCTCCGGGCTTGCGAGCCGCCCGAACAGACTGCGCGGAGCTGGCGCGCCCATCATCACGTAGGTCGTGCCGAGCTCGCGAGCGACCCTGACGGCGACCGCGGCCACGTCCTCGTCCTCCTCCAGGTGCAGGCGCGCGCCGAGCATCGCCACCAGGCGGCGCAGCTCCTCCAGGCGCGCGCGGTCCTCGGGGCTCGGCGGGTGCCCGGGCGGGCGCACCACCAGCACGTCGAGCTCGGCGTCCTGGCGCGAGGCCTCGCGCCAGGCGCGGCGCACCACGCGCTCGGAATCGCGCGCGAGCGTGGCCAGCGCGAGCACGCGCTCGGCGATCGCATGGGCGCCCTCCTGTCTGCGCGGCTCCTCGTCGTGGTCGTCCTCGCGCACTGCTCGCGACGGCGGCGCCGGGGCGCTGCGCTCCAGGCGTTTGCCCTCCACGTCCTCCGCGACCTCGCGCAGCGCCGTCTCGCGCAGCGCGGCGAGGTTCTCGATCTTGAAGAAGTTGTTGAGCGCCGCCTGCACGCGCTCCGGGCGGTAGACCTTGCCCGCGCGCAGGCGCGCGATCAGCGCCTCCGGTGTCATGTCGACGAGCACGACTTCGTCGGCCGCGCCGAGTACCTCGTCGGGGATCGTCTCGCGCACACGCGCGCCCGTCAGCTCCGCGACCTGGTTGTTGAGGCTCTCGAGGTGCTGCACGTTCACCGTCGAGAACACGTCGATGCCGGCCTGCAGGACGTCGCGCACGTCCTCATAGCGCTTCTCGTGCTCGTAGCCGGGAGCGTTCGTGTGCGCGAGCTCGTCGATCAGCGCTAGTTCGGGCGCCCGTGCGAGCACGGCGGGAAGGTCCATCTCTTCGAGCTCGAGGCCGCGGTGGCGCGCCACGCGCCGCGGCAGCAGCTCCAGGCCCTGCGCCTGTACGAGCGTCTCCTCCCTGCCGTGCGTCTCGAGGTAGCCGATCACGACGTCGCGCCCGTTGTCGGCTTCCGCGCGCCCCTCCTGGAGCATGCGGTAGGTCTTCCCGACCCCCGGAGCCATGCCGATGAAGACCTTCAGGTGTCCGCGCTCATCTGCCATCTGAGGGCCCGCCCTGACGCTATCTCACCGCCCCGCCGGCACCCACACGCCCTCGATCGAGGCGGCCCACGATGCCCCGCTCCTGCCCGCGCCCACGGCGGGCACGTTTTGAGGACTCGTCGAGCGGGGAGAAAGTGATCGTCGTTGCAAGCAAGCCGAGGAGGATCCATGGCCGCTACAGCCAGCGCGACGTCGCCGCAGCGCACCACCGCCTTAGACGCCGACGGCATGGACCGAGGGGTCGGCTTCTGGGGGCTGCTGTGGACCTCGGAGGGCTCGATCATCGGCTCGGGGTGGCTGTTCGGCGCCCTCACAGCGGCCTCGATCGCGGGCCCCTCGGCGATCATCGCGTGGGTGATCGCGTCCTTCATCGTGATCGCGCTCGCGCTGGTGCACGCCGAGCTCGGCGGCCTGTTCCCAGTCAGCGGCGGCACGAGCCGCTTCCCCCACTACGCCTTCGGCAGCCTCGCCGGGGCCACCTTCGGATGGTTCTCATACCTGCAGGCCGCGAGCGTTGCGCCGATCGAGGTGCTGGCCGCGATCGAGTACCTCTCCTCGGCGCACTGGGCGCGCCACCTCTACAGCGCGAGCGAAAAGACCCTCACCGGCACGGGGGTGCTGGCGGCGGTGATCCTGATGGTCCTCTTCGTGTCGCTCAACCTGGTCGGCATCCGCTGGCTCACGCGCGCCAACAGCGCGATCACCTCCTGGAAGGTGCTGATCCCGGTGCTCACGTTCATCGTGCTGCTGCTCACGCACTTCCACGGGCACAACTTCAGCGCCGGCGGCGGCTTCTTCGTGAAGGGGGCTGCGGTCAAGGACATCCTGATCGCGATACCCAGCGGCGGGATCGTGTTCTCGCTGCTCGGGTTCGAGCAGGCACTGCAGCTGGGCGGCGAGGCGAAGAACCCCAAGCGCGACCTCCCGCGCGCGGTGATCTTCTCGATCCTCATCGGAGGCGCCGTGTACGTGCTCGTGCAGGTCGCCTTCATCGGCGCGCTCAACCCCGCCTTGCTGGCGCGGGCGGGCACCTGGACGAGCCTCGCCAAGCCAGGCCACAGCGCGGCCCTCGCCGCCCTCAACGCCGCGCCGTTCTACTCGGTCGCCAAGCTCGCCGGACTGGCCTGGCTCGCGCTGATCCTGCGCGTCGACGCGGTCGTATCGCCCGGCGGCACGGGGCTGGTCTACCTGACCTCGGCCTCGCGCCTCAGCTTCGGGCTGAGCAAGAACGGCTACGTTCCCGAGGCCTTCGAGCACAACAGCGCGCGCACGCGCGTGCCGGTCTTCGGGGTACTCGTGAGCGCCGTCATCGGGCTGCTGTTCCTGCTGCCCTTCCCGAGCTGGACGAAGCTCGTGAACGTCGTCACCGACGCCTCGGTGATCATGTACGCCGGTGCGCCGCTGGCGCTGGGCGCGCTGCGCCGCCAGAAGCCCGAGCTCCCGCGCGTCTACAGGCTGCCTGCGGCGCACGTGCTCGCCCCTGCCTGCTTCGTGCTCGCGAACTTCATCATCTACTGGGCCGGCTGGGCCACGTACACGACGCTGATGGTCGCGCTGCTGATCGGCTTCGCGCTGATGGGAGCCTCGCGCGCGCTGAAGCTGAACCCCAGGCAGCCCGCGATCGACTGGGACGCCGCCGCGTGGCTCTTTCCGTGGCTCGTCGGCCTCGGACTGTGCTCGTACTTCGGCGAGTTCGGACCCGGCGGCATCATCGGCAGCGTCGGCGTCTTCAAGGACGTGCTCGTCGGCGGCACCGACGAACTGCCGCTCTACTGGGACCTCCTGGCCGTCGCCGTGCTCAGCCTCGTGGTCTACTACGCCGCGATCGCCAGACGGCTGCCCGGCGCGAAGGTCGACGAGTACGTGCGCGAGGTCTACCCTCCGCCCGTCGCGGCCGAGTAGCGCCATCGGGCCGCGCGCCTGCCCGGCGAGGCCGCCTCGGCCCGCGCAGGCGCTCTAGACTTCGCGCCGGCGTGCCGGGAAGCCTGGTCGGCGTACCCCTGAAGGGAGGTCGTCGGTGGCCAGCAGCGAGCAGCTGAAGTGGAGCCTTCCCCGCCAGGACCGCGCGCCGGCGAAGGCGCCGCGTGGCTGACGCCCTCCTGCTCGCGGGCTTCTGCGCCGCCGCCGCGGTCAGCCTCGCCACCAGCTGGGTCCTCGTCTCGCGGCTCGAGCTCATCGGCGCGCACCTCGGACTCTCCGAGGGGCTGCTCGGAATGCTCGCCGCGCTCGCCGCCGACGCACCCGAGATCACCGCGGCGGTGACGGCGCTCGCCGGCCACCACACGCGCATAGGAGCGGGCGTCGTGATCGGCTCGAATGTGTTCAACCTCGCAGCGCTGCTCGGCTTCGCTCCGGTGCTCGCGGGCGCGGTGATGCTCCATCGGCGGGTGGTCGTGCTCGAGGGAATCGTCGCGACCTGGGTCGCGGGCTGCTGTCTCGCGGCGGTGCTGGGGGCGCTCGCACCCGCGGGGGCGCTGGCGGCGGCGGTCGCGGTGCTCGGACCGTACGTTGTCGTGCTCGGGGTACGCCACGGGCGACTCCAGCGCCTGGGCGTTCCGCAACGCTGGTCGCGCTGGCTCGAGGCGGCGGTCGTCGAGGAGGAGCTCGAGCTGGCGGGCGCACTGGACATCCGCGAGAGCGCACTCGCAACCCGCCAGGCGCTGGCGGCGACCCTGATCGTGGTGGGTGCGAGCGTCGCGATGGAGCAGTGCGCAGCGCGTCTGGGCTCGAATGAGCACATCTCAACGATCGTCATCGGCGCGCTCGTTCTCGCCGCCGTGACGAGCCTTCCCAACGCCGTCGCCGCGGTCTACCTCGCCCGGCGCGGCAGGGGTGCAGCGACGCTCAGCACCGCCATGAACAGCAATGCGCTGAACGTGACGCTAGGGCTGCTCCTCCCCGCGAGCGTCGCGGGCGGGCTGGGGGGCGCCTCGGCCGAGACGACGCTCGTCGCCGCTTGGTACCTGGGTTTGACCGTGTTCGTGCTCGGCGCCGCGTACCTTGCTCGCGGCCTGCGCCGCGCCCACGGCGTGGCGATCATCGCCCTGTATGCCGCGTTCGTAGCTGCCCTGCTCTCGACCGGTTAAAAGTGCCCGCTGACCGCCTCGAGTGAGATGCGGCGCGTGTCGTCGGGCGCGGGGCGCAGGATCAGGATCTCGGCCGGCACGCGCTCGAGCAGCCACCGCAGGTCCTCGTAGCCGAGGCCAGCACGCGGGTCTTCGTCTGCCGAGACGATGATGCGGTCGAAGTGCTCCTCTTCGATCAACCGGCGCAGCGCGTCGCGCGCCGAGCGCCCGCGCGCGACGCGGGAGTCGACCGGCACGCCTTGGGAGGAAGCGCTCTGTTCGATCGCCTCGAGCAGCGGCATTCCGCGCGCGCACTGCACCGGCAGCGCCGTGTCGAGCGGCAGGTTCATGGGCACGCTCGCGAGGAAGGCGGGCATGATGACCGCGTTCTCTGCCTTCGCCAGGCGCACCGCCGCCTCGAAGGAGCGCCGTGAGATCGCCTCGCCGCTGAAGGGCAGCAGGATCCTGCGCACCGGTGCCGCGCCGCGGCGGGCGAGCGAGGGACGCAGCCCGTGCGGCGGCAGCCAGTAGCCAGCGGCGATCCCAAGCAACGCTCCCCCGGCGGCGATGGCGAATACCGCGAAGACGCTCACGCGCGATCCTCGCCGCGGGCGTGCCCCTCGCCGCGCTGGGCGCGGTCGGCCACGATCCGCACGTCGACCCCTGGCAGGCGCTGCATCAGACGCTGGGGCAGCGGCGTGCGCAGCCGCGCGAGGCCCCGTGCCGGGCGCGAGCGGCCGAGCAGGATGTAGGTGCTGCCGCGACGGCTCGCGAAGTCCACGACCGCCGCGGCGACATCGTCGGACTCCTCCTCGTGCATCCTCGCTCCGAGCACCGAGGCGAGCTGGCGCAGAGCCACGAGTGACTGCTGGACCTCCTCGCTGAGAGGCTTCCCCGGAGGGGCCACCCACAACAGGTCCAGATCCGCGCCCAGCCGCTGCGCAGAGCGCCACGCGCGGCGGACCAACCGCTGTGTACCCGGGTAGGGCTCCACGAGCGCGAGCAGGCGCTCTCCGACGGCCTGCGGCGCGCTACCCGCCAGACTCTCGCCGCGCGCGGTGAGGAGCTCGCCGGTGAAGCGCTTGGCGCCTACTTCCTCGGCCACCTGCCGCAGCGCGACCTCGCGGAGTGCCGCGAGATTCTCGATGCGGAAGAAGTTGTTCAGCGCCGCGTCGATGCGCTCCGGCGGGTAGACCTTTCCGGAGCGCAGGCGCTCGAGCAGCGCCTCCGGCGTGAGATCGATCAGCTCGACCGCGTCGGCGCGCGCGAGGATCGCGTCGGGGATCGTCTCGCGCACGCGGATCCCGCTCAGCTCCGTTATGTGGTCGTTCAGCGACTCGAGGTGCTGCACGTTGAGCGTCGAGAGCACGTCGATCCCGCTGGCGAGCACATCCTCGATGTCCTCGTAGCGCTTCTTGTGCTCCACCCCGGGCGCGTTCGTATGCGCGAGCTCGTCGATCAGGCACAGGTCAGGCGCGCGGCTGATGATCGCCGGCAGGTCCATCTCCTCGATCACCGTCTCGCGGTAGCGCACGCGCCGGCGCGCGATCAAGGGCAGGTCGTGCGCCAGCGCCGCCGTCTCTGCGCGGCCGTGTGTCTCCAAGAGACCGATCACGACTTCGCGACCAGCCTCCTGTTCGGCGAGCCCCTCGAGCAGCATCTGATAGGTCTTGCCGACCCCGGCGGCCATGCCGATGAATACCTTCAGGCGCCCCGCGCGCGAGTCAGTGCGCGCTGATTTGGAGGCTTCGATCTGGGTCGTGGCGCACCTCGTCTCATCCCCCGAGCAGGTTGAAGACGATCAGGTCGATGAGCTTGATGAAGATGAACGGCGCGATGATCCCGCCGAGGCCGTAGATCAGCAGGTTCCTGCGCAGCAGCGCGCTCGCCCCGATCGGCCGGTAGCGCACGCCGCGCAGCGAGAGCGGTATCAGCGCGGGGATCACGAGCGCGTTGAAGATGATCGCCGACAGGATCGCGCTGCTCGGGTTGCCGAGGGACATGATGTTCAGCACGTGCAGCGGCCCCTTCCCGCCCGCCGTGGTCGCGTACGTCCCGATGAACACCGCCGGCAGGATCGCGAAGTACTTGGCCACATCGTTGGCGATCGAGAACGTGGTGAGCGCCCCGCGGGTGATCAGCAGCTGCTTGCCCACCTCGACGATCTCGATGAGCTTCGTCGGGTTGGAGTCGAGGTCGACCATGTTGCCTGCCTCGCGCGCCGCCTGGGTGCCGGTGTTCATCGCCACGCCGACGTCGGCCTGCGCGAGCGCGGGGGCGTCGTTGGTGCCGTCGCCGGTCATCGCGACCAGGCGCCCGTCCTGCTGCTGCTCACGGATCAGCGCGAGCTTGCGCTCGGGGGTGGCTTCGGCGAGGAAGTCGTCGACGCCTGACTCTTCGGCGATCTTCGCGGCGGTGAGACGGTTGTCGCCTGTGACCATGACGGTCTTGATGCCCATCGCGCGCAGCTGGTCAAAGCGCGCCTTCATTCCCTCCTTGATCGTGTCCTTGAGGTAGATCACGCCGAGCACCTGGTTGTCGCGGGCGACCGCCAGCGGCGTGCCACCCTCGCCGCCGATGCGGTCGAGCTCTGCCTTCAGCTCGGGGGGCGGCGAGCCGCCTTCGCTCCTGACGAGCTCGATGATGGCGTCGCCCGCACCCTTGCGAAGGCGCCGTCCGTCCAGATCGACGCCGCTCATCCTCGTCTGCGCGGTGAACGGCACGAACTCCGCCTGGAGCGTGGACATGTCGTGCTCGCGGATGCCGTACTGCTTGGCCAGCACGACAATCGAACGCCCCTCGGGCGTCTCGTCTGCGAGCGAGGCGAGTTGCGCGACCTCGGCCAGCTCGGACTCGGGTACGCCCGGCATCGGCACGAACTCCGAGGCCAGGCGGTTGCCGATCGTGATCGTGCCCGTCTTGTCGAGCAACAGCACATCGATGTCACCGGATGCCTCGACCGCGCGCCCGGAGAGGGCGAGCACGTTGCGTCGCACGAGGCGATCCATCCCGGCGATGCCGATCGCCGACAGCAGCGCCCCGATCGTCGTCGGGATCAGCGCGACCAGCAGCGCTATCAGCGCGGTCTCGGAGATCGCGGTCTGCGCGAACAGGCCGAAGGGACGAAGCGTTGCCACGACGATCATGAAGATCAGGGTCAGCGCGGCGAGCAGGATGTTCAGCGCGATCTCGTTGGGCGTCTTGCGTCGTTCCGCGCCCTCGACGAGCGAGATCATGCGGTCCAGGAAGGACTGGCCGGGCTCCTGCGTGATTTCGACGACGATCTCGTCCGAGGTCACGCGCGTACCGCCGGTGACGGCGCTGCGGTCGCCGCCCGACTCGCGGATCACCGGTGCGGACTCGCCCGTGATCGCCGACTCGTCGACCGTCGCGATTCCCTCGATCACCGTGCCGTCGCCGGGGATGAGCTCACCGGCGGGGACGATCACGATGTCACCGCGCGCGAGCTCGGACGCCGCCTTGGTGGAGCCATCGCGCATTTTCGCGACCGTCTCCTTGCGCATCGCGCGTAGCGTGTCCGCCTGCGCGCGGCCGCGGCCCTCCGCGAACGCCTCGGCCATGTTCGCGAAGACCACCGTCAGCCACAACCACACCGAGATCGTGAACGTGAACCACGAAGGCTCCTTGCCGCCAAGCGATTCACCGCCTCCGAGCTGGATGAACCACGTCACCGTCGTGATGACCGCGCCGATCTCGACCACGAACATCACCGGGTTGCGGATCTGCACGCGCGGGTCGAGCTTCGCGAAGCTATCGATCAGGGCTCGGCGCACGATGTCTCGCTGGAACAGCGAGATCGCCCGGCGTTCCTGTGCGACGGGCACCTGCGCGGACATCAGCTGCCTGCTCCCGTGAGCCGGTCGAGGGCAAGGTTCAGCTCGAGCACGTTCACGCCTTCTTCGCCTGAGAACCCGAGCCCGCGGCCGGATGTGTACTTGGAGATCAGCGCGTCAACGCTCGCCAGGCCGAGGTGGCGCACCGACGCGACGCGGCGGGCCTGGATCCAGGCGTTCGCCTGGGAGATTTCGGGATCAAGGCCCGAGGCCGAGGTGTTCACCGCGTCAACCGGGATCTTCGCCACGGTCAGCGCAGGGTCGTAGGGCTTGTTCAGTTCGAGGTAGGACTTGATGTTTTCCACGTCCGCTTCCTTGGTCTTGACGCTGTTGGGCCCTTTGTTGGAGAACGTGCTGGCGGCGGCGTCGTCCGCCCCGCCTTCGGTCGCCGACGGGCGCGACTGGAAGTAGCGCGGATCGGCCACCGTCACTACCGCGCCTTTCACTTCCTTGGGCTTGCCGTTCTTTTCGAGCACCGGCGTGCCGAAGTTCTGGCCGATGATCTTCGACCCCACGAGCTTGCCGTTCACGTAGAGCTTCTGGCCGTTGGCGTCGCCCGGGAAGGCGACCTGGCTGACGCCCGTGATCAACAGCGGGTAGACGAGCCCGAGCAGGGTCGCGAACACGATGATCCCGATTATCGATGTGACGATGTCGCGTTTCATTGCTAGTAGAGGTGTCCTGTGAGGCCCTGGACGATCGGTCCGAGCAGCAGGGCCGGAAAGAAGGTGAGCGCACCGACGAGGATGATCACGCCGATCAGGAGGACCACGAAGGTGCCGTTGTCGGTGCGCATCGTGCCGAGCCCGGCCGGCGTGATCCGCTTGCCCGCGAGCGCGCCCGCGACCGCCAGCGCGAACAGGATCGGCGCGTAGCGCGCGAACACCATGTCAAAGCCGCCCAGCAGGTCGGCGAAGGTGATGCCGTGCGAGCCGGCGTTGCCGGCGTTCGGCTGGATGAAGCCGGTGTAGCCCGCGAACGCCGAGCCGTTGTTGTTGGCCTGCGAGAGGTAGGCGTAGAAGGTCTCGGAGAACGCCTGCGGGGTATGCACGCCCAACTTCGCCGACAGCGCACCTTCGGAGATCGACGCACGCCCCGCTTTCGACGCGGTCGCGAGCGCAGTGCAGAACAGCGCCGCCAGCGGCGTGATCAGGATGCCGAGACCAGCGAGCTTTATCTCTTTCGCCTCGAGCTTCTTGCCCAGCCACTCCGGCGTGCGCCCCACCATCAGGCCGCCGAGGAAGACGGCGAGCAGGACGTACAGGAGGATCGAGTAGAGGCCTGTCCCGACGCCGCCGAAGATCACCTCGCTGGCAGAGAGGTTGGCGAATGGAACGGCCGCGCCGATACCGGTGAAGGACTCGATGGCGCTGTTGACCGCGCCGCAGGAGGTGACGGTGGTGACGACGTCGAACAGCGCCGAGCCGGCGATTCCGAAGCGCTGCTCCTTGCCTTCGAGGTTGCCGCCGCCCGAGCCGGCGATGACGTGCGTGTGCAGCCCGGCCGCGTGCTGCGCCGGCGAACCGTGCGCCTCCGCGATGTAGGCGACGATCACGGCGCCGAGGAACATCACCATGACGGTCGCGTAGATTGCGTAGCCCTGGCGGCGGTTGCCCGTCATGCGCCCGTACATGAGGATCAGCGCCGCCGGGATGATCAGCACGACCAGCATCTCGAAGAAGTTCGTGAACCCGCTCGGGTTCTCGAACGGATGCGCGGAGTTGGTGTTGAAGAAGCCGCCCCCATTCGTGCCGAGCAGCTTGATCGCCTCTTGCGAGGCCACGGGGCCCATCGCGATGTGCTGCGTTAGGCCCGTGATGCTGTGAACGGTGAGATGGTTGGAGATGTTCGCGATGACGCCCTGGGAGGCGAGCACGACCGCGATCAGTATCGACAGCGGCGCGAGCACGTACAGGATCGTGCGCACCATGTCCTGCCAGAAGTTGCCGAGGCTCTTGCCGCTGCGCCCGATGATGCCGCGCACGAGGGCGACCGCCACGACGATCCCGACGCCCGCGGACAGCCAGTTCTCGACAGTCAGACCGATCATCTGGCTGAGGTAGGTCATGGTCGTCTCGCCGCTGTAGTACTGCCAGTTCGTGTTCGTCATGAACGACGAGACGGTGTTGAAGGTGACGTTCCACGGCGCCGACTGATAACCGACCGGGTTGAGCGCGTGCGGCACGAAGAAGGCGTTCTGGGTGCGCAACACCAGGTACAGGAACAGCCACCCCGCGAGCGAGAAGATGATCAGGCTTTTTGCATACGATTTCCAGTCCTGCCCGCGCGTAGGGTTGACGCGCATGACGCGATAGAGGAAGCGCTCGGGACCCCCGAAGATCGCGCTCAGGAAGACGCGCTCCCCGCTGTACACCCTGGCCATGTAGATGCCCACCGGGTAGGCGAGCGCGGTGAGGAGCACCACGAACAGTACGATCGTGAGCCATCCTGCGAACGTCATGCTGTTACAGCTTCTCTCCGCGGATCAGTGCGTAGAAGAGGTAGGCGATCACGAGTACCGAGACGACGAGGCCCAAGAAGTCGGCGCCGCTCATGTGCGCGACGAAGAATCCGGGTATGAGTGAAATGCTCATATCCGGTCGATCCCCTCGATGATCAACAGCAGGATCGCGAACATTGCGATCCCGAGCACGATGGCTAGGACGTCCATGGGCTCAACTATCGAGGCGGGCGTCTAACGGTCCTATAACGATTCTGGCGAACCCCATAACGATTTCGTGACGCTCGGCGCAACCCGAGCGCCCGCAACGAAGAGTTCGCCGCTGTCGCGTGCGACCTCGCGTGCGGATTCCCGCGGCATGCGCGTCCCCACCGCTACTCGGCCGTAGCGCTTACGATTTCCGTCCGTTGCTGGTGAGCTCCCTTGAGTCCGGGTCGGTGATGACCGATTTGAGCAAACATGTTGATGTTTGTCCGTCAAGGCGCATCTGCGCCGCCGCGAGCGGACGGCAATGAGGCCAGCCGGAAGATCTGGATCGCCTACGGGCTGATGGGCGGCCTACTGGCCGGCTATCTCGGATACCTGGTGCTGCGCCGCAGCGGTCAGTATTCGTCGTTGTTCGACGGTTGGCTGGTCGCGGGCTTTGAGGTCGTGGCCGCTGTCCTATGCGTGGCCAAGGGGCTTCTATGGCGGCGCGGTCGCGCGGTCGCGCTCGTGCTCGGGCTCGCTCTGCTCTCGTGGGCGATCGGGGACGTCGCATTGACGGCCGAGTCCGTCGGCGGCGCGACGCCTTCTACACCGTCGCTGGCGGACGGGTTCTACCTCGGGTTCTTTCCCCTCGCGTACGTCGCGGTCGCGCTGTTCATGCGGGGAGAAGTAAGACGGCTGACCACCCCACACTGGCTTGACAGCGCGGTCGCAGGCTTGGGCGCGGCCGCGGTGTGCGCCGCCTTCGCGTTCCACAGCATCATGCATCTCGCGGGTGGGAGCGGACTGGCTGTCGCGACCAATCTGGCCTACCCCGTGGGAGACATCTTGCTGCTCATCCTGGTGGCTGGGGGCGCAACGATGCTAGCCGGCAGGCGCAAGGCGCCGTGGTTCCTTTTGGGTGGCGGAGTCGTCCTGAACGTCG
Source organism: uncultured Solirubrobacteraceae bacterium (assembly GCA_963759445.1). Lineage (GTDB taxonomy): Bacteria > Actinomycetota > Thermoleophilia > Solirubrobacterales > Solirubrobacteraceae > Palsa-744. Next base: position 182,672 of record CAVWZC010000004.1, read on the forward strand.
CCGGAGACACGTTCAACTTGTTCCAGTCGTCCGTAGGGCGCTCCCATGTCGGCTCGGTTGTCAACGGGATCGCCTGGCCCACGGCCATCCTTCTGATGTCCATGGCGGTCTGGCTGCGCCCCGGTCATTCCAACCCACTGGCGCTACAAAGGCCGACGGGCTTCGTCCTGCCGGGCATCGCCGCCGCTGCCGGGCTGGCGATCCTCGTCACCGGCACGCTGCAGCATATGAACCCAGTTGCTGTCGGGCTAGCCACGGCAGCGCTGGTCGTGGTGGGCGTTCGGCTGGCGCTATCGGTCGGGGGATTGCGGGCTCTCACGCAGGAGCGCCACCGTCAAGCCGTGACCGACGATCTGACGGGGCTCCGGAACCGGCGACATCTATTCCAGATTTTGGACGGTTTCTTTGCCGAGCAGGCCGGCGCGCCGATGGCAGAACGGCGCCTTGCCTTCTTGTTTCTCGACCTCTCTCATTTCAAGGAGATCAACGACTCGTTCGGACATCCTGCCGGCGATGAAGTCCTGAAGCAGCTCGGCGCGAGGCTCATGGGCTCGCTACGAGACTCCGACTTGCTCGTCCGTCTCGGCGGCGACGAGTTTGCGGTCGTGTTGATGGATGCGGACGCCGACGGCGCCACGGCGATCGCCCAGCGACTCATCGCCAGTCTCAAAGCGCCATTCGTGCTCGACGGGGTGAGCATGCCCGTCGGAGCCAGCATCGGCATCGCCCTGGCGCCCACCGATGCGTCCGATGCCCACCGTCTCATGTGGTGCGCGGACGTCGCGATGTATCGAGCCAAGCTGGGCGGCCTGCCCATCGCGCTGTTCGACCAGGACCTCGACGATGGCGGCAGCCGGCTGCTTTTGGCAGACGAACTGCGCGCGGCGATAAGCGAGGGCGAGCTGGTACTGCACTACCAGCCGCAGCTTGACCTGCACGCAGCTGAGGTCCTGGCCGTTGAGGCCCTCGTTCGCTGGCCGCATCCCAGGCTCGGCCTGGTACCGCCCCTGAAGTTCCTCCCGCTAGCCGAGGATGCCGGCTTGATGGGAGCGCTGACCACGTGGGTGCTCACGCAAGCCCTGGAGCAGTGCGCTGCCTGGCGAGCCGCGGGGCGCTCGATGACCGTGTCGGTGAACATCTCGGCGACGAACCTGCTCGAAGCCGGCTTCACCGACCTGGTTCGAGGCCTACTCGAGCGTCACGATCTCGCGGCAGACGCCCTGGTCCTGGAGCTCACCGAGACGAGCATAATCACCGAGTTTGAGCGGTCGAAGGTGGTCATAGAGGAATTGCGGGCCCTGGGGCTCGTTGTCTCCATCGACGACTTTGGAACTGGCTTCACCTCGATGGCCCATCTCACCAGCCTCGCGGTGGGAGAGCTGAAGCTCGACCGCACGTTCATCACCTCTCTCGGCACCGCTGATAACGGACGTGATTTGCAGTTGGTCCGCGCGGCGATCGACCTCGGCCACGCGCTCGGACTGCGCGTCGTTGCCGAGGGTATCGAGGACAACGCCACGCTGGAATTGCTCTCCAACCTTGGGTGTGACATAGCCCAGGGGTATCGCATCGGCAAACCCCAACCTGCCAACGAGCTCGCCTTCCGATCGCCTCTCGCCGCCAGCCCGGCGCCTGCTATTGCCGCGTAGGACGAGCGGCACCTCGGCAATCGTCTCGGGCGCGGGAGCTAGCAGCCGGGGGCTCGCCGGAGACGCACGGCGCCCCCCGCCCGAACTCAGCGCGCGAAGCGGTAGCCGACGCCGGGATCGGTGACGATGAAGCGCGGCGCAGCGCCCTCGGGGAGCTCGATCTTCGCTCGCAGACGCGCGATGTGCGTGCGCAGCGGCTGGATGTCGTCAACGTAGCGCGGGCCCCATACCTCGGCGAGCAGCGTGCGGTGTGTCATCAGGCGCCCGCGGTTGCGGACGAGCACGCGCAGCAGCTCGAACTCGATCGGCGTGAGGTGGACCGGCTGTGAGTCGCGCAGCACCACGCGCGCCGCCAGGTCTATCTCGAGACCGTCCACGGCGATCCTCGGCTCCTCCTCGACGCGGGCGCTGCGGCGGAGGGCGGCCTGCAGGCGCGCGACGAGCTCGCGCGCGCCGAAGGGCTTGGTCACGTAGTCGTCGGCCCCCGCTTCGAGCGCGGTCACCTTCTGGTCCTCCTCGCCGACCGCCGAGAGGACGAGGATCGGCATGTCGCTCCACTCCCGCAGCCGCCGCGTCACCTCGATGCCGTCGAGGTCCGGCAGGACGAGGTCGACGATCGCGGCCTCGGGCGGTGACACCGCCGCGAGGTCGAGCGCCTCGGCCGCCGTTTCGGCCGCGACCGCCTCGAAGCCCGCCTCGCGCAGCACGACTTTCAGGGCACGCACGATCTGCGGCTCGTCATCGACCACGAGCACCCGCACGGGCTTCGGCGCCCCGCCCGATGCGTCCACGCTCAGGCGCCGGCTTCTCGGCCGCGCAACGACGCGCCCGGCCGGCCGGCGCTCGCGGCGAGCACGACCGCGTCTGCGGCAAGCGGCTCCGCGGGCTGGCGCAGCTGATCGTCGGGATCTTCGAGCTCGACGCCTCGGGCGCGCTCGCCGAGCGGCAGTTCGAACACGAACGCGGCTCCCTGCCCAGGGAGTGACTCGACGTGCAGGCTGCCCGAGTTCGCTTCCGTGAAACCGCGCGCGATCGCGAGGCCGAGGCCCGATCCGCGGTGCCCGCCGCCCGCCGTGCCGGCGCGGTAGAAGGGCTCGAAGACGCGCTCGAGCTGCGCCGGCGGGATGCCCGGGCCGCGGTCGACGACGCGTACGATCAGGCGATCGCCGCGCGCTCCGACGACAGGACCTGCGTCGGCAGGAAGCGGCGCGGGACGTGCGCCCGCGAGGCTGCGAACGGCTCGCGCCCTGACCGACACCGGGTGCCCGCCCGAGTAGCGGCGCGCGTTCTCGAACACGTTTACGAAGGCGCGCTCCATCTGGACGGGGTCGATGCTCACGAGCGGCAGCTCGCGGTCGATCGACAGGCTGAACTCGCGTTCGTCGCCGCCGAGCTCGCGGATCGCCGTCAGGATCAGCTCCTCGAGTGATGACCACTCGCGTCGCGGCTCGGCCGCGCCCGCTTCCAGCCGCGACAGGTCGAGCAGGTTGTCGACCAGGCGCGCAAGGCGTCGCGTCTCCTCCTGGATCACGGCTGCCATGTCGTGCAGCTCCTCGTCCGACAGCGAGCCGGTGGCGATCGCCTCGCCGGCGGCCGAGATCGCCGTCAGCGGCGAGCGCAGGTCGTGGGAGACCGAGCGCAGCAGCGCGGTCTTGACGGTGTCGGCGCGCCGTAGGGCCGCCGTCTCGACCACGCCTCCGAGCAGCCGATCGCGCTCCAGCGCGGCGCTCAGGAGCGCCTCGAGAGCGGGCACGATGCGCTCCTGCAGCCTGCGCAGGCTCTGCTCGGAGGTGTCGGCGCCCACGAGCAGAGTGCCGATCCGGCTCGTGCCCTCGCGCAGCGGGAAGGCGACGGTGCGTTCGTCGCCCTCGAGCGCATCCATCTCGATCGCCGCGGAGTTCAGCTCCAGCGTCTGCGCGAGGCGCGCCGCAGCCGTGGGGAGTGCCTCCGAGAGGCTGTTGCCACGCAGCAGCAGGCGCGCCATCTCCGCCGCGAGGTCGGCCTCACGGCGTCTGTCTTCGGCGTCCCGCGCGCGTGCGCGCGTGAGCTCGGCAACGGAGCTGGCGATCGCGGCGACAGCGACGAAGGCCGCGAGCGCCACCCAGTTGCTCGAGTTGCTGAGCGTGAACTGCCCGACGGGCGGCAGGTGGAAGAAGTTGAACGCTGCCGCGCTCAGAACGCCGGTCGCGAATCCGAGCGGGGCGCCCCAGGTGATCGAGACCACCAGCACGGCCGGCAGGTACACGACGCTGAGCGAGACGACCGACACCGCTTCGGCGAGCGGATAGACGATCAGCGTGCACAGCGCGACCAGCGCAACGGCCGTCAGCACGCCTATCCGGCGAGGCGGCGGATCACGAGCGAGGAGAAACCCGAACGGCGTCGTCGACATCGCACCGATCAGCGTAAACGCGAACGGGGCGGGACTCGCCTCCCGCCCCGTTCGGAGCGCCCGGTGCGCGCGCGCTAGGCGCGGCGGCAGGGCGAGCGAGCGCGGTCCCCGCGTTCCCTCGCCGCGGGGCCGCTCGTGCTGTCTTGTCCGCGAACGATGATCGGCGCGGCGGACGCCGCTGAGGTGACCCGGCGGTGATCAGCCTGTGAAGATCCCGTGACGAGCAGCGGGGGTGAGTGGACGCCCACACCGATGAAAGGCAACGTATGGACTGGAAGCTCGAACTGATCGTCGTCCCGGCAACCGACGTGGACCGGGCGAAGGACTTCTACATGCACCAGGTCGGCTTCGATCTGATCGTCGACCACAGCGCCGGCGAGGACTTTCGCGTAGTGCAGCTGAACCCACCCGGCTCGGCGTGCGCGATCGCGGTGATGAAAGAGCCCGCACGCGCCGGCAGCGTACTCGGGCTGCACCTCATCGTCAGCGACATCGAGGCGGCGCGCGGCGAGCTGCTCGAGCGGGGAGTCGCGGTCAGCGAGCCCTACCACTTCGGCGAGAAGGGGCAGATGCCTGGACCCGACCCCGAGCGCCGCGACTACAACTCGTTTGTCAGCTTCGAGGATCCCGATGGGAATGGCTGGCTCGTGCAGGAGGTCAAACGCGACGCCGCGTAGCTGTGCTCGACGCGGCCAGCCGGACGACCTCGCGCGCATCTTCTTAACCCGACCAGCGCCCGCGTCCTGTCCTAGACGATCGGGCCGCGGCGGTGCGCACGGCTCAAGAGCTGCCGCGCGCGAGCCGAAGAGCACGCGTGGTGGCGAAGACGGGCGCCCTGGGCAGCTCAAAGAAGAGGATCCCGCAGCTGCTGGCTGCTGCGCTGCTCGTTGCCCTCTGCAGCTGGGGGCACCCGGCCGCCGCCGATGCGGCTAGCAGCGCGAAGGTCATCTCGCCGCTGCCGAGCTCCGATTACCTCGTGCAGGCCGCGTGCGCGCCCGCGCGCCCAGGCCGCGCCTCCTGCCAGGCGCTCGAGCTCGTCCCGCTGAACAGCGAAGCGCGCGCGCACCGTCATCCCCTGGGGGCGCCCCACGCGGCGCCGCGAGCGGAACCCTCGCCCGCCGAAGGCGACTACGGGCTCACGCCTGCGGACCTGCACAGCGCTTACAGCCTCCCCACGCGCGCGCCAGCGACACAGACGATCGCGCTCGTGGACGCCTACAACGACCCCGCCGCCGAAGAAGACCTCGCGGCGTACGACAGCGAGTTCGGCCTGCCAGCCTGCACAGCCGCGAACGGCTGCTTCACGCAGGTCAACCAGTACGGCGAAACGACGAACCTGCCGTTCCCGCGAACGCTCGCGGAACTGACCGCCGCACGCAGCGGCGCGCGGGCCGAAGAAGCTGAAGGAGCGACCGAATGGGGCCTTGAGATATCGCTTGACATCGAGTCGGCGCACGCGGTTTGCCAGAGCTGCAACATCGTGCTCGCGGAGGCGAGCGAACCGTCCGGCATCGACCTCGAAGACGCGGAGCGCAGCGCTGAGGGCCTCGGCGCGAACGAGATCTCGAACTCGTGGGCGGGCCCCGAGGAAGGCGAAAGCGAAGCGTCCGAGCGCAACGGGCCGTTCGACCATCCCGGCACGGTGATCACCGCCTCCGCGGGCGACAGCGGCTATCTGAGCTGGGACTCCTCGTTCGCCGGATCGGTCGAATTCCCGGCGTCCTCGCCGCACGTGGTCGCGGTCGGCGGTACGCGACTGGCCCTTACGGCCGGCGGAGCCTGGTCGGGCGAGAGCGTCTGGAACGGCTACGGGGCTGGCGGCGGCGGCTGCAGCACGATCTTCAAGGCGCCGAGCTGGCAGCTCGCGCTGCCGGATTGGTCGGCTGTCGGCTGTGCAGGCAAACGCGCGGTCGCCGACATCGCCGCGGACGCGGACCCCTACACGGGCGTCGCGGTCGAGGACAGCACGAGTCCCGCGTGCGAATACAGCTACGAAGGGCATGTGCAGCACTGGTGCACCCTCGGCGGCACCAGCCTCGCGTCGCCGCTGATCGCCGCGGTGTTCGGGCTGGCGGGCGGCTCGGGCGGGGTCGACTATGCGGCGAGCAGCCTGTATGCGAACGCGCTGCGCACGCCGGCCGCGCTGCATGACGTCACCGAAGGGTCCAACGGAGCCTGCTCGAAACCGTTCAACTCGGGCACCGGCGTCTCCGGCTGCAACTCCTCCGAAGAGGCCGTGAGCTGCTCGGGGAAGGCGATCTGCCTCGCGCGTGCGGGCTATGACGGCCCCACCGGGCTAGGCACACCGCACGGCATCGAAGCCTTCGAGGCCCAGGGCGAAGGCCCGCCCACGGAAGGCGCGGGGAGCGGCGAAGGCGCCCCGGGTGAAACGGGAGCGGGGGCCGAAGGCGCCTCCGGCGGCGGCGAAGCTGGCGGTAGCAGCGAAGCGGGCGCTGGCAACGGATCCCCAGAAGGCGCAAACGGAGGCTCCTCGAATGGCGCGGAAGTAACGGAATCGAGCGAACTGGAACTGGTGGAAGAAGCCCCGGGATCCCATCGGCACGGCTCGGGCAAGAAGGGAGCCGCGTGCGCGCTGTCCGCGCTCGCGCTGGCCCCCGCCAGCGCGCTCGCCGCGCGCAGCTCGAGCGCACGGCCCTCCCAGATCGCCTACAGCTTCGACGCGAGCGCGTGCTCGCCGCTGCACGTGAGCATCTCGCGACGACAGGCGAGGAGCGGGCGCGCGCACTGGCAGAAGCTCGCGCGCGCGCAGCAGGTGGAGGTCGCGCACGGGCGCAACACGAGGACCCTGGCGCTCGGGCGGGCACTCGCGCCGGGAAGCTACCGCCTGACGCTGAAGCCTCGCCACGGCGCGGCCGTCTCGCTGCAGTTCGAGATCCGCTAACCGCGCGGCTCGAGCCGCGCGGGCGCGCCATAGGGCACGAGCACGCTCGGCAGCTCGACGGACCCGTCGGCCTGCTGGCCGTTCTCGAGCAGCGCGACGATCGTGCGCCCGACGGCGACGGCGGTGCCGTTGAGCGTGTGCAGCGTCTCCGTCGCGCGTCCGCCGCCGGGGCGCTCGCGCCGCAGGCGGATCTGAAGGCGTCGGGCCTGGTAGTCGGTCGTGTTCGAGCACGAGGTGAGCTCGAGGTAGCGGCCCTGGCTGGGCAGCCATGCCTCGCAGTCGTACTTCTTCGCCGCCGAGTTGCCGAGGTCGGTGACGGCGATGTTGACGACGCGGTAGGGGAGCGTGAGCGCGGCGAGGATCTGCTCCTCGATCGCGAGGATGCGCTCGTGCTCCTCGCTCGAGCTCTCGGGCGCGACGAAGCTGAACATCTCGACCTTGTCGAACTGGTGCACGCGGATGATGCCGCGGGTGTCCCTGCCGGCGGCGCCGGCCTCGCGCCGGAAGCAGGGCGAGAAGCCGGCGTAGCGCAGCGGCAGCTGCTCGGCCTCGAGGATCTCGCCCTGGTGCAGCGAGGCGAGCGCGACCTCGGAGGTGCCGACGAGGAACAGCTCGTCCTCGGGCAGGCTGTAGATCTGCTGCTCGGTGTCGGGCAGGAAGCCGGTGCCGAAGAGCGCGTGTTCGCGCACCAGCACGGGCGGGATGACCGGTTCGAGCCCATGCTCGCCGAGCAGCTCGAGCGCCCAGCGCACGAGCGCGAGCTCGAGCATCACGAGCTCGCCCCGCAGGTAGGCAAAGCGCGAGCCCGACAGCGCGGCGGCGTGGTCCATGTCGATGCGCCGGCCGGCGAGCTCGAGGTGATCGCGCGGCTGGAAGGTGAACTCGGGTGGCTCACCGGCGAGCTTCATGAGCTCGTCGTCGGGGCCGTCGGCGGCGCTCGGATCCGGGAGGTTCGGCAGCGAGGCGAGCTTGGCCTGCAGCTGCTCTTCGACCTCGGCGAGCTGCTGCTCGAGCGACTTCGCGCGCGCGGAGACCTCGCGCATCGCCGCGATCTCGCGCTCACGCTCCTGGGCGTCGCTGCTAGCGCGAATGCGCGTGCTCGCCTCGTTCTGCTGCGCGCGCAGACCCTCCAGCTCGGGCAGCAGCGCACGCCTTCGCGCGTCGAGCTCCAGCACCTCGTCGAGCGCGCTCACCGCCTGCGGGCCCCGCCGCGCCAGCGAGGCGCGCGCCGCCTCGGGCTCCTCCCTGATGCGCCTCAGATCGAGCACGTGTCCCGCCCCCGCAGGATCGCCGCGCTACTTCGTCGACAGTTTGATCTGAGTGCTGACGACTTTCTGCGCTTCCTGGCCCGAGTAGGCCTCGATGAATTTGGCGACCTGTTCGGCCTGCGTGCCGACGACGATGTTCTCGGGCATGATCGCGCCGGAGAATCCGCCGTTGCGGATCGCGTAGAGGATGTTTTCGTATTTCTCCTTGCGCTTGTTGAAGTTCGGCCCCTGCGTGCGCACGCGGTTGCCGATCGCGGTCGCGGACCCCTCCGCGCCGACGGCCTTCAGCGTGTGGCAGCCCGAGCAGTGTTCGCTGAAGATGCACCGCGCCGCTGTAGTAGGGACTGCTCTTGGCGACTTTCACGCCGGCCGTGCCGCACGCGCCGAGCACCGTGGCGCACGACAGCAGCAGCGCTGCACCGGCGAGCAGCTTCGCGGGGCGGGGTGCCTTCATGCGCGCGCCAATATATCGGTCGGCCGTCGCCGGCACTACCGCCCGGGCGCCCGCGGACGGCGGCGCTTTCAGAACCCGTGCGCCGTGCCCGCGGCGCGCAGCGTGAGCCCGAGCACGACTAGCGCGGAGAGCGCCATGACGCCGATCTCGCGGCGCACGACGGCGAGCAGCAGCTCGTGCTGCTCGGCCTCGGGCAGCCTGCCCACGGCGGCGGAGTCCTCGAGGCCGCGTTGGTCGAGGATCGTCTGCGCGGAGGCCACGCGCAGCTGCTCGGCGACGAAGGCGACGGCGAGCGGCAGCAGCGCGTATAGGTAGAAGAGTTCTTCGCTCGCGGACTTGCCGGCCGCGGCGAGCGAGCCGATCGCGATCGCGAGCACGCAGCGCGGCGCCCTGGCCGACGCGCAGCGCCACCCAGAAACCGGCGCGCAGCGCGGCCCGTCAGGCTCGCCCCGATACCAGGCGTACGCGCCGAGCAAGCCCGGCCGCGCCGTTGAGCGCGGCGACGGCCAGCGCGCCGGCCACGACGGCCTCTTTCACCGCGTCCATCTCGAGCCGATCGTCACTATGTAACACCCTGCCACAAGCAGTGCTATAACAGCCGCGCAGTGCTGCGCAGCTACCTCCCTGCGATCGTCTTCCTGGTGCTGGGCGGCGCTGTAGGCGGAGCGTTTACGGCGCTCAACTCGGTGCTCGGCCCGCGCCGGGCGGCCCGGCACAAGCAGGACCCCTACGAGTGCGGCCTGCCCTCGGAGGTGAGACGCGGATTCCGCTTCGGGATCAGCTTCTACCTGATCGCGATGCTGTTCATCCTGTTCGACATCGAGGTCATCTTCCTGTACCCGATCGCGATCGAGCTGCGCGCGTACGGCAGCTACGCGCTGGTCGGAGACGATCGTGTTCATCGCGCTGCTGTTCGTCGCGTTCGTCTACGTGTGGCGAAGGGGAGCGCTCGATTGGAGGTGAAACGCCAGCCGCTGGCGCCCGGGCGGCGGCGTCGACCCGACGCGCCTGCGCGTACGCGAGCTCAGCGCGCGCCAGCTGCTGCGCGGCGCGGAGCTCGAGGGGCGCAACCGGCCCGCGCATCTCGGCGGCACGGAGCTCGAGGGGGAGGAGCTCGAACGCCACGTGCACGAACGCGTGCTCACGACGAGCCTCGACAAAGCGGTCGCGTGGGCGCGCTCGAACTCCTTCTTCCCGCTGTCCTTCGGCCTGGCTTGCTGCGCGATGGAGCAGTTCCATGCGGCCGGGCCGCGCATGGACATCGCGCGGTTCGGATACGAGGCATTCAGGGCCTCGCCGCGGCAGGCTGACCTGATCATCCTCGCGGGGCGCGTGTCGATCAAGATGGCGCCGATCATCCGCAGGCTCTACGACCAGATGCTCGAGCCCAAGTGGGCGATCTCGATGGGCGCCTGCTGCAGCTCGATGGGCGTGTTCAACAACTACGCGCTCGTCCCCGCGGACAAGTTCATGCCGATCGACGTGTACGTGCCCGGCTGCCCGCCGCGCCCGGAGGCGCTCATGCACGGCGTGCTGAAGCTGCGCAAGATGGTCCAGGACGATCCCGACATGGGCTGGCGCGAGCGCTACGGCGCGCGCGGCACCGAGGAGCTTCTGCCGGAGCCCCACGCGGGCGAGCCGCCGCCACCTGAGGTGAACGTGGCGCTGGGAGGAGACGCGGCCGGTGCCTGACGCAACCGGCCTCGAGCTGATCGCGCACGAGCTGCGCGCGGCGGAGGGCGCAGGATCGGGCGCCGCGAGCGGCAGCCCCGTCATCGACACGGTCTTCTTCCGCGGGCGCGGCACGCTGATCGTCGAGCCCGCGCGCATACGCGGCGTGCTCGCGCACCTGCGCGCGCCGCGGCTACACGCTGCTGTGCGAGCGTGCACGGCGTGGACCACTACCCCGAGGAGCCCCGACTCGGCGTGATCTACGAGCTGCTCGACATGCGCCGCGTCGATCGCATAACCGTGAAGCTGCGGCTGCACAGCGAGAGCGCCCGAGGTCGACTCGGTGTACGCGGACGGCGAGGACGGCCCCGGCTGGCCGACGGCCAATCACCAGGAGCGCGAGGTGTACGACATGTTCGGCGTGGTGTTCCGCGGCCACCCCGACCTGCGGCGCATCCTCATGCCCGAGGACTACGAGGGCCACCCCCAGCGCCGGGACTTCCCCATCGGCGGCGAGCCGGTCGTCTTCACCTACAACGAGCGCACCGTGCTCGGCACACCCCAGTGAGCGCCCCCGACGAGGGAGGCAGCGGCTCCGCGCCGATGCTGTCCGAGTACCGCAGGCGCGAGCAGAGCATCACGCTCTCGCCGATCAGCAGCCGCTCCTCGATGGCGAGGGCACGGACACGCAGGCAGGAACTGCTGACGCTCAACTTCGGGCCCCACCACCCGGCGACCCACGGCGTGCTGCGCCTGCTCGTGACGCTCCAGGGCGAGGTCGTGCGCGACATCAAACCGATCATCGGCTACGTGCACACGGGCATCGAGAAGACCGCCGAGGACAAGTCCTACTGGAAGGTGATCCCGGTGATCGAGCGCATGGACTATCTCGCGTACTACTTCAACGCGATGGCCTTCTGCTCGGCCGTCGAGGTGCTTGCCCAGGTCGAGGTTCCCGCACGCGGGCAGTATCTGCGCGTGATCCACCTCGAGCTGAACCGTATCGCCTCGCATCTGATCTGGCTCGGCACGAGCGCGCTCGATCTGGGCGCGGTATCGATCTTCCTCTACTGCCTGAGGGAGCGCGAACTCATCCTCGACCTCTTCGAGATGTCATCGGGGGCGCGGATGCACACGCGCTACTTCCAGGTCGGAGGCGTGATCGAGGACATACCCTCCGGCTTCGAGTCGAGGCTGCGCAAGTTCCTGGAGGTGATGCCCAGACGCGCCGACGAGTACGGTGCGATCCTCAACTCCAACGAGATCGTCCTCCAGCGCCTGCGAGGGACCTGCCCGCTGGACGAGGAGACGCTGCTGTCCCTCGGCGTGACCGGCCCCCTGCTGCGCGCCGCCGGCAACCCCTGGGACCTGCGCAAGGCGGATCCCTACAGCTCCTATGAGGACTTCGACTTCAAGATCCCGGTCGGCACGGTCGGAGACAACTACGACCGCTTCGCGGTGCGCCTGGCGGAGATCTACGAGTCGGTGAAGATCATCGAGCAGGCCATCGACGGCCTGCCGGAGGGCCCTCACATGACCGAGGACCGCAAGATCGCACTGCCGCCCCGGCACGAGCTCGCGACCTCGATGGAGGCGCTAATCCACCACTTCAAGCTCGTCACGGAGGGCTTCCGCGTGCCGCCCGGCGAGATCTACCTCCCGATCGAGTCCCCGCGCGGCGAGCTCGGCTGCTACGTGCGATCGGATGGGTCCTCCAAGCCCGCGCGCGTGCACATGCGCGATCCGTCCTTCGTGAACCTGCAGGCGCTCTCGCACATGGTGAAGGGCAGCTACATCGCGGACATGATCGCGACCGTGGCGATGCTCGATCCGATCCTCGGAGGTATCGACAGGTGAGCACGCGCGAGGAGAACCCCGACGCCGGCGAGCGCGAGCAGGTCCTGGTCGGCCTGCTGGCTCCCATACCAGCTCCGGTGCGCTTCGAGCACGGCTCGCGCGTGCCCGGCTGGGACGAGTCCGTGGACCTCGAGAAGGAGCCCGCGGGCGTCCCCGAGGACGTGGACGTGCCGGCCCAGCTGCGCGCCGAGATCGAGGAGCACATGGCCAGCTACCCCGACCCCCGCTCGGCGACGCTGCCGGCGCTCGCGGCGGCGCAGCGGGTGCACGGCTGGTGCTCGCCGGAGGCGATCGAGCAGGTCGCGTGCGTGATGGGCGTGACCCCCGCCTACCTCGAGTCGGTGGCGACCTTCTACGACATGCTCGAGACGACCCCGGTGGGAGCGCACGACGTGTACGTGTGCACCAACATCTCGTGCTCACTGCGCGGCGCGGACGAGCTGTATGAGGCCTTCGCGAGGGCCGCGAGCGGGGCGGTGAACGTGCGCTCCTTCGAGTGCCTCGGTGCCTGCGACATCGCCCCGATGGCCTCCGTGGACGGCGTGTACATCGGCCCCCTGAGCCCCGCCGACGTGCCCGCCGTGCTCGAGGACCTGCGCGCCGGTCGCGAAGTGCTCCCGGAGCGCCAGCTCATACGCCGGCCGGTCGCCGATCCGCGCGCGAACAAAAAGGACTTCAGCGAGCGCGCCTCCGGCGCGAGCGAGGACGGCTAGTGGCGGCCACGGACACGAGTGCGCCGCGCCCGGCGCCGGTGCTGCTGTTCGAGGACATCGACGAGCCCGGACTGGCGACGATCGAGGTCTACGAACGGCGCGGCGGCTACGGTTCGCTGCGCAAAGCGCTTTCGATGACGCCCGAGGAGGTGCTCGCCTCGCTCGAAGCGAGCGCCATACGCGGTCGCGGCGGCGCGGGCTTCTCGATGGGCAAGAAGATCTCCTTCCTGCCCAAGGGAAGCATCGAGCGCTACCTGGTCTGCAACGCGGACGAGTCCGAGCCGGGGACGTTCAAGGATCGCGAACTGATCCAGAAGACGCCGCACATGCTGCTCGAGGGCATCGTGATCGCCTCCTACGCCGCCGGCACGAACCACTCGTTCCTTTACATACGCGGTGAGTACGCCCAGCAGGCGGACGTGCTCGAGCGCGCGCTCGCCGAAGCGCTCGAGAAGGGCTACGTGGGCGAGAACATCCTCGGCTCGGGCCACTCGCTGTCGATGGTCGTGCACCGCGGCGCGGGCGCCTACATCTGCGGTGAGGAGACGGGTCTGCTCGACTCGCTGGAAGGCAAGCGCGGCAACCCGCGCTTGAAGCCGCCGTTCCCGGCCAACCAGGGCCTCTACCAGGGTCCCACGCTGATCAACAACGTCGAGACGCTCTCGACGGTGCCGGCGATCATCCGCATGGGCGGCGAGGAGTACGCCAAGCTCGGCGTGCCAAGCTCGACCGGCACGAAGCTCGTGTCGGTCTCCGGGCACGTGCAGCGACCGGGCAACTACGAGGTCGAGCTCGGGATCCCCTCGCGCGAGATCATCTACGGGCTCGCGGGCGGCCCGCCCGAGGGCCGCAGCGTGAAGTGCTGGTTCCCGGGCGGCTCCTCCTCACCGGTGCTGACGGCGGAGGACCTCGACGTCCCCTACGACTTCGACTCGATGGCGAAGGCTAAGTCGATGCTCGGCTCGGGCGCGATCATCGTGGTCGACGACTCGACGCCGATCCTCGACGTCGCCATGAAGGTCGCGAAGTTCTACCGCCACGAGTCCTGCGGGAAGTGCACGCCATGCCGCGAGGGAACCAACTGGACCGTGAAGATGCTCGAACGCATCGACGTCGGCGAGGCGACGCCGATGGACCTCGAGATCATGGCCTCGGTGCAGGAGCACATCATCGGCAACTGCCTGTGCGTGCTCGGCGACGCGATGGCGATGCCGATCGGCTCGATGATCGCGAAGTTCCGCGAGGAGTTCGAAGAACACATCGAGAACGCGCGCGCCGCGCGCGGGCTGGGCGGCCGTGGCGCAGCGGACGCGGCGCTCGCCGCGCAGGGCGTCGATCAGGCGCCGACGCTGCTCGCGCACCAGGGCACGGGCGACCAGGCGCCGGGCGCGCACGAAGGGCTCCCTGGTACGCACCGGGGAGGCGCCTAGCCGATGCCGAGACCGCAGCCGAACATGATCACCTTCACGATCGACGGGCGCGAGGTGCGCGCGCCGGAGAACACGATGCTCGTCGACGCCGCCAAACACGGCGACGTCGAGATACCGGTGTTCTGCTACGAACCGAAGCTCGGCCAGCCGGTGGGCGCGTGCCGCATGTGCCTGGTCGAGATCGAGGGCATCCCGAAGCTGCAGACGGGCTGCTCGACGCCCGTGAAGGACGGCATGGTCGTCTACACGCAGACCGAACGCGTGAAGACCGCCCAGCAGTCGGTGGTGGAGTTCCTGCTGATCAACCACCCGCTCGACTGCCCCGTGTGCGACAAGGGCGGGGAGTGCCCCCTGCAGGACATCACCTTCGGCTGGGGCGGGGGCATCTCGCGCTACATCGAGCCCAAGCGCCACTTCGTGAAGCCGCTGGAGCTCTCGCCGCTGATCGCGATCGACCGCGAGCGCTGCATCCTCTGCTACCGCTGCGTGCGCTTCTCGCAGGAGCTCTCCGAGGACTACCAGCTGGTGCTGGTGGATCGCGGCGCGCACACCTACGTCGCGACCTTCGACGGGCACCCATACGTCGCGCCCTTCAGCGGCAACATCGTCGAGCTGTGCCCGGTGGGCGCGCTCACATCGCGCCCCTACCGCTTCCGCGCGCGGCCTTGGGACATCGAGGACGCTGGCTCGGTGTGCACGATGTGCCCGGCGCAGTGCAACACGACGCTGACCGTGCGCGACGAGCGCGCGTTCCGCGTGCTCGCGCGCATGAACCCGGAGGTCGACGACGGCTGGCTCTGCGACAAGGGCCGCTTCGCCTACCAGTCCTTCCACGTCGAGGAGCGCGTGATCGAGCCGCTGCTGCGCGATGGTGGACAGCTGCGCGAGGTCTCCTGGGAGCGCGCACTGAGCGAGGCAGCGACGGCCCTGCGCCGCGCCGGCGCCCACTCCGGCGCGATCGCCGCGGGCGCCACCACCAACGAGGAGGGGCACCTGCTCGCGCGCCTGATGCGAGAGCGCCTCGGCTCCCCGCACCTCGACTCCCGCCGCGCCGGGACGCTGCCGCTGGCGCTGGCGCGCGCGCTCGGCGCGCCCGCGCTGCAGGCGCGCGTTTCGGACCTCGAGTTCGCGCACGCCGTGCTGGTGCTCGACGCGGAGCCGCTGGACGATGCCCCGATCTTCGACCTGCGCCTGCGTAAGGGCATCCGCCGCCACGGACTCCAGCTGGCGCTGGCGACTCCGCGGCGCAGCGCGCTGCAGGAGCGCTCGGCGCTGGCGCTGCGATTCGAGCTCGGCGCGGGCGCGGCCTTCGCGGACGCGCTCGCCGCGGCGCTCACGGGTTCCGAGGAGCTCGGGGACTTCGCGCGCGAGGCCGGCGTGGAGGGGGCCTCTGTGCTCGAGCTCGCACGGCTGCTCGCGGGCGATGGCGAGTCCGCGAGCCACGGCGCGGGCCGCCGCGAGGGGCCGCGTGAGGTCGTGGTGCTGTGGGGCGAGCGCCTGACGGCCGGCCCGCAGGGCGCGCGCGCGGCGCGCGCCTTGCTGCAGATCGCCGACACGCTCGGCCTCGCCGGCGTCGAGGGCGCGGGCCTGCTCGAAATTCCAGCCTTCTCCAACGGCCGCGGGCTGCGCGAGGCGGGCGTGCTGCCGAACGCCGGCGCCGGCCTAGGCGAGCCCCCGAGGCTCGCGGCGCCCGTCAACGGCGGCGGCGAGCCGGCAGCGAGCGCGGGCCGCGACGCTCAGGCGATCGCCGAGGGCCTGGCGGCTGGCGAGCTGTCGGCGCTCTACCTGCTGCACTGCGACCCGCTGCGCGACCTCCCCGACGGGGAGCTCTGGTCTCGCGCGCTGCACGGCGCGAGCAGCGTGATCGCACACGCGTCGTTTCTCACCGAGGGCATCCTCGAGCACGCGGACGTGGTCTTCCCGGCGGAGGTGTACGCCGAGAAGGAGGGCACGGTCGTCCACCCAGACGGGCGCCTGCAGCGCCTGCGCCCAGCGATCGCGCACCCCGGCGAGGTGCGCGCCGAGTGGCGCGTGCTGGCCGAGCTCGCGCTGCGCCTCGGCCTCGACCTACAGGTGCTGAGCCCCCGCGAGGCCTCGCGGCAGCTCCTCGACGCCGTCCCCTTCTACGCGGGCATCACGCTCGAGGAGATCGCCGGACGCGGCGTGCGCTGGCAGGAGCGCGAGGCGGCAGCCGCCTTCCCAGCCGCGGGCGGCGAGCTCGCGCAGGCCGACGGCGTCGCCGACGGCACGGCGGGGGCCCCTGATGCCGCGGCGAGCGCGCTCCGCGACGCCGAGCAGGCCGAGCAGGCCGCCGGCTATCGCTCCCTCTGGGACGCACCGGAGGTGGAGCACTCCCCCGCGCTGGAGTTCCTGTTCCCGCACAGGGAGCTCGTCTGAGCGTGCTCGCGCTGGTCGACTACTACGAAGCGTGGTGGATCCAGGTGCTGAAGTCGATCCTGATCTTCGCGGTCGGCCTGCAGCTCGTGCCGGTCGTGCTTCTCGCCGAGCGCAAGCTGCTCGGCCGCTTCCAGGCACGCTACGGCCCCAACCGCGTCGGCCCCTACGGCGCGCTGCAGCCGCTCGCCGACATCCTGAAGCTTCTGACCAAGGAGCAGTTCCGCCCGAGCACCTCGGTCGGCCTGATGTTCGCGATCGCGCCGGTGATCTCGATCCTCACGGCGGTGGCGGCGTTCGCGATCATCCCCTTCGGCGACGCGCAGAACATCTTCGGCACGAGGGTCGGGCTGTACGGCCTCGACGTCTCGATCGGACCGCTGTACCTGTTCGCCTTCGGCGCGATCGCGTTCTACGGGATCATGCTCGGCGGCTGGTCCTCGGGCTCGAAGTACTCGTTCCTGGGCGCGATGCGCGGCGCCGCGCAGCTCATCTCCTACGAGGTCTCCCAGGGCCTCGCGCTGGTCGGCGTGATCATCACCGCGCAGACGCTCTCGCTCACGCAGATCGTGCACGCGCAGGCGGGTATGTGGTACTTCATCCCG
Source organism: uncultured Solirubrobacteraceae bacterium (assembly GCA_963759445.1). Lineage (GTDB taxonomy): Bacteria > Actinomycetota > Thermoleophilia > Solirubrobacterales > Solirubrobacteraceae > Palsa-744. The sequence continues at coordinate 200,007 of CAVWZC010000004.1, forward strand.
CAGTTCTTCGGCTTCCTGACCTTCCTCGTCGCGGGCTTCGCCGAGACCAACCGCGCGCCCTTCGATCTCACAGAGGCGGACGCTGAGCTCGTCGGCGGCTACAACACCGAGTTCGGCGGCGGCCGCTTCGCCTCCTACTACTTCGCGGAGTACCTGAACGTGCTCGTCGTCTCTGGGATCGTCACGACCGTCTTCCTCGGCGGCTGGCTGATGCCCTTCGGCATCCACCCGCCGGGCTGGGTGGACCCATTCATCGTGCTCTTCAAGATGAGCCTCGTGACCTTCCTGTTCATCTGGGTCCGGGCGACGCTGCCGCGCCTACGCTACGACCAGCTGATGAGCTTCGGCTGGAAGCTGCTCTTGCCGCTGGCGACGCTGAACACCCTCGTCACCGCGATCGTGGTGGTCGCGACCCACTGATGCCCGAGGCACCGGACACGAACGCCGGCGTCCCCGCGACGCGCATCCACGGCGACTGGAACGCGAGCGCCGACATGATCGAGGTCGTGCGCTCGCCGGCGCCGGGCCCCGCACGCGGCACCTGGCGTGCCTTCGTCGAGACCGCCCGCGGTCTGAGGACGACCTTCGGGCGCATGCTCGAAGGGACGACGACGATCCAGTATCCCGAGGAGAAGGTGCCGGTGTTCCCCCGCTTCCGCGGGCGCCACAAGCTGCACCGCTTCGAGGACACGGGCCTCGAGAAGTGCGTCGGGCTGCTCGCTGTGCGCGGCGGCGTGCCCCGCCGACTGCATCCGCGTCGTGGCCGCCGAGAACACGCCGGAGAACCGCGTTTCCGCCGGCGAGCGCTACGCGGCGGTGTATGAGATCAACCTCGCGCACTGCATATTCTGCGGCTACTGCGAGATCGCCTGCCCGTTCGACGCGATCACCATGGGCCACGACTACGAGCTCTCCGACTACGAACGCGACGACCTGATCTTCACCAAGGAGATGCTGCTCGCCGAACCGCTCGAGCGCACCCCGCTGAGGAACGAGGACGAGTGAGCAGCGTCTTCTTCTTCCTGGCCGCCATCGGGGTGATCGCCGGGGCGGTCGGCGTGGTGATGCTGCGCGACCCCTTCTACAGCGTGCTCGCGCTCGTCGCGCACCTCGTCTCGCTGTCGGTGCTGTTCCTGCTGCTGCGCGCGCAGTTCGTGGCGGCGGTGCAGGTCGTCGTGTACGCGGGCGCGGTGATGGTGCTGTACGTGTTCGTGGTCGCCTACGTCGGCGGCGAGGGCGACTCGATCGGTGAGCGGCTGCGCCGCCCGGGCGCAGCCGTCGCGGGCGGCCCCGTGGCCTCCGGGCTGCGCTTCGGCGGCGCGGCGCTCGGCGCGGCGGTGTTGGTCGAGCTGCTGATCGCGCTGCTCGGCACGGGGCTGAAGGCGATCAACGGCTATGGCTCCGGCTTCTCGACGGCGGGAGGCGAAGCGCACACCTTCGGGACTCCGGCCTACATCGGCAACCTGCTGCTGACGCGCTTTCTGCTCGCGTTCGAGATCGCGTCCTTCCTGCTGTTGATCGCAGCGGTCGGCGGCGTCGTGCTCGCGCGCCGGCGCGGCGGCCTTGGCGAGAGCGACGACCGCGACGAGGCGACGCCGCTGGACCTGGCGCGTCCGCTGGGCACCGGCACCACCGCAGAGGCGGTGGGCGGCAGCAGCGGAGGGCTCTCGCGGTGAGCGGCGCCGGACGCACGCCCACGCTGCCCGGGAGCGCACGGTGAGCATCGCCTGGTACCTGGCGGTGTCCGCGATCGTGTTCGCGCTCGGGGCGGTCGGCGTGATGGTGCGCCGCAACCCGCTCGTGGTGCTGCTGTGCCTCGAGCTGATGCTGAACGGCGCGAACCTCGCGCTCGTCGCCTTCTCGCGCATGTGGGGCAACGGCGACGGGCAGATCCTCGCTCTGATCGTGATGACCGTCGCGGCGTGCGAGGTCTGCATCGGGCTCGGCATGATCGTCGCGATCTACCGCAGGCGGCTTCCGATCGACGTGGACGAGCTGCGGGAGCTGCAGGGCTAGATGAGCCCAACCACATACGGCTGGCTCGTGCTCGCCTTCCCGCTGGCGGGCATGCTGCGTGATCGCGCTCGGCTACCGCAGCCTGCAGGCGCTCTCCCCGCGCGCCGCGGGCTGGGTCGCCACCGCCGCGATCTTCCTCTCCTTCCTCGCGGCGCTCGGCGCGCTGATCGCGCTGCAGGGGCACGCGCCCGCGCACCGCGAGCTGACCTCGTCGCTGTGGAACTACGCCTCGACGCGTCGGCATCGACGCGCAGGCCTCGATCCTCGTCGACCCGCTGTCGGTCTACATGCTCCTCGTCGTCACGGGGATCTCCACGCTGATCCACCTGTACTCGATCTCCTACATGGACGGCGACCGCGGATACGCGCGCTATCTTCGCCTACCTGAACTACTTCGTCTTCTCGATGCTGCTGTTGGTGCTCGCCGGCAACTTCCTGCTGCTGATCGTGGGCTGGGCGTTCGTCGGCGCGGCCTCCTACCTGCTGATCTCCTTCTGGTACCGGCGCACCACCGCCACGCGCGCGGGGATCAAGGCCTTCGTGATCAACGTCGTCGGGCGACGTCGGGCTCGTGCTCGGGACCTACTTCATCTTCAAGCACACGCACACGCTCGACCTGCTGCGCACCTTCCACGCGGCCGAAGCGGGAGCGTTCGGGCACGGCCACAACGAGGGCGACCTCGTCGCGGGCTGCGTGCTGCTGCTCGTGGGCGCGTTCGCGAAGTCGGCGCAGATCCCGCTGCACACGTGGCTTCCGGACGCGATGGAGGGGCCGACGCCCGTGAGCGCGCTGATCCACGCGGCGACGATGGTGACCGCGGGCGTGTACCTGATCGCGCGCATGCACACGCTGTTCGAGCTCGCCCCCGCCGCGCAGGACGTCGGTGCCGCGATCGGCGCGCTGACGCTCCTGATCGCCGGCACGATCGGGCTCGCGCAGACGGACATCAAGCGCGTGATCGCCTACTCGACGATGTCGCAGATCGGCTACATGATCATGGGCGTATCGATCGGCGCATACGCGGCGGGCCTGTTCCACCTGATGACCCACGCGTTCTTCAAGGCGCTGCTGTTCATGGCGGCGGGCTCGCTGATCGGGGCGATGGGCGGCGAGCAGTCGCTCGAGCGGATGGGCGGCTTCCGCAAGGCGCTGCCTTTCACCTACGCCTGCTTTCTGATCGGCGGCCTCGCGCTGTCCGGCATGCCGCCGTTCTCGGGCTTCTTCTCGAAGGACGACATCCTGCTGCAGGCGGGCGAGCGCGGCGGCTGGCACTGGATCCTCTACGGCGTCGGCTACCTCGGCGCCGTGCTGACGGCGCTCTACACCTTCCGCATGATCTTCCGCGCCTTCCACGGCGCGCCGGTGCCCGAGGCGCGCGAGCTCGAAGAGGGTCATCTCCACCACGTCGAGACGCCGTTCAACCCCGCCACGGGCGAAGCCGAGGACACCGACGTGGGCTTCCCCGGCCCCACGCACGCGATCGCGGAGCGCGCGCTTCCGATGAAGGTCGCGATGGGGCTGCTCGCCGTCGGCGCCTTCGGCGCGGGCCTCGTGCAGATCCCCAAAGTGGACGACGTCATCACGCTCTTCCTGAGGCCGTCCTTCTCGACCTCGACGCTCTACGAGCAGCCCGTCCACGAAGGGCTCCTGTACTTCGGGCTCGGCCTCGGAGCCGTGATCGCGCTGGTCGGCATCGCGATCGCCCACCGCGTGTGGGTCGAGCGGCCCGAGACGGCGGCCGTCGTGCGCGAGCGCGCGCACCCGCTGTATGTGCTGTTCGTGAACAAGTGGTACTTCGACGAGCTGATCGACGCGCTCGTCGTGCGCCCCACCGCGGCCGCGGGCGCTTTCGCGCGCGACACCTTCGAGCGGCTGTTCGTGGATGAGACGCTCGTGGGCGGCACGACGGGGCTCGTGCGCGCCGGCTCCGCCGCGGTGCGCGCGATCCAGAGCGGCTTCGTGCGCTACTACGCGGCGCTGCTCGTGCTAGGCGTTGCCGGCATCGGCTTCTACTTCCTGCTGCAGACCTGAGGACCCAGCACCGCGCCCATGCCAGCACTCTCCATCATGCTCTGGATCCCCGCGGCAAGCGGCCTGCTGGGCGCGCTGCTCGCGCCGCGAGCAGCGGCGCCCGCTCGCAGGTGGAGCGTCCCGGGCGCGATCGCGCTGGCGGGCGCGCTGGCGGCGCTCGGCCTGTCGATCTACTACATCGCCGAATACTCGCCGGGCAGCGGGCTGCGCGACGTCACCGACATCGTCTGGATCGCGCAGCTGGGGATCCACTACAAGCTCGCGATCACGGGGCTGAATGTGTTCCTCGTGGGTCTCACGACGTTGCTGTTCGCGGTCGCGCTGCTGGCGGCGAACCTGCGCTCGTGGGAACGGCCGCGGCTCTTCTACTTCAACTTCATGCTCGCGGAGTCGGCGGTGTTGGGCGCGTTCCTGGCGCAGGACCTCGCACTGTTCGTGGCGTTCTTCGACCTGATGCTCGTGCCGTTCTATTTCCTCATCGGCGGCTGGGGGCGCGAGCCCGGGCGCGTGAAAGCGACGATCAAGCTCGTCATCTACACGCTCGTGGGCTCGCTGCTGATGCTCGCGGGCGCGGTCGCGACAGGGGTGATCGCCGCCGAGCACCACGCCACCCACATCACGTTCGTGCTGTCGGCGCTGCAGGCGATGCCGCTCGGCACGGGCTCGCAGGAGTGGATCTTCCTGCTCTTCGCGGCCGCCTTCCTCGTGAAGATGCCGGCGTTCCCGCTACACGGGTGGATGCCCGACGGCTACCGCGCGATGCCGATCGAGGTGCTGATGGTGTTCTCGGGCGTGCTCTCGAAGGTCGGCGCGTACGGCTTCCTGGCGATCGTGCTGCCGCTGTTCCCACGGGCCGCCGTGCACTTCCAGATGCTGATGCTGCTGATCGCGCTCGCCTCGATCCTGTATGGCTCGCTGCAGGCGTTCAGCCAGAGCGACGCGCGTCTGATCGCCGGCTATTCCTCCGTCGCACAGCTCGGCTTCATCACGCTCGGGATCTTCTCGCTGAATCCGCAGGGCGCACAGGGTGCGCTGCTGCAGATGGTCAACCACGGCCTCGTGGTGGCGGCGGTGCTGTTCATCATCGCGCTGCTCGCGCAGCGCGCGGGCGGCAGCGAGGACATCCGACAGATGGGCGGGATCGCCTTCCGCGCGCCGGTGCTCGCGAGCCTCTTCCTGATCGTCACGCTGGCGACGCTCGCGATACCAGGCTCCTCGAACTTCGTCGGTGAGTTCCTGATCCTCCTCGGCGCCTTCAAAGCGAAGCTCGCGATCGCGGTCATCGCCTTCGCCGGCGTCGTGCTGGCGAGCGTGTACGCGCTGCGCCTGTTCATCCGCACGATGCACAACCGCGTCGGCGCCAACGTGAGCCCGCGCGAGATCTCGCTCCGCGACGGCCTCGTGCTCGCGCCGCTGATCGCGGTGATCCTGTTCCTCGCGCTGTACCCGCAGCTCGCTCTGCGCCGCAGCGAAAGCTCGGTGCGCGGCGCGGTCCGCAGCGCGCAGGCCGCGGCCGCCTCGGGCGCTTATCTGAACGGGCATTTCCTTGGGTACTCCTCCCTTCGCGCGAGTGCGCGGACCGGCAGACGATGAACGCGCTGCTCGCCACCGCCCACCTGAAAGGGCCGCACGTCGACTTCGCGGGGCTCTCGCCGCTGATCGCGCTGCTGGGCGGCGCCGTGCTGGCCCTGCTCGTCGGGCTGATCGGCTACCACCGCGTGCGCTCCACGCTCGTGCCGGCGCTGTCGCTGGGCGCTCTCGGGGCGGCGCTAGGGCTGACGATCTGGCAGTGGCACGCGCACAAGTCGATCGTCTCCGCGGCGCTGCGGATCGACGACCTGAGCCTTGGCCTGAACTTGATCCTGATCGCCGGCGCCGCCTGCGCGATCGTGCTGGCGTGGCGCTCGCGTGCCGCGAAGGAAGCCGCGCACGGCGAGTTCCACGCGCTGCTGCTGACGTCGGTGGGCGGGATGTCGCTGCTCGTGGCAGCGCAGAACACCGTCACTCTGTTCATCGGCCTCGAGCTCCTGTCGATCCCGCTGTACGTGCTGTGCGCCACCGAAATGCGGCGCGAGCACTCGCTCGAGTCGGGCCTGAAGTACCTGATCATCGGCTCGGTTGGCTCGGCCACGCTGCTGTACGGCCTCGCGATGATCTACGGCGCGACGGGCGCGACGCAGTTCAGCGCGATCGCGAGCGCGCTCTCGCGCGGCAGCCTTGCGAGCGACCCGCTCACGCTCACGGGCATCGCGCTGTGCACCGCGGGGCTGTGCTTCAAGTCCTCGGTGGCGCCGTTTCACCAGTGGACCCCGGACGTCTACGAGGGCGCGCCGACGCCGGTGACGGCGTTCATGGCGGTGGCGACGAAGGTCGCCGCGCTCGGCGTGTTCCTGCGCTTCTTCGACGTCGCGCTGATCAGCACGCACAGCACCTGGGGACCCGCGCTCGCCGTGCTCGCGGCGATCACGATCATCGTGGGCAACGTGGGCGCGCTCGGGCAGTCATCGCTGAAGCGGATGCTCGCCTACTCCTCGGTCGGGCAGGTCGGCTACATGCTCGCCGGCGTCGTCGTCGCGACGAGGCTGGGCGTGACCGCGACGGTCTTCTACCTGGCGGTGTACCTGTTCATGAACATGGCCTCATTCGCGGTGATCGTGGCGCGCGAGCGCGCGACGGGCCTCGGTGACGGGGTCGCCGCGGTCGCCGGACTCGGACGCGAGCAGCCGTGGCTTGCCTGGGCGATGACGATCTCGATGCTCGCGCTCGCGGGGATCCCGGCGACGGCTGGCTTCATCGGAAAGTTCTATTTGATCGACGCCGCCGTCGCGGGCGGCTACAGCTGGCTGGGGGTCGTGATCGTGGTCGGCTCGATGATCTCGCTCGGCTACTACCTGCCCGTCGTGGCGGCGATGTGGATGCGCGAATCGTCCGTGCCCGACGCTCGCCCGCCAGCCGGCGCGGGGCCACTGCCTGCACTGGCCGGCGGCTCGCCCGAGCTCGACGACGAGGAGCTCGCGCTCGACGCCCCAAGCGGGCGCGTGCAGGGTGAGCTCGTGCTGATCGCGCTCGCGTGCGCCGCCGCGACGATCTTCTTCGGCATCGTCCCGCAGCCGCTGTTCGAGCTCGTAAACCACGCCGGCAGCGCGCTCGGCGGACTCTTCTAGCGCTCACCGGCGAAGGCCGGAGCGGGCGGAACGGGACCCTACGGTTCTATTTCACCTTCGAGGTTCGTTTCCCAGCTTGCGCTCAGCCTTCCGCTCTTGGGACAGGCCGGGCTGCTTGCGTGCTTTGAGCGCGTGAGCTTCTGGGAGGCGGTGGTGACTTCGATGGGGGCGGGTTTGCCGGGAACACCGGCAGTGTAGGTGCTCTTGAGCTTCTTCGCCGCGTACACGCACTGCACGCCGGGGTCGTCGGGGAAGGAGACCTGAAATCCGATCTTGCCCTTCAGGTCGAACGCTCCGCGCGCGGTCAGTTCACCCGCCCACGGCAGCCGGGAGACGCTGACCACGGCGGGTCCCTGAGCGAAGCTCGAGGCACACGCCGAGTCGGGTCCGGATTCGCCGATTGCGATCACTTCGACGGCCTGCAGCGCGATCGCCTTCGTGCCTTCGTACCCCGCGAGCCGGCCCGAGAGCTCGCCGAGGGTGCATTGGAACGCGCCCGCGGCGGTCGTGAACGCAAGATTCCGGCTGGCGAGCACGACCGCGCCTTCTTCCAGTTCTTCTTCGTGGCCTTTGCCGTGACGAGGGTGCACCTTCATTTTCGCCGCGAGCGCACCGCTCGCGTCGAGCGCGCCCAGCGACAGCACGCCCAGCAGGACCAACAAGAAGTTCCTCGCAGCTCTCAACCCCACCCCCGAGGTGTCGTCGCTGAGCGGAGCGCGCCCCACCCGGCTTCCATACGCCGGCTGATGCTACACCGCCCCGGAAACAGGGCGGCGTGCGAGAGCTCGCCGTGCTGGCCGCGCCCGCGGCCGGCTGCTAGGTGCGCCCCGCCGCCGCGGCGGCCGCTTCGGCCTCCTCGAGCCGGCGCTGCACGAGATCGAGCCCCGCGTCCCAGAAGCCCGGGTCGGCGAGATCGACGCCGACGATCTCCCCGAGCTCGCCGGGGCTGCGCGAGCCGCCCGCGGCGAGCAGCTCGAGGTAGCGCGGCACGAGCTCCTCGCCGAGCTGCTCATAGCGCTCGTAAACCGACAGCGCGAGCAGCTGCCCGTAGGCGTACGCGTAGACGTAGCCGGGGCTCCCGATGAAGTGGGGGATGTAGGACCACCAGCTGCGGTAGCCCTCCGTCAGCTCCACGGAGTCGCCGAAGAGCTCGAGCTGGCTCTCCGCCCACAGCTCGCCGAAGCGCTCCACCGAGAGCTCCCCCTGCTCGCGGCGGGCTGTGTGCACGAGATCCTCGAAGCGGTTCATCGCCACCTGGCGGAAGACGGTCGCGATCATGTCCTCGAGGTTCTCCGCGAGCAGCGCGAGGCGGGAGGCAGGCGAGGAGTCCTCCGCGAGCAGGCGCCCGAAGACGATCGTCTCGCCGAACACCGACGCGGTCTCGGCGAGCGTGAGCGGCGTGCTCTGGTGGAAGATCCCCTGGCGCGCGGCGAGCGCGAAGTGCACGCCATGGCCGAGCTCGTGTGCGAGCGTGAGCACGTCGCGCCGGCGCGAGGTGTAGTTGAGCAGCACGTATGGGAACACCGACGGCGTCGCGGCCGCACAGAAGGCGCCCCCGCGCTTTGCCGGGCGCACGGGCGCGTCGATGTGGCGTTCGTCGAAGAAGCGCTTGGCGAGCCTCCCGAGCTCGGGCGAGAAGGAGCCGTAGCAGTCGAGCACGATCTCGCGCGCCTGCGCGAACGGGTAGGTCACCTCGTCCTCGCTGACCGCCGCCATGCGGTCGTAGTCGGCGAGCCGCTCGACGCCGAGCAGGCGCGCCTTCAGCCGATACCACGCGCGCGCGATCTCATAGCGCCCGCGGACGGCCTCGATCAGCGCGCGCACCGACTCGTCGCTGGCTTCGTTGGAGAGGTTGCGCGCGGCCAGCCAGTTGGGGTAGCGGCGCAGGCGATCGTCGGTCGCCTTGTCGGCGAGCAGCGTGTTGAAGAGGAAAGCGCGCGTGCGCAGCCCGGGCGCGAGCGCCGCGGTGACCGCCTCCGCGGTGGTGCGGCGCAACTCGCGGTCGGGCAGCGACAGTCGGCTCAGGGCGACGTCGAGCGCGACGCTCTCGGCGGCGCCCTGCTCGTGCGGGAGCTGCACCTCGATCGTCGAGGTCAGCTCCTCGAACAGCCGCGTCCACGCGCTCACGCCCGTGAGCGCCTTCTCGGCGAGGATCTTCTCCTCGGGCTCGGAGAGCAGGTGCTCGCGGTAGCGGCGCGCGCTGCGCAGGTGGTGGCGGCAGAAGTCCAGGCCCTCCCCCGCAAGCAGTTCCTCGGCGCGCTCGTCCGACAGCGCCGCCCACTGCAGCTCGAAGAACAGCAATGTCGTCTGGATCGCCGTCTCTTGCTCCTGCACGTGCTGCAGCAGCGCGCCCCGTGGCGGGGTCGGAGGTGTCGGTCGAGAAGTTGAGCGCGGCGTAATAGCCGGCGCGGCCGGCGAGCTCCTGGATCTGTGCGAGCTCGCGCATCGCCTCGGCGAGGCCGTCGCTGTCCAGTCGCTCGAGCGCGCCCGCATAGCGCTCGGCGAACGCGCGCGAGCGCTCGAGCGCCTCCTGCAGGCGCCGGCGAACACCGTCCTCGCCCTCGCCGTCGACGAGCTGCTCGAGATCCCAGGCGCTCGCCTCGAGCTCTGCGTCGTGTGGCTGGGTGCTCGTGGCTGCCATCGCTCCCGCGCAGCTTAGCCCGGCGCGTGCGTCCTCCCGCCCCTCGCCGCGGTTACTCGCTGGCGAGCGCGCGCAGCATGTCAAGGCGCGCCGCTCGGCGGGCCGGCGGCTGCGCCGCCAGCAGCCCGGCGATCGCCGCCACGACCAGCAGTATCAACAGCGTGCCGACGGGGAAGGACTGCACGTAGCCCGAGCCCGACAGCGCGAGCGTTGTGACGAGCACGGCCGCCACCAGCCCGACGAGGACGCCGAGCACACCGCCGATCAGTGCCGTGATGAGCGACTCGTAGCGGATCATCTGGCGCACCTGCCGGCGCGAGGTGCCGATCGCGCGCATCATGCCCAGCTCGCGCGTACGCTCGTACACCGACAGGATCAGCGTGTTCACGATCCCGAACAGCGAGACGATCACCGACAGCGCGAGCAGTACGTAGATCAGCGCGAGCAGAGTGTTGACCTTGCCGGCCTGTTCCTGCTCGAACTGCGCCTCGGTGCGCGAGCGCGTCTGCGGGAAGCTGCGCGCGAGCAGCCGCTGCACAGCTGGCTGCACTTGCGCGTTGCTGGCCCCGCTGACGTAGGAGACGAAGTCAAAGGCGTCTTCGCGCAGCCCGAACGCGCGCTGGGCGAGGGCCAGCGAGATCGTGAGCGACCCCAGCAGCTGGGCGTTGTCGGAGGCGATGCCCGACACGCGCAGCGACACCCGCTGCCCGGTCGGCGTCCGCAGGCTCAGCTTGCCGCCGACGGCGAGGTGGTGCGCGCTCGCGTATTTCTGCGTGAGCAGCGTTCCGCCGTTTTCGAGTTGCGCTAGCGAGGCGTTTGAGCCGTGCTTCCATTCGACGCGGTACACACGCCCGAAGGTGGCCGGTTCGATCGCTGTGATCGTCACGTTGGAGGAGCTCCCGTGCGTGCGCCCGACCGTGAAGGCGACGGGCGTCACGGTGGCTACGCCCGGAACGCGGCGCAGCGCGCTACCCAGCACCGACGGGATCCCGACTTCGCCTGAGGCGCGCGTGTTCTCGACGATCAGGTTTCCCGCGAAGGAGCGGCTGATCGCGTGGTTGATAGTGGCCTTCGTGCCGGCCGCGAGCACCGCGACGAAGGCCACCAGCGCGATTCCGACCGTGAGAGCAGCCGCCGTCGTCAGCGTCCGCCCCGGCTGGCGCACCGAGTTCTCGCGCGCGAGGCGGCCGGTGATCCCGCGCCAGCTGACGAGGGCCCCGATCGCTCCCGCGAGCGCACGGGTGACGCGGTAGCGCGGACCGCGCGCGCGCTGCCTCAGTCGCAACATCAGGATCACCGCGCCCAGCGCTACCGTGATCGCAATCGTCGCCGCCGACGCACCTTCGGCGAGCCCCACGACGAGTCGGATCGCGATCAGCGCGAGCAGGATCGGCACCGCGTAGCGACCCCGCGTGAGCGGCGTGCGGCGCGGGATCTCGACGCCCTCGCGCATCGCTGCGAGCGGCGGCACGCGCGTGGCGCGCAGCGCGGGCGGCAGGCCCGAGAGCACCGTCACGCCTACGCCGACGAGCAGCGAGACGACGATTGTGCGCGTCTCGAGCACGGTGCCGTTGTCCGGCAGATCGGCGCCGAACGCCTTGAACAGCTGATCGAGCGCAGGCGCGAGCACGACGCCGCCGAGCAGCCCGAGCCCGGCTCCGAGCGCGCCGAGCATCAGGCCTTCGTAGAGGACAGCGCGCATCAGCTGGGCTCGCGAGCCACCGAGCGTGCGCAGCAGTCCGAATTCGCGCGTGCGCTGCGCGACCGTGATCGAGAACGTGTTGAAGATGATGAACGCGCCGACGAACAGCGCGACGTAGGCGAACACCAGCAGGAAGGTGCGCAGGAAGCCGAGGTTTTCTTCCAGTTCGACCGTGTCGTGGTGGGCTTCTTCAGCGCCCGTGCGCACCTCGACGGCGCCCGGCAGCTGCGCGCGCAGCCGCTTGCGCAGCACGCTGGGCGTGACACCCGGGGCGGCGGCGACGGCGATTTCGTCGTAGTGGCCGGGCTCGGCCGTGACGCGCTGGGCCTCGCCAAGCGTGAGCTCGGCGACACTCGCGCCGCCGAAGGATTCTCCGCCGCCGAACTGCAGGATGCCTACGATCGTGTACGGCCGCGCGGGTGCGCGGCCGGCCACGATCAGCCGCTGGCCGATGTGCAGGCCGTCGCGCGAGGCCGTCGCCTCGTCGATCGCGACTTCAGCGGCCGTGTTCGGGCGCCGACCGCGTGCGAGCGTGGTTGATCGAAAGCGGGCCGGCGACTCGGAGGCTACGAACGCCGGCGCTGCGCCGGTGGTGAGGCGCTTGCGGTGTTCGTCGAGCAGCGTTGCCGGGGAGAAGATCGACCCGTCGGCCTGCGCGACCCCCTGGGTGCTTCGCACCTTTTCCACCATCGCTTCGTCGATCGGCGTGGTTTCCGGTCTCGTACCGCGCCCGAGCGTCTGGGTGGGCGTGATCACGACGTCCTTGCTGCGGTTGGCGGTCTGGAAGATGCCCGCGAAGGAGTGGTTGATCGTGTCGGTGAGGATGTAGGTGCCTGCCATCAGCGCGACGCCGAGCGCCACCGCGATCGCCGTCAGGAGTACGCGCAGCTTGCGCTGCGCGAACCCTCTGAGCACGAGCGCGAGCATCCGCCTGCCCCGCTAGGTGAGCGACTTCATGACGTCGAGCGCCTCGTCCGCCGTGACCGCCTCGCCGTCGTGGACGATGCGCCCGTCGGCGAGCGCCAGCAGGCGGTCGGCGTAGGAGGCGGCGTGGGCGTCGTGCGTGACCATCACTACGGTCTGCGAGAAGTCATCGACGGCGTGGCGCAGCAGCTCGAGCACGTCGCCCGAGGCTTTCGAGTCGAGATTGCCTGAGGGCTCGTCCGCGAATACGACGGAGGGGCGGGAGATCAGCGCGCGCGCGACCGCTACCCGCTGCTGCTGGCCGCCCGACAGCTCGGCGGGACGATGCGCGAGGCGGTCGCGAATACCGACCGTGTCGATCAGCCGCTCGAACCACTCGCGGTCCACCTTGCGCCCGGCGATCGACAGGGGCAGCAGGATGTTCTCCTCGGCGTTGAGCACCGGGAGCAGGTTGAACGTCTGGAAGATGAAGCCGATGCGGTCGCGGCGCAGCTCGGTGAGCGCACGATCGGAGAGGCCGGTCAGCTCGACGCCGGCGATGCTGACGGTGCCCGAGGTCGGCCGGTCGAGGCCTGCGAGGACGTGCATCAGCGTCGACTTGCCCGAGCCCGACGGGCCCATTATCGCGGCGAAGCGCCCCGCGGGGAAGGCGACGCTCACATCCACCAAGGCGTCTACTGCGGCCTCGCCCTCCCCGAAGCGGCGGTAGAGGTCGGTGCCCTCGACCATGTTGCCCGACTGGGCGCCTTCCACGCTCATAACGAGCTCTGCAGTCTAGAGTGACTCGACTTACTGAGACGGCCGACGTACCCACATCGCAGCTGTACCCCTTCCAGCCCGCGGCATCGGAACAGATCTCCTCGATAGCCTGCTGTGGCTATCGCGCTCCTCTGCACACTTGGCCGACGCGTCGTCGGTCAGCTGCATGCCGGGCTAAACCTTCCGATGTGTCGGTACCCAAGAACCGTTGTCGGCTCGGACAAAGTCCTGGAATAGGTTCGGCGCCTCTGCGCACATTATCTGCGCGATCATGTCGAATACGAGCCGAAGCTCCTCCTCGGCCCCCTCTGCGGTGCGCATCTCAATTACATGTCGCAACGTACGAACGTTCGCGGTCCACATTATGTCCGTCGACAACCCGAGGGGGGCAAGACGGCGCAGGGCGGAGGTCACCTCCTTCTTCACATGGAAAGGAATGCCTTCGTCGGTTATCCCAAGCGCCTCGGCGGCACTGATCTGGAACTCCTCCAGCTTCTCGACGATCGCGAGCACCTGCTCTCTGATTGGTTCCAATGCAGGCGCAACCCGAAACCCGATATCGGTGAGGCGCACGTATCGCAGGCTCTCCTGGCTAAAGGCCGACCCCGCGCGGTGCCTCACAAGCTCGTGGGTATTCCCAGAAACGACTGGTTTACCGTTTCGACGAACAAGCAACAGCCCGTTTGGAACCTTTACACAGTAAATCTTTCCCTTGTAACGCTCCCAACCGTCACTGCTTGCGCCGTTGTGATTTACGAGCGGATGTGTGCGTGTACGCGCGATCGAAACGACGTAGCTAGGACGGGCGTTCTTGAACCGCTGCCCGTTTGGCATGATCCTCTCGAGGCCAGTTCGGTCGTCCACGCGAATATTGGCCGTCCAGCCGGCCTTGATCGCGAGGATTTGGAGATCGTCAGCCATCCCGGGCGAGCTCGTGGATATCACCGTGTGATTGCAGTCCTTTCGGCGACTGCCATCCCCGTCTATGTACGCCTCCAAGAAGACTCGGAGAATCTTCGGGCCCCATTCGTGCACGTAGCTCGGCACCCGCTTCAAGTAGGACGTAGTGCCGCAAGCGGCGAGGGAGTCCCGGAGGGCGACATTCCAAGTTCGAACGCACCCGTTTCCACTCCTAACCTCCGTGGCCTTGAGACCCATCTGTCGGATGTTCTCTGCAATCGCCGTCAGCATCTCGCCGCGATTCTGGGAGACGCAGATGTTGTGTTGCTGGAGGGAACCCTCGGCCAGCCAGTGCCCGAGAAAGCGGGCAAACGCTTCGAGCGGAAATCGTCTGCCGAGATATCGCCTTACGCTCGCCTTCGGGCGATCGCGTCTTTGATACATGCGCGTGACGCCGGGGATCTCTATCTCGCCGGATTCTTGTCCCGTCCAAGCGACAGTCTTCTGGTAGGCAACCCTCCTTCCCAGGATTTCGCTCGCGAGACGAATGCGGTATGGCTCTTCGCCACGCTTATTCGCTTGCGTGTCGTACGCCTTTACCCACATGCGGTGGGCCGGCGTGACGAGTAGGTCTACCTGCTCCGATCGTACGCGGTACATCGCGCCGTTGTAGTCCCCTACGAAGTGCTCGGTTGCCCGTTGATATTCGAGCTGTCCTGTGTCGGAGTTCACGCTCGCAAATGACTCTGACCCGTCGACGTCAGGCCACTTCTTCCACCCATCGTCCGTCAGTACCTCAGTCTCGGCGTCATAGCAGAAGACGCGCGAAACGTTCCTCAGGGCAAACGAATAGTTCGCGTGCTCGAGCACGCTTCCGTGACCGCTACCAAGAATGTTCGCGAAGTAGGTACTGCGGTCCGTCCGAATGCGGGACACGTTCGGGTTGAGACCTGGCTCCCAGCTGCGGTAACAGACGCGACCGCCGAACTCGGTGAGGAGTTCGGCTGCCGCGGCAGGAGCCACTGAATCCGTGTCGTCGGCCGCCTCGCGCTCGCCGTTCAAACGCAGCTCGAGCCACGACTCCCCGCCAACGTCGCGCAGGTAGGCGCGCATGCCCTCGACATCGACAGAGGGGCGCCCGATGAGGTAAACGGCCGGCTTAGTCTCGTGCATCGAGCGCAGGATGATACGGCGTGCTTGGGACGGGCACCGCGAGCGACACGGGGCGCCCCCGGCGGCACCGGGCGCTGAGCCGACGCTCTACCGGGGCGGTGTCAGGCGTCCATCGAGCGCGTGCGCCACGCGCCGAGCGCGAGGAACACCGCCAGCCACAGCGCCAGCACGAGCACCGCCAGGCCGAGGCCCATCGTCACGACCGTGCCGCGTCCGTCGCCGAGGTTCACGGGGCTGAAGTGCGCGATCGCCTGAGTGAGGATCGCCTTGCGCGAGCTCCCCAGCGAGGTGATGTTGGCGAGGATCGGGCTGGCGACCAGCTGCCAGCCGATCAGCACGGTCAGCGCCGCGGGCCGCGACCCCGTCAGCGAGGCGAAGCCGACAGCGACGGCGCATACGACCCCGGTCGATAGCAGCGCGAAGCCGAGGCCGTTGGCGGCCAGCGCGCCGTCGGGGGTCGGCGCTCCACCTGCGAACACGAAGGTGCCGAGAATGCTGAGCGCGAAGCCGACGCAGATGACGGCCCAGGTGATCGCGATCGCCGCCGGGACGCGCGTGGCGAACAGCGCAAGACGCGAGCGTCCGGTTACGACGAGGTCGCGAAACACGCCCGCGGCAAGGTCCCCCGCGCCCGCGTCCGTGCCGACCATGATCGCCGCGAGCGGGCCGAAGAAGAGGGCGAGCAGGCGCAGCGCGTCGCGGTAACCCTCGATGCCGCCCGCGACCGGGTGCGAAGCCGGCGAGGAGGAGTGCTGCGCGGCGCGCACGATGAAGAAGATCAGCACCGGCGCGAGCGTGAGCACGAACGCCCAGATCATCGTGCCGCGCCGCTTGCGCAGCTTCAGCAGGTCGGCGCCGGTCATCCGCAGCGCGAGCGCGGTCACGCCCCGACCTCCTCGGGCTCGTGCTGTGGCTGCGCGTCAAGGCGAGCGGTCACCTGCAGGAAGCGCTCCTCGAGGCTGTGGCGCACCGGCTCGAGGCGGCTCACGCCGACCCCCGCGCGCACGAGCGCCGCGTTCAGCGCGGCGGCGCTCCCCAGATCGCCGCTGAGCACCACGCGCAGCCCCTCATCGGAGCGATGCGCCTCGAGCACGAGCTCGCTCGAGCGCAGCACGCCGAGCGCAAGCTCGGGGTCATCGACCCCCACGATCAGCTGCCCGCGTACCCCCGCGCCGCCGCCGGCGAGCTCGGAGATCGGGCCCTGGGCGATGATCTTGCCGCGATCCACGATCGCGGCCGCATCGCAGGTCTTTTCGACCTCGTCGAGCAGATGCGAGGAGATGAAGACCGTGCGGCCCTCCTGCTCGACCATCTCGCGGATCATTTCGCGGAACTCCTGGATGCCCCCGGGGTCGAGCCCGTTCGTGGGCTCGTCGAGGATCAGCAGCAGCGGGTCGCAGAGCAGGCAGCGCGCGACGCCGAGGCGCTGGCGCATGCCGAGGGAGTAGCTCTTGACCTTCTCGTCCGCGCGCTCGGAAAGGCCCACGCGCGCGAGCGCGGGCGCGATGCGCGGTCGTGCCAGCTCGCCGCGCACCGCGGCGATGATGTCGAGATTCTCCCGCCCGGAGAGCTGCATGTGAAAGCGCGGCTCCTCGACGATCGCGCCGACCCGCTGCAGCGCGAGCGATCGCTGGGCGGGGACGGGATGGCCCAGCAGACGCATCTCGCCGGCGCTCGCCTGCGTCAGCCCGAGCAGGGTGCGGATCATCGTGGTCTTGCCTGCGCCGTTGGGGCCGAGGAAGCCGAAGGCGCAGCCGCGCGGGACCTGCAGATCGATGCCATCCAGCGCCAGGCGCGCGCCAAAGCGCTTGGTCAGGCCACGCGTCTCGACGGCGAACCCCGAGACGCCGCCCGCGACGGGCACCGTCGCGACGGCGCCAGCGGAGCGCGCCTCATCGGCGGCTGGCAGAGGATCCTCGCGCGCGTGAATTCATGAATCGCAAGGGAGGCTCTCAGAGCACCCTAAAGCTGCGATCAGCGACCGGCGGCGGGGAGCCCGCTCTGTGACTCGAGGTTTCCATGGGAGATAGCTTCTGGGTGGCACCGAAGCCGGAGCCGTGCCCGAGCGCGAACCCCGAGGAAGCGAGCCACAGGAGGAAGGCCATGCCATCGATCTACGACCCCGTCTTCGACCAGGAGCGCCACGCGCCGGCTGGCTTTCATGCGTCCCGAGCGCTGCTCGGGCGCCAGGTCGGGGCCGAGCGCCTGGGATTGAGCCTGTGGGAGATCGAGCCGGGGGAGGCGGCGTACCCCTACCACTTCCATCTGGCGGACGAGGAGCTGCTCGTCGTGCTCGAGGGCTCGCCCTCGCTCCGAACCGCACACGGCTGGCGTCAGCTTGCCGCCGGCGACGTCGAGCGCTTTCCCACGGGCGAGCGCGGCGCCCACCAGCTCGCCAACTGGGGCACCGAGACCGTTCGCTTCCTCGCCTTCAGCCCCAGCGGACAGACAGATGTGGTGGTGTATCCCGACTCCCGCAAGCTGGCAGCCGCTGAGCGCAGGCAAGACGGTTGGGCGCTACGCACGATGATCCCCGACGAGGAAGTCGACTATTGGCGGGGCGAGGTTCCGCCGCGGCGCCCCTCCGCCTGAGCGCGCCGGGCGCCGCTCTGCGCCGTCAGCTTTCCTGCGCCTGCAGCACCTTGACCTGCTCCTCGAGGCGGGCCATGACGTCGGGGTCGCGCAGCGTGGTGACGTCACCGAGCGCGCGGCCCTCTGCGATGTCGCGCAAGAGCCGGCGCATGATCTTGCCCGAGCGCGTCTTGGGCAGATCGTCGGTCCAGATCACTCGCTTCGGGCGCGCGAACTTGCCGATCCGCTCAGCGACCGTCTGCGCGGATCCCCTCGAAGGTCTGCTCGTCGCCTTCGACATGCCCCTGCAGCGTCACGAACGCGACGATCGCCTGGCCGGTGTCCGCGTCGTGCTGGCCGATTACGGCGGCCTCGGCGACCGTCGGCGTGGGCCACGATCGCGGACTCGACCTCCGCCGTGGAGAGCCGGTGGCCCGACACGTTGACGACGTCGTCGATGCGGCCGATCACCCAGAAGTAGCCGTCACCATCGCGCCTGGCGGCGTCGCCGACGAGGTAGGTCTCGCTGCCGAAGCGCTTGAAGTAGGTATCGACGAAGCGCTCCTCCTCGCGGTAGAGGGTGCGCAGCATCGACGGCCACGGGCTGGGTCAGCACGAGCAGGCCCTGGCCTTCCTCGATCGGCTCGCCGCTCGACTCGTCGAGGACCTCGGCGAACACGCCCGGGAAAGGGTGTCGTGGCGGAGCCCGGCTTGGTCGCGGTGATGCCCGGCAGCGGCGTGATCATGATCGCGCCGGTCTCGGTCTGCCACCAGGTGTCGACGATCGGGCAGCGCCCGCCGCCGATCACCTTGTGGTACCAGAGCCATGCCTTGGGGTTGATCGGCTCGCCGACCGAGCCGAGCAGGCGCAGCGAGGAGAGGTCGTGTGCGTTCGGCCAGTGCGCACCCCACTTGATGCACGCGCGGATGGCGGTCGGCGCGCAGTAGAGGATGCTGACGCCGTAGCGCTCGACGAGCTCCCACCAGATGCCCGTGTCGGGGTAGTCGGGGGCGCCCTCCCACATGACCGAAGTCGCGCCGTTGCAGAGCGGCCCGTAGACGATGTAGGAGTGCCCGGTCACCCAGCCGACGTCGGCGGCGCACCAGTACACGTCGCTCTCGGGCTTCAGGTCGAAGACGAGCGCGTGCGTCGCCGAGACGCCGGTGAGGTAGCCGCCGGTCGTGTGCAGGATGCCCTTCGGCTTGGCCGTCGAGCCGGAGGTGTAGAGGATGAACAGCGGGTGCTCGGCGTCGAGCGGCTCCGCCGGGCATGTCGGGTCGGCGGCGGCGAGGATCTGCGAGTAGAAGACATCGCGCCCCGCCCGCATCTGACAGGGCGTGCCCTTGCTCTCCACCACGACGATTTTCTCGAGCGTCTTGAGGTCGGCCATCGCCTCGTCCACCTGGTCCTTGACGGGGGCGATCTTGCCCTTGCGCGCCGCGCCGTCCACGGTGATCAGGACCTTCGCCTCCGAGAACTCCATGCGCTCGCGCACGGCCTCGGCCGAGAAGCCCCCGAAGACGACGTTGTGGGGGGCGCCGATACGCGCACAAGCGAGCATCGAGACGACCACCTCCGGGATCATCGGCAGGTAGATCCCGACCACGTCGCCGGCATGCACGCCGATGTCCTTCAGCGCGCTCGCGAGTCGTTCGACGTCGGCCAGCAGCTGCGCGTAGGTGATCGTCGCGCTCGCTTGCGTCCTCGCCGCGCCAGTGCAGCGCGACGCGCTCACCCCTGCCCGCGATCACGTGGCGGTCCAGGCAGTTGTAGGACGCGTTCAGCGAGCCACCGACGAACCACTTGTAGAACGGCGGGTTCTCGTCGTCGAGGACGCGCGAGACTTCTGGAACCAGTCCAGACGCTCGGCCTGCGTCGCCCACCAGCCATGCGGGTCGCGCGCCGCGCTGCTCGTAGACGGCGGCGTCTTTCAGCACCGCCTGCTCGCGAAAGGATTGCGCCGGCGGGAAGCGTTCGACCTCGAGCAGCTCGGCGAGCTGCCGCTCGAGCACCTCTCCCTCGGAGCGATTGCCGTTCGTCAAGTCGCTATCTCCATCACGTCAGCGCCCTGGGCGTCGCCGCCGAGCGTCGTAGATCTGCGGCCTCATATGCGAGCGCCCTCAGGAGCGCGACCCGGGCCCGCGCTTACGACGGCGCTTGCGCGACGAGCCGGACGTGCTGGGCGGCGCGGGCGCCGGCGCGAGGTCGGCGCCCGCACCCGCGAGCGCTGCGCTGCCCGCGCCGACGCGTCCGCGGGCCCGCGAGGGCCACGGCCGCGCTTCCCCAGCCGCCCATGCGGGCGGGTCGCCGGTGTCTGCACCCGCCGGGCGCGGCCAGCGTCCGGCGTACAGGATCCCCATCATCACTATCCAGAACGCAGGCACGATCTGGAGCTCGGCACCGCCGATCGGGAGGAATATCAGCAGCCCCGTGAACATGCCGAGGATGGCCATCCAGCGCGGGATCAGCCCCACGCGCAGCGAGTTGATCATCACCGCGATCATCCCGGCTGCGAGCGCGAGACCCGCGAGCAGGTCGACGTAGTCGACGATACTGTTGGCGGCGCCCGTCGTCAGCGCGTGTTCGGCCGCGCTGTTGGAGTGGTTGGCGCTGACGGCGAAGTTGTGCGTCTCGATCGCGCTCACGATCTGGTGGCCTAGGCTCACCGCCGCGACCGCGATCCCGCCATAGAGGACGAGGGGGCGCGCCAGCGACCAGGTCTCCGGGCGCCGAAAGATCGTTGCGTCGGCCAGCAGCAGGAGGATCAACATCAGGATCACGACGGCAACCGCGGCGAGTGCGCTGCCGGCTATCAGCGCGAGAGCGTGGTGACTGACGAATTTCACCTCGCCCGTGCGCGGGCTTTCGGCCGGATTGGCCTTGCCGGCGAGCGCCGGCGCGAGACCCTGGAACAGCCCAACGGTGGGCGCGCCGTTCAGAGTCGAGGAGATGATGATCGCGCTCAGCAGGTACAGGAAGCCGCCTGCGAACGCGGGCACGGACAGGCGCATGCGCCGGCGCAACTCCTCCTGGGTCTGGCTGCGGATGTCGCGCTTATCGGCCATAGAAGGGGCAGTCTATGATGCGTGGCATGGAAGGTGGCGGCCTCGGAGACATCTTCGGTGACCCGGAGGAGCTTCAGAAGCGCCTGGCCGAGTTCGCCGAACAGATGCAGGGCAATCAGCGTCTTGCGTGGGCCGACAACGCGATCAAGCTGGCTGTCGACATGACCGTAGCCGCGATCGCGCGCGTGAACCTGCAGGGAAACGCGGAGGCGCAGGCGGATGAGATCCGCACTTTCATGGCCCGTGTGTTCCCCGAGGCCGTGACGCTCGTGCGCGAGGCGCGCGAGGGTCTGCGCTAAGGCTCGAGGCGCGCCGCGAGCAGGACATCCGTGGACTCGCCCGTGCGCTCCGCCTCACGTGAGGCGCGTCCGGCGCGGATGACCGCGCTGAAGGAGCGAAAGCGGAAGATGAAGACGATCGCGGCGAGCCCGACCGAAGCGGTCAGCACCGCGATCGCGATCTGCTGTCCCACCGAATAGGCCGCGACGACGGCAGTGGAGGCGCTCGCTGCGAACACCTTCACGAGCAGCGCCTGCTGCACGCCGGCTCCTCCGGGCGTGAACGGCACGGCGCCCGCGACCTGATTGACCGCGAACACGAGCAGCACGTTCTTAACCGATCCTCCGACGCGGAAGGCTTCGAGCAGGAACCAGAAGGCGGCGAAACGGCAAAGCCAGGCGAGCGCCTGCAGCGAGGCGACCTCGCGCAGGTAGCGGGGCCGGTCGCGCAGGATCGTCAGGCCCTGGCGCATGCGCTGCCAGAAGGACTGCACCCGTACCGACAGCACCGCGAAGGCGAACAGCCCGAACGCGGCGAGCAGCGTGATCAGGAAGAGCGTGAGGTCGAAGTGCTGAGCCAGGTAGCCGATGTCGAAGGAGCCGAGTTTGGAGAAGGCCGGCGGCTTTGGGAACACGCCCTGGGTGAAGGCGAACACGAGCACGAGCACGCCGGTACAGGCGTCGAACACCGACTCCACCAAGAACGCGGCTGCGACGGTGGGGTAGCGTGCTCCGGGAATCGAGGAGCGCGTTAGGAACAGCTTCATCACGTCGCCGCCGCGCGCTGGCACCACGTTGTTGAAGCCGACGGCGGCGAAATACGCGCCCCAGACGCGCCGCCACTGAAACGAGGCGCTCGGGTAGGCGGCGCGCAACGAGTTGAAGAAGCCGCGCGAGCGCAGCGTCAGGTTGAGCGCGAAGAAGGCGAGTCCGATCAGCAGCTCCGGCCAATGCACCGCGGCGAGATCCCCGAAGAACTGCCCGGCGGCGTTGAGGAACGATTGGACGCTGTGCGCCAGGGAGGTGCTAGCCACCGAGCAAGAGCGTAGGGGGCTTCGCTGGGTGCGATGCCGGCCTGCCATTGCCAGGAGCGCCGGCGGCGTGTCCCCCGGGTGCTGTAGCGAGTAGCCAGCGCCGCCGCCGCGGATGCGCTAGAAACGGAGTGCGATGCCGCCAGCCAGACGCGAGCAGGCGCTCACGGTCGCCGTCACGGGACCCACCGGCGAGATCGGTGGCGCACTGGTGGAGGCGCTCGAGCGGACCCGCGAGGTGAAGCAGATCCTGGGAATGGCGCGCCGGCCGTTCAACCCCGCGTCTAAGGGCTGGAAGAAGGTCTCCTACCGGCGTGGCGACGTGCTCAACCGCCGGGCGGTGATGGAGCTGGTACGCGAAGCCGATGTCGTCGTGCACCTCGCCTTCATGATCATGGGCGGCGCCAAGGAGAGCAGGCGCGTGAACCTCGACGGCTCGCGCAACGTCTTCGAGGCGTGCGCGCGCGCCGGCGCGCGCCGCCTCATCTACGCCTCCTCGGTGGCCGCCTACGGGTTCCACACCGACAACCCGCAGCCCCTCACAGAGGACCTTCCGGCTCGCGGCAGCCCAGCGCACTACTACTCCGCGCAGAAGGCAGAGGTGGAGGAGCTGCTCGAGGTGATGCTGCGCTCGAGCGAGACCGACGCCTACGTCTTCAGGCCCTGCATCGTCGCTGGCCCGCAGGCGCCGCTGCTGATCGACAGCCTCCCCTACACGCAGATCTCCGAGCGCCTACCCGGCCCGGTCCGCAGCCTGCTCGACGGCGTACCGATCCTACGCCCGGTCCTGCCCGACCCGGGGATCCCGTTCCAGCTCGTGCACCACGACGACGTCGCCTCCGCGCTTCGCGCGGGGGTCCTCGGCCGCGGCAAAGCGGGCGCCTACAACCTCGCGGGCCCCGGCGAGCTGACCGTCAAACAACTCGCGGAAGAGCTCGGCTGGTATTCGATCCCGATGCCCGAGCTCGCCGTCGACGCGGCTGCCGAGCTGATCGGCCGCCTCGGCTTCCTGCCCGCGCGCGCGCAGTGGATCGCAGCCTTCCGCGAGCCGACGATCATGAGCACAGCGAAGGCCCGCCGCGAGCTTCGCTGGCGCCCGCGACACGACGCCCTGCAGACGCTCCGCGAAACGATCACGGCGACCCGGCTCGACAGCCTGATCCGCTAGCGCGGGCGACCGCGAGGCTCAGCTCGGCGCGAAGCCGTGCCGATACCGATCGGAGGATGGCTCCCGCGCTACCAGATCGCGCGCGCCCGTCGCCTGCGGCGCCTGCGGGCGCATGCGATATGTCGGCTGCGCCGGCCCGACTCCCGGGAGGCCTCGATCTGCGCACGTTCGTAGAGCAGCTGCCCGCGATCCTGTACGTCGCCGACGTCGGCGTCTCGGGGCGCTGGCACTACGTGAGCGTCGGAATCGAAGCGATCCTCGGCTTCACCCCGGCTGAATGGATCGCCGATCCTGGACTATGGGCGCGTCAGATGCACGCCAAGGACCGCGTGCGCGTGTTCAGCCGTGAGAGCGACCTCGCGCGGCCCGAGGTCCCCGACGAATACCGCATCCACCACCGCAACGGCGCAACGGTCTGGGTGCGCGATGAAGCTGCGCTGGTGACCGACGAGCGGGGACGCCAGTTCTGGCACGGCGTCATCCTCGACATCACCGACCGCAAGCGTGCCGAGCTCGAGCTCGAGCGGCGCGCCGAACAACAGGCGGCTGTTGCGCGCCTGGGCAAGGACGCGCTCGAGGGCAAGGACGTGGTCGCGCTGATGCACGACGCGCTGGCGGAGGCCACGAGGATCGTGGGAGTGCCAATGGGCGCGGTCTTCGAGCAGTCGCCCGAGACCGGCGGGCTCGCGCTGCGCGCCGGCGTCGGCCTGTCCGCGCGTCAACTCGGCGCCGTGGGTAGCGCTGCCGGGCCTGGAGAGGGTCTGACGCAGGCGAGCGCGCGGTCTCGCCGCGAGGATCCCGACGGCGGCTCCGCCCTGAGCAGCCCCGACCTCCCGGATGCGCTGCCGGGCGGCGTGACCGGCCACATCGAGGGCCGCGAGGGACGCTGGGGAATGCTGTGGCTCGGCGGCGCCGAGGCCCGTCCGCTCGACGCGGCCGATCGCGACTTCGTGCAGGCGCTCGCGAACATCCTCGCGGACGCGATCCAGCAGCGCGCAAGCGAACAGGAGATCCGCTGGCAGGCCCTGCACGACCCTCTGACGGCGCTTCCGAACCGCGTCCTCTTCCTGGACTGTCTCGCGCGAGCGCTCGCGCGCTCGTCGGCTGAGGTCGCGCTCGTCGTCATGGACGTGGACAACTTCAAGCTCGTCAACGACAGCCTCGGCCATGGAGCCGGCGACGAGCTGCTGACGCAGATCGCGCCGCGCCTACAGACCGCGCTGCGCCCGAGCGACGTGATCGGGCGCCTCGGCGGAGACGAGTTCGTGGTGCTCCTTGATCACATCGCGGGCGAGCGCGCCGCGCGTCGCGTGGCCGAACGTGTCGTCGCGGCCTTCGAAGCCCCCTTCCAGCTCAGCGCCGGTGAGCACTTCGCGAAGGCAAGCCTCGGCATCGCGATCGCCAAGAGCAGCGCGAGCACCCCAGCGAGCCTGCTGCGGGACGCGGACGCGGCGCTCTACCAGGCCAAGCGCAAGGGACGTGCCCGCTTCGAGGTGTTCGACCGCGCGATGCGCGCGCACACCGTCGAACGCCTGTCTCTGGAGAACGACCTGAGCAGGGCACTGGAGCGCGAGCAGCTCTATGTCGTCTACCAGCCGATCGTCTCGCTCCGAGACGCCTCGCTCGTCTCGGTCGAGGCGCTACTTCGCTGGGACCATCACGAGCGCGGAGTGATCGCGCCGGCCGACTTCATCCCGATCGCCGAGGAGAGCGGCATGATCGAGCCGATCGGCCGCTGGGTGCTCGAGACGGCGTGCCTGCAGGCGGCGCGCTGGCAGCAGGAGTCGGCAATCGACCCGCCGCTCGGAATCTCGGTGAACCTCTCGGTGCGTCAGTTCGTGCAGCGTGACCTCGAGACGGCGGTGCAGGCGGCGCTGACAAACGCCGCCCTCGACCCGGTGAGCCTGTGCCTCGAGATCACCGAGTCGGTGCTGATGGATGAGCCACACCGCGCGAGCGAGAAGATCACGCGCGTCGCGCGCCTCGGCGTGCGCTTTGCGCTCGACGATTTCGGCACGGGCTACTCCTCGCTGGCGTACCTCAGCGGGCTACCGATCAACGGGCTCAAGGTGGATCGCTCGTTCGTGCGAACGCTCGGCGAGGACCAGCGCTCGAGGGCGATCATCACGGCGATCGTGCGCATGGCGCAGGCGCTCGACATCGAGGTGACCGCGGAGGGGGTCGAGACGGCGATGCAGCTCGAGGCGCTGCGAGCGCTCGAGTGTCAGCTCGCACAGGGCTTTCACTTCCACCGTCCGCTTCCCCCAGAGGCCGTCTCCCGCCTCCTCGAGGAGTCGTGCGAGCGCGCGACCTGCGCCAGCCGCGCGCCCTA
This sequence comes from uncultured Solirubrobacteraceae bacterium, assembly GCA_963759445.1. Lineage (GTDB taxonomy): Bacteria > Actinomycetota > Thermoleophilia > Solirubrobacterales > Solirubrobacteraceae > Palsa-744. Next base: position 225,764 of record CAVWZC010000004.1, read on the forward strand.
GCCATGGTTCACAGACGCGGCCTCCGTCCGGGGGCGCGCAGCAGATAGGCTGCCCGCGCGATGCCGGACGTCCGCTTCATGGCTCACTCGGGCGAGCTCGGCGGCTACCTCGCACTCCCGCTCGCCGAAGAGCCGCACGCGGGCGTCGTCGTGATCCAGGACGTGCTCGGGATGTCAGACGATATCCGTGAGCAGGCGGATCATCTCGCGGCGGCGGGCTACCTCGCGTTCGCGCCCGATCTCTATTCGGGGCGCGGGATTGGCTGCGTGGTGGCCACGCTGCGCGCGTCGCGCTCGGGCGAGGGGCCTGCCTACGCCGACATCGACGCCGCCCGAAACTTCCTCGCGGCGCGCGAGGACTGCACCGGGCGGATCGGGATCATCGGCTTCTGCATGGGCGGCGGCTTCGCCCTGATGTGCGCGCCGGGCGGTGACTTCCAGGCCGCGGCGGTGAACTACGGCGAGGTCCCGGCCGACGCCGGCGAGCGCCTGCGAGAGGCCTGCCCGATCGTTGCGAGCTACGGGCGCCGCGATCCCGGGTTGAGGGGCCGAGCCGCGCGACTGGAGCAGGCGCTCACGAGCGCCGGGATCGTTCACGACGTAAAGGAGTACCCCGACGCCGGCCACAGCTTCATGAATCGCTTCAACGCGGGCCCGTTGCTGACCCCGCTGCTACATGTCGGCGGGGTGGGCTACCACCAGCCATCGGCCGCGGACGCGTGGCGACGCATCCTCGCGTTCTTCGCCGAGCACCTGCGCTAGTGCGCTAGCGCTGCGAGCACGAGGCTGTCGTGCTCCGCCGGCTTGACCTTTCGCAGCACGTTCGCCACGAGGCCGTCGCTGTCGACGATGAACGTCGTTCGCTCGTTGCCGAGGTAGGTCTTGCCGTACATCGATTTCTGCACCCACACCCCATAGGCCTCAGCGGTGGCATGGTCTGCGTCTGAGAGCAGCGTGAAGTTGAGCCCATGCTTGTCACGGAACTTCTTCAGCTTCGATGGCGGGTCGGGGGAGATGCCAAGCACCACCGCTCTCGCCCGCGCGTACTCGGTCTCGTTATCGCGAACGCCGCATGCCTGTGTGGTGCAGCCCGGGGTATCCGCCTTGGGGTAGAAGTAGACGACGACGGACTGGCCGCGAAAGTCAGAGAGCTTCACCTCGCGCCCGTCCTGGTCGGGGAGGGAGAAGTCAGGCGCCACTTGTCCTGGCTCGGGCATTGCGCCGGATCCTACCGGGGCTCTCTGGCTGGAATGAGAACGTCTGTGGCCTCGCGTTTGAAGGCAGGCCGTGTCGTCTTCCGTGTCCGCGCTGATCTGCTTCGCGCCGCACAGCTGGTACACGCAACGGCACGCCAGGCTCCTCGGGTTGCCGGTCAGTCATCACATTTGCCCAGGCGGAGGTGTCGGCGGCGCCGATGAGTTCCTCGCACAACGGCGTCTAACCCCTTACTCGACAACCACCCGAGATCGGAGTGATCACCGTGTGCATGACCGCCGTGGCCTCGACGCGTCCCAGAACTGCCGGGCGCGCCGTCGCCCTCGCGATGGCGAAGGAGGGCCGATGAGCGACCTCGAGCAAGTCCTCGAGCCCTACATCCGCACCGGAGCGGTGCCCGGAGCGGTGGCCATGGTTGCTCGGGGCGGGCGCGTCGAGGTTCAGGCCGTCGGCTCGGTCGACCTCGACGGCACGCGCCCGATGCTGCGGGATTCGATCTTCCGCATCGCGTCGATCACCAAGCCGATCACCGCCGCCGCTGTGATGATGCTCGTCGATGAAGGCCGGATCGCGCTGGAGGAGCCGGTCGAGCGATGGTTGCCGGAGCTCGCCTCGCCGGTGGTCGTCCGCACGCCCACCGGCCCCGTCGCCGACGTCGTCCCGGCTGTTCGACCGATCACCGTGCTCGATCTGCTCACCTCGCGCGCCGGATATGGGTTTGCGTCGGACTTCTCGCTGCCAGCCGTCGAGCTCTTGTTCAGCGTGCAGACAGACGGTCGCGAGGTGCAGCTGCGACCACGCCCCGACGAGTGGATCGCCGCGCTGTCGCGAATCCCGCTGCTCTATCAACCAGGCGAAGCATGGCTCTATGACACCTGCTCGGACCTGCAGGGTGTCTTGATCGCCAGAGCCAGCGGCCAGTCGCTTCCGGAGTTCCTCGCCGAGCGTCTGTTCGAGCCGCTGCGCATGATCGATAGCGGCTTCGAGGTGCCGGCCGCGAAGCGCCGGCGCTTCACCAGCTACTACCGGCGCGAGCCGGTCGACGGCCTCCAGCTCGCCGACGCTCCCGACGGCCAATGGAGTCATCTGCCGGCCTTCCCGGCGGGATCGGGCGGTCTTGTGGCAACCGTCGATGACTGGTATCGCTTTGCCCTGCTGATCCTCGGTGAAGGGACGGTCGACGGTCGCCGCTTGCTGTCGCCTGAGTCGGTGCGGCAGATGACCACGAACCACCTCACCCCGGCACAGCGCGGGATCGGCGCGTTGTTCCTCGAGGGCCAAGGCTGGGGATTCGGGGCCAGCGTCGACGTCGATGCGATCGACCCGTGGAACGTCGAGGGTCGCTATGGCTGGGTAGGCGGCACCGGCACGACGGCGCACATCGTCCCGTCGACCGGCTCCGTCGCCATCCTGCTCACCCAGGTGGCTGCCAGCGATCCGGTCGCGCCCGCGATCATGCGGGACTTCTGGACCTACGCCGCGGCCTGAGCCGGGGGTCTGCGGGTAGATCTCTGGCGAGGCCTCTCACTGCTGAGGGCAGTCGGGCGCGGTCAGGCCGAGGTAGCTCCGGATGCTGCCGCCCCTGCCACCCATGCGGTCGCCTCCTGGATCTGGCCGGGGTCGAAGATCATCACCTCTCCCGGGACCAGCCAAGCCGTCATGCGCGTCGCTTTCGCGACCCAGTCAATGTCGGTGACAAGTGCGAAGCGCTTCCATGCGGAGTGATCGCCGACCCCGACCTTGAGGGCCGTCTTGACGTCCTCGATCCAGGCGCCCGGCTCCATGCCGTGAAAGTCGGCGAGCAACAGCAGAACGCGAAGCTCACCCGACTCGAGCGCATCGCGCAAAGCCGGCTCCACCACTTCGCGATAGTCCTCGCGGCTCAGCTTGCCCGACGCCCGCAACCCCGTAGTGCCCTCAGGCATGTCGTCCATGCGTGTGACCAACGGTGTCCTCCTCCGCGCTCGGTGATGTTGACGCTGCCTCGACCGTACAGCAGGTGCCGCTGAGAGGTCTGGGACCCTTGGTGCTGCCAGCGAGCGCGATAGGCGAGCATGCGCCAGGCTCTCAGCCGCGGGCACATGGCACTGGCGGGGTGGTTAGCGGACGGCGTATGGTGGCGCCGGGGCGTCGGTGATGCCGTTCTTCACGCCCGACACGCCCATGTAGACCGCGTATCCGAGCACCAGCGCCAGGAAGGCAGCGAAGACGGGCACCGTCCACCGAGGCTTGCGGGTCAGGACGAAGCCCGACGCCGCGTAGAAGACCGGAGCCGCGAGCAGGATCATTCGCCCCCAGTCCAGCGCGAAGGTCATCGCCGCCACGCTCAGCGCCACCAGCACGAGCCCGCGGCGAGCGAAGCGCATGGTGGGCAGCGCTACCGGCGCGACGAGCCAGAGCGGCCCGTAGACCGTGAACATCCGGCGTGCCTCGCGGAACGGTGTCTGAAGTCCCAGCTTCAGGACTTCAAAGCGCTCGCCGACGAGCGATCCTGAGTATCCCGGCACCTGTTCCTTGTCGATCGTGTGAATGCCGAGCCGGATGGCGATGTAGCCCGCGACGGCAGGCGCCGCGACCAGCAGCGTCCTTAGGGCAGCGGCGCGCTCGAGCGGCCGGGCAGCCCAGATCGCATACGCGAGCGGGACGATGAACAGGACCGCTTCTCGGAACAGCACACCAACGAGCAACGTGACGGCGAGCTGCCAGTACAGGCGGCGCACAGCGAAGTAGGTCGCCGCCATCATGAAAAACACGGTGGCGATGTCGGGGTTCCTGCCCTGCCGAAGCGCAACGACGAGGAACGGCGGTGACACGCTCAGCAGCAGCGCCAGGCCAACGGCTACACGCGTGTCCGCCCCCAACTCGCGCATCAAGAGGTACGCGAAGGCCGCCGCGCCGCCCGCGGCGAGCCACGCCAGCAGGAGGAACGAGGTCGTGTGGCCGAAGGGCATCACGTGCACGAGCAGGGGCAGGCCGAGGCGGTAGCCAAAAGGGAACGTGTGCACCGCGAACGGATGGCGCGCCATGTCTTCGTAGATCAGGTCATCGCCGCGGGGTGTCGGCTCGCGCGGGAGCACCGCGCTCAGCACACCGAGGAAAAGCGCCCCGAGGACACCCACGGACACCGCGGCGCCGCGCTCGCCAAGGCCTCGCGGAGCCAGCCGCGCGGCCAACCCTGCGGCCGCGCCGCGTCTCGCATCGTGCTTCGCTTGGGTCTCACTCGCCATAACGGGGGGCGCGTCGCGGCCTACCCGTGCGACACTACCCGCCCCGGGCTTGTAACACGCTTGTAGCAAGCCGCTGGAGGCTGCGGCGCCACCCCGTTTCATCGTTGGCGCCGCCGGATGGGACGGACGACGATACGTAGATGAGGCGGCCCACTTCGGCTCGATCCTCGGCGTGCGGGGCGGTGACGAGCATCAGGTCCGCGACCGGCGCGGGCTCGACCGTGGCAAGCTGCCGCGTGTGAGGCGCCACACGCTCGCTCCGCAGCCGACCATCCCGTGCCGCTAGCGCGCGCAGCGGCCGAGAGCCTGAGGCATCGGGTGCTTCGCCTCGCGCGCGGTGTGCTCACCACGCCGGCGCTGTGGTGGGCGCTCGCCGCGGCGGTGACGCTCGGGGAGATCGCTTCGAGCCTCGCGACGCACCACCTCGACACCGGGCCGATCTGGCACGGCCTGCGTCGCTTCCTGGACGGCGCATCGCCCTACGGCGTCGTCACGCACCTGCCGTACTCCTATACGCACCCACCGGACTCGGCGCTGGTCGATTCGCCTCTGGCGCTGCTGCCGCTCTCGCTCGCTGAAGACCTCGTCGTGATCTTCTCGGGCTTGGCGTGCATGGCAGCGATCGCGCTGCTGTGCGCGCGCAAGGGCCTCTCGCCGTGGCGCGTGGGCCTGGCGGCGTTCATCGTGAGCGTGTCGCGGCCGTTCCACGAGGAGCTGACCCTCGGCAACATCGAGCTGCTCGCACTCACACCGATGGCGGCTGGGATCGTGGCGGTCGAGCGCGGCCGGGAGCGCCTCGGCGGAGTGCTGCTGGCGCTGGGGGCTTGCATCAAGCCAACCGCGGCGCTCGTCTTGCTCGCGCCGGCGCTGGCCAGACGCTGGCGGGCGACCGCGGTCGCGCTGGGACTTGTGCTGCTCGCCGCGATCGTGGGGTTCGCGGTGGTGCCCCACTCCGGTCGCTTCTTCAGCTCCGTCGTTCCGTTTCTCGAGGGTCGCGAACAGGCGCACGCCGATTTCAACGGCTCCTTCACGGGACTCGTGGAAGCGCTGGGCTTTGGCGCCTCAACGCCCCCGGCGCTCACGCAGCTGTCTGCGCTGCTCGCATTCGTCGCCGTGTGGGTGCGCTACAGGAGGATCATCGCGCACTCGCTGCCGCTCTCGGTCGCGCTGACGGTGATGGCGGCGCTGCTCGTGCCGCGCTACAGCTTCGAGGTGTATGGCCTGTATCTGGTGCTCGCGCTCCCTGTGATCCTGAGAGCACGCGGGGTCATCGAGGTCTCGCTCGCGGCGATCGCGGTCTGGTTCCTCACGGTTCGCGACGTGCTCCCTCTGCACGGACCCACGGTCGAGCGCTTTCGCGAGCTGCGACCAGGGCTCGGGCACATCGCACTCGCGCTGATGCTGGTCGTGATGCTGGAGCGTAGGCGGCGCGGGGCGCCGCACGGCGAACGCGCTGCGCACGGCGATCCTCGCGCCGTGGTCCACGCGGGGGCCACGCACGGATTGTCATCTGTCGCCTGAGGCAGATGACAAGAGCCGGCACGCGCAGACGGCCGAGCGCGTACTCGTGGGTTCGACCGCTATCCCTGCGCGGCGAGCCGCCTGCCACCGCTGCAAGGCGGGGCCGCTACCTCTGCGCAACGGTCAGGACGCCGTCGGCGACTCCCTGCCCGCTCAGCCGGGCGCCGATCTGCGCCCCGCCTAGGTGCGCGAGCAGCGCGGTGTCACGGCGCGACAGGCGCGAGCGGGCGACGATGCCGGCGCCGGGCGCGATCGAGAACGAGCTGCTGATCAGCCGCAGCTTGCGCGCGCGGGTAGACCTCGTCTGTCCGGCGCCGCGTCGCGTTATCAGAGTTTCACGCACCGCCACCGTGACGTCGGCGGTTCCCGTGCAGACTCCGCCTTCGGCGTCACAGCTGATCGAAAGCGATGCGATCCCGTTTCGCACGCTCAGCGATTCGGCTCGCGCGATCCCGGCCAGTTCCGGAGCCGGTACGGCATCCTCCGCTACCGAGGCCGCACTGGCCAGGCCGGGTGCAAGCGCCGCCATCCAGCCCCTGATCCACGCGGAGACCGCCGCCACGCGCGTGAACACCGACGGACTCGTGGTCGCACATTCGCCGTACACGTGACTCGCGACGCCGATCTGCGCCATGCCGCCGACCGCCGAGGCTTCTCGCACCAGCAGCGGGCCGCCGCTGTCGCCGTTGCACGCCCCGGTCTGCAGCTCGGGTGGATCGACCACGCAGAGCTCGTTCGGCGGGCTGAAGGGCGACGCCTCGCGCTCGCACCAGTTCGTGCCCTGCACAACCGTCGGCGCCCACCGCAGCTGTTCCACCGGGACAGGGTCTTTCGCGTACGTGTCCCCCCAGCCGGCGAACAGCGCCTGCGTGCCTGCGCCGACGTGCTGTGGGGATGCGAGCGTGACCGCCGGGGCCGTCGTCGGCGTGGACAGCACGAGCAGCGCCACGTCACCGAGCGTCGTGTGGCGGTCAAAGCAGGAACACGGGATCACCCGCAAGACACCCGACACCTGCTTTTCCGCTTCCGGGGCGGCCCAGTTCACGTTTCCCGTGACCACGCGGTAGCCGGACGCTTCGTTTACGACGCCCGTCTGCAGGTTCTCGGCACAGTGGGCGGCCGTCAAGATCAGGTCCGCCGCTAGCACCGTCCCGGAGCACTGCCCGACCTCTTCGCCGCGAACATCGAGCACGTCGGCCATCCACGGGAACGCGCCCGCTTCGGCGGCCTCCCCGCCGATGACCGCTGCATGCGCGCGCGGCGCCGCCGGTGGGCCTGCCCGCTTCGCGCCGGCTCCGGGCGGGAGCGCCACGGCGCCCGCCAGCCCCGCGAGCGCGAGGATCGCGCCCGCTCGCGTGTGCCAGCGTCTCGCCACCTCGTATGCATCGGCCCCGATTGGCGCCTGCTGTAGCTCCAATTGCGCCGCCGCGCGGCGCGGCGCTTGGCCTCGGATGTCACTGCTACCGTCTCTCGCTCAGGGGCAAACGATGTGATGCGGCTGAGACGAGCAGAGCGCAGGCAGCGCAAACACTGGGCCTACGGCCTGCTCGAGCTGATCCTCACGCTCGCCGTCGCGCTCGGGCTCGCGGTCGGCGTCGAGGCCTTCGTGGTGAAGCCCTACCGGATCCCGACGGGCTCGATGGAGCCGACGCTCGCGGGAGGTCAGCGCGTGCTCGTAAACCGCCTCACCTCGAGCTATCGGGTCGGCGAGATCGTCGTCTTCCACCCGCCGGCGGGAGCCGAAGAACAGGCCTGCGGCCCGAAGCTCGAAGCCGTGGATCCCGGTGGCGCCGCGTGCGACGCCACGCAGAGGCGCCCCGCCAGCGAGAACTTCATAAAGCGCATCGTCGCCGGGCCCGGGGACGAAATCTACATCTCCGGGGGGCACGTCTACCGGCGTGTGAAAGGCAGCACGCGCTTCGTGGGCGAGAAGGACTCATACATCAAACCCTGCGGCACCAGCAGCGAGTGCGACTTCCCGCGCCCCATCAAGATCGCCCCGGGTCACTGGTTCATGATGGGCGACAACCGCGGCGACTCCGACGACAGCAGGTTCTGGGGCCCGGTCCCGACCGCCTGGATCGTCGGCGAAGCGTTCTTCACCTACTGGCCCGTCGATAGGGTCGGATCGCTCTAGCCGCGGGCTGCGGAGGAGTAGGCGCGCAGCGCCCTCAGCACGACGCCGGGGTGCGCCGCGATCTTCGGACCGAGCAGGAGGGCGAGCAAGGTGGTGCTCAGCCACGGCCGCAGGTGCGGTCGCACACGCTTGATCAGACCGTCCGCGTCGAGCTCGAACACCATCGCGTCGTCGAGCTTGAGGGGGCCGACCCGGCCTCGTCCGATGGCGCAGACGCTCTGAGGTGCGTACATCGGCTCGCCCCACCTCAGGCCGCCGAGCGTCGAGTAGATCGCACCGAGCAGGATCCGCATGTCCTCCCTGCCGCGGAACAGCATGCGCCCCGACAACGGCGACACGAGCTCCGGGTCGGGTGCGAGCGTCGCCATCAGAGCGTCGATGTCGCCTGCCGAGGAGGCCGCGCAATAACGCGCGATCGCGTCAGGGGCGCCCGCGCTGGTCTCCCGCGGGGCAGCCGCGTGCTCTGTCTCTGCCATCAGCTGATCACCTCGCCCCAGCGTATCCATCCGAAGCCCTCGGCGCACGCCCGGAGCAGCTGAGATGGATGCCCATCTCAAGGATGCTTCTATGAAGTCAAGGGGACGCTCGAGAGCCGCTTGAAGAGTTCCCTGGAGATGTGGCGCTTGAGCGCCCGGATTGCTTCGCGCTTGGTCTTTCCCTCGCTGATGCGGCGGTCGAGGTAGGCGCGCGTCTGGGGCTGGTGCTTCGCGCGCGCGAGCGCGATCGTGTGGATCGCGTTGTTGGCCTGGCGGTCACCTCCGCGGCTGAGCCGGTATCTGACCGTCTTGCCCGACGACGCCGGCAGGGGCGCAGTCCCATTGCACCGAGCGAAGGCAGCCTCGTGCCCGAAGCGGGACGGGTCGCAGGCGAACAGCTTCGCGGCCGAGATTGGTCCGATCCCGGGTTCATCGAGCAGCGTCCCGTCGAGCGAGCGGACAAGTACGGCGAGCTCCTGCTCGTAGCGCTTGGCGTCGGCTGCCAGTGCCCTTGAGCGAGCAGCCAGGTCGCGCACGACACCGAACACAGCGCGTTCCTCGATGTCCGCGCTTGCACGCGCACGCATCGATAGGACCCGACGCTCGAGCTGCTTGCCGGTGCCGTTGCCGATCCGCTCACGAAGCGCGACCGGCGCGGTTGTGTTCAGTGCTTGAAGCTGGTTAAGGAGGCGTGTGCGCTCCGTGATGGCGGAGCGACGAGCGATTAGTAACGCTCGGAGCGCCGAGAGAATCCCGCGGCCGCGCGGGGTCGAGACGTGTTCGCCACCGAGAACGCACTTGGCCGCCGTGAGCGCGTCGATGCGGTCAGACTTGCCGCTGCGACGCTCCCGTCGACGGGGGCGCTCGACCTCGACGACGGCGCTACCGGCGCGTTGCAGGTGCTGGCAGAGTCCAGCGCCCCAACTCCCGGCGCCCTCGATACCAAAGGCGAGCTGCTGTCCATCGCCAAGTCGCTGAGCCCAGAGCTGCAGCTCCTCATAGCCGGCTGCCGTGGCTGCGAACGCAAGCTCGCCGAGCAACTGTCCTAGTAGGTCGAGTGCCACGGCGTAGTGGCGCTCCTTGTGGGTATCCACTCCGACTGCGATCATCGCTTCCTCCTCCTCGTCTGGCTCGCTTGGGTGGTGTGGAGGCCGTCGGACAGAGCTGTGTCGAGTGATGTCCAGGCTTCTATGAAGTCACGGCGGCATCCGTGGACGACGGCGGGAGACGGATCCTTGAGAAGGCACGGACTGGCCAGCCGGTTGGTGAGTCATCCCGCCGCCGCCCACACCCTCGAAGGGGCCTCGGACGCCACCGCGAAACTACACAGCGGTTGTGATTGGTGGTTTCGGGGTTGATCAAAGGTGGTGGGTTTGCTGGGATCGGGCGGCTGGCGCGACGGCAGCGACAACTGGCACTCTGAGACGCGGGCAATCGGGGGGCTGGGCCACACCAATGGCGACCGCCGGCGCACCAAATGCCCGGGCCGCGCGCCCGCGGCGCAGGGCGCCGAGCCGCGCCCCGCCCGCAGCGAAGAGCCCCCGCGCGGGCGGGGGCTCAGGATCATTCGCCGCAACAGAAGTCAGCTCATTTGAGCCGGGGGGGCGGGGAGCCGACCGGTGCGACCGGCTGATGCTGGATCGGGGCCCGGCGAGTCGCCCAGCTGCAGCCCTGTCTTTCGGCCTGTTCGGTCAGTCGTGTCGATTCCCTCCAGGCGCTCGCGGCGGAATACACGTTGCCTTCACCGAACCGGTCCCAGCCGGCTTCTTGGTAGATTTCGGCTTCCATCTCGAGGCCGATGCACGAGCGTTCTGTCGTGGACCCGCCGCCGGATGGCTCAGCGCTCGCGACCGGGGCGAGAGAGCTGAACAGCAGCACCGCGGCACCGGCGGCCGTTGCTAGGAGCACGCACTTGGTCCGCTTGAGGATCTTGTGGGTGTGGATCGTGCTGGTGAACATCTGGATTGCCTCCTTGAAGGGCGAGCTGGGTTGATGGGTCCCATCCTCGCCACGGCGGGCGCCGGCGGGAATACACCCTCAGAGTGGACCTGGCCACCCCTCATCCGGACCTGGCCGCCCTCACCCGGTGCGCGTCGGTGGATGGGGCCCGCCAGCGGAAGTACGGCGTCAGATGGAGCAGCCTTGAGCCGGCGTGAGCCAGGGCGGCGTCGTCAATGGTCGGGGCGCCTCGAGTGAGCCGCTGTTCGATGGACGCGCGGTACGAGACGCGGGTCGAATTGAACGACCCCTCACCGTGGTCTATCGTTGCCGCGAACGAGGCTAGGAGGGGTTGTGCCTAGATATCTGATCGAGCGGCAGTTCAGCGTCGGCCAACCTGAGATGGACGCTATCGGGCGACGCTCACGCCAGATCGCGCAGGAGCGATTTCCCGAGATCACCTGGGAGCACAGCCACGTGGCGATCGATGACGACGGTCACGTGCGGACCTTCTGTCTCTACGAGGCGCCGAGCGAGGATCTAATCCGCCGGCATGCACAGGAATTCGGGCAGCACAAGGTGCTGCGCGTAACCGAAATCGCCGGCGACATCACGCCGGCCGACTTTCCGCTCTGACGAGCCCCGTTCAGGTCAACCGCCGGCTGACGTGTCGCGCGCGTGACGCACCTCGCCGACGTGCTGGAGAGCAGCCACTGCAAGGGCCTGATTGCGGATGATCTCGCGCCGGCGCTCCGGATCATCGCCGCACAGCTCCAGAGCTTCCGCGTACAGCCTCGCCGCTTCGTCCTTGGCCCAGCCGCGTCCGGCTTGGTCAGCTGCGAGCAGTAGATAGTTGAGCGCACGTTCATCCTCACCGGCTTCCCGCCAGTGGTGTGCCAGGGCGGTCGCGGTCGCTGCTTCTGCAGCGGTCGTCTGCTCGAGGAAGCGCGCGACGACAGCATGCAGTGCCCTGCGCTTGGTGCGCGGCACTGTCGCGTAGGCGACGTCGCGGATCACGGCGTGCTTGAAGGTGAACTGCTCCTCGCCCTCGATCCAGGACGTGCCCTCCTGCCTGATCAGATCGCGCGCTTCGAGCGAATCGAGGGCCTCTGAAAGGGCCGCCCCGTTCTCGCGCATGGTCCTCAGCGCGCCCCGCCAGAAGACCTTGCCGATGATTGCCGCGTCGAGCAGTACCGCGCGCTCTTCACGCGCAAGCGCGTCGAGCCGAGCCGACACGAGCTCCCGGATCGTCGTCGGCAACTCGCCCTCGGCCGAGCCCGTTCGCTCGACGGCGGCCGCGGTGAGCTCCTCGATGAACAGGGGGTTGCCGCCCGCGACCTCGGCGACGCGCGCCTCGTCAACGCCCACGGCGTTGCCACGAAACAGGCGCGTGACAAGCTCGCGCGCGTCGGCCGCGTTCAGCGGCCCAAGCGACATTGTCGTGTGCGCGGGCAGCCCACCGCCCCACGCTGGACGCAGGTGGAGCAGCTCGGGACGCGCGAGCGCCAGCAGCATCAGCGGCACATCGCGGACTCGTGTGGCGAGGAACTCGAGCAGGTCGAGCGTTCCGCTGTCCGCCCAATGCAGGTCTTCCAGCACGAGCAGGGTCGGCTGCGCCTGCGCGAGCGCTTCCACGAACCGCCTCGCGGCCCGAAACAGGACCTGCCGATCAGCGACCTCCCCTCCGTGGCCGAGTCCGATCAGCAGTTCGATGTGGGGAGCGATCTCATCGACGACTCCCGGCGACGCGATTCCCGCCAGGGCGGCGCGCAGCTTGCGTTGGGCGCTGGCGGCGTCGTCGCTGGCGAAGATGCCGGCGAACTGCTTGATCTGCAGCGCAATAGGTCCGTAGGGGCTGCTCGCGCCGTAGGGCATCGAACGACCGCTCAGCAGACGCGCGCCCCTCTGCTCGACCTGCCGGGCGAACTCGGCAGCGAGACGAGTCTTGCCGATCCCCGGCTCGCCAAGCACCGTCACAAGGTTCGCTCGCCGGTCGGCGAGCACGGCGTCGAAGATGCGGGCCAGCGCAGCCAGCTCGTGGGCCCGTCCAAGCATCGGTACCGCGCTTGCTTCCCGCTCACCGGGGCCTGCCTTGACGCTCACGGCGAGCCAGGCCTGGATCGGCGCCTTATCCTCCTTCGAGATCAGCGGGTCGGCCGCCCGATAGTCCACAAGCGTCCGAGTGGCTCGGTAAGTGCCCTCGCCGACAAGGATTCTGTTGCTCGGCGCGTTCGATTGCAGCCGTGCAGCCACGTTCACCACATCGCCCGCGAGCGCTCTGTGGAGCTCCGCGATGTCGAGCGCGACAATCGCCTCACCTGTGTTAACGGCCGTGCGGACCTCGACCTCGAGGTCGGGGTCGGCGGCGTTCAGCTCGGCCACGGCATCACACAGCGCGAATGCGCCACGCACGGCTCGCTCCGCATCGTCACCGTGAGCGATCGGCGCGCCGAAGACTGCCACCAGCGCGCCTCCGACGAATTTCTCCACCGCTCCACCGAAAGCCTCGAGCTCGTTGCGGAGCGTCGAGTAGTACTGGCTCAGGATCGCCCGTTCGTCCTCGGGATCGAGACCCTCGGCGCGCGCGGCGAATATGACCATGTCGGCGAGCACGACCGTGATGATCCTCCGCTCCTCAGGAGCGCTGTCTTGGGAAGCACCGTGTCGGTCGCGTAAGCGCGCTTGCCCAGTCGCCGTGGCGCCGGAGCTGGTCGTCTGTCGTTGCCTATCGTCGAGCTGCGTCGCGGCCAAATCACCGAGGACCGATGGAGGACCGGCGCCGAACGCGATGTCGGCGGGGCTTGCCGAGGGCGGTTGGAGAGCTTCGCGTGCCGCGAGGAGGAACTCGTTGCAGCTCCCGAAGCGCTCGGCGGGATCCTTCGCCAGGGCGCGCAGGATCACCTCATCGATCGCCGCGGGCAGATCTGGTGCGGCAGCGCTCGGCGGCGGGGGGCGCTCCTGCATGTGCGCCCATAGCAGCGCTGCGTCCGTGTCCTTGAGGAACGGTACGCTTCCCGTCAGGCACTCATAGAGCACACACCCGAGCGAGTAGATGTCTGCCCGCGCGTCGATCTGCTTGTCCTGGATCTGCTCCGGGGAGACGTAATCGACCGTCCCCATGAACTGACCTGTAGCGGTGAGACCGCTGGCCGAGCGAGTCTGCTTGGTGATGCCGAAGTCGGCCAGGTAGACGTGGTCCGGCTCCCCATCAGCGGTCTGCTCGATCAGGATGTTGGCGGGCTTGACGTCGCGGTGGACGAGCCCCAGACGGTGCGCCGCGTCCAGCGCTCGACCGGTCTGGCCGATTAACCAGAGCGCTTGTAGCGCTGACACGTGGCCATGCTTGCGGAGCACTGTGCCCAAATCGGCACCCGCGACGTAGCGCATCGCGATGAACAACAGCTCCCCACAGGGTGCCGCGGTCATAGATCGGGGTCACATTGGGGTGATTCAGTGACGCGGCGATCCGCGACTCCATGAGGAAGCGCGTCCGGAAGGCATCGTCGGCGGCCAGCTCGGGGGCGAGCACCTTCAACGCGACCGTGTTGCCCAGACGGGGGTTCTCGGCCTCGTAGACAACACTCATACCTCCTCGGCCGAGAAGGGCCCGCAGGCGATAGCCGGCCAGCTCCTCCCCCACGAGCGGCAGCGGCCCGCCCATCAGCCACAGCTCCCGTCGCATGCGGCCGGAACGGGTCTTGCGGCGCCGGGATTGATCAGCGCTCCGGTGCCCATACCGAGGGCATGTATTGTAAAGGACCGAATCGGCGCGTTAAGAATCGCATCGGCCGCGCCGCCCCACGTGATGGCACGTTCTTCGGTAGACCCAGGGGGAGCGTCGCCCGCAGAGTTACAGGCGCGGCTTCACGCCGACAGGCGCGGCGAACCCTATCTCCTCTTTCGTGATGAGGAAGGCGCGCAGCAGATTGTCACATTGAGCGAGCAGCCCGCGCAGCGAACGATCGGGCGCGCCGCGGGATCGGACATATGCCTCGGCTGGGACGGCGATGTGTCGCGAGCGCATGCTCGGCTCGAGCATCTCGGGGGCCGAGACTGGATGCTCGTCGACGACGGGCTTTCACGCAATGGCTCGGTCGTCAACGGTGAGCGGCTACGTCAGCGTCGCCGGCTGATCGATGGAGACGTCATGCGCTTCGGAGATACAAGCGTCGTCTTCCGCGCCCCGCAGGTCGCGGACAGGCAGACCGTAACCCGTCTGGCCGGGACCGAGGAGATCCGACTCACGCAATCACAGAGGCGGGTGCTCGTTGCGCTCTGCCGCCCTTTCCGGGATCCACGCGCGTTCGCATCCCCGGCGTCCAATGCGGCAATCGCCGAGGAGCTCGTGCTGAGCGTCGAGGCCGTCAAGACCCACCTCCGAACCCTGTTCGAGAAGTTCGACATCGAGCCGCTCGCGCGCGACGCGAAGCGCGCACGCCTCGTACAGCGTGCGTTCGAGACCGGCGTGATCTCTCGAGCCGACCTCTGATCCAGATCGAAGCGCCAGCCACCCAACGGCATCCACGCTGACTAGCGCAGCAGCCGCGAGAGCCGGCGGTCCTTCAGCACCCGCCCCTCGGTCTGGCAGGTGGGGCAGTAGGCGATCACGTAGTCCTCGAAGTGGACCGCGCGCAGCGTCGTGCGCGCAGCGCGGGCACGGCTCGCCCTCGTGGCGGTGGACGAGCAGCGGCATCGGCAGCTTGTCGGGGATCGGCAGCGCGAGCACCTGCTCGTAGTGGGCGAGCGCGCCGCCGAGCGTCGCCGCGATCTGCCTCGCGCAGGCGCGGCGCGCTCCTCGTCCTCCGAGGTCGATGCCGCGCTTGTAGGGCGACAGCGCGCGCGCGCCAGAGGATCTCGTCCACCCACGAGCGCCCGATCCCCGCGATCACGTGCTGGTCGCGCAGCAGCGCGTGCAGCGGGCGGGGCGCGTCGAGCAGCTCCGCCAGCGCGGGCGGATCGGGCCAGGCCTCGGGCCCGAGCTCGGCGAGCGCCTCGTCCTGCCTCGAGCTCGCCGCGTCGCGAGCAGCTTCACCCACGCCGCCTGCTTCGAGCCGAACTCGCGCAGGCGCAGCTCGCGGCCCGCCGCTCGACGCCGCACGAGCAGGCGCGAGGTGCGGTCGCGCGGCCGTCGCGTGCTTGTCGTAGAGCTGCAGGCGCCCCGCGGACATCAGGTGGATCAGCAGCGACAGCCCGCCCTCGACGTCGACGATCAGGTGCTTGCCGCGGCGGCGCACCGCCTCGACCCGCTCGCCCGCGAGCGCCGACAGCGGCGGGTCGAAGGTCTTCAGGGCGTTGATGCCGGGCGCGAGCGCCGACTCGATCTGCGCGCCCGCGAGCGCGCCATCGAGCAGGCGCGCGGTGATCTCGACCTCGGGCAGCTCGGGCATTCCGCCTCATCGTAGGAGCGGGCGCTCGCCAGCCTGCGGCGCGTCGACGGCCGCGCCGCGCCTGTCGCTAGTGCGCGTGGATCGGCGGGCCTTCGTAGCGACGCCCGTCGGGCTCGTCCAGCGCACCCGCCAGACTGTCCCGCGCCGCTCGATGCTGAAGCTCCAGTAGCCCGCGCCGTTGGTCGTGACCGTGCGCAGCGTGCGGTAGCTGCTGCGCGTGCCTCGGCTGCACCAGCACCGTCAGCGTCGTGGCGCCGCCGCCGGGCGCACGAGGCCCCACAGCGAGTACGCCGTGCGCGCTTGCGTCGACCGTCAGCGGCACCGGCCAGGCGTAGTACAGCGGCTTCGGCGCGCCGCTTGCGTACTCGAGGCCCGTCTGGAAGCCGACGCGTGCCGCCGTGGACGCTCGAGCCCGGGGCGCCCGCCGACGGGGTCGTCGCGCGAGCAGGTACTGCGAGAAGGCCGCCACGCGCGGGTTGCTGTAGGCGATCTGCTTCGGCCATCGCGTCGTATTCGGCCTGCCGGCCGACGGGCACGCCGAGCTGCTTGTTGGGGTAGCTCTGGACGCCGAACTCGGTCAGGTAGATCGGCAGCCCGCGCGGGATCGCGCGTGCCGCGCGCCGCGATGTTGAGCGCGCTTGACGAGCCGCGACGAGCGCGCCGATCGTGACGTCGTCCGCGTCCGGGCGTGTTGTAGCTCGGCGGCACCGCGATCGTGTAGGCGTGGTGGGCGTAGCCGACCATCTGCAGCTGCCCGCACGAGCTCGATCTTGCGGTAGTGCGAGTTCAGGCACAGCGCTTCGCGCAGGAAGGCCAGCGGCGCCACGTCGTGCAGCAGCGCGCGCGAACCTTCTTTGCGCACAGAGCTCTTCACCGATTCGTAGCCATCGGCGCGGTTTCGCCGAACAGCACCCGCGGGTGGGCGATGCCCGCCGCCTGCAGCCCCGCGTAGCCGGCCTGGTAGAGGCCGCGGTAGATCCGCGGCGAGGCGGGCGATGCCGTTGGAGTTGAACTGCGGCAGCAGGAAAGCGGGGTGGTTGGGCTCGTTCCAGATCGCGTACAGCGAGACCTCCGAGCCGAAGTGGCGCGCGACGCGCCGTCATGAATTCCTTGAAGTCCTGGTCGTCCGGGCGTGTGACGTACGGCGCCTTCTGGTTCGAGGTCGCCCAGCGCGGGCACCGGCGAGGTGACCGTCAGCAGCACCGGCCAGCCCAGCCGCTTGGCTTCGGCGAGCAGCGCGTCGTACTGGCCCCAGTCGTAGCTCGCGGGGTTGGTCGGCGTCGAAGCTCGGGCGCGTGGCGCTGTGCGGCGTCGGGCGCGACCTCGTCCCAGGAGAGCTCCACCCGCAGCGCTTTCACGCCGAGGTGCTGCAACTGTTCGATCGCCTTCGGCCGCAGGCTCGGGTTCAGCAGCGTGTCCGAGGCCTCGAAGTAGACGGCCTGGCCGTGCGAGCGCCGAGCGCCTGGCCCGGCGCCGCGGCGACCGCGCAGGTGCGTCAGCGCGAGCGGCGCTCAGCAGCAGGTTTCTGAATTTCGGCATGGTGGCTAGAGACACCTCGAGCGCAGGGAAGGTTGCGGTCTTTGTAGCGTTCGCCTGAGCCGTGAGTGTCCCGATCGCCCCCGACGACATCGTCACCACCGCCGCCGAGGGCGCAGGCGAACAGCGCGCGCTCCCCTGCTCGTGCTCGAGCCGCTCGCGGCCTTCCTCGACGCGCACGGCCTCGGCGAGGGCGACGATCGAGGCCGCGCCGATCGGCGAGGGCCACTCGAACGTCACCTACCTGATCGAGCGCGGCGACAGCGAGGTCGTGCTGCGCCGCCCGCCCCGCCCGCCGCTGCCGCCGAGCGCCCACGACGTGCTGCGCGAGGCGCGCCTGCTGCGCGCGCTGCGCGGACACGCCCGCGCGCGTGCCGGAGGTGCTCGCCGTGTGCGAGGACCCCGAGACGATCGGCGCCCCTTCTACGTGATGGAGCGCGATCGCGGGCGAGGTGATCGTCGCGAGCGTCCCGCGCGACGCTCGACACGCCCCGCGGAGCGCCGACGCGATCGGCGAGCAGCTGATCGACGCGCTCGTGGAGATCCACGCCGTCGACTGGCGCGCGGCGGGCCTCGAGGACTTCGGCAAGCCGACCGGCTACCTGGAACGCCAGCTGCGCCGCTTCATCGGGCTGTGGGAGCTCAACAAGACGCGCGAGATCCCCGCCGTCGAGAGCGTCGGCGCGTGGCTGGCCGAGAACCTGCCGGAGTCGGGCCCCGCCACGATCGTGCACGGCGACTACCGCCTCGGCAACACGATCTTCGCCGCGCGAGCCGCCCGCGCACCTGGCGGCGGTGCTCGACTGGGAGATGGCCACGATCGGCGACCCGCTCGCGGACCTCGGCTACCTGTGCATGATGTGGACGCGAGGCCGGCGACCCCGAGAGCGGCCTGCGCGAGCACCTCGGCAAGGTCACCCGCGCGGAGGGCTTCCCCACGCCGCGCGGAGCTGATCGCGCGCTACGAGGAGCGCTCGGGGCGCTCGATGCGCGACATGCGCTGGTACACCACGCTCGCGCTGTGGAAGAGCGTCGTGTTCATGGAGGGCAACTACAAGCGCGCGATCGCGGGCACGACCGACGACCCCTACCTGAAGCAGTTCGGCGAGGGCGTGCTCGAGCTCGCCCGCCAGGCCGAGGAGGTCGCGCGTGGCGCATGCAGCCTGAGCGCGAGCGCCCGCGCGCGCTGCTGATCGACTGGGGCGGGGTGCTCACGACCAACCTGTTCGCCTCCTTCCACGCCTACTGCGTGCGCGCCGGCATCGACCCGCGCAAGCTGCGTCGGGCGCTTCAGAGACGACCCCGAGGCGCGCGAGCTGCTGATCGCGCTGGAGACGGGCGAGCTCGCCGAGGAGGACTTCGAGCGGCGCTTCGCCGGGCTGCTCGACGTCGAGCCCGACGGGCTGATCGACGGCCTGTTCGCGGACGTGCAGCCCGACGAGGCGATGGTCGAGGCCGTGCGCCGCGCGCACGAGGGCGGCATCCGCACCGCGCTCGTGTCGAACTCCTGGGGCGTGCACCGCTATCCCCGCGACGATGCTTCGGCGAGCTCTTCGACGGCGTCGTGATCTCCGGCGAGGAGGGCATCCGCAAGCCCTCGCGGCGCATGTACGAGCTCGGCGCCGAGCGCGCCGGCGCACCCGCGCACGCCGTGCGTCTTCGTCGACGACCTGCCCTTCAACCTGACGCCGGCGCGGGAGCTCGGGATGGCCACCGTCCACCACACCGGCGCCGAGACCACGATCGCCGAGCTCGAGCGCCTGCTTCGGCGTGCCGCTGCGCGAGTCGCCGCCGCCGGCGTAAGGGCATCCGCCGCCGGCGACCGGCGGCGACGGCCCTCAGTCGCGCTTGCCGCGCCCGTACAGCAGCTTGAACACTCGCGCCAGCAGGCGCGAGGTGCGCGGCTTGTAGGGGTACATGAAGAGTTCCTTCTTCATCGCGAGGCGCGTCACCACGATCGCCTGCTGGGAGCAGTACTTGCGGATGCCGCCCGCGCCGTGGCGCGAGCCGAGGCCGGAGGCCTTCGCGCCGCCCATCGGCAGCTCGAGCACGGTGTAGTTGATCATCGCGTCGTTGACGTTCGCCGCCCCCGCTTCCAAGCGCCGCGCGATCGCCTCGCCGCGCTTGGTGTCGCGCGTGAACACCGAGGAGCCGAGGCCATAGGGCGAGTCGTTGGCGAGCTCGCACGGCCTCGTCCGCGTCGCGCACCTTCATGATCGGCAGCGTCGGCCCGAAGGTCTCCTCGGTCATGAACTTCATCGTGTGATCGACGTCGACCAGCACGGTGGGCTCGAAGAAGCGCCCCGGGCCCGGCAGCTCGTGCCCGCCGGTCAGCACGCGCGCGCCCTTCTCGCGCGCGTCCGCCACGTGGTCCTTGATGATCTCCAGCTGCGGCGGGAACGTGATCGCGCCGACCTCCACGCTGCCATAGCCTTCGGGCTTGCCGACGCGCAGCGCGCGCACCTTCTCGGTCACTTTCGCGACGAACTCGTCGTAGACGGGCGCCTCGACGTACACGCGCTCGATCGAGATGCACGTCTGGCCGGCGTTCTGCATCGAGTAGTAGGTCGCGAAGTTCGCCGCGCGCTCGAGGTCCGCGTCGGAGAGCACGATCATCGGGTCCTTGCCGCCGAGCTCGAGCGAGACGGGATCAGCCGCTCCGCCGCGCCGCCCCGCGACCTTGCGCCCGGTGCGGGTCGAGCCCGTGAACATGATCATGTCCACGTTCTCGACCAGCGCCGCGCCGGTCGCGCCGCGACCGGTCGCGATCTGCAGCACGTTCTCGGGCAGGCCGCACTCGCGCAGCGCGTCCGCCAGCAGCAGCGAGGTCAGCGGCGTGACCTCGGAGGGCTTGAGGATCACGCTGTTGCCCGCCATCAGCGCCGGGATGCAGTCGCCGAAGGAGTTCGTCAGCGGGTAGTTCCAGGGCCCGATCACGCCGACCAGGCCGAGCGGGCGGTAGCGCAGGATGAGCTTCTTGCCCTTCACCAGCAGCTGGCTGGACTTAACGTGCTCGTCGGCGAGGTAGCCCTGGGCCTCCTTTGCCCAGAAGCCGAAGGCGTTGCCCGCGTAGCCGATCTCCGCGAACTGCGCGTCCTCGTAGGTCTTGCCGGTCTCCGAGACGATCGTCTCGACGACCCGCTCGGCGTTGTCCATGAGCCACTTCTGCGCGCGCAGCATCACGCGCGCGCGGCCTTCGAAGCCGTACGCCTCCCACTCCGGCTGCGCCGCGCGCCCGCGCGCGGCCATCTGCGCCACGACCTCCGGCGCCGAGGTCGGGGACCGTCGCGATCGATCTCGCCGGTCGCCGGGTTCTCGACCGCGATCTCCTGTGCGGCCTCCGTCGACTGCGCCGTTCTGCCTGCCGGGTAGGTGCTGCTCGACCGTGGCCATCTTGGATTCTCCCCTGCTCGCTCGCTTTGTCCCGAAGAGTACTCCGCGCGCGCCGCGCCGGGAGACTCAGGCGACGGGCGCGCGGGCGTCAGTCTGAGAGCTCGATCGAGGAGATCGCGATCGGCGTCGAAGGCCGATCGCCGCGATCGGTGGGGGCCGCCTCGAGGCGGTCCACCACGTCCATCCCCTCGCTCACCTGGCCGAACACGGTGTGCTTGCCGTCGAGCCACGGGCAGCTCTCGGCGGTCACGATGAAGAACTGCGAGCCGTTCGTGTTCGGCCCCGCGTTGGCCATCGCGAGCGCCCCGCGCACGATCTTGTGCTCGTTGATCTCGTCCTCGAAGGTGTAGCCCGGGCCGCCCGTGCCGGTGCCCTCGGGGCAGCCGCCCTGGACCATGAAGTCCTTGATCACGCGGTGGAAGCCGAGACCGTCGTAGAAGCCTTCGCCGGCGAGCTTGCGGAAGTTCTCCACCGTCTTCGGGGCGTCCTCGTCGAACAGCTCGAACGTGATCGCGCCCTCGTTGGTCTGCATCGTCGCTGTGGACATGGCCGTCAACCCTAGCCGACCCGATCGAGCGTGAGCTCGCGGCCCGTGCACCTCGCGGCCGTTCAGCGCCGCGATCACGCGCTCGGCCTCCGACTCCGGGACCGACAGGAACGCGAAGCGCTCGAGCACGAGCACGTCGCGTACCGCCTCGCCGTCGAGGCCGGTCGCCGGCGTCACCGCCGAGACGATGTCGGCCACCTTCAGTCCCGCCTCGCGGCCCGCCCCGAGCACGAGCTTCGCGTACGCGGCGCCATCGTCGCGGCGCGATATGCGTGGCTTGGAGTGCCTGCGCGGGCGCTCGCGCACCGGCGTGGGCGGCGCCTGCACACCGCGCTCCCACTGCGCGATCGTGGTGCCGATGTGGCGTTCGATCGCCTCCAGCTCGCGCTTCTGGCGCGTCTCGACGAACGTGATCGCCCGCCCCGAGCGCCCCACGCGCCCGGTGCGCCCGATGCGGTGGACGTAGGTGTCCGGCGAGGTCGGCACGTCGTAGTTGATGACGTGCGTCACCGTCGAGATGTCCAGTCCGCGCGCCGCGACGTCGGTGGCGACCAGGATCGGCACGCGCTCCGCCTTGAAGGCGAGCATCACGCCGTCGCGCGATCCCTGGGACATGTCGCCGTGCAGCGCGCGCACGTTCATGCCGCGGTCGCGCAGCGTGCGGAAGAGCTGCTCGCAGCGCACCTTCGTGCGCACGAACACGATCGCCTGCTCGAGGCGACTCGGCGCTCAGCACCTCCACCAGCTTCTCCGGCTTGTCCTTGGCATCCACCGGCAGCTGGAACTGCGCGACGGTGTCGATCGTCAGCGTCGCCGCCTCCACCTGCACGATCGCCGGGTCGTACATGTAGTGGTCGGCGAGCTTGCGTATCGGCGGCGGCATCGTCGCAGAGAACAGCGCCGTCTGCCGGCTCGAGGGGGTGAGCGAGAGGATCCGCTCGACGTCCTCCAGGAAGCCGAGGTCGAGCATCTCATCGGCCTCGTCGAGCACCACGAAGCGGCAGCTCGTGCAGCATCAGCGAGTGGCGCGAGATCAGGTCGAGCACGCGCCCCACGGTGCCCACCACGATGTGCCCGCCCGCGCGCAGCTGCGCCTGCTGGGTGCGGATCGGCGCGCCGCCGAACACGGCCACCACGTCGACCCCGCTGTGGGCGGCGTACGCGCGCAGCGCCTGCGTGACCTGGATGCACAGCTCGCGCGTCGGCGTCAGCACGAGCGCCTGCACCGTCTGCTCGGAGGGGTCCACGTACTCCATGATCGGCAGCCCGAAGGCCGCGGTCTTGCCGGTCCCGGTCTGCGCCTGGCCGATCACGTCGCGACCCTGCAGCAGCGCCGGGATCGCCTGCTCCTGGATCGGGCTCGGCGACTCGTAGCCGACGTCCTGCAGCGCTTTCAGCGTGGGCTCGGACAGCCCCAGCTCGGCGAATGTGCTCGTCATGGCCTCTCAGACTTCCAAACTACGCGTGCGGATCGAGCAGCAGCTTGCCGGTGGTGCGCCGCTCGCGCAGGTCGATCTGCGCCTGCGCGGCCTGCTCGAGCGGGTAGGTCGCCCCCACGATCACCCTCAGCTCGCCGCGCACCGCGCGTGCGAACAGGTCCGCCAGCGCCTGCGCGAACATCTGCGGGCGCCTCAGGCAGTGGAAGAGGTAGAAGCCCACCACCGCGCGCGAATGGCGCAGCAGCGAGCCCGTGCTCACCTCGTTGGGCGTGTTCGTCGCGATCCCGTACGCGACGATCCGGCCAAACGGAGCGAGCGCCCGGTAGGAGGCCTCGAACACCTCGCCGCCCGACATCTCGAAGACCACGTCCACGCTCGCCCCCCTCGTTCGCCTCGATCAGCCTCTCCGTGAGCCCCTCCGCGGCCGGCTCGACCGCCGCGTCCGCGCCCAGCTCGAGCGCGAGTCGCGCGCTTCTCCTCGCTCGAGGCCGTCGCGATCACCCGCCCCGCGCCGAAGCTCCTGCCCAGCTGCACCGCCAGCGAGCCCACGCCGCCCGCCGCGCCGTGGACCACCACGCTCTCCCCAGCCTGCACGCGGCCCGCGGTGCGGTACAGGTGCCACGCCGTCGTGCCCTGGATCACCATCGCCAGCGCCACGCCGTCGTCGAGATCATCGGGCAGCGCGAACATGTGCTCCTCCGGCGCGAGCGCGTACTCCGCGTAGCCGCCGCTGCCGGTCAGCGCCACCACGCGCTCGCCCGTGTCCTCGCGCACCCCCGCCACCTCCCCGCCCGGCACCAGCGGCAGGGTCGCCTTCTGCACGTAGGAGTTCGTGCGCGTGTGCGTGTCGGCGAAGTTCAGCCCCGCGCGGCTGACCTTGATCAGCACCTCCCCCGCCGCCGGCTGGGGCTTGGGCAGATCGGCCAGCTTCAGCACCTCCGGGCCTCCGAACTCCGTCATCTGGATCGCGCGCACTGGATTTGCGAGGCTATCGGCTCGCCAGCCAACAACGCCTCCACGGCGCCGTCCAGGCGCCGCCCGCTCCCTCAACCCCCCGGCCGCCGCCGCGCGCGTGCTCTAAGGTCCGCGCCGATGCCGATCACCGTAGTCGGTTCGATCGCCTACGACACGGTCAAGACCCCCTTCGGGGAGCGCGAGCGGATGCTCGGCGGCGCCGCCGTGCACTTCGCGCTCGCCGCCTCCTTCTTCGAGGAGGTGCGCGTCGTCGGACCCGTCGGCGAGGACTTCGGCGAGGAGCAGCTCGAGGTGCTGCGCCGCCGCGGCGTGGACGTCTCCGACGTCGAGCGCGTGCCGGGCCGCACCTTCTTCTGGCACGGCGAGTACGGCTGGGACCTCAACTCGCGCGAGACCATCGACACCCAGCTCGGCGTCTTCGAGGGATTTCAGCCGAAGCTCTCCGAGCGCTCGCGCGCGAGCGACGTGCTGTTCCTCGCCAACATCCAGCCCGGCCTGCAGCGCGAGGTGCGCTCGCAGCTGCCCGACGCCCGCTTCGTCGCGCTCGACTCGATGAACCTGTGGATCGAGATCGAGCGCGAGCAGCTGCTCGCCGCCGTCCGAGAGGTCGACTGCCTGATCCTCAACGACGCCGAGCTGCGCCAGCTCACCGGCAAGCCCAACCTCCTCTCCGCCGCGCGCGAGGTGCTCGGCTGGGGCTCGCGCGAGCAGGCCGGCGGACGCCGCGGCCCGAGCGTCGTCGTCGCCAAGCAGGGCGAGTACGGCGCCGCGCTGATCACGCCCGAGAGCTTCTTCGCGCTGCCCGCCTATCCGCTCGAGACCGTCATCGACCCCACCGGCGCCGGCGACACCTTCGCCGGCGGCCTCGTCGGCTACATCGCCGCACACCCCGGCGAGGAGCTCTCCGACGGCGCTCCTGCGCCGCGCGATGGCCTACGCCACGGTGCTCGCCTCCTTCAACGTCGAGGAGTTCGGAACCGACCGCGTCGCCCGGCTCACCGGCGAGGAGATCGTCGAGCGCATCCAAGAGCTGCGCGCGATCACGCAGTTCAGCGGCGCGTCGCTGAAGCTTCGCCGGTGAGGCGAACCACGCGCCCTTGTTAGGGGTAACATCGCCCACCGTGACGACGTGGACCTTCATCTGGCTCATGGTCCTGCTGAAGATCCCGATCGTCGCGCTGTTCCTGATCGTGCGCTGGGCCGTGCGCGCGACCCCGGAGGCCGCCGGCGAGGGCAAAGGCGGAACCGGTCCGCCAACGCGGCCGCTGCCTCCGCACCACCCGCGCGCGCCGCTGCCGCGCCTGCCCCGCCGCGGGCCGCACGGCGAGCCCGCCGGCTCGCCGGCTCGCGTGCGCGCGCGTGCGCTTGCGGGCGGCGTCTCGCACCGCTAGAGCGCAAGTCCGCGTCGCTGTCGCATAATCGAGCGGCACGCGCATGAGCGCGGAGCCAGTCCGAGACCAGGAGACCAGCATGAGCAGCGAGCCATCAACGATCGAGTCGGGCGCGCCAGCCGCAGGGCGCGAGCACGCCGGCGACGGCGAGCGCGCCGAGCTCGGGCAGGACGGCAGCGGCGCTTCGGCGGGCGCCGAAGGCACCCTCACCGCCACCGACAGCCGCACCGGCCGGAGCTACGAGCTGCCGATCACCGACGGCACCGTGCGCGCGATCGACCTGCGCCAGATCAAGGTCAGCGAGGAGGAATTCGGGCTCATGTCCTACGACCCCGCCTACCTCAACACCGCCTCCTGCCGCAGCTCGATCACCTACATCGACGGCGACGCCGGGATCCTCCAGCACCGCGGCTACCCGATCGAGCAGCTATGCGAGCACTCGACCTATCTCGAGGTGGCCTACCTGCTGATCAACGGCGCCCTCCCCAGCCGCCGCAGCTCGAGGAGTGGGTGCACGAAATCACGATCCACACGTTCGTGCACGAGAACATCAAGGAGTTCATGCAGGGCTTCCGCTACGACGCGAACCCGATGGGCATGCTCGTCGCCTCCGTGGGGGCGCTCTCGACCTTCTACCCGAACGCCAACCAGATCCACGACCCAGCCAACCGCCGCATGCAGATCATCCGCCTGCTCGCCAAGATGCCCACGCTCGCCGCGTTCGCGTTTCGCCACAACATGGGCCAGCCCTACGTCTACCCCGACAACGACCTCGACTACGCCGGCAACTTCCTCGCGATGATGTACAAGATGACCGAGCTCAAGTACGAGCCCGATCCTCGGCTCGCGCGCGCGCTCGACGTGCTCTTCATCCTCCACGCCGACCACGAGCAGAACGCCTCGACCAGCGCCGTGCGCAGCGTCGGCTCCACGCAGGTCGATCCCTACAGCGCCGTAGCGGCCGGCGTCGCCGCGCTCTACGGGCCGCTGCACGGCGGCGCCAACGAGGCAGCGCTGCGGATGCTCCAGCGCGTCGGCAGCGTCGCCAACATCCCCGCCTTCCTCGAGGGGGTGAAGGCCGGCAACGAGCGCCTCATGGGCTTCGGCCACCGCGTCTACAAGAACTACGACCCGCGCGCGCGCATCATCCGCAAACACCTCGACGGCGTCTTCGAGGTGCGCGGCAAGAGCCCCCTGCTCGAGGTCGCGAGCGAGCTCGAGAAGCGCGCGCTCGAGGACGACTACTTCACCTCGCGCAAGCTCTACCCGAACGTCGACTTCTACTCCGGCCTCATCTACGAGGCGCTCGGGCTGCCCGTCGCGATGTTCCCTGTGATGTTCGCGATCGGCCGCACCAGCGGCTGGATCGCGCAGTGGCAGGAGATGGTCGACGACCCCGAGCAGAAGATCGCGCGCCCGCGCCAGATCTACACGGGTGAGCGCGACCGCGACTACGTCCCGCTCCAGCGGCGCTGAGCGCTCAGAGCACCAGCGTCGCGCCGTGCGCGTGCAGCCACGCGCGGTCCTCGCGGTAGCGCGGCCAGCGCAGCTCGAGCAGCTTCCAGAAGCGCGACGAGTGGTCCAGGACCTCGAGGTGGCAGACCTCGTGCCAGACCACGTATTCGAGCACGCGTTCGGGCGCCATCAAGAGGCGCCAGTTGAAGCTCATGCGGCCCTGCGCCGAGCACGAGGCCCAGCGCGTGCGCTGCCCACGGATCGACAATCCGCTGTAGGGCCTGCCCGCCAGCGCGCTCGCCGCGTCCAGGCGCTGCGCGATCTCCGCGCGCGCCGAGCGACGGTAGAAGCGCTCGAGCGCCTCGCGGGGATCGCCGGCGGGAACGAGCAGCCGATCGCCGCGGCGGTGCACGCGCGTGCGCCCCGGCTGCGCGACGAGCTCCAGCGGCTGGCCGAGATAGGGCACGGCGCCGCCGCGCTCGGACACGCGCGAGAGCGCCTGCCGTGCCTCCGCCAGGCGGCGCTCGATCCACGGTCGCAGCTCGCTGACCGCCGCCGCCGCCGCGCGCTCGGGTGCGCGTGCGGGCAGCACCACCTCCACGTCCGCGCTCGCGTGCACGTTCACGCGCACCCTGCGCGCGCGCTCGGAGCGGCGCACGGTGTAGGCGATATCGCCCGCGCGCAGCGCAGCTTCCGCGGTCCGTGAGCTCGGCGTCATTGCTGTCCCGAAGCCTACGCGCCGAGGCGGCGCGCTCTCGCCGCACCGCTTCGTAGGCTGCCGCCAGATGGCGGACGCGGGCGGGGAGCCACCCAAGCAGCACGCGCAGGGCGCCCAGACGCTCGACCAGGAGCTGATGATGTGGCTCGGCGACGAGCCGCGCGAGGTGCGCGCCGCCGACGCCGAGCGCATCCGCGACATCGCCGCCGAGTTCGCACGCGGCTTCGACGCGCTCGCCCAGGTGGGACGCGCGGTCAGCGTGTTCGGATCTGCCCGCACGCCCCCCGGGCATCCCGCATACGGGCTCGCGCGCGAGCTCGGGGCGAGCCTTGCCCGCGCCGGCTACGCGGTCATCACGGGCGGCGGCCCAGGCATCATGGAGGCGGCCAACCGCGGCGCGCAGGAGGCCGGCGGGCTCTCGATCGGCTGCAACATCGAGCTGCCCCGCGAGCAGCAGCTGAACCCCTACCTCGACATCGGCCTGCGCTTCCGGCACTTCTTCGCGCGCAAGGTCATGTTCGTGCGCTACGCGAGCGCCTTCGTCGTCTGCCACGGCGGGTACGGCACGCTCGATGAGCTGTTCGAGTCGCTCACGCTGATCCAGACGCGCACGATCCGACACTTTCCAGCGATCCTGCTGGGCGACGGCGAGTGGGAGGCCCTGATCGCATGGCTGCGCGCCTACCCGCTCGCCGATGGGCGCATCGCGGCGGGCGACCTCGAGTTGCTGAAGCTCGCGTCGACGCCGCAGGAGGTCTGCCAGCTCGTCGACGTCGCCGACGCCCGGCAGCGCGCCGAGGCGCATCGCCAGCGCCGGCGCACGGCCACGCCGCGCAAATAACATGGGCGCCTGACATGGCACGCAGCACCGTGCGCCTGCCCACCGAGGTGCGCTCGCCGTTCGAGGTCTACCTGAACGGCGTGCGCCAGCATCTCGGCAGCGACTACTCCGTGCGCGAAGGCGCGCTCGTGTTCGAGCGCGAGCTACGCAAGGACCAGATCGCCGGCTGGCGCTGGGCGCTCGGCGCCTTCGGCGTCGGCACCTACCGCCAGGACGACTCGGTCGACGTTCGCTACGAGGCCGCGGACGGCTCGCCGCGCGTGGCCGAGGGGCTCGACATCGAGCCCGGGTAGACCGCGCGCTCCCACGGCTTGTGGAGCTTCAGCGCGCTCAGGATCGCCCGCGTCGCCGGCGAGCGGTTGAGCGTGTAGAAGTGGATCCCGGGCGCGCCCGCCGCGAGCAGCTCCGCGCACTGAAGGCTCGCGTAGGCCACGCCGAGCTCCGCGACCGCCTCCTCGTCCTCGCCGCGCGCCTTGAGCTCATCGCGCAGGGCCGGCGGGATCGACGCGCCGCACTTCTCGGTCATCCGCTCGATCTGGCCGGGTTTGGTGATCGGCATGATGCCCGGCACGATCGGCACCGTGATGCCCGCGGCGCGCGCGCGGCGCACGAACTCGAAGTAGCGCTCGTTGTCGAAGAACAGCTGCGTGATCAGGAAGTCCACGCCCGCGTCGACCTTCGCGACGAGGTGCGCGAGGTCATCCTCCGGGCTGCTCGCGTGGATATGCGTCTCCGGGAAGCACGCCGCGCCGATCGCGAAGGGGTGCTCGCGCGCGATCAGCTGCACGAGCTCGCGCGAGTACTCAAGGCCGCCCTCGGTCTTCGCCCAGCGCTGCTGCCCGGCCGGCGGGTCGCCGCGGAGCGCCAGCACGTTGTCGATGCCAGCGGCGCGCATCTCCTCGAGCGTCTCCCGCAGCTCCTCGGCCGTCGCGCCCACGCAGGTGAAGTGCGCCATCGCCTCGAGGCCATAGCGCTCGCGGATGCTCTTCACGATCTCGATCGTGCGCTCCCGTGTGGAGCCGCCCGCGCCATAGGTCACCGACACGAACGCCGGCTCCAGCGCCCGCAGCTCGCTGAGCGCGTCGTAGAGGTTGCTCTCTCCCGTCGGCGTTTTCGGCGGGAAGAACTCGAAGGAGAACGCGGGCCCCTCGCGCGCGATGATCTCGTCGATGCGCATCAACCTCCATTAAAGTCCAGCGCTCCGGCTCGCCCGCAATACGCCGTGCCTCCCCCACCGCCTCCAGGTGCGTCAGGTAGGCGAGGATTTCCGACAGCAGCCACTGCGCGTTCTGAGCCTCGAGCGCCTCGCCATAGACCTGCGGCACGATCTCGAAGGCCGTCGGCTCGCCCGCCTGCAGGGCGGCGCGAACCCGCCCCAGGCGCTCGTGCGCGAGCTCGCGATTGCCGCGGATGTGCGCGTGCACGTCGCTGAAGGTGCGCCCATGTCCGGCCAGGCACAGGCGCGCGCCGAGGCGCTCGACGCGGTCCAGCGAGCTCAGGAATTCACCCACGGGATCAGGCGAGTAGCCGTACTCGAAGTACAGCGAGATCCGCCCTAGCAGGTGGTCGCCCGAGATCAGCAGGCGCCGCTCCGGCTGGAACAGGCACACGTGTGAGGGCGCGTGGCCCGGCGTCTCGTAGGTGACCCACTCCCCCAGGTCCGTCTGCACCTTCACGCCTTCCAGCAGGTCGCGGTCGGGCTCGACGGGACCGGCGAAGCCACTGCCCGTGGGCCGGCGCTGCTGCGCGTAGCGGCGCAGAGGCTCCTCCGGCACGCCGCTCTGGCGCGCCACCTCCAGCCGCCTCGCGAACACTGCCTGGGGATCCTCGACCATGCGCCTCAGCAGTTCGTGGTTGGGGTGCATCCACAGCTCGCTGCCGGTCTGCTCGCAGATCACCGGCGCCTGCCCGCAGTGGTCGGAGTGCGCGTGCGTGCAGACGACGAGACGGACGTCCTCCAGGCGCAGATCGCACATCGCCAGCGCGCGCTCGAGCTGCTCCAGCGAGTCCGGCTCGTGCATCCCTGTGTCGAACAGCACGAAGCCGCCGTCGCACGCCACCGCCCAGGCGTTGCAGTGCGGCACCCCCGGCCACGGCAGCGGCAGACGCAGGCGATACAGGCCCGCCAGCACGCGCTCGCCGCGGCCGAGCTCGCGCCGGCGCGCGAGCGACTCGCGTCTGCGCGTCACATCTGCCACCCGGCGCAGACTAGACTACGCCCCCTGGGCGGACGGCCTGGCTTGACAAGGAGGCGGGGATGACCGAGCAGGAGAGCATCAGCGCGGCGAGCACCAAGGTGCAGGAGGTCGCGGCCGGCATGCAGGAGCTCGCCGGCAAGCGCAGGCGCATATCATCGAGCAAGGTCGAGAGCGCCGTGCGCGGCTACTTCGACGCGATCAACGCCCACGATCTCGACCGCGCAGTCGGCGCCTGGGCGCCCGGCGGCCGTGAGAACGTGCGCGGCCAGGTCGACGTGCTCGCGCCCGAGGGCGTGCGCGAATTCATCGGCGGACTGATCGGCGCGATGCCCGACCTGCGCTTCGAGCTGCTCTCCACGACCACCCAGGCGGAGCGCTGCGCAGTCCACTGGCGCCTCACGGGCACCTTCGCCGGGCCCGGCGAGTTCGCCGGCATCGCCCCCACCGGGATGCCGCTCGAGCTCGAAGGCTGCGACCTGCTGACCGTCCACGAGGGTCTCATCCACAACAACGACGCCTTCGCCGACAGCATGAGCTTCGCGCGCGCGATCGGCATGATGCCGCCGAAAGACTCGACCGCCGAACGCGGCATGACGGCCGCCTTCAACGCCAAGACTCGCCTCGTCGGCAGGCTCGCCGGCGGCGAGCCGGAGCTCGTCGCCGAAGGCGTGTGGGTCGTGCAGGGCCAGCCCGCGCGCTGCAACGTCTACCTGATCGAGGATGACGGCGGCGTCACGCTGTTCGACGCGGGCGCGCGCACGATGACGCGAGCCGTCGCGAGCGCCGGCGCGAGGCTCGGCGGTATCCGTCGGATCGTGCTCGGCCACGGCCACACCGACCATCGCGGCAGCGCGCCCGCCCTCGGAGCGCCCGTCTACTGCCACCCGGCGGAGGTGCAGGACGCCGAAGGCAGCGGCGGCTTTCGCTACTGGGGCTCGGATCTCGCGGGCGTGCCGTTCCCGCACCGTCACGTGCACAAGCTGCTGCACCGCTACGCCTGGGACGGCGGCCCCGTGAAGATCGCCGGCACGGTCGAGGAGGGCGAGCGGATCGCGGGCTTCGAGGTCGTGCACCTGCCCGGGCACGCCCCCGGGCAGATCGCGTTCTGGCGCGAATCAGACCGCCTGGCGCTCAGCAGCGACTGCTTCTACACGCTCGATATCTGGGGCAGGGACTGCGAGCCGCAGCTGCCGATCGAGGCCTACAACTACGACAGCGAGCAGGCACGCGCGAGCATGCGCAAGCTGGGGGACCTCGAACCCGCGATCGCCTGGCCGGGGCACGCCAAGCCCGCGAGCGGCGACGTGCGCGGAGCGCTCTACCGCGCCGCCGAAGCGCGCTAGGCACTCACCGTTGAGCGCAGTTCGCGCTCGAGCGACGAGCGCGGCCTGACCGAGGAGCAAGGAGCCGAGCGAGCAGATGGCCAGGCGCGCACGCCGACAGCAGAAGCTTCAAGCGCCGAGCAGCGACTACACCGACCCCGAGGGGAACGTGCTGACACTGCGGGGCTCGCTCACCGCCGGCGCGCGCCGGGAGTACTCCGACCTGCTCGCCGCGCGCACCCCGAACGCCGCCGCGACGCGCGAGGACCTCCACCAGCGCGCACTCGAGCTGCTGTTCGAGCGCCTCGCCGTTCGCTGGGTGATCGCCGACGCGCCGCTCGATCGCCAGCGCGAGCTGCTCGCGCGCCTGCGGATCGCCAGCAGCGAGCAGCGCGCCTGGGTGCGCGAGGCGCTGCGCGAGCACTGCGCCGAGCACTTCCCCGAGCTGCAGGCGCCGTAGGTCGCCGCTAGCCGTCGAGCAGTTCAAGGCGCGGCCCGTGCGCGCTGCCCGCCGCGACGAAGCGCGCGGTCGCGCGGTTCAGCTCGAAGTGCAGGCGCTCACCGCGCTCGCTCACAACCTCAAGCAGGCGACCCTCATCGTC
The DNA here is from genome assembly GCA_963759445.1 of uncultured Solirubrobacteraceae bacterium. Lineage (GTDB taxonomy): Bacteria > Actinomycetota > Thermoleophilia > Solirubrobacterales > Solirubrobacteraceae > Palsa-744. Next base: position 258,082 of record CAVWZC010000004.1, read on the forward strand.
CACGGCGACGACCCGCGCGGGTTCCAGCGATCCACCGAAGTGCGCGATCCGCGCGCGAGCACCCACCCGCGGCAGCGGTCTTGAGGGTCCGAGCATCCGCGCCGATGTTAGGCGCCCCGCGGCTCGCGCCGAGGTCCGAGGCCCCCGCGGGGAGCGATACCTTGGAAGCATGCGACGCACGAAGATCGTTGCCACGATCGGCCCCGCCTCGAGAGCACCGGAGACGCTCGTGCGCATGATCGAGGCGGGAATGGACGTCGCGCGCCTGAATTACTCCCACGGCACGCTCGAGGAGCACGCCGAGACGGTGCAGCGGGTCCGCCACGCCGCCGATCAGGCGGGCCGGCCCATCGCGATCATGCAGGACCTGCCGGGCCCGAAGCTGCGCATCGGACCGCTTGCCGACGACCTCGTCGAGCTGACGCCGGGCGACCAGCTCACGTTCAGCTGCGGCGACGGCGAGGTCAGCGGCAACGCACGGCGCATGAGCATCTCCTGGGCCGGGCTGCCTGAAGCCGTCGAGCCGGACTCGATCCTGTACCTCGCCGACGGCTCGGTGCGCCTGCGCGTGGTCGGCGTGCGCGTGCCCGAGTGCGAGGTCGACCTCGAGGTCGAGGTCGGCGGCGCGGTCGCCTCGCGCCAGGGCCTGAACATCCCGGGACCCGTCGCCACGCTGCCGGCGGTGCCCGAGGAGGACCTGCAGATGCTGCGCCACGGCGAGCAGATCGGGGTGGATATGGTCGCCCTGTCGTTCGTGCAGTCGCCGCAGGATGTCGAATTCGTGCGCGAGCACACGCGCTTGCCGCTGATCGCGAAGATGGAGAAGCCGCAGGCGGTCGAACGGGCGGCCGAGATCGTCAAAGCGGCCGACTGTGTCATGGTCGCCCGCGGCGACCTCGGCATCGAGCTGCCGATCGCACGCGTCCCGATCGTGCAGAAGCAGCTGCTCGAGCTCGCCGGCTGGATGGCGCGGCCCTCGATCACCGCCACGCAGATGCTCGACTCGATGGTCCACTCATCGCGTCCCACGCGCGCCGAGGTCGCCGACGTGGCCAACGCGATCCTCGACGGCACCGACGCGGTGATGCTCTCACAGGAGACCGCGATCGGCTCCTACCCCGTGGAGGCGGTCGAGATGATGGCGGCGGTCGCGGTACAGGTTGAGGCGATCGCCCCCTACGAGCGCTGGAACGAGTCGCGCGTGAGCCGCACCGCCTCCGATCCCGCCTACACGATCGCGCACAACCTCTGCGACGCCGCCCGCGAGCTGCGACTGGACGCGCTCGTGATCCCGACGCTGTCGGGACGCTCGGCGCGCCTGGTCTCCGCGCACCGTCCGACCGTGCCGATCTACGCGCTCTCGCCGGGGAAAGAGACCGTCAGGCGCTGCGGGCTCATGTGGGGCGTGCAGGCCGCCTCGATGCCCCGGCACGAGACCACCGAGGCGCTGATCGCCGACGCCGCGAGACGCGTCGTCGAGCTCGGCTGGTGCCGGCCGGGACAGCGCGTGGGCATCACCGCGGGCCTGCCCTCGGGAAGGCCCGGCACTACCAGCCTGGTGCAGATCCAGGTGCTCGACTGAGAAACTCGCGCGGCGCCTCAGCGCGCCCGCGCGCCGCTCACGCGTCGAGGAAGTGCAGCCGCTCCTCGAGGCCGCTGATCTGAAAGACCTTCAGCACCGGCTGCGCGGGGCGCACGAGCTCGAGCGTCCAGCCCTCCTGGGCGGCGCGCTGGTGCAGCACGACGATCACCCGCAAACCTGAGGAGTCGATGAAGCGCAGCCCGCTCAGGTCGAGCACGAGGCGCTTGATGTCCGCAGCGATCAGGTTCTCCGCGGCCTCCTCGACGCGCGGCGCGGTCGCGAGGTCGAATTCGCCGGCGAGCCGCAGGCGCGCCTCGCCGTCGCGCAGGTCGCTGTCGATGTGGAAGCTAGGGGTGGGCACCGACGCCACGGATTACACCTCAGCCGGCGGCGCTCATCGCCGCCGACACGCCGTCCGGCTCGCGCGCGTGACTCGGATCCCGCTGCAGCGCGCCAGTGAAGCGGGCCACGAGCACCGCTGTGTCGTCCGCCTGCGCTCCTGACTCGAACGCCTCGACGGCCCCGATCAGGCGCTCGATGATCTCGCTCGGCGGCTCGTCGCCCACCGCCCTCAAGCGCTCGCCGAGGCGCTGCGCGCCGAAGCGCTCCCCGCCCGCGCCGACGGCGTCGGTGATCCCGTCGGTGATCGCGACGAGCGAGTCACCGGGCTCCATCTCGATCGCGTCCTCGGGGCGGCTCACGCCGTCCTCGGCTCCGAGCAGCAGGCCGTGGCGCCCGAGCTCGCGTACGCTGCCGCGCGAGAGGAGCAGCGGCAGCGGGTGCCCCGCCGCGGCGATCTCCACGCGGTTGCCGCGAATGCGCAGGCACAACGCCGTACACAGCGACACCTTCGGGCGCCGGCGCAGCGCGCGGTCGATGCGCGCGAGCACGCTCGAGGGGCGCGGGTCGAACTCCGATGCGGTGCGCGCGCTGTGGCGCGCGAGCGAGGTGAGGCTCGCCGCGCCAACTCCCTTTCCGGTGACATCGCCGATCAGCACGAGCCAGTCCTCGCCGACCGGCCACACGTCGTAGAAATCGCCCCCCACCTCGCTGTCCTCGCCGGCGGGACGGTACAGCGCCGCCACCTCCCAGTCGGGGATCTGCGGCAGCGCGTCGGGCAGCAGGCTGCGCTGGAGCGTGCGTGCGAGCTCCGAGCGCTGGCGGTACAGGCGCGCGTTCTCGACCGCCAGTGCCGCGCGCTCGGCGATCTGCTCGGTGAGGGCGAGATCGTCCTCGCTGAAGCTGCGCGGCGATTCGGAGTTCACGAGCGTGAGCGCGCCGATCGTGCGCCCACGCACGCGCAGCGGCACGATCATCGCCGCCTTGATGCCGACCGCGCGCAGCAGCTGCAGGTGCTCCTCGTCGTGCGCCGCGCCCACGAGCATCTCGTCGCTGATGTCGTTGTAGCGCTGCGCTCTTCCGGTGCGCATGAGCATTCCGAGGCCGCGCTCGTGGTCGAGCTCACGCGGATCGTGTTCGCGCAGGCGTTCGGCGAGCGCGACCTTCAGCGGGTCGGAGTGCGCGATCGCTACGGGGGTGCGCACCGCGTCCTCGAACAGGTCCACCGAGCACCAGTCGGCGAGCGCCGGCACCGCCAATCCGGCGACGTTGCGGAGCGTCTGCTCGTAGTCGAGCGAGGACACGAGCAGCGCCCGGCGCGCGCAAGGAACTCCGAGCGGATCGCCGCGCGGTGCTCCGCGGTGACGTCCTCGATGATCGTCACGGCAGCCTCGACCTCGCCGTCGGGGCCGTGGATCGGAGTCGCCTTCAGGAGCGTCCAATGCTCCTCCCCGCCGGCGTCGTTCACGACTCGCAGCAGCAGCGGCTCGGGGTCCTCGCCGCGCAGCGTCCTCGCCGAGGGCAGGTCCTCGACGCGCACCTGCGCGCCGTCGGCAGTCGTCACCTCGTGCGGGCGCGCCATCAGCGCGTGCGGGTCGGACTGCTGCAGCACGTCCACCGAGGGGAGTCCCATCAGCTCGAGCGCGGTCTTGTTGGCATACAGCAGGCGGTCGTCCTCGCCGCGGATCGTCACGCCCTCGGCGAGCGCGTCGAGGGTCACGGCGAAGCGCTGTTCGGTGCCGCTGAGCGCCTTGCGCAGCTCCTCGAGCAACCGCTCGCGCTCGCGCTCGGACGCGCGCAGCTCGGAGCGGTCCGCGATCACCGCATAGAAGGCATAGCCGGATCGGTCCGCGAACGCCGTGATGGTCATCTCGACCGGAAGCTCGCTGCCGTCGTCGCGTGTCGCGCTCAGCTGCAGGCGGCGGTCGACGACGGAGCTCTGGCCGCTTTCGCGAAAGCGGCGCAGTCCCTCCACGTGTGCGGCCCTGTGGCGCTCCGGGATTACGGTCTCGGCGAGGCTCCGCCCGAGCGCCTGCGCGCGCGGCAGCCCGAACATCTCCTCCGCGCGCAGGTTCCAGGCGATGATTCGGTCGTCCGCGTCAAACGCGACGAACGCGTTGTAGGCGATGTTGGCGATCCCTTCCCAGCTGGGCATGTGCGTGATTATCCCGCGTTGCGCAAGCGCACGAAAGGGCGCGGCGAGAGTGCCCCCTAGCTGGCGGGCGTGAGGTCGCGGCGGCCGTAGAACTCGGCCTCCTGGCGGCCGAGCTCGGTCACGGGCTCCTCCCCGTAGATCCACTCGCGCGCGATGCGGTGCCAGTTGGCGCGCGCCCGCAGCTGCGAGAGCACCGCCAGCGTGAGCATCTCCATGCGCCGGCCGAACAGGTGCTCTGGCCGCATGTCCTGGTGGCGCATCTCGCTGAAGTAGCTCGAGCGCGGATCGGAGCTCTCGATCATCACCTGCGTGGCGATCTCCGGCGTCAGCTTCACCGGTTCGTCTGCCGTCGTGTACCACCAGATCGCGTCGCTGACGAACGCGAGCAGGTGCTCTGGGTCAACGCGATCCGGTTCCGGGAGAAATCCGGAAGCGGTGAGCAGCTCGTGCAGCGCGACGGCGTCTCCCTCCACGACCGCGCGCTGCGCCGCGAGCTCGAGCTCGACCGGCTCGCCGTCCATGCGCTTGAACAGCCCGAAGTCAAGGAAGGCGACGCGGCCGTCGCCCAGCAGCATGAAGTTCCCGGGATGCGGGTCGCCGGAGAACTGGCGGTGACGGTAGAGGCAGCCGAGGAAGAATCGGAAGATGATCTCGCCGATGCGGTCGCGCTCCTTCTGGGAGTAGCCCTTCAGCTCCTCGAAGCCGACGCCGCTGACGTACTCGGTCACGAGCACGCGCTCGCGCGTGAGCGAGCTGACGACCCCGGGCACGAAGATGAATGGGTGGCCCGCGAAGATGCGGGCGAGCGCGCGCTGATTCTGGGCCTCGAGCTCATAGTCGAGCTCCTCCACGATCCGCTCGCGGATCTCCTCGGCGATCGCCTTCACGTCGAGGCCGGGGGTCATGCGCTTGAGCACGCGCATGATCATGTCCAGGTTCTGCATGTCGGCTCTGACGGCCGCCCCGACTCCGGGGTACTGGACCTTCACGGCCACCTCGCGACCGTCGTCCTTCAGCCGCGCGCGGTAGACCTGCCCGATCGACGCCGCCGCGATCGGCTCCTGCTCGAATTCCTCGAAGACCTCCTCGATGCTCTCTTCGAGGTCGTCCTCGATGACGCGGCGCATCTGCTTGAAGGAGACCGTCGGGGCCGCATCTCGCAGCTTCGCCAGCTCGCGCTGGAACTCCTCGCGGTGCTCCTCGGGCACGAGGCCGACGTCGAGGAACGACATCACCTGGCCGAGCTTCATCGCGGCCCCCTTCATCGTTCCGAGCACCGCCACGATCTGCTTCGCGGTCTCGAGCTGGCGGCGCGCCATCGCCTCGTCCGCGGCGTCGGGTTGGCGCGCCAGGTTGGCCGCGCGCGTCCCGAACTGCTTTACCGCCTCACTGGCGGCGAGCGTGGCTACCGTCGCAGTACGCCGGGCGCGCGAGCTGGGAATCTTGTCGCTCTCGCGTGCCACCGGGCACCATGCTATCCGGGCCCGGCAGGCCTATCGGGCAGCTACAGACGCTGCACCTGCGAGCCCGGCACGATGTCGTCGCTGCCGTCCTCCCAGCGCACCCACGCCTTCGTCCCGCCGTCGTAGTCGGTCGCGAGCAGCACCAGCGTCGCTGGCTTCTCGAACGCCAGGCAGGCCTCCTCGCCCTCGCTGTCGACGCCCCTCCATACGCGCACGAAGGGGTTGTGCTCCCACTCGCGCTCGACGGTCGTCTCCTCCGCGTGACCGGGTTGGATGACGGTCGCGCCCGGCAGCTTCATGAGCTTCTCCATGATCGAGTCGCGCAGGTCCGCGTAGGTGCTGTGGCCGGGCGCGCGCACGCCCCCGACGGAATCCTTGAAGAGCGTGTCGCCCGTGAAGATGAACGCGCTCCTGCTCGCCGTCGGTTCCGACGAGGAACGAGAGCATGCCGGCCGTGTGGCCCGGTGTCGGCAATGCACTGACCTCGAGAGCCCCGAAGCTCAGCGTCTGATCCGGCGCGAGCACCTCGACCTCCCCGGGCGTCGCGGCGACGCCCACGAGCTCGCGCTCGCTGTCGCTGGCGAGCACGCGCAGCTCGGGCCAGCGCGCCAGCAGCGCGGGAACCTCGACGACGTGGTCGTAGTGGTGATGCGTGAGCAGCACGTGCGTCGGCTGCACACCCAGCCTGTCGGCGGCGGCGATCAGCGGCGCGACCGGGCCGCCGGCATCGATGAAGAAACCCGGGCCGCCGCGCCCGTCGGCGAGCAGATAGGTGTTGGATACGAACTGGGGATTGGTGGAGCGCTCAAGGATCACGGCGCGTCCATGCTCGCAGCTAGAGGGTCGCGGTGCGGGCCCTCCGTGCGCGCGCCCGCGTCCCTGGAGCCCCCCTCGACGAGCTCGCGGAGGTCCTCGAGATATCCCTCGCGCCCGACGTCCCGGCGCCACTCGAGCACGGGCACGCCGCTGGCGCCGAGCGCAACGCGGGCACGGGCCAGCTCGAGCGTCGGCGCGGTGGCCGCGAGCGCCACCGCGCGCGAGGTGCCGACGGTGCGGTATCGACCGTCCGCTGCGGCTACGGCGGAGGAGAAGAACACGTGCGAGCCTTCGCTTTCGATGCGCTCACGGTCGAGCGCGAACTCATACGTGTGCCCCGGCCGAAGCGCGTAATCGGGCGAGACCAGGTACAGCACGAGCGAGGCCTGCTCGCGCAGCGGCACGTCCGCTGGCGAGAGTCGCTGGTCGCAGATGCTCTGCATCACCTCGCTCCAGCTGCCGCCGAACAGGCTCATGACGTTCATGCACTCGGGGTCACCGAAGCGGGCGTTGAACTCGATCACCTTCACGCCCTCGGCGGTCGCGAAGAAGCCGCTGTTCATCACCCCGCTGAAATGGCGTTCTTCGCTCGCGAGACGATCGATCACGAGCTGCACCACCTCGCACGCACGCGCGTAGTGAGCTTCCGTCATGAACGGCAGCGTGGCGCTCGGCAGCGTCAGCGAGCCCATGCCGCCGGTACCGGGCCCGGTGTCCCCGTCGAAGCGGTAGGGGTAGTCGTAGGTGGAGGGCGGGAAGACGACGTTGCGCCCGTCGCTGATCGCCTGGATCGTGAACTCCGCGCCGACCACCCGCTCCTCGATCAGCACCGACTCGCCGGCGCCACCGCGCTCCAGCAGCGCGTGCGCGTAGGCGGCCGCCTCGGCGTGGTCTGCGAGGTGGGGTCCCATCACCTTCACGCCCTTGCCGCCGGTCAGTCCGGACGGCTTCACGACGACGGGACGCTCTCCGAACCACTCGAAGGCCTGATCGACCTCGCGCCGCTCGCGCGCGATACGCAGCAGCGGCAGCGTGTCTGGTGCGAGCTCGGCGAGCAGCGCGCGCGCGAACGCCTTGTTCCACTCGATCTCGGCGCCCGCGCGCGTCGGGCCGACGGCGCGCGTCCCCTGCGCGCGCAGCGCGTCCACGACGCCCGACGCGAGCGGCTCGTCGGCGCTCACCATCGCTATGTCGATCGCCTGCTCGCGTGCAAACGCAGCGACGGCGCGCGCGTCGCGGACCTCGCCGACACGGTACGAGCCGCCGGAGGCGGCCACGTGCGCAAGGATCGTCGGGTTCTCGTGCCCGACGAACGCGTGCAGCTCGCTGTGCTCGGCCATCCGCATCGCCAGCGCGCTCTCACGCCCACCATGACCGACGATCAGCGTCCGCACGCGCGCCAGTGTACGCGCCCGCCGCGCTCTAACCCGAGCCCTCTTTAGCGCCCGGCCGGCGCCCGCGGGCGCCGTTCACGGGCTCAATAGACTCTCGCCCATGGCGCTCATCCACACCTGCTACCGCATCACCGACGTCGATCGCTCGGTCGCCTTCTACCAGGCGCTCGGCTTCCAGGAGATCGGCCGGCTGCCGATCCGCGACGAGGCGATCAACGTCTTTATGAACCAGCCGAGCGACGGCGACATGCCGCGCCTGGAGCTGACCTACAACTTCGGCGTCGACAGCTACGACCTCGGCACGGGCTACGGGCACATCGCGATCACCGCCGATGATCTCGACGCGACGCTGGCGCGCCTCGCCGAGCAGGGCATCGAGCCCGAGAAGCCGCCCTACTCGGTGCGCGAGGGCGGCTCGCGACTGTGCTTCGTGAGGGATCCGGACGGCTACAGGGTCGAGATAATCGAGCAGCCGACGGTCGAGCAGACGCAGGGCTAGGGTCGCCCCGGCGATGGCCTGACGGCGAGCTCATGAGCGACGCCACGCACTTCAATGCAGAGCAGGCGCATGCGGCGGGCGCACGGATCGGAATCGACTGGTCGACGGCACCCTTCGACGTAGAGCAGTTTCGGATGGGGATGGACGTCGAGCTCGAGCACGGCACCCACGATCCCGAAACGAATGTCACGGACGACGACGTAGAAGTCACCGCAAAGATCGCGCGGGCGCACCTGAACGAGTTTCCCGACTACTACACACGTCTCGCGGCAATGGAGTCCGAGGCGGAGGCCTACTGGGACGCACGCGGCCGATAGACCGCTCGGTGCGCGAGGGACGCTTCGTACCGCACCGAGATCATCGACCAGCCGACGGTGTCGCCGACGCAGGGCTGAAAGCCGTGGGTTCCGGTGGCCAGATGCGCTGACCACGCGAGCCAAAACTAGACTCGCGCCGATGTCTCGTAACCGCCTGTATGTCGTGTGCCTGCTCGCGACCGGTTCGGACTCGGCGCCTGGTACGGCACCCACAGGACGCTTGCGCGCATGAAGGCATCCGTGGGACCGGAGCGCTGGGATCGGATGCAGCAGAAGTACGCGCGCGGGGGAGTTGCGCGATGAACGCAAGCTCAGAAGCGTCGTCGAGCTCGGCGGTCAACTATCGAAGTTCGATACCCCGACGGGTATCGGATCGAGATCATCGAGCAGCCGTAATACGCGCGGCGAACCCGGTCTTCGGGACCGGACGCGTGAGGTTGCGTTCGAGTACGGTCAGGGTTCAACGTGAACGAACCGAGGGGGAGCCATGAGTGAGCAGAACGTCGAGTTTGTCAAGGGTGTCTATGGCGCGTTCGCCAGCGGCGATATCCCCACCGTGCTTGGAGCATTCGCTGACGACGTTGAATGGTTCGAGGCCGAGGGCATGCCATACGGCGGCCTGTACCGCAGCGGCGAGGCGGTGCTGCAGAACGTCTTCGGCCCGATCGCAGCGGACGTTGAGGACTTCGCGGTCACGCCCGAGGAATACGTCGCGTCGGGCGCAACCGTCGCGGCGATCGTCCGCTACACGGGCACCGGCAGGGCAAGCGGCAAAACCCTCGACGAGCCCGCAGTCCACGTCTGGGAGATCCGCGACGGCAAGCTGGCGCGCTTCCGGCAGTTCATCGACACGGTCAAGTTCGCGGAGGTCGTCCCGACCGCCGTCGTCACAGCCGAGTAGCAGGGCACCAGCCCGACGCTCCGGGTGCGTGCATCCTTGACGTCGGTCGAGCCTCAAATAGCTTCACGGCGACAGGCTCGAGATCTTGGAGATGGCGCTCGGGCAGCCGGTCGCGCCTATCGCGCCGCTACCGCGGTTATTGCGACTGGCCTGCAGCTGCGAGCCCGTCCGCGCGATTCCAGTAGAACTCGATGCGGGCAACCTTGCCATCCCGCACCGTCCACACCGGAGCACCCACGAAGTAGACCTCGGCGTTTGCGCCCCTGGGCCAGGCGCGGTCCCGGGTGAGCACGAGTACCCGACCCTCGCTCGCGTCGATGACGTCCTCGATAACCGCCTCGTAGCTTTGCCAGGGCGAGAGCCAGTCCACCCACGCGGTCCTGAGGCCGTTGATCCCTGAAAAGGTGGCCCGTCCCACGTCATCGCGGACGAACTCGCATTCAAAGTCCGGCGTGAGCGTGTCGGCAAGCCCCACTTGCGCCGCCGCCCAGATCGCGTCATCGCGAAACATCGGCGCGATGTCGCCATGTTCGAAGGGGCCGAGTACGCCTCGCACGAGCTCCACATCCTCTCGCGACACGGGTCGTCACTATCACATCGACATCCGCGCCGGCGCGCTCGGCGACGTTCTAGGTATCTGGCGGCGCACCGCGAGGCCCGAGAGCCACTCTCGGGCCGGGCCTGCGGCAGCGACCGCTCAGCCGAGAATCACGTTGTGGACCTCGGCAACCATGGGCTCCCCGGGGTCGCTGCCGAGCTCGCTCATGATCGGGAGGAGCGTCTCCCCGAACTTGTCGAAGGACTCCTGCGACTCCCACACGTCGAAGACATCGAGGCCGCCGCTGCCGGAGAAGGCGCAGTGGAATGACCGGCCCGGGGGCGCACCCGCGCCCGCAGCCTCCAGCCGGCGGATCACCTCGTCGTACTGCTCCTTCGAGAACGATTTCGGTGAGAAGTAGAAGCCGAGTGCCATGGAGTCCCCTTTATGGATTCGATGCAACGAGTCCGGCGCACTCCCGGCTGGCCGAACCAGCCGAGATGCGACGACGACCGTGGTTGTCTATCACGAGATCGACGACGGCGAGCCTTGGAGGAGCCGTCGAGCTGAGGCGGCCGGCGATGCCGTGGGCACGATGGCGTGCGAGCCGACACGCTCGTCCTGCTCCGTCGAGGGGCGGGCCCCGGCGGCTAACGGGCTAGGCGCCGGCGGCAACCACGGTGAATGGCAGCAGCTCGAGCAGATGAGTCACCTCGAACGGGCGCTGCACCGCGGGCGGCCCGGGCACGAGCGAGAACCGAACCCCGTTCTCCTCGCAGAGATCCCGAGCCCTTACGATCGCGTTCAGGCCCGAGGAGTCGATGAAGCGAAGCCCGCTCAGGTCGAGCGTGAGCGCCCGCGTTCCATCCGTCGGGCGCGCGAGCGCGGGGGCTCGGCGCGCCAACGGGGCTAAGATCTGTGCACACGTGAGTTTGCTCTGTATCCCTTGGCGGAGACAGAGGCAGGACGCGGCCCTTCGCGGACGGATCTGATCCGTCTCCTTCCTACCTTCGCGGGGTCCTTTCCGAGGAGGGAGGCGAGAGGGCCTTCCAATGACGGGCATCGACAGCAGCCGATCGGCGGTCAGCAGCGTCGCGGCGGACATCTCAAATGGCGTCGTGCGCGTGCTCAGCGAGTACACCGGTCGCGGTCCGACGAGGGCGCGCACCCACATCGACGACGAACTCATCTGCGTGGTGATGCGCGACACGCTGACGAAGGGGGAACGAAGCCTCGTCGCCGACGGCAAGGTCGAGCTCGTGCTCGCGGCGCGCAAGGGCTACCAGGAAGCCATGAAAGCCGACCTCGTCGCGGTCGTCGAGGAGATCTCGGGGCGCAAGGTGCTCGCCTTCCTGAGCGACAACCACATCGACCCCGACATCGGGGTGGAGACGTTCGTGCTCGAGCCGCGCGACGGCGACGGCGCGGCGGGCTGAGCAGGCCCGTCCCCCGTCGCGTGCGCCCGTGCGGACGCCAAGCTCAGGGGCTAGCCGGCTGGCGCGGCCCGCTGGTAGGCCGGCGCACGCTGTCGAGCAGCGCCGCGGCCGCGCTCGTCTGGAAGTCGCTCTCGTGAAGGCGCCAACGGACCTCGATGCCGACCTCGCCCGGCGCGGTCGGCTTCCGCGGAACGGTGGCCGTGCGGGAGAAGCCCAGTCGCGCCGGGACGCGCCCGCTCACGACGTTCCCATCGTCGTGGTGGATCTCGACGCGATCCACTTCGGCGAGCGCCAGGCCAGCCTCGGTCGCGGCTGCCGCAGCCAGTGTCGCCACTCCGCGGCGCGTGTGCGCCGCGTGTACCCAGTAGCCGATCTCAAGCGCGCGCGGGCCGACGCGGCTCATCAGGCCGACGCCACCGATCAGGTTGGCTCGAGCGTCGCGAATCGCATACTCGAAACGCTCGCCGGCGGCCCAGCCCCGTTCGGACTCCTCTAGGAAGCGCGCCCGTGCGTCGCGGTCGCGCTCGCGCGCCCACGGCATCCACGGGAGCAGGTGCTCGATGCTGCTCGACACCGCCCGGTGCAGCTCATCCACATCCTCGCCACGCCAGCGCTCGAGGGTGATTGCTCCCAGCGCGAGCGTCGAGGGAGGTCGAGCCGCCGGCGTTCGCGTGCCCTGCATGAGACCTGCGCGGCTAGGAGAGCACGCGCGAGCTGAACTTGCGCAGTCCCAACGCCAGGAAGGTTGCGCAGAAGCCGACGAGCACCGGGTAGACGATGTAGAGGTGCATGTGAGAGGCCTGGGTGAGCCCCGCGCGCATGCCCTCGTTCACGTAGATCAGCGGGTTGATGAGCACCACGATCTGGAGCCAGTGCACCCCGCCCACGGTCACCGGGGCCAGTCGCGTCCACTGGTAATAGGTGCCACCGAGGAAGGTGAGTGGCAGCACCACGAAGCCGAACATCAGCCCGATGTTGCGCGGCTCGAACGCCGTGCCGAGCAGCAGCCCGAGGGAGGTCATGGTGACGCACGCCAGCGGTATCAGCGTGAGCACTACCCACCAGTGAACGGACAGGTGCGCGTGCACGCCGGAGGCGTGGATTACCGCGGCGATCGGGAACACGATCAGCGCGGCGAGCAGCCCCTGGGTCGCGCCCGAGAGGACCTTCGAAACGGCCACCAGCCAGATCGGGCACGGCGCCTGCACGCGATCCTCGATCTCGCGCGTGTAGCCAAACTCGGTCGAGAGCTGCAGCGCGACCGCCTGGATGCCCTGGAACATGATCGAGATGCCGACGACGCCCGGTACCAGCACGGTCGCGAACGCCGACTCCGAGCCGCGGCCGTGACCGCCGATGCCCTGCCCGATCGAGGGGAACACGTAGAGGAAGACGAACACGAGCAGGAACGGCTGGACCAGAGTCCGCACGACGAACTCGCCGAAGTTCTTGCGCAGCACGACGAGGTCGCGCAGGATCAGCGCGCGCAGGGCCGTGCGCGATGCCGCCATCGCCGAGCGTGTCGGCGTGATCTCGATCCGCGGCCGGGCGCTCGCTGTCTCCAGCGCATTCATCAGTCGCGCAGCTCCTTGCCGGTGAGGTTGATGAAGACGTCCTGGAGCGTCGGCTCGGCGACGGAGAGGTCGATCACCGGAAAGCCGGCGCCCTCGGCGGCGCTCACGACCCGCGGGACGAGGCGCTCGACGCCGCTGAAATGCAACTCGACGCCACCTTCGATCACGCGTGAGCGCGTCAGCCCGTCGAGCTCGTGTGAGAGGTGACGGGCGAGCGCGTCGGGCTCTCCGCCGGCCTTCAGCGTGACAATCGTGTCCGCGCCGACCGACCGCTTCAGCGCCGCCGGCGTGTCAAGCGCGAGGATCCTGCCGTGGTCCATGATCGCGACGCGCTCGCACAGCGCGTCGGCCTCCTCCATGTAGTGCGTCGTCAGCAGGATCGTCTGGCCTTCGCGGTTGAGCTCGCCGAGGATCTCCCACAGCGCGAGCCGACCCTGCGGGTCAAGGCCCGCGGTCGGCTCGTCGAGGAAGAGCACCGCGGGTCGGTGGAAGATCGCGCGCGCGACCATCAGGCGCTGGGCCATGCCGCCGGAGAGTGCGTACACGGAGGCCTTGGCCCATTTGGCGAGCTGAAACTGCTCGAGCAGCCGATCGGCCGTTCGGCGCGACTGTGCGGCGCCCACGCCGAAGAGCCGGCCATGGAAGTAGAGGTTCTCCCACACCGTCAGCTGCCGGTCGAGCGTGTTCTGCTGGGAGACGATGCCGAGCAGCTGCTTGGCGAGCGCAGGGTGGGCGACCACGTCGATCCCGCCGACGAGCGCGCCGCCAGAGGTGGGGATCACGCGTGTCGTGAGCATGCCCGCCGTCGTCGTCTTGCCTGCGCCGTTGGGGCCGAGCAGCCCGAATATCTCGCCCGCGAGCACGCTCAGATCGAGGCCGTCGACCGCCTTGAAATCGGTGCCGGCGTACACCTTCGTGAGCGCTGTCGTGCGGATGACCTCGCCGCGCCCGCTCGCCTCCGGCCGGCCGTCCACCTTCCCCGACGCGAGCGGCGGCTGCTCGATCGATATCCCTCCCGCCATCCGCTTCCAATCTACAAGCCCCGCGCTAATCTCCGGACTCAAGCGATGGCCGACACGGGGAAGATCGCCAAGAACCTCGAGCGCTTCGCCCAGGGCGTGGCAGCGCATGATCGCGAGAACCCCACGCACACCGCCTACGGCATCGGGCTCGCACACTTCGACATGGAGCGCCTTGGCCTCGAGGAGGGCGAGGAGATCCTGGCGGGCATCACGATCCACGCAGACGGAGGCGTCACGGGCAACTTTCGCGTCCTCTGCGACGGCGAGCACGACGAGCACTCAGAGCAGGCCGAGGAGCGCGAGGTCGTGGAGGCCGTGGCCACGCAGCAGATCCCGGTCTTCGCGCCCGGCCGCGCGCCCTCAGAATCGGACTAGAGCCGCGGCGGCGCCGCCGGCGCCGCCGGCGCCGCGGCGATGCGCTGACAGATCATCGCCACGAGCCGCTCGATCGTCGGGCACTGCAGCCCGTTGCGCGCGGCGGCTCTGAGGACAGCGCCCGGGATCGCGTCGATCTCGGGTGGACGTCCCGCCGCGATGTCGCGTTGCATCGAGCTCCCGAGCGTCTCGTGGGCGCGCTCGAGCTCGCCGATCGCCTTCTCCGCCTGAACTTCTGTGGCTCCCTCCGCCTGGGCTACCGCTGATCCCTCTTCGATCGCACCGACGAGCTCGGCCCGCAGCTCAGGCGTCGAGCGGATCTCCCCGAGCAGCTTGTCATGTGCGCTCGTCGTGCACGCGAGCGCGTTCAGACGCACGAGCTTCGACCACATCACCTCCGCCTCGGAGCGCTCGGTGATCGGGTAGCCGAGCCGCACGGACAGCCCCGCGCGCTTGAGCTCGTCTGCGAGCTCCTGCATCGCCGGGCCGTATGAGCTGCAACGCGCGGCCATGTCCACGAGCAGGAAGGCGCTCGTGTGGACGACCTCGCCCGGAGCAGGCCGGTCGGCCTCCACGCGGATGGCCCCCGCGAGCACCGAGGCCGCCTCGAAGCGCCGGCGCAGCAGCGCAAGGTGATCGAGCCCATTCAGCAGCGGCAGGACCAAGCCTGGTGGCTCGGCGATGCGCGCGAGCGCGGGCTCGAGGCCGGCCGCCTTGGTCGCCACGATCAGGACGTCGACACGCTGATCGAGCGTCGACGCCGTGCGCGGATGCGCGGTGAAGTCGCCGAGCAGCACGCTGCGCACCCGCAGGCCGCGCGAGTCGATCGTCTGCGCGGTGGACTCGCGCGCCACCACGATCACCTCCGAGCCGGCGCGCGCGAGCGCGCCCGCGATCAGGCCGCCGACGCCGCCGGGTCCGAGGACGGCGATCTTCACGGGAGCGGATCGACGAGCACACCGGGGTTCATGATTCCCGCCGGATCGACGGCGGCCTTGGCCGCGCGCAGCGCCTGCGCGAACGGCTCGGGGCGCTGCTCGTCATACCAGGGACGATGGTCGCGGCCGACCGCGTGGTGATGGGTGATCGTCCCCCCCGCGGCGATGATCGCCGCGCTGACGGCGCGCTTGACCTCCAGCCACTGCTCGAGCTCCGAGCCCGCCCGCGCGGGTGCGATCACGGTGAAATAGGGTGCGGGGCCGTCCGGGTAGACATGCGTGAAGCGGCAGTGGACGCGCCCGCGGGCGTCATCGCCGTCGTCGAGCGCCTCGCGCGCGGCCGCGCTCACAGACCGGTGCAGCGTCGCGAAGCGCTCCCAGGTGATCGCGGTCTCGAACGTCTCCGCCATCACGCCCGCCGCGACCATCACGTCGCGCAGGTAGGGAGCGCCGAGGAAGGCGCTGCGCCAGGAGCCGACCGAACCCCCGGCTGCGCTGTCCTGGCCCTCGCTGCCTCGCTGTGCAACCCCGCCGTGCTCGCGGCAGATCTCGAGCGCCCGCTGCATCGCCTCGGCCACCGGATGATCGGTGGACTCGAAGCCGAGCACGAGCAGGGCGTGCATGCCGTCGCCCGCGCCCGTGAGCGCCGCCTCGCCGGGATCGAGCAGGCGGCAGTTCGAGGGGTGAAGGCCGGACTGCGAGATCGCGCGCACGCACTCCGCCCCGACGGCAAAGTCGGGGAAGCCCACGCCGGCCGAGTCGCGATGGGTCGGTCGCGGCTGCACCCTGACCCAAGCCTGCGTGATCACGCCGAGCGCTCCCTCGGAGCCCGCCAGCATGCGGTCGGGGCTGACACCGGCACCTGAGCCGGGTAGGCGCCTGGACTCCCACACTCCCACCGGCGTAATCGCCCGGACCGACTCGAGCATGTCCTCGATGTGAGTCCAGAGGGTCGCAAAGTGACCACCCGCGCGCGTCGCGATCCAGCCGCCGAGCGTCGAGTACTCAAACGACTGGGGATAGTGGCGGAGGGTGAGGCCGTGCTCCGAGAGCCCGGCCTCGAGCGCCGGCCCGCTCGCGCCCGCGCCGATGAGGGCAGCGCGCGAGAGGTGGTCGACCTCGAGCACGCCGTCGAACGCGCGCATGTCGATCGAGACCGCGCCGTTGTAGCGCGCGGGCACCTCGGGTGTGACACCCCCGACGACCGACGTGCCGCCGCCGAAGGGGATCGCGGCCACGCTCGCACCCGCGCACCACTCGAGCACCTGCTCGAGCTCGTGCTCATCTCGCGGGAAGCAGACGAAGTCCGGCGGATGCGCGAAATCTCCGTTGAAGCCCCGCACGACGTCGAGGTAGGACTTCCCTAGCGCGTGCGCGGCGCGCTCGTAGGCGTCCGCCGAGCTGAAGGATGCGAGCGCGCGCGGCAGTGCGACGTGGCAGGGCGCGAGCTCGAGCTCGCCGAGGCCAACCGGCTCCCTGACCTCGCCCAGTTCGAACCCGAGCCGCTCGGCGAGCGTCGCCGCCGAGGCCTCGAGCGCAACGCGAGACGGCTGCTGGTCCTCATACCCCCAGCCCCAATGCTTGCGCCGGCGACTCACCCGCGGGAACTCTTCCACACCGACGAGCGCACCGTCACTGGCGCCCTGCGCGCATCCCTATTCTCAAGAACATGGCTGTGGAGCAGCAGGAAGCGGAGCTACCCGTCCCTGGGGTGCTCGCGCGCGGGCCCTGGGAGATGGGACAGATCCGCGCACGCTGGCTCGATCATCCGTATGAGCCCTCAGCCGACGAGACCGCAGCGGCGGATGCGGCGATCAGGGCACTGCGCGAGCGCGGCTCGCCTAGCCACGATGGCGTGGCGGCGCGCCTCGTCGGCTTCTCCCACGATCAGCACGGCCTCGAGCTCGAGCTCCAGCCGCAGCGCTGGGCGCTTCGCCTGATCGAGGCCGACGCCGCCTACAGCGTCGCCGCCCTGTGCGTCACGCGCTCGGCCGATGGACGGTGGCTGGCAGGACGGCGCGCACCCTGGGTCGCCTCGTGGGCCGGGCGCTGGGCACTCGGCGCCGGCGGAGCGGTCGACCTCGGCGAGAACCCCGCGCAGACGCTGGTGCGCGAGCTGCGCGAGGAGTGGGGCGTGGCGCCCGAGCGTGTTCGCGGCGAGGCGCTTCTGACGCTGCCGCATAGACTCGTGATGTTCGTCGGGCAGGCGTGGCTGGCGGAGGGCGCCGAGCAGGAAGTGAAGCCGGACGAGGAGCACGACGCGTTCGAGTGGTGGTCGCACGACATCGATCGCTGGCCACCGCAAGCTGGCGAGGCTCTGCCGCGCATGGCGAGCTGGCTGGCTCGGTGACGACGCAGCACCTGCGCGCGGGTGTCGGGCCGCTCACGTTCACGCGCCTGAAGTGGGCCTCCTTCGCGCACTCGTGCATCTACACCGCGCTGCTGGTGTGCGCCTTCGCCGCCGGCAAGCCCGAGCCGCTGACTTTCGCGCTCGGCCTCAGCCACGGGCTGCTGTGGATCCTCATGTCGCTCGCCTGCATCACGGCCGCCCGCCTGCGGATCGTGTCGCTGAAGCTCGCCGTCGCGGTGGCCGTGCTCGGCGGCATCGGTCCCTTCTTCGGCAGCTACCAGTTCGTGCGAGAGCAACGCGAACGGGCACCTCGAGCGCACGCTGGGCTGGAGGTTTGAGAGCGCGCGGCGCCGACGCCGTGCGATTTGTGTGAATGGTGTGAAAGTGCCCATTCCGCCCGCCTCCGCCAACATCTGCACAAGCCGGCACGCTAGAGTGCAAGACTGATGGCGACTGGCACCACCGGAGTGCGAACCGTAGACGTTGTGACCCCCGCTGCGGGCGAGTCGGTGACCGAGGGAACGATCCTCGAATGGCACGTGAAGGTCGGCGACCCGATCGCGCGCGACGAGACTATCGTCGATATCTCGACCGACAAGGTCGACGTGGAGCTCCCTGCCCCGGCGAGCGGCACGGTCAGCGAGCTCCTGGCCGCCGAGGGCGACACGGTGACGGTCGGACAGGTGATCGCGCGCATCTCGGTGGGTGACGAGGAGGCCCACTCCCCCGCCGGCGATGTGCAGGCGCCCTCCCCGACGAGCAACGGCGGCAACGGCTCACAGTCGGCGGGCGCGAGCACCGAGGCCGACCCTGCGGACGCGCCCGAGAGCGATGGCGCGGGCACTGCCGACGGCGCCCTCGCCGGCGAGCTGATCGACGTGATCACGCCGGCTGCCGGGGAGTCGGTCACCGAGGGCACCATCCTCGAATGGCGGGCCGCCGTCGGTCAGCAGGTCTCCGAGGGCGAGACGATCGTCGAGATCTCAACCGACAAGGTCGACGTGGAGCTCCCTGCCCCGGCGAGCGGGACCGTCGCCGAGCTGCTGGTCGGCGAGGGCGACACGGTGACGGTCGGTCAGGTGATCGCGCGAATAGCACCCGGCGCCGCTCCCTCCGGCGAGCATGGGCGCGCGCGCTCCGAGCCCGCGCCGAGCGAGAGCGCGCCAAGCGCCGCTGGGGCGAGCGCCACGGCCGCGCCCGCCGACGTGAAGGTTTCCCCGGTCGCGGCGCGCGCCGCGGCCGCCGAGGGCGTGGACCTCTCCTCCCTCGCCGGCAGCGGCCCGGCGGGACGCATCACCAAGTCCGACGTGCTCTCCGCCGCCGCGGCTCCGGCTCCGGCTACGAGCGCCAACGGGGCCATTGCCAGCACGGTGCCGCTGCGAGGCGGAGCCGCGGTGCTCGCGCGCTACATGGCCGAGTCCCTGTCGATCCCCACCGCCACGAGCCTGCGCACGATCACCGTGACGGTCCTCGACGCCCGTCGGCGCGAACTGAAGGCGGCAGATCGCAAGGTCTCCTTCACACATCTCATCGCGTATGCGATCGCGCGCGCCGCCACCGACATGCCGGTGATGAGCGAGCACTACGCGGAGATCGATGGCAAGCCCCAGCGCGTGCGGGACGGCGCCGTCAACCTCGGGCTGGCGGTGGATGTCGAGAAGAAGGACGGGACCCGCACGCTGATGGTCCCCGTGATCAGGGATGCCGGCGGCCTGCCGTTCGACCGCTTCCTCGAGGCCTACGACGCGCTCGTCGGCGGCGCGCGGACGAACACGCTCGGCGCCGACGACCTCGTCGGCGCCAACATCACGCTGACCAATCCGGGCGGCATCGGAACGGCGGCCTCGGTGCCCCGCCTGATGGTCGGCCAGGGCACGATCGTGGCGAGCGGCTCGATCGGCTACCCGGTCGGGCTGGCGAACATCGGCGCGATGATCGGCGCGGAGAAGGTCATGACGATGACCTCTACCTACGATCACCGCATCATCCAGGGCGCCGAGTCGGGGCGCTTCCTCGGGCTGATCGAAGAGTACCTCGAGGGCGAGCACGGCTTCTACGAGCAGGTCTTCGCCGCGCTGAGCGTCGAGCTCGGCCCGCCCCCTCCGCTTCCGGCTCCCGCCGCAGCCGCCGCCGCGGCGGCGCAGAAGCCGGTCGATGGGGTCTACACGGGCGGCGAAGAACTGCTGCAGGCTGTCCAGGCAGCGAGCACATACGTGGGCCGCGTACGCAGCCACGGCCACCTCGCCGCGCACCTCGACCCGCTCGGCACCGAGCCGGAGGGAGACCCTGGGCTCGACCCCGAAGCGCTCGGGCTGAAGCCGGAGATCCAGGCGAGGCTGCCCGCCAAGATCTTCCAGATGTACGTTCCCGGCGCGACCCTCGCGGACGCGCTGCCGCACCTGAAGGAGACCTACTGCGGCACCATCGCCTACGAGGTCGAGCACATCGCCTCCCACCGCCAGCGCGTGTGGCTGCGCGAGCACATCGAGTCCGGCGCCTTCCGCCACGAGCTCACCAGCGACGAGCGCAGGTCACTGCTGAAGCGGCTCGTCGAGGTGGACGCGCTCGAGCGCTTCATGCACAAGGCCTACCTCGGGCAGCACCAGTTCTCGATCGAGGGCCTCGACATGACGGTGCCGATGCTCGATGAGCTGATCCAGCTATCAGCGGCCCACGGCGCCCAGGAGGTGGTCGTCGGCATGGCCCACCGCGGCCGCCTGAACGTGCTCGCGCACAACCTCGGGCGCGCCTACGACACGATCTTCGCGGAGTTCGAGGGCGCCTCGACGATCGAGGCGGTGACGACGATCCCGCAGGGAGGGACCGGCGACGTGAAGTACCACCACGGCTCCCAGGGCACCTACAAGCTTCCCGATGGCGACACGATTCGCGTGAACCTCGAGTCCAACCCGAGCCACCTCGAGTACGTCTCGCCGGTCGTCGAGGGCGCCACGCGCGCGGCGCAGACCTCGCGCCAGGGGCCGCACGCCCACCAGGACACCAACGCGGCGGTGCCGATCGTGATCCACGGCGATGCCTCCTTCCCCGCCCAGGGCGTCGTCTCCGAGACGCTGAACCTGCAGGCGCTCGACGGCTACAAGGTCGGCGGCACGATCCACATCATCACCAACAACCAGATCGGCTTCACCACCGATCCAGACGACGCGCGCTCGACGCGCTGGGCCTCGGACCTCGCGAAGGGCTTCGACGTGCCGATCATCCACGTGAACGCCGACGACGTGCCGGCCTGCGTAAGCGCCGTGCGGCTCGCGTTCGGCTTCCGCGAGGAGTTCGGCCACGACGTCCTCATCGACCTCATCGGCTACAGGCGCTTCGGCCACAACGAGTCCGACGAGCCCGCCTACACCCAGCCGGAGATGTACGCGAAGATCAAGACCAAGAAGCGCGTCGCCGAACTGTGGGCCGACCGCCTCGTTGCAGAGGGCGTCGTCTCCAAGGAGGAGGTCGATCACCAGGCGCAGGCGGTGTGGGACAACCTCACGCTGCTCCACCAGCGCCTGAAGGCGAAGATCGCAGCCGCGGCAGAGGGCGAGGAGCATTCGACCGGCGAGTACCAGCTGGACCGCTCGCCGAGCCCCGAGGTCGAGACGGCGGTCCCCGTCGCGCACCTGCGCGACCTCGGCGAGGCGCTGCTACGGGTCCCGGACGGCTTCACGGTGCACCCGAAGCTGGCCAAACAGCTCGAGCGCCGCCACGAGGTGCTCGCAGCCGAGGACCCGGCGACGACGGGCATCGACTGGGCGCACGCCGAGGCGCTCGCGTTCGCCTCGCTGCTGACCGAGGGCACGCCGATCCGCCTCACCGGCCAGGACACCGAGCGCGGCACCTTCAGCCAGCGCCACATGGTGCTTCACGACGCCAAGACCGGTCAGACGGTGTGCCCGATCCAGAACCTGCCCGACGCGCTCGCGCCGCTGGAGCTGCACAACAGCCCGCTTTCCGAGCTCGCCTGCCTCGGCTTCGAGTACGGCTACAGCCAGGAGGCGCCGGAGACACTCGTGCTGTGGGAGGCGCAGTTCGGCGACTTCATCAACTCGGCGCAGGTGATCATCGACCAGTTCATCGTCTCCGGCCTTGCCAAGTGGGGGCAGACCTCGCGCCTGACGCTGCTGCTCCCGCACGGCTACGAGGGCTCAGGCCCCGAGCACTCATCCGCGCGCCTCGAGCGCTTCCTGCGCAGCGCGGCCGAGGGCAACATCCGCGTCGCGAGCCCGACGACGCCGGCGCAGTACTTCCACCTCCTGCGCCGCCAGGCGAAGATCGCCAAGCAGCGCCCGCTGGTCGTGATGACGCCGAAGTCGCTGCTGCGCCTGCCGCAGGCCGCGAGCGCGATCGACGACATGGCCGAGGGCACGCGCTTTCAGCCGGTGCTCGCAGAGCCCGGCGTCGACAACGAGCAGGTCACGCGCCTCGTGCTCTGCACCGGCAAGATCTACTACGACCTCGTCGGCCAGCCCGAGCGGCCCTCGCACGTGGGCCTCGCGGTCGGGCGCATCGAGCTGCTCTACCCATTCCCCGAAGGTCAGCTGCTGGCCCTGATCGCGAACTACCCGAACCTGCGCGAGATCGTCTGGGTGCAGGAGGAGCCGCGCAACATGGGGGCGCGCGCGCACATGTTCCCGCGGCTGATGCAGATCATGCCGACGGACATCCACTTCGGCTACATCGGCCGGCCCGAGCGCGCGAGCCCGGGTGAGGGCTACCCCGCCGCCCACGTCCAGGAACAGAGCCGCATCCTGAGAACGGCGATCGACCTGCGCGAGCCGATCTCGCAGTACCCCCGCAAGACACCGGGAGAGCGCTGATGGGTGCGCTGTTGCGTCGCCTGTTCGCGATCATGCGCCAGCGTCGGCGCAAGCGTCGCGGCTACTGATCAGCCGCGTCGGCGTAGGGCGGCGTCGGAAATCAGCGTCCCTGCCAGGCCGGCTCGCGCTTGTCCTTGAACGCCGCCGCGCCCTCCTTGGCGTCCTCGGAGGCGAACACGGGACCGGAGATCGCGCCCTGGCGCTCCCACATCTCGCTGCTGGTCCAGTCGAACTGCTCCTGCAGGATCTGCTTGGAGGCGATCAGCGCGAGCGGCCCATTGCCGGCGATGCTCGCCGCGAGCTCGAGCGCGACCTCGACGGCCGAGCCGGGGTCGGCCAGCCGGTTCACCAGGCCGAGCTGCTCGAAGCGCTCAGCGGGCATCGGGTCTCCCGTGAGCGCGAGCTCCATGACGACGTGGTAGGGCATGCGCCGCGGCATCCGCAGGAGCGCCCCGCCCGCCGCAACGAGCGAGCGCTTGGCCTCCGGGATGCCCATGCGCGCACCCCTGGCGGCGACGATCAGGTCGCACGCGAGCGCGATCTCGAGCCCGCCAGCGAGCGCGAAGCCCTCGATCGCCGCGATCAGCGGCTTGCGCGCCGAGCGCTGGGCGATGCCGGCGAAACCGCGATCGCCGAACCAGGGCGACTCCCCCTTCACGAAGGCGCCGAGATCCATGCCCGCGCTGAAGTAGCCGCCTGCGCCGGTCAGCACCCCGACCGACAGGCCCGCGTCGGCATCGAGCTCCTCGAGCGCCCCGCCGACTCCGGCGGCTAGCGCCGCGTTCACGGCGTTGCGCACGGCCGGGCGGTTCAGCGTGATCAGCAGCACGTTGCCGCGCCGCTCGGTGAGCACCGGCTTCTCCGCGCCGGCCTGATCGTCAGTCATCTCTAACGCGAGCTCCTTCATTCGGGGCCGCAGAGACTACCCGCGCCACGCTCGCCGAAGCGGCGTCGCTCAGGCCGCGAACAGGCGCAGGTCCGGCTCGCGCTCGCCGCGGAGCACGCGCGGGTCCACCTCGATGCAGTCGATTCCGCGCGAGCGGGCGAGCACGCGCGCCTGCGGCTTGATGACCTCGGCGGCGAGCACCCCGCGACAGCCGCCGAGCTCGGGGTCCTCGCGGATCCGCTGCAGGTAGCGCGTGAGCTGCTCGACCGCCTCGATCGTCGCAATCCGCTTGATCTCCACGGCGACCCACTGATCGCGCGGGTCACGGCACATCAGGTCCACCGGGCCGATGTCGGTGGGCCACTCGCGCCTGACCAGGCGAAAGCCCTCGCCGCACCAGTGCGGCGCGCCGGCGAGCAGCTCCTGCAGCTCGCGCTCGACTCCCTCCTTCTCGAGCGAAGACTGCGAGTCGAGCTCGTGCTCGACGTCGGAGAGGATCTCACCCAGCGAGATCTCCAGACGCTCCTCCTTGCCGCGGCGTCTCACGGTCAGCGCTGTCAGCGTGCCGTCCTCGCCGCAGTGCTCCTCGATCTCGGTCGGCGGCGACATCCAGTTCAGCGGCTTCACCGTCGAGCCACCGCCGTCGGAGAAGACCATCAGCGTGCCGTCCGGCTTAAGCATCAGCAGGCGCACCGCGGACGGCAGGGCGGTGCTGAGTCGGCCTAGGTAGGAGATTTCACAGCGGGCGACGATCAGGCGCACCGGCGGACGGTAGCGGCCCGGCCGGATCCACGTCTGCGGCGCCAGCGTCGGCGCGCGCGAAGCTGTCCGCGAGCGGATCGCCCTGTGGCTGCGCCTGCGCCGGCTGCTGCACTGCGACGGACGCGGGCTCGGGCTCGGGCGCCGACGCGGGCGCGGGCGCCGACGGATCCTCGACCGGCTGGCTGGCCACCGGCGCGTGCTCGATCGGGTGCTCGCCGTCGAGGTTCATCGCCTCGCGGAACTCGCGCAGGCCGTGACCGAGCGCGCGCGCCATTTCGGGCAGCCGTTTGGGGCCGAGCACGAGCAGCGCGACGACCCCGATGAAGATCAGATGGACGGGACTCTCGATACCCACCAGCGCCCAGGCTAGCGCTCGCGGTGGGCGCGGCGCGAGGGAGCTCGGGCGGCTTTGCCGGCCGACCGCGTGCCTACGCTCCGGGCGTGGCCCATGAAGCGACCCGCACCGACGGATGGCGCTACCCGCCGCCCGCCACCAAGGAAGCGACCTGGCCGGCACAGCTGACGGTGCTGGCCGCCATCGGGCTCCAACTTGCGCTCCCTCCGCGCCTCACTGTTGGCCCGAGCTGGCTGGTGCCCGCGCTCGAGGGGGCGCTCGTGCTCGGATTGTTGGGCACTCGAAAGGCATACATCGAAGAGGAGCACCCGCTCCGCCGGCGGGTTGCGATCGGACTGGTCGCACTCGTTAGCTCCGCAAACGCGTTCTCACTGGCCGAGCTGACGCACTTCTTGCTCCACCACAACATCACCAGCGGCGGGCGTGAACTGATCATCTCCGGTGTGCTGATTTGGCTGACGAACTTCCTGATCTTCGGGCTGTGGTACTGGGAGCTTGATCGCGGCGGGCCCGGACGGCGGGCGGCCGGAGAAGACGGACCACCCGACTTCCTCTTCCCGCAGATGGCCGACGACCGCATCGAGCCACGCGACTGGCGTCCGCGCTTCATCGACTACGCCTATGTTTCGCTCACCAATGCCGCGGCGTTTTCGCCCACCGACACGATGCCGCTGACCCCCATGGCCAAGTGCGTGATGGGGGTCCAGTCGATCATCTCGCTGATCACGATCGGCCTGCTCGTCTCGCGCGCCGTGAACATCCTCTGAGCAGCCGCTCGTGGCGTGAGGCCGTGAGTGTGAGGGGGCACCCGGCGAGCGGGCCGGGCGCCCCCTCACACCCAGATTGCGCCTACGCGCCCGCGACGAGCGTTTCGATCACGGGCGTGCCGCGTCCGGTGACGTAGTCCCAGCCGGGCGTGCACGGGTAGATGCTGTTGTCGCCGATCGTGATGTCCCGGAAGGCGCCCGCGGGCTCGCTCCCGTAGATCACCGGTCCCGCGAAGCCGAGGCCGGCGTGAGCGCCCTCGACGCGCGCCCAGATCCCCTGCCACGCGGGCGCGCCCGCGCTGGTGCCACCGATCACTTCTTCTTTGCCGGCGATGATCACCTTCACGCCGCTCTCGGGATCGGCGTCGAAGGCGACGTCGGGGACGCCGCGCGTGGCGCCGACGAAGCTGCCGCCGGCGGCGGACTGCCACGCCGGGGCGCTCTCGAGAAGGCTCTGGCCACCGCCGCCGGCGTACCAGCCGATTTCCGTTTCCGGACCGAGCACGCTGGTGCCGCCGACGCCGATCGCGTCGGGGCTCGAGGCCGGGTAGTTCACGCCCGGGAGTCCGAGCGGAACGCCGTTCTCGGCGACGAGCGCGGGGCACTGCGAGCCGGTGTCCCCACCGGAGGCGAACAGCGTCCTACCCTCAGCGCCGGCCTCGGCGAGCACCGTGTCGAGCGACTGCGTGAAGCCCGCCACGTCCGCGAGCAGCTCGCACTCGCCGGCGGAGAAGCTGGCCTGCGCGGAGACGTCTTCGGTGACCCAGCGGTCGACCGTTTCGACGATCGATTCGTCCGACAACGAGTTGCCGACGTACACGTTCAGGACGCCTACGCCGGGGGCCATCCCCGTCGAGTACTGGGTGTCGAGGTCCCACTCGTCATCGCCTGCGGTTTCGGTCCCGGGCGCGCCCACGGCCACCTGGCGCCACTGGACTTCGGGCAGGCCGAACCTGTGCTCGAAGGTCCGCAGGTCCCCTTCGACGCCGCTGATGTTGCCGGCGGTGATGACCGAGGCCTGCTGCCCGGAGCCGGTGGCGGCGGGGGAGGCGTGGTAGAGCGACCATAGTTCCGGCGGTCCGTAGCTGCTCGGATAGTTGACGGCGCCGACGGCTTCGCCCGAGGACGGGCGCGCGAGTTGGCCGTGCACGCGCTCGAGGCTCGAGAGGCCCGTGATGGCGCTCACGTCGGGCGCGATCGCGGCAGGCAGCGACGCCGTCCCGGTGGTCGAGGTGTATTCGCTGCCGTCGGCGGCGCGGAAGCGCTCGAAGCCCACGCCGAGCGCCGATCCGAGTGTGGTGGCGGAGCCGCTGAGGCGCACGAGCAGGCGGTCGGCCGAGACCGAGCTGACGGTGAGCCCGCTGCCCGCGGCCCAGCCCTCGATCGCTGCCACCGTGCTCTGGCTGGGTGCGTACGTGGCCATGAACTGCGCGGGCGTGAGCGCGGCGGCGCCCGTGGCGCTGAGCCCGCGCAGCGCTGAGGCGTTCCTCGGCGTCAGCGTCAGCAGCACCGATTTCGTGCCCTGGGCAGGCGCGAGCGCGGTCGAGCCGCTGCTGAGCACGGGCGCGGCGCCTCCGAGCGCGAACGCGCCGGCGCACTGGACGAGCAGCGCGAGGGCAGCGACTGCGAACGCTGCCGGGCCGGCCGACTTCAGAGCTCTTGCCATGTCTTCTCCTTGAGCTGAGATACGAGCGGGGGAAGGCGGCGGCGAGAGGGCCATCGACGCTCCTTGCGCACCGAGCCCATCAACGGCCACCGGCCGAAGCGGTAGCTACCCGAGCGTCGGCCGCCGCAAACTCAAGTCCGACGTGTCGCGCAGGAGCGCTGCAGCATCGCCACCGCCCCGACCGCGTCCCCGGCGCGCAGGACGAGCCCCTCCTCGGGCTCGCTCGCGTCCCCGCGGATCACCACGGCGGGTATCCCGAGCGCGCGCGCACCGGCGCCATCGGCGACGGGGTTATCGCCGATCATCCAGCGGCGCGGCGGGTCGCCGCACTCTGCGCAGCGCGTGCAGGAACGCCTGCGGATGGGGCTTCTCGTAGCCGGTGCGCGCCGAGCTGAAGACGCGCTCGAGGAGCTCGGCGAGCCCGAGCTGGGCGACGAGCTGCTCGAGCTCGGGGACGTGGTTGGAGAGGATCACGCTGCGCCAGCCGGCCGCGGCCGCGTCCTCGAGCGCGCGGCGGCTGTCCGCAAAAACCCTCCAACCGCGCGCGCCGTCGATGAAGCGCGTGCGCACGTCGTGAGCGAGCTCGCGCGCCCGCGCGCGCTCTATGCCGCAGGCCTCGATCGCGCACGCGATCCGGGGCGTGAGCGCCTCCCACCAGCGCTCGCCCTCGCACAGCTCGGGGTGGGGGCGCTCATGCCGGTGCCAGGGAAAGGCGCCGGCGAGCTGCCGCCGCACCAGCTCGAGCGTCCCAGCGTGCCCCGGCGCCCGCTCGTCGAGCACCTCGAGCACACAGCCGCTCCACAGCCCATCCCGCCACGCGAGCGTGCCGTCGAAGTCCCACAGCAGCAAACCGTCGCCCATCAGCCCTCGCGCGGAGGGATGCGGCAGACACCGGCACAGTGCTCGCGCTGGCTGAAGCCGAGCGATTCGTAGAGCCCGAGCGCGTGGTAGTCGGGGTCGGCCGCGATCACCACGCTGGCGGGCGCCCGCTCGCCAGCGAGGTCCGCCACAGCCTCGACGAGCAGGCGCGAGCAGATTCCTTTGCGCCGGTGCGAGGCGGCGGTGTCGACGTCGTGGATGCTGGCGCGCTCGCCCGTGACGATCACCCCGCAGCTGGCGAGGACCGCCTTCGTCGCTGGATCGAGCGCGACGTACCATCCGCCGCCGCGGGCGCGGAAGATCGCGCGCATTTCCTCAAGGCGCGCGTGGCGGTGGGCGCGATGGGCCTGCTCGTCGATGCGCTCGTCGCGCCCGGCGACGCCGACCTCGAGCACCGCGGCCCACAGCGCGGCGTCGGCGCCGGGCCGGGGGTCGAGCCGCTGCACGCTGACCTCGCGGTTCGCGCGCGGATGCGCTCGCACCTGCGCGACCGTGGCGACGAGCCCGGTGAGCTTGTCGAGGTCATAGCCGCGCGGCGGGAACTCCTCGGCGGCGGCGCCGAGATCGCCGTCGGTGGTGTCCCATGCGAACGTCCGGTGCGCCACCCGCGGCTCGTCTGCGAACTCGGCCTCGAACAGCCGCTCCCAGCGCTCGCCGTCGCCGCTGCGCGGCGCGTGGTCGAAGACCAGCAGGTTGCCCCACCAATGCTCGGGGCGCTGGGGAGAGCGAACGACCAGGTAGCCCTCGCGGCGCTCGAAGCGCGAGTCCATCCCGAGCGAGTCGAGTTCCGTGGCCCACGTCAGCGAGCGCAACGGCGGCTCGGGCAGCGCCTCGCCGCCGCGCTTGGGCGGTGAGCCGGCCGCGTCGTCTGTGGCGCTAGCCCGCGAGGCTCGGCTCCATCGCGAGCGCCTGCGCGATCAGTGCGCGCACCTCCTCGCCCGCGCCGAGCGCGAGCGCGCGCTCGAGCGCGCGCAGCGAGCCCTCGCGGTCGGCCAGGCGCAGGCGCAGGCGCCCGAGGCGCTCCCACGCGCCCGCGTCCCGCGGGCCGCGCTTGGCCGCGCGCTCGGCCGCCTCGGCGGCGAGATCGACCGCGCCCATGTCTTCGTAGATGCGCGCCGCGAAGCGGTGCGGCGCGGGTCGGCGACGCTCGACGCGGGCCCAGTCGCGCACCGCGCGAGCGGCCTCGTCGAGCTTGCCGGCCTGCCAGAAGGCGAGCGTCATCAGTCGCAGCACGGCGACGTTGCGCGGCTCGGCATCGCGCGCGTAGATGAGTCGCTGGGCGGCCAGCTCGTACTCGCCTTCGGCCATCGCGCGCTGGGCGGCGACGAGGAAGCGCTCGACGCGCTCCTCGGCGGGGTCGGGCTTGGAGAAGTCCACGAACTGCATGCTGCCGGCGGGCACGGTACGCACGCCGTGGCTGAACTTCACGCGCGCCCACTGCTGCACTTCGGGCTCCTCGACCTCGCCGTTGCCGTTGCCGTTGCCGTTCCCGTTGCCGTTGGCGGCTGGATGCGAAGAGAAGTAGATGCCGGTGACCGTGCCGACGCCCCACTCGGGATAGGAGGGGCAGCGCGCGTAGCGGTGCACCACCGAGTGGTCGGGGACGCGGCTGCCGAAGGGGTCGTGCTTGGCGCGCTCGTTGGCGTGCGCGCGGGCTCGCTGCTCGGCCTCGTAGGCGCGCTGTCCGGCCTCCTCGCGCTCCCGGCGCGCCGCCGCGGCGCTGGCGCGCACGGCGTTCTCGGAGACGCGCCCGCCGCGCGAGCCCTCGGCGAGGCGCTCGAGCTGGTCGGCGGCCTCGTTGATCGCCTTCAGGTGCCGCTCGTGCTCGAACTGCCTTCCCGGCGGCGCGACGTCCGGGTGCCAGCGCTTGGCCATGCGCCGGCGCGCGAGCTGCACGTCGCGCTTGTCGAAGGGCGCATCGAGCTCCAGCAGGAGCAGGTGCTGCTCGATGTCGAGGATGACCGTGGGCATGAATCCCACAACGTTAGCGCCAGGCAGGAGCGCCTATCCTGCCTGGGAATGTCCTCCCAGTACATCTTCACGATGCACCGGCTGTCGAAGGTGCACCCGCCGGACAAGACGGTGCTCGAGAACATCACGCTGGCGTTCTTCCCGGGCGCGAAGATCGGCGTTCTCGGCTACAACGGCGCGGGCAAGTCGACGCTGCTGCGGATCATGGCGGGGCGCGACCAGGAGTTCCGCGGCGAGGCGCGCTGGCGCCGGGCGCCTCGGTGGGACTGCTCGAGCAGGAGCCCCAGCTCGACGAGTCCAAGGACGTGAAGGGCAACGTCGAGGATGGCGTCGCCGAGACGAAGGCGCTGCTGGATCGCTTCAACGAGCTCGCGGCGAACTACTCCGAGGAGGCGCGCCGATGAGTTCGCGCGCGTGCAGGCCAAGATCGAAGCCGCGGACGCCTGGAACCTCGACACGCAGCTCGAGTACGCGATGGACGCGCTGCGACTGCCGCCGGCGGACGCGGACGTGTGCGTGCTCTCGGGCGGCGAGCGCCGGCGCGTGGCGCTGTGCCGGCTGCTGCTGAGCGCGCCCGACCTGCTGCTGCTCGACGAGCCGACGAACCACCTCGACGCGGAGTCGGTGGCGTGGCTCGAGCAGCACCTGGCCGAGTACAAGGGCACGGTCGTCGCGGTCACCCACGACCGCTACTTCCTGGACAACGTCGCGGGCTGGATC
The DNA here is from genome assembly GCA_963759445.1 of uncultured Solirubrobacteraceae bacterium. Lineage (GTDB taxonomy): Bacteria > Actinomycetota > Thermoleophilia > Solirubrobacterales > Solirubrobacteraceae > Palsa-744. The sequence continues at coordinate 288,613 of CAVWZC010000004.1, forward strand.
CTCGAGCTCGACCGCGGCAGGGGCATCCCCTACGAGGGCAACTACTCGAGCTGGCTCGAGCAGAAGCAGGCGCGGCTGGCCCAGGAAGAGCGCACCGAAAAGGCGCGCCAGCGCACGATCGCCGCGGAGCTCGAATGGGTGCGGACGAACCCCAAGGGCAGGCGCACGAAATCGAAGGCGCGCCTGGCGCGCTACGAGGAGCTGGTCGCGGAGGAGCGCAACGTCAAGCTCGAGGACGTGCAGATCCACATCCCGCCCGGCCCGCGCCTCGGCGAGCGCGTGCTCAGAGCGAGCGAGCTCAGCAAGGGCTTCGGCGACCGCCTGCTGATCGAGTCGCTGTCCTTCGACCTGCCGCGCGCGGGCATCGTCGGCGTGATCGGCGCGAACGGCGCCGGCAAGAGCACGCTGTTCCGGATGATCACCGGCGAGGAGCAGCCCGACAGCGGCACGCTCGAGCTGGGCGAGACCGTGGAGCTCGCCTACGTGGACCAGTCGCGCGACGCGCTGGAGCCCGACAAGACGGTATGGGAGGAGATCTCCGGCGGGGAGGACCAGCTGACGCTCGGGGAGCGCACGGTCAACTCGCGCCAGTACACGGCCGGCTTCAACTTCAAGGGCTCAGACCAGCAGAAACGCGTCGGCTCGCTGTCCGGCGGCGAGCGCAACCGCGTGCACCTGGCGAAGGTGCTGGCGCAGCGGCGGCAACCTGCTGCTGCTGGACGAGCCCACGAACGATCTCGACGTGGACACGCTGCGCGCGCTCGAGAACGCGCTGCTCGCGTTCCCCGGCTGCGCGATGGTGATCTCCCACGACCGCTGGTTCCTGGATCGCGTGGCCACGCACGTGCTCGCGTTCGAGGGCGACTCGCAGGTGAGCTGGTTCGAGGGCAACTTCGAGGCCTACGAGGAGCACCGCCGCACGCTGCTGGGCGCGGCGGCGGACCGTCCCCACCGCATCACCTACAAGCGGCTGGTGCGTGGCTGAGCAGCAGGCCGCCGCGGCGGCGGGTGAGCGCCAGGCGGCGGCGCCCTTCGAGCGCGACACGGCGGTGGCGCTCGAGCGCGCCGAGGCGCTCACGCGCGCGTTCGCGGCGGAGGTGCCGAGGGCTGGCGCGCCGGGACGCGGCCCGCACGGCGGCTACCTCGCGGCGATGATCCTGCGCGCGCTCACGGAGACGCGTCGCGGATCCGGCGCGCAGCGCCGCGCTCGCTGACGATCCACTTCCTGAGCGCGCCCGAGCCGGGCGCCGGTGCGAATCACGACGGCGCTCGAGCGCGCCGGGCGCTCGCTGAGCTCGCTCTCGGCGCGGCATGGAGCAGGAGGGAACGCCGATGGCGCTCGCGCTGGCGGCCTTCTCGGTGCCCTGGACGGGCCCGGAGATCGCCGAAGCTCGAGATGCCCGAGGTCGCGCCGCCGGACCCCGAGCGCGAGCCCGGCACGCTGATCCCGCCCGAGCGCGGCGCCCGCGTTCGCGCAGCACATCACGTCTGCAGCCGCGCTTCGGCGGGCTGCCGTTCGCGGGCGCGCAGCGCCGATGGAGACCGGCGGCTGGCTCGGCCTGGTCGAGCCGCGCCCGCTCGATGCGCTCGGCGCTGGCGTTCTTCACCGACGCGCTGATCCCCGCCCCGTTCATGCGCACGCGCACGTTCGCGCCGGCGCCCACGATCGACATCACGATCCACTTCCGCACCGCGCTCCGCGCCGCGAGCGGCCGGACCCGCGAGCTGGTGCTCGCGCGATCGCGCACGCGGCTCGTCCACGAAGGCTTCTTCGAGGAGGACGCGACGATCTGGGCATCCGACGGGACACTGCTCGCCCAGTCGCGCCAGCTCGCGCTGCTGATGGATAGCGAGCGAGGGTGAGCGCTGACGCGCTCACCTGGAGGATCGGCTAGTGTGCGCCGCGGGCATGGCCGACTACACCGCAAAGCGCATCAGCGACATGGAGGCGGGCTTCGGCGGCGGCTTCATCAAGGCGCGCGCGGAGCTCGGGGTGAGCTCGTTCGGGCATGCAGGTGATCGCGCTGCCGCCGGACTTCGACGACTACCCCGAGCACGACCACGCAGAGATGGCCAGGAGGAGGTCTACGTCGCGCTCGCCGGCTCCGGCTCGATCGACATCGAAGGCGAGCGCGTCGAGCTCGACGCGGAGACGCTCGTGCGCGTCGCCCGCGGACACCAAGCGCAAGGTGCACGCGGGCCCCGAGGGGATGCGCATGCTCGTCATCGGCGGCTGCCCGGGCAAGGCCTACGAGGATCCCGCGATGACCGAGCTCGAGTCGGCCTCCGCGTGAGCGCTCGCTCGCTCGGCCTTTCCCTCTAGCGCACGAACTTCGCCGCTAGCGCACGAACTTCGTCTCGGGCGTGAGCGCGAGCGCCGCCTGCGCGATCAGCCGAGCGGCGTCGGTGACGTCCTTCAGCTCGACCAGTTCGACGGGCGAGTGCATGTAGCGGACCGGGATCGATACGACGCCGGTGGGCACGCCGCCGCGGCTGGCGTGGACGGCGTCGGCGTCGGTGCCGGTGGCGCGGGCGTTGGCCTCGACCGTGAAGGGGATGCCGCTGGCTGCGCGCGGTCTCGTGCAGCAGCTCGAACAGGCCCTCGTGCAGCGTCGAGCCGCGGGCGATCACGGGCCCGAGCCGAGCGCGTGCTTGCCGGAGCGCTTCACGTCGATGCCGGGGGCGTCGGTGGCGTGCGTGACGTCGACCACGATCGCGGCGTGCGGCTCGAGCGCGAAGGCGCTCGTGCGCGAGCCCCCGAAGGTGGTCTCCTCCTGGACGGCGGCGACGGCGGCGAGCTCCCACTGCGCGCCGCCCGCCTGGGCGACCAGCCGAGCCGCCTCGAGCGCGACGTATGAGCCGAGGCGGTTGTCGAGCGCGCGCGAGCTGAGCCGTCCGTTGGGCAGTTGCACGGGCTGCGCGTCGATCACGGCGACGTCGCCGACGCGCACCATCTCCGCGGCCTGCTCGCCGTCGCGCGCGCCGATGTCGATGTGCAGCTCGCGCATCTCGGGCACCTTCTTGCGCTCCTCCTCGCGCAGCAGGTGGATCGGCTTCTTGCCGACCACCCCGGGCACCGGGCCCCCTGGGTGTCGATCACGACGCGCTGGCCGACGAGGATCTGCGGGTCCCAGCCGCCGACTTCGCCGAACCACAGAAAGCCATCGTCGTCGATGTGGGTGACGATCAGGCCGATCTCGTCGATGTGGCCCATCACGAGCAGACGGCGCGCGCGCTCGCTCGTAGCCGTGCGCGGGCGCGACGAGCGCGAGCGGCGTGCCGACGAGGTCGGTGCTCGACCTGCGCGAACGCCTTGGCGGCGCCGCGCCATACCTCCGCGGGCGCGTGCTCGCGGCCGGAGGCTCCACGTGCGCCCAGCAGCTCGAGCAGCAGCGGCGGCGCGAGCTGCTCGCTGGCGCGCGCCGAGGCGGCCCCGGCGCGGGCTTTCGCACGCGCCGGCCGGCGCGGTTTCGAGGCCCGGCGGGACTCATCGCGCGAGCAGCTCCCGCAGCACGTACGGAAGGATGCCGCCGTGGCGGAAGTACTCCGCCTCGCGCGGGGTGTCGATGCGCACGCGCGCGTCGAACTCGAGCTCTCGCCGCACCCGCGCGCGCGGCGCGCACGCGCAGGCTGTGCGGCGGCGCAGCGGCACGCCGAGCGCCTCGGCGATGCCGGCGATCCAGAAGCGCTCCTCGCCGGTGAGCCCGAGCGATCTGCGCGCTCTCGCCCTCCGGGAACTGCAGCGGCAGCACGCCCATGCCGATCAGGTTCGAGCGGTGGATGCGCTCGAAGCTCTGCGCGATCACGGCGCGCACGCCGAGCAGCGAGCGTGCCCTTGGCGGCCCAGTCGCGCGAGGAGCCGGTGCCGTATTCGCGGCCGGCGAGCACGACGAGCTCGGTGCCTTCGGACTGGTAGCGCATGGCGGCCTCGTAGATCGTCATCTGCTCGGCGGCGCCGTGCCGCCGAAGTGGCGCGTGTAGCCGCCTTCGGGCAGCGGCTCGCCGCCGCCGATGAGGTTGCGCAGGCGGATGTTCGCGAAGGTGCCGCGCACCATCACCTCGTGGTTGCCGCGGCGTGCGCCGTAGGAGTTGAAGTCGCGCGGCTGCACGCCATGCTCCTGCAGGTAGCTGCCCGCTGGGCTGTCGCGCTTGATCGAGCCCGCCGGGGAGATGTGGTCGGTCGTGACGCTGTCGCCGAGCAGCGCGAGCACGCGGGCGCCGTCGATGTCGGCGATCGGCGCGGGCTCGCGCGGGCATGCCGCTCGAAGTAGGGCGGCCGGCGCACGTAGGTCGAGTGCTCCTCCCAGCCGAAGCGCTCGCCCTCGGGCACGGGCAGCTCGCGCCAGCGCTCATCGCCCGTGAACACCTCGCCGTAGCTGTGGCGGAACATCTCCGCGCGCACGCACTCCCCGACGGTCTCGGCGACCTCGCTGCTCGGATGGCCAGATGTCGCGCAGATAGACCTCCCGGCCGTCGCGCGTCGCGCCGAGCGGGTCGCTCGGCGATGTCGATGTCCATCGTGCCCGCGAGCGCATAGGCGACGCACAGCGGCGGGGAGGCGAGGTAGTTCATCTTCACGTCGGGGTTGATCCGCCCCTCGAAGTTGCGGTTGCCCGAGAGCACGGAGACGACCGCGAGGTCCTCATCGGCGACGGCCGCGGAGATCTCCTCGGGCAGCGGGCCGGAGTTGCCGATGCAGGTGGTGCAGCCGTAGCCGACGAGGTTGAAGCCGAGCTCTTCAAGCGGCTCCGTCAGACCGGCGCGGTCGAGGTATTCGCGTGACGACCTTCGAGCCCGGCGCGAGCGAGGTCTTCACCCACGGCTTGGAGCGCAGGCCGCGCGCGAGCGCGTTGCGCGCGAGGATGCCGGCGCCGACCATCACCGAGGGGTTGGACGTGTTCGTGCAGCTCGTGATCGCGGCGATCACGACGTGCCCGTGGTCGAGCTCGAAGCTCTCCCCGTCGAGCGGTCACGCTACGGCGCTGTGCGGCGCTCGAGCGTGGCTGCCGACGCGGCCTGCGGCGGCCGTCGGCGTGGCGGAGCTGCGCGCGGGCGGGCGCGCGGCTTGTGGCCGGGCGAGCCGTTGGCGGGCGGGTCGGAGGCCGGGTAGCTCTCCGCGACGCGCCTCGTCGTGGGCGTCGCCGTCGAGGTCGTCGCCGGCCGCCTCGGCCGGGTTGCCGGATGCTGCGGTGGCTCGCTGACGAAATCGCCGAGCGATGCCGGAAGGCCTCCTGGGCGGAGCGCAGCGGGATCCGGTCCTGCGGGCGCCGCGGGCCGGCGAGCGAGGGTTCGACGCTCGCGAGGTCGAGCTCGATCTCGTCGGAGAAGGTGGGCTGCTCGGAGCGCTCGTCGTGCCACAGGCCCTGCTCCTTGGCGTAGGCCTCGACGAGCGCGATGCGCTCCTCGCTGCGGCCGGAGAGGCGCAGGTAGTCGAGCGTCTCGGAGTCGATCGGGAAGATCGCGCAGGTCGAGCCGAACTCCGGGGACATGTTGCCGATCGTCGCGCGGTCGGCGATCGGCAACGCGGCGACGCCCGCGCCGTAGAACTCGACGAACATGCCCACGACGCCGCGCTCGCGCAGCATCTCGGTGACCGTGAGCACGAGGTCGGTCGCGGTCGTGCCCTGCGGCAGCTCGCCGTGCAGCCTGAAGCCGAGCACCTGCGGGATCAGCATCGACACCGGCTGGCCGAGCATCGCCGCCTCGGCCTCGATCCCGCCGACGCCCCAGCCCAGCACGCCGAGGCCGTTGATCATCGTCGTGTGCGAGTCGGTTCCGAGCAGCGTGTCCGGGTAGGCCTGCCCGCGCCTCTCGTCGTCGAAGACGACGCGCGCGAGGTACTCGAGGTTGACCTGGTGGACGATGCCGGTATCCGGCGGCACGACGGCGAAGTCGGCGAACGCTCCCTGGCCCCAGCGCAGGAACGTGTAGCGCTCACGGTTGCGTTCGAACTCGCGCTCGGCGTTCAGGCGGAAGGCCTCGCGCGTGCCGAAGGCATCGACCTGCACGGAGTGGTCGATCACGAGCTCCGCGGGCACGAGCGGGTTGATGCGCGGCGGGGTCGCCGCCCATCTGCGCCATCGCATCGCGCATCGCGGCGAGATCGACGACCGCGGGCACGCCCGGTGAGGTCCTGCATCAGCACGCGCGCCGGGCGTGAAGGCGATCTCCTTGCTCGGCTGCGCCTTCGCGTCCCAGCTGGCGAGCGCCTCGATGTCCTGCGCCGAGACCGAGCCGTTGCCCTCCGTGCGCAGGAGGTTCTCGAGCAGGACCTTCAGCGAGAACGGCAGCCGCGCGACGTCGATAGCGCTTCTGCAGCGCATCCAGGCGGAAGATCTCGTACTCGCGCGCGCCGACCGCGAGCGTGTCCTTCGCGCCGAAGCTGTTGTGCGACATGTGCTCTCCGTGACGAGTGGTGAACGCTGCCGGCTCGCCGCCGCTAGGCGGCGGCCACGCTGGCCCGACAGGGTTCTGCAGTCTCGCAGAGTCCGCGCGCCGAGCGCGGACTGGAGTCGTCGGCGGTTGGCCTAGCTGCCCGCGCGGGTGACGCGACCCTTGCCCTGGCGCTTGGCGCGCAGCAGCGCGACGTCGCACGCCTCGAGCAGCTCGTCGATGCCCATCGGGGAGCGCCACTGGGCCGCGCCGATCGAGGCGGAGACGCCCGCCATCGAGCCCTGCTTCGCCGCGCGATCGCCGACAGCCGCTCGAGCGCACGCGCGCCCGCGGCCGCCGCCGCGTCGAGGTCGGCGTTGGGGAGGATCACCACGAACTCATCGCCGCCGTAGCGGGCGACGCGGTCGAAGGCGCGGAACTCACCCATCGAGCGCCTGCACGACCGCGCGCAGCAGCGCGTCGCCGGCCTGGTGGCCGTGGACGTCGTTGACCGACTTGAAGTCGTCGAGGTCGATCAGCAGGCAGGAGAGCTGCGCCGCCGGTGCGCAGCGCGCGGTCGATCTCCTCCTGCAGGCGCCGGCGCATGGCGCGGTGGTTCATCGAGCCGCTGACGGCGTCCGTGCCGGCCTCGGCCCGGGCGCGCACGAGCGCGAGCGCTGTCGCCGCCTGCTCGACGAGCGCCACGGCGTGCTCGACGGCCGCGGTCGCGAGCACGCCCGAGGAACGGCGCACGAGGATCACGACCGCGTGCACCTCGCCGCGGTCGCTGAGCGGCACGAGCAGCGCGCAGCTGACCGGCCCGGTCTGCTCCAGGCGCGGGACGGTGGCGGCGAATTCCTCGCTGCGGCTAGCCAGGAAGCTGCGGTGAGTGGAGGCGACCCAGCTCACTCCGGGCGCCCGCTCGCCGCGGGGCACGAGGTAGCTGAGCCGTCCCTCGCCGTCGTAGAGGTAGACGACGACTAGCTCCTCGAGCTCATCGGCATGCGGCGCGAGATGGTGCACATGCACCTCCTCGCCGCCAGGCGAGGCGAGCAGCTCGCGCGCGAGCGCGCGGTAGATCGCCTCGTGGTCGCCCGCGCTGTCGGCGATCGCCGTCAGCCTACGGATGCCCCCGAACAGCTCCTCCGCCTCCGATAGAACATCCGTCGAGGTATCCGTACCCGACATTGCCTCCATAGCAGCAGGGAATCTACGCTATCGGAGGGCGTTTGAACAGCGCCGGCTAATGGAATTTCACGTTTACGTAGGCCGCAGAGCTCGGACCCTTCGCGGCCGGCAGGAAGCCGACTCGAAGCCTGATTCGCAGCGGTCGCCTGCCCGCTCGTGCGTGCGCGTTGAGCCCGACCAGCAGCGGGATCGCGCGCTTTGCAGAGCGTAGGTGCCGGTAGATCGTGCTGAGGTGGGGGCCGCTGGCGCTGATGCGCCCCGCCGCGAAGGTCTGGATCGTGAGGTAGGCGACGTTGCCGATCACCTTGTGCCCGACGATGCGCACGCCACATCCGAGCTGGCGCACCGCGGTGTACAGCTTGACGCTCCTGCCGCTCCAGGCGGTGATCGTGGTAGGCATCGTGAGTGGCAGCGGGCAGACCCCACCGCGCGGCACGAACGCGAGCGCGGAGTGCGTGCCGCCCGGCAGGCTCAGGCTGAGGCTCGAGACCGGCAGGTCGGGCTCGGAGCCGAAGTCGAGGAAGGTGAGCCCGCCGGCGCTCCGGAAGCTGCCCGCGAGGATCAGTCGCACGCCGTCGGCGCTCAGCACCAGCAACACCTCCGGCAGGTTCGTCTGGGCATGCAGCACGAGGATCGCGGGCCCTGCGAGCTTCGACCCCAGCAGCGGCGTGCTCGCGCTCGCGCTGCCGACGAACGAGCTGGCCGGGCAGGCCTGCGGGTTCTGATCGAAGGTGCTTTCCGCGCAGGCCTGCGCGAGCGTGCTCGAGCGCAGCGTGAACTGCCGGGGCAGCTGCAGCACCACCGACCTGACGCGCGCATCACCAGCGGGGAGGTTGACGCTCGCTTCGAGGTTCGCGCCCGCCGCCGGTGAGGCGCTGGCGCTGGCGAGCGCCGCTACCGAGGGCCTGAAGGCGAGATCGCCGCAGCCGAAGATCGCAAGCGGCGAGAACAGCGTGCGCGTGGCGCCCTCGGCGGCGCCGGGGGTGAATCCGGTGAGCGTGGTGAACGTGTTGAAGGTCCTGCAGTCGGTCGGGTTGTAGATGAAGCCGGCGCGCTCGAAGCTGAGGCTGATGCGCCGCGCGCGCAGCGCTATGCCCTGCACGATCCTCGGCAGGCCCCCTTCGAGGATGAGCTGCCCGCTGCTCGGGTCGAGCGCGAGCTTCACGCGCACGATCACTTCGCCGAGCTTGAAGGGGCCCGCCGTCACGGGCACGTCGAGCGCGAGCCCGTATGGAGCGCCGGCGAACGGGCCGGTGAGGAACAGGCGCCCCGACAGCGCCACGGGGGCGGAGCCGGCGCCGGCTTCGATGCTGCCGACCCCGATTTCGCTCGCGGGCGTGCACGTGCCCCTGCTCGCGTCGAGTTCAGGACACGCCTGCGCTGCGGGGATGCGCGCGACCAGGCCTCGCGGCAGGACGCTGCGGAATTTCGAGAGACCCTGCTCTCCCGGCACGCGCGCGAGCGCGATCGTGAACGACGTCGCCGCGCCGGCCTTCACGCTGGCATCGGTGGCGGTCTGCGTCGGCGCGAAGGGCAGCGGTGAGGGGCAGCCGGTCGTCGCGAGCGCAGCGCTGAGAGCGGGCGCGGCGAGCAGCGTGGTGTACGGCGTGAGAGCGGCTTCGAGCGTGCCCTCGGCGCATGCGAGGGGGTTCGCGAGCAGGCTCGAGGGGCTCCCGAGGTCCAGCGAGACCTGGCTCAATGGAAGCGGTGGCGCTTCGTCGAAGCTGACTTCGAGGTCGCCGTCGCCGCGGGCGGCTGCGATCGTGCCCTTCAGCCGCAGCGTGGTGCCGTAGCGAGCGCTTTCGAGCTCGAGGTAGACGGGGTAGAGCGCCTTTGAGGTGCCCGTGCCGCCCGGCGTCGCGCCTGCTTCGGCGGCGAGGTAGATGCCGCCCGTGAGGGCTTCCGGGAGGATCGGGGTGGTGATGGCCGCGGAGCCGATCTGCGCGGTCGAGGGACACGCGGAGGCGCCTTCCAGCCCGATCGCGGCCTGCGCCGCGGTGCAGCCCTGGAGTCCCTGCAGCCCGGGCAGGTTCAGCGTCAGTCCCGCGGGGAGCGTGAGGTGCTCGCGCGCGATATCCGCGGAGAAGATGCTGCCTTCCTGCGGCAGGCTCGCGATTATTTCAAGGCCGGTCGGCTGTTCGTAGGCGTTCGTCTGCGCCTTGCTCGAGAGCTGCGCAGCGAAGGGCACCTTTTCGCAGCCTTGCGCGCCCGGCGATTCGTAGATCGAGCTTTCGCTCGCGCCGCTGAGCGCCTGCACCGTGAGGCCCCAGACCATGCTGCTCGCGCAAGCGCTGGGTAGCGTGAGCAGCGCGCCCGGGTGCGCGCTTTCGAGCTTCAGGATCGAGCCGCTGAGGTCGAGCCCGCTCGGCAGCGCCATCGCCAGCTGCTCGTGATAGTCGCTCGGGCTGATGTGGCCCTGGAGGAAGAGGTGCTCGGGCGGCACCCCCCCGCCCGCCGGCAGGTACACGCCGAAGTCGCTCGCGAGTCCCGGCGGCTGGAGCAGGTCGTACACGGGGGCGGAAACCTGCACGTCTTTGCCCGGGCTGCCCGCGCTGTAAATCGTCAGTTCGTCGGTGCCGACGCGGCTTTCGGCGGGGCACTGCGGTTCGGGCGATGCTTCGAAGGCGCTCGCTTCGCACTTGGCGCCGACGGCCTGCGGGTCGATCACCATGCCGAGCGGAAGGTCGACTGCGAGCCGCTGCAGTTGGCCCACCGGCGAAGAGCCCAGCCCTCCTTCGCCGTTCAGCTGGAATTCGACGCTCACCGACGTCGGATGCCCTGCGGCCTGGCGGAAGGCTTCGGTGCCTGCCCCGCGCACGGAGGTCTGGAAGGTCCCCTTCTGCACGCCGAAGGACGCCGCCCGCGCGCCGGCCGCGCCGATGCAGGCGAACGCGAGCGCGAGCAGCGCAGCGACGGCTATGCGAGCGTGCGAGACCATGTGGACCTCATCGGAAGGGGCGGACAGGACGGCGTCCTGCGCGGCTGCTCTCTAGTCAGCCTGACTCCCGCGCGGAGCGAAAGTTGCGCACGGGCCCCTCGCGCTGCCCTTGCGGCGCGCGGCTCGACGCCAGCCCCCGCAAAGAGCCGGCCGTCGATCGACGCGCGCGAAGCGCTGTGCCGTCAGCGAAAGCGGACGGTCGCGAAGGCCTGCGATGTGTGCGCGGCCCTGCTCTTGGGTTTGAAGCCGACGCGCAGCTGCACCTTGAAGGGACGGTGCCGCCCGCTGTTCGAGAGCGGCACCTTCAGGGTGATCGCCCCGACCGCCGAGCGGAGCGTGCGGAAGACCGTCTTCAGCCCGCGGCCGCCCGCGCTGACCCGCCCAGCTTCGAAGGTCCGCACGGTGATGTAGGCGGTGGCGCCTCTCACCTTGTGACCGATGATTTCCACGCTGCAGCCGCTCGGCTTGATGACCGTGTCCTGTTTGAGCTGCTTGCCGTTCTGCGCTGTGATCGTCGTGGGCATCATGAGCTTCTTCTTGCATAGGCTCCCGAAGTGCGCGAGCGCCGAGTAGGGGCCCATCGGCAGGTTCAACGTGAAGCTGCTCACCGGCACGTCGGGCGTGGCGGCGAAGTTCGTGGTCGTGACGCCTTTGGTCACTTTCGTGTTGCCCACGAGGATCGTGGTCACGCCATCGCCCTTGAGGACGATGTCGAGGTCGGGGAATGCCGCCCCGCCGTGGGAGACGTAGTAGGCGGTCCCCGTGAGCACGCCCGGCAGCAGCGGAGTCACCGCGGTCGCGCCGCCGACGTGAGAGCCCGTGCCACAGTCGTTGGGGTTCACTTCGAAGGTCGCCGCGAGGCAGGCCTTGTTCAGCGTGGAGTCGCGCGAGGGCAGCTGTATCGGGAGCGTCACGAGCACGGACTTGATGTTCGCCTGCCCGGCGCCCTGGGTGATCTTCGTCACCAGGCTCGCGCCGCCGGCTTTGGTGGGTTTGCCGCTCGTGGAGGCGGTGAAGGTGGGTTTGAACGCAAGCCCGGCGCAGCCTTCGGCCTGGAACGGGCTCGAGATCGTGGCTTCGCTGCCGAGCGTCGAGCGCAGCAGCGATTCGCTGGTCTCCGCGGCGCAGCTCGTCGGGTTGACCATGAAGTTCCCGCGCGTGATCGCGACGTTCACCGATCGGATGCGCGTGGGGATGCCGTCACGGATGGTCGGCAGCGTCGTCGTCACCACCACACGCGAGGTGTAGGGTTCGACTTCGATCTTCGCGCGCTTGACTTCGGTGCCGAGGTTGAAGGGGCCCGCGACGACGGGAACGACGAAGGAGAGCCCGTAGGGCGCGCCGTTGTAGGGGCCGGTGAGGTAGACGTTACCTTTGAAGGGGAACGGTTCGCCCGAGCCGGCCGTCACGGAGACGCTGCCGAGCACGCTTAGGGCGGAGCAGGTGCCGGCGTTGGCCTGCGCTTCGGGGCACTGCGCCACGATCGGGATCTTCCCGGCGAGGCCGCTTGGCAGGGTCGTCTTCAGCTGTTCGATGTACTGGTCGCCTTCGGGCCGCGTGAGGCTGAAGGTGAAGCTCGTTTTTGCGCCGCCGGTCGTCGGCAGCGTGGAGGTGGCCTGGGTCGCCGTGAGCGGCGGTTTGTTCGGGCATCCTTCGAGCGCGAACGGCGATTCGCCCAGCACCGCGGCGGTGCCCGAGAAGGGGGTGAAGGAGGTCATCGCTGTGGCTCCGCACACCAGCGGGTTGGCGAGCGGGGCGAAGGGACCTCCGTTGAAGTGCAAGGCGATCGAGTTGAACGGCTGCTCGGGGTTCTTTTCGAACTTCGTCGTCAGGCGTCCGGTTTTCAGGTCCGGTTCGACCTTCCCTTCCAGGCGCACCTTCACGCCGTAGCGGGCCGACTCCGCGTCGATGTAGATCGTGTAGGGGGGCCCTTCGATCGGTTTGCCCGCGGGCTTGCCCAGGTACACCGGGCCAGACAGCGAGCCCGGCGGCAGCGTGGGCACTTCCAGGTTGACTGTGCCGATCTGGCTGGTCAACGGGCAGGTCGTCGCGTTGCGTGTACCAATGCCGATCTGTTCGGGCGTGCAGCCTTCAAGAGTCTTGGCCGCCGAGGGGTTCATCGTGAGCCCTTCGGGCAACGTGATGGTGGCGGTCTGCACGTTCGAGCTGTCGGTTTCGGCGAGATTTTTGGGGTGCGGAAGCGACACCTGTGCGGTCACGCCGTCGGGGTGGTCCGGCAGCGCGTTTTCGGGCGTCAGCGAGAACAGCGGCGCGAATGGCTCCTTTTCGCATTCGTTGCTGCCAACCAGGTCTTCATATGGGCGGCTTGTGCGCTGGCCTCCGTAGGATTCGACCGTCAGCGTCGTCGTCGTGTTCGGACCCGGCTGCGTGCATGCGCTCGGGTTGCGCAGGAAGCCGAAGTTGCTCACGCTTTTCGCTTCCACAACTTCTTCGGTGCCGAAGAACTCAAGGCGCGAGGAGATCAGGCCGGGCGTGATGTTGTGGACTTCAAAGTAGTCGTGGTAGTCGGTCGCCCATTCGACGTCGCCTTCGATGAATGTGTGCGCGTACACGCCGGCTCCGATTTCGAGCGCGACGCCGAAGTCGGAGGACAGTCCCATCGGCGGTTCGAGGTTGTACACGACCCCTTTCAGGGGTGCATCGACGAACACGCCTGCGGCGGGTTCGAGCACTGCTTCGGCGAGGTTCTCGCCGATCACGCTGCTCGTCGCGCATGACGGCGCGGTGTATAACCCGTTTTTCGGTTCAACCAGCGTCCCTTCGAATTCCGCCATCGAACATTTCGAAGGGATCTGCGGGTTTGTCACCACCCCCGGCGCGACATCTGTGCGCAGGGACTTGATGCTTTCCACGGGAACCTTGAAACCGGGTTTCCCGACCGGATCCGGTTCGACCGTTTTCAGAACGAAGTCGGTGATGCCGGCGGGGACATCCGCGCCCGACGTCCTGAAGCCTTCTTTTTCGATGGTTTCTTTGCTCGGTTCGCTCGCTCCTGTGCCGCATTCTTTGAATTCCTTCTTACAGTTCGCGGCGAAGAATTTTTCGATCCCGAAACTGGCAGCGTTGGAGGCCGGCGCGGAGAGCGCGAACAGGGCCACACATACGGCTGTGAGGACCGTCAGAACTGCGAAGCGAGCGTTGGACATCATCCATCCCCTCCCCAGGAGCGGAGCGTGAGCTTATCTTCGACTGTACCCCGCAAACACGGCAGGGGAGCCATCAGTTGCTCTATTAGACGGATGTTGCGAGGTTCCTGCAGACACTCCCCGCCACTTCGGCCGAACGCCGGCGGGAGGGCGAGACCATCCGCTCTACGCGCTCTCGGGGGCGGCCTGCAGCGCGAGCGGCTCACCGAAGCTGACACGCAGCAGCGCTCCGCCCCCGGGCGCGTTGCGCGCCTCGGCAAAGCCGCCGCTCGCCTCCGCGGCCTGGCGGACGATCGCGAGGCCGAGCCCGGAGCCGGGTCGCCCCCGCGCATTGCGCGCCCGGTAGAAGCGGTCGAACACGAAGGGCAGGTCGTCCTCGCTGAAGCCCGGCCCGTGGTCGCGCACCTCGAGCACGCCCGCACGCAGCGCCACCTCGACGCTGCCGGCGTCGGCGCTCCACTTGCGCGCGTTGTCGATCACGTTCGAGACGGCGCGCGCGATCCGCTCGGCCTGGCCTTCGACGACGGTTGGCGCGAGATCGAGCTCGAAATGGACCTCACCGCGCCTGCGCGCGTCCGCGACGGCCGCCTGCACCAGCTCGTCGAGCCTCACCTCGTCCACGTGCGCCTGCGGCGAGGCCCCGCGCGCGAGCTCGACGACGTCCGCGACGAGCGCGGTCAGCTGGTCGAGCTCGGCCACTATGTCCTCCTGCAGGCTCCGCTGCTCCTCGGGCGCCAGGCGCTCAGCCTCCGCGAGCACCTGGATGTTTGCGCGCAGCGATGTCAACGGCGTGCGCAGCTCGTGGCTCGCGTCCGCGATCAGCTGCCTCTGCGCCGCGATCGAGCGCTCGAGCGCGTCGAGCGTCGCGTTGAAGCTCTGTGCGAGCCGCGCGAGCTCGTCGCGTCCGCTCGCCTCGAGGCGCTGGGAGAGATCGAGCGTGCCGCTGAGCGACTCGGTGCGGCGCGTGAAGCGCGCTATCGGCGCGAGCGCGGTGCGCGCGACGAGCGCGCCCAGCAGCGCCGCGAGCAGCGCCCCGCCCGCGCTGATCGCAAGCAGGATCAAGAGCAGCCGCGAGAGCTCGTGGTTGACCTCCGTGAGCGGGCGCGCCACCACGACCGCGCCGGCGCCGCCCGTCCCCAGCGTCAGCACGCGCAGCTTCGTGCTGCCGAGCGCGCGGTCGCTGAAGCTCTCACCGCTCCCGCGCTGCGCGATCTCGCGATCGCTGCCGGTGATCGGGATCGCGGGCGGCGAGGGACCCTGGCCGCCGGGCACCTGCACGGCGCCCGCCTGCGTGACGAACTCGACCAGCCCCGGTACGCCGAGGGGCTGCGGCTGCACGACTCCCGGGAACCCACCGTAACCGTCCGGGGGGCCCGCGCCCCCGCCGCCGCCCTGGGGTGGCTGCTCCTGCTGACCGCGAGCACCGCCGAAGGGCGCTTCGCCGCGCGCGAGCGACGTCGCCCTGGTGCGCAGCTGACTATCGATTTCGCCGCGCAGGTCCGAGCGCACGCCGATATACAACGCGCTCGCCGCCGCGATCACCGCGAGTGCGACCGACAGGCTCGCGACCGCCGCGATCCGCCCGCGCAGGCTCATGGCTCCCTCAGCGCGTAGCCCACGCCGCGCACCGTGTGGATCGTCTCGCGCGCGCCGGCCCCCTCGAGCTTGCGCCGCAGGTAGCCCACGTACACACGCAGGGCGTTGGAGGCTGGGCCGAAGTCATAGCCCCACACGCGGTCGTAGATCACGCTGTGCGGCAGCACGCGGCGCGGGTTCATCATCAGCAGCTCGAGCAGCTGGTACTCGGTGCGCGTCAGCTCGACGAAGGACTCACCCGCCTGGACGCCGTGTCGCCCCGGGTCGAGGAGCAGCTCCCCGAAGCGCACGCCGTCGAGGCTCGCGTCGGGGCTCGCGCGGCGAAGCAGCGCCCGCAGTCGCGCCTTCAGCTCGCCGACATCGAAGGGCTTGACCAGGTAATCGTCGGCTCCGACATCCAGCCCGTCGATGCGGTCGGCCACCGCGTCGCGAGCCGTCAGCAGCAGGATCGGTACACGGTTGCCCGCCCTGCGCACCCGCCGGCAGACCTCGAGCCCATCGATCGCCGGCAGACCGATGTCGAGCACGACCGCGTCCGGCGTGCAGGCAAAGAGGCGCTCGAGCGCGCTCTCCCCGTCGGCGACCGCCTCCACCTCATAGTCCGCGAGCGACAGGGCGCGCCGCAGCGCCTCGCGCACGGGGCGGTCATCATCGACGATCAGGATCTTCACGTGCTGATTCTGGCGCTCTAAGAGTTCGCCAGCGCGCTCGCCCTCCCGCTGCAGTCATAGAGGGTCCCCCGCGTCGAGTCGCCGCTGAGCGTGACGCGCGCGCACGCGCGCGCGACGGCCTGCATCGCCGGCCGCGAACCGACGCGCGTTTCGCGTCCGCGACCGCCGGAAAGGAGCCCCGCGGACGGGCCCGCGGGGCCTCCTTCGCCGAACCGCCCTGCGGCTGCCCCGAACCCGCCGGCGCCCGCGCCCTGCGCTCCGGGGCCGAAGAGGGATTCTCCGAGCCCGCCCGCGCTCGTGCCGCGCGCGGTCGATTCTTCGTCGAGCACCCAGCGGATCTTGCCCGCGCGCACCTCCTGCGCCACCCAGGTCACGCTCGGGTCGCTCTCGCGCCCGGAGAAGCCGCCGATGCCCGCCACGTTCGCGTCGCCTGCGATGATCGCCGCGGCCGCCGTCGACTGGCTCGAGACCGCGAGCGTTCCGCCGCCGTGCGAGGCGATGTAGGTCAGCTCGGCCTTCAACGACGCGCCGCTCGCGCCGAAGCCACCGCCCCCGCCACCTCCGCCGCCCAAGCGCCGCAGCGAGCCTTCCCCGCGCCCTGCGCTTTCTATCCCCGGCGCACCCAGAGGCGCCGGCGGACCCGCCGCGGCGCCCGGCGTCTGGCCGCCTTCGCCGGGGGGCTGTCCGCGTTCGCCGGGAGCGCCGAACGGGCCACGTGCCGTCCCGCCCGTGCCGCCTGAGAGCAGGCCGAGCCCGCGCGGCGCGAAGCCCCCTGGCCCTCCAAACGAGGCGAGCGACTGCGGGCCGCCCGCGGGGAACGTCGAGCTGGTGGCATAGCCGAGCGTGTCGAAGGCCCACACCGCGGGCGCGAGCAGCAGGGCGCCCAGCGCCGCCGAGAGGGCGATCAGGCGGCCCCGGCGCGAGCCGACGAGCAGGAGCGTCAGCGCCGCGAGAGCCCCAACGGCGATCAGCAGCGGCGTCAGCCATTCGAGCTGCCCCGGATAGTCCGCGCGCACTACGAGCTCGACGACGACGCCCGCCAGGATCGCCAGCGGCCCCACCACCCGTACCCGCAGTGATCCCGAGGCCAGCGCGGCTGCACCCGCACCCACGATCGCCGAGAGGAAGGGAGCGAGCAGCGACACGTAGTAGGGGTGAAAGATGCCGCTCGCGAAGCTGAACAGCAGGGCGGTCGTGAGCACGGCACCGCCGACCGCCAGCAGCCAGCCGCTGCGCCCGTCGCCGCGGCGCAGGCGGCTCGCCACCAGCAGCGCGATGCCCGTCACGAGCGCGAACCCGAGCAGCCAGGACGCCTGGCCACCGAGCGCCGAGTTCAGCAGGCGCAGCGGGCCGGCCGAGCCGCCGAAGTTCGCCCCGCCGCCCACGCCGCCGGGGCCGCCCGCCTGACCCGAGACGCGCCCGACGCCGTTGTATTCGAAGATCAGCGACAGCACGCGGTTGTCGCTCGTGCCCGAGATCCAAGGCCTGTCGGCGGCCGGCGTGAGTTCCACCAGAGCCGGCCACGCGCCGCCCACGAGCACCATCGCCGCGCCGCCCCACAGGAGCTGGCGCAGCGCGTGCGCGCGCCCGCGCGCCGCCGGCGCGATCCACAGCCACGCCACGACGATGCCCGGAACCACGACCAGCGCGACCAGCATCTTCGTCTCGAAGCCGAGGCCCACGCAGACGCCGGCCGCGAGCAGCCAGCGCGTGCCGCCGCGTTCGAGCCCGCGCACCGTGAACCACAGCGCCGCCACGCAGCAGAGCACGAGCAGCGCGTCGGGGTTGTTGTGCCGCGAGATCGCCACCGTCATCGGCGTGAGCGCGAGCGCGAGCCCCGCGACGAAGCCGCCGACGCGGCCAAAGCGGCGGCGCACCAGGTCGTACACCAGCGCCACCGTCACGATCCCGATGATCGCCTGCGGCACGAGGATGCTCAAAGGGTGGTAGCCGAACACGCGCACCGACAGCGCCTGCACCCACAGGCCAAGCGGCGGCTTGTCCACCGTCATCACGCCGCTCCTGTCGAGCGACGCGAACAGGAAGTCGTGCCAGCTCGCGCTCATCGAACGGATCGCTCCGCTGTAGTACGTGTTCGCCCAGCGGTTCTGACCCAGGTTCCACAGGTTCAGCACCGCCGTGAGCGCGAGCAGACCCAACAGCTCCGGGAGCGGCAGGCGCGCCGCCAGCGCGCGCGCGCGCTCGCCCACGCGCCAGGAGGCCGCGGCGGAAGCGCCGAGCGCCCGAGCCGGCGCGGGCGGCGCCGCCGACCCGCTCTGCCAGGAGAAGCCCATCGCCGCAAGCATCCCCTCGCTCTGTAGGAGCAGCGTGTGAGGAATCTGAAATTTCGCTAAGCGCCCGGCGCGCGTCAGTCGATCAGGCGTTTGCCGAGCTGCCAGATCGCCACCCGCCACATCACGAGCGCGAAGCCGATCAGGACCGCCGCGTGGCCGAGGTCGGACACGCCGAGATTTCCGAGCGACGCGTCGCGCACGAGCTGCACGCAGTGGTAGAGCGGGTTGAACTGCGCCGCGATACGCAGCCCGCGCGGGTGCGTGATCGGGAAGAAGGTGCCAGCCACCAGGAACAGCGGCGTCAGCACCGCGCTCGTTATGTAGTTGAAGTTGTCGATCGTCTTCGCCACCGCCGCGACCGTCACCCCGAACGCACAGAAGCCGACCGCCGTCACGAAGCCGATCAGCGGCACGAGCAACATGCCCGCTTCGGGCGCCAGCCCGAACGCCATCCCCACGAGCAGCGGCGCCAGCCCGTACACCCCGGCGCGCAGCGAGACCCACAGGATCTCCGCCGTGATCAGCTCCTCCACGTCCACCGGCGCCGCCAGCATCGCGTCGTAGGTGCGCTGGAACTGCCAGCGGATGAACGTGTTGAACATCCCCGGGAAGGCAGAGGAGAACAGCACCGCGGTCGCCACCACGCCGGTTGCCACGTACTCCACGTATTTCACGTGGTCGATCGTCTTCACCAGCGTTCCGAGGCCAAGGCCGAACGCGAGCAGGTAGATCGTCGGCTGCACGATCGAGGAGAACGTCGTCGAGGCCCAGTAGCGGCCGAACAGCGCCACGTCGCGGCTCATCACGCCCGCGAGCGCCGCCGGTTCCAAGCGCCCGACGCGACGCGCCTGCGCCGGCGCGTCGCCGTCCGGCCCGCCGCCAGCAGCCACCGCATCACCGCCCGCGCGCCCCTCGCGCGCACCTGCGCGCGCGCTCATTCGATGTCCTGCCCGGTAAGCGCCACGAAGGCGTCCTCGAGATTGGCTGGGCGCAGCACTCCCTCCGGGGCTTGCCCGTCGAGCTGCTCTGCGCGCAGGATCGCCACCGCCGGCCCGCTGCGACGACTCGCCCAGCCGTTCTCGCCCGCCAGCCGCTCGACCTCCTCGAGCCGCTGCGGCGGCCCGTAGACCTCCAGCACGCGCTCCCCCGCGTGCGCGCGAACCAGCTCCACCGGGGTACCCAGCGCGATGATCCGCCCCGCCGACATCACCGCGACCGTGTCGGCCAGGCGCTCCGCCTCCTCGATGTAGTGCGTGCTCATCAGCACCGTCACGCCCCGCCCGCGCAGACCGTCGATCAGCGACCACAGCTCCTGGCGCACCTGCGGGTCGAGCCCGACCGTCGGCTCGTCGAGCAGCACCAGGCGCGGGTTGTGAATCAGGCCGCGCGCCACCAGCAGCCGCCGTCGCATGCCGCCCGAGAGCTCGCGCACGATCGTGTCGGCGCGCTGCTGCAGGTTCGCCAGCGCGAGCGCGCGCGCAACCGCCTGCTCGCGCTCGGAGCGCGCAACGCGGTAGAGGCGCGCGAACACCGTCAGGATCTGCCTGCACGTGAGCTCGACGTCGAGGTTGTCGAGCTGCGGCACCACCCCCATCTCCAGGCGCGCCTGCTTGGATTCCCGCGGAAGCTCATACCCGAGCACGTGGATCGTGCCCGTGTCCGCGAGCGCCTGCGCCGTCAGCATCCGCATCGTCGTCGACTTGCCCGCGCCGTTCGGCCCCAGCAGGCCGAAGCAGACACCCTGGCGCACCTCGAGGTCGAGGCCGTTCACCGCCGCGATCTCGCCGAAGCGCTTGACCACGGCGCACATGCTTATCGCCGTCGCGCCCGCGCCCGCGCCCGCGCCCGCGCCCGCGCGCGTGAGCTGCTGCGGCTGCGCCCGCTCCACCATCGGCAGCCACTGTAGGCGCTGACCGCCGCCCGTCAGCTGTCGATCTCGCCGGCACCCCGCTTGGACCAGCGTCCATGGTGGCCGGTGCTCTCCTGCAGCATCCTTCTCTCTAGTGCTCCGGCCCTCCAACCGGCCGTGGGAGGAACTCGCGCCTTGCCAACACTGCAACCGCAGATCATCGCCCTCGGGGGCGGCGGGTTCTCGCTCGAGCGCGGCGGAACGCTGCTCGACGACTACGTGCTCTCGCAGCTCACGCGGCCGCGCCCGCGCGTCTGCTTCCTGCCCACCGCATCGGGCGACGCCGACCACTACATCGTTCGCTTCTACCGGCGCTTCGCCGCCGACTGCGAGGCGAGCCACGTCTCGCTGTTCCGGCGCGACCAGGGCGCGGGTGCCGTCGAGGATGACCTCGAGCGCCATCTGCTCGCCCAGGACCTCATCTACGTCGGCGGCGGCAACATGCTGAGCATGATCGGAGCCTGGCGCGCGCACGGGCTCGACCGCACGCTGCGCCGCGCCTGGCGCGCGGGGATCCTGCTCTGCGGGCCCTCCGCGGGCTCGCTGTGCTGGTTTCAGCAGGCGCTCAGCGCGTTCCACGGCTCGCCGAAGGTCGTCGCCGGGCTCGGCCTGCTGCCCTACTCCAACTGCGTGCACTACGACGCCGAGCCCGAGCGCCGCGCCGAGTACCACCGCGCGGTCGCGCACGGGATGTGCGACGGATACGCCGCCGACGACGGAGTCGCGCTTCACTTTCGAGGACGCACGCTGCATCGCGTCGTCGCCGCCAGGCACGGCGCGGGCGCGTATCGCGTGACGCTCGAGCAGGGGCGCGTACACGAGGCCGGCCTCGACGTCTGCGACCTCCCCGAGCCGGCCGCGCCCGAGAGGCTGCTGGCGCGCACGCCGCGGCGCACCAGCTCGCCGATCCGCCCGCGGCGAGCAGCGGTGAGCGCGTGAGCGTCAGGCCGACCGTTCGTGACGACGCGCGGCTCATCTTCGCGATGGGCGGAGGTGGCTTCACGATGGAGCCCAACAACCCGCTGCTCGACGACTTCGTGCTCTCGCTCACGCGCGCGCCCGAGCCGCGCATCCTGTTCCTGCCCACCGCCTCGGGCGACACCTCCGCGCAGATCAACGCATTCAAGGCGCGCTTCGCGAACCGCACCTGTGTCGCAGAGCACCTCTCGCTCTTCCGGCTGAAGGACACCGACCGGCCACTCGAGGAGGTGGTCTTCGAGCAGGACATCATCTACGTCGGCGGGGGCTCGATGCGCAACCTGCTCGCGATCTGGCAGGCGCACGAACTCGACCGCCTGCTCGTGCGCGCCTGGGAAAGCGGCGCCGTGCTCGCCGGCCTCAGCGCGGGTGCCATGTGCTGGTTTCAGGGAGGCGTCAGCTGCTCGAGCGGCCCGCCGGAGCCGCTGCCCGGGCTCGCGCTGCTCGACGGCTCGCTCACGGTCCACGCCGACGGCGAGCCCGAGCGTCTGCCGGTCTGGCTCGCGAGCCTCTCAAGTGGCGCTCTGCCAGGAGGGTGGGCGCTCGACGACGGCGTCGGGCTGCTCTTCCGCGGGCGGCGCCTCGAGCGCGCCGTCAGCTCGCGGCCAGGTGCCCAGGCGCAGCGCGTGGACGCCATCGCCGGCGAGCTCGTGCGCCAGCGCCTCGAGCCCGAGCTGCTGCTCAGCGACGGCCCCGAGGGACCACTCGGGGGGCGCGACGAGGCCGTCGAGGAGCTTCGCAGGGTGCACCGGCTGCGCCGCATGATGGGTCGCAGGCGCGAATAGCATGACTCGTCAGTCAACGCCGTCCGCGGCCTAGAACATACGCGCAGATTGCGCGCGAATTTCTCCGAATCGCGACATCTTCCGCCGCGCTTCCCCTACCCTCGGTGCTAACCGTGGCGCGTTCGGGCCAGCCATGAACGGGAGTTCTTCGCACTCACTTGGGAAGGCGTTTAACGTCTGTTCAGGCGGGACCGGCAACGTTGTCGAGCTGACAATGGGAGGGGGCTCCAACGAATCGGTGGAGGACACATAACATGCCCCAGACAGAGCAACAACTCACGATCGCGCAGACCCCGACCGGATACTGGAGCGTGAAGCGGGGAGCCACGCACGTAGCCGGCGCGGTCACCCGCAAAGGCGCTGAAGCCGAGCGCGAGATGCTCAGCAGGCTTAGCAACCGCAGGAACAGGCGCACGCTGAGGCGCACGCCCGGAAGCCCGCGAGCGATCTAGCAAGAGCCGGACAGCCGCACGACGGCCGGCCAGCCGCAGGCGCTCGGCTGCGCGCGGCGCGTCAGGGCGTCACGACCGCGAAGGCGCTGTCGCCCTCGTCGAGTAGCGCGAGCATCTCCCCCAGCTTCGCGGGGTCTCCGGCCACGCTGATCTGCCCGCTCGCGAAGAGCTGAGCCGGGTCTCCCTCTTTCAGCACGATCGCGTCGAAGACCGCGCGCGTGAGCGTCACCGTCGCGTGGGGATCACGCTGAGGATGCGGTCCCTCGATCGCCGTCAGCGCGCCGTTTGCCACGCTCACCGCCCACGACTCCTCGACGTCAATGAATCGCCACGCGATGAGGATGTCGGCGTTCCACGCGCGCGGCCCGTCAAGGCGCGAGCCCATCGCGTCCCACAGCTGCTCGATCGAGAGGGCGCGCGCCACGTCGGCGCTGGCCACGCGCGCGGGACGGGGCGGCGGCGGCCCCTCGCGCAGCTCCTTGGCGCCCACCAGGTAGATGTTCCGCCACACCGCGCTCTCTGACTGGTAGCCCAGCTGCTCGAGCGCGCTCGCCTCGAGCTCGCGCGCCCGTTGTGAGTCGGGCTCGGCGAACACCGCGTGGCTCGCGAGCAGCGCGCTCCAGCGATAGTCGCCCTCCCCCAGCGCCTGCTCGGCGCGATCGAGCAGCGCATCGAGCCCGCCGGCGAGCTCCACGTAGCGCCGCCCCGCCTCCGACGGTGGGAGCTCGTCGAGGTGCGCCGGGTTGCCGTCGAAAAACCCCAGGTAGCGCTGGTAGATCGCGCGCACGTTGAAGCTGACCGTGCCGTAGTAGCCGCGGCACGCCCAGGTGCTCGCGAGCGCCGGCGGCAGCTCCACCTCGGCGGCGATCTCGCTCGCCGTGTGGCCCCTGTTGGCGAGCCGCAGCGTCTGGTCGTGCAGGTAGCGGTAGAGGTCGCGGTGGCTGTGCAGGTAATCGATCAGCCGCTCGCGCCCCCAGCGCGGCCAGTGGTGCTGAGCGAACATCACCTCGGAGCCCGCTCCGAACAAGGCCACCGCCTCGTCGAGGTACTTCGACCACGCCAACGCGTCGCGCACGAGAGCACCGCGAGGCGTGAGCACGTTGTGGAGGCTGTGCGTCGCGTTCTCCGCAACGCACAGGGCACCGAGCTGCGGGAGGTGGAAGTTCATCTCCGCCGGCGCCTCGCTGTCGGGAACGAGCTGGAAGACGAACTCCACGCCGTCGATCTGCTCGCGCTGGGAGGTCGCCGTGACCTCGCGCGTCGGCGCGATCAGGGTGACCGTGCCGCTCGAGGTCGCCTTCCCGATCCCGACGTCCAGCTGCCCCGTCGGGCCTCGCGGCAGGCGCGCGCCGAACATGTACTCCGCCCGCCGGCCCATCGCGGTGCCGGCCAAGACGTTCTCGCTGATCGCGTGCGCCAGAAAGTGCTGTGGCGCCCATACCGCGATCGCGCCCGAGTCCACCTCCGCCTGGGAGACCACCCCCTTCACGCCGCCGAAGTGATCGACGTGGCTGTGCGTGTACAGCACCGCGCTGACCGCCCGCGCGCCGCGCTCACGCCGGTAGAGCTCGAGCGCCGCCGCCGCGCACTCGCTCGAGATCAGCGGGTCCACGACGATGACCCCGCGCTCGCCCTCGATCAGCGTCATGTTCGAGATGTCGTATCCGCGCACCTGGTAGACGCCCGGGACCACCTCGAACAGCCCGTGGGCGCCGTTCAGCTGGGCCATCCGCCACAGGCTCGGGTGCACCGTGTCCGGGGCCTGCTCGCGCTCGCGTAGAAACGCATACGCCTCCATGTCCCACACGAGGCTTCCGCTCGCGTTCGGTAGCTGCAGCGAGGGCTCCGCCAGCAATAGCCCGCGCGCGCTCTCCTCGAAGTCCTCGCGGTCCTCGAAGGGCAGCTGCCCGGCTGCGCTGGCCAGGGCTGCGCGCGTGTGCTCAGTCGGGCTGCCCGCACTCATGACGCGAACCCGGGGGCTGGGCGTCGGTGCCATCGCAGCGCTCGCATGGGGCACAGCCTACGCGCGCGATGCCGCGCTCGCGTGCCCCCTTCAGCGCGCGAGCTCGCGCCGAAAGCAGGCTTGTGCGGCCGCGTCGAGGCGGCGGAATGCGGGCGATCGGGCCAATAAGTAAGTCATACGTCCAGCGCTGCGCCGCGAGCACGTGGTCATCCGTCCAGCGCGGCTGCGGGAGTGTGGGAGCGCATGGACGATGTGTCGATGGCGGTGGTGAGGCAGACCGGCGAGGCACCCTCCAAAGGTGCACATCCCGGACGAACGAGAGCCTCCAACTCTCCACCCACATCGTGTCCCAAACACTCACACACAGCCGTCGGCGACTCTTCACCCTGATGGTGGCCGCGGCAACCCTCTGTGTCTGCGTCCTCACCGCACCTCGCGCGGAAGCGCAGTCCTCGCGCAGTGGCGCTGCCGCGACGCGACGCGACGCGAAAACATCGCGCCGCTGTGAGCGTGTCAGGCGCGAGCGCCGCGCCTGCGGCAGGAGCGCACGCGTGCACCATGCAAAGCTTCGGCGCAAGGCCAGCCGCAAGAACTCCGCTCAGCAGGGTGTCGCGGCTTCCCAAGTGACAGCGCAGCCCGCGCCCACCGCTGCGGCAAACGCACCCGGCGCTCACGGCGAAGCCTGCGCGAACACCGAACTGCTCCCCTCGGCCACGAACGTCTCGCAAGTTCGCGAAGCCACCCTATGCCTGATCAACGAGCAGCGCCTGCAGCACGGCGAGGTTGCGCTCGTGGAGAGCACCAAGCTCGACGGCGCCGCGCAGGGGCACAGCGAAGACATGGTCTCGGGCAACTACTTCGAACACACCACGCCAAGCGGCGAGGAATTCCAGACGAGGATCCTGGCGAGCGGCTACATTCCGCACGGCGCGGCCTACGAGCTCGGTGAGAACATCGATACGGCGACCCTGTCGCTGTCCACCGCCGCGGCGGCCGTGAGAGCCTGGATGAACTCGCCCGATCACCGCGCGAACATCCTCAACGGCGAATTTCGCGAAACCGGCGTCGGCGTGGCTCCCGCCGCACCGGCGTACTTCGCCGAAGGCATGAACGGCGCCACCTACACGCAGGACTTCGGGGTGCTGGCGTCGTAAGAAGCCCGGGTCGCTATCGTAAGGGGAGCTTCTCGGTGGCCGATCACGCAAGAAAGGACGCAGCCGGCGCCGCACCAAGGATGGTGGGGGTGCTCTCCGCTGCGCTAGTGGCTACAGCGATCGCGCTGCTCGCGCCCGCAGGCGCCGCCGCCAGCGGCTCGACGGCCCCCCCCTCCCCGAACCCGCCCGGCGCTCCGACGAGCGCTGTCACCGCGACGCTCTCGAACCTGAAGACGGTCACGCGCTGGGGCTACCCCCAGGCCGCCGCTCCCGCCCGACAGTTTCCCTCGCCGCACGCACGGGTCGTCGGCTACCTGCATTTCCTCACGCCAGACGGCCAGGCCGAAGTCTACCTCGCGCTGCGTTCATACACCGCCGGCTCGCAGACCTGGGTGGAAGTCCCGATCCCCGGGCGGCCCAACGGCAGGAAGGGCTGGGTGCCCGCCGGAGCGCTCGGCGAACTGCACGTCACGCATCAGTACCTGCGCGTCGATCGTGAGACGCGGAGAATCACACTCTTCAGACTCGGGCAACCCGTCTGGAACGCGCCCGTCGGCGTCGGCCGGCCCAGCCTGCCGACGCCCGCCGGCCACTTCTACCTCACCGAGAAGCTCCAGGCCATCGGCGGCCCCTTCTACGGCCCCTACGCCTTTGGCACGAGCGCTTACGCTCCCACGCTCAGCGAATGGCCGGGAGGCGGCGTCGTCGGCATCCACGGCACCGACGAACCGCAGCTCATTCCCGGCGACCCCTCCCACGGCTGCATCCGCCTGCGCAACGCCGACATCGTCCAGCTCTACCGCATGGTCGAAGTCGGCACGCCGCTGGAAATCGTCTAGCGCGCCCGGCGCCAACGCGACGAGGGCGCGCCCGGTGCGTTGCCGATCCATGGGCGAGCACGCCGCGGGCAAGCCCCCTCCGGCAGCTTCCACCGTGCAGCGCCGCTGGTCAGGTCGCTGCCCCGCGCGGGGTGCGGCGCTCCGCTCCTTTGAGCGCGCTGCTCAGTCGGCGAACGCCCAGCGGCTCCTCCACGATGCCGCGCCGCGGCGGTCTGCCCGAGATCAGCCCGTGAAGGAGGGCGGGAGCTTCGAGGGCTTCGTGTGCACGAACGAGCTGCTTCGCACGATGTGTCCTCCGCAGGTAAGGGCCGCCTTGATCGACACCGTCTTGTGCCCGACGGAAAGCTTCCTGGGGTCGATCTTGATGGTGAATTCGCCGTGCTTCGCCTGCGAGGCCTTCAGCGTCTTCAGCTTCTTGCTGCCCAGGTAGAAGGTGATTTCCTTGATCCCCTTGGCCGTGATGCGGACGGTGAACGGTTTGGTCTTGGGCCCGACGGCTCCGATCAGCACGTAGTTGGCGTTTGGCTGTTCGCACACGAACGGTTTTTTGCCCTGAGTCGCCGCGGTGACGACCACAACGTTCGACGGCTTGCCGCCGGTCCCTTCGCTGCCGACGATCGATGCCTGGTTCATCCATTCGCCGGTGCTCGCGAGTTTGTGGACGCACGTGTAAACGGCTTCTTCGCCGGGCGCGAGCTTGCTCGCACCCCCCTTTATTCCTTCGCAGTTGGCGTCCTTGAATTCCGAGAAGTTCAACGAAATGTTGCCGGTGTTCTTGACTTTGATCTCGTATTCGACGGTTTCACCGACGATCCCCTGCAGCGGAGTTGTGACGAAGCTGCCGCCTTTGGCGCTCAGCCGCTGAAGCTTTTCGATGGTGAAGCCGGGCACATTCACGATCACTTCGTTGCTTTTTTCGGAATGCACGCCTTCGCCGGTGATGCTCGCGACGTTGATGTACTGGCCCGCCTGCGTGATCTTGTGGACGCACGTGTAGATCGTGGTCTGCCCCGGTTCGAGTTCGTGCGAGCCTTCGGCCAGGCCTTCACAGACGGGGTCCGTGAAGTTCGTGAGCGTCAGTTTGACCGTGCCCGTGTTCTTCACGATGATCTCGTATTCGATCGTTTCGCCGATCTGACCAATGAGCGGCCCGCGTTCGAAGTTGCCCTTCCCGCCTACGCGCTCGAGCTTTTCGATCGTGAAGGCCTTTTCGGGCACCACGACTTCGACTTCTTTGGATTTCATCGGGCCGGTTCCTTCGTTGCCTTCGATGACCGCGACGTTTGTGAAGGTCCCGGCTTTTGTGAGCTTCTGGGTGCACGTGTAGGTCACGGACTTCGTCGGTGCCACTTCGGTCGGACCGGCCGGGCTGATGTTTTCACAGTGTTCGTCGACGAGCTTCGAGAACTTCAGCGCCACTTCGCCGGTGTTGCGCACGATGATCTCGTATTCGACGACCTGCCCCACCTGGCCGGTGAGTTTTTCCTTCGTGAATGGCGCACCGGGTTCGAGGCGCTGGAGCTTTTCGATTTCGAAGCTCGCTCCGGGCTTTGGCAGGACGACCACTTCGACCTGGTTCGAGGTCTTCGGCTTTTCGTTGCCCATGATGCTCGCCTGGTTGATCCAGGTGCCGACTTCGGTCAGCTTGTGCTTGCAGGTGAAGATCGTCGATTCGCCGGGTGCGAGTTTGCTCGCGCCGCCGGTGATTTCTTCGCAGTGTTCGTCGGAGAATCCGGTGAGCGTCTCCGGCTCGATGCCCGTGTTATGAACGACGATCTGGTATTCGACCGTTTCACCAAGGTGGCCCGTGAGTTTTTCCTTCGTGTACGCCGGTTCGCCGGGAAGCCGCTGGAGCTTTTCGATCGTAAATTCACCCGGCGGAACTTTGACTTCGACTTCGTTTGATTCCTTTTTTTCTTTTTCGCTTTCGATCGTCGCCACATTCGTCCAGGTGCCGATGCTCGTGAGGTCGTGCGTGCACGTGTAGGTCGCCTTGGCGCCGGGAGCGAGCAGTTCCGGGCCGACGCTGATGTGTTCGCATTTGGGGTCGATCAAGCTCGAGAGGGGGATCGTGACGTTGCCCGTGTTGGTCACGGTGATCTGGTATTCGACGGTTTCGCCGAGTTTTCCGGTCAGCGGGCTCTTGGTGTATTCCTTCTGGCCTTCGAGCTTCTGGCGCTTTTCGATCGTGAATTCCTGTTCGGGCAGCGTGGGTTCCGGCGGCTTGATTTCAAATTCGGTGGTGACCGTGGTGTATGGCGCTTCTTCGAGGCTCGCTTCCACGAGCACCTTGCCCGCGGAGCAGGACTGCCCGCCGACCACAAGCGCGAACGCGGTGCCGTCGTTGTCCAGCATCACGGTGTAGAAGGACTGGTTGTTGACCCATTCCTCGCTCGAGGGGCCGAACCACCAGATGTGCGGGAAGCGGCACTTCGCGTAGAGCTGTCTGAGGTTGATCGAGACGAGGTTCTCGGCGTATTCGGGAGGGAACTCGACCTGGATGATCGTGGCGACGCTGCTGGTCGTATCGCTCTCGACCGCGCTCGATGGGATCGCGAACACGCCGACTTCGGTGGGTCGGGGCGGCAGCACGGTGAAGCCGGTCGCGACCGTCGTGTTCGGCGCCGACAGGAGATCCGCCGTGATGAGGCTTTCGCCGGGAGCGCAGGGGCCGCTCGGCAGCAGCACAACGGTGGCCGCGCCGTCGTTGTCCAGCGGCACCGTGATCGTGTTCATGCTGGGTTCGAGCTTGGCCCCGATCGTCGTCGAGCTCCAGGAGATCCCGTGGCATCGCTCGACGAGCTCCTGCGAGCTGAATTCGACGAGCGTCCCCGCGTATGTCGGGTCGCACTCGACTTCGACGATGTCGGTGATCGACGAAGGCACGCTCTTCGGGAAGTGCCCTTCGGGGGTCTGCTCGCCGGACTCGGTGAACGAGGGCAGCGAGTTGATGATGCAGCGCCCGGGATTCACCGCGGCGGCGTGGGCGCTGGTCGCCGCGAATGCCGCTGCGGAGGTGGGCGAGAGCGCCTCCTGACTGCGTCCCGCGCCGAAGCCGTCCGCGAGCGCCGCCGGCGCCGCGACAGCTGCGACGAAGACCGCCAGCCCGAGCAGCGCGAGCAGCCTAAGGGTGCGCACCGACGCACGCGTCTGACGACTGCACCCGAGACTCTGAAGGGGACGCGGAGTCATAGACCCCCCCTTCCGCTGGCCTGCCCAATGGTCCTCTTCCATGATCTAACTGCTCCCTTGCAGGCAGTTCTCCGCTGCCTAGTCCCGTCGAGGCCGCTAACGCCTTCGCGCACGGCCCCCTCCGCTGACAAAAGTATCAGGGCGGTCAAGGAAACGGACCGACCCGAGGCTCGCCGGCTTCGAGGAGAGAGCGCGCGCGTAGGAGAAGGCGTCGGCTCGCACCGCCACGCAACCCTGCGCGGTAGGCTTGCGCGATTCCGGACGAGGGCTTTTGGCTGGCCCGGAGCGAGCACTATGGAAGGGAGCGTCGTGAGCCACGAGAAAGTCCGCCCGGCCGCTCGCGTCGCGGGGGCGATCGCAGCGCTCCTGGCCGCGAGCCTGCTTACGCTGGCGGTCGCGAGCGCCTCGGCGTCCGCGGCGGGGCGGCTCGCGCTGCACAAGCCGCCTCTCGCCGGCTCGCGCGCCGGTCCCGCGCGCTGGGCCTGCCCGCAAGGCGCCTGCGAGGCGATCGTGCTGCCCGCCCGCAAGGGCGGCGCGAGCGATCACATCTTCGCCGGGAGCGGCGAACGCAAGGGGCTCGACCCCCAGGATCTTCAATCGGCGTACTCGATTCCGAGCACGCTCGAAACCCCACAGACCATCGCCCTCGTGGATGCCTTCGGCTACCCCAACGCCGAATCGGATCTCGCCGCCTACCGCGTACGCTACGGACTGCCTCCATGCACGACGGCCAACGGCTGCTTCGAGAAGGTCAACCAGAGCGGCAAGCAGGGCGAATACCCCGAAGAAGAAGAAGGATGGGACGTCGAGGCCGCGCTCGACGAGGACATGGCCTCAGCGGCCTGTCCGCAGTGTCACATCCTGATGGTGGAGGGCACGGGCGAATTCCCTGCCGAACTCGGTGCCGCCGAGAACACAGCTGTGAAACTCGGCGCAACGGAGATAAGCAACAGCTACGCCTACCCCGAAGCGCTCGCCGAAGTGTGTGGCAGAACCGACTGCTCCACCTACGAAAAGGACTACACCCACCCTGGCGTCTTCATCACCGTCGCCTCGGGCGACTCGGGCTACGCCGACACCTATTTCGAACTCGGGCAGCTGATGACCAACTTCCCTGCGTCCTCACCGAACGTGGTCGCAGTCGGGGGCACCGCGCTCTTCAAAGACCCGGGGTCGGCGCGCGGCTGGCTGGAGGAAGTGTGGAACGAACCGGTCATCGGCGCCGGCACCGGCAGCGGCTGCACCACCAAGTCCAAGCCGAGCTGGCAGAAGGACAAGGGCTGCAAGAAGCGAACCGACGATGACGTCGCGGCCGTGGCCGCCGTCGTCTCGCCGGTCTCGATCCGCGTCGACGGCACCTGGACGCTCGTCGGCGGCACAAGCGTCGCCTCGCCGCTGGTAGCCGGCATCGAGGCGCACGCGAGCGCATATGCCCGGTCACTCGGCGCGCGAGCCTTCTACGAGGACCCTGCCTCGCTACACGATGTGACTGAAGGCTTCGACTGGAACGCCAACAACGAAAGCGGCGAAAGCGAATGCACGCGGCAGGAATATCTCTGCAACGCGAGCAGCGGCTATGACGGACCGACCGGCCTCGGAACCCCGAATGGCGTGCCCGCCCTCTATGAAACGCCCACGGTGAAGAAGATCTCCCCGCGGGTGGGGCCGCTCGCAGGCGGAACGCACGTGACGATCACAGGAACGGGGCTGACAAGCACACTGCAGGTGGACTTCGGCTCGATCCCGGCGAAGGAATTCATGGTCAGCTCCTCCACGTCGATCTCAGCGGTGACGCCGCCCGGGAGCGCGCCGGGAAGCGTGCCCGTGAGCGTCGTGACGAAGGGCGGCAAAGCCGCGAGCCACTCGGTCACGTTCAGCTACCAGCGCACCGCCTGAGCGGAGGCCTGCCCGAACGTGGAGGGTTCAGAGCAAGTGCTGCGCGTCTTCCACCGCAGGCACGCCGGTCGTCCGCTGCGGGTCGTCTGGATACTCGAGGAGCTCGGCGTGCCCTATCAGCTCGACGTTGTGAGAAGTGAGGACCGCGGCGGAGAGGAGCACCGCGCGCGTCATCCGCTCGGCCGCGTGCCGGTGCTCGAGGACGAGCTTGGATGCATATTCGAGTCCGCCGCGATCTGCATGCACCTCGCGGATCTGCACCCCGAGGCCGGGCTGCTGCCGGCGCCTGGCACGCACGAGCGGGCGCTCGCCTATCAGTGGACCTGTTTCGGTCCGGCCGAGCTCGAGCCGCCGCTGATCGACAGCCTGCTGTACTCGCAGAGCGAACCCGAGCGCGCCGCCAAGCAGGCCGAGCGCTTCGCCAAAGGGATGGGCGCGGTATCTGACGCGCTCGCTGACCAGGACTTCCTCGTCGCGAACCGTTTCGGCGTCGCGGATGTGATGATCGGGTCGGTCGTCGGCTTCGCGCAGCGCGCGGGACGCCTCGATGAGATGCCCGAGAACCTGAAGGGATACCTGGCTCGCCTGCAGGCGCGTGCGGCGTTCCGGCGGGCTCGCGATGCAACGGCAGCGGATCCCGATCCGGCCTGAGCGGAACGGAAGCTCAGGAGCCTGATTGCGCTCCCGCTGGGCGAGGGGTAGCGATGCGCAGCCGGTTCCCGTCTGGGTCCTCAAGATCCACCTCGCGCCCGGCAAGTCCCTGCTCATCGACCGGGATCGCGAACTCCTGAGACACCGCGTCGACGTCGCGAACGTACATGTGAACCCGAGAGTTCGGTGGGGCGTCGCCGGAGTGCTCTGACAGTACAGGCATACCTCCCCACGGGCGACCGCCACGAACAAGGGGAAACCCGGGCTCAAACTGGTGCTCCCATTGCTTTTCGAACCCCAGCCGCCTGTACCAGGCAACAGCTCGCGCCGCATCGGTGACGCGCAGGACCGGGATCGCGCGCTCGTCCATTGCGGCCCGTCAGCGCCGACCCATCAGCCGTCGGCGGGCTTCTGGCGCTTGCGACCGGCGTGGTCCTTGCGCCCGGTGCCGATGCACTCCCGACAGACGATCCATTTGGCCTCGGGCTCCTCCTCGGACGACCACTCGGTCCACCCTTCACCCTTACAGGCCGCGCATCGGTCCTTCTCGGGGATCTGTCTATCGCTCTGGGCCATGATGCCCGGAGCATAGCCCCGCGGCCTCAAGCGTTCCAGTCTTGCGGCGGGCCGAGGCCCAAGCGCACATCGCGCGCTCGTGCGAGCGGGCAGGACATGGATAATCCCTCCCCGATCGCGGGTATGTGCTCCCTAGTCGTGAAGGAGCGGGGCCGAAAAACGAGAGGGCTCGTCAGGCCGATTGGGGCGGCTCGGTTCTCGGTCATCGCTCTCGTGCTGGCAGCCACGGCCGCGCTGCCCACCCGGGCGGTAGCTCAAGGCGCGCTGCCGGTCGTCTACTCGAGCGTCGCCGCCGACCTCTACGCGTCCGATCACGTCAACGGACCGCCGCCCGGCGCCAACGACTGGTCCTGCCGACCCTCGGCGCAGCATCCCTATCCGGTGGTACTCGTGCACGGCACGCTGGAGAACATGGCGGGCAACTGGTACACGCTGTCCCCGCTTCTGAGCGACGAAGGCTATTGCGTGTTCGCGCTCAACTACGGCCAGGAAGCCGGGCGCGTGGTTGGGTTCCCAGGCGCCGATCCGCCCGGCGGGACTGGTGACATCGCCGCATCGGCGGGCGAACTGGCGGCTTTTGTGAAACGCGTGCTAACGGCCACCGGCGCGGCGAAGGTGGACATAGTCGGGCACAGTCAGGGAGGCATGATGCCGCGCTACTACCTGAAGTTCCTGGGCGGCGCCGCAAGAGTCCACGCACTGATCGGCCTCTCACCGTCCAACCACGGGACGACGGTGGACGGTCTGACCAACCTGCTCACCCTGCTACCGGGTGGCGCCCAGACCGGCTCGCTCGAACTCGTCTGCGGGCCGTCCTGCGAAGAACAGTTTCGGGGCTCGACGTTCTTGACGGACCTGAACGCAGGCGGCGACACCATGCCTGGCGTGAGCTACACGGTCATCGAGACGCGCTACGACGAGGTCGTCACGCCGTACACCTCCGCCTTCCTGTCGGGGCCAGCTGTCACCAACATCGATCTGCAGCAGCAGTGCCCGCTTGACGCAAGCGAGCACCTCGCGACACCGTTCGACCACGTGGCTCTTCGCGACGTCCTCAACGCGCTCGACCCGGCGCACGCACAGGGGCCATCCTGTGGGCCGGTCCTGCCCGTTGTCGGCGGATAGCCCGGCGACGGGACCCCTCCGGTCAGGTTCCGCCCGAACGCAGGCGCCCCTCTCGTTCCGCGCGGTCCGGGTGAGCCGCTCTGAGCCGGCCCGATGCATGGCTCAAGATCGGCGCGAGTGCTGCGCCCTCTCCAGCAGCTCCGTGATCGCCTCATCGATGCTGCGGGCAAGCCGCTCCGCGTCGGGGAGCACCTCGCGGTCTGCGTACACACCGAAGCAGGCCCGGTCAGCCACCGTGGTCATCCCTACCGACACGGCGTGGCGCTCCGCGAGCGGCACCACCGGGTAGATGGCCCGCAACAGGCACCCCCGCATGTAGAGCGGCTGCGGGGGTCCCGGGATGTTCGAGACCACGAGGTTGAACGTCCGGGGGCTCGCCATCAGCTTCGAGATCTCGTGCTGGATGGCGATGGGCGTGCGCTCGGCGGCCTTGAGCGCGAGGTCCGCCCCTTCGGGCTCGCGGTCGCGCTTGCGCGCGCTCATCGTCTCGTGGACCCGGCTCAGGCGGTTTAGCGCGTCGGGCTCGTGGCAGGGCAGCTCGGCGAACACGAACGAGAGGTGGTTGCCGAGCTCGTCATCGGGGCCGCGTACGCTGACGGGGACCATCGCCTTCAGCGGCGTTGGGCGCACACCGCGCTCGGACAGGTAGGTGCGGATGCCGCCGGCGACGGCGGCGAGCATCACGTCGTTCAGCGTCGTGTGGAAGGTCCCCTTCACCGTCCGAAGATCCGCGAGGGGGCGCTCCGCCCACGCCAGACGGCGAAGCGGCGAGAGCGACTGATTCAGCGCGCTCGGAGGTGCGGCCGCCAGCAGCGAATGGCTGAGCGCTTTGGCGACGCGAATCGTCCCCGCCGCCCCCTGCCGTGCAGCCCGGAGCGGTGATTGCGCAGCCCGTCGTGGTAGTCCCAGCAGCCGAAGCTGGCCGGCGACGCCGTCAAGCAGCCCCCTCAGGAGCAGCTGCTCGGCTCGCGGCTCACGTCCCGGGCGCCATTGATCTTGCTCGCTCGCACCGCGATCGGGCGTCGGGTCCAGCAGCATCGAGCCGAGCTCCACGGCCGCGATGCCGTCGACCATGCAGTGGTGTGCCTTGCCGATGACGGCGAAGCGCTTGCCGTCGGGCTCGGCGCAGATCCACATCTCCCACAGCGGACGGTCGCGGCGCAGTGGCGTGGACATGACCTCGTCGACCAGCCCCGCTAGCGGGCCGGGCGCCCGGTAGAGATGCCGCTCGATCGAGAAGTCCTCGTCGTCCACCCATACCGGGGCGGCGAGCCCGAGCGGGACCTGGGCAAGCTTCTGGCGGTAGCGCGGAGCCCGCCCGAGGCGGCTCTCAATATGCGAGCGCAGCTCGGAGAAGCCGGGCAGGTCCCCGTTCGCGGGCGCCCCAAAGATCGCCACCCATCCGACGTGCATATGCGCCGTCGGCGTCTCTACCGCCAGAAACGACGCGTCGAGGCCCGAAAGGCGGGCCCTGCTCATCCCGCGAAGACGAGCTGCTCGCGGACCTGTCGCGGCGGGCGCGGGCGCGCTGGCCTCATCAGGGGCACCACCACACCGGCGCGCGGAAGCGCCCGCCGGCCCCAGTCGGCGGCGAGCGCGAATCGCACGAGGCGCTCGAAGTACTCCTCCAACGGCGAGGCTTCGATCCCGCTCCCGTGTAGCACCGCCCGCGTGCGCCGGTTGTCATACCGAGACTTCGCGGCGAAATACGGGAAGAACACCTCGCTACGCTGAAGCGCTCGTCGGAAGCGGAGATCCCGGCTGGAGCGCACCAGCAGCGGGTGCACCACGCGGTGATACAGCGAGGGGTCGATCATCCGCGGCGGCGGCCGACCGAAGAACGAGCTCGCGAGCTTCACGAGCTCCCCGACGCTGCAGACGTGGCGCCCCGCGGTCAGGTGGAAGGTCGCATCCTGCGCCTCGGCCATCTGGGTGAGCGCGAAGATCGCGTCCGTCACATAGTCCACGGGGACAACGTCCACCGGCGCGGAGCTACGCGCCGGCACTGCGAGGTAGGTCCCGCGCGCGAACGCCCTAAGCGGCCAGTACAGGACGTTGAACGAGGTCGTCCAGCCGCTGCCCCGTTCGCCCACGACGATGCTCGGGCGGGCGACCGTGATCGGCATCCGCTCGCGCCAGCGGGCCACCAGCAGCTCCGCCTCGAACTTCGAGTTCTCGTAGGCGTTATGAAAGCGCTGCCCGACGTCGAGGTCGTCCTCGCTGAAGCACCCCGCGTGGTCGCCGGCGACGTATGCGGTCGAGATGTAGGTGAAGCGACGCAGCCCACCTCGCGCCTGGCAGCTCTCGCCGAGCTCGAGCATCCGCTGGGTTCCCTGCACGTTGACCGAGCGGGCGTCCTGGAGGCCAATCTCAAACGACACGTCCGCCCCGCCGTGCACGACCTCGTCGACGTGCTGGCAGAGCTCATCTCGCTTGGCCGGCGAGATGCCGAGCCCCACCCGGGTGAGGTCCCCCCGCACCGCCACCACGCGCCCGGAGTGCGGATGACCAGGCCCGAACAGGCGCTCGAGCGTCTGCCGCATGCGGTTGGCGGCGTGCCGCTCGTCGCGCGCCCGCACGAGCGCGTAGATCCGCCGGTCGGTCCTGTCCAGGTATCGCGCCAGCAGCGCCATTCCGAGGAACCCGGTGGCACCACTGAGCAGGACGCCGCCCCCGGCCCGTGGCGCGACATGGGGCGCCGGGCGCGCTATCCCGGCGCTAGGCCCTGCCTTACCGCTCGCTTCGTGACGGCGCTGCTGTCCGTCCCCGCTGCGACTCGCCATTGGGATCCTCGCCTCGTCGGCAGATCAGCTGTTCGAGGGTCTCGTTCCCCGACCCCACCCCTCGCAAACGCTAGATCAACGAAATCAACCCGGAAAGAGCGACTGCTCGCAAGCAGTCCCAGACCCGAAGGACGCAGCCCGCAGGCGTGAGGCTCAAGTCGCCGGCGGCGAGGCGCGCCTCGGGGCGCGTGGGCCGGCGACGCCCGATCAGCTGGGACCCTGGCTGCTTTGAGCACGACAGGGCTCGGTCGATGCCCGGTCGAGACGGTCGAGATGCCGGCGCGCCGGGTTGCTCGGCCCAGGCGGCCTCGCGCCGGTGGGAAACGCTCACCTCAGCTCTGTTCGGCGTGCGCCGCCGACTGTTGCGCACGGAACGCTTGCCAGATGGTCGTGTAGAGGAGGTGGGCCGCGATGAAGTCCTCTAGCTCTTCAGGATCCAGTCCGCCGTAGGCACGAAGAAAGTCCGCCACGTACGTCCCGCTCCCCTCCAAGCGCCGGGCCTCGACGACGAGCCCCGCGACGTCCCACTGGACTGGACCGACACAGACGTCCTCAAGGTCGTTCCAGATCAGCCCCTTGTCGGTGCGGAGAAGGTTTGAAATCGACGCGTCGCCATGAATTGCCTGCGCGGGTAGCGAGCTCTGAAAGACAGTGGGTGTCAGATCTTGCAGGTGGGAGCGCAGCAGATCTCTGTCCTGCGCGGTGATGCTCGGCGATGGATTCAACTCGCCAGCGAGCCGGTCGAGCCAGTCGCGCACGTCGTTGAGCTGCCCGAGCTCCCCCGGAAAGTCGGCGAGCGCGGCGTGCAGGTCGCGGAGCGAGCTGCCGAGCTCGTCCGCGCGCGGCAGAGCCCGGGAAGGATCATGCTCGACGAACTCCCAGAACGTCATCCAGAGCCCGTCACGCTGGTGAGGTCCCGGTGCAAACACGTCGGTGGGAGCAACGGACACACCCCGTTCTCCGAGGAAAGTCCCGACGGCGACCTCGCGAGCAAGCCATCTCTCCACGTCACCGTGCAGCACCGCGGTGCCGGTCATCACGCGAGCAATAACCGGAGCGGGTTTGAGATGCACGAGCACATTGCTGCCGGCAGCCACCACAACTGCGTCCTCGCACGCGACGGAATTCGCGAGCGCGACCGCGACCGCCGCCGCAAAGGCACGCTCGGTAACGGCTTTTTCAGTCATGTCTCACAAGATGCCAGACCGCTGCGCCACCCTCAGGCCTCGAGTTGCCAGCGCGATGATCGCGTCGACGCGAAACTCGGCGCACCTTTCCGGTTTCCAGTCCGTAGGGCTCGGACCTGCACCCCGATCACCGACCGGTGCCCATAGCCCCACATCGAACAGCGCTCCAGTGACGAAGTCCCTCCTACGCCTCCCATCGGTTGCGCTCTTGCCGGCCATGATCCTCGTCACGGGCGGGGCCTTCCTGGCGTGGTCGTGGGCGCCAACCGTGACGGCAGCAGCTGCGGCTGGCCGTGCGCCCGGCACGGCGCGAGTCGCCTCGGCCGCGCGGCGCGTCCCGTGCCGCCAGGCGCGAGGGACCACAACAATCGCGCACAGCGCTCGCGCGCGGATCTTCTCCGACGAGCACACGGGGGATGACTACGCGTGCCTGTACAGCAGCGGGCGAGCGCGCTTCCTGTCAACCACCGAGCACTGGGAATACCGGCTCGTTCGCTTCTCCGGACGCTATGTCGCGTTCGTGGCGTTCGCCGAGAGCGCCAATGCGTACGTCGGCGTGATGAACCTCAGCACGGGACGCGTGCGGCGGTTCCGCGAATACGAAGAGGTTGCCCCGATCAAGGCTCCCCCCGATGAATGTCCCTCCGCGGTGCCCAACTGCTCCGTCGTCTGTCCGCAGGTCGACTCGCTGGTGTTGAAGCCCGACGGGGCCGTCGCGTGGATCGCGGTGAACTTCCCCGCGCCGAGCACGCCGGATACCTCGTGCGGCACGCAGATCGCACCCGTCACCGAAGTTCGGCGCCACGACCCGCGAGGGCTGGAAGTGATCGCGACCGGAGCGGGCATCCTGCCTAGCTCCTTGCGCCTCGCCGGCGCGGCGCTCAGCTTCAGCGATGATGGGCACACGGTCACATCGACGCTGCTGTAGAGATGTCCGCGAGGATCTCGTCACGGTCCAAGCAGCGCAGCCGCCGATGCGCCCCCCGCCAGGTCGGTGCTCATGCTGCTCTTTGGCACCACCGTCGGGCTCAGTGAAAGCGGCTTGTGCGTCAACACCTTGGACGCCGTGTCAGGTGTAGTGGTCCGGCGCGTGCCTGAGGCGCGACCAATTGTCGGGATCGTGTCCGAAGATGACCAGCGCGTCGGTCTTACGCGCGAGTTCACGGAGCCGTTCGAGCGAGCGCTTGGCATCGTCGCGTGAATGAAGCGCACGCGGGTGCAACTGTCCCTCCCATTGGCGGAGGTTGTCCGCGGCGTCCGCAGTGAGCAGGACCGGACCGGTGTCGTCCAGTTGAACCAACAGCGACATGTGACCTGCCGAGTGGCCCGGCGTCGAGACTAGGCGGATCGCCCCGTCACCGAGGAGGTCCAGTTCGCCTTCGACGGGTCGCCACTCGAGCGCGGCCTGATTGAAGTCCTCGCGGACATATCCGTGCGCGTGGGGCGGCTCTGCGGAGCGGGCGGCATCGAGCTCGTGCGCCTGCACGATGATCGTCGCGTCGGGGAAGTGCCCGAGGGCGCCGGTGTGGTCGATGTGAAGGTGAGTCTGGACGAGGCGGCGAACTGACTCCCGCGGGATGCCAAGCTCGCGCAGCTGGGCGAGGCAGTGCTGGTCCTCGGTCATTCGGACACGGAACTGATCAGCGAGCGCGCCCCAGTGAGCGCGAGCGTCTCGGGCGACTGCGAGCGGATTGCCGCCGTCGACCACGATGTCGCCCTCTGGATGACGGATCAAGAAGAACGGCACCGGCACCTCGACCCCGCCAACCTCGAGCGTGCCGCTGCTGAACAGGTAGAGCCTGACACCCGTCGGCACAGTCGAATCGTACGCCGCGCTCGGAGGGCACGCTTACGCAAAGATGTGCGCATGGCAGACCTCGAGTACGAAGTCAGCGACGGCGTCGGCACGATCCTGCTCAACCGGCCCCACAAGAAGAACGCGTTCACGCTTGAGATGATCGATCAGTGGGCTCGCGTCCTCGTGGCCGCGCGGACCGACGCGGACGTACGCGCTCTGGTGCTCACCGGAGCAGGTGATGGATTCTGCTCGGGGGTCGACCTCGAGGCTTTCAACCAGCGGGGGCCCTCGCCGCTTGAGGCCAAGCGCAACCTGACCGATCGCATCCATCGCGTTGCCTACGCGCTGCAGGATCTGGACAAGCCCGTGATCGCGGCCGTCAACGGTGTCGCTGTCGGTGCCGGAATGGACATGGCGCTGATGTGCGACATGCGGCTGGCGGCTCGCTCGGCGCGCTTCTCGGAGGGCTACGTGAGGGTGGGGCTCGTGCCGGGTGACGGCGGCTGCTACTTCCTGCCGCGCCTGGTGGGCTCGGCGAGGGCGATCGAGCTGCTGCTGACTGGCGACTTCGTCGATGCCTCCGAGGCAGAGCGGATAGGCATCGTCAACCACGTCTACGACGACGACCGCTTGATGGAGGAGGCCATGACCCTTGCGCGGCGACTGGCGGGAGGGCCGCCGGTGGCGATCGCGATGATCAAGCGCGCCCTCTATCAGTCTGCGAATTGCGACTTGCGGACCGCGCTCGACCTGATCTCTTCGCATATGGCCGTGGTTCAGTCCACCAGCGACTCGCAGGAGGCCTACCGGGCCTTCGTCGAGAAGCGCAGCCCGATCTTCGAGGGCCGCTAGCCGGCGTGCCGTAGACGGTCCGAACCAGGTCGTCAGCGGGTCAGCGGGGCCCAGCTGCGTGTGGCACGGGTCAGGGCCGCGTCGGGGGCGACGAGGGGTCTGGCTCGTCGGGATTGCGTGGCAGGTGGATTACCCGGAGCGGTATCGTCGGTCTCCGTGATCAGCCGTGGGAGGAGCTAGGAGGGTTGACGTGGCGTATCACGATCTAAGTGATGCCGATACGGCAATCGCCCGCCGAGCGGCGGCGCCGAGCTCGACGACCGTGCTCGTGAGTCGCCGTGAGTCGTTCAACGCGGCGCATCAGCTGCACGATCCGGCCCTGTCGAAGGAGGAGAACCAGCGCTTGTTCGGGAAGTGCGCGAATCTGCACGGGCACAATTACGTTCTCGAGGTCGTAGTGGCCGGCGAGATCGATCGCACCACGGGCTACGTGTTTGACCTGAAGCGGCTGTCGGATGTCATCTGCCGGCTGATCATCCAGGATGTGGACCATCGCAACCTGAATACGGACGTCCCGTGGCTGCAGGGGCTGATCCCGACTGCCGAGAATCTAGCCCTGGCGTTCTGGGAGAGAGTTCGCACGGAGCTCCCCGAGGGATCGCTGCGGTCGGTGCGGGTGTGGGAGACCGACAAGAACTGGGCTGAAGTCGGTGATCACGGCTGAGACGCGGTCGCGGCGTCGTCGCGAATTGCGAATGCGGTACACGGCCGCGGATGTTGGCGTACTCACCCGAGACGAGGCGAGGCGGTTTTTGCCGAGCGGGAGCGGTGACCCGCGAACCGACATCACGCTAGCCTGGGAGCTGCTCTATCGGCTCGAGCCCGATCTGTATGACCGGCTTGTCAGCGCGGAGCCGCTGCACCCCGGCGTGATCAGCTGGCTGCCGGACAACGTCGAGCGCATCGTCGAGGTGGCTGCGGGCACAGGCCGACTGACACTCGAGCTGGTAAACCGCGCGCGCGAAGTCGTGGCGATCGAGCCAGCGGCACCGTTGCGTGAGATCCTCGATCAGAAGCTCGCCACAGCCGATCGCACGCGTCGCGCCGAGGTCACCGATGGCTTCTTCGACGAGCTTCCCGTGACGGACGATTGTGCCGATCTCGTGGTCGCGTGCTCTGCCCTCACGCCTACACCGGGGCATGGCGGCGAGGCCGGCTTGGCCGAGATGGAGCGAGTCTGCAGGCCGGGTGGCTGCGTCGTCATCGTGTGGCCGAACGAGGTCCCCTGGCTCGCCTCGCAGGGCTACCGCTACGTGCGCTTCGACGGAGAGATGTTTCTCGAGTTCGCAAGCCACGAAGAAGCTGTCGAGCTCAGCGAGATCTTCTATCCCAGCTCTACCGCGGAGGTCCGTCGCCGCGGGTTGCGACGAGTTCCCTACGACGTCCTCGGGATCAATCCGCCGCGCGACCTCGCCTTCAAGGTGATCGCGCGATGAAGGTCGCGATCCTCGCCCCGCTCGTTAGCGCCATCTGCGAGCCGCAGCGCGGCGGGTCGCAGGCCTTCGTGTCCGATCTCGCGAGAGGCCTCGTGGACAGAGGCCACGAGGTTCACCTGTACGCCGCTTCCGGATCCGAGGTACACGGCGTGGAGGTGATCGACACGGGGGTAGATCACCGGGCGCTACAGGCCACGCTCTACCGTGCCTCCGGCGGCGGCGCCGCTAGCGCGTCGGACGCGGCCGAGAAGGCGTTCGCCGTCGTCTACGACGCCGTGCGCAAGGGAGCGTATGACGTCGTCCACAACCACGCCTTCGATGCGCCCGCGGTCACACTCGCGACCACGACATGCGCGCCGGTAGTGCATACGCTTCACCTACCGCCGGACGCCGCGGTAGCCAACGCGCTCCGTCACGCCGACAGGCGCGGACCACGCCCGACGGTTGCGTGCGTGTCCGCGTTCCAGGCGATCGCTTGGCGCGCGGTCGTTCCGGTCGACGCGATCCTGCCGCCATACGTCCCGACGCGGTCGATCCCCTGGTCATGGACAGCCGGAGAGGGTGCCGTCTTCGCCGGCAGGCTGAGTCCTGAGAAGGGTGCCAGCGAGGCGCTCGATATCGCGCGCGCTGCGGGCATCAGGATCGACGTCTACGGCGACAGCTATGACGCCGAATACACCCGAAGGCAGATCGACCCGCGACGGGCCGATCCTGACGTCATCTTTCATCCCGGCGTTCCGCGGACGATTCTCTGGGAGATGATTGCCGACGCCGCCGTCGTTCTGTGTCCCGCCAGATGGGATGAGCCGTTCGGGATGGTCGCCGCTGAGGCTCAAGCGTGCGGTACTCCCGTGGTCGCGTTCAGGCGCGGCGCGCTCGGCGAAATCGTCCTGGACGGGTTGACGGGCTTCGTCGTCGCGCCCGACGACATCGACGCCGCAGCCGCCGCCGTC
This sequence comes from uncultured Solirubrobacteraceae bacterium, assembly GCA_963759445.1. GTDB lineage: Bacteria > Actinomycetota > Thermoleophilia > Solirubrobacterales > Solirubrobacteraceae > Palsa-744. The sequence continues at coordinate 331,368 of CAVWZC010000004.1, forward strand.
ACGAGAGCAGCCGAGCTGTCGCGCACGCGATGTCGCCAACATGCCGAATCCCACCTCGACCTGGAGCTGAGTCTCGACGCACACGAACAGCTCTACAGACGCGTCGCGAGTGCTGGTGTCGGGGTCGCAATCGGTGGCTGAGCAGAGGCATTGGCTCACGGGAAGGGTCGCGGTCGTGACCGGCGCCAGCCGGGGGATCGGAGCCGCGACCGCGGAAGCGATCGCGGCCGCCGGCGCGCACGTCGTCCTGGCCGCCCGCGACCGGGACGCTCTTGCCTGTGTCGCGCGACGCATCCGCGACGCGGGCGGCGAGGCGACGCCCTCGGCGACCGACGTCAGCAAGGTCGAGGAGGTCGAGCGGCTCTTTGTCGCTGCCGAAACAGCTGGCCCGCCAGCGGCGCTGGTCTGCGCGGCCGGGGTGCTGAGAGCCGCGCCCTTCGCTGAGATCACGTCGGATATCTGGGAGCAAACGCTCGCGGTGAACCTGACGGGGTCATTCCTGTGCTGTCGCGCCGCGTTCATCGCCATGCGGAGCGCCCGCGAAGGACGGATCGTCAACATCGCCTCGCTGTCGGGCGTCTACGCGACCGAGAAGTTCCCGGGCCTCACCGCATACAACGTCTCGAAGTACGGGGTCATCGGTCTCACCGAGGCGATCGCAGCCGAGGGCAAGGCGCACGGCGTCAGCGCGATCTGCCTCAGTCCGGGCGCCGTCGACACTCAGATGCTGCGTGACGCCAATCCCGACCTTCGACCCGGGCTCACGCCAGGTGACGTCGCGGGACTGATCGTCGCGTTGCTCGACGGCCCCGTCGCTCCGATCAGCGGCGCGAACATCCCCCTCTTTTCGAATGCCTAGCTGTCCGGAGTGAAAAGGAGGACGACTGATGCCCTTACAAGACGACGGTCAGCCGATAGTCATCCTCGGCGGCGGCATCGCCGGCGGAAACGCCGCGGTGACCCTTCGCGAAGAGGGCTTCCGAGGCCGCGTCGTGCTGATCAGCCGAGAACCAGGAGTCCCCTTCGGCCGCCCTCCGTTGTCGAAGACCTACCTGCGTTCCGAGGAGGACCTCGCCGGGTGGTATGTCAGGCCAGCGGGATGGTATGACGAACAGGACGTAGAGCGGCTAAGCGACGACGCCGTCAGTATCGATGCAGCCCTCCACACGGTGAGGCTCGACTCGGGCCAAGAGCTCGAGTATCAGAAGCTGCTGATAGCGACGGGCGGACGGAACCGGCGGCTTGATGCTCCTGGAGCCGTCCTGCCCGGAATCCACTACCTGCGGACAGTCTCGGAGTGCGACGCGATCAAGCGGGAGGCCGCTGCCGACCGGCACGCGGTGATCGTGGGAATGGGGTTCATCGGTTGCGAGGTTGCGGCGTCCCTCACCCAGCTCGGGGTTCGGGTAACCGCGGTCTTTCCCGACGCCGTGCCGCTCGAACGGGTACTCGGCGCCGGGGTCGGAGCGGCGATCGCGGCGATCCACCGGGTGAATGGCGTCGAGCTCTGCGCCAAAGATCAAATCGTTGCGTTTGAAGGGACAGAGCGCTTACAGACGGCAGCGACGGCCAGCGGAAAACGCATCGCATGCGACTTCGCGGTCGCCGGGATCGGGATCGAGCCGGAGCTCCCGCCCTTCGCCGGGTCGCCGATCGCGCTCTCAAACGGCGTGCTTGTCGATGAGCTGTGTCGCACTAGCGCGCCCGACATCTACGCCGCAGGCGATGTCGCGAACCACCTCCACCCTGTTTTCGGCAGAGTTCGTGTCGAGCACTACAACAACGCCGAGAAGCAGGGGCGCGCGGCGGCAAGGTCGATGCTCGGCTCCACCACCCCGTACGACTACATCCATACCTTTTGGTCCGATCAATACGAGCACAAGCTCGAGTACGTCGGTCACGCCACGACCTGGGACGAGGTTGTCGTACGCGGGAGCTTGCAGGAACGAAGATTCGTCGGCTTCTACCTGCGAGACGGGCTGTTACAGGCCGCCGTCGGCCTCGATCGCGGCGGTGACCCCGAGCAGGACCTCGACGGGGAAATGGCGGCATGCGCGCGCCTCGTCGCCCAGAGAGCTGAACCGGCCCCTGCAGAGCTCACCGACGAGCGCGTGGACTTGTGGTCGCTGATCTAGGCTCGCCCAGCTGGTTAAGAGCCCGGCGCTGCGCGAGACGCTTGAGGATTGCTTGGATGCCTGCGCACAGTCCGGATCGGCGCGATCCTCTTCCGGGGCGGGCGGGCGAGTGATGGCTCGGCGCGAGCGGGGGCAGTGTCAAGCCGGGCTCGTGCCGCGCAAGGCCCCGGCGATTAGCGGGACCAGCAGTCGCTCGAGCTGCTTCTCGGTCTTGTTCCGGAGCTCCGCGCCGACAGGTGCGAGTGCCAACCAGTTCAACATCCCGGCCACACAGCGCGTGCGGAGGATCAACTCTTCGTGCTTGACACCGCGAACGTGCGCCTTCAGCACCCGAAGGACATCCGCGCGAATGCGATCGAACCTCGCATCGAACCGGTCCCACCCCTGTGGAGGATCGATTCCGGCTCGTGCGACGATCCGCATCACCGCGAGATCGCGACCCCCACCGCCAGCGCGCACATCATTGGTCGCGCGAACGCTGCCGCTAGCTCCTCAAGCGTCGCTTCGGGCCCCAGCGTGCCCAGGGCGTCGTGCTGAGCCTCCAGGTAGCGGTCAAGCGCATACTCAATCGCCGCATCACAAAGCGACTTCAGCGAGCCGAAGTGATAGCTCACCGCCGCGATATTGGCCCCGGCAGCATCGCGGGGTAGACGGCACTCGCCACATGCGCCGACCGGCTAGTCCAGGTTCGCCTGTGCCGTGCCGGCGAGTCGAGCGTTCCCGATGAAGGAGCGTCAGGCGCGGCGGTCTGCCATCCGACAGGAACGCGTCAGGATGAGCCCGCGGTCCCCGTGGTGGATGCGGGTGTCACGATGACCCCGCGATCTCCGTAGGGGATGCGTTTGCCTTTGAGGGTGCCCACGACGGTTGCGAGCGCCTTGGTGACTTTCGTCTGAAAGCCGTACTTCGCGATCACCTGTTTGCGGATCGCCTCGAGCTCCTCGCCACTGACCACGCGCGCGGTCGCCTCGACCGGCTGGGTGCCGGGCTTCACTCGTCCGCGGCCGTCGGACGGCTGCACCGTCACGCGCGCGGTGTGCGCGAGTCGCTTGGCCTTCCCGGAGCCGGAGCTCGTCCAGAAGGCGACGCTGCTTTCGTCATACGGCGTGGCCCACACAGGGGTCGCCACCGGCGTGCCATCCCGCCGGAACGTCGTGAGCAAAAGGTATCGCTCGTCTGCGAGAGCCATCGCGCTTTAGCCTAGCGATCGAGCGCGCGCATAGTCGAGCTGTCGGTGGGCGAGGAGCCTCCGGGCAGCATTGGTCATGGCGTGGCGTGATCGGGACAGCGCTGCGGCGCATGAGATACGCCGTCAGTCCGTAGCCGGCTGCGCAGGCCCGTAGGCCCGTGTTCCGCTTACGAGCTCCCGGAGGGCCCGGCCAGCGCGGCGCGCGGGCCGGGCTGAGCGTCGCGCTCGGGCACACGACACGACGACCGAGCTCGTCGTTCAAGTGCGGCCAACGGGCCTTCGAAGAGGCTCGAGACCTAGCGGCGGCTCGATCCACGCACGCGAGACCCGGCAACGATAATCACGACGATGGACGAACCGGACTCGACGTACGCGGGCCGGACGGCGTGGGCCCGGAACCTGGCGAGCCCGGTACGCGACTTCCTCAGCACCGAGACGGGCAGCGCGAGCGTTCTGCTGGCCGGGGCGATCGTTGCGCTGCTGTGGGCGAACTCGCCTTTGTCCCACTCCTATGCGTCGATGTGGGCGACGAGGCTGACGTTCAAGCTCGGCGCGAGCTCGATCTCGCTCGACTTGCGTCATTGGGTCAACGAGGGACTGATGACGACGTTCTTCCTAGTCGTCGGCCTTGAGGCCAAGCGAGAGCTCGACCTGGGCGAGTTGCGGGAGCGCAGGCGCCTGACGATCCCCGCTGCTGCCGCGCTGGGTGGCATGGCCTGCCCGATCGCGATCTACGTCGCGTTCAACGCGGGCGGCCCAGGTGCACACGGTTGGGGGGCGGCGATGTCGACCGACACCGCGTTCGCGCTCGGCGCTCTGGCCCTGCTGACGCCGCGCGCCGCGACGCGGCTGCGTGTTTTCCTGCTCACGCTGGCCGTCGTCGATGACCTCTGCGCGCTACTCGTAATCGCAACCGTCTACACGACTCGCCTCTCGCTGATCGCGTTGGCCGTCGCAATCGCCCTCTACTGTGTGATTCTCGCCTTTCGTACGTACGTGCCCTCGTGGCGCCGGCGGGTATTCCTGACACTGGCGATCCCGCTCTGGGTGGCCACGTACGAGTCGGGCATCGACCCGGTGGTCTGCGGGCTCGCTGTCGGGCTTGCGACGAGCGCCTATACACCGGGGCGCGACGACCTCGAGCGTGCGACCGTGCTGGCGCGTGAGTTCCGCGAGCAGCCCACGCCCGAGCTCGCGAGTTCCGTCAGGCAGGGCCTGATATCCGCGATCTCGCCGAATGAGCGGCTCCAGTACAGCCTTCACCCCTGGACCAGCTACGTCGTCGTGCCGCTTTTCGCGCTCGCCAACAGCGGCGTACACCTCACGGGAGGGCTGCTGGCAGACGCCTTCAGCTCGCCCATCACGCTCGGGATCCTCGTGGGGTACGTGGTCGGCAAGCCCATCGGCGTCGGCGGCGCCTCCTGGATCGCGTCTCGACCGGCAATGCACGGTCCGCGCTCGCCGCTGAGCCCGCCGCTGCTCGTCGCCGGAGGAGCGTTCGCCGGAATCGGATTCACGGTGTCGCTGCTCATCTCGAGCCTCGCCTTCACGGGACAGTCGCTGAATGAGGCCAAGCTGGGCGCGCTGGCGTCGGTCGTGCTGGCGCCGCTTTTCGGCTGGACGGTGCTGCGCATCGTCAGACGCTTGCCGGCGCAGGTACGGGCGCGGCAGGTCGCGGGAACAGCCGAGGACATCCTGGATCTCTCCGAAGAGGTCGATCCCGAGCGCGACCACATCCGTGGCCCCGAAGATGCTGCCGTCACGCTCGTCGAGTACGGCGATTTCGAGTGCCCGTACTGCGGACAGGCCGAGCGGGTCATCCGTGGGCTGCTCACCTCCTTCGGTGACGATGTCCGCTACGTCTGGCGTCATCTGCCGCTCAACGACGTGCACCCGAACGCGCAGATCGCCTCCGAGGCCGCGGAGGCGGCCGCCGCTCAAGGTCGCTTCTGGGAGATGCACGACACGTTGCTCGAGCACCAGGACAAGTTGGCGCCGGCAGATCTTGTCGGCTATGCCGCGGAGCTCGGGCTCGACTCAGAGCGAGTCAAGAACGAGCTCCACCATCGCGAGTACGCAGCGCGCGTGAGCGAGGACGTCGCCAGCGCTGACGAGAGCGGCGTGTCGGGCACCCCGACCTTCTTCATAAACGGGCGCCGTCACTACGGCGCCTACGACATCGCAACGCTCACCGACTCCGTGCGCGCCGCGCAAGGACGCGCACGACGACTGGCGGGCAGGACATGAATGCCGCCGCGCGGCTCTCACCGATGTTGGCGACTCTGACCGACCGTCGCGACTTCGGCAATGATTGGCTGCTTGAGCGAAAGCTGGACGGTGAGCGGTGCATCGCACGCAAAGACGGCCGTGATGTGCGGCTCGAGTCGCGCACTGGCAAGGAACTTACGGGCACCTACCCCGAGGTGCTGGCCGCGGTAGCTACCCAGCAAACCCGGCAAATGCTGCTCGACGGCGAGGTGGTTGCCTACGACGGCGAGCAGACGTCGTTCAGCCGCCTCCAACAGCGCCTCGGAGTCGCCAAACCCTCTCGCGAGCAAGTGGCCGCATATCCGGTGGTCTTCTGCGCGTTCGACCTCCTCGAGCTTGACGGCGAGGACCTCACCGATCGGCCTCTGCTTGAGCGCCGCGAACAGCTGGGGAGCACGATCCGCCCGAGTGCGGCGTTGCAGCTGACCGAAGCCTGGCGGGGGGACTCACAGCGGCGCTTTACCGAGGCCTGCCGCGCCGGTTGGGAGGGGCTGATGGCCAAGCGTGCCGACGCGCCGTATACACACGGCCGTTCGAGGGATTGGCTGAAGCTGAAGTGTGCATGGGAGCAGGAGTTCGTGATCGGAGGCTTCACCGATCCCGCGGGCAGCCGGACTGACTTCGGTGCTCTGCTAGTCGGCTACTACGAGGACGGCCAGCTTCGCTACGCCGGAAGGGTCGGCACGGGGTACACGACGACTACGTTGCGCGACCTCGGTGCGAGGCTGCGGGCGCTCGAGACGCCCGAGTCGCCGTTTCTCGACGCGCAACCAATTCCGCGCGGAACGCACTGGATCCGCCCGGAGTTGGTCGGCCAGATCGGATTCGCCGAGTGGACAACCGAGGGTCGCCTGCGTCAGGCGCGCTTCCTCGGCCTGCGCGACGACAAGGGCCCTGACGAGGTAGTCCGCGAGCGCGCCTCGTGAGTGCGGGTGCGGGTGAGCCGCGCGATGCCAGCCCCACTGGCGCCGACCGCTGGGCTCCAGGCCGTGGAATGGTGCGCGCCGCTGAGACACGCGTCCCCTGACGCTGCAAGCGCCGCTTGTGAGGTTTAGGGCGTCCAGTCCTCGGCGAGCGGGGTGAGCTGAAGCTCGTGTGTCGCGGAGCGCGCGTCCTGGTTGGCCAGGAACAGGGCGGCTTCGGCGATCCTGTGGGGGTCTGCCAGCGCTTCCGGTGAGACACCGGCGCGTGTGGACCCGTCGATCGGCTGGATCCCCGCGTCGACGATTAGCAGCGCGACCTGGATGCCGTGGGGGCGGAGCTCGAGCGCGGCCGCGTTGGTGATCGCTCGCACGCCGAACGATCCTGCCGCCCACAGACCGCGGCCCGGCATCGCGCGCCGCGCCGAGCCGCCGGTGACCTGCACCAGAGTCGCTGCGCGGCCCTGGGCGATCGCGAATCGTCCGCTGGCGGACAGGAACGAGAACGCCGCGCGGGCTGGAGCAGCTGCCCATGCGTTAAAGCCGTCGAGGTCGGCCTCGGCAATCGGGCCGCCGCCGAAGGGTCCGGTGCGCTCACCGCCGTATGCAGCGGCCGCGTTCAGCACGAGCTCGACTCCATCATGAGCAGCGGCCGCCTGCTCCAGCACCGCGTACACGCTCGCCGGGTCCGTCACGTCGGCCTTCAGCGCGAGCGCGCCGGACGCACTGACCCCATCGAGGGTGCTCGGCGACCGCGCCACCCCCGCCACCGCCCAGCCGTCGCCCACCAGCAGCTCGATGACCGCGCGACCCAAATTGCGCGCTCCGAACACAACCGCACTTCGCTGCTCACGTCGCATCTCGCTCATCGAATCGCTCGATTCTGTCGTGGTGTTGGTTCGACCCCGCGACCTCGGGGCTATGGACCGATTGCGTTCTGCCCTTTCACTCTCAGGTGACCTGCTCTGCGCCGTAAGTTGGGTCGGTTTGGCACTGCTCCAGGCTCGCTCGCAGAGGTTGATCCGCTGCTCAGATTTTCCTGCCGGGAGGCCGGCGACGGCTCGGAGCTACCGGCAGCGTGATCGATTGCGCGATGACGTGCGGCGACCGTGGCGGTCGCAGCCCTGCGCTCTTGCGCTGCGAGAGTCACACGTCTCCGGTCGTGACGGGTGCGGGAGTGTGCGAGGCCGGCCTACCCCCGAGCTCTCGGCCTTTGCGCACCGCGGGCGCGTGTTTGCCGTCAGGAACCGTTGTTCACGAAGGCCTGGTACGAGCGACATGGCTCGTTGCGCAGGCTCGGGCACGGCGGCAGTTCGGTGGGAACGCTCACGCCGGGCACGATCGGGAGGGTCAGTGTCGCGGGCATGGTGGGCCCAAACGCGATCGACACATTGGCTGTGGTGCCTTCCGGCTGCGTCTTGCTGAAGGACCACACGGGCTGTGTCCCGTTCGGCGCAGCGATCGTGACCCTCACTCGCGAGCCTGCACGGTAGACGTGCCCCTCGAAGTACAGCGGGATCGTGACTGGTACGAATTCGGTAGCCGGCATCGCCTGCAGATCGGCCGCTAGGAAGGTCGGGATCGGCTGCAGCGGCGTGGGGGCCTCCTCGAACATGTTTGTCGAGGTGGTGGCGAGCTTGCGCTCGCTGGCACGGATCCAGCCGTTCTGGACGAAGGTTTCGTTGCCGTCGGGGCGAACCTCGCTGACGGTCGCCTGGAGATCGACGTCCGGGGTAGAGGACTCCACCCAGAGGTTGACGGCGCCTCCACCGATCGCGGTTGCGTCGCTGCTGAGCGGTGCTGACACGTAGGACACGGCTGAGCCCGCCGTGGGCTGCACCCAGTTCCATTCCCACTGGGACGCGTCGCCCCACAGTCCGCCGGGGCCCGCGTTGCTCGAGTAATCCGTCAGCGGCGTCGCGCTTGCATCCGAGGTGTAGGAGTCGACCCCCGGGGCCGCTGCCGGCTGTTCATTGAGCGTGCCTTCCGGCCCGAGATACCACGAGACGGCCGTCGTACCGGGGATCGGGAACGCTGAGAACGACTGTTCGAACCCGGGATAGGGGTTGCCGGGCGTCGTGCTGCCTTTCGGCGAGGGTCCTGCGCCGTTGTCGAATAGCACCCGAATTTCCGGGAGCGCCTTGAAGGCCGCCGCCGCTTCCGCGTATCTCGGCATTTCCTGGATTGGATCCGGCGGTAGCGTGATTTCGTCTCCTTTGGGGAGCCCCAACGCCGACTGATAGATCAGTGGCGCCGCGAGATGCACGACCGCTTGGTTGTGGATAGGTGCCTGGTGTGCGACGAACAGCTCCAGGAAGTCGTACAGCCGGTCCAGGGTGTACGGGTCGAGCGAGTCGCCGTGGACGCCGTTGGAGAAGGTGAACCACTTGCGCTTGGTGCCGGTGAAGTGCTGCGCCAAATCGGCGCAGTGCCCGCCGGTCTGCTCGTCCTCCCACTGGCATGCCATGAACGTCGGAACGTTGATGTTGTGAACGAACGTCACCGGGTCGAGCGGGTCGGCCTTCGGCGGGTTGTAGGTCGCGTTTTCTTTGATTTCGGTCAGCAGGTTCGTCGCCTCTCCGTGCAGGTCCTGGTTGGCCGCGCAGGTCTGATCGCCTTTCTGTATCTGTTCGTACGCCCAGTGCTCGCCGCTCGAGGGGCCGGCCGGTTCGGCGTTCTGTTGGCGCTGTTCGGCCCAGGCGACGGCGAAACCGGTGTTGAGGACACCACCGGGGTAGAGCGTCGTCGCTGTTGCGTCGACGACCGATAGCGGCGCGATCGCCTCGAGGGCTGGCGGTTTGAGCTGTGCGGCGAACAGCTGGCTGATCCCGCCGTAGGAGATGCCGAACATTCCGACCTTGTGGTGGAGCACCCACGGCTGATGGGCGATCGTCTCGATCACGTCGTATGCATCGAGATTCTCCAGCGGTTCGAAATAGTCAAAAGCACCGCCCGAGCAGCCGGTGCCGCGCATGTTCACGTCGACCACTGCGAAACCCATCAGGTTGGCCAGCGCGGCGATGCCGCTTTCCGGACCCGCAGGGTTGGCGTAGCCGTACCCCGCGTATTCGATCAGCGTCGGAACCGGCGTTGTTTCGCTCGCCGTTGAGAATGCCGGGAGCTTAAAGTTCGAGCTCAAGCCTGCCGCGCCGCCCGGAAAGCCGGGCGGGTGCACGTCGATTGCCAGCTGGGTACCGTCGCGCGTGGTCAGGTACGTGTATCCGCTCTCCGCGATGGATTGCTTATAGATGCTGGGATTCCACTGGGCCGCGGCTTGCGTGTGGACGGTGATCGGCCCCGATTCTTCGCCCGACGGGCTCAGCCGGACCCGATAGCCCTTTTTCGGCGCGACGCTCCGGAACAGCAAGCCTCCGAGGGAGTCCGCGGTCTGGGTCGACACCGTTTCGCCATTCGACCGCAGGAGCGACATCTGGGCGCCCGGGGCCAAGCCGGTCACGTAGACCTGTTCCATGCTTCCGTGCGCGCTGAAAGCGGAGGCCGTCGCGGCGGTCACGAGCCACACGGCCAGTACGACAATCGTAGGGATCACGCCGACCAGCGCACGACGCTGCAGCGCAGACGCGGCGACAGTGCGGCAACCTTCGCCCGCGCGGCGCGGGCGATCGTCGCCGCTCTGCTCAGTGCGCAGCGTCACTCCCCCACCCTGCGAATCCCCCACGCGCCTCCCCATATGCTCACATAGTAAACACCAGTCGACGGGTGTGTGCGTCCGCCCCCCACGAGCGCTCAGCCCTGCTCGTGCCAGAACTCCGCTACGGCCGCGACGCGCTGCAGCGGACTTGAGCGCTTTGAAGCTGCAAACAGGCCAAATCTGCTGGCGCCGCCGCGCCCTGCAGGCGCGTGACCAGGTTGACGGTGTCCCCGACCGCGGTGAAGTCGACGATCACATGCCAACCTTGCCGACGTAGGCCCCGCCCCGCGTTGAGGCCGATCCCGACGGCCAGCCCGGAGCTTCGGGGTTCTTGCGTGAGCGCGTCCAGCCCCCGAGCCGCGCCAGGTGCCCTCCGAACGGGTTCGCGCACCGCTGTGCCGATGGCAGCCGGCCACCCACGTCGCGAGACGTTCGTCCCGCCGTGACCGACGGTGAGGATCTTGACCGGTTCGCTCTCGCTCTCGGGCACCCGCGAAGTGCCCCACCGACGCCCGTAAACGAGGCGCGCCGCTCGCGTTGGCCGGCCCCATCCGGACAACCCCGACTAAAGCCGGGGTCCCGCGGCGCCGATGGTGGCCGCGACTCCGCTCGGTGGGGCTGCCGAGCATTGAGCGACCAAGCCGCCCAGAAACGAGAGCGCCATGTCGAGGACTGCATCCCGAATTGCCAGCAGGGCTCTGCACGCCTGCGTCGCCCTCCTCGGGGTGGTCGCCACCGCGCTCTGCTTCGGCGCGGGCTCCGCGCTCGCCACCCCACTGGACTGCTCGGGGAACACCATCTACGTAGCGCAGCGGCCCGTCAAAACCGAAGGAACGATCTATGAACTCTCCACCAAAACCGTCGGTGGAGCGACCGCCACCTTGACCGAATTGACCAAAATGCCGGCCGCCACGGCGAACGCGCTCGGCGCCTCCGCGGGCGGAGCCGGCCTCTGGGCGGTCGAACAGTCCGGCGGCAAAGGCAGCGCGACTGTCTACGGCTATGAAGCCGCGACAAAAAAATGGACGACGTACGTCGGTTATGGCGGGGAACCGTCCGGATACGTCGCGGGGGCGGTCGACCCCGTCAACGGCATCTACTATTACGCCGACTACAGCTCTACAGAAGCGACGCTTTACGGCTTCGACACGATCACGGACACCGCCATCACCGGCGTGATCGGACATTTCAAACTTCCCGACGGGACCTCCGGCTCGCAGAACGGCGACTTCACCTTCGACCTGAACGGCAACCTCTACGCGCTGGCGTCCGACGGCTCGAAACTCGGAGTGGGTGTCGTCAAGGCGGCAGACGTGCCGAGTACGGCCACGGGCGCCGAACTGCCGATCACGGTGCTCTCCGCGGTCGCCGAAGCGACAAAGTACAACGGCATCGCCTTCGACAACCGCGGTCATCTCTACCTCGAGGGCTCTCCCAGCTCTTATGGCGTCAAGGAGATCGACCCGAACAACGGCTCGACGCTCGCGGCCTTTACTCCCTACAGCAATCAAGAAGCTCCTGATGTCGACCTCGCGTCCTGCAGCCCGATCCCGACGCTGACCGCGCAGGTCGAAATCGCGAAACGGGCCGCCTCCACCGACCAGTTCAAACTTTCCATCACCGGCGGTACGATCACGCAGGGCAACACGGCCACCACTGAAGGCACCTCGACCGGGCTCCAGTCGAAGGTCGCAGGACCCGTCATCGGCTCGAGCGAAACCGAATACACCTACACACAAACCGCCGCCAGCGGCAGCCTCGAAAACTACGATGTCACCTACTCGTGCGTCGATATGGCCAACGGCGCTAAAGCCGTCGCGTCGGGTACCGGCTCCTCCTTCAAACTGAAATTCCCGACGGTCGAACTTGGTCAGGCCGAAGCGCCTCCAGCGATCGTCTGCACGTTCGACGACCAACTCAAGGAAGCCGATCTTGGTGTGAGCGACAGCGTGGAACCGAAAACGGTTGCTGACGGCGGCGGCGTGACCTACACCCTGACGGTCGCCGACCACGGCCCGGACACGGCGACCGAAAGCAAGCTGACCGACGTGCTGCCCGCTGGCGTGAGCATCACCGAAGCGAAAACCAGCCAGGGATCGTGCACCACGACCAGCGGCCTTGAATGCAAACTCGGTTCGATCGCTAATGGCAAAAGCGTGAGCGTCACCGTCGTCGGGACCGTGGCCGCTTCCTCCGGGACGCTCACCGACAGCGCGCATGTCGAAGCCGAACCGAACGACCCCGAACTCGCGAACAACAAAGCCAACGCCAGCTTCAAAGCAACCCCCTCCGCCGATCTTGGTGTGAGCGACAGCGTGGAACCGAAAACGGTTGCTGACGGCGGCGGCGTGACCTACACCCTGACGGTCGCCGACCACGGCCCGGACACGGCGACCGAAAGCAAGCTGACCGACGTGCTGCCCGCTGGCGTGAGCATCACCGAAGCGAAAACCAGCCAGGGATCGTGCACCACGACCAGCGGCCTTGAATGCAAACTCGGTTCGATCGCTAATGGCAAAAGCGTGAGCGTCACCGTCGTCGGGACCGTGGCCGCTTCCTCCGGGACGCTCACCGACAGCGCGCATGTCGAAGCCGAACCGAACGACCCCGAACTCGCGAACAACAAAGCCAACGCCAGCTTCAAAGCAACCCCCTCCGCCGATCTTGGTGTGAGCGACAGCGTGGAACCGAAAACGGTTGCTGACGGCGGCGGCGTGACCTACACCCTGACGGTCGCCGACCACGGCCCGGACACGGCGACCGAAAGCAAGCTGACCGACGTGCTGCCCGCTGGCGTGAGCATCACCGAAGCGAAAACCAGCCAGGGATCGTGCACCACGACCAGCGGCCTTGAATGCAAACTCGGTTCGATCGCTAATGGCAAAAGCGTGAGCGTCACCGTCGTCGGGACCGTGGCCGCTTCCTCCGGGACGCTCACCGACAGCGCGCATGTCGAAGCCGAACCGAACGACCCCGAACTCGCGAACAACAAAGCCAACGCCAGCTTCAAAGCAACCCCCTCCGCCGATCTTGGTGTGAGCGACAGCGTGGAACCGAAAACGGTTGCTGACGGCGGCGGCGTGACCTACACCCTGACGGTCGCCGACCACGGCCCGGACACGGCGACCGAAAGCAAGCTGACCGACGTGCTGCCCGCTGGCGTGAGCATCACCGAAGCGAAAACCAGCCAGGGATCGTGCACCACGACCAGCGGCCTTGAATGCAAACTCGGTTCGATCGCTAATGGCAAAAGCGTGAGCGTCACCGTCGTCGGGACCGTGGCCGCTTCCTCCGGGACGCTCACCGACAGCGCGCATGTCGAAGCCGAACCGAACGACCCCGAACTCGCGAACAACAAAGCCAACGCCAGCTTCAAAGCAACCCCCTCCGCCGATCTTGGTGTGAGCGACAGCGTGGAACCGAAAACGGTTGCTGACGGCGGCGGCGTGACCTACACCCTGACGGTCGCCGACCACGGCCCGGACACGGCGACCGAAAGCAAGCTGACCGACGTGCTGCCCGCTGGCGTGAGCATCACCGAAGCGAAAACCAGCCAGGGATCGTGCACCACGACCAGCGGCCTTGAATGCAAACTCGGTTCGATCGCTAATGGCAAAAGCGTGAGCGTCACCGTCGTCGGGACCGTGGCCGCTTCCTCCGGGACGCTCACCGACAGCGCGCATGTCGAAGCCGAACCGAACGACCCCGAACTCGCGAACAACAAAGCCAACGCCAGCTTCAAAGCAACCCCCTCCGCCGATCTTGGTGTGAGCGACAGCGTGGAACCGAAAACGGTTGCTGACGGCGGCGGCGTGACCTACACCCTGACGGTCGCCGACCACGGCCCGGACACGGCGACCGAAAGCAAGCTGACCGACGTGCTGCCCGCTGGCGTGAGCATCACCGAAGCGAAAACCAGCCAGGGATCGTGCACCACGACCAGCGGCCTTGAATGCAAACTCGGTTCGATCGCTAATGGCAAAAGCGTGAGCGTCACCGTCGTCGGGACCGTGGCCGCTTCCTCCGGGACGCTCACCGACAGCGCGCATGTCGAAGCCGAACCGAACGACCCCGAACTCGCGAACAACAAAGCCAACGCCAGCTTCAAAGCAACCCCCTCCGCCGATCTTGGTGTGAGCGACAGCGTGGAACCGAAAACGGTTGCTGACGGCGGCGGCGTGACCTACACCCTGACGGTCGCCGACCACGGCCCGGACACGGCGACCGAAAGCAAGCTGACCGACGTGCTGCCCGCTGGCGTGAGCATCACCGAAGCGAAAACCAGCCAGGGATCGTGCACCACGACCAGCGGCCTTGAATGCAAACTCGGTTCGATCGCTAATGGCAAAAGCGTGAGCGTCACCGTCGTCGGGACCGTGGCCGCTTCCTCCGGGACGCTCACCGACAGCGCGCATGTCGAAGCCGAACCGAACGACCCCGAACTCGCGAACAACAAAGCCAACGCCAGCTTCAAAGCAACCCCCTCCGCCGATCTTGGTGTGAGCGACAGCGTGGAACCGAAAACGGTTGCTGACGGCGGCGGCGTGACCTACACCCTGACGGTCGCCGACCACGGCCCGGACACGGCGACCGAAAGCAAGCTGACCGACGTGCTGCCCGCTGGCGTGAGCATCACCGAAGCGAAAACCAGCCAGGGATCGTGCACCACGACCAGCGGCCTTGAATGCAAACTCGGTTCGATCGCTAATGGCAAAAGCGTGAGCGTCACCGTCGTCGGGACCGTGGCCGCTTCCTCCGGGACGCTCACCGACAGCGCGCATGTCGAAGCCGAACCGAACGACCCCGAACTCGCGAACAACAAAGCCAACGCCAGCTTCAAAGCAACCCCCTCCGCCGATCTTGGTGTGAGCGACAGCGTGGAACCGCGCACCACGCTCGCCGGAAGCCAGGTCACCTACTCCCTCACGGTCACCAACCACGGCCCCGACACCGCGACCCAAAGCAAGCTGACCGACACACTCCCCGCCGGCGTCGCGGCCGCCAACGCCTTCACCAGCCAGGGCAGCTGTACGACCACCAGCGGCCTTGAATGCAAACTCGGCACAATCCTCAAGGGCTCCAGCGCGAAAGTCACGCTCACCGCCAACGTCGCCGGCAACACAACCGGCGTACTCACCGACAAAGCCCACACGGAAGCCGAACAGGTCGACGCCGAACTCGCCAACAACACGGCGAGTGCGAGCTTCGAGATAGTCGCCGCGCCCCCGGCGCCGGAAGCGCCTCTCGCGCCTCCAGCACCCGCTGCTCCTGCCGGCAAGATCGACGTGGCGGTCGCGACGCGCACCGACACACTCGTCGCGGACCCTGACGAACCGGTCACCTACACAATCACTGTGAGAAATCTCGGCACCGAGATTGCGCCCGACGTCGTGCTTGTCAACAGCTTCGAAGGCCCTCTGCAGGTCCGCTACTCGCAGACGTCCCGCGGTACCTGTACGGGATCGGGCCTGGTCACCTGCAAGCTCGGCGACCTCGCACCAGGCGAAGTGATCACGATCGAGATCACCGGCGTGCTGCGCTCCCGCCACGACGTCCGCCTGAAGTCCTACGCGAACGTCGACTGCGCGAGCGCGAGCGCCTGCCCCCGCGACGTAAACCTTAAGAACAACGACGACGCCGTGCGCGTCTATCCCCGTCCGAAGATCCACCTGCGCGAGATCGTCGAACGCAGGGTGGTGCAGGCCGGCGAAGAGGTGCCCATCACCCTGCGCGTCTCCAACCCCAGCTATCTGACCCTGTGGAACACGAAGACCTGCGCCCAGCTGCCGCTCGGCCTGCTATTCGAGCACTCCGCGCGGACCGCATCGGTACACGACGGACGCTTCTGCTGGAACCTCGGCATCTTGACCAAATACCGCGTCGTGCGCGTCAAGCTGATGACGCGCTCGCTCGCCGGCTCGCTGGGGGTGGCCCTCAGCCACTCGGTAGCCACCGCCGCCGACGCGGCACCCGGGCACTCCCATGGCGGGGTGATGATCATTGCCCAGGCCTCGCGCGGCCCGAGCGCAGTCACGGGCTAGCGAGGCGGAAGCCAACGTGCGCCTGCCTCTGCTCTCGATCTGCCTCGCCGCCGGCCTCGTGAGCCTCGCGATTCCAGCCCAGGCGGCAGCCGCCGAAGAAACACCCGTGGCGCCGGCTTCGGCTCCGCAGGTACCCGCTGCCTCGTCCCTGACGCCGGAAGCTCCGGCGACGTCCCCACCCGCCCCGGGTGCACCCGCCTCGGGTGCACCCGCCTCGCCGCGGGCGGCGCCCCCCGCCCGACCGCCGGTCGCGCCACCCTCGCGCACGAGCGGCGCGACGGTCGCCGGGATCGTGGTCGCGGCCGAGGCGCGCTCGCGGCCCGGAGCCGGGCGCAGGGTCTGGTATGTGGGGGCGCAGACTGCATGGTCGGCCGAGCCGCAGGTGCTGCTCGTCCTCGGATCCGCTTGGAGCGGCGGACGGGAGTGGGTGAAGCTGCTGCTGCCGAGCCGCCCCGATGGTTCGAGCGGGTGGATTCCGCGCAACGACGTGACCCTCTCGCACACGCGCTACTGGATTGCTGTCGACAAGGGCCGGCGCGAGGTGCGCGTATATCGGACCGGCAGGCTGGTTCGCTCCTTCATGGCCGTGGTCGGCAAGCCCGCGACGCCGACGCCCAACGGGCTCGCGGCGATCTACGAAATCGACCACCAGGCCGATCCCGAAGGGTTTCTCGGAACGTGGGCGCTGCCACTGACGATCCTCTCGCACACCCTGTTCAATTTCGGGGGCGGCCCGGGGCGCATCGCGATCCACGGCAGGGGCGGGGCGAGCCTGCTCGACCCGCTCGGCAGCGCGCGCTCGCACGGCTGCATCCGCGTCAACGATGACGCCGTGGGCTGGCTGGCCGCGACCGTGCACCAGGGCACGCCGGTCGAAATCGCGGACTGAGCTTCACACCCGCATCGCCCGCTTGATTTGGGCCGACGCACCTACAGCCGATCACCCAAGGCTGAGCGTGTCTACCATGTCCCGAGACATCTGTCTCCCATGTCCCGACACACAACAAAAGCGGAGGGGGAGGGATTCGCACCCTCGTCGGAGGAATCTCCCCCGAAACGGTTTTCGAGTGTGTAGCACGGCCAAAGCATGGCGCGTCGTCATTGGGAGTTGGGGCCCTCTCCGCGTCCGTGGGGTAGGAAATGGGGTAGCGAGCTGGGCTGCTCCCGGTTGCAGCGAGGCGTGTCGGTTAGCACCGCTGCTTCGCGGTGGCCGCGGGGGGACAGGTGTCAGTAGCGGTTGGGGATCGTCGTAAGGCACCGGCACGAATCGCTTGCCGGGCTTCGAATTTGGCTCTCTACAGTCCCGCTAGGCCATCAATCAGGCGTGGCTCGGCTCGCACGGCGCGCGCCTGGGAGTCTGGCGCCGGCGGGCGAGGGTGCGGCCGGCGGTCAGCTCACAACGATGTCGGAGTCGAGGACCTGACCGGCCGCCGGAGGGGTCGGACGCTCGGCGATCAGCGCAAGCCAAGCCAGTGCGGCGAGGACTCCACCGACGAGCGGTGCGACGATGAACAGCCACACCTGATCGAGCGCGTCGCCACCGACGATGACCGCGGGGCCGAGGCTGCGGGCGGGGTTCACCGAGGTCCCCGTGAGCGGAATCCCGATCAGATGAACCACCGTAAGCGCCATGCCGATCGCGAGGCCTGCGAACCCCGCCGACGCGACGTGACTGGTCGCGGCGAGCACGACGAGCACGAACAGGAAGGTCAGGATGGCCTCGGCAGCGAAAGCGCCGCCCTGGTTCAGCCCGATAATCGAGTGCGATCCCCACCCGTCGGTTCCGAGCCCGGTCGTCTTCCGGCTGTATACGGGCGAGCCGGTGAACACTGCCCACAGAGCCGCTGCACCTGCGATCCCACCGACAAACTGCGCAACCCAGTAGCCGATCGCTTCGCCGATCGACATCCGCCTCGACACCACAAAACCGATTGTGACCGCCGGGTTGACATGGCAGCCGGAGATTGGGCCGATCGCGTAGACGAGAGCGAGCAGCACGAGCCCGAAAGCCAACGCCGTCGCCAGCACGCCGGCCGCGACGCTGCCGCCATCGAGCTTGAATCCGAACATCAACGTGGCGGTGCCGACCGCGAAAAAGACGAGGACGGCCGTGCCAAGCAGCTCGGCCGCCAACTTCCTGGTGGACATTGGATCTCCGATCGATCGCGTGTTGCGGGCTACTGCGCAAACTTCGCGTCACGTCGCAAGCGTCCTTCCGGCGCAAGGCACCGTGCATCTGCCGTCGCCGCCGCGATGCGGGTGGCTGGCGCTTGCGCGAGTGGCGGTCTACACCGAGCACCCGGGCTAGACCGACCACGCATCGCAGGCGGTCGATAATCCCTGCTGTCGGGGTGAACGAGAGCGCGTCGGGATCCGCAACGACGCTCTGCCTCCACGCGCTGTGAAATCGCCCCGAAGGTGGGCAGCAAGCCTCTCGTCGGCCTCCTGCTGATCGCCGATCGCAGCGTCCGCGTCATCGACTCAAACGGCGAGCTGATCCGCGAGCTGACGGTCGATCCCAGCCGCAACCTACCAGCCGCTCAGCCTTCCTCTCGTGTCCACGATGTCTTGAGAACGTGTCCGGCATGTCCCGAGACGTCACATAAACGGAGGGGGCGGGATTCGAACCCTCGATGGAGGAAAAACCCCCCATAACGGTTTTCGAGACCGTACTCGGCGAGACAGTGATGCCGCAAAGTTTGGCTCTAGGAGACGGATTGCGTGGGGGGTGGCAACCTCCGACACGAGCCGAGGGAATCGCGGAGGGAATGAAATCCTCCTGAAGATTGGGACGTGCGTTGGCGGCGCAAGCCTTTCTCCGGATTTGGCCGCTGCGACGGCTTCGCCGAACGTGCGGTAGACGTGCGCCGGAAACACCCTAACGACGACTATGCACGGCAGTTGCGCTCCCCGCGCGCTCGACGCGCCGCGATGAGCAGGTGGCGCTGCCGCCGTCGGCGACAACCTCCTATGCATTATTCGATCGACACCCCTTCGCCGTTTGCTTCGACGAAGCCGAGGCCGATGGTCGTCAGCTTCACCTGTTCTGTGGGGTTCGCAGCCGATTCGGTTTCGGGGCAGCCAATGGTGTTGGACAACTCCGACTCGAGCTTGAATTCTCCGTACTCTCCGGGGTTGCCGAGTTCTGACGTAAGTGGTCCATGGAACTGGTAGGCGCATTGCGCCGGAGATCCGCTCGGACCGGGGAAGTTCATGATGAATTCCTCGAGCGGTTTGCCGCCGCTGCTCGGGCCGATCAGTTCGGATCCGATGAAGAGGGGCAACACGCTGGTGACCTTGTAGGTCAGCGTCCACGGTCCGTTGACCGTGACAAGCGGCCCGCCTCCCCATTTCTGTTCGCCCTGGAACGAGAAGCAGTGCGGTCCAGGGTGTGTTCCGCCGCGTGCGAAGTTCATCTGCGTGAGCGTGATTTCGATTTCGCCGGCGTCGTTTTTGGCGATCGACCCTTTGAATTCGCTGATGTTGCAATCGAACAGTTCCCCGCCGTTTTTGGGGCCGGTGGAGCCGCCGCGTGCGGAGGAGGTTATTCGAATCGCCGTGCCCGTCTGCAGGATTTCACCTTTTCCGTTCTTGAACGCGATGACTTTCTGGCCTTCGCTCGTGAAGTCGAGCGGTAGCGCGTTGAATTTTTCGCCCTTTGCGTTCTTCACTTTGAAGGTGACTTCGTACGTCGTACCGGGCGACAGTCCTGTCAGCTTCGCCGATACTTCCTTGGCCACGCCACCGGTGCCGGGTCCCGGCGCGTTGCAGGCGACTTCGGTGCTCGAACCGCCAACGGATTTGTAGGAGACTTTGCACGTCGTCGGGAGCCCGTGCGGGTTCACGGACGCGTACACTTCGGCGCTCGTCTGGCCCACGTTGCGCGTCGCCGGGGGCGTGATGACCAGTTCCGGCGGCCCTTCTTTCGGGGTCGTGAATTCCTCGATCGGCGTTGCACTGCTGCGCACCTTGTCGCCAGCCGTGTCGCTCACGGCGAGCACGTACTTGTATTTCCTGCCTTCTTCGAGCTTCGTCAAGCTCGCCGAGACGGGCGTCGTCGTAAACGGTGCGATCGGCAGCGGCTGGCAAGGTTCTTCGTAGGTCGCGCCCGTCGGCTTGGTGATCACGAAGTGGCATGCGCCGCTGGAGATGCCGAACGTGCTGGTCCCCACCACTCCGGCGACGGTCGCCGTGTGCGCCGCGACTTCTTCTGGCAGCGTGCCGACAACCTGCGGCAGCCCCGCTGTTTCAAAGTAGATCGGCCCGCTCCTCGCAGTCGTCACTTTCTTCGTGGTCGAGCTCGCGTAGGTGACGACCAGTTCGAACTGGAAGTCCGTGCTCTGGTGCAGGTTCGTGAGCTTGAGCGTCTCCTGCGTCGTCGACCCGGGGAAGGTGGGACACGTCTTCTTCGTGGTCACCGCGGTAGAAACAAGTTCGACGTAGACGATTTCGCAACTGTGGATCGTGTTGCCGTTGCGGTTTACGCTGCCTTCGAGGGTCGCTCCGGTCGCGTTGTAGTTCGTCACCGCATTCGCCGTCACGACGGGCGGCGGCTGCGGCGAGGTGGTGAAATGCTCGTCACCCCCGAACGCTTTGCCGTTGACGTTCGCTGAGACGAGCCGGAAGTGGTAGGTCGTCCCGACATTCAGCGAGGGCAGGGGCAGCGACACCTGGACCGGCGCGCCCATGCCAAAGCCTTGGTACACGCCCGACGGGCAGAGCAGTGTTTTACCGTAGCTTGTGCTCGTGCCGTATTCGAATTCGCATGCCGTGAGGGGTTCTCCGTACGGAATCACGACCCCGTTGAGCGTCGCTGCTCCCGACGTGACGCTCGTCGCTTCCTGGGTTTCGACGAACGGCGTAAACGGCGCGAGCGTTTCGAGCGTCTTGGTTTCGGCACATACGAGTACGCCGTTCCACTCGTTGGCAGCGCAGATGCGGAAGTAATAGACGGTTCCAGCCGCCAGGTCGGCAGGAATCCTCGATTCCTCCGTCACCGGGCTCGTTGCGCTGTTTCCGACGCCGGACATCGGCGGGCAGTTGTAGGGCGGGAATTCCCCGTGATGACCGGGATATTCGAATCCACCGTTGGGGTTCTTCGCGAATTCGAATACGCATTGCGTCAGAGGATAGCCCTGGGGGTTGACCGTTCCCACGAGGGTCGCGAAGTGACTCCTGACTTCCTTCGCGCCCACGGTGACGGGGATCGCCGCAGGCGAGGGCACGTTGATTTTCAGCGTGTTCGACGGCCGTTCGACGGTGAGCCCTTCGCCGGTCGGGGGTTCGCCCTTGACCCAGACCTGGCTGGTGAATTTCCCGTAGCTGGCGAGCAGCATCTGGCAGGTGTACTTCGTCGTTTCGGTCGGCTTGAGCGACGTGACACCCCCCGTGGGAGCCTTCTCGCAACCGCTGCTGGACGTCGAGGTGAAGGAGATGGTGGGGAGCGGAACGTTGCCGGTGTTGCGGATCACGAGTTCGAGCGTGATCGTGACGCCCTTAGACTCCGTCACCGCGCCCTCGCCGCCTACGAGATCTTCGACGGCGAGGTTCGCGAGGACGGGCACGAGGAGCGGCTTGCTTTCCGCTGAGGCTTCGCCGTCTTCGTTCTGCTCGGTGACGATGCACTTCACGTTGTGTTTGACGTCGGCGAGTTTCACCACGTAGGTTTCACCCGTCCCGATCGGCGTGCTGTTGCCTTCCTGCACCCATTCGTACCTGGGGACCGGAGTGGGCAGCCCACTCCATTCGCCTTCGAGGCATCTGAGTGTCGCGCCCACCGCCGGCATCCCGACGATTTCCGGCGGCTTGATGTCCACGGGTTTACCTTCCGCCACGATCGGCGCGAGCTCCGTTTCCGCGAGGCCGAGCCTGGCGATCGTCGCGGACACGAGCGGGTCGGTCTGGCCACGCAGCCCGCTCGGGCTCACCCGCAGCCCCGTGATGGTATTGCGCAGACGCACCGCGAGCGCAGCCGCTCCTTCGCTCACGAGCGCTTCTTCAATCGCCCCGGCCGGTGCAGCGGGGTCGGTTTCGGGGAGCTGCTTTTCGGTCGCTTCGTACTCGCGCTTGAAATACTGCCACACCTTCGCGTCGGGGCAGGCCACCGGCGCGCAAGGGGGTCCGCCACCGGCGCTCGAGGTCCCAGAGTTGTCGAGCAGGTGTCCCGGGCCGGAGACGAATGATCGCAGCGCAAGATCCTTGGCGAGCGCGCGCGGCAGCGCCAACCTCGTATATGCATCGACCAGCGCCCGCGCCCCGTTCAGACGTTCGGCTGACTGCTGCACTTCCACTTCATTGCCCGCATTCAGTTCCTCTGCCGTGTTCGTCGGCGGAGCAATCGCCGCGTAGGCTTCTTTCTGCAGGCATTCCAGTTCGCGCGTTACCTCACCCGATACGCCGACCGGGGCATCGTCGAAGAAGCTTTCGCATTCGGTCCGCGTTTTGCCGGCGGCCGAGACTTCTTCGGGGCTCGGGAAGTTCACTTCGCATTCGAGTAGCGTCGTAAACGGGAACACATTGATGTTGAGTTCAGAACCATAGCCGAGACCGACATTCAGCGTGTTGCACGTACTCTGCGAGAGAGAGAGGGTTTCGCCTTCGTGTGACTTCGTCGCTTCCTTGACGGCCTGAACCATGTCTTCTTCGAGGTTATTGGTCGTCGGCGTGTAAACGAGCTTGGGGGGCTTAAAGGTAGGGTCGTATTGCTTTTCATAGCGAAACACCAGACAGTCAGGGTACTGGCCCGACAATCCCCCTTTTTCCCAGAGTTCCTTCATCGTCACTGTGAGAGAGTAGCCTTCGCATTCGTGCTGTCTCCCTTCGAACGTGTAGAGCCAGATACCCTTGATGAGCACTCGCATCGCGAGCGTTGCCTTCTGTGTGTTGTTGTCATACCAGTACCAATCGATCGCAAACCACGTCGGCCCGCCACCGCTGAAGTTGTTGACCTTGTCTTCGTAACACGCGCCGATCCTCCCGAGGCCGAGGTGCCAGGCGTTCGCGTAGACACTCGGAAGCGGGTCCTGGAGCGCCGCTGCTTTGACCGTCAGCGCTTCTTCGGGCGACTTCACGGACTTTTCGGTTGACGTGTCAAACACGGGCGGCGTATCCGTGTTGTCTTGGCATGGCTTGACCGTGTCGACTTCTGTGGTTTTGCGCGTGGTGCTGGCCGGGTCGCCCCCGGTCGTCTGCAGTTCGGTCAGCGGACATGCGCCCGAGTTTTCGGGTGCCTGTTCGGCTCCGCCCCAGAGGTTGATGCACGGCTTGCCTTCGTCGTTCGCCTTGCCGGCGGCTTCCGGCTTCACGCCGGCTTTGCATTCTGTACATAGCGGGTCTGCACTTCCGCCGCGCTTGTCTTCTGAAAGGAACTTGTTCTCCTCCGCCTCGAGGCGGTCGCGCAGGCTCGCTTCCGTGCGCCCGCCGCGAGCGATACCGCGTTCGATGTAGTTCGCGAGCGCGTTGTTCAGGACGCCGCTGCCCGTTTCTATTTCCGTCTGTCCCACCGTCCTCGGCGGCCCCTGACTCGACAGTCGGCGCATCGCTTCCTCCAGCTCGACACCGACACTCTTTACGCCGGTGAGCTCATTGAGGACGGGTTTCGTGACGTATTCGGTGTTTTCGGTGAGCAGCTGCGCGAGTGCAACTCCGCCCGCAGCCCACACTTCCGGGTTGGGCAGCGTTTCCTGCAGCGGGTTTCCTGTGATCCAGTGGTTTTCGTTGACGACGTGGGCGAGATAGTCGAGGTTGAAGTTGAGGCAGTTGCCGCTCGAGGACTGCGCGACGGCTGCCGCTTCTTCCTTGCTGGCCGCACAGCTGCTGGTCAGCTTCCCGTACACTTCTTTTGATTCTTTTGGCCAGTTGATCGCGGGGTTCTCCGAGATCCCGTTGAACGGATCGTCGAAGCCCCATGTGTAAAACAGCCCGACGCCCTGCTCGAATTGATAGACGGGCAGCGTCTGTCCTGCGGGGGCGCGCGACGTGTATCCGATGTCCGTGGTGAGCGCCGCCTGGAAGGTTTCCTGCCGCTGGGTGGCGGCGATCTGGTACATGTCCGCCTGGAGCGTGTCGAGGCCGTCCTGGACCTGCCCCAATTCGTTGCGGATGCGGGCGATGTTGAGGTTTGCTTCCTTCAGCAGTTCTGTGTCGGTTTCGATTTTTCCGTAGAGTTCCTTCAGGTGTACTTCGACGTCCGCGAACCCGGACTGGATCTGCTTGCTCACTTCGGCGATCATTTCCTTGATGCTCTGGATCTGTTCGAACATGATTTCTTCGCTGCTCGGTCCCGCCCCCTCAATCATTTCGATGATCGAGAAGATGATCTGTGGGCCCTGCACGAGGATCTGGGAAATCATGAGCGGATCGATCGCGTCCTCCGCGACGTCGGTTGCAGCATCGGCGGTGATCTTGGCCGTCTCGTCGGCGGCGTCGTCCCCGACCTTCTCGGCTGTGGAGAGTGACGCCGGCAGGAGGCTGCTCTTCAACGAGCTCGAGGCGAACGTCTGCGCCTCGCTGTCGGCGGCGATCGCCTTGGCGTCGCCTGCGATATTCGTCTTGGCAAGCGCTTTGTCGGCTGCCGAACCCTTGACAACCGTCTGAACGTTCTTTCCGGCGTCTTTTCCCGCTGCCGTGACTCCCTTGGTGGCGCTCGTGTTCTGTTGCTCGATGGTCCCGACGGTGCTGACGCGCTTGCCGTTTGCGCGTTTGAGCTGCGCAGTCTCGGTCTGCAGCGTCGGCGAGGCGTCGTTCTGGAGAGCGGTGGCGCTGGCTGCGGAGCTCGGTACGCCCGACACGGGCGATCCGGGCGGCGCGACGATGTTGTCGTCGAGCTTCTGCACGGCGGTGCTCTTGCGGGCAAGCGCGTTCGCCCGTTTGAGCGTCGGCGTCGTCTGCAACTCGTTGTCCTCAGCTGGGTCGTCGTGCCAGTTCGGTGTGAAGCGGCGGGCGTTGGCGCGCTTCAGGAGCGTCTTGTCCTCCTTCTTGGCGTCTTCCTCGAGCTCCTTGGCGGCTTCTTCCGCTTTTTCTTTGAGCTTTTCATCCTTTTCTCTGATTTTTTCGAGGCCTTCCTGGAGTTTGTCGGCCGTTTCCAGGACTTCGCCGCCCGAAACCGATGAGCCGGACGGTTCTTCCGAGGAGCCGGTCGTTTCTTCCCGGCTTTCGTTCACCAGTTGCGTCGCTTCGGCGAAGATCTGTTCGACCTGTTCGCGGCGTTCTTCGGTGAGCGGTTCCTGTTCCTCGAGCTGCTGGGCGATTTCGAGCTCGAGTATCTTCAGCGGCTGGCCCGCTTCGCCGGGGGCCGCCGGCACGGGTTCGTCGTTCGCGTTGAACCGGGGGAACGTCAGTGCAGGCGTTACCTCGGCTGCATAGAGCGCTTCTTCGTACTGTTCTTCGGTCATTTCGACCGGCAGTTCGCTCGTGCTGCCGGCGAGCGCCGTGCCCGCGCCCAGCGTGAGCGAGATCGCCAGCAGCATCGCAGCGAGCACAAGCAGCGCCACCACACGCCGTTGGCGCCGCCATGGTGTGCACTTCTGGTCCTCGACCACAGCGAACGCCCGCCTCGACATCTCCGCCCCCTGTCGTTCGTGGCGCAAAGCACAGGCAAATCGGCTGCGGATGCTCGCGCGAGTAATCTGCGCTGCGCGAGGCGTATCAGGCTCTCGAGGAACACGCGATGGGGTTTATCGCAAATAGCGTGCCTTTTTCAATTTAGGGCCGATGCTCGCGGTCAGGCTGTTCCAGAGCGCGTGCCAGCTCGAGGGGGGCGACGTGCCGACCGCCGCCGCGGTCGAAGCTGGCGATCGACACAGCGGTGAAGCGCTAGCGAGCTCGATGACTTCCGCCAATCGCCCGGACGGGGTGGGTAAGCAGCACAGAGGAATCGCGCCGCGCTTGTTTGACATCCCCGTGGGCTCGTAGTTCCATTGCCATAGCTCACTAAACCAATGAGGAACTGCGGGAAAAGGGACCCACATTGGCAACGAAGACGCTCACACATCCGGTTCGTCAGAAGGACGCCGCCGTCAAAGCCGTCACGGGCAAAAGGTCGGCCCGGACGGGCTTCCAATCCGCACCGCGAAGATGCCCGCCGCGGCGAAGAAGAAAGACGGTGCCGCGACCCCGAAGACGGTCTTCCCCGACAGCAGGGGTCAGACCTCAAAACCGGCGCGAAGTCAAGGGCCGTCCGGGGCGACCACCAGCGGGACGGTGGCCTACCGGCCTCGGACGGCCGCGACGGACGGCCGCGCATTGGCGTCGAGGTCAGTGGCCCGATGAAGGGCAGGTCGGTCAACCGGATCTGCGTTGACGCGAAAGACCGCGCGCTGAGGTGCGCCGCGCGCCCCCATTTCGACGTCGGCGAGACGCCACCGTCACTGACGATCGAGGCCAGATTGTCAAGATGGGTGATGTGGAAGATCGAGGTAGGCTCCGGGCGCCCCGGCACGGGGCGTGTCTCTAATCGCTTATGTCTGTTCGCTGACGGCCCCGTCGACGGCAAGACGGTCTTGGTCCAAGGCGTGCTCGGCGGGGTGGGCGCGCTTGCGGCCCAGCTCGCGGCCTGGGGCGGCGCGACGGTGATCGGGACCGTCACGCGGACGAGCGATCTCGAGCGGGTCGATTCTGCCGTCGAGCATGCCGTGGCCTTGGATCAGCCGCACCCGGCAGAGGCGATACGTGCATATGCGCCGCAGGGCGTTGATCGCATCATCGAGGTGGCCTTCTCCGAGAACGCGGATCTCGACGCGGCCGTCGCGGTCAACGACGGCGTTCTCGCTGCCTATGCCACTCGCCGCGACCGCCCCGAGTTCCCGTTCTGGCCAATGCTGTTCGCCAACCTCACGATCCGGCTGTTCGGTAGCGACGACTTTCCGCCGGCGGCCAAGCGCCAAGCCGCGGCCGAGCTCACCACCGCAGCACGCGAGGGAGCACTGCGGATACCCGTCGGCAATCCGTTGCCTCTTGATCGAATCGCAGAGGCCCACGATCGGGTCGACGCCGGGGCGCGCGAGCGGGTCCTCGTGGCGATACCGAGCTGACCACCGGTACGCCCCGGCCTAGCGGGTTATCCGCCAGCTCCGGAAAAATGATCAAAAGTGTTCGGTACGCCCAGGAGCGGCGGGGCCTCTAAGCACCGCGGCCGTGCCCGGTCTCGTACTCCGCGAGACGCGCTTCGCGCTCCTCGTCGCGCAATATGGTTCTCCGGTCGCCCCAGGCACAGACGATTTGACGCGTGCCGACGTACTCCTCAAGCCCCGGATGCGGGCCGTCTTCGAAACGCACCTTGAGTTTGCCCTTGCGGCCAACCTTGTCGAGCAGCTTGACCTTCAGCAGCGGGCTGGTCGTGGACCGCTTTTCCCGGAAGGCGTAGGTGCGCCCGGTCTCAAGCCGATGACCTTCCATCGGCATCGCACCGTATCCCAGGCGCAGTCGATAACGGGTCGCGTCGCGGCGGGGCGGCAATCACGTCCCGTGGGGTAGGAATGGGGTAGGCAGCAGCCCCCGGGAGCCCTTTTCAGCCCCCTTCGGCGATTCTCGTCATCGCGGCGAGAAGGCGCTTCTAGCCGCGAACTGCCGGCAAATGCTTCCAATCTGCCGAGAAAACGGAGGGGGAGAGATTCGAACTCTCGGTACACCAATCAGGCGTACAACGGTTTTCGAGACCGCCGCATTCAACCGCTCTGCCACCCCTCCACGGGTGGGTGCTTCAGCGTAGTTGATCGGTCTCGGAGCTCTTGCGGCGGCCCGTGAAGAACGTGCTGAGCAGCTGCGAGCTCTCCTGCTCGAGCACCCCGCCACGCACGTGGGGACGGTGGTTCAGGCGCGGCTCGCCGAGGACGTCGAGGGCGCTGCCGCAGGCGCCCGCCTTGGCGTCGTAGGCGCCGAAGACCACCCGCGGGACACGCGCGAGCACGACGGCGCCCGCGCACATCGCGCAGGGCTCGAGCGTCACGTAGAGGACCGCGTCCAGCAACCTCCAGCTGCCGAGCGCCCCCGCGGCCGCGCGCAGCGCGAGGAGCTCGGCGTGCGCGGTGGGGTCCTGGCGCAGCTCGCGCTCGTTGTGGAATGCAGCGATCACCTCCTGCCCGCGCACGACGACCGCGCCCACGGGGACGTCGTCGTGGGCGAGCGCGAGCTCCGCCTCGCGCAGCGCGAGGCGCATGTAATAAGGCTCGTCGAAGCTTGTCTCGTCGATAGGTCTAGTGGAGGACTCTGGAAGGACCCTGCACCTGCACGTCCGCCGAAGCACCATCATTACGCCTCAGTTGAAGTGCCTCCCCCACGACCGACGCCGTTCCGCCGTGCGACGGCTGCCGACCCAGCGGCTGCTGCTGCCCGCCGTCTGCTGCGCGCTGCTCGCGGGCGCGGCTGCCGCGCCGGGTGAGGGCGCGCCAGCGTCGCACGCGCCGCGGCGCTCGCGCCGCGAGGGCTCGCCGCCCGAGTATTCGACGGCTCACATCGTCGTCGGCTACACCGAGGCCCAGGCGGACAACGCGCCCGCGCGGCCCAGGTGTTCGGCCCGGCGCGTCTGGAAGGCGGCCAGAGCGCCACAGCCATAGAGGCGGTTCCGCGCGGAGCGAGCGTTGCGGCGACCCTTCGGCGCGTGCGCTCCCAGCGCGGTGTCGCATGGGCGGTGCCCGACTACCTCGCGCGCGCCGCTGCCGGCCCCAACGGGGAATACATCCCAGACGACCGCGGAAACGGCAAAGCGGCGGGGGACTGGCGCGAAGTGCAGTGGAACTTCGTGGGCGAATACGGCGTGGGGGCGCCGGAAGCATGGGCGAACCTCATCCACGACGGGCATCCGGGCGGCGAGGGGGTGACCGTCGCGGTGCTGGATACGGGCGTCGCGTACGCCAATCGCGGGCGCTACCGCCGCTCGCCCGACTTCGGGCGCTTCCAGTTCGTCGGAGGCTATGACTTCGTGGCGAAGGACCCCTATGCGTATGACCGCAACGGGCACGGCACGTTCGTGGCGGCGACGATCGCGGAGGAGACGGACAACGGCTACGGCCTGACGGGCCTCGCCTACGGCGTGCGTTTGATGCCGGTGCGCGTCCTGAACGCTTCCGGTGAAGGCGAAGCGTCGACGATCGCGCGCGGCGTGTACTTCGCGGTCAGGCATGGCGCGCAGGTCATCAACCTGAGCCTCGAGTTCTCTCCGGGGGTGACCGCGTCGGACATCCCGGAGCTGATCCAGGCGCTGCGCTACGCGCACCACCGCGGCGTGCTGGTGGTGGCGGCGGCGGGCAACGAGGGCCACCGGGCGATCGCCTATCCCGCGCGCGCGCCGTACGTGGACTCGGTGGGAGCGACGACCGAACACGGCTGCCTCGCCGCCTACACCAACGACGGCACGGGCCTCACGCTGGTTGCGCCGGGAGGCGGCCCCGACGCATACCTGCCAGGTGACCCGAACTGCCGTCCCGACCTTCCCTCGGGGCGCGACATCTTCCAGGTCACCCTGTCGGGCGCCGGCCCGCGCCACTTCGGCATCCCCTCGGGCTATGAAGGCACCTCGATGGCGACGCCGCACGTCGCGGCGGCTGCCGCACTGGTGATCGCCAGCGGCGTGCTGGGGCCCCACCCCACTCCCGCCCAGATAACGACCCGTCTGCGCGACACCGCACGCAAACTCGGCGGCGGCGGGGACGAAGCCCTCTACGGCGCTGGCCTGCTCGACGCGGCCGCGGCGACCGCTCCGGGTGGCCCCGGCGCGGTCGCGGGCGGCTGACTCTGCCCACGGCGGTGTAGGCGCGGGTGAGCGCCATGAGCGGGGCACCCTCGGGCTGTGACATCGCGGTCGTGGGCGCGGGGATCGTGGGACTCGCGGTGGCGCGGGAGCTGGCGAGGCGCGACCCCCACGCGAGCGTGTGCGTGTTCGAGCGCGAGCTCGCGCTCGCGGTCCACCAGACGGGCCACAACTCCGGCGTCATCCACGCGGGCATCTACTACGCGCCTGGGTCGTTGAAGGCGCGGCTGAGCGTGCAGGGGGCAGCCGCGCTGTATGAGTACTGCCAGCTGCACGGGATCGCGCACGAGCGCTGCGGCAAGGTGATCGTTGCGCTCGAGCAGCGCGAGCTGCCTCGCCTGCGGGAGCTCGAGCGGCGCGCGCACGCAAATGGCGTGGCGGGCGTGCGCACTCTGGACGCGGCGGGCCTGCGCGCGCTCGAGCCGCAGGCGCGTGGGATCGCGGCTCTGCACTCGCCGGCGAGCGGGATCGTCGACTACGCGCAGGTGGCGGCGGCGCTCGCGCAAGATCTGCGCGAGGCGGGCGCGACGCTGGCGCTCGGCTGCGAGGTGCGCTCGGTGGGCCGCGCGGCGCGCGGGCTCCAGATCGCGCATTCCCAGGGCTCCACGCTTGCGCGCAGGGCGATCTTCTGTGCGGGCGTATGGGCGGACAGGAGCGCGCGCGCGGCCGGCGCGCAGCCCGAGCCGCGCATCCTGCCCTTCAGGGGCGCCTACCTGCGCGTCGCGCCCGCGCAGGCGCAGCTGGTGCGCGCGCTGATCTACCCCGTGCCGGACCCCGCGCTCCCGTTCCTGGGGGTACACCTCACGCGCACCGTCGCAGGCGAGCTTTTGATCGGCCCGAGCGCCTTCCCGGCTCTCATCCGGGATCCCGGCGCCGGTGCTCGTGCGGCCCTCGGAGACATGCGCGAGGCGCTCTGCTGGCCGGGGACGTGGCGAATGTTTGCGCGCTCTTGGCGCACCGGAGCGAGCGAGCTCGGGCACGCGCTCGCGCCAGGCAGTCTCGTGCGCACGGCGGCGCGCTACGTGCCGGCGCTCGCGCACGCGAAGGCGCAGCGCGCGTTTACGGGCATTCGCGCGCAGGCCGTCGCGCGCGACGGAGCGCTGATCGACGACTTCGTGTTCAGTGCGGGCGAGCGCGCGCTGCACGTTCGCAGCGCGCCCTCACCGGGAGCGACGGCGGCGCTGGCGATCGCGCGCCATGTGGCGGACGAGGCCGAGCGCTCGCTGCGGTAGTGGCGAGCGCGAGGAACTGAAAGCCGGCGCTGGCGGCGTGCTCAGGTGGTTCGGATGATCAACACAGAGCAGGGCGCGTGGTGTGAGACCTTGTTCGGCACGGAGCCGAGCAGGAAGCGCCTTGCTCCCGTCATGCCCTTGTTGCCCACGATGATGAGGTCGGCGCTGCTCTCCTCGGCGACGTCGAGGATCGCATCCGCGGGGTCGCCGCGGCGGGCGAACTTGACGACCTCCACGCCGGCGGCGCGCGCGATCTCGGCGGCGGCCTCGAGCGTGGCTTCGACATCCTCCTTGGCGTTGATCGCCCACTGCACGTCCTCGGGCGCCTCGCGGCGCTCGGAGCTGAGGCGTGCTGCGGGCACGGGCTCGTACGCGCTCACGAGCTCAA
This sequence comes from uncultured Solirubrobacteraceae bacterium, assembly GCA_963759445.1. Taxonomy (GTDB): domain Bacteria; phylum Actinomycetota; class Thermoleophilia; order Solirubrobacterales; family Solirubrobacteraceae; genus Palsa-744. The sequence continues at coordinate 362,937 of CAVWZC010000004.1, forward strand.
CCTTGGCACCGACGGCGCCCGCGAGTTCGACAGCCTGGTGGACAGCCTGCGTGGCGGTGTCGGAGCCATCCGTGCCGACGACGATCGACTTGAACATGGGCCTCCTCGGAGCGCTGTTCTGGGGCCGCCCAGAAGCGGACGGCGGCGAGGATCATAGCCGCCTTCAGGCGAGCTTGGTGATCGCGATGATCATCCCGATGACGGTGAAGAAGACGATCGCGGAGAGCATCCAGGTCCAGCTGGGCGGCATGGTCAACTACGCACCCTATGACGCCGGTGGCTTGCCTCGATGCGTGGACAGGCTGAGCCGGTGAGCGAGCGCGAGCAGCCAGGGGCGCAAGCTCCCCCGGCCGGCCCAGAGGAGCTGGCGAGCTTCTACGAGCGGGGATACGCGCGCGGCGCCGAGCAGGCGGAGCGCTTCTCGCGCTGGCGCGCGCTGGGGGCGCGCGGCAAGGCCGACCACGTGATCGAGCTGTGTGTGCGCGCGCGCGTGCAGCCCGCGAGCACGCTGGATGTCGGCTGCGGCGACGGGGCGCTCCTCAGCGAGCTGCACAGGCGCGGCTTCGGCGGGCGCCTTGAGGGCCTCGAGATCAGCTCGGCCGCTGTGGCGATAGCGCGGGCGCGCCCGGAGATCGCGGCCGTCGGGCTCTACGACGGAAGCCGCATCCCGGCTGGCGAGGGCCTCTACGCGCTCGGGATCCTCTCGCACGTGCTCGAGCACGTGCCCGATCCGCCCGCGCTGCTCGCGGAGGCGGCGCGCGTGTGTCGCGCGGTGGTGCTCGAGGTTCCGCTCGAGGCGAACCTGTCGGCACGGCGCGCGAGCAGGCGCGCGCACGCGCAGGAGGTGGGCCACCTGCAGCGCCTGGACCGCGCGGCGGCGCGGGAGCTGATCGCGCGCGCGGGGCTGCGCCGGGCGGACGAGTTGGAGGACCCGCTGCCGCTGGCGACCCAGTTGTTCTTCGCGGAGAGCGTGGGCGCTCGCCTGAAGGCGTGCGCCAGGTGGGGCGTGCGCAGGCTGGCGCACGCGCTCGCGCCGGCCCTCGCTCGGCGCCTGTTCACCGTCCACTACGCGGCGCTGTGCCTGCCGCCGGACGCGTAGCGGCGGAGAACAGCAGCGAGAGCACCTCGCCCATGAGCTCGTCGGGGACGGCGTCGGGGTCGGCGAGCTTCTGGCGCGCGATCCCGTCCGCGAGCGCGTCGATGGCGATCGCGAGCTGCTCGGCGGGGAGCGCTAGCTCGAGGTCGAACTCGCGCACGCCCTCGGCGATCAGCGTCGTGAGCACGTTGCGCATCTGCGCGAAGCGCTCGGCGACCTTTGGCCTGACGCGAGCGTCGCGCACGCCGTAGGCCCAGAACTCCATGAACAGCAGCAGCAGATCGGGCTCGCGCTCGATCATCGTCATCCACCTGCGGGCGCCGCCGGCGGCGCGCTCGGAGACCGATGCGCGCGCGCGCACGGCGTCCGCGATCTCGCGCGCGTGCTCGGCTATCTCGCGCTCCATGAGCGTGAGGAAGAGGTCCTCCTTGCCGTCGAAGTTCGAGTAGAGCGCGCCCGTGGAGTAGCCGGCGGCGGTGGCGATCTCATCGACGGAGGCCCCGTGGAAGCCGTTGCGCGCGAACGTCTCGCGGGCGGCCGCGAGCAGGCGCCCGCGCGTCTGCGCGCGCGTCTGCTCGCGCGTCATCCTGGCTGCGCCGCCGGCGACGCTCCGCCGTGTCTGGGTCTCGGCCATGGCCGTGTATCTTACTTGACAGAGCGTCCGCTACTTCGATAGCGTTCGTTATCTCAAGCAGAGGGACCATCACGGACAAGGAGCAGAGCGCTCATGGCCACAGCAACCGCAGCCTCGCCCGAAGCGACGAGCCTGCCGACCGACGCGATCTCCTACGAGGACCTGTACGCGCGATGGGAGCGCGGCAACTGGTGCGCGACGGAGCTCGATTTCAGCGAGGACGCGCGCCAGTGGCGCGAGGACTTCACGCGAGTTCGAGCGCACGGCGGCGGTGTGGAACTACTGCCTGTTCTTCTGGGGCGAGGACGCGGTCGCGGACAACCTCTCCCCCTATATCGACGCTGCGCCGCGCGAGGAGCAGAAGTACTTCCTGGCGACCCAGCAGGTGGACGAGGCGCGCCACGCGGTCTTCTTCAAGCGCTTCATGCGCGAGGTATGCGGCATCGGTGACGGCTCGATGGCGAGCGGGCTGGCGGCGATCAAGCCGCAGCTGACGCCCGGCTTTCGCAAGATCTTCGACCGCCTCGACCGCATGGCCGATCAGCTGCGGGCGGACCGCTCGCCGGCGCAGCTCGCGGCGGCGGTGACCCTCTACCACGTCGTGATCGAGGCGAGCCTCGCGCAGCCGGGCCAGCACTTCATCTGCAAATACCTCGAGGAACGCGACCAGCTGCCGGCGTTCAGGCAGGGCATGCAGAACATCGCGGCCGACGAGCAGCGCCATATCGGCTTCGGCGTGAAGCTGCTCGCGGACCTGAAGCGCGAAGACCCGGTGGGCGTGCCGCGCGCGGTCGCGCGCATCTTGCGCGACGTCACGCGCTACACCGCGCAGGTGCTGATGCCGCCGGGCTGGGACGAACGCTACATCACGGTCTTCAACTCGAGCTACGACGAGGTCGGCGTCGAGGGCCTCGAATCGATGCGCACCAAGCTGCGCTCGGCGGGGATGCCGATAGAGAGCCTGCCAGGGCCTCCGCTCTTACCGCCCGGGCTGTCCCCGCTCGAGCTCGCCGAGCGCGGGCGCGCGCTCGCCAAGGCGGGCGTGATCGGCGTGCGCGAGGGGCCGTCGGAGCGCGGGCCGGAGACGCTCGAGCTGCTGTTCGACACGATCCGCAGGCAGGTGAACCCCGAGCACGGCCTCAGGCGCGCGACGACCTTCCAGTGGGAGTTCACCGACCCGGACGTGCCGACCTGGCATCTGACCGTGAGCAACGGCTCGAGCAGCGTCGCGCCGGGCGCGGCGGAGCGCCCGGACGTGCGCATGCGCCTCTCCTACCAGGACTGGGTGGACATCGTGGGCGAGCGCCTTGACCCGCTGCGCGCGATCGCGACGGGCAGGTTGCGCCCGCGCGGCAACCCGCTCGCCTTCAGGCGCCTCGCGCGCGTGTTCCCCCGCGCCTGAGCGCGAGGCCACTGCGACGGCCGCGGACGCCCGGGGCGCGAGGGGCTGGCGCTTGACGCCCGCGACGCGGTCTGACAGAGTCCGCCTTTAGAGATCGCCGGGATTGGTCCTTGCGATGGGCGGCCGTGTGGGAGCTCTCCCCGCTGGATGGGAGTAACGGGCCGCCCGGACACCAAACGGAGGAAAAGGAGCGAGATGAGGGGCATTAAGAGTTTGGGGCTCTGCATCGCCGCCGTCCTGGCGCTGTGCGGGATGCTCGCGGCCACGGCCTCGGCCGAAACGCTGCCGGCGCCCGTGTGGGCGACGTGCGCGAAGGCCTTACCGAAGGACACAGGCAAATACAAGAACAAGACCTGCACCGAAAACGAACCGTCGGGCAAAGGCAAGTACGAACTCGTCGCCGGCGTCGGCAAAGGGAAAGGCTTCAAGGGCAAGACGGTCAAAGGAGAAAAAACCGAACTGATCGTGACGGTCCCGCAGGGCAAATTCCCGATCCAATGCGAATCGGGCAAGGACGCGGGAACTCCCGCGGTGCCGAACCTCGAGGCGAAAGTCACCGCGAGCTTCTCGAAGTGCCAGTTCCTCAGCTTTGTGTGCACGTCGCCAAGCGCAAAAGCGGGCGAAATCAAGGTCACGGGGCTTAAGGGTGAACTGGGCTATATCGAAGAAGGGGCGACACCGAAAGTCGGCGTCGAGCTCAAGAGCGAAGCTATGACCGGGATCATGAGCGAATTCACCTGTGTTGGGCCTGAAGAAAAACACGAGGTCGAAGCCAAGATCGAAGGCGAAGTCATCGGCGAAGAAGCCGGCCAGGTGAATACGGACACCAAAAGCAGCGACGCGCTGTTCGAACCGGGCGAATTCTACGGGCAGCACGAATTCGGCGGCAAACAGTACAAGCCGACGGTCAACATCATCGGTTTCGCCGGCGAACGCGAAGCGATCGAAAAATGCGAGGCCGAGAACGAAAACTGCGAGGAAGCACATCCCGCTCACGTGATCAGAGGGATCTACTGCGGACTGTTCGTCGAAGGTCAGCTGCACGAAAAATGCACACCTCCGACCTACACCGGCCTGAAGACGAAGTTCGTCAACAAGGGCGAAACGCTCGAGATCAAGACCTGATCGCGAGCAGCTGAAGCGTTAGATCAAAGGCGTGGGGCCCTCGGGCTCCGCGCCTTTTTTCTTAGCCCTCGCGCGCGCCGCGAGATCCGCGTGGTCCGCCCTGGACCGCGCCACTCGGACTCCGAGCCCCGACGACCGCCTCAGCCTCAGAGCTGCCGCGACCGCGCGTGCGCTGCGTCGCCGGCCCCCTTCGCACCCGCTACCCGGCGGCGACCGCCGGCCCTACGCGCCTACACGCCGCTGGGCGTTTTCCATTCGCGCGATTCCTGCACCGGCATCGAGTTCGCCGGCACGGGCAGCGGCGTGACGGCTTCGCAGGCGCCCTGCACCTCTTCCCCTTCGCTCAGTTCCACCTTCGGTGGCCTGCCGTTGGTGTAGTTCGGGGTGCCGGCGAAGTTGAACGCGCTCGTCAGGTCGCCCGTGTTTTCGCGCCGCCATTCGCTGAGGTTCGGCACCTCGACGCCCCAGCGCGTCTCGATGAAGCGCAGCAGCGAGGTGTGGTCGAAGGTCTCAGAGCAGAGATAGCCGCCGCGGCTGAACGGCGAGAGCACCAGCAGCGGAACCCTGAAGCCCAGTCCGACCGGACCGGTGATGCCGCCATCTTCTTCGGTGCCGTGGGGGAAGGGGGGAACCGTGAGGTACTCGCCCTTCGTTCCCGGCGGCGGCGTCGGCGGCGTCACATGATCGAAGAAGCCGCCGTTCTCGTCCCACGTGACGAACACCGCGGTCTTGTCCCAGATTTTGTGCCTGTGCAGCCGCCTGACCAGGTTCTCGATGATGAACTCCCCGACCTTCGCCGAGGAGTAGCCGGGGTGTTCGGTTTCCAGCAGCGAGGTGTTGATCCACGAGACCTGAGGAAGTTCGTTGTGCTTCAGGTCGGTGACGAAGTCGTCGGGGTAGACCGGCTTCGTGGCGCGCGCCGCGAGTTCGGGGTTGGTGTGGAAGTTCTTGAAGAAGGGGAGCACGTTGTCCGTGAAGCCGGCGTTGCTGCCGGTGTAGGACTTCCACGTGATGCCCGCCGCGGAGAGCTGCTCCGGCATCGTCGTCCAGGTGAAGTGCCCTTCGAGTTCTTCGAGGTCTTCGTAGGTCGAGACCAGCGGTCCGCCGTTCTTGCCTTCGGGGTCGATCGTGCCGGTCATCGCCATCAGGCGGTTCGGGTAGGTGGGGCCCAGCACCGAGCAGTGGTAGTTGTCGCAGATGGTGAAGGCTTCCGCGAGCGCGTAGTAGAAGGGGATGTCGGAGCGCTCGTAGTAGGCCATCGTCGCCGGCGCCGCTTCTTCGGAGTCGAATTTCTGGTGCGCGCGCACGAACCCGTCCATCGCGCCTCCGTTGAAGCTTTCGTGCTGCGGCGCCCACGAGTGCGTGATATCGGGGAAGCAGCGCTCGCCTGGGATCATCCCCGGGGGGGGATGGAAGGGAAGCAGCACGCCGCCGTAGCCGGGCTTTTCGTAGCCGGGCTGTTCGAAGACGCTCGCCGGAACGGTTTTATCGCCGAACCCGCGCACCCCGGGGAGCATCCCGAAGTAGTGATCGAACGAGCGGTTCTCCTGGATCAGGATGACCACATGCTCGATGTCGCTGAGTTTGCCCGGCCCTTTCTTGGCCAGCGCCTCCTGCACGAACGGGTTGGCTGTGAGCGCAACCGCGCCCGCTCCTGCCCCCACTCGCAGCAGCTCCCTACGAGTCAAACCTGCCACTTTTCGCCTCCCTAAAGCGATGCTCCCTCGCCAGTCCAGCCGTGTGGAGGATACCAGCGGCCCCAAACAGAGGAGATGGCAACGTTACTCGCCTAGCCGGGCGAGAACTCCCGCTGGGCCTCTGCTTCGCTGGCCGCCGGAGCGCCCGCTCCGGCCGGCGGCGCGGGCTGTCGTTGCTCCGCTAGCGCGGTCGCCGAGTGTTCGCTGCCTTCGCGGCTGGCCGAGGAGGCGCGTGCAATCCGCGCACTGCCGGCGCCCGAGCCTGCGGTCTGTGAGGCGGCCGCGGGCTGCTCGGGCCCGAACTCGCGACTCGCCCTGCCAGTAGGCGTCAGCGCCGCGCCGGAGGCATCTGTGGCGCCGCGTTCGCCCTTTGCACTCGTTGGCGTTTGCAGCGCCGCCGCACGCGCCGCCACTGCGCCTCGCGCCGCCGTCCTGCGCGCGAGCTGCGAGGCGTGGCGATGCGGTGGCCGGGGCGCGCGCGGTGAGCCCGTCCCGACCGCGATGCAGCCAGCACCGATGCTCAGCGCGAGCACGCAGCCCGCGGCGAGCTTCGCGCCGACCGAGCCGCCGGCGAGCAGCCAGCCCCCGCCGGTTGCTCCGAGGCCTCCGGCGCTCGCTGCGCCGGCTCCGGCCGCTCCGCCACCGGCGAGAGCCGCGCCCCCCGCGCCGCCGCCGGCGCCTGCCGCCGAGCTCCCCGATCCAGCACCAGCGCCGCCGTGGTGCGCGTGGCCGAAAAACCGCGCGAGCAGGCTCGCGGCCGCGCTTCGCTGCAGCAGCACCGGCGGCAGCGCCGCCGCGAGCCCCCGCAGCGAGGCGACATACGCGCGGCAAGCCGGGCACTGGCTGCTGTGTCCAAGCGCCACCGGATAGCGCTCCCCGTCGGGATCGAGCATGCCGTAGGCGAGCGCGCGCATCAACGAGCCTTGCTGCTCGCACCAGCGCCCCTGCCCGATCGTCTGCACCAGCTCGCCCATCTTCGCCGCCACGCCGGGCCGGCCGGCTCCGCGGCCCTCCATCAGCTTGCCGAAGGCGCGCTCGCTCAGTCCCATCTGCGCGGCCGCCTGAGCGCGCGTGAGACCCTGCAGGTAACAGAGGGCCGCGGCCTCGCGCTCCTTCGGCGAGAGCCGCGTGCGCAGTCCCTCGAGCAGCTCGCGCAGTCGCCCGCGCTCGTCGAGCTCCGCAGCGAGGTCACGCTCGAGCGCTCCCGGCCCCGGCGCCGCCCGGCTCGCGCGCATCAGCGCGCGCAGCTCGTCGATCGCGCGGCGGTGTGTGACCACGACGAGCCAACCAGCTGGGTTCGCGATCTCCTCGCCCGACAGGATCGCCGCGTAGAGGCCCTGCCACGCCTGGGCGTAGCAGGCCTCGAGGTCGATCGCCGCGGTGTCCGTGCCGGCGCCGCGCATCCTGCGCCTGACCGCGCTCAGCACGCTCGCCTGCAGCGCCTTGAAATCCTTGCGCAGCAAGCGGTCCGCGCGCCACCTGCGCACTCCCAACGGGCTCATCCGCGGAGCTTATGGCGGCGACGGGGTTCGGGAAAGTCTCCAGGCGCTCCCCGCCCGAGATTGGCGTGAAGTGGCTCGAGCTCGCAGTTCTCGCGAGCCCGGCGAGCGCCACGTCGCCGGCGGGCTGGTGCGCTTGACAGCGCTCCCGCGGTCGGTTAGGACCCTCGCCGACGTCGATCACCGCCAAGTCCCCGGCGGCGACGACGGGAACCGTGGAAGTCAGCGTCCGAGGAGCAGGCGGGACGAAACGCGCCGACGCCCAAATCGAAGTTCGGCTTTGAAGCACCGACCGTCACGAAGCTGAAGGCGGCCTCCGGCCCCAGGGCTCGAAGGTTCGAGCGACCACCCCGACGGCCGCTGCCTGTTCGTGGTCGCGAAGCCTGGTCAGGCCGGGCAGATCGCCGACGCGACCGACCCGCGCAGCTGAGCCGCCGCGGCGCGCGCGTTGGCCGGCTGGCGCTCGCACAGGCTGAAGCGCATCTCCACGATCGTCCCTCCGGAGCTGCGCGTCGTGATCGTCAGCGAATCCGCGCTGTACTCGATCACGCCCATCCCGAGACCGAGCCCGGGACTCTGAGGCGCCGCGCCGAGGCCACAGCCGTCGTCGGACACGAGCACCGCCAGCTCGCCCTCGGCGATCCCCGCCACCAGCTGGACCGACCCGTCGGTGCTGCCGCTGTAGGCGTGCACGATGGCGTTCGTGACCGCCTCGCTGACCGCCAACCCGATCCGCTCGAGGTCGTCCTGGCTCGCGCCGCCCGCCTCGGCGACCGTGCAGACCGCGCGCCTGGCCGCGGGCACGGAGGCAGGCATCGCCTGAAAGGCGACGTCCAGAGACCGCCTGGAAGCCCTCGTGCTGAACAATTCAAAAGGACTCATACCCGACCTTTAGCGAGGTCTAACAAGTCTGGTCGGCGATCGGACGAGCACTTTGCGACATTTGCAACGCACATTGCAGTCAGCCGTCCTCGGAAACCTCTTCGGCCGCACTCGAGAAGGCCTCGATCTGGCCGAGGCTGAGCGCCCGCACGCCCCCGCCCACGAGCTGCGCCCGGTGCCACTCCACGATCGACTCGAGCGCTCGCTCGAGCCCCCACGGGACCCGCCAGCCGAGCCTGGTCTCGGCCTCGCCCGAGTCCAGCGCCAGGAACGTCGCCTCGTGCGGGTGCTCGCCCGGATCGCGCTCCCACGCGAGCTGGCCGTCCCAGAGCGCCGCGAGGCGCTCCAACACCGAGCTCACGGGCTGCTCCTCGCTCGCCGGCGGACCGAAGTTCCACGCGCGCGCCGCCCAGGGCTGTCCGCACAGCGCCTGTGCGAGCGTCAGATAGCCGCTCAGCGCGCTCAACACGTGCTGCCACGGGCGCACCGCGGCTGGATTGCGTACGAGCAGCGGCTCGCGTCGTTCGACCGCACGCACCGCGTCGGGGATCAGCCTGTCCTCCCCCCAGTCGCCGCCGCCGATCACGTTGCCCGCGCGCGCGGTAGCGATCCGCGAACCGCCGAAGAATGATCCCCTGTAGGCCTCCGCCACGAGCTCCGCGCACGCCTTCGAGCTCGAGTAGGGGTCCCTCCCGCCGAGCCGGTCGCCCTCCTTGAAGCGCCGCCGCGAGCCGTCGTTCTCGTAGCACTTGTCGGAGGTCACGACCACCACCGCCTGCACCTCGTGCTCGGCTCGCGCGAGCGCGTCGAGCACGTTCACCGTGCCGATCACGTTCACCGCGTAGGTGAGCGCGGGCTCCGCCAGCGAGCGGCGCACCATCGGCTGCGCCGCCAGGTGGAACACGACCTCCGCTCGCGCCTGCTCCATGCTCTCGCGCACCGCGCGCGCATCGCGCACATCAACGGCGTGTTGGTGCATGTGATCGCCGACGTGCGCCAGCTCGAACAGCGATGGGCTCGTCGGCGCGGCGGGTGCCAGGCCGGTTACGTGAGCACCGAGATGCTGAAGCCACAACGACAACCACGCACCCTTGAAGCCCGTGTGTCCCGTCACGAGAACGCGCCTGCCGCTCCAGAAGTCCGCCGCGATCTCCACGAGGGCGGGTATCTTCACGCAATCGCGACCGAGCCCGCCCGCCCCCTGCGCGAGGGAGCCGAGCCCGAGCGGCCGGCCCCGGCGCCAGAGCCGCCGCCGCGTGCAGGCGTGCTCGGGGTGCCGCTCGCCGTCAGCGACTACGGCGAGGTCCTCGACTGGATGGAGGGGATGGTCCGCGCCGGTGCGCGCGGCTACCTCACCGCCGCCGCCGTGAACCTCGTGATGTCCGCGCGCGAGGAACCCGCGACGCTGCGCGCAACGCTCGCCGCCACGCTCGTGGTACCCGACGGGCAGCCGCTCGTATGGGCGCTGCGGCTCCTCGGCGCGCGCGGAGCCACGCGCATCTACGGCCCCGACCTGATGGCGCGCTTCTGCGAGCGCGCGGCGCTGCACGCCGCCCCCATCTACCTCTACGGCGGGCGCACCCCGCAGGCGCTCGAGCTCCTGCGCGAGCGCCTGCGCGAGCGCTATCCCGGCCTGATCATCGCCGGCTCCCAGTCGCCGCCCTTCCGCGAGCTCAGCGACGAGGAGGAGCAGCGGATCGCGCGCGAGATCGACGCATCCGGCGCCGCCGTCGTCTGGGTCGGCATCGGTCAGCCCAAGCAGGAGCAATGGATGGAGCGCATGCGCCCGCTGCTTGCAGCGCCGCTGCTCGTCGGCGTCGGTGCCGCCTTCGACTTCCACGCCGGCGTCGTCTCGCAGGCGCCGCGCTGGATGCAGCGCGCGGGGCTCGAGTGGATCTACCGTCTCTCGCGCGAGCCGCGGCGGCTGTGGCGCCGCTACGCCCGCTACAACCCGCTTTTCCTGATCGCCTTTGCTCGCCAGTACGCACGCCACCTGCGCCGGCAGGGCCGGCGCTCGCTGTAGCTAACCTCTCGCGTTGGTAATGAGCGGCCCGCGAGGATGAGCAGCGCGCAGCACACAGCGGACGTCGCCGTCGTCGGTCTCGGCCGCGTCGGGCTGCCACTTGCGCTCAGCTTCGCCGACCGCGGCTTGAGCGTGATCGGCGTCGACAACGACCCCATGCGGCTCGGCGCCGTGCGCGACGGGCACATGCCCTTCGGCGAGACCGGCGGCCAGGAGCTGCTCACGCGGGTGCACGCGGCCGGCACGCTGGCACTCAGCGAGCGCGTGGCCGACGCCGCCGGCGCGCGCCAGATCGTGATCACGCTGGGAACGCCCTCCTTCTCGCACATCGAGATCGACATGCGCCAGATCCGCTCCGCGCTCGATGACCTGCTCGGGGTGCTCGCGCCCGGGCACTCGCTGATCCTGCGCTCCACCGTCGCGCCCGGAACCACCGACTTCGTCGCCGGCTACCTCGCCAAGCACCGCGACTTCCAGGTCGGCGAGGACGTCTTCGTCTCCCACGTCCCCGAGCGCATTGCAGCCGGGCGCTTCATCGAGGAGATCGACACGCTGCCGTGCATCGTCGGCGGTGTCGGCGAGCGCTCCGGCGAGGTCGCCGCGGAGCTCTTCGGCGTGTTCGACGCCGCCGTCGTGCAGACCACGCCCGCGCAGGCGGAGCTCGCGAAGATCTGGACCAACATCCTGCGCTACACGCAGTTCGCCCTGCCCAACCTGCTGATGATGGACTGCGAGCGCCACGGCGCGAACGTCTTCGAGGTCATCGATCTCGTCAACCGCGACTACCCGCGCGGCGGTATCGCCCAGCCCGGGCTCACCGCCGGCACCTGCCTGCGCAAGGACTTCGCGTTCTCGGAGGAGCGCTCCGCCGCACCCGGGATGCTGCTCGCCGTCTCGCGCGTGCACGAGTCCGTACCGCTGTTCCTGCTCGAGGGCGCAAAGCGCCGGCTCGGCTCCCTGCAGGGACGCAGGATCGCCGTGCTCGGGCTCGCCTTCAAGGCCGACACCGACGACGAGCGCGATTCGCTTGCGCACAAGCTGATCCGGCTCGCCGAGCGCGAGCTCGCCGACGTCGCCGTGCACGACCCGCGCGTGCCGACGCCCACGCTCTCGCTCGAGGACGCGCTCAGCGGCGCCGACGTGGTCGTCATCGCCACCAACCACTCGGACTTCCGCGCCGCCGGCGTGCTCGCCACGATCGCCGCGAGTGCAGCGCCCGACTGCCTCGTGGTGGATCCCTGGAACTGCTGGGGCGCCGGGCAGGTCTTCGCCTACGCCTCCGAGCTCGCGGCGCTCGGCGCCATCGGGTGAGGCGCTCCCGCCGCTGCACGGGCGGACCAGCCCCATGAGCAGGGTGCTCGTCACCGGCGGCGCCGGCACGATCGGCTCCGCCGTCGTCAGGCGCCTGCTTTCCGATCCCGACTACGAGATCCGGGTCTCCGACGAACGCCCCGCGCCGCAGTGGATGCGCGAAGGCTGCGAGGTCCACACCGGTGACCTGCGCGTGCTCGCCGACGCGCGCGCCGCCACGCAGGGCTGCTCGCACGTCATCCACCTCGCCGCCATCGTCGGCGGCATCGCCAACTTCCACCGCCTCCCACACACCCTCACCGAGGTCAACAACGCGCTCTACAACGCCGTAGTGCGCGCCGCAATCGAGCTCGAGGTGCAGCGCTTCGTCTACGTCTCCTCCTCGATGGTCTTCGAGCGCGCGGAGCTGTTTCCCACACCCGAGGACTACCTCTCACAGTGCCCTGTGCCCCTGAGCGCCTATGGCTTCTCCAAGCTCACCGGCGAGGTCTACTGCCGCGCCGCGCACGCCGAGCACGGGCTGCCCTACACCATCTGCCGCCCCTTCAACGCCTACGGCCCCGGCGAGACGCCCCAGGACGAGCCCGGCATCGCCCACGCCGTGCCCGACCTGATCCGCAAGGTGCTCTCCGGCCAGCGCCCGCTGCAGATCTTCGGCTCCGGCGGGCAGACGCGCACGCTCACGCACGTCGACGACATCGCCGCCGGGATCGTCGCCGCGATGGACTCTCCCGCCGGCCTGAACGAGGACTTCAACATCTCCGCCGCGCGCGAGCTCACCGTCGCCGAGATCGCGCGCATCATCTGGGAGGCCTGCGGCGAGGCCCCCGGCGACTTCGAGCTCGAGCACCTGCCGAGCTTCGAGGTGGACGTGCAGCGGCGCTGGCCCTCGGTCGAGAAGGCGCGGCGCCTGCTCGGATGGGAGGCGCAGATCGAGCTCGAGGAGGGCATCGCCTCCACCGTGAGCTGGCTGCGCTCGCTGCGCGAGCCCGTCGCGAGCGGCGGATAGGCTCCGGGCGCTCTCCCTACCTCATGGCGGCAAAGCGCTCAGCACTCATAACCGGTGTCACCGGCCAGGACGGGTCCTATCTCGCCGAGCTCCTGCTCGAGAAGGGCTACGACGTCCACGGCATGGTCCGCCGCGCGTCCACCGAGAAGTTCGACCGCATCGAGCACATCCGCGAGCGCCTCACGCTCCACCAGGGCGATCTCCTCGACCAGCGCTCGCTCGTGGACGCGCTGCGCGCCTCCAAACCGAGCGAGATCTACAACCTCGCCGCCATGTCCTTCGTCGCCGTCTCCTGGATCCAGCCCACGCTCACCGCCGAGTTCACCGGCGTCGGCGTCACGCGGATGCTCGAGGCGATGCGCGAAGTCTGCCCCGACGCGCGCTTCTACCAGGCCTCCTCGAGTGAGATGTTCGGGAAGGTGCGCGAGGTGCCGCAGACCGAGACCACTCCCTTTTATCCGCGTTCACCATACGGCGTCGCCAAGGCCTACGGGCACTTTATTACTGTTAATTATCGTGAGTCCTACGACCTTTATGCTACGTCAGGTATATTGTTTAATCATGAGAGTTGTCGCCGCGGCCTTGAGTTCGTAACGCGCAAGATCACCTGGCATGCGGCGGCGATAAAGCTCGGCCGCACCAAGGAGCTTCGCCTTGGCAACCTCGACGCGGAACGCGATTGGGGCTATGCCAAGGACTACGTGGAGGCGATGTGGCTGATGCTGCAGCGCGACATCGCGGAGGATTACGTCATCGCAACAGGTGAGGCTCACTCGGTGCGCGAATGCTGCGAGATCGCCTTCGACGAGGCAGGCCTGGACGATTTCACCAAATTTGTCGTAATCGACCCCAGCTTCGTGCGCCCCGCCGAGGTCGATCACCTGATCGGCGACTCATCCAAGGCCGATCGAGACCTGGGCTGGAAGCCCACAACCACCTTCGAGGAGCTGATCCGGCTGATGACGCGCGCCGATCTCGAGCTCTTGAGCGGCTCCTAGGAGTCCCTGGCGATGGGGGTGCCTCTGTTCGACACATCGACGCCGCTCGCGCCGCTGCGCACGCAGCTGAGCGAAGCGCTCGAGCGCGTGCTCGACTCCGGCAAGTACATCCTCGGGCCCGAGGTCGCGGCCTTCGAGCAGGAGTTCGCTGCCTACTGCGGCGCGCCCCACGCGGTCGGCGTCGCGAACGGCACCGACGCGATCACGATCGCGCTGCGCGCAATGGGCGTCGGACCGGGCGACGAGGTGATCGTGCCCTCGTTCACCTTCTACGCCTCCGCCGAGGCGATCCCCCCCACCGGAGCGACGCCGGTCTTCTGCGACATCGATCCCGCGACCTACTGCGTCACGCCCGAGACCGTGCGCGCTGCGCTCAGCCCGCGCACGAAGGCCGTGATCGCCGTCGATCTCTTCGGCAACCTCGCGCCCGTCGCGGAGATCGAGGCGCTCGGCGTTCCCGTGCTCGAGGACGCCGCGCAGGCCGCCGGGTCCTTCGGCGACGCCGGCAGGGCGGGCGCGCTCGGAACAGCAGCGACCTTCTCCTTCTTCCCCTCCAAGAACCTCGGCTGCTTCGGCGACGGCGGCATGATCGTCACCTCCGACAGCGAGGTCGCCGAGAACGTGCGCACGCTTCGCTTCCACGGCTCGCGCGACAAGGTCAGCTACGAGCAGATCGGCTACAACTCGCGCCTGGACGAGCTGCAGGCGGCGATTCTGCGCGTGGAGCTGCCGCACCTCGACGAGTGGGCGGACGGGCGCCGGCGCGCCGGTGCCCATTACGAGCACGCAGGGCTCGCCAAGCTCGTCGCGCTCCCGCGCGCAACCCAGGGCGCGAGCCCCGCCTGGCACCTGTACGTGATCGCGCACGAGCAGGCGGAGCTCATCGCGGCCGCGCTCGCCGACGCTGGCGTCGGCTGCCGGCCCTACTACCGCACGCCCGTGCACCTGCAGCCGCCGATGCGCGAGTGGGCGCCCGCGCGCGAGCTGCCCGGAACCGCACAGGCCGCGCGTACCCACCTCGCGATCCCGATGAGCCCGGTACTCTCGCGCGAGCAGGCCGGTCAGGTACTCGCCGCGATCGCCGACGCGCTCGGCGGCGATCGGCGCTAGCTTTTAGCGTCTGGCAAGCGCACGGGAGGTGGGCTGATGCATCGCGTAGTGCTGTTCCGGGACCGCTCGCGGCCCGCGCAGATCGTGCTCGGGGGCGTACTCCCCGCGATCTTCGGCGCGATCGCGGGCGTGCTCGTCGGAACCTCCGCGAGCGCCTACTGGATCTTCGGTGCGGTGGCCGCGCTCGGAAGCGTGCTCGGTGGCCTCGAGCACCAGGACGGCTGGGGCGGCGCCGATCGCGGCGTCGTGGGCGGACTGATCTACGGCATCGCGCTGCTGCTCGCGCACACCATCGCAGGCACCCACGCGAAGGTCTCACTCGGCAGCTTCCCGCCGCTGCTCGCCGTCGTCACCGCCATCGGCGGCATGCTCCTCAGCGCCCTGGGCGGGCGGATCGCGCGCGCCCTGCGCGAACGCGCCACGCCGCCCGTCGAGCAGGGCGCGACGCTGCTCGAGTAGCGCCTCAGCGCCAGCGCTCCAGCAGGTCCTCCTCGCCCACCTCGCGCACGATACGCGCGGGCACACCCATCACGACCGCACGCGCCGGCACGTCGCGCGTCACCACCGAGCCGGCCGCCACGAACGCCTCCTCGCCCACCTCCACTCCCGGCGTGAGCACGGCGCCGCCGCCGATGCGGCAGGCGCGCCGCAGCAGCGCGCCGCGCAGAGGCATCTGCTCGGCGTGGCGCGCCATCGTGTCATCGTTGGTCGTGCACGCGCCCGGGCCCAGGAAGACGTCGTCCTCGACCACGCTGAGAGCCGTCAGGTAGACGTTCGTCTGCACGCGCACGCGCGCGCCGATGGTCACGTCGTTGTCGACCACGCTGCCGCGGCCGATCACCGTGCGCTCGCCGATGCGTGTGCGCTCACGCACGAAGGACTGGTCGCCGAGGATCGCCCCCGCCGCGACGTGCGCGCCGGCGAACACCACGGCTGCGGTGCCGACGGCCACCTCCTCGCCGAGCTCGAGCACGCCGGTCTCGCCGCGCGCCGCGGAGTGGGCGGCGAGCCGGGGAGGCTTTCCGAGCACCGCGTGGTCGCCGATCGAGCAACCGTCGCCGATCACGCAGCCCTCGTGCACGACGACATAGGAGCCGAAGATCACGCGTTCGCCGAGCCTCACCCCGGCCGCCAGCAGTGGCCCGCCGGCGCTGCCCTGGCCGCCGCCCGCGGCTCCGCTCACAGGCGTACGACGTTCGCCGCAGGCGCGCCAGCGCTGCGCGTGACACCGCGCAGGTCGAGCACCAGGCGGGCGCGCCGCGCGATCTGCTCGTGGTCCACCTGGGGGTGCGCCGTCACGATCAGCGCGAGGTCGCTGTCGGCGATCGCGCCCTCGAGTGGCACGCTCTCGAGCCCGTGCTCGGTGAGCGCCGGCACGTGGGGGTCGTGGTAGGAGACGTCCGCGCCGAGGCGCCGCAACAAGGTGATGATCTTCAGCGCCGGCGACTCGCGCATGTCGCCCACGCCGGGCTTGTAGGCGACGCCGATCACCAGCACACGCGCGCCCTTCACCGACATGCCGCGCTCGTTCAGCGCGCGCTGCGCCTTGGCGACGCAGTGGTAGGGCATCTGCTGGTTGACCTTTCCCGCGAGCTCGATGAACTCCGTTGCCATGTCGAACTGGCGCGCGCGCCAGCTCAGGTAGAAGGGATCCACCGGCAGGCAGTGCCCGCCCATTCCGGGCCCCGGGTCAAAGCGCATGAAGCCGTAGGGCTTGCTCGCGGCGGCCTCCACCACCTCCCAGATGTCGATGCCCATGCGGTCGGTCAGCATCGCGAGCTCGTTGACGAGCGCGATGTTCACCGAGCGGAAGATGTTCTCGAGCAGCTTCGTGAGCTCCGCCGCCTCGGGCGAGGACACGAGCAGCAGCTCGTCGCACACAAGCCCGTAGATCTCCTGCGCGCGCTCGGCACACGCCTCGGTGAGACCGCCGACCACCTTGGGCGTGGTCCGCAGCGTGTAGTCGGTGCGGCCCGGATCCACGCGCTCGGGTGAGAAGGCCAGGTGGAAGTCGCGTCCGGCGGCGAGGCCCGACTGCTCCTCGAGCAGCGGCGCGATCCGCTCGCGCGTGGTGCCCGGGTAGGTGGTGGACTCGAGCACCACCAGCTGGCCGGCCTGCAGCACCGCTCCGAGAGCGCGTGCGCTGTCGGTGAGAGGGCCCAGGTCAGGCTCGCGATTGGGCGTGAGCGGCGTCGGCAGGCACATCAGCACCGCCTCGCAGCGCACGAGCTCGGCATAGCGCGTGGTCGCATGGATCCGCTCGGCCACCGTCGCGAGCACCTCGTTGGAGATGTCCTCCACGTAGGACTCGCCCGCTGCGACCGCGGCGACCCTGCGCGAGTCGACGTCGAGCGCCACCACCTCGCAGCCCTCCTGCGCGAAGGCGACGGCCAGCGGCAGGCCGACGTAGCCCAATCCGATTACTCCTACCGTGCGCACCGGCGGAGTGTAGGCGCTCGCCGCGACGCCGCAAGGGGTCTGCAAGGCCCGTCACGCGGCCGCGTGGCGGCGCGGATGCTCAGGAGGCGGCCGGTGGCGCGGGCGTGACGCCGCGCAGCGAGTCCAGGTCGGAGCGCACCATCTGCTCGATCATCTGCTCGAAGCTCACGTGCGGGCGCCAGCCGAGCCGCTCGCGCGCCTTTGCGGGGTCGCCCACGCTCGCGGTGGGCTCCTTGGCTCGCACGAGCTCCTCATCGACGCGCACGTAGGCCTCAGCCTCGAGGCCAACGCAGGCGAACGCCGTAACCACCAGCTCGCGCACCGTGTGGGGGACGCCGCTCGCGAGCACGTAGTCATCGGCGCGCTCCTGCTGGAGCATCAGCCACGCGCCCTCCATGATGTCGCGCGCGTGCGACCAGTCGCGCACGACGTCGAGCGAGCCGAGCAGGAGCTCCTGCTGCAGGCCCAGCGAGATCGCCGCCGCGGCGCGCGTGACCTTGCGCACGACGAACTGCTCCGGCCTGCGATCGGACTCGTGGTTGTAGAGGATCCCCGAGCTCGCGTGCAGGCTCTCGTGCGAGCGCATCGCGCCGACGAGCTCGTGCGCCGCGAGCTTCGCCACCGCGTACGGCGTCGCCGGCCGGCACGGCGTGTCCTCGCGCTGCGGGCTCTGCCCGTCGGCGTCGCCGAAGATCGCCGCGGAAGCCGGCACGAATACGCGGCTCGTCGGGTCGCTCGCGCGCACCGCCTCGAGGATCGCCGCGCAGGACCCCGCGATCGCCGCGATCGTCTCGCGCGGGCGCTGCCATGAGGCTGGCACGAACGAGGGGGCCGCCAGGTGGTAGATCTCGCCCGCCCGCGCGCGCTCCACGGCGGCGCGCAGGCTGTCGGGGTCGAGCAGCTCGCCCTCCAGCCACTCGACACTCTCGCGCAGGTGCTCGGAGGAGCCGAGCGAGGCCTCCCCGCGCCGTTGCAGGCCGACGACCTCGTAGCCCCTCTCGAGCAGCAGCTCGGCGAGGAAGGACCCGTCCTGGCCGGTGATGCCGGTGATCAGCGCGCGTTTGCCGGCCACAGTGCGGCAAGAGCTTACGGCCGGTAGACCTCGGCGAGCCCCGCCGCGACCACCTCCGGCGCGCAGATCGCACTTACCCGCGCGCGCCCGCGCTCGCCCGCCTCGCGGTCGCCGGCGAGGCGCTCGATCGCCTCGGCCAGCGCCGCCGCGTCGCCTGGCTGCACGAGCTGCGCCGGTTCGAGCAGCTCCGGGAGCGCGCCGACGCGAGAGCCGATCGCGGGCACGCCCGCAGCCATCGCCTCGGCGATCGCCAGCCCGAACGTCTCTGCCGAGCGCGACGGCGCAAGCGCCACGGCGGCGCCCGCGCGCAGGCGCTCGAGCCCCGAGTCATCCACGGCCCCGAGCACGCTCACGTTCGTGCTTGCGGCGGCGGCCAGACGCTCGAGCCGCGCGCGCTCGGGGCCCTCGCCGGCGATCACGAGATCTCTGCCCGCGCGGGCGCAGGCCTCGATCGCGACCTCGACGCCCTTCTCCGGCGAAAGGCGCGAGACGACCAGGGCGTAGTCGCGCGCCGTCCCCGTGCCGGTAGCAGCGTCGGGACCCGCCCCCGGCCGCAGCGGCGGCGCGAGCACCCGCACACGCTCCCAGGGCAGCGGCGCGCCGAGCTCGCGCAGGCGCTCGAGCGCGAAGCGGCTCGGAACCAGCACGGCGTCGGCTTGGTCGAGCATGCGCTGCTGCCACAACGACAGCGCAGCCGCGTAGGCGCCCGCCTCCGGGAGACCGCCGCGACAGTTCAGCAGCACGCCGGGGAGCGTGTTTCGCCCGTGGCAGCGCGTGCACTCCTGCCCGCGCGTGAAGCAGACGCCGATCGCGCACACGAGGCGGTACTGGTGCAGGTGCAACACCACCCGCGCGCCCGCCTCGCGCGCGGCGGCGAGCGCGCGCCAGCCGAAGGAGGGCAGCAGGTTGTGCGCGTGCACGACGCGGGCGCCGCTGTCGCGCACCGCCGCTGCCACCTCATGCGGGTCGAGCCCTCCGCGCAGCAGGCCGCGGGCGGCATCGCGACGGGCGAGCGTGGAGGACTCGCGCGCGAGCAGCTCGGCCTGCTCGTGCATGTGCGCGCGCACGAGCCAGAGCATGTCGCGCACGACGCGCTCCTCGCCCCCGGTGCTGCGATAGCGGTTGTGCAAGAAGAGGACCACCAGCCAAACCTAGACTTACGCGAGTGCCTCCGGCGTCGATCGTGATCCCGACACGCGAGCGGCTGCCCTATCTGGAGGTGGCGCTGGCCTCGGTCTGCCCGCAGGCGCGCGCCGCCGGAGCGGAGGTCCTGGTCGTCGACGACGCCGGCGAATCGGCGCCGGCGCGCGATCTCGTCGAGCGCCACGGCGCGCGCTACCTGGCGCATCCACGGCCGCTCGGGCTGAACGCTGCGCGCAACAGCGGCGTCGAGCACACGGGCGGACCGCTGCTCGTGTTCATCGACGATGACGTGCGTGCGAGCCCGAGCTGGCTGCAGGCGCTGCTGCGCGCGGAAGAGGAGAATCCTTCGGTGGACGTCTTCACCGGCCCGGTGCGGGCGCGCCTCGAGGGCCCGGCCCCGCGCAGCTGCGGGCGCGAGCGGCCGCCGATCACCACGCTCGAGCTGGGCGAGCAGGATGTCGACTGCGAATACGCGTGGGGCGCGAACATGGCGATCAGGCGCGCGGCGCTCGCGCGCGTGGGCCCGTTCGATGTCACGCTCGAGCACGGCGGCGACGAGCAGGAGTGGCAGGAACGGCTGCGCGCACATAGCCCGGGAGCGCGCATCCGCTACATCGCCGCGGCGGCGGTCGAGCATCGACGCGCGGGAGGCGACGCGCGCCTGCGCGCGCTTTGCTCGCTGGCATGGACCCGCGGCCGCGCGGCGCGGCGCTTGCAGCGGCGCGCAGGCCGCGCGCCGGTCCTTGGGCGCGAGCTGCGCACACTCGGCGGCTGCGTTGCGCACGTGCTGCTGCGCCGCTGCCCGGCCGGCATGACGATGGTCGCCCACAGCTCGGGCCGAGTGTTCGAGGCGGTGCGCGAGCGGCGATCCGCGGCCGCGCGCGGGCACCCGCTCGAGGCGAGCGTCGAGGACTTCCTGTCGGGCAGCAGCGGCACCGTGGGCGGGCTCGACGCGCTGCGCCGCGGGGCCACCGACGAGGCGCTCGACACGCTCGAGCTGCTGAGCGGCAGGCGCCTGCGGCTGGCGCTCGCCGCCCGCGACTCGCCCCCGCTGCGCGAGGTGCTCGCGCTGAGCGTGCAGCGCCCGCGAAACGCTGCGATCACCTCGGCGATTGCGGCCGAGCTGCTCGCCTCGCGCCACCACGTCGAGCTGCACACGACCGACGCCGGGGATGCCGGCAAGTTCGAGAACCTGAACCGGCTGCTCGCGGAGCACCCGCTTGCAGGACACGACTGGCTCCTGGTCATCGACGACGACGTCGCGCTGCCGCACGGGTTCCTCGACCGCTTCCTGTTCCTGTGCGAGCGCTTCTCGCTCGCGCTCGCACAGCCCGCGCACCGCCTGCACTCGCACGCCGCCTGGCCGGTCACGCGCAGGCGCGCGCGCAGCGTGGTGCGGGAGACGAGCTTCGTCGAGATCGGCCCGGTGACCGCGTTCGCGCGCGTGACATTCCCCGTGCTGCTGCCGTTCCCGCAGCTGCGCATGGGCTGGGGGCTCGACTTGAACTGGGCAGCGCTCGCGCGCGAGCAAGGCTGGCGCTGCGGGATCGTCGACGCGGTGCCGATCAGCCACAGCGCCGCTCCAGCGGCCGCCGCATACGCGCGCGAGGCTGCCGTGGAGGAGGCGCGCGCGTTCCTCGCGCAGCGCCCGTACCTGAGCGCACACGAGGCCGGCCGCACACTCGCTACCCATCGCCGCTGGTGAGCGCGCGAGCGCGCCACGCGCCGCGGGTGGCGATCGTCTCGGAGTTCTATCCCAGCCGCCGCGACCCCGTTCTGGGCATCTGGGCGCACCGGCAGGCGCTCGCCGCGCGCGAAGCCGGCGCGGAGGTGCGCGTGCTCGTGCTGCACCGGCTCGTACCGCCGCGTGCCGCGCTGCGCGAGGGGCCGCGCGCGCTCTCCACCGCCCTCCGCGAGCGGCTGCGCGAGCCGCGAGAACAGCTGCGCGACGGCCTGCGAATCGTCTACGTGCCGTTCGTCTCGCCGCCGCGAGAGCGCCACTACGCGGGCTGGGGGGCATGGGCCGCGCCGCCGCTGGCGCTCGCGCTGCGCAGGCTCGAGCGCTCCTTCGCCTACGAGCTGATCCACGCGCACAACGCGCTGCCCGCCGGCGAGGCGGCGCGCAGGGCGCGCGCGCGCAAGCCGCTGGTGGTGTCCGTGCACGGCGGCGACGTGCTGTACACCGCGCCGCGGAGCCACGCCGGCGCGGCGGCCGTCGCCCGAGCTCTCGGCGCGGCGCGCCTCGTGCTCGCCAACAGCCAGGGGATCGCGCAGCTCGCGGTCGCCTACGGGGCGCGCGAAACGAGAGTCGTCCACCTCGGCGCCGAGCTGCCGCCCGCAGCACGCACGGGCGCCAGCCGCTCCAGACGCGATGAGCCGCCCGCGCTCGTGACCGTCGCTCACCTGGTCGCGCGCAAGCGCCAGGCGGACGTGCTGCGAGCGCTCGCGGTGCTCACGCCGCGCCACCCGACGCTGCGCTACTCGATCATCGGCGACGGCCCCGAGCGCGGGTCGCTCGAAGCGCTCGCCAGGCGACTCGAGGTGAGCGAGCGCGTGCACTTCCACGGTCAGCTCGAGCCGGCACGCGCGCTCGAGGAGGCACGCCGAGCGACGCTCTTCGTGATGCCCTCGACCGAGGAGGCGTTCGGCACGGCCTACGTGGAGGCGATGGCGGCGGGCGTGCCCGCGATCGGCTGCCGCGGCGAGCCCGGGCCGGAGGAGATAGCGGCAGCGGGCGACGGCTTCCTGCTCGTGCCGCCCGGCGATATCGAGCGCCTGAGCCAGCGCATCGACGAGCTGCTCTCAGACCCGCACCGGCTGCGCGAGGCGGCCCAGCGGGCGCGCGCCACGGTAGCCGCGAACTTCACCTGGGAGCGTTGCGGCGAAGCGACGCTGGCGGCGTACGAAGAGGCCCTGCGGCCACGACAGTGAAGCCGGTGCTGTTCATCACCGGGCACGTGCCCGCCTACCGCGCAGGCGCGCTCGCGCAGCTGCACGCCCGCGAGGGGCTCGAGCTTGCGCTGTTCGGAGGGCGCTCGCGCCACGGCGGCCCCGACCCCGTCGAGCAGCTCCAGCTACCGACGAAACGGGTGCGTCCGCGCGAGCTCTACGGGCTTGCCTCGAGCGGCGCCTACCGCGCGGTCGTGTGTCCGACCGGCGGGCGCCTCGCGCCGCTCGCGAGCTGGGCTGGAGCCCGACGCGCGGGCGTCCCGCTGATCCTGTGGGCATCGCTGTGGGCACACCCGCGAAGCCCGCCGCACGCGCTGACCTACCTGCCCCTGCGCCGGCTCTACGCCTGCGCGGATGCGGTCGTGACCTACGGCGATCACGTGAGCGCCTACGTGCGCGCGCGCGGCGCCCGCAACGTCCACGTCGCCCCGCAGTCGGTCGACAACGAGTTCTGGAGCGAGCCAGACCTCGCGCCGGCGCGGGCGAGCGTTCCGGGCTGGCCGCAGGGCGAGATGCTGCGCTTCCTGTTCGTCGGCCGCGCGGCGCGCGAGAAGGGCCTGCACGTACTGCTGGGCGCGTGGGAGCGCAGCGGCCTCGGCGCAGGCGACGCCGCGCTGCTACTCGTGGGCGAGGGCCTTCGCCCCGCGGTGGCGGCGAGCGCCGGCGTGCACGCGCTCGGGGCGGCCGACGCTCACGCGCTGCGCAGCATCTACTCCTGCGTGGACGTGCTCGTGGTTCCCTCGATCGCGACCCGCACATTTCGCGAGCCGTGGGGGTTGGTGGTTAACGAGGCGATGAACAGAGGACTCCCCGTGATCGCAACCGACGCCGTCGGCGCAGCCGCGGGCGGGCTCGTGCGCAACGGCAAGAGCGGCATCGTGGTGCCCGCGGGCGACGCGCAGGCGCTCGCGGCGGCGCTCGCGCGGCTGGCCGGCTCGCCCGAGCTTCGCGATTCGATGGGCCGGGCCGGGGCACGGGCGATCGGCGCCTACACCCACGCCGCCTGGGCGCGCGGCTTCTCGGCGGCGCTCGAGAGCCTCGGGCTGGCGGCGCGGTCGGTCGGCGCTGGTAGCTTAGGCGGCGCCCGATGAGCGCCGCCCATCCGCACGAGAGGCGCCCTCTGCGACGCGCGCTGCTGCTATTCGCGCTCGCGAGCGTCGTGGCCCTCGCGGCCGCGCCCGCGGCGAGCGCGAGCCGCGTCGGCGAAAAGATCATCCTGCGCTGCACGCACGGGGAATCCCTCGCGGGCTTCAGCCAGGCCGACTACAGGCAGGCGCTCGAAGAACTGAGCTCCGACAGCGAAGAGTATTCGCCATGCGAACCGCAGATCCGCGCGGCGATGGCCGCCGCGGCGGCGCACGGCGGCACGGGCTCGGGCGCCGGCTCGGAAGCGCCACCGCTCGCGCTCGCGGCGAACCCGTCCGAACTGCGCTCGCTGGCGAAGGCCAAGCGTGTTGGCTCGGGAGGAGTGAGCGTCGGCGGTGAGCTGATCCATCCGGGAGTGGTGCACGCCAACGTCGCCTCGGCGCTCAGCACGCTGCCCGCACCGCTGCTCGCGGTGCTGGCGCTGATGCTCGCGTGCGTCGTTGTGGTGGCCGCAGTCCTCGTGCGCAAGCGTGTCCGCGGCGGGCGTCCAAGCTGAGCGCCCGCCGGCGCCCGCGCCCCAGCGTGCCGGCCCGCTGAGCCGACGCGCGGGCGCGCCGCGCGCGCTGCTGTGGCTCGCGCGCGTGGAGGTGTGGGGCGTGCTGCTCGTCGCCGCGGTCGCGTGCCTGCTCGCCTTCTACGCGAAGGGCGGCCTGAAGCTCGCGCCGATGACGACGACCGAGATCGTACTGACGCTCGGCTGCGCCGCGGTCATCGCGTTCGTCGTGCTGCTCGCCCCGCGCGAGGGGGCGCTGCGCGGGATCTGGCCGCTCGCACTGCTGCTTGCCTTCACGGCGCTCAGCGCGCTCTCGGTCGTGTGGTCGGTTCAGCCCGATGACAGCTGGCATGACGCCGCGCGCCTGCTCGCCTACAGCGCGCTGTTCGCAGCCGCGCTCGCGCTCGTCAGGCTCGCTCCCGAGCGCTGGCCGCAGGTGCTGGAGGGGCTCGCGCTCGCCGCCGTGATCGTGTGCGCCTACGGGATAGCGAGCAAGGTCTTCCCGAGCTCGCTCGCGGCCCCCGGAGCCCCGGCGCGCCTGCAGGAACCGTTCGGTTACTGGAACGCGATCGGCCTGAGCGCGGCGATGGGCGTGATCTGCTGCATGTGGCTGGGCGCCCGACGGGACGGGCACGGTCTCGTGCGCGCGCTCGCCTACCCCGCCTGCGGGCTGCTGCTGCTGACGCTCCTGCTGGCGTACTCGCGCGGGGCGCTCGCGGCGCTGGTCCTCGGAGCGGCGCTGTGGCTCGCGCTGGTGCCGCTGCGCCTGCGGGGAGCGTCGGTGCTGATCGTGGGTGGGGCGGGCGCGGTGGCGGTCGCGGCGTGGTCC
Organism: uncultured Solirubrobacteraceae bacterium; assembly: GCA_963759445.1. GTDB lineage: Bacteria > Actinomycetota > Thermoleophilia > Solirubrobacterales > Solirubrobacteraceae > Palsa-744. The sequence continues at coordinate 387,794 of CAVWZC010000004.1, forward strand.
TTCTCGCGGCCGGCGCTGAGCGATGAAGGAGTGGAAATCGCGCAGCGCAGCGCGGCCGGGCACGAGCTCGGCGCGCTGGCGCTCGTGATGGTGCTCGTGCTCGCGCTGGCAGGCAGCGCGATCGTGTTCCTGACCGCCCGCCGGGCGCCGCGCCCGCGCGCGCGCAGGCGCATGGGGGCGAGCCTGCTCGCGCTGCTGGGGCTCGCCGCGCTCGTCCTCGTGGTGGCGCTGGCGCACAGCCAGCGCGGGCTGACGGGCAGCGTCTCGCACGCGTTCAACTCGCTGACCGACCCGAACGCGAAGACCCCGCCGAACACACCCGGGCGTCTGACAGCGATCGCGAGCGTGCGCGCGCGCTACTGGAAGGAGGCACTTCAGATATTCAACGCGCACCCCGCGCTGGGCGCCGGCGCGGAAGGCTACGCGACCGCGCGCCTGCGCTACCGCCATGAGACGCTCGTGGTGAGACACGCGCACGGCTTCATCGTGCAGACGCTCGCGGACCTCGGCCTGGTCGGGCTGCTGCTCGCGCTCGCGCTGCTCGCGAGCTGGATGATCGCCGCGCGCAGAGCTACGCATCCGCTGCGCATGCGCGGCTACAGCGCCGAGCGCGTGGGGATGCTGAGCATGCTGTGCGTGGTCGTCGTCTTCGGCCTGCACTCGCTCATCGACTGGACCTGGTACGTGCCGGGCGACGCCTGCGTCGCGCTCGTCTGCGCGGCGTGGCTGGCTGGGCGCGGCGAGCTGGGCCGCCGCGCCGGCCCCCGGCGCGAGCCGCCCCTGCTCGTGCGCGTGCGGGCTCTGCGCGAGCGGCTGCCGCGGGCGCGAGCCGCGCTGGCGGCGGCGGTGATCCTGGCGGCGCTGCTGGCGGCATGGGCGGAGTGGCAGCCGCAGCGCTCAGAAGAAGCACGCGGGGAAGCACTCGCGCTCGCCGAAGGCTCTCACCTGAGCGCGGCGATCGGCGCCGCGCAGAGCGCGGTCTCGCGCGACCCGCTGTCGGCCGAAGCGCTGTTCTCGCTGGCCGAGGTGCAGCAGATCCAGGGCCGCCACGCGCTCGCGCGCGCGACCCTGGAGCGCGCGGTGCGCCTGCAGCCGTCGAACCCACAGACGTGGCTCGAACTGGCGCGCCACGACCTCAGCGCCAACCCCGGCGCGGCGGTCAAGGAGCTGCAGGCGGCGATCTACCTGAACCCGGAGGCGATCGCGAGCGAAGCGATCACCGGTCCCGCCGCGCAGCGCGAATCGGTCGAAATCTACAACGACTACATCCAGGCTCTGCGCGCGAGCGGCGCGTCCTAGAAGCGCGAGCGCACGGCGCTCAGCAGCAGCGTGCGGCCCTCGCCGCGCGGGACATCCAGGAGGCTTCCGAGGACGCTCACCTCGATCCGCTCGAAGCCGAAGTCGGCGATGAGCGCGCGCAGCGTGCGCGCGGTGTAGAAGCGCAGGTGGTCAGAGCGGGGGTCCAGGTGCGCCTCGCGGGTGCGCCGCGAGAGCGCGAGCGCAAGCAGCTCGGGGGCACCGTGCGCGGGCGTGCTCAGCAGCAGCGCTCCGTGGGGGCGCAGCACGCGTCGCAGCTCCGAGAGCCAGCGCGAGACGTCGGCGACGTGCTCGATCACCTCGCCGGCCCAGACCGCGTCGAAGCTCGCGTCGGCCAGCGGCCAGTCGCCTTCGGCCTCGATCAAGGCCGTCTGCAGGCCGGGGTTCGACGCACGCGCGCGCCGCAGCGGCTCCTCGGCGACGTCGGCACAAACGACCGTTGCCCCCGCCTGTGCGAGCGCGGCGGCGAAGCGCCCCTCGCCGCAGCCGAGGTCGAGCACCCGCCCAGCGGCGGGGAGGTGTGTGAGCAGAAAGCGCCGGCGGGCGTCGAGCCGAGGAGGGTCGAGCCCGGACGGCACGGACTCCCAGAGCGCCTCGTGGTACGCGCGCGCGGGCATCGGGCGCGACGCTAGCGCCTAGCGCAGCTCGGCGGGCCTCAGCTGCAGGCGACGGACGCGTCCGTCGCGCAGCACGGAGGCGATGAGCTGCGTGCCGATCACCTCGTGCTGCAGCAGCGACTGCAGCTCGCCCACGCTTTCGATCCGGCGCCCGGCGAGCTCGACGAGCAGGTCGCCCTCGCGCAGGCCGGCGTCCTCGGCGGCGGAGCCCGCGACGACCTGCTGCACCTCGAGGCACTTCGCGCCGGAGAACTGCTCGACGGCGCTGCGGGGCAGCGGGCGCACGCTCGCGCCGATGCCGAGGTAGCCGCGGCGCACGCGCCCGTCGGTCATGAGCGTGGCGATGATCGCGCGCGTGGAGTGGGTGATCGGGACCGCGAGCCCGAGGCCGATGCCGGCGATGGCGGTGTTGACGCCGACGACGCTGCCGGCGCTGTCGGCGAGCGCGCCGCCGGAGTTGCCGGGGTTCAGCGCGGCGTCGGTCTGGATGACGTCGTCGATCACGCGTTCGCCACTGCGCGTGCGCACCGGTAGAGACCTGCCGAGCGCAGACACGACGCCGGCGGTCACCGAGCCGGCGAAGCCATGTGGGTTGCCGATCGCGACGACGAGCTGCCCGACACGCAGATCCTCGGCGTCGCCGAGCTGCGCGGGCTCGAGCCCGCCGTCGCGCGTGCGCAGAACGGCGAGGTCGCTGAGGACGTCGGCGCCGACCACGTCGAAGCGCAGCTCGCGCCCGTCGGTGAAGGAGGCGATGCCGTTGCGGGTCCGCGAGCGCCCCCGGGGTGCGGCGACGACGTGAGCGGAGGTGAGCAGGAAGCCGTCTGGCGTGAGCACGATCGCGCTGCCGGCGCCGGAGCTCACCTCGACGCCGTCGCGGCCGGTGGCGAGCACGCGCAGGTTCGCGACCGACGGCGCGAGCCGCTGGGCGACGCCGATGACGGCCTCGCTGTAGGCGTCTAGCGCGCGCGCTGATCGCTCATCGAGGGTGGCATTCACGCTGCCTCCTTCGCGAGGCTGAGGGCGAGCTCGCTCTCCTCCTCGCCGCGCACGACGCGCAGCGACAGGGCGTCCTGCCCGGCGTTGCGCTCGAGCACCGCGAAGAGGGCGTCGAGGCTCTCGAGATCGTCGTCGCCAATGCGCACCAGCAGGTCGCCGGCGCGCACACCCGCGCGTGCGGCGGGAGAGTCCTGCTCGACCCCGCGCACGAGCAGCCCGGGACGATCCGCCAGCCCGACGGCCGAGCGCATGCGCGCGGCGACCCGCGGCGGCGCGAGCGCGACGCCGAGGCGCGCGGGCTCGCGCCCCTCGCTGATGCGCTCGATCGCGGCGAGCGCGGCGGCCGCGGGGATCGCCAATACGAAGCCGGTGTCGCCCCGCAGGGCGCTGATGCCGAGTACGCGGCCGTGCTCGTCAGCGATGGCGCCGCCACCGGCGCCGGCGGGGACGGGCGCCGTATGCTCGATCAGCTCGCTCGCGCGCCCGGAGCGCTGGCGCACGTTCACGCGCTCGCAGGAGATGCTTCCCCGCGTCACACGCAGCCCGCTGCCGGGATCGGCGAGCGAGATGACCTCGGCGCCGAGCGCGGCGGGCTCCTGGGCCCAACTGAGCGCGGGGAGCCCGGCGAAGTCGCCGGAGAGTAGCGCGAGGCCGGTGCCCCTGTCGAGGCCGACGAGCGCGGCCTTCACTGCGGCGCGCCCTGGCAGGCGCAGCTCGACCTCGCGCGCGCGCAGCGTGTGCGCGAGCGCCAGCGCACGCTGCTCGCCGACGACGAGCGCGCAGCCGCGGCGGGCGCCGCGGCCGAGCGGAGCGATGGCTGGGGCGAGCTCACGTATAGTCTCTTGCAACATGCAAGCAACTTACCACTACCTTCAAGTCGACGAGCACCGCGGCTCAGACGAGGACGCGGCGAGGGTCGCGCCGCAGGCGGTGTCGGCAGCCTGCGAGCTCATCGGCGACCGCTGGTCGCTGCCGATCCTCGCGGCGCTGCTCGAGCAGCCGCTTCGCTACACCGAGATCCAGGAGCTGCTCCCGGGGCTCGCGCCGAACATCCTGTCGGCGCGCCTGCGCACGCTCGAGCGCGACGGGCTGATCAGCGCGGAGCGCTACTCGGCGCGCCCGCCGCGCTTTCAGTACAGGCTGACGGGCGCGGGCCGCGCGCTGCGTGATGCGGTGCTGCTTCTGTCCGCGTGGGGCGCTGCGCGCGGCCCGGGCGGCGATCGGGAGGACGCGACCGCGCACACCGGCGAGGGAGACCAGGCGTGGCCCCTGCAGCCTGCGCATGAGGCGCCCGCGCACGAGCACTGCGGCTCGCCGCTCGAGCTGCGCTGGTGGTGCACGGAGTGCGCGACGGCGGCGATCCCCCAGGAGCAGGAGGGGAACGATCGAGGCCTGATCGGTGCAGCGAAGCTCTCAGGTCTAGCCACGGCTACGCAAAAGGGATTACTGTTGGCCCCAGTGCACGGGTGGGGGGATCACGGCCGGAACGACAGGCGGATTTGAAGGTCGCCTACGACACTCGACCCGTGTCCGATCCGGACGGGGTCGGCCGCTACGCGCGCTGTCTGCTGGCGGCGCTGAAGGAGTCGGCGGACGAGAAGGATGAGCTACTCGAGGTGCAGCGCCCCTCGACGCTGCGCGGCAAGAGCGCGGAGGTGCTGCATGCGCCGTGGATGGGCGGGGCGATGCTTCACAGCCCATGCCCCATGGTCGTCACGGTGCACGACCTGGCGGCGCTGAAGCGCGTCAGCGAGCGGCTGCGCACGGGCCTGCGCGAGCGCCTGCGCCACCTTGCGGTGCAGCGCGCTCTGCGGGTGATCGTGCCGACCGCGGCGGTGGCGGCGGACGCCGCGGAGCAGCTGCACGTGGAGCGCGAGCGGATCGTCGTGATCCCGCACGCGGCCGCGTCGACGATGCGCCCGCGGCCCCCGCAGGAGGTGGCGGAAGTGAGGCGGCGCCTGCGCCTGCCGGAGCGCTACCTGATGTGGGTGGGCTCGCTGCAGCATCCCGACCCCACCAAGCACTTGGCGGAGCTCGCGGCGACGCCACGGGAGCTGCCACTGGTGATGGTGGGTCCGACGCGCCCGTGGGCGCATGAGCTGCCGGAGGTGATCCTCACGGGGCAGGTCTCAGACGATGAGCTGGCGGCGGTGTACAGCGGCGCGCACGCGCTGGTGCTCTCATCGGAGACCGAGGGCTTCGGCCTGCCGGCGGTGGAGGCGCTCGCGTGCGGCACGCCGGTGGCGGCGTGCAGAGCACCGGCGCTCGTGGAGGTCCTGGGAGAGCGCGCGAGCTTCGTGGAACCGGGGGACATGAAGGCGCTGCTGGAGGCCGCCATGAGGGCGCGCAGGCCGGCGCCGGCGCCGCCGCAGTGGAGCTGGGATGACGCGGCGCGCGCCACCTGGGGCGTCTACGCACGCGCGCTGCAGGGCGCCGAGGAGCAGCGCTCCTCGACACGAGCCTCACGCCGCAGGCGCGGCTCGAGCGCCTCCGGCGCGACGGGCCCGATCGTCTAGTAGGCGCCGCGCCGCGTAATCACGGCGGGCAGCGTCTTCAGCAGGATCGTGAGATCGAGCGCGAGCGACCAGCGCTCGAGGTAGATGAAGTCGAGGTGGACGAGGTCGTCGAAGTCGAGCTCGGAGCGCCCGGAGACCTGCCACAGGCCGGTGATGCCGGGGAGCACGAGGTAGCGCTTGCGGTGCCACTCCTCGAGCATCTCGTAGTCGCGCTCGGGCAGCGGGCGCGGGCCGACGAGCGACATCTCGCCGCGCAGCACGTTCACGAGCTGCGGCAGCTCGTCGAGCGAGAAGCGCCGCAGCAGCCGACCGACGGGCGTCAGACGCGGGTCCTCGCGGATCTTGAAGAGCGCGCCACTGGCCTCGTTGAGCTCTTCGAGATCCGCCTGGTTCTGCTCGGCGTCGCTGTGCATGGTGCGGAACTTCAGGCAGTGGAAGGGCCGCTGTCCGATCCCGCGGCGCGTGGAGCGGTAGAGCACGGGGCCCTTCGAGCTGAACAGCACGGCGAGCATGAGCAGCGCCAGCAGGGGGCTCAGCAGCACGAGCAGGAGCGTGGCGCCGACGATGTCGAAGGTGCGCTTGAGCGCGAAGTCGATGCCCTCGAAGACGGGCGGCCCGAGCTCGAACAGCGGCAGCGACTGCCCCGGCACGAACTCGGCGCGGTGGATCAGGATCTCCATCGTGGAGGGCGCGAGGCGCACGGTGACGCCGCGGCGGTGGCAGCGGTCGACGAGGTCGACGGCGTCGTCCTTGGGGAAGTCGGCGTCGGCGATGATCACCTCGTCCACGCGCTCGCTGGCGAGCACCGCTTCGAGATCCGACAGCGAGCCGAGCGCGCGCACGCCGTTGTCGGGCAGCGGCACGGGCGAGAGGAAGCCGACGACCTCCATGGGGGTGTGCGGCGCGTCCGCGAGCGCGTGCGCGACGTCGGCGATCTGCTTGCCGCGGCCGACGAGCACCGCGCGGCGCTGGTAGCCGGCGGCGCGGAGGATGCTCGCGGTGAGCCGGTCGTAGACCTCGCGCGCGCTGGCGATGTAGAAGACGGCGAGCGCGAGGGAGCTCCAGAAGAGGTAGTAGCTGGAGAAGTGTTCGCCGTTGACGACGGCGAAGATGAGCGCCACGACGGCGACCTGGAAGAGCGAGCCGACGATGCGCGGCAGGCCGGGGCGCTGCGCGCGCTCGGAGTACAGGCCCGAGCGCGCGAACAGCAGCGCGGTGATCAGGTAGGCGAACGGCAGGAACTTTTCCGTCCCGTGGATCGCGTTGCTCAGCTTCACGCCGCCGTTCACGGCTTCCTTGAGCGCGAGCGCGGTGAAGATCGCGAGCGCGACGCCGCCGAAGTCGATCGCGAGCAGCGTGAGCACGCGCGCGATGCGCTGCACGGTGGAGGGGCGCGCGAGCACCGCGAGCACGGTCGGGCGCTTGCGGCGGATGTCGGTGTCCGAGACGTCGAGCGCGGGCAGGGCGGCGCTGGAGGCGGCGCTCGAGATGGAGCGGGCCGGCGCCGGCGGCGCCGGCGGGGAGGCGTGCGTGCCTGCGATTCTCGGCGCGGCGGGCTGGCTCGCGGCGGGCGTTCGCGGTGCGCTCAGTGGCGGCGGCAGCGGCGGCGCGGAGGAGCCTCGCGACTCACGCACGCTGGGGCCCACGAGTCCCGATCTCGGCGATCGCATGTCGTTGCTCACAACACCTCACAATTTCACATGGAGCGGTTGCGCTTTGTGCGGCGGGCTTTAGCCGCACGTGCGCGGGCGCGCTCTCTGCTGCGTTTTTCGTCGTGACTTTCTAGCGTGGGCCGCCGCCGACGAGGATCTCCACGCCGGCGTCGTCGATCGTGCGCTGCAGTCCTTCGCGCAAGGACACCTCGGGCGACCAGTCAAGCAGCTTGCGCGCGAGCGCGATGTTGGGACGCCGCTGCTTGGGGTCGTCCTCGGGAAGCGCCTCGTAGATGATCTCGGAGGTCGAGCCGGTGAGCTCGCGCACCGTTTCGGCGAGTTCGAGCAGCGTGAACTCGTCGGGGTTGCCGATGTTGACGGGGTCGTGATGGCCGCTCTCGGCGAGAGCGATCAGGCCGCGGATGAGGTCCGAGACGAAGCAGAAGGAGCGGGTCTGGCTGCCGTCCCCGAACACGGTGATGGGCCGGTTGTCGAGCGCCTGGCGAAGGAAGGTGGGGATCGCGCGACCGTCGTGCGGCCTCATCCGAGGACCGTAGGTGTTCTTCGCCATCACCCCCGTGCCCGCCCAGAAATTTTCCAGCCCCGGAACGACGAAGTCGTATACCAACGGCGTGGCCTCGATCTCCTCGACCGCCGTGACCGTGGCCCACACGAGATCGCCGGTGACGCGAGCGTTCAGCTTCTGGCTCACGCCCTGATCCCATTCCAGGATGTTCCAGGGCGAGACGTTGGACAGCGTGATCGTCCAGAACGGATATGCGCGGTCGCCCGTCTTTTTGCGGATGTAGCTCTCGTAGCGGCCAACCGACGGGACAAGCCCGAAGCGCGCAAAGGCAACGATGAGGTCGTCCTTGAGCTCGTCGCTGACGGTGACGAAGGCGTGCCGAACCCCCTCCTCCAGTCGCTGCCCGGAGTGGACGCCGTCCCCCTCGCGATATCCCTCGAGGAACCACTTCAGTCGAGCAAGCGGAAGCCCGAGTACCCAGCCGGGGATGCGCTTGCGGCGACGACCCCAGCCGAGGTACTCCATCAGCCTGAGTAGCAGCTTGGAGTTGATTGCGATGCTTGCCGAGCGGGCCTTGCTTGCGGCCGACCAGACCACATGAAGACCAAGCTCTCGTTCGACTATGTCCCGGGCGCGCGCGAGCACCTGCTCCTCGCACGAAATGTTCAGGAACGCGCCCTTCGACCCCTCGTACCAGGATCCCTCGGCAACCCACAGCCCGAACAGCCACAGCATCTCGTCGGTGATCTCGACGGTTGCCGGCAGCGTGACCCCCTTCGCGTTGCGCTGGCGAACGCGCGCGCCCTTTGGGAGCTCGTCGACGACGCGCCGCATGATCGGCAATGGCACCCGGTCTGTCTGGCGCATCCTGATGAGCTTCGTCCAGGCAGAGTTACGCCAGTTCGGTCCCTTGTTCCGGGGAGGCGAGACGAGAATGCCGAACAGCTCCCGCCGCCGCTCCCAAACGCGCTCCCCGATGCCCTCGGCCTCTATGGCGATATCCCACTGGTCCTCCTCCGCGCGGCGCCAGACGTCCAACATGCTGACCTGGCGGCGGTCACGCTCGGGCACTGTTATTCGCCTGGCGACCGCGACTCGCTGTCCCGGTTCGAGCTCCTCGACGGGCAAGGCAACCGGCTCCCCGTCAGGACCCTCGGTGAATATCGAGTGATCGCCGGTCACGCGAATCGAGCGCCCGTAGCGCGTGCGCACCTCGTAGCAGCGCGATTCAGTCGGGTGGGCGACCAGGTGCGTTGCGGGAGCAGAAAGCAAACGGCCCTCTTGGGCGAACGCCGGCACCGTGTAGCCGTCGAGGGGATATTCGAGCGCCGGCTGAGATGTCGTCGCGGCCGACCCGCCGACTGCCACGGGGACGCGCGCGGGCACGTAGACCGCGGTGAAGGCATACGGAAGCAGGCGGCTAGCCGCCCGCTCGACCGATTCGCGCCTCAGTTCGCAGCCGTCGTCGTAGAGCACCTGCTCGTCGGCGAGGATCGAGTTGAAGATGCGAACGATCGCGGTGTCCACTCCTTGCTGGCGGTGATAGGCCATCGTGAGCGCCTCGGCGTAGCGCTTGGCCTCGTCGTAGACGCCGCGCGGGCCGATCGGGTTGACGTGTCCCCAGTAGCTCTCCGACTGGGGGTGTTCGAGCGGGTCGCCGTAGACCTCGCTGGTGGAGGCGAGCAGGAAGCGTGCGCGCTTGGCCTTGGCGAGGCCGAGCGTGTGGTGCGTGCCGTAGGAGCCGACCTTCAGGGTGTGCAACGGCAGGCGCAGGTAGTCGATCGGCGAGGCGGGCGAGGCGAGGTGGTAGACGAAATCGACCGGCTCCTCGACGAAGTAGGGCTCGATGATGTCGAGCCCTACGTGCGCGAAGCGCTCGGCGTCGCGGATGTGGGCGATGTTCGCCAGCGAGCCCGTCTCGAGGTTGTCGACGCAGATCACCCTGTTGCCGCGGGCGAGCAGCTCGTCGCACAGATGCGACCCGAGAAAGCCGGCGCCGCCGGTTACGAGGCAGGTGGACATCCCTAGGTTTCCGGACAATACCCGAGCCTCCCGGTCTCCGAACAGGCGTCGCGCACGGCCGCTGGGGAACGGCGCCGACATATCATCGGCTTGATGGCCACGACAGAGGAGCCACGCGAGCAGGCCGAGGATCTGACGATCGCGCCGATCGTGGGTCCGGATGACCCGCGACGCTTCACCGACTCGGGGATCGAGATCGCCGAGCTCTACACCGAGCGGGACCTCCCCGAGCAGCTCGAGCTCGGCGAGCCGGGCGCGTTTCCGTTCACGCGCGGCGTCCACCGCGAGATGTACCGCAAGCAGACCTGGACGATGCGCCAGTACGCGGGCTACGCCTCGGCGAAGGAGTCCAACGAGCGCTACCACTACCTGCTCTCGAAGGGCTCGACGGGGCTGTCGATGGCCTTCGACCTGCCGACGCAGCTGGGCCTCGATTCCGACAACCCGCGCTGCCTCGGGCGAGGTGGGGCGCACGGGCGTCGCGATCGACACCATCGAGGACATGCGCACCGCCTTCGACGGGATCCCGCTCGATCAGGTCTCGACCTCGATGACGATCAACGCGCCGGCGGCGTGCCTGCTCGCGCTGTACGAGCTCGTCGGCGAGGAGCAGGGCGTGCCCAGCGAGAGCTTCGCGGCACGACGCAGAACGACGTGCTCAAGGAGTACATCGCGCGCGGCAACTACATCTATCCGCCGGCGCCGACGATGCGCCTGACGACCGACCTCTTCGAGTACTGCCACGAGCGTGTTCCCGCGCTGGAACACGATCTCGATCTCCGGCTACCACTTCCGCGAGAAGGGCTGCTCGGCCGTGCAGGAGGTGGCCTTCACGCTGTCCTCCGGGATCGCCTACGTGCAGGCGGCGATCGACAGCGGGCCTGTCGGTCGAGGACTTCGCGCCGCGGCTGGCGTTCTTCTTCAACGGCCACAACAACGTCTTCCAGGAGGTCGCGAAGTTCCGCGCCGCGCGGCGGATGTGGGCGCACATCATGCGCGAGCGCTTCGGCGCGAGCGACCCGCGCGCGACGATGCTGCGCTTCCACACGCAGACGGGCGGCGTGACGTTGACCGCGCAGCAGCCCGAGAACAACATCGTGCGCGTCGCGCTGCAGGGCTTCGCGGCCGTCTGCGGCGGCACGCAGTCGCTGCACACCAACGGCTTCGACGAGGCGCTGGCGCTGCCCACCGAGCGCGCCGCGAAGATCGCGCTGCGCACGCAGCAGATCCTCGCGCACGAGTCGGGCGCGGCCGACACCGTCGACCCGTTCGCGGGCTCCTACTTCGTGGAGGCGCTCACAGACGAGATCGAAAAGCGCGCCAACACGCTGATCGCCAAGGTCGACGAGCTCGGCGGCTCGGTGAACGCGATCGAGTTCATCACGGCCGAGATCGACGAGTCCGCGTGGGGCTACCAGGAGCGCTACCGCAGCGGCCAGGACATCGTGGTGGGTGTGAACGCCTACGAGGAGGACGACGTCGAAGTGCCCGACCTGCTGCGCGTTGACCCCGAGTCAGAGCGCGAACAGCTCGACCGCCTGCGGGCCTTCAAGAGCGCGCGCGATCCGGAGCTCGTGCACAGGCGCCTGGAGGAGCTGCGCGAGGTCGCACGCGGCAGCCAGAACCTCATCCCGGCGATCCGCGAGGCGCTGCGCGAGCGCTGCTCGCTCGGCGAGGTGTGCGGCGCGATGCAGGACGTGTTCGGGGCCTACAGCCCGACCTTCTAGACGCGAACGCGCGGGGCGCCCGCGCTCGGGTCGCGCGGGCGCCCCGCGCGCGACCGCGCTCGAGCGCGCGCTTCCTACCCGCGACGCGGCGCCTTGCGTGCGGCCTTGGCGGAGACGGCCTTGAAGCTCACCGTGATCTCGCCGCCGGCGGGGAGGCGCGTGCCCGCCTTCGGGCTGACGCCGCTGACGACGAGCCTCTGGCTTTTCTTGTGCCTGGGCTCGACGAGCGTGGCGCTCGTGCACGAGGCCGCTTTCAGCCTTGCTTTGGTGCCCGCCGGTGATTGGCCGAGGAGCTTCGGAACGGTGCACCTCACGGCCGCCGATGTACTGGCGGGCACTGTCTCGATGATCGTCGTGGTCGGCTCGATGACCGTCGTGGTGACGGTCGTCGGCGTCAGCACCGGCGGCGTCGAGGACGCTGCAAGAACCGCGCTCGAGCCGCTGTCGTAGGCGAGGTTGGTGGTGGCACCGCTGCTTGCGTCGACCTGGTCGAGATCGCTCTCGAGCTGCAGCTGCGAGCCGGTTGCCGCGGTGGCCGGCGCACCCGGAGCCAGCGACAGCTGCCACGTCGTCGTTTCGGCCTCGCCGGCCGGCAGCGTCGTGCCCTCGGCGGGCAGCGTCGAGCCGCTGATCACGCCATCGGCGAGCGTCGTGCCCGTCAACGGCACACTCACGGACTGCCCGCCGGTGCTGTCGTTGGCGTAGGTCAGCTTGACCTGGCTCGAGTCAAGGCCGCTCGCGCCCTTGTGATCGCCAGCGAGATAGATCGTCTGCAGAGCGCCGTCGAGCTCGCTGGCGCTGGGATTGCTCGCCGTGGTCGTGAACGTGACAGCCGCGGCACCCGCGGTGAGCGAGGTCGGCAGGTTCGCGGCCCTGATCGTCGCGGCTTCCTGTTCGGCTTCGTGGCCCTGGTGGATCGTCACCGCATCCGTCGTGCCACCCTTCGCGTCGGTGGCGGTGACGTCGCAAGACACGTCGTCGGTCGAGCTGGTGTAGGTCACCGACGCCTGCCCGTTTTCGTCGGTCATCGCGCCGACGGCAACGCCCGGGGTCTTACCGGTGTCCGGGGTGCCTCCGCTCAGCGTGCCGCACATGCCCGTGGCGCCGTTGCTCGTGTCGACGTGGAACTCGACGTCATCACCCACCAGTGGCTCGCCGTCCTGCTTGCTCACGGTCTCGGTGATCGTCGAGCTCGACGCTCCGTCCGCCGGCAGGTCCAGTGGCGAGGCGCTCACGACGCCGGTGGCGAGGTCCGGCGCCGGTTGCGTCGGCTGTGCGCTCCCCTGTGGCGCAAACGCCTTCTGGACGCAGCCCTGACCCATCTTGAAGGCCGCGAAGGTGGCGTTGCTGAACGTCTCCTGCGTCCAGTAGTCGTGGCCGTTGATGACCTGGTTGAACTCGCTCTGCTGCGCGTAGGTTTCGTCTTCGGTGTTCGTCGAGCCCTGCGGCGCGCCGAAGATGTCCGAGCAGTCGTCGCCGATCTCGTTGCCGGTGCTGTCATACCAGCCGTAGCTGCCGTTGTACTGGGGGTCGGTGACCGCCTCGTTGATCTCGTGGCTGAGCGTGCTGACGGCGCTGTCCGCGTCGGCGGTGCCGGCCTTTTCCTTGTTGGGGTTGGTGGGTTCGAAGTACTGGGGCCACTGCGCGCCGTCGCACCCAGAGACCGGGTAGAGGTCCTCGGTGTAGATGACCGGCCCTTCCGCGTTCACGACGGCAGAGGTGTAGGCGGCGTGGATTCCGCACCAGGCGCCGGTCGAGTACTGCCCGCCGCCATCGACGATCTCGACGTGGGGCGGGAAGAACACCGGGTAGAGGTATTCCAGGCCGGCGTGTTTCGGGGCGTGTTCGGCGATCAGCTTCGCGACCTCTGCTTGAACGGATTTGTCGGTGACGCACGCGGTGAACCCGGCGGCCGCCTGTTCGGCGCTGATCGCGCACGCGGATTTGCCGACGGGGTAGGCGGTGGTGTCGGTGAGCGACGCATCGGCGCCGATCGAGTACTTGATCTGGTCTCCCGTTCCCGCGCCGGTGGACGCGCGGTAGTACTCCTGGCTGACCGCGAAGACGTTGCCGCCTTCGCCGCTCGCGGCGGCGATATCGGTGACGTACTGGTCGATCGTCGCCGCGTAGCCTTCGGGGAAGCTGCCGGCGCCCCCCGGCGCCCAGTAGATCGGGGTGACCGTGATTTCGCCAGCCTGGGCGGCGCTCCCCAGCACGACGCCGCCGTGATAGCTCAGCGGCGGGGAGCAGCCCGTGCACGTGACGGGCTCGTTCCCCGCGCTCGTGCTCTCCTCATCGCCTCCGAGCGCGCTGTCGAGGCCGAACATGGTCGCCGTCGAAGTGGCGATCGGGCTCGCCAGCGCGGGCTCGAGCCCCGTGCGCGCCGCCGATGGGCTCGCCTGCGCCGGAGCGCCGCCGAGGGCGACGAGGCAGGCGACGGCGAGCGAGCCGGCGAGGATCCCCCGGACCGCGAGCGTGTGGAAAGACGAGAGGAGCGGCACCCGCGAGCCTGACATGGGTCTCCCTTCAGAGAGCGTTCCCGCAGGCCCCACCCCGCGGCTGTGAAGGCGTCGGCGACCAGTTGCGCGTGCCTCGCGTGCAGCCTAGCCCAGCCGAGCGGTCGGGCGCATCATGCAGGAAACCTCTAGCTTTCACGCGCGATGCGTCTGCCCGCCGCCTCGGCGTACGAAATCGTGCTCGCGCTCCACATCGTCGCGGTGGTCGTGGCCTTCGGCGTGACCTTCGCCTACCCGATCATCTTCGCCGTCGGCGCCCGCGCGGACCCTCGCTCGCTGCCACTGCTGCATCGCATCGAGTACGCGGTCGAACAAGGCTCGTCAACCCGGTGCTCGGGATCGTGCTGGCCGCGGGGATCTTCCTCGCAAGCGACGGGCACCACTGGAGCCAGTTCTTCGTCCAGTGGGGCCTTGGCGTCGTGATCGTGCTCGGGGCCCTGATCGGCGCCGTCATGATCCCGACGTCCAGGCGCGCCGAGCAGCTCGCCGCGCGCGACATCGAGGCGGCGGCCGGCGGCACCGTTCGGATGAGCGAGGAGTACCGCGTGCTCGTGCGCCGGCTGAACCTGGTTGGCACGCTGATGAGCCTGCTCGTGGTCGTGACCGTCTTCTTCATGGTCATAAAGCCCTGATCGCCTGACCGCCCCGCAAGGCGCCTTGCGCGCAGCCGCGCGGGCGCTAACCTCCGAATCTCTGATGTCGGGGTCCTATCGAGTCGCCGTGGTGGGCGCCACCGGCCAGGTGGGCACGCTGATGCTGCGGCTACTGCGCGAGCGCTCCTTCCCGGCGAGCGAGATCGTCGCGTTCGCATCCGAGCGCTCGCTGGGACGCGAGCTCGAGGGGGGCCTCGTGGTGCAGGCCTTGAGCGAGGAGTCGATCCAGGGCTTCGACCTCGCGCTCTTCTCCGCGGGCGGGGCTACCTCGGGCGAGTGGGCGCCGCGCTTCGCACACGCCGGCGCGATCGTGATCGACAACTCCTCGCACTGGCGCATGCACGAGGACGTGCCGCTCGTCGTCAGCGAGGTCAACCCCGCGGCGCTCGCGGGGCACCACGGGATCATCGCCAACCCCAACTGCTCGACGATGCAGATGGTCGTCGCGCTCGCGCCGCTGCACAGACACGCGGGGATCGAGCGCCTCGTGATCAGCACCTACCAGTCCGTGTCCGGCACCGGCCGGCGCGCGGTCGACGAGCTGCTCGAGCAGTCACACGCGCTCCTGCACGAGCGCGAGATCTCCGCGCCCGCCGCCTACGCGCACCAGATCGCCTTCAACGCCCTCCCCCACGCCGGCTCGTTCGCACCCGGCGACGACCACACCGACGAGGAGCGCAAGCTGATCAACGAGACGCGCAAGATCCTCGCGGATCCGCGCATCGCCGTGAGCGCGACATGCGTGCGCGTGCCCGTCGTGAACTGCCACTCCGAGGCGGTGAACGTGCAGACACGCGAGGAGCTCTCCCCCGAGCGCGCGCGCGAGCTGCTGCAGGCGGCCCCCGGCGTGACCGTGCTCGACGACCCAGACCAGGCGCTCTACCCGCTCGCGATCAACGCGAGCGGCAGCGACGAGGTGTTCGTCGGACGCCTGCGCCGCGATCCGGGCCACGAGCGCGCGCTCGACATGTGGATCGTCTCGGACAACCTGCGTAAGGGTGCCGCCACGAACGCGGTGCAGATCGCCGAGCTGCTGCACGAGCAAGGCCGCATCGGCGCTCAGCGCGCCGTCTCCGCCGCCTAGGTCGGGCGGCGCTCAGAGCCGCGGCCTCCGCGGCCTGGGTCAGGCGGCGCTCAGCTCGGAGCCTGGGGCATCGCTAGGAATTCCCAGCCGTAGCGCGTGGCCGCGTCCACCAGCGCGCCGAGGTTCACGTCCGCGTCGGCGGTGACCGCTCCGGCCTCCAAAAAGAACTGCTCGATCCCGGCGGGCGAGTAGACGACCATGCGCCGCCCGCGCCGCGGTCCCACGTTGCGTGTGGAGTGGACGTAGCCCGCCGGAACGTGAAGCGTCTCGCCGGCGCCGAGCCGCGAGGTGCGCGCTTCCATGGTCACCTCGAACTCCCCGTCGAGCACGTGGATCGTCTCCGCCTCGGCGCGGTGTCGGTGCTCCGGTAGCGCCCAGTTCGCCGGCGGGTCGTCGAACATCAGGCAGAAGGCGCCCGCCGTCTCCTCGCCCCCGAGGTGGATCTCCAGACGCAGCCCGCCAGGCATCCAGACCACCCGAGGGACGGAGATCATGCGCCTGACCATACAGCGGGCGCGATCATCGAGAAGGACTCGCGGGAGCTCGCGCGAAAAACCTGACTGATGGTCTCCACGGAGATGCAGCGGACGCTCGTGAAGTCCCCGCCCGAGCTTTGGGCCGAGCTCAGCGACGCCGAGGCGCTCTCGCGCCACCTCGGCCAGCTCGGCGAGATCCGCATCACAAGGCTCGAGCCGGAAAGCGAAGTCGAGTGGGAGGCCACCCGCGCGAGCGGCTCGGTGCAGATCAAGCCGTCCGCCTGGGGCACGCGCGTGAAGCTGAGCGTGACGCACGAGCCCGCGCCCGCGCCAGTCCCTCCCGAGCGCGTCGACGGCGCGCCGGCGCCCGGGGAGCCGCACACCGCCGCCGCACAGGCCGCGGCGCGCGCGCACGCGCAGTCCTCCACGCCGCAGGCTGCGAGCACCGATCATTCCCCGAGCGCCACGGCCCAAGCGCCCGAGCAGAGCGCGGGGACGCCGCCGCCCCCGACCCGCGATGCCCCGCCGGCCGCCGCGCAGGCGCCGGTCCCCGACCCGAACGTCCTGTCGGCGACGCCCGCTGACGAAGATGCCGAGGTCCTCGAGCATCCATCGCCGCTGCCGACGAGGAGGGGGCTGCTGACGAGGCTCTTCGCCGGCTTCAGGCGCCAGCGCGGCGGCGAACCGGCGCTCGTCCTCGCCGGCGGACGTCCGGGCGGCTCGCACGAGCACGCCGGGGCGCAAGCGCCCGCCGCCGTCGAGCAGGAGGAGCTCCCGCCGGTGCGCCAGGAGGAGCGCATCGTGCCGCTGCCGCCGCCCGTGCAGCTGAGCGCGATCGAGACGCTGCAGGCGCGCTTTCAGCTGGCGCCTGAGGAGCCGCCGGCGCCGGCCGAGCCCGTCGAGCCGGAACCGCCAGGAGCGGGTGATGCCACTGCCCGGGCAGAGGCCGCTGGCCACCACGCGCCCGCCCCGCCGCCGGAGGCGGCCGCTGATCCCTGCGCCGATGAGCTCGAGACGATGCTCGGCGCAATGCTCGACAGCCTCGGCGCCGCGCACCATCGCCCGTTCTCGCGAGCCTGAGCCGCCCTCCCGCGGACGGCGGGCTCCCGGACCTCCCGCCCGGCTCGCCTAACATTGCGCGCGCAGATGGCGGCGAGCCCACACGACAGGCAGACCGACGCGGCGCTGCTCGCGAGCTCGCGCAGCGGCCATCGCAAGACGCCGCGGCAGAAGGCGCCCGAAACCTACGAGGAGAAGCTCGCGCAGCTGGAGGAGCTGCGCGCGGCGGCGCTTCACTCCGCGCCGGAGGCCGAGGAGAAGCAGCACGCCCGCGGCAAGTACACCGCGCGCGAGCGGGTCGAGAAGCTGCTCGACCCCGGCTCCTTCCAGGAGCTCGACACCTTCGTGCGCCACCGCACCTACGACTTCGACATGCAGAAGAACCGCCCCTGGGGCGATGCCGTGGTCACCGGCCACGGCCTGATCGACGGCCGCACGGTGTGCGTCTTCAGCCAGGACTTCACCGTCTTCGGCGGCTCCCTCGGAGAGGTGATGGGCGAGAAGATGTGCAAGATCATGGACCTCGCGGCCAAGATCGGCTGCCCCGTGATCGGCATCAACGACTCCGGTGGTGCGCGCATCCAGGAGGGCGTCGTCTCGCTCGGCGCCTACGGCGACGTCTTCGTGCGCAACGTGAAGTGCTCCGGCGTGATCCCGCAGATCAGCCTGATCATGGGCCCATGCGCCGGCGGGGCGGTGTACTCGCCCGCGATCACGGATTTCATCTTCATGGTGAAGGAGACCTCGCACATGTTCATCACCGGCCCCGACGTGATCAAGACGGTCACCGGCGAGGAGGTCGGCTTCGAGGAGCTCGGCGGGGCGATGTCGCACAACACCAAGTCCGGTGTCGCGCACTTCGCCTCCGAGGACGAGGACGCGTGCCTGGAGGACTGCCGCTACCTCGTCAGCTTCCTGCCCCAGAACAACATGCAGAGCACACCGCGGGTGGCCCCGAGCGACGACCCGCAGCGCATGGACCCCGAGCTCGACCACGTCGTGCCGGACAACCCCAACAAGCCCTACGACATGCGTGACGTCGTGCGCCTGATAGTCGACGACGGCGAGTTCTTCGAGGTCCACGAACACCACGCCAAGAACATCATCTGCGGGTTCGCGCGCCTGGACGGCTTCGCGGTGGGCATCGTCGGCAACCAGCCCGCACAGCTCGCCGGGGTGCTCGACATCGACGCCTCCGCCAAGGCGGCGCGCTTCGTGCGCACCTGCGACGCCTTCAACGTCCCGCTGATCACCTTCACCGACGTGCCCGGGTTCCTGCCCGGCACCGCGCAGGAGTGGGGCGGCATCATCCGCCATGGCGCCAAGCTGCTCTACGCCTTCACCGAGGCGACCGTGCCGAAGCTCACCGTGATCACGCGCAAGGCCTACGGCGGTGCCTACGACGTCATGGCCTCAAAGCACCTGCTCGCCGACCTGAACTTCGCCTGGCCGACCTCCGAGGTCGCCGTCATGGGGCCCGAGGGCGCGGTCAACATCATCTACAGACGCGACCTCGCGAGCAGCCCCACGCCCGATGAGCGGCGCACGAAGCTGATGGGCGACTACAAGGCGCGCTTCGCCAACCCCTACACCGCCGCCGAGCGCGGCTACATCGACGACGTGATCGTCCCGCACGAGACGCGCCCGAAGCTGATCGTCGGCCTGCACACCCTGCTCAGCAAGCGCGAAGCGACGCCCAAGCGCAAGCACGGGAACATCCCGCTGTGAGCCGCCGGCCCGCCGCCCATCACCGCAGCGGCGGGCCCCACCTCGCACTCATTCCAGCCGGCGCCTCTGCGCAGGAGGCGGCCGCGATCGTCGCGGCGCTCGAGCAGTTCGTGCGCGACAGCGCGCCCGCGCCGGCATCCCCGCAGGAGCCCGACCGCTGGACCCAGGCGGCCCTGCAGGAGGGCTGCTCGCGCGAGCCCGGGAAGATTTCGCGCGACCCCTGGATAAATACCTAAAAGCCGCTAGGCTTTAGCGCAATAACGACTCACCGGCGGCGTGGGCCTGCTCTGGGGCCCGGCCGAGCTTGTCGACCAGGAGGATTTTCAGTGGAGCCAACTGCCATCGCCGCCCAGCGCGGCACGCTAGAGGACCCGGAAGTCCTGGAGAACGTGCCGGGGCACGTGATCCCCATCCTCGAGCGCGAGTTCGACGACTTCAAGAGCGAGGCCGAGCGCTTCATCGCCGGCGAGATGGAGGAGACGGACTTCATCAAGTTCCGTCTCAAGCAGGGCGTCTACGGCCAGCGCCAGCCCGACGTCCAGATGGTGCGCGTGAAGCTCCCCTTCGGTGGCGTCACGCCGGAGCAGATGGAGGCCTTCGCCGATGTGATCGAGCGCTACGTGCCGCTGCGCAAGGGACACGTGACCACCCGCCAGAACGTGCAGATGCACCACATCCCGCTGCCGGAGGTCGACAAGGCGATCCGCGACCTCGGCGAGGCCGGGCTCTCCAGCCGCGAGGGCTGCGGCAACACCGTGCGCAACGTCACCGGCGACCCGTGGGCGGGCGTGGCCAAGGACGAGCTCTTCGACATGACCCCCTACGCGGGCGCCTACGTGCGCTACTTCGTCCGCCACCCCACCACGCAGGCGATGCCGCGCAAGATCAAGACGGCCTTCGACGGCAGCCCCGCGGGGCGTGCGATCGCACAGATCCACGACGTCGCGTACGTCGCGCGCGTGCGCCAGGACGACGAGCGCGGCGAGGTGCGCGGCGCGCAGATGCTCGTCGGCGGCGGCACCTCGATCATGCCGCGGCTCGCGCCCGTGCTGTACGAGTTCGTCGAGCTCGACAACGGCGAGTACCTGAAGATCGCCGAGGCCGTCTTCAGGATCTTCGACCGTCAGGACTGGCTGCGCGTGAACCGCGCCCGCGCCCGCGTGAAGGTGTTCGTGGACAAGTACGGCATCGACGAGCTGCGCCGCCAGGTCGAGGAGGAGCTGAAGGGCGACTGGGTCAACGAACGCGACTTCGCCGTCGAGCAGCTCGCCTTCCACGACGACGAGCGCGAGTCCGCGCCCGCCCCGCCGCAGAACTGGGGCAGCCCGAACGGCGACATCTCGGAGTTCGAGCGCTACCGCGAGGCCAACGTCCGCGAGCAGAAGCAGGACGGCTTCGTCACCGTCGAGGTGAAGATCACGCGCGGCGACCTCACGCCGGAGCAGTTCAGGGGGCTCGCGCGGATCATGCGCAGCTACGCCGGCGGCTACGCGCGCACGACCGTGCAGCAGAACCTGCTGCTGCGGTGGGTGCGCGAGGAGAGCGTCTACGACGTCTGGCGCGAGCTCGGCGAGCTCGGACTGGGCGGCACCGGCGCGCGCGAGGTGACCGACGTCGTCTCCTGCCCCGGCACGGACTCCTGCAAGCTCGGCATCACCAGCTCGATGGGCCTCAACGAGGCCGTCCAGGAGCGGGTCGAGTCGATGCAGCTCAGCGACCCGCTGACGCGCCAGATCCACATCAAGATGAGCGGCTGCCCGAACGGCTGCTCACAGCACCACCTCGCCGAGATCGGCTTCTACGGCGCCTCGATAAAAGTGGGCGAGCACACGATCCCCGCGTACATCCCCCACGTCGGTGGAAGCTACGAAGGCGACACCGTCGGCTTCGGGCAGCGGCTGAAACTGCGCCTGCCCGCAAAGCGGGTACCTGATGCAATCGAGCGCTGGATCCGCCACTATGAGGCTGAGCGGTCGGATGGAGAGAGCTTCGGCGACTTCGCCAACCGCGTTGGTACAGGGGCACTGGAGGCAGTGGTGAAGGACCTAGCGATGCCTGTGGAGTTCGGCTTGGAGACGATGAACCAGTTCATCGACTGGAACCGCTCTGCGCCCTTCGAGGTGCAGCGCGGCGAGGGAGAGTGCGCGGTCTAGCGCGCCTAAAGGCGAACGCGCAATCGGGCGACACCACAATGAATCCTCCAATCGACAGCAGCACGCTACAGAACAGCTCCGTGTCCGACGTGGCCCTAAGCCTCACCCACACGCTGCGCGAGGCCGCTCGCCATGGCGAGCGCGCCGTGCTGCTGTGCTCCTTCCAGAAGGAGGAGACGGTGCTCATCGACGAGCTGCTGCGACTCGGGCAGGGCACCTCGGAGGCCGTGCGGATCGTGACCATCGACACCGGCGTGCTGTTCCCGGAGACGCTCGAGACCTGGCGCATCTTCGAGGAGCGCTTCGGCGTGAAGATCGAGGTCGAGGACGCCGCCAACCCGGACTCGCCGTGGAGCGGACCCGCTCACTGCTGCTCGGCAGCGAAGGTCGCGGCGCTCGAGCGCTCGCTTTCCGGCGCCGAGGGATGGATCACCGGCATCCGGCGCGAGCAGGGCCCGACGCGCGCCGACGCGCAGCTGATCGAACGTGACCCGCGTCGCGGCCTGTGGAAGTACAACCCGCTCGCGCTCTGGAGCGAAAAGGACCTCTGGCGCCGCATCCACGAGCGCGACCTTCCCTACAACCCGCTGCACGACCAGGGCTACAGCTCGATTGGCTGCGCTCCCTGCACGCAGCCGGGCAGCGGGCGCGAGGGGCGCTGGGCGGGCACCGACAAGACCGAGTGCGGTCTGCACGTCGAGTCTCTCTAGCGCCATGAGCTACAGCGTCCGCCCGCAGCTGACGCACCTGCGCGTGCTCGAGTCCGAGGCGATCCACGTGATGCGCGAGGTCGCGGCCGAATTCGAGCACCCCGTGCTCCTCTTCAGCGGCGGCAAGGACTCGATCGTGCTGCTGCGGCTGGCCGAGAAGGCGTTCCGACCAGCGCCCTTCCCGTTCCCGCTGATGCACGTGGACACCGGGCACAATTTCCCGGAGGTGATCGAGTACCGCGACCGCCGCGTGGCTGAGCTCGGCGAGCGGCTGATCGTCGCGCGCGTGCAGGACTCGATCGACAGCGGCCGCGTCGTCGAGGAGACCGGCCCGCGCGCCTCGCGCAACAGGCTGCAGACGGTGACGCTGCTCGACGCGATCGGCGAGCACGGCTTCGACGCCGCCTTCGGAGGCGCCCGCCGCGACGAGGAGCGTGCGCGCGCGAAGGAGCGGATCCTCTCCTTCCGTGACGAGTTCGGGCAGTGGGACCCCAAGAACCAGCGCCCCGAGCTGTGGAACCTCTACAACGGCCGCATCCACAAGGGCGAGCACGCGCGCGTGTTCCCGCTGTCGAACTGGACCGAGCTCGACGTCTGGGAGTACATCGACCAGGAGCAACTCGAGATTCCCACGATCTACTTCGCGCACGAGCGCAAGGTGTTCGAGCGCGACGGCATGCTGTACGCCTGGCGCGAGGGAACCGAGATGATCGAGGGAGAGGAGATCTTCTCCGAGACCGTCCGCTACCGCACGGTCGGCGACATGAGCTGCACCGGCGGCGTGCGCTCGCTCGCCAAGAGCCTGCCGGAGGTGGTGCTCGAGATCGCCTCGACCACGATCACCGAGCGCGGCGAGACCAGAGCGGATGACCGCGTCTCGGAGGCCGCCATGGAGGACCGCAAGAAGGCGGGCTACTTCTAAGCGCCCGCCGGCCGCGAGCTAAGCTTCCGCGGCCATGTTCGGCAAGGTCCTCATCGCCAACCGCGGCGAGATCGCTGTGCGCATCATCCGTGCGCTGCAGGAGCTCGGCATCGACAGCGTCGCCGTCTACTCCGAGCTCGACCGCGACGCGCCGCACGTCGCGCGCGCCGGCGAGGCCTACAACCTCGGCGAGGGGCCCGCTTCGGAGAACTACCTGAACGTCGAGAAGATCCTCGACGTGGCCGCCCGCTCGGGCGCCCAGGCGATCCACCCCGGCTACGGCTTCCTCGCGGAGAACGCGCCCTTCGCGAAGGCCTGCGAGCAGGCCGGCGTCGTTTTCATCGGGCCGCCCGCGAGCGCGATCGAGGCGATGGGCTCGAAGACCCGTGCGCGCGAGCTGATGAAGGCCGCGGGGGTGCCGATCGTGCCCGGCACGACCGAGCCGGTCGCCGACGTCGCGCAGGCGCTGCGCATCGCCAAGGAGGAGATCGGCTTCCCGGTGGCAGTCAAGGCGGCCGGCGGCGGCGGCGGCAAGGGCTTTCGCGTCGCGCTCGCCGAAGCCGACCTGCAGGCGGCCTTCGAGGGCTCGAGCAGGGAAGGCGAGAAGTTCTTCTCCGACGCGACGGTCTACCTCGAGCGCTACCTCGCCGACCCCCGCCACGTCGAGGTGCAGATCCTCGCCGACCGCCAGGGCAACGTGATCCACCTCGGCGAGCGCGACTGCTCGATCCAGCGCCGCCACCAGAAGGTGATCGAGGAGTCCCCGGCACCCGAGTGGGTGATCGATCCCGACATGCGCGCGCGCATCGGCGCGATCGGCGTGAACGCGGCCAAGGCCGTCGACTACGTCGGCGCGGGCACGATCGAGGGCCTGTTCGCCGCCTCGCCCGACGGGGATGGCGAGGAAGCCCAGTACTACTTCCTCGAGATGAACACGCGCGTGCAGGTGGAGCACTGCGTCACCGAGATGACGACGGGCATCGACATCGTCAAGGAGGGGATCCGCGCGGCCGCGGGCGAGCCGCTCTCCTACCAGCAGGCGGACGTCTCGCTGCGCGGACACGCGATCGAGTGCCGCATCAACGCCGAGGACGCCTCCAAGAACTTCGCGCCCGCACCCGGCAGGATCGGCCACTACCGCGAGCCGAGCGGGCCGGGGGTGCGCGTCGACTCGGGCGTGCGCGAAGGCGGCGAGGTATCGCCGATGTATGACCCGATGGTCGCGAAGCTGATCGTCTGGGACGCCGACCGCGAGCAGGCGACCAGCCGCATGCTGCGCGCGCTCGGCGAATTCGAGATCGAGGGGCTGAAGACGCTGATCCCCTTCCACAAGGCGCTCCTTGCGAGCGAGCAGTGGGCCCGCGGTGAGACATGCAGGGATCTGATGGAGGACAAGCAGTGGCTGAAGTCGCTCGCCTTTCCGCCCGCCGCACAGGCCCCCGCCGACGGCGTGGGGGAGCACGCCCCTGAGCGCACCTACGAAGTCGAGGTCTCCGGCAGGCGCTTTGACGTGCGCGTGCTCGGTGGTGCCGGCGGCAACGGTGCCAGCAGCGACGGCGCGGCCGCGGGGCCGGCCCTGCGCCCTCCGCCGCGACGCAACAGCGCCGAGCGCCGCGGCGGAGGCTCTTCCAGCGGGGGACCCGACACGCTGCCCTCGCCGCTTCAGGGAAACATCTGGAAGGTGCTCGTCAAGGAGGGCCAGCAGGTCGAGGAGGGCCAGCTGCTGTGCATCATCGAGGCGATGAAGATGGAGAACGAGATCACCGCTCACAAGAGCGGCACGATCGTCGCGCTGCCGATCAGCGAGGGAGCGCCGATTCAGGCCGGAGCCCCGATCGCGACGATCAGCAGCGCAGCCGAGTAGAGGCCGCCAGGGCGCGCTCGCGGGGCCGGCGCGGCTACAGCGGGGCGCCCTGAGCCGGGTATATCTTCTAGCTCCTATGGAGCACGGAAGCAGCGGAGAGGCGCGCGCGGGTGCGCCGGCCGGCCAGGCACCAGCACGCCTCGAGCCCCCCGGCGGCGACGAATCCGAGCAGAGCGGCCACGCGCCGCCGTCCATCCAAAGGCTCGATGGGCTCGAGCCGATCACCGATACCGCGCTCAGCTACCTCTCGCTCGAGGAGATGCTCTCGGAGCTGCTCGAGCGCATCCGAACCGACCTCGGTGCAGATACGGCGGCGGTGCTGCTGCTCGACGAGGAGCGCAAGGTGCTCGTCGCGAGGGCCGCCCGGGGCCTCGAGGAGGAGGTGCGCCAGGGCGTGCAGGTGCCGCTCGCGCGGGGCTTCGCCGGGCGCGTGGCCGCCGAGCGCCGCGCGGTTGTCATCGAGGATCTCAGCCGCGCCGAGGTACTGAACCCGATCCTTCGCCAGGCGGGCATCCGCTCGCTGATGGGGGTCCCCATCCAGGTCGAAGGACGAGTCATCGGCGTGATGCACGTCGGCACGCTGCACCGGCGGAGCTTCACCGAGGACGACGTCTCGCTGCTGCAGCTCGCCGCCGACCGCGCAGCGTTGACGATCGACAACGCGCGCCTCAGTGAGCAACGTGCGGTCACCGAGATGATGCAGCGCACGCTCCTGCCGGAGGCGCTGCCGTCGATCCCCGGGCTCGGCTTCAGCGCGAAGTATCTCCCGGCGGGCTCGGCGATCAGGATCGGCGGCGATTGGTATGACGTCTTCCAATTGAAGGACGGCCGGCTCGCCCTCGTGATCGGCGATGTCGTCGGGCGCGGCGTGCTCGCGGCCTCGGTGATGGCGGAGATCCGCACCGCGCTGCGTGCCTACCTGCTGGAGGGACACGACCTCGGGCAGGTGATGGCGCTGCTGAACGATCTGCTGATCTCGATGGGCCGCAACCGCAGCGCGACGGCGGCGATCCTCGAGCTCGACGTCGAAAAGAACGAGCTCGAAGCCGTCAGCGCCGGGCATCTGCCCGCCGTGATCGTGAGCCCCGACGGCGAGCCGCGCCTGCTCGAACAGACGCCGGGCCCGCCGCTCGGCATCAGCTCCTCCGGCGAATACCTGCGCGAGCGCTTTCCCTTCCCGGTCGGCAGCGTGCTGGTGCTGTACACCGACGGCCTCGTCGAGCGCCGCGGCGAGCCGATCGACGTCGGCATCACGCGGCTGCGCGAGGCATCCCGACGCGCGGCGGCAACCGAGGACGCCTCGTTCGCCGATCGCGTATACCGCGCGATGCTGCCCGGGCTCGAACGCGAGGATGACATCGCACTGCTCGCGCTCGAGTCGCTCCCGCTCGGGCGCACGATGGAGCTCACGCTCGACGCACACCCGCGCGTGCTCGCCGGGCTTCGCCGCATGCTCGGGCGCTGGCTGATCGGCGAGGGCGTGCGCGAGGAGGAGCTCTTCAACGTCACGCTCGCCGCCTCGGAGGCCGCCGGCAACGCAATCGAGCACGCCTACGGCGCTCGCGAGGCCAGCTTCACGCTGCGCTGCGAGCACGAGGGCGAGGAGATCCGCGTGATCGTCCAGGACAGCGGCCGCTGGCGCGAGAGCCGCCCCTACGATCGCGGCCGCGGGCTGACGATCATGCGCGCCCTGGTGGACTCCGTCGACGTGGTGCGGGGCGCCAGCGGCACCTCCGTCACGCTGCGCAAGCACCTGCCCCAGGATCGCCCGTGACCGGGCTCGAGGCCGAACTCGTGGACAACGTGTCCGTCGTGCGCTCGCGGCAGGACATCGACGCGGCGAACGCGGTACAGGTTCGCGAGGAACTGATCGCGTTTCTCGACAAGGGCACGGCCTGCCTGGTACTCGACCTCGGCGCCACGCGCTACCTCGACAGCGCCGGGATCGACATGCTCTTCAGGCTCAACGAGCGCCTGCGCCAACGCCGCGCGACGCTGCGGCTCGTGATCCCGCCCTCCTCGCAGCTCACGCGGCTGGTGGAGATCGTCGCGCTGCCGAGTGCCATGCCGATCCACGAGAGCGTGGATGAGGCGCTCGAGGCCTGTCAGCAGGGTCAGGACGCTCGGGATGGCGCCTAGGCGGCCTCCTCGCCGCCCCCGCTGGCGATCGCCGCGAGGTTCAGCTCATGCAGGCGGCGCTGCTGCGGAGCCCGTCTGCCCGGCGGCAACTCCACCCGCTGGCGGCGCTCGCCCAGCGCCTCGAGGTAGTCGAGGTCCTGCTCGAGCAGCTCGAGAGCGCGCGCACGGTCGCTGTGGGGGCCGTGCCCCGGCACCACGTGCGTGACGCCTGCCAGCAGCGGGCGCAGCCGCTCGAGAGTCGCGCGGTAGGCCGGGAGCGAGCGCTCCCCGTGCAGGGTCGGGATCTCGATCGCGGACAGGTAGTCGCCCACGACCAGCACGCCGGCCCATGGGATCGCGATCGCCATCCCGTCCGCCGTGTGCCCCTCGGCGGGGTGCAGCTCGAGCTCGCGTTCGGCTATCTCGCAGCGCCCGGGCACCGGCAGCGTCTGCACCGCGCCGAGCGACAGCGGGCGCTCGCGTTCGATCGCGAGCTCTTCGTCAAAGCGCCTGAGCGAGCGCTGGGCCTGCCCCGGCTCGGCTGCGAGGCGCCCCGCCGTGCTCTCCGCGACCCCGAGCGCGAGCGCCGGGAACGCCAGGCGCCCGAGCAGGTGGTCCCAGTCGGCGTGGGTGGCGAGCAGCCCGCTGGGAGCGGGGAAGCCGGCCTGCTCGAGCAGCGCCGCGAGCGAATCGAGCTCTTCCGGGAGCACCGGCGAGTCGATCACGAAGGCCTCGGCCTCCTGCTCGCCGGGGCGCGCGAGCTTCTCGGCGCCGGCGGCGGCGCCGGTCGGAGTCCCGGAGCGCACGACGACGCAGTTCACGCCCAGCAGCGCGCTGCGCACGAGCAGCACGTCCGCGTGCAGTGCGAGCGCCCGCACGGCGGGCCGTCTAGGTCACGCCGAGCAGCTTCGCCGCCTCGCGCAGGTTCGTGACCTCCGCGGTGGGCTTCTTCTGCGTGGAGTCGAGCGTCTCTTTGTGGCGGTTGACCCAGATCACGGGCACGCGCGCTTTCACGCAGGGAGCGACGTCGTGGTAGTGGCTCGCCGCCACGTGCACCCATCCGCGCTTGCCGCCCATACGCCGGGCGGCCTCGGTGAAGTGCGGCGGTTCGGGCTTGTAGGAGCGCACCTGTTGCGCGGTCACCACGAGGTCGAAGTCGATCGGGATGTGCCGGCGGGTCTGGCCGAGCAGCTTGTCGTCGATGTTCGACAGCAGGCCCAGTTTGTATTTCTTGGCGAGCTTCTGAAGCTGCGGGTTGGTCTCCTTGAACGGCTGCCAGCGCTGCACCGAGTCAGGCAGGAAGCCCGACCGCGAAGGCTCGAGCGGCCACTCGAGCCGTTTGGCGATCTCGATCGCCGTGCGGCGCAGAACCTCCGCGTACAGCTCGTAGGAGCCCGCCTCGATTTCGCGCTCGATCTCCATGAACATGGGAATCAGGACGGAGCGGTCGATCTCGAGCGAGTCGCGCGCAGCCTCCTTGGCGAAGGCATCGTAGATCCCGGTCTCCCAGTCGATCAGCGTGCCGTACACATCGAATGTGACGAAGGTTACGTTCTTGGGGATAGGCATGGCCGCGCGCATTATGCCCTGCTCGGCAGCAGTCCTGTACCTCGGCCGCTTTGCGTTAGAGTCCCGCGCCGCGAATGGACCTGTTGGAGTACCAGGGCAAGCAGCTCTTCGCGCGCCACGGCCTCAGGGTGTCCTCAGGACGGGCCGTGAGCGACGTCGAGGGCGCGCTAGAGGCGGCGCGTGAGGTCGGATACCCCGTCGTGATCAAGGCGCAGGTGCTGATCGGCGGGCGCGGCAAGGCCGGCGGCGTGAAGCTCGCCGCCGACGAGCAGCAGGCGCGCGAGCACGCGGGCAACATCCTCGGGATGGACATCGGCGGCCACACGGTGCGCACGCTGTGGATCGAGCACGCCTCGGACATCGCGGCCGAGTACTACGCCTCGGTGCTGCTCGATCGCTCCGCCAAGAAGCCACTCGTGATGTTCAGCGTCGAGGGCGGCGTCGACATCGAAGAGGTCGCCGAGCGCACGCCGGAGAAGCTCGTGCGCCACCACGTCGACCCGCTCGCCGGGCTCTCGCGGGCGGAGGCGCTGCAGATAGCGCGCGAGGGCGGCGCCGCCGGCGACGTCCTCGAAGGCGTCGCGGACGCGCTGCTCGCGCTGTACGAGACGTGGCTGCAGGAGGACGCCACGCTCGTCGAGATCAACCCTCTGATCGTCACCCCCGAGCGCGAGGTGCGCGCTCTCGACGCGAAGGTCTCGCTCGACGGGAACGCGCTCTACCGCCACCCCGAGAACCAGGGCCTGTCGGACACGATGAATGAAGACCCGATCGAGCGGCGCGCCAAGGAGCAGGGCGTGCAGTACGTCAAGCTCGACGGCGACATCGGCATCCTCGGCAACGGCGCGGGGCTC
The DNA here is from genome assembly GCA_963759445.1 of uncultured Solirubrobacteraceae bacterium. GTDB lineage: Bacteria > Actinomycetota > Thermoleophilia > Solirubrobacterales > Solirubrobacteraceae > Palsa-744. The sequence goes on from CAVWZC010000004.1 coordinate 416,876, forward strand.
GTGATGTCGACGCTCGATGTCGTCGCCCAGGCGGGCGGCGCGCCCGCCAACTTCCTGGACGCGGGCGGCGGCTCCAATGCCGAGAAGATCAAGCAGGCCGTCGAGCTGCTGCTCGCCAATGAGTCTGTCAAGGCGGTGCTGTTCAACATCTTCGGCGGCATCACCCGCGGCGACGAGGTCGCGCGCGGCCTCATCACCGCCTTCGAGCAGGTCAAACCGACGGTGCCCTTCGTCGTTCGCCTCGACGGGACCAACGACAAGGAGGGACGGCGCCTGCTGCAGGAGGCGGCGCTCCCCAGCGTGCACACCGCGCGCACGATGAACGAAGCCGCCGAGATGGTCGTCGCGCTGGCCGCCGGGAAGAGCCTGGAGGCGAAGGCCTAGGTGTCGGTTCTCGTCGACGAGCGCACGCGCCTGGCCGTCGCGGGCATAACCGGCCGCGAGGGCAGCTTCCATACGCTCAACAATCGCGCCTACGGCACCGCCGTCGTAGGCGGCGTCACGCCCGGCAAGGGCGGCCAGGACGTCGAGGGGATACCCGTGTTCGACAGCTGGGAGCAGGCTGTCGCGGAGTCCTCCCCGAACACGGCGATGATCTTCGTGCCGCCGCGCTTCGCCGCCGACTCGATCCTCGAGGCCGCCTCTGCCGGCATCGAGCTGATCGTCGCGATCACCGAGGGGATACCGGCGCACGACGAGCTGCGCGTCTACAACGTGCTCGCGCGCGATCACCCCGGCACGCGGCTCGTGGGGCCGAACTGCCCTGGCATCCTCTCCCCCGGCAAGGCCAACGTCGGCATCATCCCGGCGGCCTTCTTCGAGTCGGGCAACGTCGGCGTCGTCTCGCGCTCGGGCACGCTCACCTACCAGATCGGCAACGAGATCGCGCAGGCCGGCTTCGGCTGCAGCACGATCGTCGGCATCGGCGGCGATCCCGTCCCCGGGTCCTCCTTCGTGGACATCCTCGAGCTGTTCGAGACGGACCCGCAGACCGAGCTCGTGGTGCTCTCGGGCGAGATCGGCGGCTCCGCCGAGGAGGAGGCGGCGGACTACATCGCCGCGAACATGAGCAAGCCCGTGGTCGCCTACATAGCGGGGTTCACGGCACCCGCGGGGAAGCAGATGGGCCACGCCGGCGCGATCGTCTCCGGCAGCGCGGGCACCGCCGCGGCGAAGGCGCAGGCGCTGGAAGCGAAGGGCGTGCGCGTGGGACGCACGCCCACCGAGACGGCGAGCATCGCCGTGGAGGTGCTCGGCGGTACGGCGGTCCCAGCGCCATGACGTACGCTAGACGCCATGGACCAGGAGGTCGCACGCACGCTCGATGAACTCGAGCGCAAGATCGCTGAACTCGAGCGCACGCTCGAGGCGATGACGTCGAGCGGGGAGCGCGCGCCGGCCGCGGCGAGCGCCGTGACAGACGCCCACGCGAGCGGGTCCGGTCGCATCATCGACGAGTCGCTCGAGGTCGGCAACGGGCCGGCGCCAGCCGCGCAACCCAGCCCCGGCACCGCCCACGCCTCGACCCCGGTCGCTGCCGGCGCGGGCGCGCTCGCGCCACCCGCGCCCGCGGACCTGCTCCGCTTTCGCCAGCGACTCGAGCAGACGGCCGCCGAGCTGACCCACGAATACGACGCTCTGCTCGGGCGCCTAAGCTACGCCGCTGTGTCAGCCCCTCCTGGACCCACCATCTCATTCGCCCGCGGCGCGCCCTCGCTGGACATCGTCGACGTGGAGGGGCTGCGCGACGCGGCCGTGCGCGCCTTCGAGAGCGACCCGGCCGGCACGACCGCCTACGGCACCGCCGTCGGTTATCCGCGCCTGCGCAGCTGGATCGCCGACTACCACGGCGTCGAGCCCGAGCGCGTGCTCGTCACCAACGGCTCGATGCAGGCAGACGCGTTCCTGTTCGAGCACCTCGTGAGCGCCGGCACCGAGGTGGTCGTCGAGCGCCCGACCTACGACCGCACGCTGCTGTCGCTGCGCGAACGCGGCGCCCGTATCCACGCCGTGGAGCTCGAGCCCGACGGCATCGACATCGACGCGCTCTCGCGCCTGCTCGCCGCGGGCTCGCGCCCGGCGTTCGCGCACATCATCCCCAACTTCCAGAACCCGGCGGGCTACACGCTCTCGCTAGAGAAGCGCCAGCGCCTGCTCGAGCTCGCCGAGGACTACGGCTTCATCGTCTTCGAGGATGACCCGTACGTCGAGCTGCGCTTCAGCGGCGAGCCGCTGCCGCGCATGCTCTCGCTCGCGCCCGAGCGCGTGATCTATGCCTCGTCGTTCTCGAAGACCGTCTGCCCCGGCATCCGCGCGGGCTACCTGGTGGGGCCGCCCGAGGTGATCGCCGCGATCACGAGGCTCGCCACCAACACCTATATCTCGCCGAACATGGTCGCGCAGTCGATCGCATACGAGTTCTGCGCCTCGGGCGCGATCGAGCGCTCGATCGCCACCGTCAAGGTCGCGCTCGCCGAGCGCGCCGAGGCGCTCGCGCGGGCACTGCGCGAGGAACTGCCGGAGGCGCGCTTCGTGCTGCCCCAAGGCGGCTACTTCATGTGGGTCGCGCTGCCGGAGGGGACGGACATCGGCGCGTTGCACGCAGCCGCCGCCGAGCGCGGCGTGGCCTTCGTGAAGGGCAGCGACTTCGTCCTGGAGGACGCCGGCAGCACGCTGCGACTGGCCTACTCCGGGGTCACGCCGGAGCAGATACGCACCGGCGTCGCGCGTCTGGCCGAGGCCTACCGCTCGCTGTAGGGCGCGCCAGCGGCAGCAGCGCCGGCTGCTACGGCGCGGTGAACGCTATTGACAGTCCCACTCGGCGGTGATAGGCCTAACTCCGAGGGGTGCGGCGGGCGCCGGTGCGCGTTCGGGAGGGAGAACAGAACGGACCGGCCGCGGCGCGCAAACATCGCTTGGATGTCTAACGCGGAGGGACGATGATGCTTGGACGGACTATTTGCAGGACGACGCCTGAGGCGTGCGGGGACGCCTCTCGAAGGCGCTCGCGGGGCTCGAGCCGCGCGCGCGGGGCGGCGCTCGTCGCCGCGGCGATGCTCTCGGTGCTGTGGGCCGCGGCCCCGGCCGGCGCGCACGTCGCGCGGGCGGCGGGCATGTCGCTGCGCGCGAACCCGCTCGTGCAGCTGGGCGAACCTCCCCAGGCGCCGCGCGTGGAAGTCGAGCAGGCAAGCGAAGTGTCGCGGACCTCGGCGATCCTGAACGCCGTCGTCAACCCGGAGGGCGCGGAAGTCACTTCGTGCTACTTCGACTACGGCACGAGCCCCGCGCTGGGCACGCACTCCCAATGCGCGAACCTGCCGGGCAGCGGCACGAGCGGGATCCCGGTGTACGCGTCTCTGACCGGGCTGAAAGAAAGCACGACCTACTACTACAAGATCGTCGCCGCCAACGACCTGGGAGAAAAGGCCTCGGAAGGCACCGAACGTTTCCTCACGCTTCCGCGGGCTCCCCACGTCGGGACCGAAGGCGCGCGCGAAGTCGGCAAGACGACCGCCGACCTGATCGGGATCGTAAACCCGAACGGCGCCGAAGTGACGGAATGCTACTTCGAATACGGCACCACCAAACAGGTCGAAGAAACGGTCAACTGCAGCGCGCTGCCGGGCAGCGGCGAAAAACAGGTACCGGTGTCAGCCCAGGTGACGGGCCTGAAAGAAAGCGAAACCTACTTCGTCCGGCTGGTCGCAGTGAACGCCGACGGGGTCAGCGTGAGCGGTCGGGAAGAATTCCAGACGCTGCCGGACGCGCCGACGGCTAAGACCGAACCTGCGCGGAATGTCGCCACGACGACGGCCTTGCTGCGCGGCTTTATCAACCCGCACGGCGAAGCTGTCACCTCGTGCTCCTTCGAATACGGTCACGAAAAGCGGATCTACGGAGAAACGATCAACTGCAAACAGTCGGTCGGATCGGGCGAAGAACCCGTCGAAGTGACGGCCGAAGCGACCGGTCTTGAAAAATCGAGCACCTATAACTTCGTGCTAGTCGCGAAGAACGCGAAGGGCGAAGCGCTCGGTGGCAACCAAACGTTCCGTACGTTGCCCAACGCCCCGCGTGACAACACCAACAACGCCACTGAACTGACGGGCGAATCGGCGCTGCTGCACGCAACGGTGAACCCGGAGGGCGCCGAAGTGACGACGTGTGAATTCGAATACGGCACCACCCTCGCCCTCGGCACCAAAGTGGCCTGCTCGAGCAAACCCGGAAGCGGCGTTGTCGGCGTGCCGGTGTCGGCGAGCGTCGGGGGGCTCAAAGCCACCCAGAAGTACTACTTCCGGATCCACGCCGAAAACGCGTTTGGCGGAGCGTTCGGCGGCATCAGCAAGTTCACGACACTCGAAGCGGGTCTGCCACCGACGGTCATCAAGCTCTCGCCGAACAAGGGCGTCGATACCGGTGGCACGACGGTGAAGATCAAGGGCACGAACTTCTCCCACGTGCTCGAAGTGAAGTTCGGCGCGACCGAGGCGACGAGCTTCGAAGTCAGGAAAGTCACGCAGATCATCGCCAAGGCCCCGGCTGGGACCTCCGGCACGGTAGAAGTGACGGTCACGACCGGCTCCGGGACCAGCGCGGCCAGCGCCGGCGACAAATACACCTACAAGTGATCTACTAGCGCCCGTAGCGCTGTCCGAGCACCAGTTGCTCGGGCAGCGCCGTGCGCACGGGCGGTGAGGGGTCGGCTATGACCGACACCGTCTCCGCCACGCTCGCGGTGATGCTGAGCAGCTCACCGGAGGGCGTCCGCAGCGCGACCTGCTCGTCGTCGCGCTCGGCGAGCGTCGCCTCGAGGCCCGGCTCGATCCCCGAGGCCTTCAGGTAGTGCAAGAGGTCCTCGGCCTCGTTCTCGAAGCGCAGCACGCGCACGGATGCGCCGACTGCGACGTCGGCGAGCGGCACGCCCGCCAGGCGCGCGCCCGCGACGATCGGGTGCCCGTGGGGGCAGGTCTTCGCGTCGCCGATGGCGGCAAGCATGCGCTGCTCGAGCACCGGTGACATCGCGTGCTCGAGGCGCTCGGCCTCCTCGTGCACCTCATCCCAGGGCACCGCCAGCACGTCGGTCAGGAAGCGCTCGATCAGGCGATGGCGGCGCACGATCCCCTCGGCGTGCGCGGCCCCGCTCTCGGTGAAGGTGATCGCGCGGTCGGCGCCGCGCGTGATGTAGCCGTCGCGCTCGAGGCGACCGATCATCTCGTGCACCGTGGGCGCGGACAGCTGCATCGCGCGGGCGACGTTCGCCGCGGTCATCGGCAGCGCCGCCTCCTGCAGCCAGAAGAGGATCTGCAGGTACTCCTCCTCGGCGACGGTCGCGGACGGCTGTGTCTCGGCGTTCACAAGCCTGATGCTAAAGGACCGCCTGCCCGGTCGGGGTGGCGTCCCTAGCTCGAGAGCTGCTCGTAGGTGCACTCTGCTGGGCTCTTGTCATCGCGCCAGCGGCGGAGCTTCGCGCCGCTGCGGATGCGCCCGCCGGAGACGTGGTCGAAGTCGATCTCGACGACCAGCTCCGGCCGCAGGCCGACCCACTCGAGATCCCTGCCGGCGCTCCAGCGGCTCGGCTCGCCGCTGCCGCGCTCGCCCGACTCATACGGCGCCAGAAAGGACACGAGCCTGCGCTTCTCGGCCACGCTCAACGAGGAGGAGTGCCCGACGACGCGCAGGTCGGGGCCGTCGTAGAGGCCGAGGATGAGCGCCCCCACGGTGTTCTCCTCCTTGCCCGGCCGCCAGCCCACGACGACGGCGTCGATCGTGCGCACGCGCTTGACCTTCACCATCCCGCGCCGCTCGCCCGGCAGGTAGGGGGCCGCGAGCTCCTTCGCGATCGCGCCCTCGGCGCGCTCGAGCCAGGCGTGCGCGGCCACGACGTCCGCGGTGCTCGCGATCGGCTCGACGCTGCCCGCGACGAACTGCTCCTGCGCGAGCAGCTCGCCGAGCGTCGCGCTGCGCGCCTGGAAGGGTTGCTCGAGCAGCGTCTCGTCCTCGCGCGCGAGCAGGTCGAAGGCGACGTAGCGAGCGGGCGTCTGCGCCGCGCAGCATCTCGATCCGCGAGGCGGCCGGGTGGATGCGCTGGCCGAGGGCGTCGAAGTCCTCGGCGCCCGCCGCATCGCGCACGACGATCTCGCCGTCGAGGACGTAGCGACCAGCGGGAAAGGCGAGCTCGGGGAAGTAGCGCCCGAGCGGCTTGCCGTTGCGCGACTGCAGGAACACGGTCTCGCCGTCCACGAACGCCAGGCAGCGGAAGCCGTCGAGCTTCAGCTCGTAGCAATACTGCTCGCCCACCGGCAGCTCCTTGCGCGAGAGCGCGAGCTGAGGCGCGACCGGCGGCTCGAGCGGTAGCGTCAAGAGTCGGCACCGCCGTGGCGCGCGCGACTGGGCTGCACCCGCGGCGGCTCGCCGCTGCGCTTGCGGAAGTGCGGCGGCCAGGGCGCGTCGCCGAGGCCCTCGCGCTCGTCGCGCGCCGCCAGCTCGAGCAGGCCCGCGAGCTTTCCCGCGTTCTCGTCGATCGACGCCGACGGGTCTCCGCGCTCGCGCAGCCGCGCCGGCACCGTCTGCAGGCGCAGCTCCGCCGGCTCCACGTCCGCGACCTCCTCCCACTCGAGCGGGCAGGAGACGCGCGCGTCGGGCACCGCCCTCACCGAGTAGGCGGAGGCGACCGTGCGGTCGCGAGCGTTCTGGTTGTAATCGATGAACACGCCCTCGCGTTCCTCCTTCCACCATCGGCTGGTCGCGCGGCCGGGCATGCGCCGCTCGACCTCGCGCGCGAGCGCGAGCGCCGCACGGCGGACTTCTTCGAAGCCCTCCTCGGGCACCAGCCTCACGTAGATGTGGATCCCGCGCGAGCCCGAGGTCTTCGGGAAGCCGCGCAGTCCGTGCTCCTCGAGCACCTCACGCACGGCGAGCGCGACGTGCCTGACCTCCGAGAACGGGACCTCAGGGCCCGGATCGAGGTCGACGCGCAGCTCGTCGGGGCGGTCGAGGTCACTGCGGCGCACCGGCCAGGGGTTCCAGTCGATGACGCCGAGGTTCACGCCCCACACGAGATGGGCGCCGTCGTTGGGCACGAGCTCGCGCGCGTGGCGGCCGCTCGGGAACGTGACGGTCGCGGTCTGCAGCCAGTCCGGCGCGCTGTCGGGGACGCGCTTCTGAAAGAACGGCTCGCCCTCGACCCCGTTGACCCAGCGCTTCATCACGGTCGGGCGTTCGCGCAGATGGCGCACGACCGCCTCTTCGCACTCGAGGTAGTAGCGCACGAGCTCGATCTTGGTGATGCCCGCCTGCGGGAAGAACACCTTGCCGGGGTTGCTCACGCGCACCTCCCGACCAGCGGTCTCGATCAGCTCGCTCTCGCCCTTGCCGGCAGCCATGGACTGGTAAGGATGCCTGATGCGCGAGCGCCAAGGTCGTCGGCGGGGAGAACGTCCTGCGGCGCGCGGCGACCGCGCGCGAGCCGCAGGGAATGCGCGTGCTGCTGGCCGCCGGCGCGATCGCGCCCGTGGCCGCCGGGCGCGTCGCCGCCGCGCTCGCGCGCGGATTGCAGCAGGGGGGTCTCGCCGCGCCTGAGTCCTTCGAGCTGCCCGCCGAGCACGACGCGCGCGCAGCTGCGCCGACTGCTCACGCAGGAGAGCTTCGATTCGCGTCTGCATCTCGCGCGCGCGCTCGTGATCGCGATCCCCGAGGCCTCCGAGCGCTCGCTCGCCGGCAGCGCGCTGTTCGAGCTGGCCACGCGCGCCCGCCAGGCGGGGGTTCCCGCGTACGCGATCGCGCGGACGCTGCTCGCTGGAAGCCTTCGACGCGCGCGTGCTCGACCTGCAGCTCGTGCTCGAGGCCGGCGACGCGCGCTCGCTCGCCTCCGCAGGCAGGCGGCTGGCCGCGGTCATGTGCGAGGGGGAGGATAGGACTAGCGCTGGCAGCCCGGGCACCAGAAGGTGAGCCGGTTGTCCTCCCACTGCCCGCGCTGGCGTATCGCCGCGCCGCAGCGCTGGCACGGTTCGCCAGCGCGCCTGTAGACCGCGCGCGGACGCGCCTCGAAGCCGTCCCGCGCCGACTGCGCCATCCGCTCGCGCGCGAACGCGATCGTCGCGAGGGCCTCCTCGTCGCGAACCTCCGAGGTCGCGCGCCACGGGCTGAGCGCCGCGGCGAAGCAGCTCTCGGCCTTCCACAGGTTGCCGATGCCCGCGACCGTGCGCTGGTCGAGCAGGGCGTCGCCGATGGGGCGCCGCGGGTCGTCGCTGCGAAGCCGGCGCAGGAACTCCTGCTCGTCGAAGCTCTCGCCGAGCACGTCCGGCCCGAGCGCGGACAGCGCGGGCTCCGAGCGCGTGCGCGCGTCGCTCATCAGCTCGAGCACCGGCCCGTCGAACTGGACGACCTGCCAGCCGCCGCAGCGCATCACGAGCCACGCGCGCCTGCGCGCGCGCCGCCAGCGCTGCCCGTCGCCGTAGACCGCCCAAGACCCGCTCATGCGCAGGTGCGAGTGCAGCGTCAGGCCGCCCTCGAAGCGCAGGAACAGGTGCTTGCCGTGCACGTCGACGGAGCCGAGGCGCCGGCCCGCGAGCCGCGCCGGCCAGCGGTCGAGCTGGTGGCGCGGCTGCGGCGTGAGGATCTCCTCCGGCACACGCCGCTCGAGCACCGCGCGGATGCGGCTCGCGGCGTAGTGGATCGTGTCGCCCTCTGGCATGCGTTCAGATCGAGGATAGGCTCGCGCTCGAACGATGAACGCATCCGAGCCCGATTCGAGCCCGGCACCCGCGGAGCGCACGCACGCGTTCGCTGGCTGCGCCCGGCGCGCGCCGCGCGACCGTCATCGGGGCGGGCTCGTTCGGCACAGCCCTGGCCGTGCTGCTCGCACGCGGCGGCCTGCGCGCGACGCTGCAGACGCGCACACCCGAGCAGGCCGCGCTGCTCTCCTCCGAGCGTGAGAACAGCCGCTACCTGCCAGGGGTCGAGCTGCCCGCGCAGCTGAGGATCGAGCCCGCCGGCGCGGGTCTCGCGCGCGCAGACTACGTCTTCCTGGCGGTGCCCTCGCGCGGGATCGGCGAGGTGATCGCGCAGCTCGATGCGCTCGAGCTCGGATCACGCGCGGCCGTGGTGTCGGTCGCCAAGGGCCTCGTCGCGCCCGAGGGCCTGCCGCCGACGAGCGTGCTGCGGCGCAGCCTCGGCGCGGCACGGGTGGCCTGCATCGGCGGGCCGGCGCATGCGCAGGAGATGGTCCACGCGGGCGCGGCACTGGTGGCAGCATGCGCCGAGGAGGAGCTCGCGAGGTCACTCGCGCAGATCTTCGCGCGCGCTGGCGTCATCTGCGAGGTCTCCAACGACCCCGTCGGCGTCGAGCTCGCGGGCGCCGCGAAGAACGCCGCGGCGCTGGCGGCGGGCGCGACCGAGGGCCAGGGGTCGAACGCGGCCGGCGCAGCCGCGGGTCACATCTTCGCCGAGGTCTGGCGCTACGCCGAGGCGCTTGGCGCGCGCCCGGAGTCGATGATCGGCCTCGCAGGCACGGGCGACCTCGTCGCGACCGCCCTCGCGCGCGAGAGCCGCAACCGGCGCGCCGGCGAGCTGTTGGCCGCGGGGCTCGCGGCGAGCGAGATACCGGAGCACATCGGGCAGGCCGTCGAGGCGCTCGAGTCCGTGCCGCTGCTCGCGGGCGCGCTCGAGCGCGCCGGTTTCGGCGCCCCCGTCACGGGCGCGCTCGGCCGCCTCATCTCGGGCGAGCTGCCGCTTGCCGAGTGGGTCGCGCTGGTTCGCGCCACCGTGCCGCCTCCCGCGCTCTGGCGCAGGCGGCCGAAGCCGGGCTTCTGGCGAAGGGCGTGGGGCGCCGTCAGCGGCCGTCGGGCGCGCTAGAGGCGCCCATCAGCTCCTGCAGCACCGCTTCATAGACCCCCGGCCCGTGCCCGCGCTCGGTCATGCGCGCGTTCGCGTGGGCCGCGAGCTCGCGCACGATCGTGGGGTCCTGCTCGAGGGCGTTCGCTACCAGCCAGAAGGCTCCCACCACGTCGGCGCAGGCGAGATCCTCGCGGGAGTCGCCGACCGCGAACGTCTGCGCGACGCGCAGCCCGCGCGCGCGTGTGTGGAGCTGCACGGCCACGGTCTTGGAGGCGGCAGCCGGCACGAGGTGGTAGCCGCGCACCTGGGCCAAGGCGGACAGCGCCGGCGAGCGGGTGGAGACCGCGCCGTTGTCCACCAGCCGCAGGGACCCGAGGCCGTTGGCCGCCAGCAGGCCGTCCGCCTCGGCGGAGTCCACCAGGCCGCGGAAGAGGTGGGAGACCTCGCGGTCGCGGTGCCACGGCTCGTGGTACTCGAGCCGGTCGCGGTAGTGCTCGAGCAGAAGCGCGGGGGCGCCGGAGCGCTCGATCTGCTCGTGGACGCTCAGTTCGCCCGGCAGCATCTCCCCCGTCAGCCAGTGCTCCTCGCCGTCGAGCACCAGGCAGGCGCCCGCCTCGAAGATGAACGAGCGCTGCCCGAGCAGGCGCGCGTCCTCGGCCACCTGCGCGCGGCGCCTGCCCGACATCAGCACCACCTCGACGCCCGCGCGCATGCATGCCTGTACCGCCCGCACGCCGTCGATCGTGACCGCGCCCTCGCCGTCGTGGAGCAGCGACGCGCCGCGGCCCAGCAGCGTGCCGTCGAGATCGAGGTAGAGGCAGCGCACGGCGCGCTCAGGTGAGGGCGAGGCTCATGAGCGGCGGGCGCTCCAGAGGCGCCGCCTGCTCGACTTCGTGCAGCCGGCCCTCCTGGCTCAGGCGGCGGGCGATCGTGGCGAGGACCGTGCTCGCCATCGGGCTCAGCGCCGACAGCGGCTGGTGGCGATTTCGGTGCACCTCGAGGTCGACCTGCGCGAGCGCGCCGAGCCCCACCCTGCTCCAGGCGTCTATCAGCATCGCTATCTCGACGCCGTAGCCGGTCACGAACGGCAGCTCCTCGAGCAGCTCGCGGCGCGCGGCGACCTCGCCGGCGAGCGGTTGGCGCACGGCTGCGAGCTCGGGGTAGAACTGCGCGAGCGCGGGACGCGCCATCAGGTGGTTCACGCGGCCGCCGCCGTGGGCGTCATGGAGCGTGCCCTCGCTCAGCGGCCGGCGGTAAAAGCCCTTCACGAACGAGACGCCGTCCTCGCAGCAGAGCACGCCGAGCAGCCCGGTGGCGAAGTGCGCCGAGAAGGCCTCGGTGTCCGCGTCGAGGAAGCACACGAGCTCGCCGTGCGCCACCGACAGGGCCCGCCACATGGCATCGCCCTTGCCGAGCACGGGGCCGTACTCTGGCAGCAGGTCCGCCTCCTGGAAGACGCTCGCGCCGGCGGCACGCGCGATCTCCGCGGTCCCGTCCCGCGATGCGGCGTCGATCACGAGCACCTCGTCGATCGCGCCCATCTCACGCAGCTCGAGCAGCGCCATGACGATCGCCTCCACCGTCTGAGCGCACTCGCGCGCGGGCAGGCACACGGAGACGCTGTGCTCGCGCTCGGCAGCGATGCGCCGCGCGCTGTAATCGGAATGGTGGAAGGTGCGGGCTCGCGCCCAGCGCTCGGCGGCCGTGCCTGTCACGGCCCCTACTATTCCAACTCCTTGGCCCACGACCGCCTGATCGAGCCCTGGAGCGCGCTGCTGGACGCGGGGCGCGCGGACGGGCGGCTCGTGCGCGAATCAAACGAAGGACCTGGGAAGGCGCGCCTTCAGGACGCCCCGGAGGAGCTGCACCCCGATGTCCGCGCGGCGCTCGCGCGGGCGGGCTTCGAGCAGCTCTACTGCCACCAGGTGAAGGCCCTGCACGCCGCCTGGGACGGGCCGACGATCGTCACCACCGGCACCGCCTCCGGAAAGTCGCTGTGCTTCAACCTGCCGACGCTCGACGTGCTCTGCCGCGACCCGCGGGCGCGGGCGCTCTACCTCTACCCCACGAAGGCGCTCGCGCAGGACCAGGCGCGCGCGCTCTGCGCCTTCGGCCTGGAGGGGCGCGTGCGCCCCTCGATCTACGACGGCGACACCCCGCGCGAGGCGCGGGCGCAGGTGCGCAAGGACGCCAACGTCGTGTTGAGCAACCCCGACATGCTGCACCTCGGGATCCTGCCAAATCACGGCGCGTGGGCGAACCTGTTCGCGAACCTCGCCGTCGTGGTGATCGACGAGGCGCACGTCTACCGCGGCGTCTTCGGCTCGCACGTGGGCAACGTCCTGCGCCGGCTGCGCAGGATCGCCGCGGCCTATGGCACCGAGCCCCGCTTCCTGCTGAGCTCCGCCACGATCGCCAACCCGATCGAGCTCGCGGAGCGCCTGACGGGGCTCGAGGACTTCACGCTTATCGACGACGACGGCTCGCCGGCGCCGCGACGGCGCATCGCGATGTGGAACCCGCCGCTCGAAGACGAGGCGCTCGGCACGCGACGCTCGGCGCTCGGCGAGGCCGCCGAGCTGCTGGCCCGCCTCGTGCAGGACGGCGCGCGCGTCATCTGCTTCATGAAGTCGCGCAAGGGCGTCGAGGTGTTGAGCACGCTCACGCGCCAGCATCTGCGCGAGCAGCCGGAGCTGGCGGAGCTGGTGACCCCCTACCGCGCCGGCTACACCGCGCAACAGCGACGCGAGCTCGAGGCGCGGCTCGTCAGCGGAGAGCTGCGCGCCGTCGTCACCACGGACGCGCTCGAGCTCGGCATCGACATCGGCCAGCTCGACGCAGCGCTCGTCGTGACATTCCCCGGCACGGTCGCCTCGCTACGCCAGATGTGGGGCCGGGCCGGCAGGCGCGGGCGCGGGCTCGCGCTGTACGTGGCCGGCGAGGACGCGCTCGACCAGTTCTTCTGCCGCCACCCCGAGGACTTTCTCGAGCGTCCCGTTGAGGCAGCGATCCTCGACCACGAGAGTGCGCTCATCTATCGCTCACACCTGCGTTGCGCCGCGCACGAGGGGCCGCTGACGGCCGCGGACGCGGAGTTCCTCGGGCCGCGCTGGCTCGCGCACGCCGAGGCGCTCGAGAGCGACGGCGAGCTGCGCCGGCGCGGCCGCGGCCCGCAGCCGACGAGCTTCGTCCCGCGCAACGCCGGCTCCTACCCGGCGGCGGATGTGTCGCTGCGCTCCGCCTCGCCGGACAGCTTCGCGATCGTGGACGTCTCCTCGGGGGAGCTGCTCGGCTCGACCGAGGCGGCGCGCGCTCATTCGACCGTGCACGAGGGAGCCGTCTACATGCACCTCGGTCGCTCCTACGAGGTGCACGAGCTCGACCTCGAGCGCCGGCGCGCGCTCGTCTCGCCGTTTGACGGGGACTGGTACACGCAGCCGCGGCGCGACACCGCGACCGAGATCGTGCGCCTGCTCGACCGCCGCCAGACGCTCGGCGTGAGCCTCTCCTTCGGCGAGGTCAGCGTCACCGATACGGTGCTCGCCTACCAGCGTCGGCGCCTGGCCGACCACGCCCAGCTCGACATGCGCTCGCTCGAGCTGCCGCCCGTCAGCTTCGCCACGCAGGCGCTGTGGTTCGAGCTGCCCGACGCGGCCGTGCTCGCGAGCCCGGGCGGCGCCGCCGAGCTGCCACTCGAGACCCTGCTCGGCGCGCTGCACGCGACCGAGCACGCCCAGATCGCCGTGCTGCCGCTGCTCGCGATGTGCGACCGCTGGGACATCGGCGGACTCTCGACCAACTACCACGCCCAGACCGGCCACCCCACGATCTTTATCTACGACGGGCACCCGGGCGGGATCGGCATCGCGCGCACCGCCTTCGCGCGCTTCGAGGAGCTGTGCGCAGACGCCTGCCGCCTGATCGCCGGCTGCCGCTGCAGCGACGGCTGCCCCTCGTGCGTGCAGTCGCCCAAGTGCGGCAACCTCAACGAACCACTCTCGAAGGCGGGCGCGCTGCTGCTGCTCGAGCGCCTGCTGAGACCCGCGGAGGAGGAGCTCGAGCCGGCAGCGGCATAGCGTTCAAGGCGCGCAGGCGATCCGATCCGCCGCGCCGGCTGTTCATATGAGGACCGCGCCGGTGCGCGACCACACACCCGCCGCCTTGCCCCCCACGTACACACCATGCTGAGCGTCCTGCTAAAGCCCGCCCTGGCGCTCGTACTCGCCGCGAGCGCGCTCGCCGGTGTCGCCTCCGAAGCGCAGGCGCCGCCGAGCCAGCCGCTGATCTTCGAAGGCCCCGGCGGGCGCATCGCGCTCACGCGCTGGACGCTCGTCAAGGATCCCTCCAACCGCGGCCTCGCCCGCGGCTATGCGCACGGCGCGTTCGGCGGCACCGGCGTGACGGTACCCGACGTCGTCGAGCCCTCCCCCTACGCAGGCCGTGCCGGCGCCGTCAACTACAACGGCTCGATCGCGTGGTACCGCACGAGCTTCCAGGCGCCCCTGGCGGGCAGCTACGTGCTCACCTTCCAGTCGGCCAACTACCTCGCCACCGTCTGGGTAGACGGCCGCGAGCTCGGCTCCCACCGCGGCTCCTACCTGCCCTTCGAAGAGCGCGCGCAGCTCGCCGCAGGCAGCCATAACGTCGTCGTCAGGGTTGACTGGGAGAACCCGACCCAGCAAGAGCGCGAAGGCGACCACCGCACGTGGTTCAACTGGGGCGGGCTCGACGGCGAGGTGGAGGTGCGGATGCTCGCTGCCAGCGAACTCTCGCAGCCGACGATCGCGACCACGCTCACCCCGGACAGCGCCCAGGCGACCGCGGCGAGCGTGAAGGTGAGCGTGCTCGTGCGCAACTACGGCGCCGCTCGCACGATCACCCCCGAAGGCACGCTCGCCGACGGCAGCGCCCAGCTGCCGCTGAGCTTCCCTGCGCTCGCGCTCGAACACGGCCAGGCCGCCACCGACAGCGCGACGGTGACGATCGAAAACCCGGCGCTGTGGTCGCCGCTGTCACCGAACCTCTATGGCCTCTCCCTGCAGGTTCCGGGCGAGAGCAGCTACAGCGCGCGCGTCGGGCTGCGCGAGCTCACCTGGCACGGCGGTCGCGCCTACCTCAACGGGCAGCTGCTGCGGCTCCACGGCGCCTCGCTGCAGGAGGACGCGCAGGGCCACGGCGACGCGCTCACGCCCGCGGACGAGAACGCGATGGTGGCGGAGCTGAAGGCGCTCGATGCGAACGTGGTGCGCTCGCAGCACCCGCTCGACCCGGCGCTGCTCGAACGCCTCGATGCCGCCGGCATCCTCGTCTGGCAGGGCGTCGGCCCAGTCGAAGGCGCCGGCAACTGGCTCTCGCCCACCCCCGCGCTCAGGCAGCGGGCCGAAGCGCAGGCCCGCACGGCGGTGATCGCCGCGCAGCTGCATCCCTCGATCTTCGCCTGGAACCTCGCCGACGAGGTCGCCGGCGACGGCCGCGACGCCGCCGAGGTGCAGTACGTGCACAGCCTCACGCGCTGGCTTCACCGCAACGACCCGACGCGCATGGTCGCGCTCGACGTCTGGGGCGACCACCCACCGCGCGTCCCGGGGTCGATCTACGAAGGCATCGACGCGATCGCCGAGACCGAATACGAGGGCTGGTACGACAGCCCTCACGAGAGCCCCGCGCAGCTGCAGGCGCTGATGCGCTCGCGCCTTGCCGCGATGCAGCGAACCTTCGCCGGCAGGGTGCTCGTGATCAGCGAGTTCGGGGCGGAATCCAACGGGTTGAACGCGCCCGGCACACCCGGCAGCTACGCCTACCAGGCACGCGTGCTCGAAGAGCACATCAACGTATACGCGGCCGATCCGGCGCTGACTGGGATGATGGTCTGGCTGCTGCGCGATTACCCGCTCGAGCCGACCTTCGAAGGCGGGTCGATCCGCCAGGTGCTGCCGCACGTAAAGCTGCTGCAGGGCCTCGACGCGAAGGGGGTGTTCACCTACTCCGGTGCGCCCAAGCCCGGCGTCGTCAGCACGGTCGCCCGTCTGTACCGCGCGCTGCCGGCGCTGTAGCCGCTCGTTTCGTCAGCTCGACATTGGGCGTCCCGCGCCGGCAGCCTTGGACGCCGCGGCGATCTCGCCGCGGAGCGTCTTTAGCGCGGCGACGTAGATCTCCGAGAACGTCGGGAACGGCTGGATCGTGTCGGCCATGAGCTCGAGTCGGATGTGGGCGCGGATTGCGAGCGTGGCCTGCTGCAGCCACTCGCCCGCCTCGGGCCCGAGCGCGTAGGCGCCCGTCAGCCGCTCGCCGTCGCTGAGTAGCGTCAGGAAGCCATTCTGCTCGGCGTACGCGCGCGTATAGGTGGCCGTCTTCGCCACCTCCGACACGGGGACCATCGCGCTGAAACGGCCGGCGGAGGCACCCACGGCCGCTGCTTGGGGGTCGGTGTAGACGACGCGAGGAACGGCCTCGTAGTTGGCCTTGCGCGGCTCGCCGAGGATGTTCGCGGCGACCACCTCACCCTGGTACTTGCCGACGTGGGTCAGCGGCCAGAGGCCGTTGACGTCTCCGATCGCCCACAGGTTCTCCGCCGCGCGCAGGTGTGCGTCGACTGGGACCCCGTGTGCGTCCGGCTCGACCCCGACGCTCTCGAGACCCACCCCGACCACCCGCGGACGCCGACCGGTCGCGGCGAGCAGCCGGTCGCCGCGTAACTCACGCCCGTCGTCGAGCTCAAGGACATAGTCCTCCCCCTCACGACGTGCGGCCGTCGCGTTTGCCGAGAGGAAGAGCTCGATGCCATCGCGACGCAGGACCTCGCCGAGCATCTCACCAAGCGGCGCCGGCTCGCGCGCGAGCACGTGCTCAGCCATCTCGACGATCACGGTCTCGCCGCCGAGTCGCCGAACGGCCTGCCCCATCTCGACGCCGACCGGGCCGCCACCAAGGATCAACAGGCGGCGCGGGACAGCCTTCATGCCGGTCGCCTCGCGGTTCGTCCAGACGCCGTCCAGCTCGCGCAGACCCGGTATGGGCGGCAGGACCGGATCGGCGCCGTTCGCGAGCACTACGTGGTCCGCGCTGTGGCGCACGCCATCGACCTCGACGACGCCCGGGCCGGCGAGCCGCCCGTTGCCACGCAGCAGCTCGATGCCCTGATCGGCAAGCCAGCGCTCCTGTCCGGCATCGGAGTAGTCGGAGACCATGAAGTCGCGCCATGCCAGCGCCGCCTCGACGTCCGCCTCAGCGCTCGCAGCGGCCTCGCGCGCGCCGTGGACCGCTTCACCCGGCCGCAGCAGCGTCTTCGAGGGGATGCAGGCCCAGTACGAGCACTCGCCTCCCACGAGCTCGCGCTCGACGATCGCCACGCGCAGCCCGCCCTCCGCCAGCGCGCCAGCACAGTGCTCGCCCGGCGAGCCGCCGCCGAGCACGATCACGTTGTAGTCGGCGCTCATCTCGGGAGCTCCTCGCCTGCGCGCTCGCGCACCATGTAGAGCGCATACCAGTCTGGCCAGTTGGGGTCCGCCTGGCCGATGCGCTCCTCGTGCTTGCCGTGTGCCTCGGCTGCCCGCCTGAGCGCGTCGGCAAGGTCTTGCACGGTCTCGTAGGTCGTGCCCATCAGCGTCTCCCCTTTCAGCGACCTGGCAGTCGCGTCGTGATCTCTTGGAGCAGCCAGCCGTTGCCATCCGGATCACTGAAGGTCGCGAACGACCCGTAGGTGCGGCGGTCGGGCGCCGGCCCGGGTAGGCGGACGCCCGCGTGGAAGCGAGCGCCTAGCGTCTGCTCATGGAAGACCTCTCCGACTTTCACGCCGCGGGTGAGCAGCTCCTCGCGGGCGGCCTGGAGGTCGGGGACGATCAGGTACAGGCTCTGTGCCGAACCGGGCGCAGCGGAAGTGATGTTCGTGCCGAACTGAATCGAGCACCCGGAGCCTGGAGGTGTCACCTGGACGAGGCGAAAGTCCTCACCCGAGGCGACGTCGGCATCGAGCCTCCAGCCCATGCCTGCGTAGAAGTCCTTCGCCCGATCGACATCGGCTACGGGGACGACGACGACCTCGAGCTTGAACTCCCAAGCCTTCACCGCCGGAGCGCTCGCCGCTGTTTCGCTGCTCGCCTCGACACTGCTCATCTGGCCTCCGTCGGTAGCCGGCGCCACCACGGGACGCCGTGTTCTCGCCGAAATGCACAGCGCCCGTCGGCGAGGGCGCAAAGGCCGACTCTGTGGGCCTGTGGTGCAGTGAAAATCGGCACGAGCCCTGCTCCCGCGCGCTTCGCGAGCACTCTTGCTCTGATCGGCGCGGAAGTCAAGTGCTCGCCGGCGACTCTGGCGGTCGGCGATCATCCCATCCGTTCCAGAGGACTCGCAAGGGTGGGCGCACCAGGAGGACGGCGGCCTGACTCCGGCGTACGGTTACGCAACACGTATCCACGGGCCTACGACGCTCAGCGCTCTGCGACGCGCCTCCAGCTGGTGAGAAGCAAGGCTGCCTCCCCGGCTCACTGTGCGCCGTGGACTGACGGGACGGCAGGCAACGCCCTCAGAGGGCCGAGAAGGAGGACACCATGGAGTTCCTGGTCGAGTTCGAGCTCAAGGTCCCGCCGGGAACCCCGGCGACCGACATCGAGCAGCGCGAGCGCGCCGAGGAATCCGCGGCGGCGAAGCTCGCGGCTGAAGGCCACCTCGTCCGGGTCTGGAACCGGCCTCTCGCAGGCGGTAATGGCAAGATCCTCGGGTTGTACCAGGCCCAGAGCGAGAGTCGGCTCAACGATCTGCTCGGCGCGCTGCCGCTCTACGAGTGGATGAACATCACCGTCACCCCCCTGGAACCCCATCCCAACGACCCGGCTGCGGCACGGGCGAGCGCCTGAGCGGAGAAACAGTGAGCAACCAGCTACCCGATCCTCGCCTGCGCAAGGTCTACCGCTTGGAGGTCACCCTCGGAGAGCCGCTGGATCTCGGCGAGCTCCCACAGGGCCACCGGCGGATCGTGCCCCAGACCGGTGGGACATTCACCGGTCCTGACCTCAACGGCAGGCTGCTCCCGGGCGCCAGCGCGGACT
Organism: uncultured Solirubrobacteraceae bacterium; assembly: GCA_963759445.1. GTDB lineage: Bacteria > Actinomycetota > Thermoleophilia > Solirubrobacterales > Solirubrobacteraceae > Palsa-744. The sequence goes on from CAVWZC010000004.1 coordinate 435,757, forward strand.
GGCAGATTCTCCTGCCGGACGGCACTGCGCTCGGCGACATCCGCTACACGCTGCAGACCGACGACGGCGATCTGCTCTACGTGCAATCTCGAGGCGTTCGCCACGGCAGCGCCGAGGTGCTCGCGCGTCTCGGGCGCGGCGAGGACGTTGACGCCAGCGAGTACACCTTCCGCACCTCGACCCAGATCGAGACCGGCGCCCCCCACCTCGACTGGCTGAACACGGGCGTGTTCATCAGCGTCGGCGGCCGCCAGCCCACAGGCGTGATCTACGAGACATACCTCGTCGAATGATCCCCTGGCACGAGGACAACCAACGACGAGGTCGCGAGCATCATCGCCGGCGCTCGCAAGGCCTCGGCGCCGATATGACGAGGGCACGCATGGCGTGACTATTGAGTGAATTCCAACAACGGAGGTCAGCATGAGCACCGTCGACGAGCAGCTGGTCTTGGCGCACTTCATCGTTTCGGATGATGTCGAGCGTTCGCGCCGCTTCTACACCGAGGTGCTGGGCGGCAAGACGGTGATCTCCAGCGAGTCGGGTGACGAGGTGACCTACGTGGCACTCGCCAACAGCTGGATCATCATCAACGTCGGCGGAGGTCCGACTGACGACAAGCCGACCGTCACGCTAGAGACGCCGCCCGACCCAGATCGGGTGAGTAGCTTCCTCAACATCCGGGTTGCGGACATCCAAGCGGTGTACGCCGAATGGAGCGCGCGCGGCGCCCAATTCCTGACGCCGCCCAAGCAGCACGAGACCGAGATGCGCTGCTATATCCGGGATCCCGACGGCTATCTGATCGAGGTGGGTCAAACGACGCTGGCGAGGGGTTGGCGCCCACCGACATCCGTGCCCGCGTGAGCGCCTTGGCTAATCGGCACTGCGGTTAGGACATCATCGCCCCGCCCGGAAGCACGACCCACAGCTTCTGAGCGAGCTCGACCACCAGCTCTTCTTCGAGGTCGCCCACCGTCGCGGCCCCGCTGCGCTCCATCGCCATCGTGAGCTCGCGCCATGCACGGGCAACCGGCGCCACGCGCACCGTCGGCCCCCAACCCGTGACCGCGCGCAGCTCATCCGCGCGCGAGCGGGCGTCCGCGAGCGTCACCTCGCCGAACGGGCGATTGGCGCCGCCGATGAAAACCTCGCGCCTCAGGATCTGGTCAAGCTCCGCGTTGGACTGGGTCATGCACTCGCCTCCCTGTTGCTCAGACGCCGGCCAGCCGCCGCGCCGCGACGGCCGCCTGCCCATAGGAGATCCCGCCGTCGCCGGCGGGCACGCGCTCGGGCACGATCGCGCGCAGGCCCGCAGCGTCGAGGCCCGTCAGCACCGCCTCGAGCAGACGGCGGTTTGCGAACACGCCGCCGGAGAGGACCACCAGCTCGCACCCCTCGGCCGACGCTGCGCGCGCCAGCGCCTCCACGGTGACGCGGGCGAGTCCCGCATGGAACCTGGCGGCGATCGCGCCGGGCGCTACCCCGCGCTCCACGTCGCTGCTCACGGCGCGCAGCGCCGCGCGCGGGTCGATCACGATCAGCTCACCGTCGGCGAGCAACGAGAGGGGGTAGCTCCCCCGCTCTGCGGGGTCGCAGGCCGCCTCGAGCTCGATCGCCGCTTGGCCCTCGTAGTTCACCCGCGCGCGCAGTCCACAGAGCGCGGCGACCGCGTCGAATAGGCGCCCGATGCTCGTGGTCACGGGCGAGTGCACGCCGCTTCTCGAGATCCTGGCCACCTGACGCCAAGCCTGCTCCTCGACGTGACCACGAAGCGCGAAGGGGATCTGCGGCTCGTGCTCGGCCTCCTTGCTCTCATCGGTGAGCGTGAGCCACGCACACGCCATCCGCCATGGTTCGCGGATCGCCCGCGCCCCGCCGGGCAGCCGAACGGGCAGCAGCGCCCCGACGCGGCGGAAGTCCTCGAGGTCGCCGACGAGCAACTCGCCGCCCCAGACGCTGCCGTCGAGGCCGTAGCCGGTCCCGTCGAAGATCGCGCCCACCGCGCTCCCCGCCTCCCCGTGCTCGGCCAGGCACGCGGCGAGGTGGGCGTGATGGTGCTGAACGCCGATCAGCTGCTCGCCCTCGCGCTCGATCGCGTACTTGCTCGACAGGTACTCGGGGTGCAGGTCGTGCACGAGCACCTCTGGCTGCACTCCCAGCAACCGCTCGAGGTGCTCGATCCCCTCGCTGAACGAGCGCAGCGTCTCGTAGTTCTCGAGATCGCCGATGTGGTGGGAGATCCACGCACGCGAGCCCCTGGCCAGGCAGAAGGTGTTCTTCAGCTCCGCGCCGCAGGCGAGGATCGCGTGCTCGCTGCGCGGCGCGAGCGGCAGGCTGGTGGGTACGAACCCCCGTGATCGCCGCAGCATCATCTTGCGCGGGCCGCCCGGACCGTCGACGACGCGCACCACCGAGTCGTCGGTGCGCGTCTGGATCGGCCGGTCGTGCACGAGCAGCAGGTCCGCTACCGAGCCGAGCCGCGCGAGCGCGTCCTCATCGCGGTAGGCGATCGGCTCATCGGAGACGTTCCCGCTCGTCATCACGAGGCTCCCAAGCCCACGCTCCTCGAGGTCGCGCAGCAGCAGGTGGTGAAGCGGGGAATAGGCGAGCATCACGCCGAGCTCGGGCGCCCCCGGCGCGACCGACGGGGCGACCCCCGCACCCTCCAGCCGTGGCGCGAGCACGATCGGACGCTCGGGAGCACACAGCAGCGCGCGCTCGTCGTCCCCGAGGCACACCAACGCCGCGGCGGCCTCGACGGTGGCGACCATCAACGCGAATGGCTTGTCCTCGCGGTGCTTGCGCGCCCGCAGCAGCGCAACCGTGGTCTCCTCGTCGGCGCGACAGGCGAGGTGGAACCCGCCGATCCCCTTGACGGCGACGATCTGCCCGGTCAGCAGAGCGTCGGCGGCCGCGCGCACCGCATCGCCGGCGACGCGCTCGCCGCTCGCGCGCAGCAGCGAAACCGACGGTCCGCAGCGCGCACACGCATTCGGCTGCGCGTGAAAGCGGCGGTTGGACGGATCTTCGTACTCCGCACGACACTGCTCGCACATCGAGAAGCCCGCCATCGTCGTGAGCGGGCGGTCGTAGGGGATCCCGCGCACGATCGTGAAGCGCGGCCCGCAGTTGGTGCAGTTGATGAACGGGTAGCGGTGGCGGCGATTCTCGGGATCGAGCAGCTCGCGCAGGCAGTCCTCGCAGGTCGCGCTGTCGGGCGTGACTGGCGCCTCGATCGTGCCGCCGCCCGCGCTCTCGCGGATCGCGAAGCCGTGCTCGCCGAGCGGCGCGCGCTCCTCGGTGAGCACGCGCTCGACCACGGCGAGCGGCGGCGCGCAGGGCCCGAGGAGCGCCAGGAACTCCTCGACGGCGCGAGCGTCGCCCTCGATCTCGAGCAGCACCCCGTGGGGATCGTTGAGGACGTAGCCGGCGAGCGAGCGCTCCTTCGCGAGCCGGTAAACGTAGGGCCGGAAGCCGACCCCCTGCACGATGCCCTCGACGCGCACGCGCGCGCGCCGGCTCGCGGCGCGCTCTGCGGCGACAGTTGCCCTAGCGCCCACCGCTCCACTCGGCCTGGCGGTGCGAGCTCGACGAGCTCGCACAGCGCGTGGTAGGCGCTGGCCTGCGCCTCCTGGATGCGGGGTATGTGCTCCGAGCGCGTCACCACGACGTGGTCGGCAAGGCCCTCCGAGCCCACCCGTCCCCCGTCGTATCCGACCATCGCGATTGTCAACAGCCCACGGCGGCGGGCCTCGCGGAGCGCCTCGATCACGTTGCGGGAGTTGCCCGACGTGGACAGCGCGAGCAGCGCGTCGCCGCGCAGGCCGTAGGCGATCACCTGCCTGGAGAAGATCGCATCCACGCCGATGTCGTTCGCGATCGCGGTCAGGATCCCGGAGTCCTCGGTGAGGTCTATCGCCGCCCGGCCGCGGCCCGCGGGTCCCGCAGCGCGGAAGTCGGCGACGGCGTCCATCGCGTCGGTGGCCGAACCGCCGTTGCCGAGCGCGAGCAGCTTGCCTCCGTGCTCGAAGCAGGCGCGCAGATCCTCGGCCGCGCGCACCAGCACGTCGCGATTGTCGGTGAGCGTCTGTGCGCGCAGCGCGCCGATATCGCTTGCCTTCAGCAAGGCCGAGCGCGAGACGTTCTCGACGACGGGCTCGAGCTCGCTCTCGCGCTCGGACAGGAACGGGTACAGGAAGCTCGAGGCGCCGGCGTCGTGCACCTGGCGGGCGTCTCGGCCCGCGAGCAGGCCGCGGTGCTCGAAGAAGACGTGCACGAGCTCCCAGAGCACGTGATAGAGCGTCTCCACGAGCTCCTGGCGCACGTACGGGTCGGCGCCCGGAGGCTCGAACTCCCACTCCGCGCCGAGCTCCGAGAAGGCGATCGTCAGGCATCCGCGCGCACGCGCGAGCGCGACCGCGCGAGCCATTTCGCCGGCATCCTCGCCCGGCTCGATGAACACCATCACGATGTCCTGCTCGCGGGCGATCGAGACGAGCTGGGACGCCGCCTGAGCGCCGGCCTGCGTCAGCGCGATCGCGGGCAGCGCACGCTTGCCGACGATCACCGGGTGCACGAACTCCACGGCGACGTGACGCGCATCCGAGCGCGCCGGCGGCGAGACCCCGAGCGCGATCAGCTCCCCCCCGCGCGCGAAGCGCTCGGCCATCTGGTGGCACAGGCGCGCGAGGCGCTCGGCCTCGAGCTCGAAGAACTCGCTGTTGGCGGCGGTACGCCGCTCGAGCAGCGCGGTCAGGCGCGCGCCCAGGGCATCCTCGGTGGCGGTGAGCGTCAAGCGGGCGCCCCCGCACGCGCGCGGGCGACCTCGCCGAGCCACTCGCGCCAGGCGTCGATTCCCTCCCCGGTGCGGGCGCTGAGCAGCATCCGCTCGGCGCCGGGGTTCACCTGGTCGACGTTGTAGAGGAAGCGATCGAGGTCGTAGTCGAGGTGCGGCAGCAAGTCGATCTTGTTGACGAGCACGAGATCGCATGTGCGGAACATCAGCGGGTACTTCAGCGGCTTGTCCTCGCCCTCGGTCACCGAGGAGACCATCACGCGCACGTCCTCGCCGACCTTGAACTCGGCGGGACAGACGAGGTTGCCGACGTTCTCGATCACGAGCATGTCGATCTCCTCGAGCGGAAGCGCGTCGAGCGCCGAGCGAACCATGTTGGCGTCGAGGTGGCACTCGCCGCCGAAGCCTGGGTCGGTGTTCAGCTGGGTGACCGGCACGTGCAGGCTCGCAAGGCGGTCGGCGTCCATCGATCCCTGCACGTCGCCCTCGAGCACGCCAACGCGAATCCCCGGAAGATCGCCCACCACCCTCTCGAGCAGCGAGGTCTTGCCGGCACCCGGCGCGCTCATGAAGTTCACGACCGTCACACCCGCGCGGTCGAAGTCGGCGCGATTGGCGCGGGCGATCGTGTTGTTCGCGTCCAGCGCGTCCTCGACGATCCTTACTTTCGTGCGATGCATGCGTCCTCCTCGACCTCGATGGACTCGACTTCGAACTCGTTGCCGCTGGCGACCACCACGTCGCTGCCCCCGCAGGTGGGGCAGCGGAACGCCGGGATCGAGATCTCCCATTGGCGTCCGCAGGGGTTGCAGCGCAGGCTCGCCTCGACTATCTCCTGCTCGAGCCGCGCGCCCTCACAGATCGTTCCGCGCGCGACGAAGGCGAAGTAGAACTCGAGCGTGTCGGGCACGACCTGGCGCAGGCGCCCGACGCGCAGGCTGATGAGGCTCACCTTGCGCCCGTCGGCGTGCTTGACCGCCGTGTTCAGCACCGCGCTGCTCAGTGACAGCTCGTGCAAGGCGCTAGTCCGCTACTTCCAGCGCTGCGCTCGAGCGCAGCTCCTCGGCGGTCTCCACGACGAGCTCAACCGCCCGCTCCACCGCGGCCTGAACGTCGGGCGAGAGCCCGAATCCCATGTCCTCGATGTCCGCCGGCTCGCACGCGATGACCGTCACGCTGCCGGGCCACGCGCCGATCGACCTGACGAAACGCAGGACGGTCTGGGGGTCCATCCCGTGGGGGTTGATCACTTCGCCGTCCTCGATCTTGTTTTCGATCGACTCCTCGGAGACCTCCATCACGTAGAGCGTGCCCGGCTCGCCGCCCTGGCGGCTGACGTCGAGGATCACGAGCGCGTCGTAGCCGCGCATGACCTCGTAGGCGAGGTCGAGACCGCCGGTGCCGGCGTCCATCACCGCGACGCCCTGCGGCAGCTCGCGCTCTTCCAGACGGCGCGCGACCGCGCCGCCGAAGCCGTCGTCTCGCAGCCAGGCGTTGCCGACGCCGGCGACGAGGATCCGCGGGTCGCGCCGCGGCATCGTGGCATCCCCCTCGCCGTTCGCGGTGGTGTTCATTGGAGCACCTCCACCTCGGGCGCGAAGAAGAACAGCAGGCGGCCGCTGTCGCGCAGCAGCTCCTGGCCGGGATCGCCGTCGATCGTGACTCCCAGGTGCGCCTTGCCGTCGTAGTCGATCATGATGCGCTCGATCGTCGCCACTCGCCCTTTCATCATGCGCGCGTGCAGATCGCTCTCGGGGGGGTGGCTGATCCTGACCTTGCCTCCGCGCCGAAAGCGCACCCCGTCGATATGCGCCTCCTCCTCCCCGGCCGTGGGATCGCGTAGGTCGGCGGGCGCCTGCGGCGGGGTGTCGCTCACCCGACTGCGGCGATCGCCGGCGTCCGGCTCGCACGGCGTCAGGCGGCCGTGCAGCGCGATGATCTCATCGGGCGTGGCGCTCGCGGCGCGAGCGACCATCTCGCGCACTACCGGGTCCTGCTGCTCGATCTCCTCGCGCTCGGCGTCGCTGAGCACCTTCACGTGCAGCAGCAGCGCCTCCTCGATCTCGGTGGAGTCGAACAGCCCGCCGCGGCTCTCGGGCGCGATCTGTGGGTGGTCGGGGAGCACGATCGCGGCGCCGACGACGGCGTCGTCGCCGGGGCTCGCGAGCACGGGGAAGGTGTTCACACTCGCGCACGGGCGCTCGAGCGGCGAGACGAAGCGCCCGCCGCGAACGCGCAGGATCGGGTGGGTCGATAGCAGCGAGCGGGCGAGCGCCCCGGCGCGGTCGAGGCCGCGTTCGCAGGGCGTGGTGTTCTCGACGCGGAGCGCCACCTCGTAGCAGCCCGTCTCGAGCTCGTGCGCCTGCAGGCTGAGCGTCACAGCAGCGGCTCGTCCGCCTGCCCGTCGATCTGGGCGTGGCGCTCGAGCGGGCCGGCGTCCTGCGCTCGCCGGCCGGCGAGCGCGCCGACGCTCGTGCTCGGCAGCTCGAGACGCTGCGCGCGCGCCTCGTGGCGCTCCCCGCTCGGGGCGAGGAACCTGACCTCGGCGTCGATCAGGGCATCGGCTGGTGCGTGGAGCACGCAGCGCAGCAGCAGATGGTCGAACGTGCTCGACAGCTGGCCGCGTAAGCCGGCGGGTAGGCGATGCCGAAGGGAGTGGGCGTGGAGTTCTTCGTGGCGCCGGCCGTGTACGGGTACAGCGCGTAGCCCTCGTACAGGAGCGAGTCGATCAGCTGCTCGAGCGCCTCAGCCATCGCCCTCTCCTTCGAGCAGCTCCGAGATGCACGCGTCGTAGGTGGGCAGGCCGCGTTGGACGCGCTCGTGCTCGAGCGCTGCGAGCGTCGCCGAGCGCAGCGTCACCCAGCCGGTGTTCGGGTAGTAGTGGTCGATCGTCTCGCGCCACATGGCGACGGGCATGCGGTAGTCGATCGAGCAGGACCACGGCACGAGCACCATCTGCAGGCCCCCCCGCTCGTTGGGGTAGTAGACGATGCCGCTGAAGTGCAGCGCCATCGGCACCTCCCCGTCGGGCAGCGCATCAGGTACTTGGCGGCGGCTACCTCGAGGTCGTAGCTGCACGCCATCGGCACCGTCACCGTGGTCGAACCCGTGAACGCCGGGACGAGCGACGTCGAGCTGAGCCCACACGAGGCTGTGCGTCGTCACCGCCCAGCGCTCGGGCGCGCCGAACAGCCCGGCCAGCCGCTCGCGCGTGAGGTCGTCGTAGCCGCGCCTGGCCGGCTCGATCATCAGCTGGATGGTGAGCCCGATCATGTACACCGGACGCCCGCTCGGCTCGGAGACCTGGAGATCGAGCATCAGCATGGGCGACGCGGCGTGGCGCAGCGTGCGCGCGCCGAGAACCTCGAACTCCGGCGCCGGCCCCGCGGAGGCGAGCGCGCGCGGGTGCTCCGTTCGTGTCCGCCACGGCGTCGAAGTGCCCGCTCATGCTGGGACCGCCTGCGCCGCCAGCTCATCGAAGAAGCCTCGCGACCGCCTCGCGCACCTGGGCCCACCGGAGATCCCCTCCCAGTTCAGCCTTGATCGTCCCGGTCAGCGCGTAGCAGCGGTCGATCGGAGCGATCGCGTACGCGGGCGGATCGGATAGCCGGTTCACGACCAGGCCCTCGATGTCCGGCTCGAGCTCGGCGAGGATCGGGTTGAGCTCGACCATGCGCGCTCCACGATGAGAAATGCAGCTCGCTCTCGGTCGCGCCGGCGGGGCTCGGGTACAGCGCGACGACGCAGCCGGCGACCGTGGACTCCATGAAGAACGCGAGCCCGATCGGGATCTGAAAGCTCGCCCACACCTCCTCGGGCAGCTCGAGGTCGGGCAGCCACAGCGTGCGTGCCCCGACGGGCCGATACTCGGCGTCGCCGGAGCGAAGCGCCCAGCAGCTCTCGCAGACGCATTCGATCCTGCGCTCGACGAGGTTCAGCAGGTGACGGTGGTCGGTCGGGATCGTGGTGGCGCACAAATCACAGCGCTCCTCGGCGGCAACGGCGCCGTTGCCGTTCGTGGCGGGCGCCTCGCCCTGCGCGCCGCTCGCTCCGTTCCCCGCCGTGCTCGCGGCGCGAGCCCGGGGAGCACTCGCGCGCGCAAATCCGCGCAGCCCGCTCACGAGCTGCGCGCGCCGCCTCGCCTCGACTGCGGCGTCGATCGGCCGTCTTGCCCCATCGGCGCCGGCGACGGCAGCGGGAGGCTCCTCCTCGTGTTCGCCGCCTGCGTCGCTCACCGCGTCAGGGCCACCTTCACGTGCCCCTGCTCGCGCAGCAGCGGCACGGGATCGAGCTGCAGGCGCTCGTCGTCCATCGAGCGACCCGCGCTGGGCAGGAAGAACGTCCTCGCGCACCGCGGGCACGCGAGCGTGCCGGCGTGCAGCTCGCCGCCATCCAGCGGTCCGCCGCAGTCCGCGCAGCTGTTCGCGTACGCAAGCAGCGTGCCGTCGACGTTGGCGACCACGAGCTCGGCGCCTGCGACCTCGGCGCCGACGAGCTTTCCCACCGGCACCAGGTCCAGATGGTCGGCGTCGAACCATGAGGGCGCCGGCGCGGGCCGCCGCGAGCACCATCGGCAGCTCGACGGCGCCCGCGGGCGCCGTCCCGGACGCGCCGCCGTTCAGCTGGGGCAGCGAGGGCCCTGTCGGCGCCGACGCGACGCCCTCCACCTCGAGGTGCTCGAGGTCGGGCGCCGCCTCTTCGAGCGCCTGCTTGATCGCGAGCTCGAGCGTGACGGCCGAGGCGGCGCAGTCCGAGCAGCTGCCGCGCAGGCTGATGCGCGCCACGCCCTCCTCCAGCGACAGCAGCTCGACGTTGCCGCCGTGGGATTCCATGTACGGGCCGCACGTGCTCGAGCGCGCCTTGGACCCGCTCCCGCAGCGGGACCGGGTGCAGGTCGTGGATCAGCAGCAGCGGCGCGATCAGCTCGTCCTCGGCGAGCGCGCCGGCCAGGCGCTCGCCCTCCTCGCCCGCCGCGAGCAGCGAGCCGACGATGCGCTCGAGCCCAGCGCCGTACATCTGCACGACCGCCGACACGAGCTCCTCGGCGAGCTCGCGCGTGGCGGCATCCTCGGACGAGTCCAGCGACGCCTGCAGCTCCTGTACGCGCAGCAGCAGATCGTCACTCCCTTGACTGAGCGGCGGGCTGGCCATGTTCGCTGACCTATGCCAGCGCCGTCGGCGTGTGGATCACCTTGCGCACCTTGCCGGCGCCGCTATACATGTGCACGCCGCACGGCAGGCACGGGTCGAACGAGCGGACGGCGCGCATGATGTCGATGCCCTTGAAGTTCTCCGGGCCGTTCTCCTCGAAGATCGGCGTGTTCTGCACGGCGTCCTCGTAGGGTCCGGGTGTCCCGTAGATGTCCCGCGGGCTCGCGTTCCACGGCGTCGGCGGATAGGGCTGGTAGTTGGCGATCTTGCCGTCACGGATGACCATGTGGTGAGAGAGAACGCCGCGCGCTGCCTCGTGGAAGCCGCAGCTGACGGCGCTGTCGGGCACGACGAATTTGTTCCAGCTTTTCGTGCGGCCCGCCTGGACCTCTTTCATCGCCCGCTCGAGGCAGTGCAGCGCGATCAGCGCGCTGTAGGCCTGGTGGTACGTGCGTGCGCGGTCGCGCTCGATCGCGTTGGACTTCTCGGGCACCCGCCACTCGAGTTCCATCTCGGGCATGTTCGGGGAGCGCGGCAGCACCATCTGGATCGAGTCGCCGGTCGCCTTGGCGTAGCCGAAGTCCACCAGTCCCGCCTTCGCGGTGCACCACTGGCGGGCGAACGGGCCGCCGCCGGTGTCGCAGCACACGTGCGTGTCGGTGCGTTTGTCATAGATCCTCGGTGAGACGACCCACGTGTACTTGTCGGTGAAGTCGCGCTTCTGCGGTCGCGGCAGCGTGACCTTGTTCCACGGGTGGTTCTTGTCGACGGGATTGCCGAGCGGATCCTGTGTCACGAGCGTCGGCTCGTTCTCCCATCCGTCGAAGTAGGAGGAGCCGAGCAGGATGCGGATCATCAGGTTGATCTCGACGAGGTCGGTCGAGATCAGCTCGCCGCCGATCGCCACGCCCGGCGTGATGTAGCGCTTGCGACCCCACTCGGTCATGTTGCGGTAGTCGTAGTCGACGTAGTCGGGGTCGTCGAAGGAGCCCCAGTTCACGAGGTTGGTCTCGCGATATCCGACCATGTCGTAGCCCGGAAGCTCATTCAGGAAGAAGTCGTACAGGTCATCGTGCATCGGCACGCTGCGCTTGACGTAGTCGAAGTAGCGCATCAGGCGCACGTAGTAGTCGGTGCACGTCTGGTGGGTGATGTCAGCGCTGCATCCTCCCGGCATGATCGTCGAGGGGTGGGTGTGGCGCCCCCCGAACAGGCAGTACATCTCGCGCGTGTAGCGCGCGACGTGCAGCGTCTCCAGATAGAACTCGCCCGTGAACGGGTTCAGCGAACGCATGATGTCCGCGATCGTCTTGAAGCCGTGGATGTCGCGGTGGGGCGCGGGCGTGTTCTCGGCCGTTGCCAGCAGTGTCGGATTCGTCTCCTTCACCATCTGCTCACAGAAATCGACGTTCGCCATGCAGTCGTTGAAGATCGCGTGGTCGAAGATGTAGTCGGCGGTCTCGGCGAGGTTGAAGGCGAGGTCCCCGAGCGGCGGCGGCTTCACGCCGTATGCCATGTTCTGGTTCAGGCAGGAGCAGGTGCAGTGGTTGTCACCGCAGATCCCGCAGATGCGGCTGGTGATGAAGTGGGCGTCGCGCGGATCGATTCCCTTCATGAAGATGTCGAAGCCGCGGAAGATCATCGAGGTGCTGTAGCACTTCAGCACCTGCTGGTTGGAGAAGTCGATCTCGGTGTGGATCCCGAGGCTGCCCACGATCCGTGTGATCGGATCCCAGGACATCTCCTTGACCATCACTTTCTGCTGCGAAGTCGTTTCGGTCGCCATTTGCGCATCTCCTCACTCGGCGCTCAGCCGGAAGTAGTCGAAGGGTTCAAACCAGCGGGCTCTAGTCGGGCTACCACCTCTTCGTGTAGCCGGTCGTGAGGGTCTTGCCGCGGCGGCGCCAGTCGGGCTCGACGTCGTACTTGGTCCTGATGTTGCGCTTGCGGAAATAGCGCACGATCGGCCCGTAGCTGAACTCCGTCACGGCGGCTGCGTAGCGGCCGTACTTGTCCTCGTCCATGAACGGCATGAACTTGTCGGGGAACCCCGGCATCGTGCACGCCATACAGATGCCACCGACGTTGGGGCAGCCGCCGATGCCGTTGACCCAGCCGCGCACGGGCACGTTGCACTTCACCACCGGCCCCTTGCAGCCGAGCTTCACCAGACAGCGGTGATCGGACCCGTATTCGGTGGCGTATTGGCCCTGCTCGGTGAACCCGGCACGGTTGCAGCTCTCGCGCACGGTCCGTCCGAACAGCCACTTCGGGCGCAACGCCTCGTCGAGCTCCGGCGCGGGCGCGAGGCCGGCGAGGTGAAGCGCGAGATACAGCAGCGTCTCGGTCATGTTGTCCGGCTGTGCGGGACAGCCGGGAATGCACACGATCGGCAGGCCGGCTTTGGATTTCCAGCTCCAGCCGAGGTAGTCGGGGACGCCCATCGCGCCCGTCGGGTTGTTCTTCATCGCGGGGATCCCGCCGTAGGTGGCGCACGTGCCGACCGCGACGAGCGCGGCGCACTTCGGCGCGAGGCGGTCGATCCACTCGTTCATGGTGATCGGCTGCCCGTTCTCGGGGTTCACGGCGAAGCCGGTCCAGTGACCCTCGCCGTTGATCTCCTCGTTGCCGAGCGAGCCCTCGATCACGAGCACGAACGGGTCGAGCTTGCCCTGCTCGGCATCGAACCACGCCTGCGCGTAGTCCTGGCCGACCGCGTAGTCGACGACCTGGTTGTGCACCACGACTTTGGGCATCCCCGGGATCGCCTGCAGGATGATGTCCTCGAGGCTCGGGTTGGTCGCCGAGGTCATCGCGACCGAGTCTCCCTCGCAGCTGAGACCCGTCGTCATCCAGAGAACGTGGGCGGTGACCGCCTCCGTCTTCTTGTGCTCAGCAAATGCGATGCTCGCCATCAACCTCTCCTCTCACCTTGGTCAACAAATGCGTGGCAGGGGGTCACCCACCAGCTGGTCCATCACTCGTCTGCCGCCGAAGCTCGTCTCCATCAGCACCATCCCGGGGGGCTCCGTCCGCACCTCGCCGATCTCCGCGGCGCGCTCGCAGCCCGGAACCGCACGCAGCGCGGCGAGCGCGTCGTCCACCGCCTCGGGGGCGACGAACGCGACCAGCTTGCCCTCGTTGGCGACGTACAGGGGGTCGATCCCGAGGATCTCCGCAGCGCCCGCGACCGCTGGATCCACCGGGACTGCGTCCTCGCGCACCAGCATCGCCACCGACGCCGCGCGCGCGAGCTCGTTCAACACCGAGGCGACGCCGCCGCGCGTGGCGTCCCGCAGGCAGCGTAGGCCGGGGCCGACGCTCTCGAGCAGTCCGTCGACGGCGGGCCACAGCGAGGCCGTGTCGGACTCGATCGAAGCGTCGAGCTCGAATTCGCCGCGGGCGAGCATGATCGCCATGCCGTGCTCGCCGACGCTGCCCGAAAGCAGGATGCGATCGCCGGGGGCGATCGCGGTTGGCGCCAGATGCGCGCGCGGGTCGCGCTGTCCGAGGCCGGTCGTGCAGATGTACATACCGTCCCCGTGCCCACGCTCGACGACCTTGGTGTCGCCGGTGACGATCTCAACGCCGGCAGCCTCGGCGGCCTGCGCGATCGCGTGCACCTCGGCGCGCAGCTCATCGGCGCTCAGCCCCTCCTCGAGCACCAGCGAGAGGCTCAGCGCCAGCGGGCGAGCGCCGGCGACGGCGAGATCGTTGACCGTGCCGTTGACCGCGAGCTCGCCGATCGAGCCGCCGGGAAAGCGCAGCGGCCGCACCACGTAGGAGTCGGTGCTCAGCGCGAGCTCGACACCGCCGACGTTCAGCGCGCCCGCGTCGGCCATCGCGCTCAGCGCCTCGCTGGCGAACGCCGGCACGAGCAGGCCCTCGATCAGCGTCTGTGTGGCCTTGCCGCCGGCGCCGTGGGCCATCGTGATCTGGGCGTCGCGGAACTTGGCGCGCTTGGCGCGCGCGGTCTCGATGATCCCGAGGATCTTCTCCTCGCGGCCTGAGATCGTGGCCGGCTCGGCCATCAGACGACTTCCCGCTCACGCGCGAAGCGGCCGAAGTTGTAGTAGGCCGCGCACGCGCCCTCGGAGGAGACCATGCAGGTCCCGATCGGCCGCTCAGGCGTGCATGCGGTGCCGAACACCTTGCACTCCCACGGCTTGATCACGCCCTTCAGTACCTCGCCGCACTGGCACGCCTTGGGATCGGCGACGCGCTACGCCGGGGACGCTGAAGCGACGCTCCGCGTCGAGCTCTGCATATGCCTCGGAGAGCTTCAGGCCGCTGTGGGAGATGAAGCCGAGCCCGCGCCACTCGAAGTGCGGACGCAGCTCGAACACCTCCGCGAGCACCTCGAGCGCGCGCACGTTGCCCTCATACGGGACGACGCGCGTGTACTGGTTCTCGACCTCGCAGCGGCCCTCGGCGAGCTGGCGCAGGATCATCGCGATCGACTGCAGGATGTCCAGCGGCTCAAAGCCCGCGACGACGACCGGCTTGCGGTAGTCGGCGGGGATGAACTCGAACGGCCGCGCGCCCACGACCGTGGCCACGTGGCCGGGGCCGATGAAGCCGTCGAGGCGCAGGTCGGGGGACTCGAGCAGCGCTCGCAGCGGCGGCACGATCGTCACGTGGCTGCAGATGCAGGAGAAGTTCTTCACGCCCTCCGCGCGCGCGCGCTTCAGCGTGAGCGCGGTGGACGGCGCGGTGGTCTCGAAGCCGATCGCGAAGAACACGACTTCGCGGTCGGGGTTCTGCTTGGCGATCCGCAGCGCATCGAGCGGCGAGTACACCATGCGCACGTCCGCGCCGGCGGCCTTGGCCTCGAGCAGGCTGCCCTCGAGCCCGGCACCCGCATCATGTCGCCGAAGCAGGTGAAGATCACGCCGGGCTCGTTTGCGATCGCGATGCCGTCGTCGACGCGGCCCATCGGGATCACGCACACGGGGCAGCCCGGTCCGTGCACGAGCTCGACGTTCGCCGGCAGCAGGTCGTCGACGCCGTACTTGTAGATCGAGTGCGTGTGGCCGCCGCAGACCTCCATCACCTTGTAGTGGCGCCCGGGCTCGACCAGCGAGAGGATCTCGCCGGCGACCGCGCGACCGAGGCCGGCGTCGCGGTACTCGTCGACGAACCTCACGCCACCTCCTCGCGGGCGAGCGTCGCGATCGCCACGCCGGCATGCACGAGCACGACGTGCCCCGCGCCGGGCGCCTCGACGAGCGCGGTCTCCACCGTGTGGTGCGCGCCCTCGGCATCGGCGCACAGCGCGAGCCCTCGCTGCTCGTCGCTCGCCAGCACCGTCATCGGCACGCCGTCGTCGGCGCAGGTGATGCAGTGCTCGCTGCAGCAGGCGGGCGCGGCGCTGGCGGACGGCGTCACTCGATCACGCTCGCCTTCAGGTCCTCGAGCTCCTGCTCGTAGTTCTCGCCCATGCGTTCGAGCAGCTCGCGCGTGGCGCGCGCCTCCTCCTCGTCCACCTGCGAGATCGCGAAGCCGACGTGGATCAGCACCCAGTCCCCGCGCCCGACGCCGTCACCGTCGGCGTCGAGCAACCCGACGTTGACCTTGCGCCGCACGCCCGCGACATCGACCATCGCGAGCCGGTTCTCCTCGTCGACGACCTCGACGATCTGACCGGGGATGGCGAGACACATGCGGCACGCCTCTCTCTCGAAACCGAACGGTGGGCCGGCGCCCAGGGCGCCCACAACAAAGCCTTCTAGCACCGCCGTAGCCGAGCGAATAGCAGGGCGTAATCCGCGTTACAACGGACGCCTGTAATCCTGATTACACCCCCTCTTGCAGGGGTAGTAGCTAGCCAGCCGGGCACCTAGAGTGCTCGCGCGAAAGGACGGGGAAGGGGAAGCCGACAGGCTGGCATGTCAACCGAGGGCCGCGATGTCGTCAGGCCGGGACCGCGCCAGTGGGCCGGACGCAGGCGCAGCTCCGAGCGCGCCCGCGTCGCCCCCTCTATACGCGTATGTGCTGGACGCCGACGACGACCTCGCGGACGAGCTCGACATGCGCACGCGTCTCGCGGTGCGCCAGCTCGCGACGGCGAGGGTGCTCGAAGCCGAAACCGGCGACGTGCGAACTGGAGGCCTGGCTCGTCGCGGTCGGTGCCGGGACCGGGACTGCTGATCCTCGACGGCCTCGTCGCGGTCGACACGCGCATCGCCAACCGGACGGTCACCGAGCTGCTCGGTGCGGGCGATCTGCTGCAGCCGCTGAGCCGGCATGCCGACGACATCGTCGAACGCGTCGCGTCGTGGCGCGCGCTGTGCCCCTGCCGCTTCGCGCTGCTCGACGCCGAGTTCGCAGAGCGCGTGCAGCCGTGGCCGCAGATCGGCCGTGCGCTGCTGCGCCGCGCCGAGCGCCGCACGGAGGACCTCGGCGTGCTGCGCGCGATCTCCTGCCAGCCGCGGCTGGAGGTGCGTCTGGTGCTGTTCCTGTGGCACCTGGCCGCACGCTGGGGGCGGGTCGAGCCCACGGGGATCCGGCTGATGCTGCCGCTGACGCACCGCCTGCTCGGCCAGCTCGTGGCCGCGGAGCGCCCTCGGTCTCGCACGCGCTCGGGCGCCTGTCCGATGCGGGGCTCGTCAGCGGCACGGCCGGCGACTGGCACCTGCACGGGAGCCTCGACGCCCAGCTCGAGACGCTCATCGAGAGCTCCATCCCGCCTCGGCGCCACGCGCCGCTCGCGCGACTCGCGCCACGGAGGGATCGCGTGAGGGCGTGAGCGCCCCTCAGCTCCCGAAGACCAGACACTCCGAGCGCCAGCCCGTCAACCTCCTGTGGCTCACCAGCGGCCTCGGCTGCGACGGCGACTCGATCGCTATGACGGCGGCGAGCAACCCGAGCCTCGAGGACCTCCTGCGCGGCTGCCTGCCGGGCATGCCGCCGGTGATCCTCTACAACCCGATGCTCGCGTACGACACGGGCGAGGACTTCATGCGTGCGTGGTTCAGCGCGGCCGCCGGCAACCTCGATCCGTTCGTCCTGATCCTCGAGGGCTCGGTCCCCAACGAGGAGATCAACGGCGAGGGCCATTGGGCCGGGATGGGCGTCGACGGCGCCACCGGCCAGCCGATCCTCACGACCACCTGGATCGACCGTCTCGCCCCGCGGGCGGCCGCGGTGCTCGCGCTCGGCACGTGCGCGGCGTACGGCGGGATCCCGGCGATGCGCAACAACCCGACGGGCGCGATGGGCCTGCGCGACTACCTGGGCTGGCGCTGGGTGTCGCGCGTCGGCGTGCCGATCGTGAACGTCCCCGGCTGCCCGGCGCAGCCCGGACAACATCACCGAGACGCTCCTGCGCCTCGTGCTGCACCTGGTGGGCATGGGCCCGCCGCTCGATCTCGACGAGCAGGGGCGGCCCGAATGGATCTTCGGTCGCAGCGTGCACGAGTCGTGTGACCGGGCCGGCCTCGCCGAACAGGGCCAGTTCGCCGAGTCATACGGCAGCGGTGGCTGCCTGGTGAAGCTCGGCTGCAAGGGACCGGTCGTGAAGTGCAACGTCCCGGTGCGCGGCTGGGTCAACGGCATCGGCGGCTGCCCTAACGTCGGCGGCATCTGCATGGCGTGCACGATGCCCGGCTTCCCCGACAAGTACATGCCGTTCGTGGAGGCCGACCGCGCGGCGCGGATGTATGCGCGCACGGCGCGGCTGGCCTACGGCCCGGTCGTGAGGTATTTCCGCCAGCGCCGCATCCGCAACGAGTTCGACGTCGAGCCGCCCTGGAGGCGCCGCGGTACGCAGCTGACGAGCGGCTATCGCCGCTAGCGACGGCGCTACCGTGAGGTGATGCCGATCAGGCTGCTGTACCGGTGCGAGATCTGCGGGTGCGAGCCCGATCGCGAGACGCGGCAGGCCCTCGAACACCAGCTGCTGGACCTGCGCCACGGCGAATATCTGGACGCCGACCCCGGGCGCTGGCTGACCTGGCACGGCCGCGGAATGTACGGTCCCCAGCGCTACGCGTGCGGGGAGCACAGGGGCGAGCTGAAGGCGATGCTCCGCGAGCACTACGGGACGCTCGGGTGGCACCCCTGGAAGATGGGACCGCATCCGTGGGCGGGACGGCGCGGGACCGATCGCGCACGGCGCTTCGCGCGCTCGCTGCGGTCGACCTTCGGCGCGCCCGGCCCGTAGGGCGGCCGCCGAGCGAGCCAGCAGCAGCGCCTCGGGCCCGCGCCTATTCGCGCGCCCGCTCGATGCCCCAGCGCTGCTCGATGTGCGCGAGCCGCCAGACGCTCAGCGAGAGCGCCCAGGTGAGCGCGAACATGCCGACGATGACGAACCCGAGCAGGTTCATGTCGATGCTCTCGAACCAGCCCCAGAAGGAACCTGAGAACCCGAGGTCCTGCGCCAGCACGCCGCCGAGCTCGATCGTTCCGACGACGAGCGCGACGGCGACGGAGAGCCCGGTGATGGTGAGGTTGTAATAGACCTTGCGCACGGGCTGCGAGAAAGCCCAGCCGTAGGCGAAGTTCATGAAGGAGCCGTCGAGCGTGTCCATCAGGCACATCCCGGCGGCGAACAGCACTGGTAGGCAGAGGATCGCGTACCAGGGCAGCCCGGCGCCGGCGGCGCCTCCCGCGAGCACGAGCAGCGCGACCTCGGAGGCGGTGTCGAAGCCGAGCCCGAACAGCACGCCGACGGGGTAGATCTGGTGGGGTCTCGAGACGCGGCGCGCGAGCCCGCCGAAGAAGCGGTTCATGAGGCCGCGACGCGCGAGCTGGAGCTCGAGCTCGCGCTCGTCGTAGGTGCCCGCGCGCATCTCGCGGAAGACCTTCATGACGCCGAGGAGGATGACCAGGTTGAGCGCGGCGATCAGGTAGAGGAAGCCTCCGGAGACGAGCGCTCCGACCCAGCCGGTCACCTGATGCAGGCTCGAGTGGCCGTTGCGCACGGGCGCGGCGAGCGACTTGATCCCGATCGCGAGCGCGAAGGTGAGCGCGAACACGATCGTCGAGTGCCCGAGCGAGAACCAGAAGCCGACGCTGAGCGGGCGCTTGCCCTCCGACATGAGCTTGCGCGTGGTGTTGTCGATCGCGGATATGTGGTCGGCGTCGAAGGCGTGGCGCAGGCCGAGCGTGTAGGCGCTGACGCCGATCCCGATCGAGAAGGCGCTGGCGCTGGCGAGGTGGTGGTGCGCGGGGGCGACGAGCGCGATCAGCGTGAGGAAGCCGACGAGGTGCAGGAACAGCACGGCGAGTGCCATCAGCGCGAGCGAGCGGCGCTGGGAGCGATCGAGCCGCAGGAGCGCGTCGCGCAGCCGAACTCGATCGGTGGCCTGCGGCGCGGTGCAGTGGGGCGTTGCGGCGCTCACACGACTCCTCGTGCTTGACCGGCGCCGGGCGCTGCCGCTAAGGCTTCGGTGCGGGGGCGCCCGCCTCCCCGGTCGGCTTGCTATTCGGGACTCACTATTGCAAACCGTTCGCATCTACGTCGGCCCGGCGGGACCGCGCCGGCACCCACCGCAACGCTGGGCCAGCTGGCCTGAGCCGGTTACGATCGCTGGCGTGCGCCTGCCTCGCGGGATCTATCCAGGGAAGGGCGCGTGGCTCGTGGGGCCACCGGATCGAGAGTCCGCTGCATCGCGCCACGCGCGCCGACGAGCGCGTGAGAAGGCGGTCTACCGCCGCCAGCACCCCGGGCCGCTTGGTCGCGCAGCGCTGCGCTTGCGGGAACTGCTGAGCAGCCTCCGCTAGTCGAGCGGCGCCGCGTGAGGATGACATCCTCCACGAGCCCGCCCGCCGCGCTCACCTCAGCGGCGCGCGCGTGCGCCGCAGCTGCGACAGAGGCCGACGATCGGGAAGTGCGTGAAGCGGGGGGTGTAGCCGAACTGCTCGCGCACGAGCGCGCGCACGCCGTCGAGCTGGGAGGGCGTCAGCGAGCGGGTGGCGCCGCAGCGCTCGCAGTAGAGGTACTCGCGCTCGCCCTCGCCGATGAGCGCGTACAGCCCTGCGCCGTGGCCGAGGTGCACGTGGCGCAGCACGCCGGCCTGCTCGAAGGCCTCGAGGTTGCGGTAGACGGAGGCTGCGTCGAGGGGGACATCGGGTGTGGAGGCGCGCGTGAGGATGGCCTCGGCGGTGAGCGGCTGCTCGGCGGCGAAGAGTGCCTGCAGGATCACGCGCCGCGCGAGCGTGACGCGCATGCCGGCGGCGCGCAGGGCCTCGAGCGCGCTGTCCAGATCCGCGAACTGGGCGCGTGGGACGGCGGGCGAGGTGGTCATGGGCGCTAGCTGCGGTTGCCGGCGGCGATCCTGCGCAGGTTGATCGTCTCGTCGTAGAGCTTGGCGTCCACGCCCTCCTCGAGCGCGACCTCGCGCAGCGGCCTGCCGGAGGCGGTGGCCTTCTGCACGATCAGCGTGCCCTTGTCGTAGCCGATGGCACCGTTGAGCGCTGTGGCGACGGCGAGCGTGGCGCCCGCGGAGGCGGCTGTGCCGGCCTTGTTGGCCTCGATGCCATCGACGCACTTCTCGGCGAAGACGCGCGCGGTGTTGGTGAGCAGCGCCAACGACTGGAGCAGGTTACGCGCGATCAGCGGGATGCGCACGTTCAGCTCGAACTGCCCCTGCATCCCGCCGATGGTTACGGCGCTGTCGTTGCCGATGACCTGCGCGGAGACCTGCAGGACGACCTCGGGGATCACGGGGTTGACCTTGCCGGGCATGATCGAGGACCCCTTCTGCAGCTCGGGCAGGAAGATCTCGCCGATGCCGGCGCGCGGGCCGGAGCCCATCAGCGCGAGGTCGCCGGCGATCTTCGTGAGCGAGACGGCGAGCACCTTCAGCGCACCCGAGAGCTCGACGAGCGCGTCGCGGTTGCCCTGCGCCTCGAAGGCGTCGCGCGGAGCGGCGATCTGCTTCAGCCCGGATTCGCGGCGCAGGCGCACGCGCACGCGCGCGGCGAACTGGGAGTGTGTGTTGAGCCCTGTGCCGGTGGCGGTGCCGCCGAGCGGTATCTGCCCGACGTGCACGAGCGCGGCGGCGATGCGCTCCTGCGCGAGCGCGATCTGCGCGGCATAGCCGGCGAACTCCTGCCCGAGCGTGACGGGGACGGCGTCCATCAGGTGCGTGCGACCCGCCTTGACGATGCCCTTGAAGCTCCTGGCCTTGCGCGCGAACGAGCGCTCGAGCGTCTTGAGCGCGGGCAGGAGACCCCTCTGCGCGAGCTCGAGCGCGGCGAGGTGGACGGCGGAGGGAAAGACGTCGTTGGAGCTCTGGCCCATGTTGACGTGGTCGTTGGGGTGCACGCCCTGCCCGGCGAGCGCCGCGATCACCTCGTTGGCATTCGTGTTCGAGGAGGTGCCCGAGCCGGTCTGGAAGACATCGATGGGGAACTGCTCGTCGTGCTCGCCGGCGGCGATCCCGGCCGCGGCCTTCTCGATGCGCGAGGCGCGGCGGGCGTCGAGCAGCCCGAGCTCGGCGTTGACGGCGGCGGCGGCGCCCTTGATGCGCGCGAGCCAGTGGATCACCTCGGCGGGCACGGCCTCGCCGGAGATCGGGAAGTTCTCGACCGCCTTGCTGGTCTCGGCTCCCCACAAGTGCTTGGCGCTCTGTGGCATCCGCTCGTTCTCTCCTAGGTTCGCGGCCGGCTGGGAAGGAACCCTATCCGCAGAATGCGGTGAGCTCGCGCGCGAGACCGACGGGGTCGTCGTAGGCCATCAGGAAGCCGGTGCTCTGGAGCACGCGCAGCTGGCCGCGGGGCAGCAGCGCGAGCGCCTCCTCGGCCCAGGCGAGCGGGTACAGCGGGTCGCGGTCGGCCCACAGCAGCAGCACGGGCATCTGCATGCGCGGATACAGCGCGAGCAGATCGCGCTGTGCGCCGAGCGGCCAGCGGCGCGCGCACCTGGCCCAGGAGCGCGCGAGGCTCGAGTTGCCGGGGACGTCGGCGAAAGCGTGGCGCACGAGGTCGGCGGCCTGCGGGTTCGAGCGCGCGGACAGGCGCACGCCGCGCTCGGGCGTGAAGACCGAGCGCGCGGCGTAGGAGAGCAGCCCGTCGAGGCCCGGCACGGCGGCCGCGCAGGCCGCCAGGCGCCAGGCGTTCATCAGCCCCGCGCGGGCGGGGGCGTGGTGCAGGCGGTTCCCCATCAGCACGAGCCGTGCGGGCGCGAGCTGCCCGCTGGCGATCGCGCGCAGCAGGATCTCCGCGCCCGCGTCGTGGCCGGCGAGCAGCGGCCGCGGCCCGAGCACCTCGGCGCAGAAGCCGCTGATGACCTCGGCGTACCAGTCGATCGTGTAGGGGTGGCGCGGACGCGCCTCGGAGTCGCCGTGCAGGGGAAGGTCCGGCAGCACGACCCTGAAGCGATGCGAGAGCGCGTCGACGACGGGCTCCCACTCCTTGTGCGAGAGCATCGCCGAGTGCAGCAGCGCGAGCGCGGGCCCGGCGCCGTACTCGCGGTAGGCGACGCGCGCGCCGTCGGGATGGTGGTAGAGGCGAAGGCGCAAACTGGAATCAATCGTAAGCGCGCGCGACGAGCGTGAAGGCGGGAGATGGGCACACCTAGAATGGTCCGCCCGATGAGCGCGCGCGAGCCCGAACAGCTGCTGCCGCGACGCGCGGTCGATCCCCAGCGCGATCTGCCCTCGCTCGAGCTCGAGGTCCTCGAGCGCTGGCGCGAGCGTGAGGTCTTCGCGCAGTCGCTGAGCCGCCGCGCGGGCGCGCCGCGCTGGAGCTTCTACGAGGGGCCACCGACGGCGAACGGGCCGCCGGGCACCCACCACGTGCTCTCGCGCGTCTTCAAGGACATCTACCCGCGCTTTCAGACGATGCGCGGGCACCTGGTGGAGCGCAAGGGCGGCTGGGACTGTCACGGGCTGCCGGTCGAGATCGCGGTGGAACAGCAGCTCGGCATCCACTCGAAGGCCGAGATCGAGGAGCGCATCGGCATCGAGCGCTTCAACGAGGAGTGCAGGCGCTCGGTGTTCGCGTTCCTCGAGGAGTGGAACCGGCTGACCGAGCGGATCGGCTTCTGGCTCGACCTGGAGCACGCATACAGGACGCTCGATGAGAGCTACATCGAGTCGGTGTGGTGGGCGCTCGCGCAGATCTCAGAGCGCGGCCTGCTCTACGAGGGCCACAAGGTCGTGCCGTACTGCCCGCGCTGCGAGACGACGCTGTCCTCGCACGAGGTGGCGCTCGCCTACCGCGACGTTGTCGACGCGAGCGTGTTCCTGAAGCTTCCCGTGAGCGGCGGCCCCGAGCGCCTGCTGGTGTGGACGACGACGCCGTGGACGCTCCCCGGAAACGTGGCGCTGGCGGTGTCGCCGAGCGCGAGCTACGCCCGCGCGCGCGTCGGCGAGGAGGTCTTTCTGTTAGCGGAGGACCGCCTGGAGGCGGTCCTCGGGGGCGAGCCCGTGGAGGTTCTGGAGCGGATGAGCGGCGAGGCGCTCGTGCGGCGCTACGGAAGCTACGAGGGGCCGGTCTTCGCGGCCAGCGACCGCGAGCCGGGGCCGCTGCCGATCCTCGCCGACGATTTCGTCACGACGAGCGACGGCACCGGCATCGTGCACCTCGCGCCGGCCTTTGGCGAGGATGACTATCGCGCGGCGGCGGCGGCCGCGAGCGTGCCGTTCGATCCCGCGCGCGCGGAGACGCTTTACAACCCCGTTCGGCCTGATGGCACCTTCGACGAGCGCCCGCGCAGCCGCACGGGCGCCTCCTGGGAGGGGCGCTTCGTGAAGGACGAGGAGCTCGCGCGGGAGCTGATCGAGGACCTGCGCGAGCGCGGCCTGCTGCTGAGAGTGATGGAGTACGAGCACTCCTACCCGCATTGCTGGCGCTCGGGCAACGCGCTGATCTACTACGCCAAACCTTCGTGGTACATCGCCACCTCGCGCCTGCGCGAGCAGCTGCTCGCGAACAACGAGACGGTGAACTGGCACCCGCCGCACGTGAAGCACGGGCGCTTCGGAGACTGGCTTGCGAACAACGTCGACTGGGCGCTCTCGCGCGAGCGCTACTGGGGCACGCCGCTGCCGCTGTGGCGCTGCGCGGGCGGGCACACGCACGTGGTGGGCTCCTTTGCGGAGCTCGCCGAGCGCTCCGGGGAGCTGCTCTCAGACCACCACCGCCCGTACGTGGACGAGGTCGGCTTCCCGTGCGCGCAGTGCGGCGAGGCGATGCGGCGCGTGCCGGAGGTGATCGACGTGTGGTTCGACTCGGGCGCGATGCCGTTCGCGCAGCACCACTACCCCTTCGAGGGCGGGGAGGCCTTCGAGCGCGAATTCCCGGCGGACTTCATCTGCGAGGGCCAGGACCAGACGCGCGGGTGGTTCTACTCGCTGCTCGCGATCTCCACGCTGCTGGAGCGCGGGGCGCCCTACCGCAACGTCGTCTGCCTGGGCCTGATCCTCGACGAGGACGGCCAGAAGATGTCAAAGAGCCGCGGCAACTCGGTCGAGCCCTGGGACGTGCTCGCGCGCTTCGGCGCGGACGCGCTGCGCTGGTACTTCTTCACCTCCAAGCAGCCGTGGGACGGCTACCGCTTCTCCGAGGAGGCGATCGCCGAAGGGGTGCGCCAGTTCCTCAAGCAGCTGTGGTCGACCTACTACTTCTACGCGCTGTACGCGAACGCCGCGGCTGCCCCGCTCGCGGGCGCGGCGAGCGTTGCTCGCGGCGCGCCTGGCGCGGATGGGCAGCGCTCTGGGACCGAAGCCGATGACGGGCGCGACCTCGACCGCTGGGTGCTCTCGCGCACGGCGGGCACGGCCGAGCTGGTGACCGAGCGCCTGGAGGCCTACGACGCCACCAGCGCGGGGCGGGCGATCGCGGAGCTCGTGGAGGACCTGTCCAACTGGTACGTGCGCCGCTCGCGCAGGCGCTTCTGGGACGGCGAGCGGGCGGCCTTCGCGACGCTGCGCACGTGCCTGCTGTCGATCGCGAAGATGCTCGCGCCCTTCTGCCCGTTCATCACCGATGAGATCTACGACAACCTCGACGGGGAGCTCGCGAGCGTGCACCTGTGCGACTTCCCGCTGCCGGCGCAGATCGGCGAGCGCGATCCCGCGCTCGAGGAGGCGATGGAGCTCGCGCGCGAGACGGTGCGCCTCGGCCTGGGCGCGCGCGGCAAGGCGAAGATCAAGGTGCGCCAGCCGCTGCGCGAGGCGGTGGTGGTCGCGGCCGGGCGCGAGCGCGCGGCGATCGAACGGCTCGAGCGGGTGGTGCGCGAGGAGCTGAACGTGGCGCGTGTGCGCTTCGTGGGCGCCGAGGGCGAGCTCGGCAGCTACGAGGTGAAGGCCAACTACCGCACGCTGGGGCCGCTGTTCGGCCGCCAGATGCCGCTCGCGGCGGCGGCGATCGCGGCGCTCGACCCGGCGCGCGTGTCCGAGGCGCTGCGCGCGGGCGCGGCGCTCGGCATCGAGGTCGCCGGCCGTGAGCACACGCTCGCCCCCGAGGACCTGATCCTGACGATGCGTGCCCCGGAGGGCTACAGCGTGGAGCGCGACGGCGCGCACGCTGTGGCGCTCGACCTGACGATCGATGAGGAGCTACTGCAGGAGGGCCGCGCCCGCGAGATCGTGCACCTGGTGCAGAACGCGCGGCGGGCGGCGGGCCTGCGGGTGGAGGACCGCATCGAGCTCGCGCTGGGGGGAGCGCAGGAGCTGCTCGAGGCGGCGCGCGCGCACCGTGATCACATCGCCGGGGAGACGCTCGCGCTGCGCCTCGAGCTCGAGGGCGAGGAGGCGGGGGCGCCGCGCGCCAGCGCGCAGTACGCCGAGGAGAGCGAGATCGAAGGCCTCGTGCTACGCATCGAGCTGAGCGCCGCCACGGCGAACTAGCCCTGAGGGCACGCGTCGGCGCAGTAGCTGCAGGTCGTCCTCACCGAGTCCGTTGGCCGAGAGCCAGGCGGCGGACCCGCCGTGGCGCTCGTCGATGAGCTCGAGCACGCGCTCCATCGTCCCGCCGAGCGGGGCGTGGCGCTGCGGGTCGTGGCCCTCGAGCTCATCGCGGTAGAGCGGGGAGCTCATCAGGCGCGCGACGATCGCGTCGATCCGCTCGGCGGTGGCGAGGTAGTCGGCGACGATCACCGCTCGCTCGACGGCGGCGGCGTCGAGCGCGAGGGCGACGACGACGCCGGTGCGGTCCTTGCCGGCCGCGCAGTGCACGAGCACGGCGCCCTCGGTGCGCGCGATCGCGCGCACCGCCGCGACGATCGAGTCGGGCCGAAGCCGCAGGTAGCTCATGTAGGCGCGGACCACGGGCGACTCATCGAGCGAGGGGTCATCGTGGTGTGACTTCCACGGCTTGACGGCGGCGGCGTCGAAATCGGTGTTGCCCCCGGAGTCCGGGTACAGCGAGCGGAGCTCGATCCGCACCGAAGGCTCGGCGCTCATCGGCCCGTCCCCCGCGACCCTGGCCTCGACGTCGGTGCGCAGGTCGACGACCACTTCGAGCGCGTGCTCGTCGACGAGGCGGCGCACGTCGCGGGCGCTGAGCGACTGCAGGTTGTCCGCGCGCAGCAGCACGCGCGGCACGACGGCGCGGGCGTTGACGGCACCGTCGAGCGCGATCCAGCAAGGCGCGTAGTCGGTGGCGCTCACGCTCGAATCCTCGCAGGCCGCCGTTCGGCTGCCTACGACAGGCCCGCTACCAGGGGCTTCAGCGGAGCGCCGCCCCGAAGCGGCTCCCGCTGAACCGCCCGATGGGCATCTACGCCGCGGTGAGCTCGGACTCGAGCTCCTGCTCGAGCTTCTTCTTGGGGTAGGCGCCGATCACCGTCTTCACCGGCTGGCCGGCCTTGAAGAGGATCATCGTCGGGATCGAGAGGACCTGGAAGCGCGCCGCGGTCTGCGGGTTATCGTCGATGTCGAGCTTCACGATGCGCAGCTCGGGGCGCTCGGAGGCGATCTCCTCGAGCACCGGCGCGACGACGCGGCACGGACCGCACCACGGCGCCCAGAAGTCGACGAGCACGGGGCCCTCGGCCTCGAGCACCTCGGCGTCGAAGTTGTCGTCGGTTATCTGTGTGAGAGTGCCTGCCACCTTGGTCTCCTTGTTCGCTTACCTCTCACTATACAAAGTGAAGGGACGTATCGTCGGCGGGAGCGCGTGATGGTGGCGGTGCCGCTGGCTGTGAGCGGGCTGATCGTGATCAGCGTGGTGATCGTGGCGGCGCTGGGACTGCTGTACGTGCTGATTCGCGGCGAGGATGACTACGTCGAAGACGAGCAGCCCGAGGGCTCCGCGGCCGCCTCGGGGGCCGAGCGCCCCGAGCGGAGCGCTCCGCCGGAGGATCCGCGTTAGTGGACGCTGACGATCCAGCCGCCGCTCTGGCGCACGATCGGAGGGTGGATGTGCGTGAGCGCCGTGAACAGGTGCGGGGAGACGTAGACCTCGATCAGCGCGGCGACGATGAGCACCGGCACGGCGATCGCGACGGTGACGAAGGTGGCGGCGAGCAGCTGCTCCCACTCGCCGCGGCGGCTTGCGATGATCCACGCGGCGAGCGGCAGGAATAGCGCGATCAGCTCGGGGATCGCGTGCGGGAGCACGCCGAGCAGCAGGATCGCGGGCGAGACGTGCAGGAAGCCGGAGACGCCGGCGAGCGTGTGCCCGATGATGTAGGCCTGCGCGCTCAGCGAGAAGGCCGTTGCGCAGCCGACGAAGGCGATCGCCAGGCGTCCGCCGTGCTCGTGCACCCAGCGCGAGAGCCCGCTGTGGTGCTGTGCCTGCAGCGGCAGCGAGCTGCCGGCGATGAAGCCCGCGACGCACGCCATCGCGTGCAGGGCGAGCACGAGCAGGTTGCTGGCGAGCACGTGCAGCACATCGCGGGGGCCGCCGACCGCGAATGGCGGTTGCAGCGCGATCACCTGTTCGTAGCCGTGGTCGAGCGTGGCGACGAGCAGCACGCCGGCGAGCAGCACGCCGGCCGCGAGCACCGAGCCCGCCAGCCAGCGCGCGATCACCGGCCCGGGCGTGTGCTGCCAGGCGCGCAGCGTGGCGCGCGTGTGGCGCACCCCATGTGCGAACGCGTAGGCCGAAGCGTCCATTCTCCGGGTCACATCGGCCGCGAGGGGCCTCTACCTGAAGCGCAGCAGCGGCACCAGCCACATCGCCTCGGCGGCGATCCGCCAGGACATCTTGCTCTGCCCGCGCTCGCGGTCGCGAAAGACGATCGGCACCTCCACCACGCGAAAGCCCGCCTGCACGGCGCGGTAGGTGAGCTCCACCTGGAAGGCGTAGCCGCGTGAGCGCACGCTGTCGAAATGGATGCGTTCGAGCACCTCGCGGCGAAAGCACTTGAAGCCGCCGGTGAGGTCCTTCACCTTCAACCCGAGCACGAGCCGCGCGTAGGTGGAGCCACCCTCGCTGATGAAGCGGCGCAGAAGGCCCCAGTTCCTGACGCCACCGCCGGGAACGTAGCGCGAGCCGAGCGCGAGGTCGGCGCCGCCATGCACGGCCGCCAGCAGGCGCGCGAGGTCGGCGGGGTCGTGGGAGAAGTCGCTGTCCATCTCCATCACATAGGCGGCGTCGTGCGCCAGCGCGTGGGCGAAGCCGGCGAGATAGGCGGGGCCGATGCCGGCCTTCTCACTGCGGTGGAGCACCGACACCCAGGCGTGCTCGGCCGCGAGCTCCTGCGCGATCTCGCCCGTGCCGTCCGGCGAGCCGTCGTCCACGATCAGCACGTGAAAGCCCTCGGGAGCCGCCTGCTTGAGCACCGCTCCGGCGGCGCTCACGATCTGCTTGATGTTCTCGGCCTCGTTGTAGGTGGGCAGCACCAGCCACGGCTCGTCCGGCATCGAGGGCGTACCCTAGATCAAGTTGTCGGCGACCCAGCGTGAGATCTCGAACGCCCAGATCGCCGCTGCGTTCGAGGAACTGGGCGACCTCTACGAGCTCGACGGCGCCGTTGTGCACCGCGTGGTCGCTTACCGCACGGCCGCGAAAGCGGTGCGCGAAACGTCGGTCTCGGTCGCGCGCCTGGCGCTCGAAGGTCGCGCCACGGAGCTGCCGGGCATCGGCAGGACGCTGCAGGAGAAGATCCGCGCGCTCGTCGAGGACGGCGCGATCCCGGCGGCCGAGCGCCTGCGCGAGAAGTTCCCGCCCGGGCTGATCGCGATCACGCGCCTGCCGGGCCTCGGGCCCAAGCGCGCGCGCCTGCTGCACGACGAGCTCGGCATCGACTCTCCCGAGGCGCTGCGCGACGCTGCCGCGGGGCAGCGGCTGCGGACCGTGCACGGGCTCGGCGCGAAGTTCGAGTCAAGCGTGCTTGCGGCGCTCGACGACCAGGCCTCGCGTCCGGCCGGCGCGGGCGAGCCGCGCCTGCTGCTGCCGCGCGCGCTCGAGATCGGAGAAGAGCTGGTGGCGGCGCTCGCCGAGCACGCGGGCCCCGGCGGCCACGTGCAGCTCGCCGGCTCCGCGCGCCGGCGCGCGGACAGCGTGAAGGACATCGACATCGTCGCCGTCAGCCGGCGCCCGACGGCGCTCGCGCGCGCGCTGGCCGAGCTCGAGCTGATCGAGTCCGCCGGCGCGGCGAGCAAGGCCGGCGCCCGCGCGCGCACCCACTCGGGCATGAACGTGGACCTCCGGATCGCCGCACCGGGGCAGCTCGGCAACCTGCTGCAGCACTTCACCGGCTCGGGCGCGCACAACGCCGCGCTGCGCGAACAGGCGGTGCGCGGGGGGCTGCACGTGTCCGAGTACGGCATCCTCGACGACGCCAGCGACAAGAGCCGCAGGTGCGCGAGCGAGCAGGAGGTCTACGCGGCGCTCGGCATGCAGTTCATCGAGCCCGAGCTGCGCGAGAACCGCGGCGAGCTCGAGGCGGCCCGTGCGCACGCGCTGCCGCAGCTGATCGAGCTCGATGACATCCGCGGCGACCTGCACAGCCACACGCTCGCCTCCGACGGACACGCGAGCATCGAGGAGATGGCGCTGGCGGCGCGCGAGCGCGGCTATGAGTACCTCGCGATCACCGACCACTCCGCGAGCCACGGCTTCGGCAACGAGGTCTCCGCGCAGCAGCTCGAGCGACAGATCGAGCTCGTCGCGCAAGCCAACGCGCGCGTGGAGGGCATCGAGCTGCTCGCGGGCAGCGAGGTGAACATCCTGCCCGACGGATCGCTGGACTACGCCGACGAGCTGCTCGCGCGCCTGGATTGGGTCATAGCGAGCGTGCACACGTCCTTCTCGATGGCCGAGCAGGCGATGACCGAGCGCGTGATCGCTGCGGTCGAGCACCCGCTGGTGGACGCGATCGGGCACCCCACGGGCCGCCTGATCGCCCGCCGTCCCCCCTACGCGATCGACCTCGACGCGGTCTTCGCGGCCGCGGCGCGAACCTCCACGCTGCTCGAGATCAACGCCAACCCCGACCGCCGCGACCTGTCCGAGCTCGACGCGCGCGCGGCGCTCGCGGCGGGCGCGATGCTGGTGGTCAACTCGGACGCGCACCGCACGCGCACGCTCGCGAACATGCGCTGGGGCATCTACACCGCGCGGCGCGCGTGGGTCACCAAAGACCGCGTGGCGAATACGCGCCCGCTCTCAGAGCTGCGCGCGCTGCCCAAGCAGGCGAGCAAGCAGCTGCTCTGAGACGAGCGTGTCCACCGCCTGCGCGCGGTAGGGCGAGATCGCTGCCTGCGCCTTGAGCGCATAACCGGGCTGCGGGTCCTCGAGCGCGGTGCGCAGCGACGCCGCGAGATCCTCGCCTACCAGGCGCTGATCGAGCGAGCGCGCGAGCGTGAGTGCGGCGTAGGGCCCGGGCGCTGGCGTGGTGACGAGCATGCAGCCGTCCGCCAGCGCCTCGAGCTGCGCGAGGCCGTAGTCCTCGCGCCGCGGCGCGCACACGAACACGCGCGCGCGCCGCAGCAGCGCGCGGTAGTCATCGCGCTCCAGCTCCCCGAGCGCGCGCACTCCCGCGATCGCGCTGGCACCCGGGCGCGCTCGCTCGAGCTCGCGCGCATCGATGCCCGCCACGAGCAGCTCGCCGCGGCCGGCGGCGGGGAGCTCGCGCCAGGCCTCGAGCACGCGGTCGAGGCCCTTCTTCGCGGGGTTCGCGCCGTAGGTGATGGCGGCGATGGGTCGCTCGCCGCCGAGCGGCCCCGAGGGCTCGACGGCGACGGGCACCACCAGCGCACGCGCAGCGAGCGCTGGCCCGGCCCCTGCCTCCGCGAGCGCCTGCGCCGACCACGGCAACAGCAGCGGCGCCTGGAGCAGGCGCCGGCGCTCGAGCGGGCGCTGCCACATGCCATGACGGCCCTGTCGGTTGGCGGCGGCGGGCGCGTCGAAGCGGATCGCACCGGGAAGCGGCCACAGCAGCGCCGCGGTGGTGCTCGAGTAGATGATCGCGAGCGGTCGGGCACTGCGGGCGGCCAGCGCCCGCTCGCTCGTCCTCCGCGCCGCGCGTGCCCACGCGAGATCGGTGAGCATCAGCGTGCGCGTGGGCCGCGGCGGCTCGGCGCGGGCGATCTGCACGCGCGCGCCGGCGCGCTCGAGCGAGGCGCACAGCTGCTCGTCGGCGTTGCGCAGCCCGATCGTCGAGCCGAGCGAGACGAACAGCACGTCTCCCGCGCTCACCACTGCCCCTCGAGCGCCAGCGCCTAGCCCACCGCGCCGTTCACGTGCTCGGGGCGCGCCGCGGCGAAGCCCGGGGTGCGCACGAGCGACATCGGGCGCACGGGCGAGGTGCGCTGCACGTAGAAGGCGGCGCCGTCGCGCTCCTCGATCGCCGCGACGGCGGCATCCTGGTGTCGCCAGGCGAGCGACCAGATGATCGCGAAGCCCGCGGCTATGCCGGGGATCTGCGGCGCCAGGAACGCGAGGCCGCCGGCGAGCAGGGTGAACAGCGCGAGCGGCCACAGGCGGTTGACGAGCACCTCCCCCGGGCGCAGCTCCGGCAGCGAGGTCGATGCGCGCGCGGCGGCGAGCAGGCGGGCGATCGGCGGCGTCGTCTGCGCGCGCCTGCCGAGGCGCAGGCCGATCACGGTCGCGATCAGCCACCAGCCGACGTCCACGCCGACGCGCAGCGAGTCCGAGCCCGTGCCGGTCGCGCCCGCGAGCACGGAGATCGCGCCGAGCGCGGTCGCGGCGCCCGCGCTCAGCAGCACGGTGCTCTTCAGGAAGTCGACGAAGCGCACGTCGCTACTACAGCAGCGCCTCGAGCAGCCCGCGCACGCCGGCCGGCCCGTCGACGGTCAGATCCGCCTCGCGCGTGAGCTCCGGCGGCACTTCCTCGGAGCCCACGGCCACGCAGACCGCGTGCGCGAGCGAGCCCTCGCGAACGAGCTCGCGCAGGCCGTGGAAGGCGTCGAGGTCGGTGGTGTCGTCGCCCACGTAGAGCCCCGCCGCCAGCCCGGCGTGCGCGAGCAGCGCGGTGACGCCGAGCCCCTTGTCGAGCATCACCGGGGGGCGCACCTCGAGCACCTTGCGCCCCCAGTGGACCGCGAAGCCCTCGGTTTCGGCGCGCGCCGCGATCTCGCGCACCGCCTGCTCGGCGCGCTGCTCGTCGGGCGCGCCGCGCCAGTGGAAGCCGGCGATCGCGTCCTTGTCCTCGTGGCGCACGCGGATGCGCTGCAGCTCGGGGGTGTAGACGCTGCTCGCGAAGGCGCGCACGCGCGCGGTCCACTCCTGTAGCTGCGGGTCCACCTCGGCGCGCGTGGCGCCGGGGCGCAGCAGTTCGCCGCCGTGGTTGCCGACGTAGGCGATCGTGCCGATCGCGACGATCCGGCGCGCCATGCTCGCGCGCCGCCCGCTCACGCAGCCGACGAGGCCGTAGCGCCTGGCGATCTCGATCAGCAGCGTGCGCGTGGCCTGGGGCACGTGCGCGTCCTCGGCGTGACGCACGATCGGGGCGAGCGTGCCGTCGATGTCCAGCAGCACCGCTGCGCGCGAGGGGTCCGCGCGCAGCGGCTCGAGCGCCTCCACGAGCGTTGCGGCGGGGGACACGGGGACTAGTATGGCGCGCATGCTGGCCGGCCCGTCCGCTCGCGCAGGAGGGCTTGCGGTGCCGCCGCAGCGCTCGCTGAAGCTGTTCGCGATCGGCACCCTGGCGGGCCTCTTCAGCGGCCTCTTCGGCGTCGGCGGGGGCAGCGTGATCGTTCCGCTGCTGATGCTCTGGCTGGCCTACGGGGAGCGCGCCGCGACCGCCACCTCACTCGCGGCGATCGTCTTCATCGCCGCCTTCGCGGCCGCGGTGCAGGGCGCCTACGGCAACGTCCACCCGTTCGACGCGCTGCTCGTCGGCGGCCCGGCGCTGGTGGGCGTGCTCGCGGGCACCTGGCTTCAGCAGCGCATCTCCCGGCGCGCGATCGCGCTGCTGTTCGCGTTCGTGCTGATCGCGAGCGCGGTGGAGCTCGTGCTGCAGATGACCGGCGCGATCGCCGTGGGCCTTCTCGGAGGCGCTGTCGCGGGGCTGCTCGGCGTCGGCGGCGGTGTCGTGTTCGTGCCCGGCCTCGTGCTCTTCCTCGGCCTCGACCAGCACCAGGCGGAGGCGACCTCGCTGCTGGCGATCGTTCCCGTGGCGCTGCTCGGCACCTACCGCCAGGACCGCTACGGGCACGTCAACCGACACGACGCGCTGCGGCTCGGCCTGTTCTCCCTCGCCGGCGCCGGCGCGGGCGTGGCGCTCGCCAACGCGCTCACCGGTCCGCTGCTGCGCGACGCCTTCGCGGCGCTGATCGTGGTCGTCGCCTTGCGGCTGGTACGAGGCGCCGTGCGCGGCTAGACTTAGGCCTCACATGGGACTCGACAACCCGCTCCACATAGCGTTTCTCGTCGTGATACTGCTGCTGCTGTTCGGGGCAAGGCGTCTGCCCGAGATCGGGCGCTCGCTCGGAACCGGCATGCGCGAGTTCAAGGACTCGATCAGCGGCTCCGCGAGCTCAAGCCAGGATCACCCGGCGCTCCCGCAGGCAACGCAGGCGCCGCCGCCGCCCGTGCAGCAGGCCCCCGCGCCGGTGGCGCCCGTGCAGCAGCCCCAGCCGGTCGCAGCGCCAGCCCGCGCCGGCAGCACCGCCGCAGCAGGCCGCGGCCCCCGCGGCTCCCGAGAACGTTCCCCAGGGCTAGAGCGGCGAGCGCCCCGCCCGCCGCGGCGCTAGGCGCCGGGTGCGCGTGCGCGCGCCGGTCCGAGCACCGACGGCCGCGCCTCCGCCAGCAGCGGCGCGCCGCACTGCCAGCAGTAGGCGGCGCCGCGACTGTGCACGGCGCCGCAGGAGCGGCAGTGCCCGTGCACGCCGCCCTCGGCGCCTGCTAGGAGGCGCTGCACCTCGTCGAGGTGGGCGTCGGCCTCCTGCAGCTCGGCCGCTCGCCGCGCGAGCACGTCGAGGCGGTAGTGATCGCGCACCGCCATCTCGTAGGTGAGCCCGCCCAGGTCCCAGGTGAGCTGCGCGACGCGCTCGGCGAGCTCCCTGCGCCGGCGGCGCAGCTCGGCCAGCGAGCCGCTCGAGATCTCGCCGACGGTGCTCATCCTTCGATCGGCGCGTTGCCGAGCGCGTTGATTTCTTCCTGGTGCTTTTTCCCGTGCGAGCTGCCCAGTTTTTTGGCCTGCGTCGAGGGCACTTTCACGGCCTTCGGCGCGGGCGCTTTTTCGACGCGCGCCGCTTCTTTGGCTTCTTCGGCTTCTTCTTGCTTGGTGGCGCTCTTGCTCGCGGCCGATTTCGAGGATGTGTTGCGGCAGCCGAAGTCGAGGACGTGGTGCTGCCGGCGAGCCCGCCCAGGGAACCTTCGATCTTCAGCGTCTGCGGCCCCGTGGGGGCCGACTTCCCGTTCTGCGTGACCCAATGGCCAACGAGCAGCCCCGCGATCAGGCATAGGAGCAGCACCGCCAGCAGTGACAGCAGACCCGTGTTGCGCCGCAGCCAGCCGCCGAGGCCGGGCTGCGCCGCGGGCCCGTAGGCGAACGGAGCCATCTCGATCGTCCCTGGCGCGAGCAGCCCGCGGCCGGGGAGCGTGCTCTGCTCGTTGAGCACGTCCAGGAACGCCAATCGCACCGGCGAGACCGGGTGCCCGCAGGCCAGGCAGTAGCGCTGGTCGGCGACGAGCTCCGCGCCGCAGTTGGCGCACGTGGACGCGTCATGCTCGGAGGGAACTGCCATCAGGCTGACGTCTGCCATTCGCGCTCGAGTCCGACCCGTCAGCGGGCTAGCCGAAGGCCCCGCGAACGTAGTCGCGGGTGCGCGTAGCTCGCGGCGCCTCGAAGACCTCCGCCGCGGGGCCGTACTCGACGAGGTCGCCGAGGTACATGAAGGCCACCTTGTCGGCGATGCGGCGCGCCTGCGCGAGATTGTGCGTGACGACGACGACCGCGAGCTCGCGGCGGAGCTCGCCGATGAGCTTCTCGACGACGTTCGTGGAGATCGGGTCGAGCGCGCTGCAGGGCTCGTCCATCAGCAGCACCTCGGGCCGCGGCGCGATCGCGCGCGCGATGCAAAGGCGCTGCTGCTGGCCGCCGGAGAGCCGCAGCGCGGGCCGGTCGAGCTCGCCGCGCACCTCCTCGTAGAGGCCGGCGCGCTGCAGCGCGTCGATCACGAGCGGCTCGAGCTCGCGCCTGCGTGGTCGCCGACGCGACTGTTCGCGCAGAGCGAAGGCGACGTTGTCGAAGATCGACATCGGGAAGGGGTTGGGCTGCTGGAAGACCATCGCGACGCGCGCAGCGCAGGGTCGTGTCGGCGAGCTCGTGAATGTCCTTGCCGTCGAGCATGATCCGCCCGCCGCGGGTGGCGCTCGGGGTCAGCTCCGTGAGCCGGTTGAGCGTTCGCAGCAGCGTGGTCTTGCCGCAGCCGGAGGGGCCGATGAGGGCGAGCACCTCGCCCTGGTGGATCGACAGCGACACCGACTTCACCGCCGGCTTGGCGGCATAGTCGATGCTCACGTCCTCGAGGCGCAGCCGCTCGGGCCCGCTGCCGGCGGCGGCCGGGCGCACCGCCTCGCGCTCCTGCTGGGGCAGCGCGGCGACGGGCTCGCGGTCGAGCACGATCGTGCGCACCGGCGGCACGGCGTGCAAGCGGCGCCGCGCGTGCGCGTCGGTGCGGGTGGCCCTGGCGCATGCCGCGCGAGCTCGACCGGGTCCAGCACCATCTCTTCAGCGCTCATCGGCCAGTTTCCCCATCAGATAGGTCGGACACCTTTTCCACCGAACTGATGAGGTTAGCGGGCGATGCCGGCATTGTAAAGGGAGCGCCGTGGTCTTCCGGGGAGCTGCGCGGGGACCATGCGCGGTCGGCCTAGACGACGCCGTAGGCTGCGCCGAGGCCAGTCGCGTTGGCTGCGCTGCGCCCGATGCGCTCGACGAGCAGGTTCAGGCCGAGCACGAACACCAGCAGCACGAAGGCGGCCGCGTAGGCCTTCTGCGGCGCGGCGCCTTCGCCGGCGGGGGAGTTGTTGTAGACGTAGCTGGTGAGCGTGGAGCCGGTGCCGCGCAGCAGGCCGAGGCCGGGGATCGACGCCCTGCGGTTCGATGCGCAGCGAGTCGCCGAGCAGCAGCACGACGATCGCGGTGTCGCCGATGATGCGGCTGACTCCGAGCGTGACGCCGGTGGCGATGTTCGAGCGCACGCTCGGGAGCAGCACGCGGCGGATCGTGGTGATGCGGGTCTTGCCGAGCGCGAAGGCGGCCTCGCGCAGGTGGTTGGGCACCGCCTGCAGGCCGTCGCGCGTGGCCGTGTAGATCGGCGGCAGCGCGATCAGCGACATCATCGCCCCGGCGGCGATGAACGAGCGCCCGAAGACGCCTCCGCCGGAGGCGCGGAAGGAGAAGGGCGCCATGAAGCTGAGCTGGAAGACGACCAGCCCGAACAGCGCGATCACGATGTCGGGGGTTCCGGCGACGATCTCGATGCTCGACTCGACCACGCGCGCGAGCCAGCTCGGCCGCCCGTACTCGGTGACCCACACGGCGCTGCAGATCGCGAGCGGCGCGGCCAGCACGACGCCGATGCCGATCAGCAGCGCGGTTCCCTCGAGCGGGTCGAGGAATCCACCCGAGCCGGCCTGGCTGGTGGACAGCGGGGGCCGCGTGACGAGCAGGCTGGACGCGCAGGTACTGCGATCCCGCGGTAGCCGAGGTAGACCACGATCGCGGCGGCGATCAGGCAGAGCCCGAGCCCCGCCGCCCAGGCAAACACGAGCGCAAGACGGTCGCTCCAGCGCCAGCTCAGCGGCGAGGAGCGCCTGCCGCGCCCGCTGCGCATCGGCGGACGCTCGTGGACCGCTCGAGCGCGCTCAGCGCGCTCATCCGCGCACCTGGTAGCGACGCAGCGGGAGCTTGATCAGGTAGCCGCCGACGGACAGCACGAAGGCGGAGAACAGCAGCAGCAGCGCGATCGCATACAGCGAGGAGCCGAGCGCGGGGGCGCTGATGCCTTCGCGGAAGTCGACGATCGTCGAGGCGAAGGTGCGCATCGGCTCGAACAGGAAGATCGGCAGCCCGTGCGAGAGGTTCGGCGCGAAGGCACGCGAACCGGAGACCATCGAGATCATGATCGCCTCGCCGAGCGCGCGGGCGGTCGCGAGCACGGCGGCCGCGACGATCGCCGGGCGCGCGGCGCGCACGCTGACGGCGAGGACCGCGCGCAGCGGGTTCAGTCCGAGCGCGATCGCGCCCTCGCGCCAGGCGTTGGGCACCGAGGCGAGTGCCTCGCAGATCAGCGCGATCATGATCGGCGTGATCATCAGCGCGAGGATCACGATGGTCACGAGCAGCCCGGCGCCGGTCAGCTCGACCGTGTTCTGCACCGAGGTCTTCTCAGCCGCGGTGATCAGATGGTTGCCGACAAACGGCACGATGCACGAGGACACCGAGCAGGCCGTACACGACCGAGGGCACCGAGGCGAGCAGCCGGATCACGGGGATCGCCAGCGCGCGCAGCCGCGTCGGGCGCGAGCTCGACGATGAAGATCGACGCGAACACGGCGACGAGCAGGGCGATCACGACCGCGGCGACGGTCGTGAGCAGCGTGCCGTAGAGCAGCGGCCAGGCCCGCAGGTGGTAGGCGGACGCGGGCGGGTGCGCCGCTCGCGTTCTGCATCCGTTGCGAACTGCGCTTCGGGGCTGCCGCCCGAGCCAAGCCAGCTGAGGCCGTTGTGCTCGAAGGTCGGCCATGCGTGGACGGCGACGAACACGATCATCGCCGACCACGAGCACCCCGACCGACAGCGACACCGCGCCGAGCAGTGCGCTCGGCGCGGGGGTCTGGCCATGGGTTGCGCAGGCGCGCCAGCACGCCGCCTGCGCTCGCGCTAGGCGACGGACCCACTGGGTGGAGATGATCTTGCGGCCGCGGCGGAGTTGCGATCCAGCCGATGAACGCCGAGGCGGCGCCCGTCGCCTTGCCTTTGGTCACCTCGTAGAAGCGCGCGACGCCCGGGTAGGTGCCGGAGGCGGCCGTCGACCTGTTGCAAGCCACGCCGTTGATCGAGACGACGTGCACGCCGCCTTTGTCGGACTGGTAGTTGGACACGAAGCCGATCGAGTTGGGGTCGTTTTCGACCGCCTGCTTGCATCAGGCCCTCGGAGGACTCTTCGGCGGCGACGCTCGCGACTTTCTTGCCTTCCAGCAGCAGCGTCTGGAAGCTGGTGAGCACGCCGGCGACCGAGCGTGCGGCTGATCAGGTCGATCGTGCCGCTCGCGCTGGCGCCGGAGACGCCGCTCCAGCGAGCGGGTCTTGCCGGTGAAGATGGCGGTCGAGCTGCGCGGTCGTGAGGTTCGCCGAGCGTGTTCGCTTTGTTCGTGATCACGCAGATCGCGTACTTGGCGATCGGGTAGAAGATCGAGGCCCGGCTGGTCGGCGTGAGAGCGGGTCGCGCGAGACGTCGGCGATCGTCACGCGGCCGGCGGCGACATCGTTGACGCCGACCGTGCGAGCCGCCCTGCGCGATCTTGAACTTGACTTTGTGCTTGTGCAGCTTCACGTACTTCTGCGCGAGCAGCTGCACGAGCGGGTAGGAGGCGGTGGCGCCGCTGATCGTGATCGTGGTCGCGCGTTGGCGGCCGCAGGCGCCGCAACCCCGAGCACGCCAGCCACCGCGACGGCGGCGGAGAGACGGCGAATTCGATGCATTTGGTGTGGACTCCCTTTTCTCGAGTGGCGTTGAGTCCGTTGACAGGAGCGGGCGAAGATACCATAACCTCATAGATCCGATCGACATTAGCTTTATTTGTCGGGTGGGTGAGATATAGGCCGGCGTAGCTCGACCTGACTCCGCCCCCCGGCGGGGGCAGTCCAAGAAGAACACAATCGGAACCCAAAAAGTGCGCAACCCCTTTTCCAGGACGAACGAGCAGGCAGGCGCCGCCGGCGCACGCCCGCACGATGGCGCCGAGGACGCGGGCGAGCCGTCGGTGCGGGCTGCGCGGCGCCCTGTCTCGCGACGTGGGCGGTGCTGCTGGCGGCCGCGATGCTGGCGACCGGCGTCGGCGTCGGGGCGGCGATCGGGCCCGCGCCGAGCGCATCCTTCGCGGGCGTCTCGCCGAGCGAGCTGGCGCGCCTCCCGGAGCTGCTGGCCGCGATCGCGGGCGGCGATCGCGGCGGGACGGGTGCGCATGCGCCCACCAGCGCGGAAGCCACTGCGCTCGCCTCCGAAGCGCAGGCGCGCGCGGCCCGCAGGCAGAGACGCCGCGAACGGCGCGCCGCGGCGGCGGCCTCGAGCGCCTCCGAAGCAGCCACCACCACCCCGAGCGAAGCAAAGCGAGCACCCCGAGCGGGACCGGCAAACCGGCGGGCAAGGGCAAGAAGCTGCCGGCGGTGACGAGCGTGTGGCTGATCGAGCTCGCGGGCGAATCTTTCGCGCAGGCGCAGGGCCAGCCGACGGCGGCGCCCTACATCACCGCCACGGCGCTGCACGAGGGCGCGCTGCTGGGCGGCTGGAGCGCGCTGCAGGGCGCGGCGCTCGCGAGCGAGGCGGCGCTGCTCGCGCCGGTGGCCGTCGGCGCGACGCCGCCGCTCGTGCATTCGCTCGTGCAGCCGCCCTGCCCGGAAGGCGCCGCGGGGGCGCCGTGCTCGACCCCAGCGGGTGCGCTCACGGCGGCCGACTCGTTCCTGAAGGAAACGCTCGCGCAGGTCACGGCGAGCACCGCGTATCGCGAACACGGCCTCGTCGTGGTCACGTTCGCGAGCGTGGGCATCGCCGCGCAGGCGGGGCTCCCGGCGGGCGCCTCGAGCGCGACGCTCACGGACGTGCCGCCAGCGGGGGTGCTGGTGCTCTCGCCGTTCGCGAAGGCGGGCGCGCGCCCCTCGCTGCGCTTCAACGCAACTTCACCCGCGCAGAGCCTGCAGGCGCTGCTGGGCTGACGAAGAGACAGATCAAACCAACCATACGAACGGAGAATCGCGTTGCACGCATCTCGTCTGGCCCGAAGCCGGGCAGCCCTGTGGCTCGCCGCCGCGTTGGGCTGCCTGGGGCTGTCGCTGGCGGCACCGGCGGTGAGCGAGGCCGAAGAATCCAACCCCAACAACTACTCCTGCCTCGGCAGCATCACGGCGGGGGCCCCCGAAGAAGGAAGCGAAGAACAACAGGTCAAGTACAGCTTCTACTGCGACGGGCTGATCACGGGCTACCAGCTGCAGTCCCAGATTCCCGTGAGCGGCGTGTCGAGCCCACCGCTGGTGACGCTCGATCTCCACGGGAGCGACGCTGACGGACACCTTCTCCTGCTCGGGCGAAGTGCCGGGCCACGCCGTCAACTGCGTGGGCGCGGCGAAGGGCGGCTACGAGCAGATCACGGGGCAGTTCGCGATCGAAAGGAAGATCTGCGCCGAGCCGCGCGAGGACCCGCTGCTGACGGTGACCTACGCGTACCTTGAAAAAGGCGTCATCACCCAGGCTATCTCGGGGCCGTTCGACCTCGGCAGGCCCGTCGGCTGCCCGCCGGATTTCTGGTCGGGCTCGACGCGGCTGAACCCGAAGACGTTAGGTCACGCAAAGAACGGGAAGAAGAAGCACAAGAAGCACAAGAAGGCTGCCGCGAAGAAGTAGCTCGCGCCAGCAGCAGAGAGCGGGCTGGCCTCGGCGGCCAGTCGGATGCGGCGTCCGCGCGTTCCTCCAGGCGCGGGCGCCGCGTCGCTTTCTGGCGGGCGCGCTCCCTAGAGCATGCTGTTGGTGATGCGCTCGATCTCGGCGATCGAGGTGATGCCCTCGCGGACCTTGTAGAGGCCGTCGTCGCGCAGGCGTCGCATGCCTTCTCCCTGGGCGATCGCGACCATGCGATCGACGGAGGCGCGCTCGAGGATGAGCGCTCGGATCGGTTCGCTCACCTCCATCACCTCGTACAGGCCGACGCGGCCGCGGTAGCCGCTGCCGCCGCAGCGCGAGCAGCCGACGGCCTCATACGGTTCGGCACCGCTGAGCCCGTGCTCGGCGAGAACGACCTCGGAGAGTTTCTGCGCCCGCTTGCAGTGCGGGCAGAGCATGCGCACGAGCCGCTGGGCGACGATGCAGTCGACGGCGGAGGAGATCAGGAAGGGCTCGATCCCCATGTCCATCAGCCGCCCCAGCGCGCTGGGCGCGTCGCGCGTGTGCAGCGTGGACAGCACGAGGTGGCCGGTGAGCGCCGCCTCGACGGCGATGTGGGCGGTCTGGCGGTCGCGGATCTCGCCGACCATGATCACGTCGGGGTCGGCGCGCAGCATCGAGCGCAGTCCCGTCTCGAAGGTGACGCCCGCCTTCGGCGCGATCTGCATCTGCTTGATGCCCGCGATGCGCTGCTCCACGGGGTCCTCGATCGTGAGGATGCTGCGCTGACCGTCGTTGAGCACGTTCAGCGCGACGTAGAGCGTGGTCGTCTTGCCCGAGCCGGTCGGCCCTGTGACCAGCACAGCGCCGTTGGGCCGGTGGATGGCGGTCGCGAAGCGCGCCTGCTCGGCGGCCTGCATGCCGAGCGACTCGAGGTCGTCCATCGCGTCGCCGCCGCCGTCGAGGATGCGCAGGACGACGGCCTCGCCGTAGACGAGCGGCAGCGTGACGACGCGGATGTCGACGCGGCGGCCGTCGATGGTGAGCGCGAAGCGCCCGTCCTGCGGGACGCGCCGCTCGGAGATGTCGAGGTCGGCCATGATCTTGATGCGCGAGACGACGGAGGCGGTCATGCGGCGCTTCACGGTCGCGCTCGGCGTGAGCACACCGTCGACGCGGAAGAGCACGTGCGTGTCGCCCTCTTCGGGGTTGATGTGGATGTCGGAGGCGCCGAGCTGCACGGCCTGCGCGACGATCGAGTGCACGAGCTTGATCACCGGCGCGGTCGCGTCGGCGTCGTTGAGGTTCACGTCCTCCTCGCCGACCTCTTCCTCGTCGCTGATGTCTTCGATCGATTCGTCCATGCGCACGAGCCGTGCGAGCAGGAGGTTGAGGTCCTCGATCGAGGCGGCCGCGGGGCGCACGCGGCGGCCGGTCATCATGCCGATGTCGTCGATCGTGAGGATGTTCGTGGGGTTGGCCATCGCGACCAGCAGCGCGCCGTCGTCGGTGAAGCCGACGGGCAGCGCCTGGTAGCGCTTGGCGGTCTCGGCGCTGACGAGGTTGGCGGCGCCCATGTCGACCTCGAAGGCGGCGAGGTCAACGAAGTCGAGGCCGAAGCGCTCGGCGACGACGCGCGCGAGCTGGTCGTGGCGCAGGACGCCGCGCTCGACGAGCACGAGCCCGGTGGGCCGCCCCTGCTCGCGGGCGGCGGTGACCGCGTCCTCGACGCTCTCGCGGTCGGCGAGTCCGAGGTCGACGACGACCTCGCCGATCATCCGCGTGGAGCGCCCGGCGTGGTGGGCGGGTGAAGCCCCTTCTGCCCGAGTGTCGGGCGCCCGCCCTCGGGCGTTTGCTGCGCCGTCGTCGCGGGCTCGCCCGCTGACGCACGCGCAGCTCCGGTGCCCGCGTGCGCGCGCAGCTCGGGGTCCTCCAGCGGCGGGGGTGGGCCGGCCGGCATGACGATCTCGCCCATTGCTTCCCTTATCGGCACCGCGAAGGGGCGCTCTTGACAGGGCTTGCTGAGCTTTTATAAGAGCCTAAGGCCCGTGCTCGAGCGCGCCCTTCAGCTGCGCGTCCAGGGCGTTCAGGCGAAACAGCGCCAGGGCCTCGGGCGTAGGGAAGCGCTGGCCGGCGGCGGCGTCGGCGCCGTGATGCAGCATCACGCAGTGCTCGAGCGCGAGCCGGCGGTCGGCGTCGAGCTGCGCCGGGAGGTGCTCTGCGATCAGCCGTAGGCCGAGCTCGATGTGCCCGAGCATGCGCCCCTCGCGACTGCGCTCGATCTCCGCGCCATAGCTGTACTCGCGCGTCTTGCCGAGATCGTGCACGAGGGCGGCGCAGAGCAGCAGGTCGCGGTCCAGGCGGGGATGCAGCGTGCTCAGCTCGAGCGCCAGCGTGGCGACGGCGACGGTGTGCTCGAGCAGGCCGCCGAGGTATGCGTGGTGTGCGGAGGAGCGCGGCGTCGCGGCGCGCGTAGGCGAGACCGATGGCGGCAGCGCGCACGGGGCGCGCTTGATCTGCACGCGCAGCTGCTCGTCGTCGAGCAGCGCCGCGAGCAGCGCCTTCAGCGGCGGATCGTAGACCTCGCGCGCGAGGTGCTCGAGGAAGCCCTCGAGCTCCTCGAGGTCGCGCCGGCTGACGGGCAGGAAGCGCTCGGGCTCGAGCTCATGCGCGTGCTCGGCGCCGGCGCTCGCGATCGAGCGCAGCTCCACCTGCAGCTGCTCGCGGAAGCGCTCGACGCGCCCGCTCGCACGCACGAGCTCGCCCTCTTGAAAGCGCCCCGACAGCAGGTCGGCGTCGCGGAACGCGCGCGCCAGATCGAGCCCGTGCTGTCGCGCAGCTCGACCGTCAGGTACGGCGTTCCGGCGCGCGAGATCTGGCGGTCCTTGCGCGTGCACGCGAACAGCCCGTCGAGCTCGTCTCCCGGTCGCAACGTCGCGACCGACTGGCCGCGCTGCGGCGCCGCGCTGGTGGCGGAGGCCATCGCCGCATGATGTACGGTGGTTCGGATGCCGCCGCTCATCTGGGACCGCCGTCCGGACGGCCTCAGGGCCCCCGCGATGGTGTGCGCCTTCCAGGGTTGGAACGACGCCGGTGACGCGGCTTCGAGCGCTGTCTCCTTCCTCGCGGCCTCGCTTAACGCGCGCCGCTTCGCGCA
Organism: uncultured Solirubrobacteraceae bacterium; assembly: GCA_963759445.1. Taxonomy (GTDB): domain Bacteria; phylum Actinomycetota; class Thermoleophilia; order Solirubrobacterales; family Solirubrobacteraceae; genus Palsa-744. The sequence continues at coordinate 479,774 of CAVWZC010000004.1, forward strand.
GCTCGACGCCGAGGAGTTCTACGACTACCAGTCCACCCGCCCGACGATCGTCCTGGGCGAGCAGGAGCAGCGTGAGATCCACTGGCCCGGCGTTGAAATCTTCGAGGCGCGCGCCCCGCGCGCGCCCCGCGACCTCGTGCTCGTGCAGGGCGTCGAGCCTTCGCTGCGCTGGCGCTCATTCGCGGCCCTGCTGGTGGACCTCGCCGAGGCGCTGGGCGTCCAGCTCGTGGTCACGCTGGGCGCGCTGCTGGGCGACGTCCCGCACACGCGTCCGTCGGTGATGACCGGGCACGCCTCGGACGCCGCGCTGCTCGAGCGACTCGGGGTGCCGGGCTCGAGCTACGAGGGACCCACCGGAATCGTGGGCATCCTGCATGCGGCGTGTGCGAACGCGGGGCTGCCGTCGGCGACGCTGTGGGCGGCCGTCCCGCACTACGTCGCGGCCGCGACCAACCCGAAGGCGGCGCTCGCGCTGCTGCGGCGCGTGGAAGTGCTGATCGGCGTGTCGGTCGACCTCTCCGAGCTCGAGTCCGCGGCGGCGGACTACGAACGCCAGGTCGGCCTGGCAGTGCAGAGCGACCCCGACATCGTGGCGTTCGTGGAACGGCTCGAGCAGGCCGCCGACAGCGAGCTTCCGGAAGCCGCCGAGCAGGTCCCCTCGGGCGACGTGCTGGCGCGCGAATTCCAGCGCTTCCTGCGCCAGCGCGGTCGCGACTGATAGCCGCGCCCGGCAGAGCGCTCCAGCGCGCCGCGAACCCTCCTCATGGGCCCGGGCCGGCGCTATAGCGCGGCGGCCGGGCAGACGACGCGGTAGTCGCACATCGCGCACAGCGCGCGCGAGGGCGTCGGCTCGAAATCCTGGGCGAGGATCCCCTCCCCCACCGCGAGCACCGTCTGCGTGAGCGCGGCCGCGTCGCCGGCGCCCTGGGCGAGCGGCACCTTCACGTCGTCCAGAACGTAGTAGTAGGACTGCTGCGAGGACTCGAGCGCCCAGTCCTCGCGCGCGGCGAGCGCGTACAGCGCCAGCTGCACGTCGTCGGCGAGCTCCTGCTGGCTCTTCGGCCGCGAGGTCTTGTAGTCGATCAGCTCGTATTGCGGCCCCGGCCCGTCGGCGGCAAGCCGGTCGACGCGATCGACGCGCCCGCGCAGGTGATGGGGGCCGAGCCGGAAGCTGAAGGCGCGCTCGAACCAGATGCGGCTCGGCCGGCTCGGCGATGAGACGCTGCGTGGTAGCGGACGAGCGCCACGCGCGCCTTCTCGAACAGCTCGCGCTCGGACTCGCTGTCGCCGAGGGCGCTCCTGCGCCAGACCGCGTCGAGCAGGTCGAGCAGCTGCTCGAGCGTGCTCGCGCCGGCCGCGTGGTAGCGCTCGAGCACCTGGTGCACGACGATCCCGAAGCGCTGGTGGACGGTCTGCTCGAGCGGGATGCGCAGGACGCGCGCGTACTTGTAGCGCAGCGGGCAGCTGCGGTAGGTCTGGATGTCCGAGGCCGACAGCGCGAGGCCGCTGCCCTTGCGCGGCAGGAACGGCACGAGCGAGTGCTCCTCGCGCGCGAGCGGCATGCGCGCTGCGGGCGCGCCGGCGCCAAGGCCGTCGGCCGCGCTCGCCTGCAGCGCCGCCGCGAGCAGGGTCTCGTCGAGCGTGGACGTCTCGAGGATCTCGCGCTGCAGCGGCGTGGCGGCGGCGAGCAGGCGCGCGTTGATGTCCGTGAGCGCCTCCTCCAGCGCCTGCCCGTCGCGCCGCTGCAGCAGCGCCGAGAGCTTCACGAGCTCGAGATAGCGCACGACGCCGTGGGAGATGTCGAGGTCGGTGTCCAGGCGCAGCTCGCCGAGGCGCCCGCCGATGCGCGCGACGCCGGCGATCAGCTCCTCGCGCAGGACACCCAGCAGCCGCTCGAGCAGCACCTCGGGCGCCTCCGCGGCGGCGCGCCGCGCTCTCCTCGCCGGGTGAGACGCCGGCGAGGTGCAGCGTCAGCTCGCGCGTGTCGCACCACGGCCGTGTGCGCACGAACTCGCCGGCGAGCGCGCGCAGGGCTCGAGGCTGGCGCCGCGGCTCGCGGCCTCCTCGGGCGCGAGCAGCGAGCGCTGCGCGGGGAGCAAGGCGCTCGATCAGACGCGCGAGGAAGGGCTCCGGGGACATCTGCTCGAGCTCCGCCGCGCACAGCCGTGCAACTCGAGGAAGCGCGCGATGCGTTCGCGCGCCTCCGGCGGGACCTGCGGCGATTCGGCGGCGGCGCCGAGGCCGAGGACGAGGTCGAGCTTGCGCCTGCGCGCGACCTGGATCACGCGCGCGAGATCGACCTGGCGCAGCTCGATCGGCGGGCGGGCAAGGGCGCGCGCAACGGCGGCCAGGCGTCCTGCGGGTCGAGCAGCAGGCGCATCCAGGCGAGCACGTCGCGGACCTCGGGGCGCTTCAGGAATGCGGTTCGCGCTCGCCTGACGGCCGCGGATCCTGCGGCGGCGCGTGCGCGATCTGCGAGCCAGGCACAGCCTCACAGGTTACGCGCGCGCGAGCCGCGCGTGGCGGAGGGCCTTCGCGGCGGGGCTACGCTCTTGATATGGACCTGGTCGACTGGCGGATCGCGCAGCGCATCGGCGAGCTGATCGCTGGCACGCCGCCGTTCGGCGGCGTCAGCGTGGAGAACGTTGGACCGCTCGCGCACGAGTTCGCGCGGCGCGTGAGCGCCTACAGCGGCCTGCCGAGCCCGGCTCGCTGCCGCCGCTGGAGCTCGTGGACCGCTCCGCCTGGATCGCGGCGAACCTGCGCACGATGCGCCCCTGCTCGGGCGCCTGACGCGGCGCATGGACGAGTCCTCGCGGACCGCTCGCCGGCCCCATGCGCTCGGCCTCGCGGGCTGCTGATGGGCGCGCAGGTGGGCGCGCTCACGGGCGTGCTCTCGCAGCGCGTGCTCGGCCAGTACGACCTCGCGCTGCTGGAGGAGGACGCACGCCCGCGGCTGCTGCTGCTCGCCCCGAACCTCGCGCAGGCGGCGCGCAACCTCAGCGTCGACCGCGACGAGCTCGTGCTGTGGGTGACGATCCACGAGATCACCCACGCGGTGCAGTTCACGGGCGCGCCGTGGCTGCGCGAGTACCTGCGGGCCATGATCAGCGAGCTGATCGACGGCCTGCAGGTGAGCGTGCTGCCCGACTCGGCCAAGGGCGGCTGGACCGCCAGCCTTCCCGACCCCGCGCAGCTGCGAGAAATGATCGAGCGCGCGCGCCGTGGGCGAGCTGCTGCGCATGACCCTCGGCGAGGACCGGTGGCAGCTGGTCGAGCGGATGCAGGCGGCGATGTCGCTGGTCGAGGGTCACGCGGAGCACACGATGGACGTCATCGGCGGCGAGGTGCTGCCGACGCTCGAGCGCCTGCGCGCGGCCATGAACCGCCGCCGCGAAAGCCGCGGGATGCCGTGGCGCGTGCTCGAGCGGCTGCTCGGGCTCGAGCTGAAGATGCGCCAGTACGAGACGGGCAGGCGCTTCTGCGACGCCGTGGTCGCGGCGGGCGGCCCGGCGGCGCTCGCGAGGGCGTGGCGCGGACCGCAGATGCTGCCGACCCCGCAGGAGCTCGAGCAACCGCTGCGGACTGGCTCGAGCGCACCGGCAGTCGGCGACCCGGCTCGAGGCCGCAAACAGCGGCCGAACGCATGTTCCTCCTGCCACAAACTAACGCTGGTTGCGGCCGCTTGGTTACAGCGTTTTCACGCGCTGGTAGTATGCGGCTGTAACGATCTTTGGCAAGCGGGTTACAAACATGTGTTCGGTCGTGGAGGCCAGACCGCCCGTCCTAACGTGGAAAACTTAAATGACCCGCCCCTCACGGCCCTGAGGGACGAGAAGGAGCTCCAAATGCCAACCGTCAGCAACCCTTCAAGCAAAACGAGCAAACCGCGCGCCAAAGCGGCGCGCAAAGTCAGCTCCACCACACGCAAAGCGACCGCGCGCAAAACCACCGCGCGCAAAACGAGCCGCAAAGTGAGCGCGCGCAAATCGCCCTCGGCGAAAGCAGCCTCCCGCGGCAGCCTGAACGCGAAAGCGAGCACGGCCAAGGGCGCACGCACGAACGCGCTGCACCAGCTCGAGTCGGCCGTCCGCCAGAGCGAGACCGCCACGCGCGAGACAGCCGGCCTGCTGGGCGACTACGCCGAGCGCGCCGTCCTGATCCCCGTGGGAGCCGCCCTGCTAGCGCGCGACCGCGTCGTCTCGACCGTCTCCGACACGCTGTCCACCTACTCCTCCGGCCCGAAGACCCAGGCGCAGCTGCGTCGCTTCGAGCGCCGCGGGGTCACCGCGCGCAACCGGCTCGAGCGTGAGGTGCGCAAAGCGCGCGTTCGCGTCGAGCGCCAGCTGCGCACGCGCCGCCGCGTGGTGGAGAGCCGCGTGAACCACCTCGAGGACCGCCGCGAGACGTTCGCGAAAAACGGCAGTGACCTCGCCGGTCGCGTTCCCGAGCTGGCCAAGGAAGTCCAGGAGCGGATCCTCAGCCTGGTCTAGATCGAACCCCTTACCCCGCCCCGGACCGGAGAGGCCGGGCGAGCGGGAGAGTCTGCCGGCCTCATATCCCGCCGGCAGTAGTAGCACCCTCTCCTCCCTCGACCCGCGGGCGGCCCCCACCGCCCGCGGGTCACTTTTTTGGCCAGACTCCGCCTATCCCGCGCGCGAGCGCAGGGCCCGCCGAGGCGCGCGGCGCGCGTTTGCCACAATGGGGGCGTGACCGATAGGCAGGAGATCAGCAGGGCGCTCGAGGCCGTCATCGATCCGGAGCTGCACCGCTCGATCGTCGAGCTCGACATGGTGCGCGCGATCGACATCAGCGCCAACGGCGTGGTCGACGTCACCGTGTCGTTGACGACCCCCGGCTGCCCGATCAAGGGCCACTTCCAGAACGGGGTGGCGCAGGCCGTCGGCGCGCTCGAGGGCGTCAGCCACGTGAACGTCTACTTCGACGTGCTCAGCGACGAGCAGAAGGCGGCGCTGCAGCAGAAGCTCGGCCGTGGCAGCCTGCCCGCGGGCGCGCTCGCGCAGGTCGCGAACGTGCTGTGCGTGGGCTCCGGCAAGGGCGGCGTTGGCAAGTCCACACTGACCGCCAACCTCGCGGCGGCGCTGTCCGCCGAAGGCAACCGCGTGGGCGTGCTCGACGCTGACGTCTGGGGCTACTCGATTCCGCGCATGTTCGGGCTCGGAGCGACGCGCCCGGACGTCTCCGCGCAGCGGAGGATCATCCCGCTGCAGGCCGGCGGCGTGAAGGTGATGTCGATCGGCTTCTTCGTGGAGGAAGACGCTGCGGTCGTCTGGCGGGGGCCGATGCTCCACAAGGCGCTCACGCAGTTCCTGCAGGACGTCGAATGGGGCGAGCTCGACTACCTGCTCGTAGACCTCCCGCCCGGCACCGGAGACGTCTCGATGACGCTCGCGCAGCTGCTGCCGCAGGCGCGGTTCCTGCTCGTGACGACGCCCCAGCCGACCGCGCAGAAGGTCGCCCGACGCGCCGCGCAGATGGCGCAGAAGGTGCAGCTGGAGATCGCGGGCGTGATCGAGAACATGTCGAGCTTCACGACCCCCTCCGGTGAGCGCTTCAAGATCTTTGGAGAGGGCGGTGGCGAGGAGCTCGCGAGCGAGCTCGACGTGCCGCTGCTCGGCAAGGTGCCGCTGACCATGGCGCTGCGCGAGCACGCCGACGGCGGCCTGCCGCTCGTGATCGACAACCCCGATGAGCCCTCCGCCCAGGCGATCCGCCAGGTCGCGCGCGGGATCATCGCGCTCGCACCGCCCGCGCCCGTTTCGCTGCCCGTGGTTCAGGTCGCCGTAGCCGCGGCGCCCACGGAGGAGCAGCGCAAACCCGTGGGCATGTCGCTTCCGATGGCCTAGCCGCACTCAAGGCCACCGCGAGACGAGCGACATGCCCGGGGCTCCCTAGCCCCATGCCGCAAGCACGCGCGCGCCGGCTCACCTCAATCGAGCCGGCCGGGCGTGAAATCCCCGGCGCTTGACAAGAGCGCCGCACCTGGAAGGATCGGTTCACAGAATGGCAGTGCAAAAGCAGACGGAGGGGCCTGGGCAGGACGCCCTCCCGGCGCAGGCGCCGGAGCAGGAGGGGCTGGTCGAATTCGACGAACGGCGCGCGAAGCTCGAGCGCCTGCGGGCGGAGGGGATCGACCCCTATCCGCCGGTCAGGATTCCCGACCGTGACCGCATCGAGGGCGTGCTCGCGGCGCACGACGCGGCAACGCTCGCCCACGGCGAGCATCCGGAGCTGCGCCATCACATCGCCGGCAGGCTGATCTCCCGCCGCGTGCACGGAAAGACCGCGTTCCTGGACGTGCGCGACCTGTCCGGGACGATCCAGGTCGTGGTGCGCGTGGACGCCCTGGGGGAGCGCGAGTACGAGCGCATCCTCGCCCTCGACATCGGCGACATCGTCGGCGTGGTCGGCTGCGTGTACGTGACCCAGCGCGGGCAGCTCGCGCTGGCGGTGCTCGAATGCACGCTGCTGACCAAGTCGCTGCGCCCGCCGCCGGACAAGCACCACGGGCTTGGCGACACGGGCACGCGCTACCGCTACCGCGAGCTCGACCTGCTCGCCAACGAGCAGACACGCGAGCTCTTCGTAACGCGCGCGAAGATCGTCGCCGCGATCCGCGAGTGGCTGAACGAACGCGACTTCATCGAAGTCGAAACGCCCGCCCTGCAGTCGCTCGCGGGGGGCGCGGGCTCGCGGCCGTTCACGACGCACCACAATGCGCTCGACCGGGACCTCTACCTGCGCATCTCCGTCGAGCTCTTCCTCAACCGCTGCATCGTCGGCGGCCTCGAGAACGTCTACGACATGGGCAAGGTCTTCCGCAACGAGGGCATCTCGCCGAAGCACAGCCCGGAGTTCACGATCATCGAGTTCATGTTCGCGTATGCCGATTACAACGACGTGGCGACGGCGACCGAAGAAATGTTCCGCGATGTGGCGCAGCGCGCGCTCGGACGGACGGCCGTGCACCGCAACGGCGAAGCGATCGACCTCGCAATGCCGTGGCGGCGCGTGACGCTGCGCGAGCTGATCCTCGAGCGCACGGGCGTGGACTTCATGGAGGCCGATGAGAAGGCGCTCGCGGAGGTGCTCGACGGCCCCGTCGACGAGCAGGCGACGTGGGCCGAGCTGGTCGCCGACATCTACACGAAGCACATCGAGTCGACGCTCAACCAGCCGACGCACGTCTTCGACTTCCCGCTCGAGCCGTTCCCGATCACCAAGCGCCACAGCGTCCACCCGCAGCTCGCCGAGCACTTCGATGCGGTCATCGGCGGGATCGAGATGGTCAGCGGCGACACCGAGCTGAACGACCCGGTCGATCAGTGGCAGCGCTTCGTCGAGCAGCGACAGCGCCGGCAGATCGACGACGCCGACGTTCCGCACCCCAACGACGAGGAGTACGCGCGCGCGATCGAGTACGGCTACTCGCCGACGGCGGGCGGTGGCATGGGCGTGGACCGGCTGGTGATGATCCTGACCGAACGGGACACGCTGCGAGAGGTCATCCCCTTCCCGATCGTGAGGGACATCTGATGAGATCGAAGCTGGACATCGATCCCGGCGTGGTCGCCGCCTGCCGGCAGGCGGCGCACCAGATCGCCGACCAGGTCGCCGAGCGCATCGTGGGGCACACGACCGTCTCGGTCGAGCGCAGCGTCACCCGGCTGCTGGGCGTCGACGGCGCAGACGAGCTCGAGGCACCTCTGCCGAACGTGCTCGTCGACCACGTGCAGGCGGCGGGCGGCCTCTCTCGCGGCGTGGCCTACTGGCTCGGCAACGCGATGCTCCAGACGGGCCGCTCGCCGCAGCAGCTCGCGGAGGGCGTGAGCGCGGGCGAGCTCGAGCTGTGCGCGCTCGAGACCGCAGAGGATGGCGCCATCCGCGAGCGCGCGAGCGAGGAGTGCGCGGCGCGCATGCGCGAGATCTCGGCGCGCTTTGAGGAGCGCCGCACGATGCGCGAGCGCCTCGGCGAAACTCCCACGCCGCTTCGCTACGTGCTCACGGCGACGGGCGACGTGTACGAGGACGTGGTGCATGCGAAGGCGGTCGCACAGGCGGGCGGAGACATCGTCGCGGTGATCCGCTCGACTGCGCAGAGCCTGCTCGACTACGTGCCCTACGGCCCGACGACGGAGGGCTACGGCGGCACCTTCGCGACGCAGGCCAACTTCCGGATCATGCGCGAGGCGATGGACGCGTGGTCCGAGCAGCACGGGCGCTACATCCGCCTGTCGAGCTTCTGCTCGGGGCTGTGCATGTCAGAGATCGCGGTGATGGGCGCGTGGGAGGGCTTTGACAACATGGTCAACGACGCCCTCTACGGGATCCTCTACCGCGACATCAACATCCTGCGCGGGCTCATAGACCAGCGCATCTCCCGCATGATCAACGGCCACTTCGGCGTCGTCATCAACACCGGCGAGGACAACTACCTGCGCACCGCCGATGCGCTCGAGGCGGCGCCCTCGGTGACCGCCTCGCAGTTCATCAATCATCAGCTCGCGCGTGCCTCCGGCGTGCCCGACGCGCAGATCGCGCTCGGCGACGCCTTCGAGATCGACGTGCCGGTGCGCAACGGCCTGTTGCTCGAGTGGGCGCAGGCGCAGCTCACGCGCGAGCTGTTCCCCGAGTGCCCGGTGAAGTACATGCCGCCGACGCGACACATGGACGGCAACCTGTTCCGCACGCACGCAGCCGACGCTCTCTTCAACCTCGTGACGATCGCGACGGGGCAGGGGATCCAGACGATCGGCGTGCCGACGGAGGGCATCTTCACGCCGCACATCCACGACCGCGTGCTCGGGCTGCAGAACGTCGACTACGTCTTCAACGCAGCCCACGACCTCGGCGAGGAGATCGAGTTCAAGCGCGGCGGGATCATCCAGACGCACGCCCAGGAGGTGCTCGCGGGAGCGCACGCACTGCTCGAGCGGATCGCCGAGGAAGGGCTCTTCAAGGCCATCGAGCGGGCGAGCTTCGGCGACGTCAGCCGCGGGCTCGAGGACGGCCGCGGGATCGAGGGGATCATTCGCACCGAGGCCTCCTACTTCAACCCGGCGCTCGAGCTGATGCAGGAGGCGAGCTATGCATAGGCAGGTCGACCTTGCCGCGGTGAAGCCCTACGCAGACCACCTCGGCGACGGGCTCGTGCAGATGAGCTTCACGCTGCCCGTGGCGTATTCGCTCGCCGCGCGCAGGGCCGCTCTCGAGCTGGCGGCGCGCATGGGCTTCGGCGAGCCCGAGGTCGTCCACTACGAGGAGCTCACCGAGGGCTACACCTACTTCGTCATGTACGGGCGCTGCGCGGTGAGCATCGACTTCGGGGCGCTGCAGGGCGAGGGCTTCGACATCGAGTACATGAGCGAGGACGAGGTCGAGCACTTCGTCACCACGCACATCGGCCGACGGATCGTTGTCGTCGGCGCCAGCACCGGCTCCGACACGCACAGCGTCGGCATCGACGCGATGCTCAACCTGAAGGGCTACCACGGCCATCACGGGCTCGAGGGCTACCGCTGCTTTCAGACCTACAACCTCGGCAGCCAGGTTCCCAACAGCGTGCTGCTCGCGCGCGCGCTGGAGGTCGAGGCGGACGCGATCCTCGTCTCGCAGACCGTCACCCAGCAGAACCTGCACGTGCAGAACCTGACCGAGCTCGTAGAGATGGTCGAGGCCGAGGGCATGCGCGGGCGGATGATCCTGGCTTGCGGCGGCCCGCGCGTGACCAACGAGCTGGCCAAGGAGCTCGGCTACGACGCGGGCTTCTCCAAGGGCACCGAACCGCATCACCTGGCCACCTTCCTCGCGCGCGAGCTCGCGGCGCGCGAGCTGGCGGCGCGCTAGAAGACACGCGCGGTGCTGAGCGATCTGACGTCCTCCTCGAGGCGTCTGGCGCTCGTGGGGCTCGCCAAGAACACGGGCAAGACCGAGACGCTCGCTGCGCTCCTACGCGAGCTCGATGCCGCCGGGCGGACGGTCGGGGTTACCTCCGTGGGGCGCGACGGGGAGGAGCACGACGTGATCGACGCGCGCATCTCAAAGCCGCGGGTGCGGCTCCGCGCGGGCAGCCTGGTGGCGAGCACCGATGGCCTGCTGCGCGCGAGCGGCACGCCCCACAAGGTGCTCGAGCAGACCGACGTGCGCACGCCCCTCGGGCGCGTGCAGATCGCGCGGCTGTCGGGCGCCGGCGAGATCGAGGTGGCGGGACCGAGCGCCGCGGTGCAGGTGCGTGCGGTGAGCGACGCGATGCTCGCCCATGGAGCCGAGCAGGTGCTCATCGACGGCGCGATCGACCGCCGTGCGGCCTCTTCGCCGGAGGTCTCGGACGGCCTCGTGATCGCGACCGGCGCGGTCCTCAGCACCGATATCGACGATGTCGTCGCGCGCACGCGCGAGGCCGTCGAGCTCGCGCGCCTGCCGCCGCAGGACGGCTCGCGAGCGTCCGTAAGAGCGCGCGAGGTGCTCGGCGGCGGCACACAGGCGACGGCGTCCGCGCACGGCGCGCTGATCGACGCCGACGGCAGCACGACGGCGCTGCCGCCCCGCTTCGTCCTGCGCGCTGGCGGGGCGGAGGTGACCGCGCTGCTCGAGGCCGAGCCTGACGCCGCCGTGCTCGCGATCGCGGGGGCGTTGCCGGAGCGCTTCCTGGAGGAGCTGCGGCTCGCGCTGCGGCGCACCTCGCGCACGCTGACCGTGGTCGTGGGCGACTCGACGCGCGTTTTTCTGCACACGCACGGAGTCGACTGGTACCGCCGCCAGGGCATCGACCTACGTGCGCTCGAGCAGATCGACCTGCGGGCGCTCACCGTCAATCCGGTGGCGCCGCTGTCACACCAGTTCGACTCCGTGCAGCTGCGCTCCGCACTCGCCGGCGCGGTCTCGAACCTCGCGATCCTCGACGTCTGCCACCCCGACTACCCCGGCGCGCACGCGCCGCTTGGCTGAGTGCCTCGGCCTCAGCGCTTGTGGGCCTTCACCGCGGTGCCGTAGGCACAGATCTCCGTCCAGTTCGAGCCGAGCTCGGAGGTATCGAAGCGGAAGGCGATGATCGCGTCGGCGCCGCCGGCCTCGGCCTCGGCGACGACCCGATCGACGGCGTTCTGGCGTCCGCTCGCGAGCATCTTCGTCATCCCCTTGAGCTCGCCGCCAACGAGCGACTTCAGCACCGCCCCGATCTGCGACCCGAGGTTGCGGGAGCGCACGGTCAACCCGAACACCTCGCCGATGACCTCGTCGATCTCATACCCGGGCAGATCGTTCATCGTGGTGATGATCACGAGCAGAAATTAGCGCTGCGCGCTCGAAAGCGCGCGCACGACGCGGTGGGTGCGGCGAACTACTTCCCGTTCGCGAAGTACTCGGCGTTGATCTGCGTGTACTTCTGCCACTCCTCGGGGAGCTGATCCTCCGCGAAGCACGCGTCCACCGGGCAGGCCTCGACGCAGGCGTCGCAGTCAATGCACTCCTCGGGGTCGATATAGAGCATCTCGACAGCGTCGTATCCCGGCTCATCTGGGGTCGGGTGGATGCAGTCCACCGGGCACACCTCGACACAGGAGTTGTCCTTGGTGCCGATGCACGGCTCTGCGATCACGTAGGCCATTTACTTCCTTCTGAGTCGGGGGTTGCGCTCCGGGGAGGCCATATTGTACGAAGCATGCTCCTACTTACGGGCGCGACCGGGCTGGTGGGCTCGACGCTGCTCGGGCGGCTGTTGGCCGAGGGCACGGATGTGCGCTGCCTGGTGCGCGATCCGCGCGGGCTGGGCCCACAGCGCGTGCGCGTGCAGATCGCGCTGGGCGATCTCACCGACCCCCCGTCCTTTCGCAACGCTCTGCGCGGCGTGCAGACGGTCGTGCACCTCGCGGCATCGATCCGCGACCAGCCTGGCGGCTCGATCGAGGAGCTCGACGGCATCGCCACCTGGCGCATGGTCGAGGCGGCCGAGCGTCAGGGCGTCGAGCGCTTCGTCTTCTTCTCCACGCTCGGAGCGTCCACGCACAACCGCGCGCGCCTGCTGCGCGCGAAGGCGCTCGCCGAGCAGGCGGTGCGCGAGGCGGACTTGAGCTCCATCATCTTCGCCTCCTCGATCATCTATGCCCCGGGCGACCCCTGGCTGACGCTGCTCGAGCGCCTGGCGTTGCTGCCCGTGATGCCCGTCGCGGGACGCGGACGGGCCCTCTTCCAGCCGATCTGGGCGGAGGACGTTGCCGGTTGCGTCACGGCCGCGCTGCGCGCACAGGACCAGCCGCAGCGGGCGCGTTATGAGCTCGCTGGCCCGGAGGCGCTCACGCACAACGAGATCGTGCGCACCGTCCTACGTGCAATCGGGCGCAAGCGCGCGCTCATGCACGTGCCCACCCCGGTCGTCTCGCGCGCGCTCAGGCTGCTCGAGCGGCTGGCCGGCACGAGCGCGTTCGCCACCTGGGACGAGGCCGAGCTGATGGAGGTCTCGATGACCTCCGCGCGTGGCGCCGCCGACGCGCAGGCGCTCGGCGTGCGCCCGCAACGCATGGCGGCCGTGCTCGGCGCCTCGTAGGCGCCCTGGGAGCGCGCCGCCGCCCGCTCAGGCCGCGGCGAGCTGCGGGCGCCGCGAGGCCCACGGGCGGGCCTCCTCGAGCTGCATGGCGAGCGCGAGCAGCGCCGCCTCGCCGGCGGGCCTGCCCACGAGCTGGACCGCGAGCGGCAGGCCGTCGTCACCCTGGAACAGCGGCAGCGAGATCGCCGGCTGGCCCGTCGCGTTGAAGACCGGCGTGAACGGGGTGAACAGGCCCGAGCGCGTGAACGTCGACATCGGGTCGGGCGCCGCGGTGTCGAGCGTCCCCAGCGGCAGCGGCCGCTCGGCGAGCGCCGGGGTAAGCACCGCGTCATAGGGCTCCAGGAAGGCGACGAGCTGGCGCGCGAAGCCCTGCAGCTGCGCAGCCGCCCCCGCTCCCTCGATCGCGTTCAGCCCCCGAGCCAGACAGAAGATCGCCCAGCTCATCGGCTCCATGTCCTCGCGCGTGGGCTCGCGACCGGCCATGGCACCCGAGTAGGCCACCGAGAGCCCGATCCCGGTGCAGAAGACCGCGCCGAAGAGGTCGCTGAGACCTTCGCGCTGCCAGGGCGGGTCGACCTCCTCCACCTCGTGACCGAGCGAGCGCAGCAGCTCGCTGGCCTCGGACACCGCGAGCACCGCCGAGGGGTCGAGCGGCGCGTCCGGGATCGGCGGCAGCGTCGTCGTGGCGATCCTGAGCGTGCCGGGCGCGCGCTCTGCGCTGCTCGCGAACGCCTCCGCCGGGGGCGGCGCCCAGGTCGCGTCGCCGGGCTCATAGCCGGCGAGCACGTCGAGGATCGCGGCGGTGTCCGCAACGGAGCGTGTCAGCATCCCGTCGATCACGAGGTCGGCGTCGCCCAGCTCCGGCGCGAGCGAGACACGACCGCGACTCGGCTTCAGACCGACTAGCCCGCAGCACGCCGCCGGGATGCGGATCGAGCCGCCACCGTCGTTGCCATGCGCGACCGGCAGCATGCCGGAGGCGACGGCCGCCGCGGCCCCCCCGGAGGAGCCGCCGGGCGTACGCTCGAGGTCCCATGGGTTGCGGGTGGGACCGAACACGCGCGCCTCGCTGACCGGCAGGATGCCGTACTCCGGCAGCGTCGTCGTACCGACGATCACGAACCCCGCGTCCTTCAGTCGACGCGTGACGTTGTGGTCGTATTCGGCGCGGTAATCGGACATCAACGAGCACCCGTAGGTGAGCCGTAGGCCCTGCACGGGACGGTTGTTCTTGATCGCCGTCGGCACGCCGGCGAACGGGCGCGGGTCGCCCGGGGAGATCTCGTCGGCGCTCGCGAGCGCGCGTTCGGCGTCCACCTCCACGAACGCGTTCAAGCCGGGGGTCAGCTCCTCGATGCGCTCGAGCGAGGTCTGCACGAGCTCACGCGCGGAGACCTCGCCGCTGCGAACCATCTCCGCCAGCTCGCTGGCGGAGGAGAACAGGACGTCGCTGTCGGACATGCTCCTCCTCGGGGGCGCACGTGTGGGCGAGCGCTCGCGCGGCACCCTCGCGCGCCCAGCGCTCCCTGCACCCTACTCGCACGGGCTTTCCTGCGACGATATGAGCGAGGCGCGCTGCACTACCGGGGCGTCGACAGGAACCGGCGGAGGACACACGTTGATCGAGACGCTGCTGCCTGGATGCGTCGCCGCCGTCGAGGCGTTTGGTGACATCAACGATGCGAAGCTGTTTCCCGAGGAGGAGCTCGTGGTTGCAGCTGCTCTCCCGGCGCGGCGCGCCGAGTTCACGACCGCGCGCGCATGCGCGCGGCGTGCGTTGGGCCAGCTCGGCGCCCCCGAAGGAGCCATCCCCGCGGGTGGCTCCGGCGAGCCACGCTGGCCCGCCGGCTATCTGGGCAGCATCACGCACTGTCGCGGCTACCGCGCGAGCGCCGTGGCTCGTTCGCAGGACGCGAGGGCGCTCGGCATCGACGCGGAGCCAGATCTGCCGCTTCCGGGGGGCGTGCTCGGACGTATCGCGCTGCCAGCCGAGCTTCTGGACGTCAACGAACGGCGAGCCGGCTCGTCTGCGGCGAACCGGGATCGCCTGCTCTTCTGCGCCAAGGAGGCGGCTCTCAAGGCCTGGTTTCCGCTCACCGGGCGCAGCTTCGGGCTGAAGCGCATCTCGGTCGCGATCGACTACCCGACGCACACATTGACGGCGTCGCCGAACGACCCGGGAGTGCCCCCGCACCTCGCCCCGCCGGCGCTTCGGGGCGCATGGCAGACAGCGCGCGGGCTGATCACGGTCGCGTTCACGCTCCGTTAGCGAACGAATAGTCGGGTTTGTGGCGCCAGCTTCCGGGAGCGGTTAGAGTCCGGCGCGAGCCGGAGGGATGGGCCCAAGCTGAGTGGCCTCGCGGCGAGAGTGAAGCTTTTCCGCAACACGTACAGCAAACGGGCAGGCAACAGGTTTTGAGCTTTGAACGCCAGCGGACCTGACGATCTGACCTCCCACGTCCCAGCGCGCCGCGTGCTTGTGTTTTACGCGGTCCTTGCCGTGATCGTCGCCACCGGCGTCGCGATCGCCATGTCGCGAGGCGTGCACGAGAAGGCGCTCCCGCCAATCGCCGGTGGCTACAGCGCGAGCGCCGCGAACGCGTGCATCGGCCCGGCGCCGAAACCGCTCGGAGGCACCCCCCTCCCGGCCACCGCCCCAGCCCAGGCGGCGCCGAGCGGCCCCGCATTCAACGTGCTGCAATCGGGGCAGTTCGTCAACCTGACCAACAATCAGTCGACGCTCGGGGGGCAGCTGCGTCTGCACGCTGGCACGGTCGCCGGCGACGGGCACCGACTGACCGGCACGATCAACTGCGTCTCCGGCCGCCATCTGCGCCTGGATGCCGTCGCAAAGTCCGGTCCCAAGGGATCGATCGTAGGTACCCTCGGCGGCGCTCCGTTCACCGCGCTGTTCAAGCGCGACCCGCCCGAACCCGGTACGCCCGCGCCGCGGACACCGCGCGTGATCGCCGGCAAGTTCACCCTCTCGCCGCGCTCGGTGTGCTTCGGCGGCTCGCTGACGCTCAGTGGCGGTGATGACAGCTACACCCTGGTTGCGAGCAACAAAACGCTCGGGCGCGTCGCCTACTCCAACAAGACAGGTGCCCTCTTCGGAGATGTCAAGTGCTCGCTCGGCGGGAGCGCGCGGCTGACCGCCACGGCCAACGAACTGCAGCTGCAGAACGTGCAGGTGATCCCGCTCGAAGTGGCCAAACCAGCGGCCGCGCCCTCGTCGAGTGGTAAGCCGGTCCTCACCACCGCCACCGGATTGCCGCCCTCAGGCGAGCAGTTCACCGCGACCAAACAGCGCACGGCGTTCACCAAGCTCGTCGCCGCCGTTTTCCTCGCGATCGCAATCGTGCTGATCATCGCGCGCGCCTTCGGGGCCGCGGTCGCGAGGCTCGGCCAGCCGCGCGTGATGGGCGAGGTGATCGCCGGGCTCGCGCTTGGTCCATCGGTGCTGGGAGCGATCGCACCGAATGTGCAGGCGATGATCTTTCCCAGCGACATCCTGCCGTCGTTCGGCGTCGCTGCCAACCTCGGCCTGATCTTCTACATGTTCCTGATCGGGTTGGAGGTCGACCTCAAGCAGCTCAAAGGCAAAGCCGTCAGCGCCGCAGCGATCTCGAACGCGAGCGTCGCTCTGCCGCTGCTGCTCGGCGTTGTCGTGGCGCTGCCGCTCTACAAGCTGATCGGGCCCGACAAGAAGTTCGTCGCGTTCGCGCTGTTCATGGGCGTGGCGATGTCGATCACGGCCTTCCCCGTACTCGCGCGTATCCTCGCGGAACGCAGGATGATCGGGCGCCCGGTGGGCGCGCTCGCGATCGCGTGTGCCGCGATCGATGACGTGACGGCCTGGTTCCTGATCGCGCTCGCGAGCACGATCGCCCTCTCGGGCTCAGTCGGCGCCGTCGGCGAAACCGTCGTCGAGGCAGCCGCGTTTCTGCTCGTGATGGCCCTGGGCGTGCGGCGCATCCTCGCGCGAATGGCAACCGCCTTCGACGAGGTCGGCCACATCCCCGGATCGTGGTTCGCGGCGATCATCGTGGGCGTGCTGCTGTCCGCCTACGTGACCGAGCAGATCAACATCGCCTTCATCTTCGGCGCCTTCATCATGGGCATGGTGATGCCGCGGCACGCGCGCTTGACCGAGGAGGTCACGCGACGCATCGATGACTTCGTCGTCACGCTCCTGTTGCCCCTGTTCTTCGTGTACACGGGTCTGAAGACGAACATCACGCTGCTCGACAGGCCCGCGCTGTGGCTGATCACGCTCGGACTGATCGTCGTCGCGATCGTCGGGAAGCTGGCCGGTGCCGCGATCGCGGCCAGGGTCACCGGCTTCGGCTGGCGGGCATCGGCCGTGATCGGCACGCTGATGAACACGCGCGGCCTCACCGAGCTGATCGTGCTCAACCTCGCGCTCGAATTCGGCGCGATCTCGAACGCGTTGTTCGCCGCGCTCGTCGTGATGGCGGTCGTCACCACGCTGATGACCGGCCCGCTGCTCAAACTGCTCGACCCGCGCAACGAATACGGCGCGCACGTCGAGGACGAGCTCGCCGCCGCCGCACGCGAGGCCGCGCGCGAGCATCCAGAGCTCGCCGCGCCGGAGCGCTCGGTGCTCGTCGCCCCCCAGACCGACGCGGCGCTCGACCAGCTGATCTCGCTCGCTGAGCCGCTCGCGCGTTCTCAGCCGCCGCGCGAGCTCATCATCGCGCGTCTGGTGCCGCCTCCCCGCAGCGCAGGCGTGCGCGGGGGATTACAGACCGAGAACCTACAGCTCGAACGCGCCATGAGCGCGATCAACGAAACCCGCGCGCGACTTGCCTCAGAAGGCGTGGCCGCGCGCGGCGTAGCGCTCACCTCCACCCGTCCGGCCGACGACCTGGTGCACCTCGTCGAACGCGAACCGGTCGACCTCGTGCTGACCGAGGGACGACGGCGTCTGGTCGGCGAGGGCGTTCCCCTCGGCGAGATCGGCTCGCTGCTCGAGCGCGCCCCGTGCGACGTCGCGGTGTTGGTCTCACGCGAGGGATCGCCGCTGGATCTCGGGCCCGGGAAGACGGTGCTCATCCCGTTCGGTGGCGCCGAGCACGACTGGGCCGCGCTCGAGTTGGGCTCGTGGCTGGCCGCGAGCACCGGCTCGTCGCTGAAGCTGCTCGGCGCCGCTGGTGACAGCGAGGACAAGTCCGTCACGCGTCTGCTCGCGGACGCTGGTCTGCTCGTGCAGCAGGGCACAGGCGTGGCACCGGAGCCGCTGGTCGTCGCCGGCGGACGCGAGGGCATCATCGCAGCAGCAACGGGAGCGTCGCTGCTCGTGCTCGGCCTGTCTGAGCGGTGGCGGCGCGAGGGACTCGGCCCGACGCGCTCGGAGATCGCGCGTGCCGCCCCTGCGCCGGTGCTGTTCGTGCGCCGCGGCACCCGTCCAGGGCTGTTTGCTCCACGCACCGACTTCACGCAGTTCAACTGGTCGAGGGCCGGCCAGCCGTGGTCGCGTGTGTTCGGCGCGCCTGAGCCACAGTAAGCCGCCCGCGCCTGAGCCCGCCTTCGGCGCCGCTCTCCACACCGCCTGACCACAACGAGCGCCTGCGCCTGAGCTCGCCCGGCGTAGTCGTAGCCGCGGGCGCGTTCAGCCTTCGCGTGGCGGCAGGTTCGCGGGCACCTGGTGAACGCCCGATGGGCTCGGTGCCCGCCGCAGCTCCTCCGGTATCTCGATCACCGCCGCCGAGAACTTACGCGCGAGCGGCGGCGGCCCGGCGCCCGCGAACTGAGATGAGAAGACGCTGACCGGGAGTGGCTGGTAATCAGGCGCGACCGACCAGCCGGTCGTGCGGAACTCGCCCGCGTCCTCGATCCAGCTGAGCGACAGAAGCGGCAGCACCACGACCTTCGTCCAGATCGCGATCCACCACACGATCCAGTACTCGAGGATCGCCTCGAGATTGGTCAGGCCGACTTTCAGGAAATGCGCCGCGATGAAGACGAGCGCGAATTCGCCCACCGCGAGCGTGAACGTCAGCCACGGAGGCTGCCAGCGGATGATGAAGGCGTAGAAGGCCGTATCGAGCGCAACGCCGATGACGAAATACAGGCCGATCAGCACGATCCAGCCCTCGTTGTTGGTGGCGATCGAGACGATCGCGGCGATGATCGCGGGAACGATCAGGATCGACCACCTGGTCTGCACGCGGCCGAGTACGGTCGGGCACACCGTGACCTGCCTAGGCGAGCTGCTTGGTCGGGGACACGGTCCTGAGCGCCTGCGCAACTTCGCGCCCCATCGAGTACTGCAGCGCCAGGCGGGACGGGAAGGACCTGCGCCTCAGCTTCTCCGCGCGCGCGCAGTCAGAGACGAACCGGCGCCCGATGTACTTCAGGCCCGCGATCGTGTCCCCGTGCGGGATCACATTGTTCGCGATCAACCCCATGCAGCACAGACGCGACTCCGGCGAGTCGAGACCCGGCACGCCGCAGTTCGTCTGGAGCTTCATACGCCCTTCGGCCACGGGTATCTGATAGTGCTCGATCAACCGTCGCAGCAGGGGAATCGTCAGCACCGACTTGTTGAAGCCGGTGCCGGCGGTAATGCCGGTCACGTCGAGCCAGCCGGGGTCCTCACCGTGACGGCTGGACACGTGAACGCGAAGCCCGGCGCGCCCCGGTTCCACCTCGTCGATCTCGCCGACGAAGGCGTCGAAGCGCCCGTCCGCGCGCCCCTCCTCGATCGAGCTCAGCCAGGTCTTGCGGTTCGGTCGCGTTCCCTGCAGAACCTGTCCGAGGAACCGCACACGCTGCTCAAAGGGCATCGAGACGTACGCGTCGATGCCGACCGACTCGAACAGGCAGCGCGGGACGTTGAGATCCTGCGTGTCGGGCTCGGGGTTGCGCGTGAGTGCAAGCACCGATCCGCCGATGTCGAGGATGTTCGCCCACTCGTTGACCGAGGCGATCCCCGCTCCGATGACGATGTAGCGACCGCTCGAGTCGTACTGCTTGGGTTCGTAGGCCTGAACGATCCTGTCCGCCATCGCGGGGTCTTTGCGTGCCTTCGCGAGCACGGGCGGAAACGACAGTGGCCCGTGGCCGGGGGCGAGCATGACGTGCTTGGCGCGGCCGACGAAGTTGGCCTGCTCGTCGTACACGATGAAGTGCGGCATCGGCTGCAGCTCCCGTTGTAGCCAGCCGACGCGCACGGGCACACGCGATTGCTCCCAGTTGGTGCGCTTCTTGACGACCTCTGCCTCGGTGAGGATCTCCGCGACGCCTGGGTTGTACTTGCGTTTCACCGATCGCCACAGGGGCGCCGGCGACCGGTGTGCCCAGGCGTCGAGCTGCGCGAACGTCGGCCAGTCGGGCGCAAGAAAGTGCGACTCCGACTCCGAGCGCAGCACGGTCTGTCCGAGGTTGTAGGCGTACTGCTGGTAGGTCGCAACAGGATCTTGGCTGGTCCCGAAGATCGCGATCTGCTCGTTCGTGAACCCGAGATAGCGCGCTGTGCAATGAACGATCAGGGAGCCGAAGCCGTCTCCCACGACGGCAAGCACCGAGTCGCGCGGCGCGAAGCTAACCATGCCGCGCCAAGGCTATCCAATGCGCCCGTGGTCGGTATGCTCGCCTGGTGTCAGCCGAAGATCTGACGCTCGAAATCGTCGAAGGACCCGGCGCGGGGCGTTCGGTGGCGCTCGAGCAGCCGATCGTGATCGGTCGCGCACCCGACAGCGACATGGTGCTCGAGGATGGAGAGGTCTCGCGCCATCATGCGAAGGTGAGTCCCGCGAGCGACGGCTCCGCCGTCGTGGAAGACCTCGGCTCCGCCAACGGCACGTTCGCCAATCACAACGAGGTGCACGGGCCCGCGCGCCTGGATCCGGGGGATGAGCTGCTGGTGGGCGTCACGCTGATACAGGTGCGCAGCCCCCGGCAGGTCGCCGGCCAGCCTTCCGCCGTGATCACCGTGCCGCCGGCGCTGGCGATGGCAGCACGCACGCCCGACTACGTCAATCCAGAGGTGCTGCGCGCCGACGCCATGGCCGAAGGCGCCGCCGCGGCGAGCGAGAGCTCGCCGGCGCTCGCAAAGTACCTCGACGTCCGCGTCCGCCGCCGGGCGCAGCTGGCACCGCTCGCGCTGTTCGTTCTGGTCGCGCTCGCCCTGATCATCTATTTCGCCGCGCGCTAGCTCGAGCGAGCTCAGCGCGTCGCGAAATACACGACGAGCGCGGCGGCGACGAGGATGACCGTGCCGAACGACAGCGCGACCGGAATCCACGAGCGCGAAGCGAGCCCGCCCCGGCGCTCTTGGCGGGGCGGGTTGAACGCGCCGACCGGCCGGGTGGGAGGCGGACTGGCGGCCGGCCTTGCCGCCGGCGCCTCGCGCGTAGGCGCGGAAGCTGCGGGCTCGGGGCTCACCGGGGAGCGTCTGTTGACCACCGTCGCGTTTCGAGCGGCATCTGGAATGATCGTGGCCTCGAGCTCGTCGGCCGGCAGGACCCTGGCGTCGGCGCGCAGCACACCCTCAACGCGAAGCACGGTTGCGCCGAGTCGGATCTCGGCGCCGCCGCCCACTTGCGTCGGCGCGTCGATGCGCTTGCCATCCAAGAACGTGCCGGTCGAGGAGCCAAGGTCCTCGATCTCCAGACCGCGCCCTAGCGGGCGCACCACTGCATGGCGAGGAGAGACTTCGGCGTCCGAGAGCTCGATGTCCACGTCCTCGCGGCCGATAACGATCTCGCCGCGAACCTCGAAGGTCTCACCGGCCGATGGCCCGCTGATCACACGCAGCCGTCCCAACAGAACGGCAGCCTATCGTCGCGTCAAAGCGCGCGCAACCGAAGCCGTACCACGTCTAACTGCCGCCGCCGAATTGGTCGAGTTCAGGCTCGTGCGCCAGCGCGTGCAGCTGGATCTGCTCCTCTGCGCGGATGATGTGCACGACGGCGTTGATCAGCGCCAGGTGTGTAAATGCCTGCGGGAAGTTCCCCAGATGACGCCCAGTGAGAGGATCGAGTTGCTCGGCGTACAGCATCAGCGGACTCGCGTGTGAGAGCATCTTCTCGCACAGCCGGCGCGCCCGTGAGAGCTCCCCTATCTCGGCCAGCGCAGACACGAGCCAGAACGAGCAGATCGTGAAGGTTCCCTCTTCGCTCGCGAAGCCATCGTCGGTTTCAGCGACGCGGTAGCGCAGCACAAGGCCGTCCTCTGTCAGCTCATCGGCGATCGCGAGCACGGTCGCGCGGATGCGCGGATCCTCATGGGGCAAGAAGCGCACAAGCGGCATCAACAGCAGCGACGCGTCGAGCGCGCGCGTCTCGTAGTGCTGGGTAAACACGCCGCGCTCATCGAGCGCATTGGCGCAGATGTCCGCATGCATCTCCCTGGCTGCGGCCCGCCAGCGGTCGGCCATCGCGCCGTCGTTGCGGATCTGCGCGAGTCGCGCGCCGCGGTCCGCGGCCACCCAGCACATCACCTTCGAGAAGGTGAAGTGCTTGGGGTCTCCGCGCACCTCCCAGATTCCGCGATCGGGCTCGCGCCAGTGCGACAGCGCCGCCTCCACCTGGCGCTTGATGATCGGCCACAAACGGTCGGGCAGCTGGTCACGTGATCGAGTGTGCAGATAGATCGAGTCGAGCACGGCGCCCCAGACGTCGTGCTGGTCCTGCTTGTAGGCGTCGTTGCCGATCCGGACGGGACGCGCCTGCTCGTAGCCGGACAAGTGCTCGAGCTGCTGCTCGTCGAGGCGGCTCTCGCCTCCCACCCCGTACATGACCTGCAACCGGCCCTCCTCCGCCTCCGCCATGTCGGCGACGAAGTAGAAGAAGTCGTTTGCCTCCTCGTCGAAGCCAAGCGTGTACAGCGCCCACAGCATAAACGTGGAGTCGCGGATCCAACTGAAGCGATAGTCCCAGTTGCGATCGCCCCCGGGCGCCTCTGGAAGCGAGGTCGTGGCGGCGGCGACCATAGCTCCAGACGGAGCGTAGGTGAGGCCCTTGAGCGTCAGCGCACTGCGCTGCAGGTACGAGCGCCAGGGATGATCTGGGAACGTCCCATGTTTGAGCCATTCCTGCCAGAAACGGCACGTCGCCGCCATCCGCGCCGCAGCAGCCTCGCAGCTGTCCGGTAGTGGATGTTCCGACCAGCCGAGCGCGACGAACGAACTCTCGCCGTCGTGGAGCGTCGTGCGCGCGCGGCAGCGCGGTCCCTCGAAGCCAAGCCGCAGGTCGGTGACCAAACGCAGCTCGAGATCCATCCCCTCCGAGCGTGCGAGGGCTTCGTTGTATCCCGAGGCGGTGTAGGACCAGTCCGCGGCGAGCCCGCCGTAATCGAACGCCGGCTCGCACTCGAGCTTGATTTCGGCCGCTCCCTGCACGCACGTAATCATCCGCAGCAAGACGTGATCGGCATCGTGATCGGTGGGTGAGCGCCTGTGGCTGCGCGAGCGCTCGTCCTGGTGATGCCACGGACCAATGCACAGCGCGTCGCGCACGATCACCCAGCCCATGCGCGTCTCCCAGCTCGTCTCGAGCACCATTGTTCCCGGGATGTAGCGCCGTGCGGCCGGCACGTGCACATCTGCCGGGCCGACTCTGAAGCCGCCTGCGTCCCGGTCGAGGATCGAACCGAATACGCTGGGCGAGTCCACGCGCGGCAGGCACAGCCATTCGACGTTGCCGCTCGGCGCGATCAGTGCCGTCGTCTGACAGTCCGACAGGAACGCGTATTCGCCGATCGGGGGGAAGGCGCTGACCCGAATCTCTTGAGCAGCGCGCCGCTCACCTTGCTCGCCCGTTCCGACGGAGTCCGCCTTCATCACCCCGCCCTCATCGCGCTGTGATTCTGCTGTCGCGGATGGAGCATGTCAAGTTATGATGGGGCGGTTCCGCTGCGATGCGCGGAATCTCAGTGGACGCTTCCAGTCAACGCACCTCGATCGATGTGATCGCCTCGGCGTTCGAGCCGGTGATAGGCATCATCGGGGAGCTCAGCTCACCAGATGGTGCCGTAACGCTGATGCTAGGCGACATCGCCAACGCGAAGGAGGTCGCTGCGCAACTCGGTCCGGAGCGCTGGCGGCAACTGCTGCTCGATCAGGAGATGCTGGTCCGGCAGCTCGTGGAGCGCCACGACGGGCAACTCGTGAGATCAGAGGATGACGGGTTCCTGGCGTCGTTTCCAAGCGCCCACGCTGGCCTCCAGACAGCTCTACAGCTGCAAGCGGCCTTCTCTGGCGGGCTAGGTGCGGGGTCAGATCGAGCGATCGCGTTGCGCGTCGGGCTGCATTCGGGCTTCGTGATCGCCAACCCCGACCAGCTACTAGGCCGCAACGTGGTGCTCGCGAGCCGCATCGCGGCGCAGGCCAAGGGCGGCGAGGTACTCGTCTCCGCGACCTTGAAGCAGTACACCGAACACGATCCCAGCTTTGGCTTCGAAGCCCGCGGGGAGCACCATTTCAAGGGCGTGCTCGGCGAGCACGTCGTGTATGCGGCGCGCTTGCAGGCGCCGGACGCTCGCAGCGAGCAGCGCAGCCCCACACACGGCACCGCGAGCTAGGTGGCGACGCCGCCTGCCGAGGCAAGCATGCGAACGAACTCGCCCGCGCTGGCGGGGCGCTTGTCCGGCTCCTTTTCGAGCGCGCGCAGCACCGCCTGCCCGAACTCCCGCGGCAGATCTGGGCGCAGGCTGCACGGGTCCGGCGGCTCGTCCTGCAGTTGGGCCCACAGAATCCGCATTCCCTTCACCTCCGCGAAGGGCGGCTGGCCACAGACGCACTCGTGAACGACGCATCCGAGCGCGTACACGTCTGCGGCGCCGGTCAGCTCGTCGCCGCGGATCTGCTCGGGAGCCATGTAGTCGACGGACCCCAGCGCCTGTCCGGGAAGTGTCAGCAAGCTGCCCTGCGTGTCCTTGGCAAGCCCGAAGTCGGTGATGTATGTCTCCCCTTGCTCGTCGAGCAGGATGTTGGCCGGCTTCACGTCCCGGTGCACCATTCCCACCGCCCACAGCGCTTCGAGGCCCGCGGCCACGTCGGCGCAGATCCGTACCGTCGTGGCCACGTCAAGCGCGCCCTCGCGCTTGAGCTTGTCAGCGAGCGACTCCCCGTCGACGAACTTCTGCGCAAGATACGGCGTGCCCTCATGCTCGCCGGTCGCTACTACCGGCACGACGTGAGCCTCTTTCACGGTCTGCGCGATCCGTGCCTCGCGGCTGAAGCGCCTCCTGAATGTCTCGTCGCGCGCATAGTCGCTCTTCACGAGCTTGAGCGCGACACGTTCTCCGCTCGGAGATTCCGCTCGGAAGACCCGTCCCATCCCGCCCTCGCCGAGCAGATCGATGATCGTGTACTCGCCGACCCGGCTCCCAGGCGCTGGCTGATCGCTCATCGCGGCCGCGCCCGGCCTATCCGCGCTAGGAGCGCGTGGCGCAGAACTGCGGCCGGCCAGGGCGGAATCGGGCCGCTGGTTTGAGCGGGGCCAGACCGTGCTGTGGCGTCGGCGTCAATGCGCGCAGCATAGGCGATCGTTGCCAGTCAAGTCGCCTCTGACGCCAGCGACGGGACGCTCGATGCCGGCGTCCCCCGGCGTCGGCGGTCATTGGATTCCCAGCATTGACGCGATCCGGATTCGCTGCGTCTCGTTCGTGCCCGAGTAGATCGGGCCGCCGACCGCGTCGCGCAATGCCTTCTCGAGGCCGTACTCGCGCATGTATCCGCGCCCGCCGAAGATCTGTACGGCGGCAAGAGCCGAGTTCAGGTTTGCCTCGCTCGTGATCAGCTTCGCCATCGAGATCTCCGTCGTCACGTTGCGCCGGCGCGCGAACCGCCTGGCGGTGTCGTAGAGGTGCTTGCGGGACGTCTCGATCCCGAGCTTCATGTCGACGATCTTGCCGGCGATGTACTGGTTGGAGCCGATCGGCCGGCCGAAAGCCTGGCGCGACTTCGCGTACTCGATGCAGCGCTCCATCCGCTCCTGCATCTCCCCGACCATCATCACGAAGATGCAGAGGATCTCCCAGTTCATGACGTGCTCGAGGATGAAGAACGCAGCTCCGGGTTTGCCGACGATGTTCTCCTTGGGGACACGACAGTTGCGAAACTCCAGTTCACAGAACGGGCACGTGTTGAGCCCGAGCTTCGGTATCGGGTCGCCGACGGTGAATCCGGGAGTATCGGTCGGTACCAGGAACGCGCTGATCCCGGTGGCGTCGGCGTTCGTCGGCACCTTCGCGTACACGGTGACGACGTCTGCGAGGGAGCCGCTGGTGATGAATAGCTTCTGCCCGTCGAGGACGTAGGAGTCGCCATCCTCGGTGGCGGTCGTGCTCATCGCCATCGCGTCCGAGCCGGCGGTGGGCTCGGAGATCGCGTGGGCCGAGATGATCGTTCCGTCGATCAGCTGCCTCAAGTAACGCTCCTTGAGCTCGTCGGAGCCGAACCGCTGCAACGGAGTCGCGGCGCTCACGAGCTGCGTCGCGAGCATGAACAGCAGTCCGTTGTCGCGACAGCCGTAGCCGAGATGTTCAAGGACGTAAACGAGCGTAACCGCGTCGTGGCCCAGGCCGCCCCACTGCGGATCGAATGGGATTCGGAGCACGCCCGACTCGCGGATCAAATCCCACTTCTGACGGTTGAAGACCTCGCCCACATCGTCCTCGATGTGACCTGCGCTGAGCGCCTCGAAGTACCCCTCGATCGACTTGCGCAGCGACTTCTGCTCGTCGGTCCATTCCCCCGCGGGGGCGGCCACAGCCATCTCGATGGCCTAATACACCGACGAGTGGATGCCCGACTCGGTCAGGCGATGGGCCTCGTCGCCGACCAGCGCTGGGGTGAACATGCACACCAGCCGCAGGTCCTCGTCGTCTGAGGCGACCAGATCGTGCGCGTCGTGCTTGTCGAGGGCGTACATGGTTCCCGGCACGATCGCGTGCTCGGTGCCATCCAACTCGATCACCTTGCCACTGCCCGAGATGCAGTAGCAGGCCTCGAGATGGTTCTTGTACTCAAGGCGCGACTTGGTCCCCTTGTTGACGATCGTGTCGGTGAGCGTGTAGCCCATCCCGTCCGCCTCCAGCAGGAACCGGCGGCTTAGGCCGTTGCCCCAGTCGACCGTCTTCACCTCATCGAGCTTACGAATCAGCATGAACCCTCCTTTTCAGAGTCATCGGTTTTCGACCATACTCGGCGGCTTTGCCGACCCGTCGAGCGGGCCGAGGTCGGTCAACAGCCCACGGAAGTCCTCGACTACGTCGCGCCCCTCCTCACGCGCCTTCGTGACACGCGCGACGCAGGTGCTGCCGACGATCGCAGCGTCGGCGCCGACGGCGCCTAGACCATCGATGTGGGCGCGAGTCTTCACGCCGAAGCCGACGGCGACCGGAACGTCGGTGCGCTCGTGCAGCGCCTCGAGCACTGGCACGAGCGCGGCGTGGTCAGGGGGTCCGACCGTGCCGCTGCGCCCGTAGGCGGCGACCAGGTAGATGTATGCCGAACCGTGTTCGGCGGCCTCCGCGATTACGGCCGGATCGGAGGTCGCATAGCAGGTCGTGACGATCGGCTGCCCGACCTGCGCGGCCGCCGCGTAGTACTGCTCGCGCAGCCGCGGGGGCAGGCCGTGCACGAGCAAACCGTCGACGCCCGCGGCGCGCACCCGCTGCAGAAACTCCTGGAGTGGCAGGTCCTTGATCGAGTAGCTCCAGTCGGCCAGCAGGGCGATCTTCAGGTGCGCAAGCTCGGGACGCACGTTCGCCACGAACTCGAGCACCGTATCCCGATCGATCCCATCCTCGAGGGCGCGGCTCGCGGAAGCGCGGATGACCGGGCCGTCGCTCGCGGAATTGGGAAAGGGCACTGCGAGCTCCAGACAGTCCACGTGCGCCTCATCGAGCATCAGCACGAGCTCCCTGAAGGTCTCGAGGGGCGGATCGCCGGCGTTCAGGAATAGCGCGAGGCCCGGCCGCGAGGGTTGCCGCTCGGCGAAGAACGACGATCTCATCCGAGCTCCTGCGCGTTCGCCACGTCGCGGATCATGTCGAGCTCTTACCTCGCCTCGGCCTGTTGCGCCTGCGAGGTCGGCGAGGAGGGCTCCCCGTGCGCGCGCATCTGCTCGATCAGCCGTGCGGGCTCGCCGGCGCTCATCACGTTCTCAGCGAGCGCGAGCGCCTCGGGCCACCCGGAGGCGACCTCGCCGTTCATCGCCAGCGCCGCGGCGTTCAGCCTGATGCTGTCGATCGCACCGGGCGGCCCCTCGCCGCTGATCAGGCGCAGGAAGTGCGGGACGGTCGAGTCGAGATCCTCGACCGGGAGGAGGTCCTCGAAAGAGCCGTTGAGCCCGAGCTCCTTCGGTCTCAGCATCGACTCCTCGTTGGCCGCGCTGTCATAGACATGGCAGTCGACGACGCTCATCAGCTCGTCCGCCCCCAGGTCGTTCCAGCAGATCCAGACTCGCTTGCGCTCGTCCTCGGCGACGAGCTCGCGAAACGTCGGCAGCAGCGCGTGGTCGGAGACGCCGGTGATCTGAGTCGAGACCGGCACGGCGGCAAGAAACGGCCCGATCAGGTTGAAGAACCGACCGACGGTCTTCATGTCGAAGGGCAGGATCTGGCGCGCCAGCAACCGCAGCTCCCTGGGGTAGACGAACGGCCCGGCGCACGCCATGCCGAAGGTCTCGAGCATCTCGTCGATCTGCTCGTAAGAGCTGGCCTGTCGAATCCCGAGGCGGTCGAGCAGGTCCACGGATCCCGTGCGGCTGGCATATGCCCTCGACCCGGTCTTGATCACCCTCGCGCCCATCGCGGCCGCCACGAATGCCGACGCCGTGGAGAGGTTGAACGTGCTCGGGCCTCCCCCGGTCCCGACGATGTTCACGGTCGGCTGCGACGGCGGGTCGGGCTGTGGGTTGCGCGTCCGCATCGCGCGCAGTAGCCCGCTCACTGACACGCCGTCGGGCATCCGCGTCGTCAGCGAGGCCAGCACCGCGAGCGCCTCGCCCGGGTGCAACGTCTTGTTCCCGAGCCGGTCGCAGAAGTCCCCCCAGACCTCATCGGAGATCGGGTAGCGCTGCGTGACCAGCTGCGCCAACAGCTCCGATGGGGTCTTGCTGGGCATCAGGTCGGCTCGTCGGTCGGCGTCACGCGCTCGCGTGCGCCTGGTCGACGTACTCCTTGATGGCGGTGACGGTGCGGAAGCTCTCAGGCCCGAGCTCGGACTCGTCTACACCGACGTCGAACTCCTGCTCCAGCCACGCGACGACCTTCAAAAGGCCGAGGCTATCCACGACGCCGCCCGTCAGGAGGTCGAAATCGCTTGCGAGTTCATCCGCCGACACGTCGGGCATGAATTCCTCGACGATGAACAGTTTGATCTTGGTTGTGGTGGGATCATCCATCGGCTCGGTTCCTCTCTAGATCAGCCTTGACGAGGTTACGATCGACCTTTCCGGTCGAGGTTTTGGGTAGGGGGGTTTCGATGAACTGGATCACTGACGGCATCTCCGTCCGAGCCAGCCTGCTCGCACAGTGCTGGCGCAGCCCGAGGCTATTCAATTTGCTTCCCGGACCGCGGCTCACCACGGCGTGGAGCCGGCTGCCCGCGAGCTCGTCGGCCAGAGCCACGACCGCGGCCTCGACCACGTCCGGGTGCTCCAGGATCGCCTGCTCGACGACCTGGGTGCTGACGCGCACGCCACGAACCTTGACGTAGAAGTCCGCTCGGCCCTCGAGCGACAGCGTGCCGTCCTCGTGGCGCCTGACGATGTCCCCGGTCTTGTAGTAGATGCGCTCTCCGTGGCCGTCGTCGATGCGCGAGACGAACTTGTCCGCGTTCAGGTCGGCCTTCAGGTAGCCATGCGTCTGGAACGGCGTCCACACGAGCAGCTCGCCGGTTCCCGGTCCGTCGAGCGCCTCGCCATCCTGCGTCTGCACCCTCGTCCTGACGCCGGGCAGCGGCTGCCCGACCGGGACGTTGCTGGGAACGTTGCCCTCGCCGAGGCCCAGGAACTCGTGCATCAGGCTGTCGTTGGTCTCGGTGCAGCCGTAGATGTTGTAGAAGCGCGCGTTCGGGAACAGGCGCGGCAGCGCCGCGAGCGTCGAGGGCGGGATCTTGTCGCCGGTGGTGATCGCGTGGCGGACGCTCGGGAAGCTCCGCCCGTCTTCGCCGTTGACGTCGCTCAGCAGGCGGTAGAGCATCGGCACCGCCTGCAGCACGTTCACCTGATTCTCGCTCACGAGGTCCGCGAGGTAGGCGCCCTGCGTGGCGCGGTCCTGGTCCACCATCGCAACGCACCCGCCGTGCTTGAGAGTCGCCCAGATGTCGAGCAGGCAGAGGTCGAAGTTGAGCGGCGCGTAATTCGCGACGACGGTCCCCGGCCGGATCTCGAACTGCGCCCCGGCCCAGTCGGTGAACGCGTCGATGCCGCGAGCGGTGAGGGGCACGATCTTCGGCAACCCGGTCGACCCGGAGGTCGTGAGCATGAACGTGACCTCATCGGCAGCGACGGCCGGAGGCCAATCGGAGGGCGCGTCGCTTGGCGCAGCCGCGTCGTCCACAAGCGCACGGAGGCTCGTCGCGCTGTCGCTGCGCGCGCCATGGGGGGAGATCACCTGGCTGGTCCCCGCCTGCACGAAGAGCTGCGCCAGCGTGTCGCTGGCCAGCTCGATCGACGGGAGCAGGAACGGGCGTCCGGCGCGCAGGCAGGCGAGGATCAGGCCGACCGCCTCCGGTGACTTCTTCGCGCGGATGCCGACGGGCCGCTCCGCGGGCAGGCCCGCGGCGTCGAGCTCAGCACAGGAGCTCTCCATCAGGTCGCGCAGCTCGCCGTAGCTGACCGCCTGGCGGTCCCAGATCATCGCCGGCGCGTCGGCACGGATCTCGGCCTGCTCGAGGAAGTGGTCCGCGAGGGACTTGGTCGTAGCGGCGCTCATCGCGAGCTGACTCCCGCCGCGGTGCGCGCTCGCTCGAACTCATCCATCCATCGCTGGATGCTGTCGGCGAGCAGCAGTCCGGTTCCGATCAGCAGTCCCTTGAACCCGGCCGCGAGGAGGCCGGCGGCGGGCTCGGGGTCGGTGATAGCACTGGCGCTGACCGGGCAAGGAGTGCCGGTGGCGATGGTCGCCTCCAACAGCGAGCGGCTGATGTCGATGTCGCCACGCTCACGCTCCTGGGTGCGGATGTCCTTGTTGTTGACCGCCACGATGCACTCCTCTGCGTGCACCACGCTGTCGAGCTCATCGTGGTCGGCGACCTCCACAAACGGCGTGAGCCCGTGCTTCAGCGCCAGCTCGATGAGGTGCTGAAACGGCTGCTTGGGCAGAATCCGGGCGGTCAGGAGGATCGCCGAAGCACCCATTTCCTTGGCCGCGACGATCTGCTTCTCACGGGTAATGAAATCCTTCTTGAGAAGTGGCAGATCGGTGAGCGCAGCGACCTCGCGCAGCATGTCGTCATGACCGCCGAACCAGCGTCCCGTGACGACCGAGATGCACGGCGCGCCGACGGCCTCATACGTTCTCACCAGCTCGGCGATCGTGCGCTCGCCGATCAGCGGCCGTCCGTCGGCGTCCTGGCGCTTTACCTCCATGATGATCGGCACGCGCCCGGCGAGCAGCGCGTCGGTGAACACGCTAGGCACCGAAGTTCCTCCAAGCCCGTGCGATCGCCGCCACCGGCTCGGCGCTGATGGCACCGTCTGCGCCGCGCGCGTTGGTGTCGACGTCGATTCCGAGGAACCGCGAGTGCGCCGCGAGCTGGGAGTAGCGCTCGCGGTTGCGGGCGGAGATGCCACCGGCTAGCAGGAACGGACGGGTGAGGCGCTCCGCCAGCTCCGTTACGACCGCCGGGGCGAGCTGCTGTCCGGTGCTGCCGACACGGCCGTCCGCGGCCACCGCGTCGAACAGGAAAACGTCGACGCCCGCATGCTCGTAGGCGGCGAGCAGCGACGCCTCCACGCACTCGTCGTCGTTCACGTGGAGGACCTTGATGACGCGGATCTCGGGCCCGATCGCCTTGACCTTGCGGACGAACCCCGGTGTCGGGTACCCGTGCAGCTGCACCCAGTGGACGGGCGAGCCGGCGAGCGTGTCCGCCAGCCCGTCGAGATCCTTCGTGAATGTGACGAGCACCGGCGTGAGACCGGCTTCGACGGCGGCCGCGGCGAGTGGCCGCCAGCTCTCTATCGCAAGATCGTGCGGACCGCCGGGGACCGCCCACCACAGACCGACGAAGTCGATCCGCTCGCTGGCCAGCGCGGCCAGCTCAGGTTGCCCGACCGCCCCACAGACCTTCATCCGTGTCCCCAGACCCGGATCGGTGAGCGCCTCGTCCAAGTGCTCGGTGCCTGTCCTCAGGGTGCTCACACGGTGTTCCCCTCGGTTACCTTGGTGCGTGGCGCGACTCTACACGATGGTCGCTGCCGGGTGACGGTTCGTCGGCGCAAGAGCGCTTTGGAGTGGACGTTCGGCGCTAAGCGATGAGCTGCTCGCGCCGGGCGGCGGTTAGATCGACAGGTCGGCAGAGCGACCGGACCAGCCCCAATTGCTCGCGCGCTGCGTCACGTCCGGCCGCCAGGAACAGGTCAGCGCGATGGAAGTCCCGCCATTCTGCTGGGCCGAACCGCGGTGTTATGACGACGTCGCCGAGCGCTGCGTGACGCGCACTCGTATCGACCTGACTCAGATCCATCGCCTCGAGAATCGTGTCGAAGGGTCCGTGCCGGCGCGGCTTCTTTGGCTCGGGTTCGGGCTCGTCGTCCTCGGGCCAGCGCTCGAGCGTGTCGGTCCCGAGCAGGTTCACCGAGATTACGATGTCCGCTCCATCCTCAAGCACGGCCGCGGTCGGAACCGGCACCAGCGCGATGGCGTCGATCAGCCGATGGCCGTCGCGCTCCTGGGCGGGGAAGACCCCGGCGACCGACAGCGCTGCGAGCAGCGCTTGCCAGAGCGGACCGCGGCGCTGTGCCACCGGGAGGCGGTCGGTCAGATCGACGGCGAGAATCACCAGCGGAATCACCGTGTGAGAAAAAAACCGCTCGTCCGTGGCCTGCTTGAGCAAGCCGATTAGCGCCTCCAGTCCGGCGGATCCCACCAGCGGAGAGGAGAACAGTCTTTCGACGTTGTCTGCGCTGAAGGCATCTCGGAAGCGGCTCTCGATCGTGGCGGCGTCACGGCCCAGTGCCAACTGCGTGGCGACGAACCCGCCGATGCTGCTTCCGCCTGCGTAGTCGACCGTGTAGCCGGCGTCTTCGAGCACCTGCAGCACACCTACGTGCGCGTAACCCTTCGCACCGCCCGCGCCGAGTGCCACGCCCAGCTTAGTGCGGGTTATGTGGCGGGCGAGCCAGGCGAGATCGGCGTCCGCCAGCGGAAACCCGTCCTGTCGCGGACACTCCCGCACGATCAGCTTCGCCGAGGAGGTCGGCCACACGCGACTCGCGTCCCGCGCCTGCTCGCTCACGAGTACGATCTCAAGGCGCCGTCCCTCGGACTGCGCAGCGACCCGTCCGACACGGTCGGCCTCCTCGGCGTTGCCGGCGATCGCGATCACCCGGTCGACCTCGTCGAGCATCACGCCGAGGCGCTCGGGATCGAGGTCTCCCGTGATCACCGTCGTGGCGTTCTCCGATGCGAGTTCCTCCGAGCTGGTGAGCGCGCCCGCGAGGGACAAAGACCGATCGACGAAGCTCACGGGCCGTGGGTTGGCACTGCGCGCCGCAGCGACCAGCGTGGCGACTACGCCCTGTAGCGAATGGCCAGCGACGATCCCGACCTCCTCGCCCCGCTGGCCTGCGCTGCTGCGCGCCGTGGCGCTGAACAATGCCGCGCTGCGCGCGCTCGCGCGGAACAACCGCTCCCGCTGGGTCTCGATGACGTTGATGAGGATCTGCGGAAAGCGGCGTGCCAGCCCGATCAGGTCGTTCGTGTCGAGCTCCAGCGTCGGCGTGGTCGTGCTCGCGACGACCGTAGCCGTCCTCGCTGCCCCCGTGATCGCATCCTGCGCACCGATCACATCTCCCCTACGCATGCGGAGCTCGATCTCGCCGGCGCCGGTGGTCGTGCCCGCCCTCCACTGCACCAAGCCGCCCGTGATCACCCAGATCCGGTCGCTGGACTCGCCGGCGCTACAAAGGCGTTCACCCGCGTCGAACGTCCGCGAGCGCATCTGCTGCGCCACCACGGCGAGCTCATCGGCCTTCAGGCCAGCGAACAACGGGGTGCGCGCCAGCTCTGGGTGGTCTGCCATCTAGCCCGGCGCTCCGCTCATCTGCCTGGAGCGTAAGCCGCCGCGAGCCTCAACGTCAAGGACCGGCGCCGCTCTCGGGTGCGCCGCCGTCGGCACGCGCTCGCCATGCTGGACGGCGTGGGCCATGCCTGAACCGAGGTCGTCACCGACGCATCGGCGAGCGCATTCAATGTCGGGGGCCAGCTCGGTCGGGACGCGCCTCGCACACGGGACCGCAGCCTGCGCCATACACCCGCTCGACGGTCAGCTCGCTCAAAGGCGAGGCTCTCAAGCTGTCTGAGGGCGGCAAGGGGCTCTCGTTCGTGCTCTTCTCGGGACTCGACTCAGAGTTCCGGCTCGCCGGTGCGCGTTGCCCGCTCCCGAGGCCGCTCGTCGGCGTACTCGGGGGCGTGTTCGGTGGGCCGGCGGGGCCGGCCCACGGTCGTTCGTGTCGTGCGTGCTTTGAGTTGGAGGCCTGCTACCACGCTGCCAGCCCGCTGAGGCTCGGGGCCGAGACGCTCGGCGTCGAGCCCACGAACTTCAGCGTCCCGCCACCCTGGACCTTGTATATATCGATGTGGCTGTTGCCACCTGGCATGGTCGAGGATCCCGACTCGAGCGGTGAGAGCACGTACAGGTACTTGCCGTCATTGCTGAGCGCCTCGTCGGTGATGGCAAACTCGCCGCTGACCGCGGTCGTGTTGCCGAGCGAGGTCAGCGTCCCGCTCGAGGCGAGGCTGTACTCGGCCACATTGGGCCCGCCAGGAGCGCCGCCGCCCGTGTTCACGACATACGCGTAGTTGCCCGCCTTGGTGACCACGACCCAGCACGGCGCATTTCCGCCGGAGGACACCCCCGGGTCGATCGGGCTCAATACGCCGCCCGCCGGGTTGTAGGTGGCGACCGCGCCCGGCGGCCCGGTCAGCTGCGAGACCTGGGCAAGCACCATGTGATTGCTCGGGTCGAACGCGAATGCGAACGGGAAGTTCGTCGTCGAGGCGTGAGCGATGCCGGCTCCCGGCACACCCGAGCTGCTCATGGGGAAGGTGTCGATCGTGTTGGCCGTGCCTCCGGCCGGCGGCGGCGCGGAGCCGTTCGCCAGCAGTGTCACGACCAGCACCGTTCCAGTCCTATCAATCCCGATCTGCCGCGGCAGGCCGGGGATCGCTCCGCCGACGAGCGGCTGGGTCGATCCCGCGATCGCGGTCAGCTTGCCCTTCGAAGAGAACGTGAAGCCAGCGACGTTGGGGGCGGTGGTGCCGGTCCCGGAGTCCAGCACGTACAGCCTGTTTCCATGGAGGGTGAGGCTGTTGGGGAACGCCCCGCCAGAAGTCGTGACGCCGGCTTTGACCAGCCCCTTCGAGGTGACTCGGAACGAAGCGATCGAGTTGCTGCCGCCGTTCACGGCGAACAACAGCTTGCCGTTCGGCGCAAGGATGACCTCGTCTTGGGCATCGAGGATCGGGCACGGGCTTGGGCAGCCAGGCTGGAACTGATGGCCGCCCGTGCCTCCGGTCGCTACCGCTTGGGCCTTCTTCAGCTTGCCGTTGGCGGTGCGGTTGAACACGATCACCTGGTTCGGCGAACCGTTCGTCTCGGTGTAGACCGCGCCGACGGCCGCGTGCTTTGCGCCCTTGCCGGAATGGCTCTTGGCGAGGGCGGTTGGCGCCCCGAACGCGAGCGCGGCGACGGCGACGGCGGCGAGCGGTCCCGCCGCCAAACGCCGACCTGCAAGTTGCAAACACCAAGTTAGTGCCATCGTTCCTCCATCTGTTCTGGGCGCGATGCGGCGACTCTATCCGATCGCCACCTGCGGATGCGCGCGAGCAGATCGCCACCACGGAATCTGTGAGCACCGTCCGGCCTCGGACACAGAGCTCGAGGCGGGCCTCAGCGCACAGCGCGCGCCGCAGGTTTACCATCGCCCTGCGAGTCGAGCCTTCGGGCAGCGGGATCAAGCTCCCACGCTGTGCGACGCAGGCAACTGCGTGGTGCGCTCGCGAGCGGGTATTCGATATGACGTTCATGACCCGGCCCCCCATGAGGCACATCACCCGGTCGAGCTCTCAACAGCCAATCGGCTGTGCGATCCCTGCGGTGAACTTCGGCAACGCGGCCGATTTCTCGATGGGGATCGAGGACGAGCTGCTGCTCGTCGACGCTGCCGACTACGCGCTGGTCCATCGCGCCGGCGAGGTGCTAGACCAAATTGACGTCCTCCCGTCGGAGGGCGCGGCCGTCATGGATGCCTATGCCGGACTCATCGAGCTGGTCACGCCGGTGTGCGCCGACGCAACCGAGGCCGCGGCATGCATCGCCGCCCTCCGTCAGCGTCTGCGAGCGGCCGGGGCGACCGCGATCGGCGCGGGCCTGCACCCGACCGCCGAGTTCGGCGACGTCGTCCACCCCCCGGGTGAGCGCTACCGGTTGATCGCCAGGGATATGCGTGGGCTGCAGGCTCGAACCCCGACGTGCGCGTTGCACGTCCACGTCGCGATGCCCGATGCGGAAACCGCGATCCGGGTGTGTAACGCGCTGCGCGTCCACCTGCCGCTTCTGCAAGCGCTATCCGCGAACTCTCCGTTCTGGTACGGCCGCGATTCGGGCCTGGCCAGCGCGCGCGCTCAGGTGTTCCGAGAGTTCCCGCGCTCGGAGATCCCGCCCGCCTACGACTCCTTCGACGAATACGTCGAACGCGTCACGGCTATCGCGGCAGCCGGCGAACTGCGCGACTACACGTTCCTGTGGTGGGACATTCGGCCCCATCCGCTTCGCGGAACGGTCGAGGTCCGGGCGATGGATAGCCAGTGCTCTCTGGGCGCCATCGCCGGCCTCGGAGCTCTGATCCAGGCCCTGGCCAGGTGGGCCGTCGAGCAACGTGGGCCATGGGAGCGTCGCGAGGTTTTGATGGAGTCGAGCTTCCGCGCCGCGCGCGACGGGCTGGACGCGACGCTCTGGCACCGCGGCGCGTTGCGACCCGCGGTCGAGGTCGCACGGGACGCGCTCGAGCTGGCCCGCTCGTACTCGATCGACTTCGGCTCCGACGGCGGGCTTGAGGAGATCGAGCGACTCCTTGTCGACGGCAACGGAGCGGCGCGGCAGCGCGCCGCGTTCGCGCGGGGTGGGCTGCCCGCCGTGCTGTTCCAGCTCGTTCAGGAGACGGCACGGCCGCTCGCGCAGGTATAGAACCGGGCGATGTGCCGACTGTTCGGGATGAGCGGGGGGCCGCACGAGGCGCAGGCGACGTTCTGGCTGCTCGACGCGCCGGACAGCCTGCTGCTGCAGAGCGAGGGCCAGCCAGACGGCGTGGGACTCGGCACGTTCGCGGCCGACGGGCGACCGGCGATCTATCGCAAGCCGGTCCCGGCGCTCCGTAGCCAGACGTTCATCGCCAGCGCCCACGAAGTGCGTTCGCGCACGTTCATCTCGCACATCCGCCACGCAACCGCCGGCGGTGCGACGCTCGAGAACACGCATCCGTTCGAGCAACACGGCCGCCTGTTCGCGCACAACGGCGTGATCGGCGACCTCGCAGGCCTGCGCGACCGGCTCGGCGACTACGCCGAGCTCGTCCACGGCAGCACCGACTCGGAGCTGTTTTTCGCGCTGATCACCCAGCGCATCGACGAGCACGGCGGCGACATCGGGAGAGGGATCGCCTCCGCAGCAAACGAGCTGGCAGCCGAAATCCCCCTGTACTCGCTCAACTTGGTACTCACCACGCCCTCCGAGCTCTGGGCACTGCGCTATCCGGACACCAACGAGCTCTGGATCCTGGAGCGCTCGATCGGCAACGTCGACCCGGGCGCGGAGTTCGACGAGCGCAGCCTCTCGGGGATCATGCGAGTGATGTCGGCCGAGCTGTCGGTGCTCCCGGCGACGGTGATCGCGTCCGAGCGGCTGGATCCGAGCACCCGGTGGCGGATGCTCGACCCTGGCGAGCTGGTCCACGTCGACGCGGACCTGCAGATCACCTCAGCGATCGCGGTGCCCCGGCCACCGGTGCGGATGCTGGACCTGAGCACGCAGGAAGCCATCGCACAGGGTGCGGAGGTCGAAGCCGACCAGCCGATCAGCGGGAACTAGTCGGCGGTGCCGCTCGGTCGACTTGCACGCTGCGGCCGCGTAGGAGTAGATTGGCCGCGACCCGCGCGCGGGGCGTGCTATCGACCCGAGCGCACCCGACAACGAGGAGGGACCAAATGCCCGAGCGTTCGGCCTCGATGCTGGAGCTGAAGGCGATCGATGCGCCCCGAGGTCGATACGACGTGGCGATCATGGGCGGCGGGCTCGCCGGCCTATCGCTGGCTCTTCAACTCAAGCGCGAGCGTCCCGACACGAGCGTCCTGGTCACCGACAAACGAACCGGACCGGCTCCGGAGGCCGCGTTCAAGGTCGGCGAGTCGAGCGTCGAGATCGGCGCGCACTACTACCGAGACGTGATTGGCATGCGCGATCACCTCGAGCAGCAGCAACTGCGCAAGCTCGGCCTTCGCTTCTTCTTACCCGCCGGCGACAACGCCGACATCACCAAACGCGTCGAGTTCTGCACGCCCGGACACCTCGACGCCTTTACCCATCAGATCGATCGCGGCCGGTTCGAGAACGAGCTGTTCCGGCGCTGCCGAAAGGCCGGCGCCGACGCCTTCCGGGGCTGGGCCGTCAGCGACGTCGCGCTGGGCAGCGACGAGCATCGCCTGACGCTCGCACAGGAGGACGAGACGGTCACCGTGGCCGCTCGCTGGGTGGTTGACGCGAGCGGCCGGGCGAACATCCTGCGCCGCAAGCTCGAGCTCGGCACGGACACAGGCCACCACATCAACGCTGCCTGGATCCGTCTCGACGGAGGAATGGACCTGGAGGACTGGACCGACGATGAGGAGTGGCTCGGTCGGATGCCCGAACCGGGCCTGCGCCGACTGTCGACCTCGCATCTGATCCAGCCCGGGTACTGGCTGTGGCTGATCCAGCTCGCATCAGGCCCGATCAGCATCGGCGTGTGCGCCGATCCACGCTTCCATCCCTACGAGGAGATCAACACCTTCGACGGGTTCATGGACTGGATCGGGCGAAACGAGCCGCAGCTCTTCGCCGAGCTCGATGGGCGCCGAGAGGACGTGCTCGACTTCTTGCGCGTTCGGGACTTCTCCTACGGATCTTCGAGGGTGATCTCGCCCGAGCGGTGGACCCTTGTGGGCGAGGCGGCGGGATTCATCGACGCCTTGTACTCGCCGGGCTCAGACTTCATCGGCTTCACGAACACGTTGAGCGCGTCGCTGATCGAGCGCGAGCTCGACGGCGAGGACGTCACGGAGCTGGCGGAGTTCTACAACAGCTTCTTCCTCGACCTGTTCGACACGACCATCCACCTGTACCGGGACAACTATCAGCTGTTCGGCAACCCGCAGGTGATGGTCGCGAAGTTCGTGTTCGACAGCTCCGTGTACTTCGCGGGGATCGGCAACGCGTTCTGCCACGACCGCATGAGAACTCCCGAGGACCTGAGCAAGCTGCGCGAGTTGATCGGCGAGCTGATCGAGTTGATCCCCATCATGCAGCAGCTGTTCCGCGACTGGAATGCGCTCGAGAATCGCCAATTCGAGGGCGTGTCGATCCTCTCCAAGCAGCTGACACCGTACGTACAGGCGCAGCGCGAAATGGCCCGGCCCGCGGAGGGCGATGAGGTGTTCGAGATCGCCAGGCGCAGCAGCAAGTACGTCAAGGCGCTGGCGGTGTGGATCTTCCATCGCGCCGCTCGAAACCTCCCGGACCCGCCCGACGAGAACCGCCCCATCAACTTGAAGGCGATCAGTCTGCACCCCGAGCGCTGGGAGCAGGACGGGCTTTACGGCGCTGACGGGATCAGTTTGGTCGAAGCGCTCAAGCTGCTGCCCGGGATCGAGGAGCTGGATCTCGAGGCGAGCGGAGCGATGGTCGCGGCCTAGCCGCCGAAAGGAGAGATGATGGGCACAGACGGTGACCCGGCCGGCAGCTACGACGTCGCGATCCTGGGCGGCGGGCTCGCGGCATTGACGCTCGCTCTGCAGCTCAAGCAGGCGCGCCCGCAGACGACGGTCTTCGTTGCCGAGAAGCGCCC
This sequence comes from uncultured Solirubrobacteraceae bacterium, assembly GCA_963759445.1. Taxonomy (GTDB): domain Bacteria; phylum Actinomycetota; class Thermoleophilia; order Solirubrobacterales; family Solirubrobacteraceae; genus Palsa-744. The sequence goes on from CAVWZC010000004.1 coordinate 519,638, forward strand.
CGGGCTGGCGCCCGAGGCGGCGTTCAAGGTCGGCGAGTCGACCGTCGAGATATCCGCCCACTACTTCGCGGACGTCGTGGGCGCGCGCGAGCACATGGAGAAGGATGAGCTGCACAAGTTCGGACTGCGTTGGTGGTTCCCTGCCGGCGACAACAGTCAGATTGCTGAGCGGATCGAGCGCGGCCCGAACCAACCACTGGCGCATCCGACCTTCCAGCTGGATCGCGGGCGCTTTGAGAACTACCTCGGCGCCCGCTGTGACGCAGCCGGCGTGGACCTGTTCGGCGGCTCGTTCATCACCGATGTCGACGTTGCGTCGGACCCGCACACCGTGACGATCGTGCGGGGCGGCGTCGGCGGACAGGAGTCCAGGATCCAGGCGCGATGGGTGATCGACGCCGCCGGCCGCTCGTTCTTGTTGAAGAAGAAGCTAGGTCTGCTTGAGAGCAACGGGCACACGATCAACTCCGCGTGGTTTCGGCTGGGCGGCGGGCTCGACATCGAGGACTGGGCGGATCCGGGCGACGAGGAGTTCTTCGGGCGAATGTACGAGCGCGGCATTCGCCAGTACAGCACCAACCACCTGTGTGGGAGGGGCTACTGGGTGTGGCTGATCCCGCTGGCGTCGGGGCCGATCTCGATCGGGATCGTGGCCGATCCGCGCTTTCACCCGATGGACGAGATGGACACGCTGGAGAAGGCGATCGACTGGATCCGCCGCCACGAGCCGCAGCTGGGCGAGGCACTCGACGCGCGCCGGGACCAGGTCGAGGACTTCCTCAAGGTCGAGGACTTCTCCTATGGGTGCAAGCAGTGCTACTCCGGCGCCAGCCGGTGGTGCCTGGTCGGAGAGGCCAGCGCGTTCCTCGACCCGTTCTACTCGCCGGGCTCCGATTTCATCGCGATCGGCAACACGTTCACAACCGACCTGGTCACTCGGGAGCTCGACGGCGAGGACGTCGTTGCTCGCGCCGGCGCGTATGACGAGCTGTATCTGAGCACCTACCGCGTGAATCTCACCCAGTACGAGAGCCAGTATGAGTTCTGGGGCAACCCGACGGTGATGACGGTCAAGATCTCCGCCAACAACCTCCTCTACTGGGGGACCGAGGCTCTGCTGTTCCTCCACGGGAAGTACACCGACCTCGACTTCATGGCGACGGTGCGCCCCGATCTCGACCGGGTGTGGGCCATCACCCGCAAGCTCGAGGCTATGTACCGCGAATGGAACGCCCTGGAGAACCGCGAGTGGCGGCGAGCGATCGTCCCGACGGCGAGTTTCCCTGCGATGTACGAGCGCCATCGCGATATCGGGGCCAACTTCGATGACGAGACGCTGAAGGCGAAGCTCGCCTCCACCGCCGAGGTGATGGAGGCCTTCGCGGTGATCATCTTCCACCGAGCCGCCACGAACCTCCTCGGCGACACCGCACCGGGGGACGAAGCGAGGATCAACCCCTACGCGATCAGCCTCGATCCCGATCGCTGGGAGGGAGACGGCTTGCTGGACGGTCAGGGACTGACGCTGGCCGAGGCCCGCGCTACCGACGCCGCCGGGATCGAAAACCTCTTCCTCGAGGCCATCGCACAGCCGGCACAAGCGGCCTGACTCTCCTCGGCCGTCGGGTTAAAGCGGCTCAGCAGCCGGGAGGACCCGCGGTTCGGCGTTCTCGCGTCGGCGGTCAGCCCGCGGCGCCCGCGTCGAGGGCTCGGTAGCGGCCGCCGTGGAAGACCAGCGGTAGCAGCTCAGCGCCCAGCTCGAGCTCGAGCACCTCGCCGATGAAGATCCGGTGGTCACCGGCCTCGTGATCGGCGTGCAGCCGGCAATCGAGCGACGCGGCGGCACCGTCGAGGATCGGCGAGCCACTCGCGCCGATCCGGTGCGCTACCTCCTTGAACGCGTCGCGGCCGCGCGGCCGCTCGCGCGAGGCGAAGTAGCGCGACATCGGCTCCTGCTCGGCGCTCAGGATGTTGACGGCGAACGCGCCGTTGCGACTGATCTGCTCGGCCCCCTCGGAAGGCCTCATCACGCATACGAGCACCAGCGGAGGGTCGAGCGAGACCGATGAGAACGCGTTTGCGGTCATTCCGAACGCGTGCTCCTCGCCCTTCGTCGTGACGACCGTCACGCCAGTCGCGAACGCGCCGACAGCGGCGCGGAAGTCGGTGCTACTGAAATCCTCCAAGCGGCCTCCTTTGGCGCTACGCGGCGCCTCGCAACGCCGCGAGGCGATCGCGAATCAGCTCATCGAACTGCCCACTGACCCCCAGCGACTGTGCGACGAGGTCGCGGAAGGTCGGGCCGTCCACGACCAGTAGCTTCGTCGGCTTGGTGGCTCGTACGCTCGCACTCCGTGGCCTGTCGATCAGGATCGCGATCTCGCCATATAGCTCCCCCGGCCCGACGGTCTGCACGTCGATGCCGGCGTCCTCATCGCCGCGAGTGACCTCGAGCTCGCCGTCGATGACTATGAAGAACTTATCCGCCGGTCCACCCTGTCGCGCGACGATGTCACCTGCCTCGGCACTGGCCGTTTGCAGGGCGGCAGAGATCGTCCCCGCCTCGCGGGTGGGCAGCCCGCCGAGCACGCTGAAGGACTGTTCGCGGTGGAAGTCGGCGCCGAACACCCCGGGGCTGCTCGCGCTGCGACCCTGCTTGTTGTCGATGTAATCGACCTCGGTGGGCGCGATCCGGAAGAACGAGATGCTCATCGTGGCCCCCGGGGACAGAGCCGGGAACTTCCGGCCGAACAGGTCTGCGATCCGGGCGATCTGCTCGCCGCCGAGCAGCACTGAGCACTCTCCCGATCCCTGTACGCCGCGCGTCTCGTTCAGGTCGTCGGTGTAGTCGTCGATCGTGAACGAGACGATCGGGTTCTGCTCGATGTGGCGCGCGGTCGTTGTGGCCGCGCGTGTCCAGAAGTAGAGCGTCGGCCCATCGTTGACGTACAGAAACGTCGTGGCTCGCGGGATCCCGCTCGCCGACGCGGTCGCGAGCGTGAGCGTGTTGTGGTCGCTCAGGTACTCGAGGACCGCCGCCGGCAGCTGCTGCTCTGTGGTGCTCATCTCTAATCTCCTTCAACCGAGGTCGATGGGCCAATCCTAAGGTGTCCGGCGCGAAGACGCGAGCGACGCCCCCCGCGCCGGATCACGCGGCCTGAACCGCGGTGGCGGCGAGCAGGCCCGACTCGATTGCCCCCTCGATCCAGGCGTGCCACAGCGAGCAGTGCTCACCGGCGAAATGCACGCGTCCCTCGGGTCGCACGATGTGGGGATGAAGCGCTGTCTCCTGGCCTGGCTCGAATAGCGCGAACGCGCCGACGGCGTACGGATCTTCATACCAGGCGTGCGACGTACCGCCCTCGCATTCGGTGCGGATCTCCGGATGGATCTTCGCGACGTCGTGGACCGCGCGATCGATGCGCTCGTCGGGGCGCAAAGCACCCCATCGCGCCGCGTCCTGGCCCCAGGTGTAGCTCGCGAGCAGCACGCCGCGCGGGTCACCGTCGTCAGGCGGATGGGAGGGGTAGACGATGCGCCGGATCGGCAGATCAGTCACCGTGACGCCGCCCACGATCCCCTGCGCCTCCCAGAAGCGCGTGCGGACCTGCAACAGGATCTTGGTCGAGGGGTTGTAGTTGAGCTCGCGGATCGCTCGGTACTTGCCGCGGGACAGCGGCGGGCGGAAATCGATGTGGCGCGCGACACCGAAAGGCACCGTGCAGATGCACTGATCGCCGTTCACGCTCTCGGTCCCTCCACCGGGCAGGCGAAAGTGGACGGTGACCTGCTCGCCCTCCTGTTCGACGGCAACGACGTGCGCACCGAGGCGCACCCGCGAACGGATTCGGGCGTAGAGAGCGGTCGCGAGCCGGTCCATGCCCCCGACGACCTCCTGCATGTCCTCGAACGCGCGGCCCACGATCTCGCGTAGCTCCTCGACGACCGAGGCTCGCATGTTCGCCTCGCGAAAGCTCATCAGCCCATAGAGCTCGAGCGCGTCCTCGGAGAAGCCACGCTCGAGCAGAAAGCGCCGGATCGAGTAGCTGTCGAACTCGCGTCCGAGCTCGGCGAGCACCGCCTCGCCCTCGCGGTCGTAGCGTTCGCGGACGTCGCGCGTCGCGTCATCCCACAGCTCTGCCCATGTGCGGCTGCGCTCGTGGGTGGCCAGCTGAAGCGGCATCCGGTCGGGATGACGCTCGACCTCCTCGAGCGTCACACGCCGCCCTGCGAGATAAAGCGGGGCCTTCGCGCAGCGCGTCACGAACGGGCGCAGTGGCACTCCCAGCCGCTCACAGAACTCGAGCGTGAGGCGGTGGACGCGCGGAATGCGCATCGCACCGGCCTCGGCGTACAAGCCAGGCGCGAACGTCCGCAGGGTCAGCAGCCGCCCGCCGACACGGTTTTGCGCCTCGAGCACGACGGCGTCGTGGTCCTGTTCGCTGAGTGCGAGCGCTGCGGTGAGCCCAGCCATGCCTGCGCCGATGACGATCACGCGCTTGCGCGGCCCTCTACGCTCCTTGAGCAGCGGGCCGAGATGGGTTGACGGCACGGGGGTACGGCGGTCAGCGGCCACAGACCGTCAACCGGCGGTGCGTGTATGCGAGCGGCGCCGCCACGGTTAGCGCCGCGCTCGGGCATATGCACCGGGGCGGGCGGGGCAGAGGATCGGCTCGGGCACACTCGGTCACGTCGTGTGTCCTCGGCGAGCAGCCGGGCGCTGGTCGCCTCAAAACGCCTGGTTCTCGCCGCCGAAGACCTCGCTCACCGATCCCCCGGTCACGATCCGGTGGATTGTGTCGGCGAGCAGATGCGCGCACGAGACCACGACGATGTTGCTCGGGGCGCCGGCGCGGAGCGGGATCGTGTCCATGACGACGATCTGCTCGAACTTGACCCGTTCGAGGTTCTCGAAGGCCGGCCCGGATAGGACCGGGTGAGTGGCGGCGGCGTACACACTCTTGGCGCCTGCATCGAGCACCGTCTGTGCCGCCGCGGCGAGCGTCCCGGCGGTGTCGATCATGTCGTCGACAATGAGCGCGTTCTTACCCTCGACGTCACCGAGCACGTATCCGATCTGGGCGATCTGGTGCTGGGGACGGCGCTTGGTCATGAGGGCGAGGTCGGCACCGATCCAGTCGGCGAACTTCTGGTTGAGCTTGACCCTTCCGACGTCCGGAGACACCACGATGAGATCCTCGAGGGCGAGGTCCGCGAAGTACTGGGCCAGCACGAACAGCGCCGTCATGTGATCGACGGGCTTCTTGAAGAACCCCTGGACCTGGCCGGCGTGCAGATCCATCGTCAGGACGCGGTCGGCGCCGGTCGCTTCCAGCAGTTGCGCGACCGCTCGGGCGCTGATCGGCTCGCGCAGGGCGGACTTCTTGTCCTGGCGCGAATACGCATACCAGGGCATGACTGCGATCACGCGGTGAGCCGACGCTCCGACGGCCGCGTCGATCATCAGCAGCAGCTCCATGAGGGAGTCGTTGGAGCTCAGCCCGGCCTCTGGATTCGCGCAGGTGGGTTGCACGATGAAGACCTCGGCGCCGCGGATCGACTCCTCGTAGCGACAGTAGACCTCACCCCCCGAGAAGGTCTTGAGCGTGACCGCGCTGAGGTTGATCCCGAGATGGCTCGCGATGGTCGAGGCGAGCTTCGGATTCGCACGACCGGAGAAGAGCATGAGACGCTTCTGCGCCGCGACCTGCTCCTCGGCTGGATGGGGTGCACCCATGCGGCGGAGCATAGACCTGCGACGGTACGCACGAGCGGCAGATCGCTGCGCCTGGCAGCTCAGGTAATCGCCGAGGCCGTATTGCTCGCCACTAGAATCGGCTGACTTTGCTGAAGCAGGGCACGCTAGTCGCCGGCTATCGCATTGACGGCGTTCTGGGCGAAGGGGGCACGGCGATCGTCTACCGCGCCACGCAGCTCTCGCTAGACCGCGTCGTGGCGCTGAAGGTGCTCTCGCCGGCGCTCGGCGAGGACCCGAGCTTCCACGCCCGCTTCAAGCGCGAAGGCCGGATGCAGGCTGCGCTCGATCACGAGCACATCGTCACGGTTTTTGAGGCCGGAGAGAGCGACCGCGGACTGTTCCTCGCGATGCGGCTGGTTCCGGGGCCGACGCTGAAGGACCTGATCCTCGAGCGCCAGCTTGACGCCCGGCGTACGTTGCGGCTGCTCGAGCAGGTGGCCCAAGCGCTTGATACGGCGCATCGGGCGGGCCTGATTCACCGCGACGTCAAGCCGCAGAACATACTCATCGATAGGGGCGACCACGCCTACCTCGCGGACTTCGGCCTAACCAAGTCGCTCGACGACACCGCGGGTCTGACCTTCACGGGGCAATTTCTGGGGACGATCGACTACGTTGCTCCGGAGCAGATCCAAGCGGAGACGGCGACCGCTGCCAGCGACTGCTACGCCCTCACGGCGGTGCTGTATGAGTGCCTGACGGGCCAGGTCCCCTTCGCGGCGCCGAGCGAGGCGGCCGTCCTGCATGCCCATCTCCTCAAGCCTCCGCCGCATCCGACAGAGCTCTGTCCAGAGCTCCCGGCAGCCATGGACGCCGTCATCGCACGCGGTATGGCGAAGGATCCAGCGGCGCGGCCCTCGGCCACCGCGCTGCTGGCCGATGCCAGGTGCGCGCTGGGGTCCTCGGCTCCGTCGCGGTCTGCCACGCCGCCGGGCCACGCCGGAACCACCGTCAAACAGCAGCCGTCGCGCGTCCCATGGCGGCGCTCCTGACTCCTCGCCGCCGTCTGCGGCGAGGATCGCTCCGGGCGCCGGTCCAGCTGCGCAGGTCCGGCCGCGCGCAGCACGCGTCGTTGGCGCGTCGATCGGGCGCTGTGTCGCACAAGCGGGTGCAAGCGCAAGCGCCGGCCACCGGCGTCGTGACGCGGCTTGCAGCGTTTGTGTAGCCACACAGCACCGGGTACACTCGCGAAACCCAAGAATGAATCGGGAGATGCCAAGGGATGGCAAGTGATGGGGAGCAACCCGGCGGAAGTATCAGGAGCGGTCGAAACGGACGAGGTTGAGCCTGCGGTAGCGGGAGCCCTCGGCGGTGCGCTACAGCCGAGGACCGCCTCGCAGGTTCTCGGCCGCAAGCTGAACGGCCGCTACCTGGTGGGCGAACCGATCTCCGCCGGCGCGACGGGCGCCGTCTACCGCGCGCGCGATTCCGATACCGGCATCGAGGTCGCGCTCAAGCAGTCGATCCACCCGCAGCACGATCACCGATTCGAGATCGAGGCCGGCCTGCTCGCCAGCCTGCAACACCCCCGGGTCGTGCGCATCATCGACCACTTCTCCGACTCATCGGGCCAGTACCTGGTGATGGAGCTGGTGCGCGGGATCGACCTCGGCGCATTGCTCAAGCAGCGCGGCGACCCTGGCGTGCCTGTCGAACTCGCCATCGAGTACGTGCGCCAGGCTTGCGAGGCGCTGCAGTATGTGCACGACCAGCAGATTCTGCACCGGGACGTCAAGCCGCAGAACCTGATCCTCGGCGAGCAGGGGGTCGTGCTGGTCGACTTCGGGATCGCACGCGTCATGGAGGAGGTGGAGGCATCGGCAACGGTCGGCATCGGCACCCCGCGCTACATGGCGCCCGAGGTGTTCGCGGGGGGCGCGATCTCGCCGCGCGCCGACGTGTTCGGGGTGGCGGCGACCCTGTGGACGTTGCTCACCGGGCGCCCACCCGTCTACGCCGACGCGGCGAAGCTGTCGGACAACGTCGCCGGCGTGACCCCCGAGCTCGAGCGCACGATCGCCGCCGGGCTGGAGATCATCCCGGAGCGCCGTGTCGCGTCCGTCTCCGCATTCGCCAAGGCGCTCGGGGCGCCGTTGCAGCTCGAGGGAGGCCTGTCACTGGGCGTCTCGCTCGAGGAAACCGACGCTCCCCGCAGTCTCCTTGAAGCGGTCGTGCACACGGCCGCAGGTGTGTTCGGGGCGGCAGCCGCCTCGCTGTGTCTGATGGACGAGACCACCGACGAGCTCGTTTACCAGTCCGCGTGGGGCGCCGGAGCGCGCGAGATCGTCGGTGTGAGGCTGCCGCCGCGCGCCGGAATCGCCGGCACCGTCGTGGCCAGCGGCGTGGGGGAGGCGATTCCGCAGTGCGCCGTCGACCCGCGCTTCGCGGCGGGAATCGCCACCGGCACGGGCTACGTGCCGAACACGATGCTCGTGGTCCCGCTGCGACGTCGCGGCCGCCCGATCGGGGCCCTTTCGATCCTCGACCGCCGCGATGGAGGCAGCTACCGGCGCGACGACGTGGAACCCGCCGAGCTGTTCGCCGACCTCGCCGTTAAGGCGCTCGACGTGGCGCCGGGGGTCTTTACGAGCCTCGGCGTGGCGTCCCTGATCGTCGGCCCCGGGAATTGACGGCTCGGCGCCCGCGCAAGCCTGATGTGCGCGCTTTCAGTCCTCGTGTGAGCGCCAATCGAGCCCGAAGACTTCGATCGGGTCGGCGAGCCCCCTTCAGGCGGGCGAGGCGCTCTGATCGACGCTGTCGGACCCGGGGGATGCCTGCGTGTCCTCGGCAATCGACCAGATCGAGGTGCGTGCCTGGCGGCCGCGGAGCTCGACCTCTTCGACGAACACGAGGTCGCCGGGGGGATCGGTGAGCGCCTCGTGGGTGGCACCGGACAACATCAGCTGATACGGCGTTCCCTTAGTCAACTGCTCGATGCGGGCGGCCGAATTCGTCGTGTCACCGACCGCCGTGTACTCGACACGGCGCTCGGAGCCGACGTTGCCCGACATCACGCTCCCCGAATTCAGCCCGATCCCCATCCGAAACCCCGTTCCGAGGCCACGCTCTGAAACCCACGCGTTGAATCGGGGCAGTCGCTCGCTGAGCATCTCGCGCGCGGTGGCGAGCGCACGGTCGGCGTGGTCGTGCTGCGCGATCGGCGCCCCGAACACGGCCATGATCCCGTCGCCCATGTAGGCGACGAGCGTGCCGCCGTGGTCGAGGATCGCGTCGCTCATCTCGGTCAGGTATCGATTGAGGACTTCGATCACCCGCTCCGGCCCGAGCGCTTCGGCGAACGAGGTGAAGCCGCGCAGGTCCGTGAACATCACCGTTCCGTTCCGCTGCACACCGCCGAGGCGCAGACCGTGGTCGGCGCTCGCGAGCACCTCGTCGACGACGTTTTCGGGCACGAAACGCGAGAACAGGTCGCGCACGCGCTCGCGCTCGAACGCGATCGTCACGAGTTGCACCGAAAGGGTACTGACGCTCGTGAGCACGAGCGCGCCAGCCGCGTAGACGAAGGGGAGGATGCGTCCGGCATCAAATGCGAGCTGGGAGCCAACGGCCAAGGCGATCGCAAGCCCGACGGCCACAGCGATCGTCACGGGCGGTCCCGCGCGCACGCCCACCAGCGGAACGATCAGCCCGATCAGCACAACGAGTAGGAGGCCAAGCGCACCGTCGAGCGATCGGAGGGGCAGGCCATGCAGAAGCGTCTCGATCGCGCTGGCCTGAACTTCGACCCCCGGCATCAGGCTCGAGGTGGAGGTCGGCGCGACGTCGTGCAGGGACGGCACGGTGGCCCCGACGGCGACGATCTTGTTGCGGAAGGTTCCGCGCGGATAGTGGCCGTTGTACACCTCGCCGAAGGAGACTGTGCTGAACGTCCCGGCGGGCCCGTAGTAGTCGATCCACGCGCTCTTGCCGCCGAAGACCTTTGGCGGCAGCCGCCTTTTCTCGATGATTTCGGCGCTCACGACGGCGAATGACTTGAGATGGCCGATTTCGTATTCGAAGCGCCGGTCGACTCCACCGGGATCGAGCGGCAGCAGGGTGTTGGCAGCTCGCGCGTCGAGTTCGCCAAGCAGCGCACTTCCCTGTTCGCTGCCGAGGAATCTTGTTTCGCCACGCGCGTTCGTTTCCGTGGTGGACATGACGGTCTTGCCCCGGGCGGCGTCGAGCGCTTCGAGCGTCGCTTCCTCGTCGCGCTTCGCCTGCGGACATCGGCCCGCCGCCACGACCTTGCCCGTCGGCGACAGCGGGCAGCTGCTTGGATCGGTCAGTTGTATGTCGTAGGCGATGACGGCAGGATCTTCGCGCGCGATGTTTTCGATCACGCGTGCGTCGACCGCGCGTGGAAACGGCCATTGCAAGAGCAGTTCGCCGAATGTGGCCGAGTCGACCTCGACCAGGACCACGTTGCGCGGACGCGGCCGAGATCCCCGGATCGCGAAGCGTGTGTTCACGGTGCTCAGTTCCAGTGAGCGCAGCGCGTTGGCCTCGTACGCGACCGCTGCGAGTGCGGTGAAGGCGATCCCGAGGGTGGCCACCAGGATGCGCCGGCGGGCCCCGAGCCGTCGCGTCCAGAGACCGAGCTGGTGGCGCAACGCTGCCCTAAGGCGCCTTCGCCAAGTAGCGCTGGCCGGAGTGCAGCGTGATGGTCTTGTGACGCACGAAGTCGCGCACCGTGACCACGTCTCGCGTCACCCGGGTGAGCGTGCCGTTGCACTGGTTCGCGACGCTCCAGATCGTCCCGCGCACCGTGGCCGCGCTGAACTGGCCCCGCGCGGTGAACTTGCCGTGTGCCGACGCGTTGAGGCGGCCGAGCACTTTGCTGCTTAGTCGCCGGGCGACGGTCGCCCGGTTTGCGACGCGGGTACATGTCTGCTTGCTCACGTTGTCTACGATGCGCAGTTCGGTCAGGCCGTGCTGCTTGCCCTGCTGCAGGACTTTGAAGATCCCGGCGCCAAATTCTCCGGACTGCAGTTCGGTCGAGCGTCCGGTCGCCGTGATCACGCGCGCGACTCCTTCGGTCGCGTCAAGTGTCGCGCCGACCGGCACCTGACGCGCTTCGACGAGCGGTACGAATCCGCTGTGCTTCGTCGTGGCGGCGTACGCCGGTCCGAATGTCGGCGCGAATACCGACGTGGCGGCGCCCGCTTTTGCTGAAGCGGGAACCTCGATGTAAACGCTGCCGCTCACCAATCCGATGTTTATCGTCTTACCCAGCGTCGGCGGCGGCAGCGCAAGCCACGTCTTGGCAAGTTCGCTGGAGATGGTTTCCTTGCTCCTGGTCTGGAAGGTGACGACGATTCGGTCGAGGCCGGCGTTGGCAGGCACATAGGAGAATGTCGCCTGCCCACCAGCGTCCGTCACGACCGAGCCCGTGTGTGGGTTGGCGCCAGTAACGCTGAAGGAGACCGGTACGCCGGGCTGCGGCGCACCGGCTTCGGTCACCGTGGCCGTGACGGTGAAGATGCTCCAGGTGAACGCCCCTGCGAAGGGCTCCGCGAGTTCGATCTTCCCGGTCGTGGTCGACGGTGTCGGAGTGGTTGATTCTTTGGGGCCCGGTCCCGATTTGGACGCCGGTCCCCTTTCGACCTTGGCGATGACCGTGTTGCTCGTTTCCTTGCCGGTGCCTTCGTTGCCTTCGATCGAGGCTTCGTTGCTGTAGGTGCCGGCCGCGGTAAGAGTGTGGCTGCAGGTGAACGTCTCTTCCTGCCCTTCTTTGAGTTCGCTCGCGCCGCTGGGGCTGACACCTTCACAGCCGCTGTCTTCCAAAGGTCCGAATGTGAGCGTCCCTGCGCCGGTGTTGTTGACGACGATCTCATAGTGGACTACTTCGCCGGTATGTCCTTCGAGTTCGCTCTCGGTGAAGGTCCCGGTCGTCTTCTGGAGCTTCGTTATCGTGAATTCGGGGCGGGGGACGCTCACGTAGACGGTGTTCGAGCCCTGGGAGACGGCGGCGGCGGCGGCGCGCGCGCGCGTAGCTCGCGCGTGTGTGGGAGCGATGTAGGCCTGCGCTTCGACGTGCGCTTGGTTTGAGTATCGCCCGGTGGCAACCAGTTCGTGGTGGCAGTACCAGGTCAGGGAGCCGCCGCTTTCGAGGATGGTCGAGCTGTCGGACTGTTCTACTTCTTCGCAGTGGGGATCGGTAAAGCCGACGATTTCGATGGGAGCTTCGCCGGTGTTGGTGGCGATGATCTCGTAATAGACGGTCTCGCCCACGAGACCTTCGAGTTCGCTCGTCGTGTAGTCACTACCGATCTCCTGAAGCTTTTGGACGGTGAAGTTCGGCGCGGCTGCCGCACTTGGCACACTTGAACACGCGAGCTGGCGTTGGCCCGCGGCGGTGACGCACGATCGGGGGAGAGCGTTGCGGTTATTGCCTGCTCCGGATGCAGATTGAAGACGGACCGCCGACACCTCAGGCGCCATCACGCCTCCCAAGAGCGCGACGCCGAGCAGCATCAGCATGAACCGGAGTGGGCCGCGCGCGAGGTTACGACGGCTCATATTGAGCGACACGGGGCTAGCTCCTGTCCAGCAGACTCCCGTGCAGCCGCATGCGAAAAAAGATGCTGGTGACCGTATGACCTCATCTCACGCTCATCCTCCCGGCGGCCGTGAAACGCTATCAGAGCTTGGGAGGCAATGCGAGGTCTGCATGTGCCGGCACTTTCCCTCACCGCAAGATCTCGACCATCTCCGACGTGGCTCCTCCAATTCGCGATCGCCAGGGAGAAACCCTCGGCGAGCGCTGAGCACGTCTCCGCCCGTCCCGCCTCCCTGGCTGGCGCGCTCTCAACGCAAGCAGGTTAATCAGTCGACGCGAGCGCACGCTTATCGGTGCGACCCGGGACAGTGACACGACGCCGGAAGCAAGGCCCGGCCCGCGCGCGCGTGTGAAGCATGAGGCGAGGGTGAACACCTGGGATTCGGGATGTGGCAGGCGAATCCTTGGCCTCGCCGAAGTCCCGTCCGACCTGTTCACGCCGCCGTTCACCGACGCGCGCATCGATCTGAGAGAGCAACTCGCGGTCCATATTCACCGCCACCGCCGTTGCGATGCTCGCCTGCGCGAGCGCCGCGCCGAGCGCTCCCACCTGCAGCGCGAATAGTCCGCCTGTCAGGGGATACAGACGCCCGTAGTCCTTCTGCTTGACGACCGAGTCGATGATCTCGCAGGCCACGACCGAGACCAGCATTTGCAGCACCGCGGCGATCAGCGCCAATCCGACGATCGGTGAGAGCAGCCGCCGGTGCGGGTGCACAAGCGCTGCCAGCGCGGGTCCGGCTGATGGGTTGGTGCGTGCGCGAGCGCCTGCGTCGGCGATACCACGAGCGCGAGGCCGTCCCAACTGCCTCGCCGCGTGGGCCGGGGGCCGGTCCACAACGCTCCGCGAGCGATGCACCTGACAGACTCCAGCGCAGTGCCGCGTCATGAGCGCAGGCGATACTGGTGAGGGACCGAGACCTGATGCAGGTGCACATCTGCGGCGCGCGCGGTACGACACCCGCGCCCGGGGCGGCGTTCGTCCGCTACGGCGGGCACACCTGCTGCGTGGCGGTGACGGGCGCCGAAGGCGGGGTCCCGGACCTGATCCTCGACGCGGGCACCGGCGTGCGCGAGGCCGCCCCGCTGTTTGGGGACCAGCCGTTCGGCGGAACGTTGCTGCTCACCCACCTGCACTGGGACCACATCCAGGGCCTACCGTTCTTCGCGGCCGCCGACCGCGAGGATGCGTGCGTGACGGTGCTGCTCCCGGACCAGGGCCCCGGCTCCGACGCAGGGAGCGTGCTCGCGCAGGTGATGTCGCCGCCGTTCTTTCCGATCGGTCCGCAGGGGCTGCGTGGGGCCTGGAGCTTTCAGGGAGCGCAACCGGAACAGTGGCTCAGCGGCGGGTACACCGTGACCGCGCGCGAGCTGCCTCACAAGGGCGGCCGCACCTTCGGCTATCGGGTCAGCGACGGGCGCTCGACCCTCGCCTACATGCCCGATCACTGCCCGACTGCGATCGGCCCAGGCCCCGACGGTCTCGGCGAGTACCACGAGGCCGCACTCGAGCTCGCAGCGGATTGCGACCTGCTCATCCACGACGCGCACCTTCACGGTCGCGACGAGCTTGCGGCCAGAGGGTATCTCGGGCACGCCGCGGCGGAGTACGCGATCGCGCTCGGCGAACGCGCCGGCGCGCGCAGGGTGGTGCTCTTCCATCACGGGCCAGAGCGCACCGACGAGCAGCTCGAGGAGCTTTCGCGGCGATTGCCGGACGCGCCGGCGGTCACGCTCGCCGTGCAGGGCGAAGAGCTCCTGCCGTAGGCGCCCGCCGGGCGTCCCATCCGGTGCCAGGCCCGACGCCGAGGCCGGCGTTCTCGGCGCACTGGCGCAGCCGCTCCTCGAGCGTCCGCAGCACGAGTCGCGCGCCCGTGCGCTTGTCGTCTGAGCCGTCCGCGCTCGGTGACCGTCGGCTTGCGCTGCCGGAACGACTCGCGTTGCTGCCAGCGATGCCCCTGTCGCGCGCGGCCGCCATGCTCGACGCGCTCGCAACCCCTACTCGCACGGGCTTTCCTGCGACGATATGGCCTAGCCCACAAAGGCATCCCCACCGTCACGCATCTTCTGCCAGAAAGCGAGTGCAATGAGCGCGGTCTCCTCACCCCCACCGGAGGTCCAGTCGGGCCTCGAAGGCGTCGTCGCCTTCGCCACCGAGATTGCCGAGCCCGACAAAGAGGGTGGTGCTCTGCGCTACCGGGGCGTCGACATCGAGAACCTCGTGGGCAAGGTCCCCTACGAGCAGGTCTGGGGCCTGCTCGTAGACGGCCATTTCAAGCCCGGCCTGCCGCCCGCCGAACCGCACGCGCTCACCGTCCGCTCCGGCGACCACCGCGTCGACGTGCAGGCGGCACTGGCGATGCTCGCTCCCGAGTGGGGCTTCGGGCAGCTGATCGACATCACCGACGAGCAGGCGCGCGACAACCTGGCGCGCGCTTCGGTGATGGCGCTCTCCTTCGTGGCGCAGTCCGCCCGCGGTGCGGGCCGTCCGCCGGTCCCCCAGACGGAGGTCGACAAGGGCACCTCGATCCCGGAGCGCTTCCTCATCCGCTGGCGCGGCGAGGCCAACCCCGAACACGTGAAGGCGATCAACGCCTACTGGATCTCCGCCGCCGAGCACGGCATGAACGCCTCCACGTTCACGGCGCGCGTGGTCGCCTCGACGGGCGCCGACTGTGCCGCCGCCCTGTCCGCCGCCGTCGGCGCGCTGTCGGGGCCGCTGCACGGCGGAGCGCCATCGCGAGTGCTGAAGATGCTCGACGAAGTCGAAGCAATGGGCGACGCCGAGCGCTGGGTCTCGGACGCGCTCGATCGCGGCGAGCGCCTGATGGGCTTCGGGCATCGCATCTATCGCGCCGAAGACCCGCGTGCGCGGGTGCTGCGCCGGACGTGTCGCGAACTGGGCACGCCGCGCTTCGAAGCCGCCGAGGCGCTCGAGAACGCCGCCCTGGCCGAGTTGCAGGTGCGCCAGCCCGACCGCGTGCTCGCAACGAACGTCGAGTTCTGGTCGGCGCTGATCCTCGACCTCGCGGAAGTGCCGCCGGACCTCTTCACACCGATGTTCACCTGCGCTCGCGTGGCTGGCTGGTCCGCGCACATCCTCGAGCAGAAGCGCGAGAACAAGCTGATTCGCCCCACCGCCAAGTACGTCGGCTTCGGTCCGCGCACGGTGGCCGAGGTCGAATAGTCCTGCGCGCAGGTAGCTCGCAGGGGACTGCGTGAAGGGAGTACGCCAACCAGGCGCCCGGGTTCGCGCTCGCCGCTCGAGGTCGTTGATCAACCTCGCGACGCTCGTCGTGACGCTCGTGTTCTCCTACATCGCGCTCGACGGCGTGCATCTGGGGCAGGCCTGGCGCGCTCTGCGCACGAGCGACTACCTGTGGCTCGTGCCCGCGCTGCTCGCGCTCGCGCTCTCGATGGGCGCGCGCGCCGCGCGCTGGCGCTCGCTGTTCGCTCCGGGGCGGCGCCCCCCGCTATCGACGATCTCCAACGCGATGATGGTCGGCTACCTCTACAACAACATCCTCCCCGCGAGGTCCGGAGAAGTGGCGCGCGTGATCGTCTTGGCCAAGCGCTCGGACGCGCGGCCCGTCGAGATCGTCGGCACGAGCGTGCTCGAGCGCTTCTTCGACCTCATCGGGATCTTCCTGATCTTCTTCCTGGCGCAGCCGTGGCTGCCGGCGGTGAGCTGGTTCGGGGTGGCTGCGATCCTCGCGGTCGCGCTGGTGCTGGCGGCCGCCGTCGCCGCAGCGATCCTCGTGACGCACGGAGAACGTGCCCTGCGAGTCTTGATGGGACCGCTGGAGCGGCTCCCGTTCCTCTCGCGTGAGCGCCTGGAGCGCGGCGTACGCGAGCTCACGCTCGGCCTCAGCGGCCTGCGCGACCCCCGAGTCGCGTTCGCCGGGCTGTCGTGGACGATCCTCGCCTGGATGCTGACCGCGGCGCTCGCGTACTTCGTGACGCTCGCGTTCCACCTGCACGTGCCCTTCGCCTGCGGCGTGCTCGTGACCGTCGCCGTCGGCCTCGCGATGGTTCTGCCCGCGCCTCCGGCGGCGGTTGGCGTCTTCGAGGGCGCGGTCCTTATCGGGATGAGGGCGTACGGGCTCTCGCGCTCGGCCGCTCTCCCCTACGCGGTCGTGCTCCACCTCGTCAACTTCGTCCCCTTCATCGTGGCCGGCGTGCTGCTGCTGCGCTACAACTCGCGCCACTCGGCGGGCGCGCTCGATGAGCGCGCCGAGGACCCGCTCCTATCGGCTGAACTTCCTGCTGCGCAGCAGCCCGCGCCGGTGCAGTTCGAGGCGCAGCAGGGCACCGAGGGTCTTCAGCCCATACACCACCGAGGCACGGGGCCCGACCGACGAGGCCTCCTCGGAGTAGATCGTGCGCACGGGAACCTCGGCGATCCGAAATTCAAAGTACGCAACTTGCATCAGGAGCTCTGAGTCGAAGGAGAAGTCCAGCGAGTTGCGCAGGAAGGGGATGCCCATCAGCATCTCCCGCGAGTAGGCGCGATAGCCGGTGTGGAGCTCGGACAGCGACGTGCCCAGAGCCCGGTTCTCGACCGCAGTGAGGGCGCGATTGGCGAGGAACTTGTAAAGCGGCATGCCACCCTTCAGCGCAGCGCCCTTCTGCATCAGCCTCGATCCCAGCACGAGGTCGGCGCGCCCTTCGATGATCGGCTTCACGAGCTCGGGGATCAGGGTCGGCTCGTACTGGCCGTCGGGATGGAGCATCACGACCACGTCGGCGTCGTCCTGGAGCGCCTGCAGGTAACACGTCTTCTGGTTACCGCCGTAGCCGACGTTGTGCGGATGGCGGATCACGCGCAGTGGCAACGTCCGTGCCAGCTCCACCGTCCCGTCCTGAGATCCGTCGTCCACGAGGATGATCTCGTCCACCCAGTCGCGGGGGATGCCCGAGACGGTGGCGGCGAGCGTGCGGGCGGCGTTCAGCGCGGGCATCACGACGATCACCTTCGCGTCGCCCTTCTCGGCCTTGAGCGCGGACGTCTGCTCGCCGGCTGAGTCGGCTAGGGATGGTCGCGATGCGGCGTCCACGGGAGAGATAATGCGATCGGCGGGGCTGTCTGGGCAACGCAGCACGAGCTGCTGAACGTGGCGTGCCGGGCGGGAGCGGAGCTGCGAGCCGTCCCCGCCCTGGGATCCAGCTGTCGCCGAGGTGAGGACGCTATCAAGCCGCGCTCGCCGCCGCGATGGCTACCGTGCGCGCCGGGTCGGCGCCCGCATGGCTCCTATCCTGCACCGGTGCGCGCTTCCGCACGACCACGCGCCGAGCGGCGTCCGCACGGTCCGCCGGCCGCACCCCCCGGCGTTGGGCGGTGGGGGCCCTGAGCGGACTCGCCGTGTCGGCGCCGAGCGCACCTCCGCCCGCTGGTGTGAGCTCGCTTCACGCGCTTCGTCTGCGGCGCCTCGCGCTCGATCCTTTCGAGGCGCTGCTGCTGGCGATCCTCGGGGCGCTGTCTCTGTGGACCGTGGCTGTCGGGCTGTGGCAGGCCACCGCCCACGGCCTTGTCTGGGCCGGCAGCGACACCGTCTTCCCGGCGGACGCGATGCAGTCCATGAGCTGGATCCAGGGCATCGTGCATCACGGGGCGAGCCCCGACCTGTACGTGCTCGCGCGCACCCCCGCGGACTTCATCCAGCCGCTCGTCGGGATCTCCGCAGCGGTCACGGCGCTTGGCGTCGCCCCCTACCTCGTGATGCTGCTGTGGAAGCCGGTCGCCGTCGCGGCGATCTTCTTCGCCGTGCGCGCCTACGTCCGCGCCACCCTCACCGGGCGCTGGCCCCGGCTCGCGGCGCTCACGCTGGCGCTGTTCTTCGCCTGGGGTTCGGTGATCGGGGACTCGTGGATCCCCTGGTGGTCGTGGGGCTATCCGTTCGCGCTGATCTCGCTTTCCTGCTCGATCGGAGCGCTGCTCGCCTACGCGCGCGACCGCGCCGCCGGTCGCATCGGCGCGCTGCCGGCGCTGCTCGGAGCGCTCGCCAGCTGGCTTCATCCGTGGCAGGGCGAGACGCTGATCGTGATCCTGCTCGGTTGCGAGCTGGTGATGGGGCTGCGTGGCGAGCGGGTGCGTATCGCGCCGCTGGCCCTGACCGTCGCCTTCGCCGCCCTGCCCCTGGGGTACTTCGCGCTGCTCGTCCACTTCGACGCGGTCTGGCAGCGCGAGCGCGAAGCCGGGATCAGCACGTATCCGCTCGCGCGCGTCGTGGAGGCGTTTGCGCCGCTGGCCCTAGCGGCGGCGCTGGCATATCGTGGGCGGCCAATCAGCTTCATCGCGCTGACAGCGCGCATCTGGCCGTTCGCTGCCGCGACGGTCTTCCTGTTCTCCGAGTGGCAGGGCAGCGGCCCCACGCACGCCCTGCTCGGCGCCAGCGTGCCGCTCGCCGTGCTCGCCGTCGAAGGCGTCCGTTCGCTGCCCTGGGGGCGCGCCCCGGCGCTGGCGCGGGCGACGCCCGCGCTCGCGCTCGCGCTCGTCGCCGCGCTCACGATTCCCGGGACCATCTCGATCATGGGCGTCGCCAAACACGCGGACAGGGTGAGGTTCGGGAATCCCCATTACCTCACCCCGGGTGAAAATGCCGCGCTGGCATACCTCGCCCGCGAGCCCCGTCCCGGCGGCGTGATCGCGCCCTTCCACCTCGGCATGGACGTGCCACCGGTGACAGCCCGCCAGACCTACGTAGGCAACTGCTACTGGTCGGAGCCGAACTGTCAACACCGCAGCAAAACCACCGAAAGGCTGCTCGCCGGAGAGCTCTCGCGTGCCCAGGCGGACAGCCTCGTGCAGGCCAGCGGCGCGCGCTTCGTGCTGGGCGACTGCCATTCGCGCGACATCAGCTCGCTGCTGGCGCCGATCACGCTCGCCGTGCGCCACTTCTCGTGCGCGACCTTGTACATCGTGCGTTAGCCCCGCCGCGGCCGAAGGCGCTGGGTGCCACGCAAAAGGCCCGGCATCCATGCCGGGCCTCGCATTCGCTTCAAGGGACTACTACGTCTCCCCGAGGGCCCCGGATCACCGGGACCCTTGCGGGCCTTCTTACATCACGCCGCTCATGTCGGGCATGCCGCCACCGCCGCCGTTGCCTTCCTTCTCCGGCACCTCAGCGACGATCGCCTCCGTCGTGAGGATGTTCTTCGCGATCGACGCGGCGCTCCTGTACCTGGCGGCAGCCTCGCGGCGCTCTCTCCCTCGCCGCCCATCCGCCTTGGCCCCGTGTCGAATGGGCGAGCGACTAGGCCGAGCGGGGTGAGCGCCTGGAGGAGTTTCTGCAGCGGGTGCGCGCCGCGGGCGTCGACGGTTTGCTCGTGCACGGAGGGCGACATCGAGTTCTGGGCTCCCAACCATCGCTCCGCTCGCCTCGAGATCCGGCTCCTCGATCCCGGGCAGCAGCTTGAGCGCTTCGACCAAACTGATCCCGTCAGCGCCGTAAAGCCCGTCCTGCTCCCAGCGCTCGGGGTGCAGACTGATCGCCTTCAAGTTGATGGGGCGGTTCTCGTCGGGCGGGTCCGGGAGGTTTCGTGCGGCGCGATGGAAGATCCACACCGCCAGCGCCTTGACGTACGCGCCGCTGCGCCGAGCCGCGTGGTCGTGACTACGACGCAGCCGTCCCCGAACAGACGACGCAACTGGCGGCGCTCGAGCTTGCGAGCGGATGCGACCTGCTGATCCACGATGCGCACCTGCACGGACTGGATGAGCTCGCAGCCGCGAGCTTCCTCGGGCACTCGGCGGCGGAGTACGCGATCGCGCTGGGGCAGCGCGCGGGCGTCGGCCGCGTGGTGCTTTTCCATCACGCGCCGAGTCGCACCGACGAGCAGCTCGACGACCTCGCGCGGGGCCTGCCAGACGGAGTGACGCTCGCCGTGCAGGGGGAGGTAATCGCGCTGTGAGCGCTCACGGGCATCGCGACATCTCGCTCTAGCCTTAACCGCGATGGACGCAGGGGCGCGCGCCCAAACTCCACGCTACGCGCCGGGGGAGGAGGCGTTCGGGCCGTATGTGCCCGCGCTGCTGGCCGAATGGCTGCGCGACTGCCCGCGCACGCGGTACCGCTCGTTTGACGGGACGCTCGTGTTCGCCGATGTCTCCGGGTTCACACGTATGACCGAGATGCTCTCCGAGCTGGGCAAGCGGGGTGCCGAGGAGATGGCGGACTCCATCAACGGGACCTTCGCGAAGCTGCTCGAGCCGACCAGGCGCTACGGCGCAGACCTCATCAAGTGGGGCGGCGACGCCACGCTGCTCCTCTACCACGGTTCCGGTCACACCGAGCGCGCTTGCCTGGCCTCGCATGAGATGCAGGCGGTGATGCGGCGCGAGGGCTCACTGCGCACCAGCCGCGGCACGGTGCGCCTGCGGATGTCAATCGGCGTCCACAGCGGTCGGCCAGACTTCCTCCTGGTCGGGCACGAGCATCATCGCGAGCTGCTCGTGATCGGACATGCGGCGGGTGCCGTCACGAAGATGGAGAAGAGCGCCGACGCCGGCGAGATCGTCGTGAGCCCCGAGACGGCGCAGGCGCTCGCGGCGGGCGGGCAGGCGAAACTGCTCGCGCGCTCGGGCACACGGCTTCTGCTGCGCTCCAAGCCGCGGGCCGAGCTGCCGCAACAAGCCGCCGGCTCGGCGGATTTCAGAGATGTGGACATCGGTGTAGCGCTATGCCAGATCCTGCGCGATCACGTGCTCGAGGGCGCTCTGGAGCCGATCCACCGGCGCGTGACCACGGGCTTCGTGAAATTCTCGGGCGTCGACAAGCTGCTCGCGCAGGAGGGCCCCGATGCCGCTTGCGCAGCGCTCGATGAATCGGTCCGCGCGGCGCAGGACGCCGCCGCGGGCAACGGAGTCGCATTCCTGGCCACCGACGTCGACGCGGATGGGGCGCGCGTGATGCTCGGCTCGGGCGCACCGCGGAGCTTCGGGGACGACGAGGAGCGCATGCTCGCGACGGGACGCGCTTTGATCGAGGCCCGCACGGCACTTGCGGTGCGTTTCGGCGCGAGCTCGGGCAGGACGTTCGCCGGTGACTATGGCCCTCCCCATCGAAGGACCTTCTCGATGATGGGTGACAGCGTGAACACGGCGGCCCGACTGATGGCCCATGCAGAAGAGAACCAGCTGCTCGTCACTCCAGGTGTCGTAGAGCCGTGCAACGGTAGCTTCGCGCTCACGCCGCGCGAGCCGTTCCGGGTGAAGGGCAAGCGCGAGCCGCTGCAGACCTTCAGTGTGGGCCCGCGCACGCAGCGCTACAGGACGCGCGACGCCCAGGACATCGTCGGGCGCGAGCGCGAGTTCGCGAGGCTGCTGGCCGCCCAGAAGCGGGCGGCTGCCGGCAGCGGTTCGAGCATCGAACTGCTCGGCCAGCCGGGGATCGGCAAGACGCGCCTGCTGGAAGAGCTCGAGCGCAACGCGGTGGGCGAGGTGCTGTGGGCGCAGGGCGACATCTACGCCGGAACCCGCCCCTATGCACCCTTTGCGACGCTTCTGCGCGAGCGTTGGGGACTGGCCGAGGCGGGTGCGAAAGAGCTCGCGGCTCGACTGAAGGCCACCGTGACCGAGCTTGCGCCCGAGCTTCTGCCCTGGCTGCCGCTGCTCGGGATCGTCGCCGGGCTGGACCTGCCGTCGACACCGGAGGTCGAGCAGGTCGATCCGTCCGTTCGAAAGCAGCGCCTGGAGGAGGTCACGAGCGAATTGCTCGGTGCGCTGCTCGACGGACCGACTCTGCTCGTGTTCGACGACGCGCATCTGATGGACGATGCCTCCCTCGATCTGTTCGCGAGACTCGCTTCGGACGCGCGCTCGCGCCGCTGGCTGCTGATCCTCAGCGGTAGGCCACCCGCAGACGAGGAGCCGGCGCGCGAGGTCGGCGAGCGCATCGTGCTCGGCCCGCTGCCGCCCGCGGCGATCGAAACGCTGCTCGTGCACGCGACCGAGTCCGCGCCGCTACCACCGCACAAGCTGTCGGCGGTCAGCGAACGCGCGGCCGGCAACCCCCTATTCCTGCGGGAGCTGGTCTCGCAGGTGCACGCGGGTGGAGACCCCGACTCGCTCCCACAGTCTGTCGAGGGCGCGATCGCCGCGCGCATCGATGCGCTCGCGGGCGTGCAACGCCGCGCCTTGCGCGCCGCCGCGGTGCTCGGACTCGTCGTCGAGCCGTCGCTGCTCTCCGAGGTCGTCGGCGACCTCGACTCGCGCGAGTCGGCCGAGCGCCTGCTCGGTTCCCTGCCGAGCTTCTTTGAACTCCAAGAGGGCGTCGGATGGCGCTTCTGCCAGCAACTCCTGCGCGAAGTCGCCTACGAGAGCCTGCCGTACGGCACGCGGACTGCGCTCCACGCCCGCAGCGCCGAAGCGCTGAAGCGCTCGGCCACGCTCGACCCGGGAGCGCGCGAGGAGCTGCTGTCGCTGCACTGCTTCCATGGCGCTCGCCATCGCGAGGCGTGGCGGCACTCGCTCGTCGCGGCCGAGAACGCACGCGTTCGCTACGCGAAGGCCGAGGCCGCCGAGATCTACCGTCGGGCGCTGGGCGCCGCCGCGCATTTGGAGGGGCTACCCCTCGAGCGCGTCGCGTCCGTGTACGAGTCGCTCGGCGACCTCCAGGTCGACCTGGGCGAAATGCAGGCCGCCGACAGCTCGCTTCGGCGCGGGCTCGCGCGGGTGCGCGAGAAGCCCAGGCGGGCCGTCCAGCTGCAGCTGAAGCTCTCGCGCCTGCGCGAGATCGAGGGGCGCTACGCGGCCGGGGTGCGCTGGGTGCGCCGCGCCGAAGGGACCCTCGATCACGTGCGCGGGCCCGGGGTGAGGGCACTGCGGGCACAGCTGGCCACGCGTCTGGGACGGATCCGCTACCGGCAGGCGCGCCACGCCGAGGGGCTCCGCTCCGCACTCGACGGGGTGGCCTTCGCGCGCGCAAGCTCGGACCGCCAGACCCTCGCAGAGGCGCTCGAGTATGCCGACCTATGCGACATGGAGCTCGGCAACTCGGCGGGCTCCCGGGCCGAAGAGGCGCTCGCGATCTACGAGGAGTTCGGCGCCGTCGCGGCCGAGGGGCGCGTGCGCAACACGCTCGGGATGGTCGCCTACCACGAGGGCCGCTGGCCCGAGGCGCTCGAGCACTACCGCGCGGCCGAGAGCGCCTACGCGCGCGCGGGGTTCGCGTGGGCGGCGTCCCTGGGGCTCGCCAACGCGGCCGAGCTACTCGTCGACCAGGGCCGGCTCGATGAGGCACGAGACGCGCTCGAACGGACGCTAAGGGTGTGGCGTGGCGTCGATGCGGCCGCTTTCGTCGCCTTCGGCGAATACGAGCTGGGACGAGTCGCGGGCCGGCAGGGCCGCACCGAGGAGGCGATGGCGCTCTTCCATGCGGCGCGCGAGCACTTCGCCGCCTCGGGAGAGCTCACCGAGGTCGCGATCGTGGACGGGCTGACGGCAGAGTGCCTGCTCGGAGTGAGAGAGTCAGAGAAGGCTCTCGCACTAGCCGAGAGCACCCTGACGCGGACGAAGAGTCTCGGTGGCGTCGCGTCGGCGATCCCGTTGCTCCAGCGCGTGCGCGGCGGCGCGCTGCTGGCTCTCGGCCAGCCCGCCCGCGCGCGGAGCGCGTACGAGGAGTCGCTCGAGTGCGCTCGCGCACGACGCGCCCAGCACGAGCTCGCCTTCACGCTGCGTGCGCTGGTCGACTCCGGTCTGGCGAGCGCGGCCGAGGAGGAGGCGGGTTGGAGCAAGGAGCTCGCCCGCCTCGTCCGCGGTCTGGATCTCTGCCTCTAGGGCCCGGCTCGCGGCTCGCTCGCCGGCGTGTAGATCGTCGCTTCGTAGGTGATTTCCCCGCCCTCGTAGTAGCGGGGCCCGTAGCGTCCGTGCGAGACACATGGCGGGTTTTCGGCCGGGCTGTCACCAGATATGCATTCGGGGAGCTCCCCGTAGAAGCCGTTCGGACCCGTTTGGGATTCGGCGCCGGTCGCGGTTTTGAACGCTTCCGGCGCTTCGAAGCATATGTAGGCGAAGCTCGCGAAACCTCCGGGGATCGGGTGAGCTTTCTCGGCCGCTTCCGCGGCCCCGTTGAACGCCTGATAGGTGAGCCGCTTGATCCCGAACCGTGGCGCATTCAGCACGTCGTAGGTCACGACCGCGTTGGCAGTCCCCGGCGTGCTGCACCCCAACGGGGGCGGGCCCGAAGCTGATCAGTGCAAGCTCGCCGGGGGTCGACTGGGGCGTTTCGACTTCGAAGAACGCGTTGCCGGGTGATTCGCCCGACGCGCAGAAGCCGCCCGAATAGCACTGCGCGAACCTCTGTGCGCGCGTGCAGCCCTGCATGTTGCCGCCCACGCTCGTGGTTTCCGGTTCGTACGCCGAAGGCACGCTGCCTCCCAGGCACTGCAGGTTCTTGCCGATCTTCGTGTTCGCGATCATGGCACCCGGCGCGCCCATAACGGTGTTGTTCTGGATCTCGACATTGCCGAGGACTTCGTCGGGCGCCCTGGTTTCGCAGCCGGTTTCCCCTAAGACCTGACCATCGCCGCCGGCGGCGAACATGGCAAGCGCCCTTTTCAGAATGTTCACATTCGCCGCGCCGATCACGAGGTGGCCTTCACGCCGCCCGCGCTCCTGCGGGCGGGTTTGAACAGGGGGCGGAGGAGGAGGCGGGCCGAAGCGAGGAGCTTGCCCGCCTGGTCGGGCGCCTGGACCGCTGCTAGGGGCCTGCTCGCGGGTCGCCGGCGGACGTGATGAATTCGACTTCGTAGGCCGGTTCGCCTTTTTCGAGCGACCTCGGCCCGTAGCGCGCCCGTATCACGCACGGCGGGTTTTCGACTTCTTTCCCGACTGTGACGTGGCATTCCGGCAGCTCTCCGTAGAAGCCGCCGGGACCCGGCTTGGCGGGGGCACCGGTCGCCGTCATGAATTCTTCCGGCCCTTCGAAGCAGAGGTAACCGAAGGAGCCCGATTCCCCGATCCGGTGCTTCTTCTCTGCGATTGCGGCGTATTTGCCAAGCGCCTGGTAGTCGAGCGCCTTATAGGCGCCCGGGGCCGGATTGAGCACTTCGTAGGTGGCCACGGCGTTAGTCGTGCCCGATGTGCTGCAGCCGATCTTAGGCGGGCCGAACGTGATCAGCACGATCTCTGGGCCGAAGGACGGTTCGTTCGTGTCTATTTCCAGGAACGCCGTCCCGGGAGATTCACCAGTTGCTCGGCATGATTCTTCCGGGTTGCAGGTCGTCTCGATCGCGCAACCCTGGATGGTGCCGCCCACGCTGACGCTGCTCTGCTGATAGCCGGCGAGCGTGCTGTTGCCCTGGCACTGCAGATTCTTGGCGATCGTGGTGTGAGCGATGGAGGCTGCGGGCGCTCCCGTGACGGTGTTGTCACGGATCCGGACCTTGCCCGATATGTGATCAGTGCCTTCGCCGCACGGCGGGTGTTCGCCGACGATCGTCTCCGTCGCGTTGTCCTGGATCTGGAGGTTGCCGCTGATTGTGGTGTTGCAGATCTCGTTGGGAGTGCCATCCGCGGGCTCGGCTTCGATCTGGACATTGCCCCCGACCATCGCGTTGACGAGCGTCACCGGCCCGCCGCCGTTGATCTGGAGCTTGCCGGCGATCTGCGCTTCCGAGCCGCCTACCGTCCCGATCGTGACCACTCCGGAGGACTTCAGATTTCCGCCCGCCGTCGAGTGCGCGAATTCGAGCGTCGCCGCTTTCTGCACGGTGACGCTGCCCGAGATCGAGGATTCGGTGATCGAGCAGCTCATGCCCGCGGGCACTTCCACGTTGCCTTTCACGTGCGCGCCTTCAAGCGCGCCCGTGCAGGATTTCGTGGCGGCGGCCGCCGTGGCCGCACCAGCGCTCAGCACGAGCGCCGCGACTGCGCAGATGACGGCGGCCACGACCGCGGCCGCTGAATGAAGCTCCCCCGGATGCATCACCCCTCCTTTGTTGCGCACAGCAGAAGCCTGCTTCCTGCTGAAACTAGCGCGACGCTCCTGCTTTAGCAACAGTCCAGATGGGCCCGCCCGCCGCCCCGTGCGCCCGCCCGCGCTCCTTGCGCCAGCACCCGCCCGCCTTCGCGCCAGCATCCGCCGGCCCTCGCGCCAGCGCTCGCCGGCGCCCGCGCCCGCGCCCGCGCCCGCGCCCGCGCCCGCGCCAAACAGGCGTAGCATCCAAACCGTCGACCGGTACCAACGCGAAAGGGAAGGTGCGATGCCCCGCAAGTACGTCGACTGCCGTGAGTTTCCGAGCGAGAACAACTGCGATCTCACGATGGCCGGAAGCGAAGAGCACGTGCTCGAGGCCGCGGCGATCCACGCCGTGACCGCGCACAAGCACGAGGACACGGCGGAGCTGCGCGAGGAGCTGCGCCGGATGCTCAAAGAAGAGGTCTCGGGCGTACTCGCCTAGCTGCGGCTGTCGGCGCGGCGCGCACCTCGCGTGCAGCGCCGCACCGGCACAGGGCCCGTCCTCTCAGCCGTCCGGGAACGGCGCGATCGGCACGCCGTGGTCGCGCTCGCGCATGCCGAGCTCGTACGTGGCGCCGTGTGAGCTCTCGAGCGTCCTGACCGGATCGCCGGGAGCGCTCACCTCGAGCGTCATCGCGGCGATCGAGCTATGCACGACGTCGTGCTCGCCGCCGTCGGGGTCGGCGTAGCGCCACCCCGCCGCCGTGCCGGCCGGCACCGTCGCGCGCAGACGCACCCGCGCGCCCCCGGCGCCCGCGACCGTCACCTCGCAGCCGGCTGCGCTCTCGGCGACGCTCGTTCCGCGGGCGAAGAGGCCGCCCAGGCGGACGCTCCGGCCGTCCACGCACAGCATGCCGTTGGCGATCCACGGGGTCGTCCGCCCCGCGAGCGCCACCCGCCCGATCGCCAGATCGAGCCAGGCGTCCGGAGCCCCGTCGAAGCCGATGCCGTGCAACCAGATCCAGCGCTCGGCGTGCTGGGCGCCCCAGTTGTGGCCCACCATCCCGCGCCAGCCGCTCAGTTGCAGAGGCTCGTCACCGTCGCGCTCGATCACGCCGTCGAAGCTGGCCGCCGGCGCGGGGCTCGTGAGCTTCGTGCGTGGCAGCGGCGCGCGGTACAGCCACGCTTGCGGCAGGTGACGCAGCTCGGACGCGTGCGCCTGGAAGCACAGCGACCAGGACGCCGACCCGCAGCGGCCAGACACGCGGCCGGGTCCGAGCAGGCCGCCCTCGCCCGCGCTCCCGTCGCTGTCGCCGATCTCGATCCAGCCCGACGCAGGCACCCCGAGCCGGCTCGTCGTGAACTTGTGCATCCACGGCGCGGGGTGCGCGGCGTCGAAGATCGTGCACCACACAGAGCCGGTCGGAGCCTCGCCGGCGCGCTTGTGCACGGTGTTCCTGATCCACACGCCGAGTGGCTCGCGCGGGGAGACCGCGCGCAGGTAGAAGGACTCGTACATCCCGGTGTGAGCCCCGACGCCGGGGAAGACCGCAGCCGTCGCCATCGCGCGCCCGATCGTAGAACGGCGCGGCCTGACGGCGCAGCGCGAACACAAGGGCCCGGCATTCCTGCCGGGCCCTCGCTCCACTTCACAGCATTGATACGGGTGACGCCGGGGCCCCGATCAGGCCCCGAGCCGCTCTACATCATGCCGCTCATGTCGGGCATGCCGCCACCGCCGCCGTTGCCTTCCTTCTCCGGCACCTCAGCGACGATCGCCTCGGTCGTGAGGATGTTCTTCGCGATCGACGCGGCGTTCTGCAGCGCCGAGCGCGTGACCATCGCCGGGTCGATGATGCCCGCCGCCACGAGATCGACGATCTCGTTCGTGGCCGCGTTCAGGCCGTGGCCTTTCTTGGCCTTGCGGACGTCGTTGACGACGACCGAGCCCTCGAGGCCCGCGTTCTCGGCGAGCTGACGCAGCGGCTCCTCGAGCGCACGCAGGACGATCCGCGCGCCCGTGCGCTCGTCGTCCTCGTTGCCGTTGTTCTCGGAGTGGCCGTTGGGGCTGATCGTGACCGCCGCGGATGCCTGCAGCAGCGCGACGCCGCCGCCCGGAACGATGCCCTCCTCGAGGGCCGCGCGGGTTGCCTGCAGCGCGTCCTCGACGCGGTGCTTCTTCTCCTTCATCTCGGTCTCGGTGGCCGCCCCTACCTTCACCACGGCGACGCCGCCGGAGAGCTTGGCAAGGCGCTCCTGCAGCTTCTCACGGTCGAAGTCCGAGTCCGTGTTCTCGATTTCGGCTTTGATCTGGTTGATGCGGCCTTTGATCGCCGCGCCCTCGCCAGCGCCGTCGACGATCGTCGAGGTGTCCTTCGTGACGACCACGCGCCGCGCACGTCCGAGCTGGGACAGCTGGGTGTTCTCCAGCTTCAACCCCATCTCCTCGGTGATCACCTCGCCGCCGGTGAGGATCGCGATGTCCTCGAGCATGCGCTTGCGGCGGTCGCCGAAGCCCGGTGCCTTGACCGCAACGCCCGTGAAGGTGCCGCGGAGCTTGTTCACCACGAGCGTCGCGAGCGTCTCGCCCTCGACGTCCTCGGCGATGATCAGGATCGGCTTGCCGCTCTGGATGACGGCCTCGAGCACGGGAAGGATGTCCCTCACCGAGCCGATCTTCTGGTTGGCGATCAGGATGTAGGGGTCCTCGAGCACCGCCTCCATGCGGTCCTGGTCGGTGACCATGTAGGGCGAGATGTAGCCCTTGTCGAACTGCATGCCCTCGGTGAACTCGAGGTCCATGCCGAACGTCTGGCCCTCCTCGACGTTCACGACGCCGTCCTTGCCGACCTTCTCGATCGCATCGGCGATCACGTCGCCGATCTCCTCGTCGCCGGCGGAGATAGTCGCCACGCGGGCGATCTGGTCCTTGCCGGAGACCTCCTTGGACTGCGAGGCGATGTTCTTGACGACCTCATCCACGGCCTTCTCGATGCCACGCTTCAGCGCCAGCGGGTTTGCGCCCGCGGCGACGTTCTTCAGGCCCTGGCGTACGATCGCCTGTGCCAGCACGGTCGCCGTCGTGGTGCCGTCGCCGGCGACGTCGTTGGTGGCCGTCGCAACCTCGCGCACGAGCTGCGCGCCCTGGTTCTCGAAGACGTCCTCGACCTCGATCTCACGAGCGATCGTGACGCCGTCGTTGGTGATTGTGGGAGCGCCGAACTTCTTGTCGAGCACGACGTAGCGCCCCTTGGGGCCGAGCGTGACCTTCACGGCGTTCGCCACCGCGTCCACGCCGGCCTCGAGCGCTTTGCGCGCCTCTGAGCTGTACTTCAGTTCCTTATGAGCCATGTTCTCCTCAGCTTCTGATTAGGCGTCGACCCTGGCGAGGACGTCGGACTCGCGCAGCACGAGCAGGTCCTCTCCATCGACTTTGATCTCGGTCCCGCCGTACTTGCTGTAGAGGACCTCGTCGTCCTTCTTCACGTCCAGCGGGATGCGCTTGCCGTCCTCGTCGAGCTTGCCGTCTCCGACAGCGAGGACCTTGCCCTTCTGCGGCTTCTCCTTGGCGGTGTCGGGGAGGACGATGCCACTCGCGGTGGTCTGCTCCTCCTCGATCGCCTGCACGATCAAACGATCGCCCAGGGGCTTGAGCTTCATTTCGTAGGAAACCTCCATCTAGAGAGTGCGACCGGCGGTCCCGCGCCACACTTGGGCGCGTCCGCCTCTTGGCACTCTCGCGGGGAGAGTGCCAACCTTCAAGCCCAATATATAGGACTCGGAGCCGTTCCAGAAGGGCTCTTGGCACTCTTGGGTGCCGACTGCCAAAAAACGCCCGAGACGCGAGCGCCCGCGCGGCGGCCCCAGCTAGTTCTGCGCCCCGCCGAAGCCCTTGATGGCCTGCGTGATGCCGCTCGGGTTGTCGATGATCTGCGAGAAGCGCACCACCGTGACGACGTCCTCCGGGGATACGGAACGGTCGTAGATCTGTTCGAGGAAGTTGATCAACTCCTCGTGGCGGCGAAACTCGGGGTTGTCGTGCTTGATGTCGCGCGGGGAGAGGTCCGCGAGCTTCATCACCTCGACCTGGTCGATCACGGCCTCGAAGATGCGTTCGCGCGGGGAGTA
Source organism: uncultured Solirubrobacteraceae bacterium (assembly GCA_963759445.1). Lineage (GTDB taxonomy): Bacteria > Actinomycetota > Thermoleophilia > Solirubrobacterales > Solirubrobacteraceae > Palsa-744. The sequence continues at coordinate 549,981 of CAVWZC010000004.1, forward strand.
CTGGTAACCGATCGTGACCAGGACCGATTCGTTCTTGCGGTACTTGCCGGACTTGTTGCCGAGCCGGATAGTGGCCGTCTTGCGGCCCCTCTTCAGCTCGTCGGCGAAGATCGTGGAGTAGAAGTTGAGAACCTGCATCGCTTGCGGGGACGCAGGCTATCGGTCTTTTTGCAGGTAGGCCAGCGCGAGCGCGATCATTTCGCGCTCAGCGGAGTGGCTGAGCTCCTTTCCGGCCTGCTCGAGAGGCATCCAGCGCACGTCCTCGACCTCGTCGTCGTGGTCGGCGATGTCGCCCTGCACGTACCTGAACAGGTAGAAGGTCACCGTCTTGCCGATCGTGCGCCCCTCGCGCCGGTACCAGTAGCGCGAGTCGCCGAGCTCGCACACGGGCTCTCCGGATAGCCCGGTCTCCTCGCGCACCTCGCGCCCCGCGGCCTCGATCGCGGTCTCGCCCGGGTCGACGTGCCCCTTCGGCAGAGCGAGCACGCGCGAGCCGTCGGCGGCGCGCCGGGTCGGGACGATCACCGCCACCTCGTCGCCGCGCACGAGCACCCCGCCGGCCGAGAACTCGCGCCCGCTCGCCTCCGCGCCGCGCCTGGGGTGTCGCGAGGGCCTAGAAGACATATGCCTTCAGCGCCTGCGGATCGTGGACGGTCAGACGGCCCCGGCCCTGTGAGATCACGCCCGCGCGCTCCAGCACGGCCAGGAAGCGGCTCGCGGACTCGCGCGAGGAGCCCGCCAGCTGCGCGAGGTCGGCCTGCGTTGCGGTGACGAGGACGTCGCCCTGAGCGCCATCCTCGCTGAGCGCCTGCTCGACGAGCTGGATGAGGACGACCGCGACACGGCTCTGGACGGTCTGGAAGGACTGCCGCGAGAGGCGCTCGTTCGTCTCGCGCAGACGGCGGCCGAGCGCGATCGCCAGGCGCATCGCGATGCCCGGGAACTCCGCCATAAGCCTGCGCATGTCGCCCCCGAGCACACCGATCACGGTCGTCGCCTCGAGCGCCTCGACGGTCGCCGAGCGGCGCTCGTCCTCGAACATCGCGAGCTCGCCGAAGATGTCGCCCGGGCCGAAGGTCGCGAGCGTGATCGTGCGCCCGTCGGCGTGGCGACGGATCGCGCGGGCGTGGCCGGCGCGCACGATGTAACAGGTGTCGCTGTCATCGCCCTCGCGGAAGACGAGCTGTCCGGGCTCGAACGCGCGCGGGACGGCGACTTCGGCGATCCGCTCGAGGTCCTCGCGCTCGAGCGTCGCGAACACGGGCACCCTACCGAGCAGGTCAAGGACGTCTGCCGCATGCTCTTCCCCCATCCCGCAAAGGAGATACCACAACGCGCGCGCGAGCTTCGGGTCCCCCCCGCCCGGCGCGGGCGGGGGGCGCACGGCGCTATCTTCAGCCTCCTGTGAGGACGCCGAAACGCACCTGCGTGCCGCTGGTCGCACTGCTCGCGCTGCTCGCGCCCGCCGCTTCGTCTGCGAGCCCGCGGCGTGCCCCGCACGCCAAGCGCGCGTCCAGCCTGCGCGCGCTGCTGCGCTCGCGCGAACTGTGGGCGACGATCGACGTGTGCAACACCGCCAAGCAGCCCGATACGGTCGGCGTGCGCGGCTCGATGCCGGGCGACGGGCACGCACACGACCAGATGTCGATGAGCTTCCACCTCGAGTACCTCAACGCCGTCAACCAGTGGGTCGAACTCGAAGGCAGCGGGTCCTCTGGCTTCGTCACCGTGGGAAGTGCCGGCGCGAGCCGCCAGGGCGGCTCGAGCTTCACGCTGAAGCCCCACCCGGGCAAGCCCGCGTACATGCTTCGCGGCGTGGTCGACTTCAAGTGGACGCGCGGCAAGACGATCGTGCAGACCGCGCGCAGGCCCACGACGACCGGACACGAAGCGGCCGTCGGCGCCGAACCGAAGAGCTATAGCGCCGCGGACTGCTCGGTGGGCTAGCGGTCGGTCCCGAACAGGCGGGGATCGTTCGTGATGATCCCGTCCACGCCGAGCGCGCTCAAGCGATCGATCATGCGGGCGTCGTCCACGGTCCATACGTAGAGCTGCCCGCCGCCCTCCCTGACGGCGCGCACCAGCCGCGGCGTGACCACCCGCCAGTGCGCCATGATCGCGTCGAAGCGCCCCTCGAGCAGGGCCGCGCGTGCGCGCCGCGGCAGCATCGCCCGGTAGCCGGCGAGCATCGCGAGCGCCGGGATCGCGGTGAGCATGTCCGTCGTGTAGTCGCGCCGCACGCGCGGCACCGACCAGCCCAGGCGCAGCGTCGGCTCGGCGGCGCGCAACACCGCCAGCCCCACGGGGAACATGCCGCTGATCAGCGTGCGCTCGAGCAGCCCGCGCTCGCGCAGCGCCTCGAGCACGCGCAGCTCGTAACCGGGCAGCTTGATGTCCACGTCGAGCTCAACCCCCGCGAAGGCCTCTCCCGCGAGGTGCTCCAGCGCGTCCTCGAAGGGCAGCGGCGTGCGCGCGCGCATGTCCTCGTGGTCGTGCGCGACGAGCAGGCGCCCGCCGCCTTCGGCGCGCTCGCTCAGCACGTCCAGCTCGATCATGTCGACGCCGTGGCGCAGCGCCGCGTCGAAGCTCGCGAGCGTGTTGCCGGGCTCGATGTGCGCCGCGCCCTTGTGACCGACCCTGCGCGGGCGGCTGAGCGAGCTCTCCGCCATCACGCGCTGAGCGTGAGCCGCCGCGGCCCGGAGCCGAAACCGAGCTCGATCAACGCGCCCGCCAGCGGGCTCGTGAGCGCGGGCTCGCCGTCGATGCGCTCGAGCGCGAGCTTGGGCACGCGGCCGGCGCGCACCGACTCGGCGAGCGCCTCGAGCGCGATCCGCAGCGGTTCCTCCTCCCCCGCTGCGCGCGCGCCCGGCGGGGCGAGCGTGATCAGGCCGCGGCCGCCGCGCTCGACATACAGGGCGGGCACGTCGCTGACGAGGACGACGTAGGCGCCCGCCACGCGCGCCGGGCGCCCCTGCTCGCGATCGCGCTTGGGCCAGGGCAGCGCGGCGCCGTAGGGCTGCGCGGGGTCGGCGGCCGCCAACACCAGCGTCGAGGCGGGCTCGGGGCGTGCGCGTAGGCGCTCGACCGCGCCCGGCAGCGCGAACTGGGCTCCGCCCATGCCCTCGATGAAATAGCCGCGGCGGCAGATGCCGAGCGTCTCGAGGCTGCTGAAGGAGTCGTAGAGCATCGCGAAGCCGCCCTTTATGCCCTCCGCCAGAACCTGCTCGCGCGTGACGATCCCGTAGCGCTCGAGCAGCAGCTCGGCGAGCACGCGCCTGCGCTCGGGCCCTGGCGGTGAACCCGTCTCGACCTCGCCGAAGACCGGCGCCGTGAGCGACCAGCGCCCCTGCACCTGCGACTGCGCACCGCTGCGGCGGCGTGCGCCAAAGCGCGAGCGTCCCGGGCGCGCGATCGCGCTGGCGCCCCTGGGCGCACGCTCGCCCCGCGCCAGCGACAGCCGCGGCGCCCGCAGCGGCGCCCACGCGTCGTTGGTCACCTCACCGGCCCAGACGAGATCCCAGAGCGCCTCGCGCAGCGCCTCCGCCGGACCCGCGAGGCCTTCGAGCAGGTCCGCGAAGAAGCACGGTCCTAGCGCGAGCCGCGCCCGCAGCGCCTCATGCTCGGCGCCGTCAGGCGCTGCGGCGCGTGCGGAGGCGCCGGTGGGCGGCGGGCCGATCGCAGCGGCGTCCTCGCGGAAGTAGAGCGCCACGCGCCCGGAGCGCCCGAGCGCGCCGGCGCCCACCCACACGAGCTCGCCGCTCGCGCACAGGCCGTCGAGCCACGTCGGCGAGTAGGCGCCGGTGCGCCGCGGCAGGACGTCGCGCTCCCAGGACTCGACCGGCAGCGCCAGCCCCTGCAGCGGCGTCAGCACCTCGCGCAGCCGGTCGACGCCGGCGCCCGCGCGCGCGTGGCGATCGACCCGCTGCCACGAGGGCAGGAACGCCGCCAGGCGGCGCTGGTCGGCCGGCTCGATCTCCTTGCGCAGCGCCGCGAGCGACGCCCGGCGCAGGCGGCGCAGAACCTCCACGTCGCACCACTCCCGCTCGCTGCCGCCGGGGCGCAGCTCGCCGCGCACGAGCGCGCCCGCGCGCTCGAGCTCGCGCAGCACAGCGCCCGCGTCGAGGCCATAGCGCGCGTGCAGCTCATCGCCCGTGAACGGGCCATGCGTGCGCGCGTAGCGCGCCACGAGCTCGCTGAGCGCGTCGGGTACGGCCTCCAGGAACGCCGCCGGCAGCCCGCCAGGCGGCGCGGCTCCGAGCGCGTCGCGGTAGAGACCGGCCTCGTCGGCGGCGATGAAGCGCTGCTCCCCGCCCACGCGCAGGCGCACCGCGCGGCGTTCGCTCTGGAGCTGCTCGAGCAGAGCGTCGGCGTCGATGCCCGCAAGCACGCGCTCGCGGACCTCCGCGCGCGCGAGGTCGCCGAGCTGGCGCAGCAGGTCGTGCACGCCGTCGCGCCCCGTCGCGCGCGTCATCTCCGAGCGTCGCTGCAGGTCCGCTTCGACACGCTCGAGCGCGCCCGCGTCGATCAGCTCGCGCAACTCCTCCTGCCCGAGCAGCTCGCGCAGGAGGTCACGGTCGAGCGACAGCACCGCTGCGCGGCGCTCCGCGCTCGGCGTGTCGCCCTCGTACATGTAGGTCGCGACGTAGTCGAACAGCAGCGAGGAAGCGAACGGGGAGGCGGTCCGCGTCTCGACCTCCACGAGCGATATCTCGCGCCCGTGCAGGTCGCGCATCAGCTCGCGCAGCCCCGGCACGTCGAGCACATCGCGCAGGCACTCGCGGTAGGTCTCGAGCACGACCGGGAAGTCGCCGTAGCGGCGGGCGACCTCCAGCAGCCCCTGCGCCTTCAGCCGCTGCTGCCACAACGGCGTGCGTCTGCCCGGGTAGGCGCGCGGGATCAGCAGCGCGCGGGCGGCGTTCTCACGAAAGCGCGACCCGAACAGCGCCGAGTTGCCGAGCTCGGCGGTGACGGCCTGCTCGACCTCCTCGGGGTCGATCAGCAGCAGCTCCGCCGCCGACGGCAGCGCCTCGGCCTCGTCGGCATCGATGTCGGGCAGGTGCAGCACGATGCCGTCGTCGGAGGCGATCGCGTCGGCCTCGACGCCGAACTGCTCGTGCATGCGCGCCGACAGCGCGAGTGCCCACGCGGAGTGCACGCGCCCGCCGAAGGGCGAGAGCACGCAAAGGCGCCAGTCGCCGATCTCGTCGCGGAAGCGCTCGAGCACGATCGTGCAGTCACTCGGCAGCACGCGCGTTGCCTGCTGCTGCTCGCGCAGGTACTCGAGCAGGTTGCTCGCGGCGCGCTCGTCGAGGTCGTACTCGCGCGCCAGCGTGCTCTCGTCCTGCTCCACCGCCCAGCGCGAGAATGCTCCGATCGCCTCGCCCAGCTGCTTCTCGCGCCCGACCGTGTCGCCCTTCCAGAACGGCACAGCCCCAGGGACCCCGGGCGCGGGCGTGACGATCACGCGGTCGCGGCCGATCTCCTCGATCCGCCAGCTCGAGGCGCCGAGCAGGAACGTCTGCCCCGGGCGTGCCTCGTAGACCATCTCCTCGTCGAGCTCTCCCACGCGGCGCCCGTCGGGCAGCGTCACCGCGTACAGCCCGCGGTCGGGGATCGTGCCGGCGTTCGCGATCGCGAGCTGGCGCGAGCCCTTGCGCGCGCGGATCCTGCCTGCCACGCGGTCCCACACGATGCGCGCGCGCAGCTCGCCGAACTCGCGCGAGGGATAGCGACCGTCGAGCATGTCGAGCACGTTCTCGAGCAGCTCGCGCGAGAGATCCCCGTAGGAGTACGTGCGCCGCACGAGCGCATGGAGCTTGTCGACGGCCACCCAACCGTCCGTGGTCTCCTGCTCGTGCGCCCCGGCCCTCGCGCCGCCGAGGGGCTCGGCGGAGACGGCGATGGCGACGATCTGCTGAGCGAGCACGTCGAGCGCGTTGTGCGGCACCACCGTCGGCTCGATCAGTCCCTCGCGCATCCGCCGCGCGACGACCGCGCACTCGAGCAGGTCGCCGCGGAACTTCGGGAAGATGCGCCCCACGCTGACCTCGCCGACGCCGTGCCCGGCGCGACCGATGCGCTGGAGCCCGCGGGCGACCGACTTCGGCGACTCGATCTGCAGGACGAGGTCGACCGCGCCCATGTCGATGCCCAGCTCGAGCGAGCTCGTGGCCACGAGGCATGGGAGCTGCCCCGCCTTCAGCAGCTCCTCGACCTTCGTGCGCTCCTCGCGCGCGAGCGAGCCGTGGTGCGCGCGGGCGATGTCGGTGGGCGCGGCACCCTCGATCGGCAGATCCTGCTCGCCCCGGCGCTGCGCCTCCTGCTGGGCGGCGAGCTCGTTCAGGCGCAGGGCCACGCGCTCGGCCGAGCGGCGGTTGTTGACGAAGATGATCGTCGAGGAGTGCGCCTGCACGTGGCGCAGCAGCTCGGGGTAGATCGCGGGCCAGATCGAGCGCTCGGGACCGCCAGCCTGCGCGGGTAGCGCCTCCAGGCCCGCGCCGAGCTCGACCGCGTCCTCCCCCGCCCCCGGGTCGGCGCTCGCGCGCGGCGCCCCGGCGAGAAGCTCGCTGCCACGTGCCCCGGCGGGTTCGGTCATCGACTCGACAGGCACTTCGATGCGCAGGTCGAGCTGCTTGCCCGCTCCGGCGTCCACGATCTGCACCTCGCGGCCCGGGCCGCCGAGGTAGCGCGCGACCTCCTCGAGCGGGTTCTGCGTCGCGCTCAGCCCGACGCGCTGGATCTCGCGCGCGGGCGAGCCCGGCGAGCGCTCTGCAGCGCTGTCCGCCACCAGTTGCTCGAGGCGCTCCAGCGTGAGTGCCAGGTGCGAACCGCGCTTGGATGCCGCGACGGCGTGGATCTCATCGACGATCACCGCCTCGACCTCGCTCAGCATCGTGCGCGCCTGCGAGGTCAGTATCAGGTACAGCGACTCCGGCGTGGTGACGAGGATGTGCGGTGGCTTGCGCGCCATCGCCGCGCGCTCGCGCTGCGGGGTGTCGCCGGTCCTTATCCCTACCCGCACGTGATCGGCGCCGATCCCGCGCAGCGGCGCGCGCAGGTTGCGCTCGATGTCGTAGGCGAGCGCCTTCAGCGGGCTGACGTAGACGACGCGTGTGCGTGCGTCCTCGGGCTCGCGCGCGAGGCGGTCGAGCGCCCACATGAAGGCCGCGAGCGTCTTGCCCGAGCCCGTCGGGGCGCACACCAGCACATGACGACCGCTGGCGATCGCCGGCCAGGCCTGCGCCTGCGCGGGGGTGGCGGAGCCGAACGCGCGCTCGAACCACGAGCGCGCGGCCGGCGTGAAAGCGGCGAGCGACATCTCCGAGACTCAGGCTACAGCGCCCCCCGCGCGGCCCGCGGGTGTCCCTGTCGTCGGCCCTCGCGCAGGCGCTCGCGGGTCCCGTGCTCGATGAGGCGGGCGAGGTCGTGGGCCGCGTCGAGCTCGTTGGCGACGTCCCGCGCGGGGCCCCGAGGAGCTGCTCGAGGAGGGGACCGCAGCGCTGCAGGCGGCGGCCGAGCGCGTCTGCGGGCGCCTCGGCCATCGCCCGGCCGAGGCGCCGGGGCACTAGCCTGTCTGCTCGATGCCGCTTCGAGCACTGCCGCCGGCGCTCGCCGTTCCGCTCTGCACACTCGCGCTGAGCGGTTGCGGGACCGCCACCTCTACCGCCGGCTTCAAGGGCGAAAAGCACGAAGCCGCGCAGGCGATCGCCAATCTGCAGAGCGCCGCCACGGCTGGCGAAGGACCGAAGATCTGCGCCGACTACCTGGCGAAGGCGATCGTCTCGAGCCTCGGCGGCAAGAAGGGCTGCGAAAGCGCGATCAAACACCAGCTCGCCCAGGTCGACAACCTCGAAGCCGCCGTCGAGTCGGTGACGCTCGCGCCCGGCGGCCAGAGCGCGAGCGCCACCGTGAAGAGCATCCACTTCGGCAAGAACAAGCTCGAAAAGGTCGCGCTCGTCAAGGAAGGCGGCAGCTGGAAGGTGTCAGGGCCCTAGCGCTCGCCCGTACTGGCGCTCGTAGTAGGCGCGGTAGGCGCCCGAGCGGATCGGCTCCCACCACCAGCGGTTCTGCTGATACCAGGCGACCGTCTCCTCGAGGCCCTCCGCGAAGCGCACGCGCGGGCTCCAGCCGAGCGCACGCACCTTCTCCGAGGAGAGCGAGTAGCGCAGATCGTGGCCCGGGCGATCGGCGACGTGCTCTATCTGGCCCTCGTCCGCCCCGGTCAGCGCGACGATGCGCCTGACCACGTCGATGTTGGCCTCCTCGTCGGGGCCGCCGGCGTTGTAGACCTCTCCTGTCGAGCCGTGTTCGAGCGCGTGCCCGATCGCCGCCGCGAAGTCGCTCGCGTGGATCCAGTTGCGCACCTGCATGCCGTCGCCGTAGATGGGCAAAGGGTCGCCGTTGAGCGCGTTCAGGATCATCAGCGGGATCAGCTTCTCGGGGTACTGGTAGGGCCCGTAGTTGTTGGAGCCCCGGCAGATCAGCGCCTGCAGCCCGTAGGTGTGGACGTAGCCCTGCACGAGCAGGTCCGCGCCGGCCTTCGTGGCGGAGTAGGGCGACGACGGCGCCAGCGGGCTCTGCTCGGTGAACGTGCCCTCCTCGATCGAGCCGTAGACCTCGTCGGTCGAGACCTGCACGTAGCGCAGGTCGCGCGCGCGCGCGGCCTCGAGCAGCACGTAGGTGCCGAGCGCGTGGGTCGTCACGAACGCGTCGGGCTCCGCGATCGAGCGGTCGACGTGGGTCTCGGCCGCGAAGTTGACGATCGCCTCGGCCTCGCTGGCGTCGAGCGCCGCCGCGACCGCCTGCGGATCCTCGATCGCGCCGCGCAGGAAGCGGAACCCGGGCCGCCCCTCCAGCTCGCGCAGGTTCTCCTCGCGACCGGCGTAGGTGAGCTTGTCGAGCACCGTCACCTCATCGCCGTGCTCGAGCACGCGCTGGCGCGCGAACATCGAGCCGATGAAGCCCGCGCCTCCGCACACGAGCAGCCTCATGTGCGCACCCCGCACACGAGCAGCCTCATGTGCGCACCCCGCAGCCGAGCAGCCTCATGTGCGCACCACCCCGGCGCGCGCCGCGAGATAGCCCGCGAGGCCGTCCTGCCAGGGCGGCAGCGGCGAGCACGTCCTCGCGTTCGGACTCGAGCGCCGACCACGCCGGGCGTGGCGCCGGGCGCGGGACCTCCGCGCTGCTGACCTCCTGCACCTCGCACTCGACCTCGGCCTGGCGGAAGATCTCGCGCGCGAAGCCGTTCCACGAGACCGCGCCGCCGCCCGCCAGGTGCACCAGCCCGCGCACGCGCCGCTCGAGCAGCCCGATCAGCGCCGGCGCGAGGTGCCCCGTCCAGGTAGGACAGCCGATCTGGTCGCCGACGACGCGCACCACGGGGTCGCTTCCGCGATCGGCCTGCTCGGCGGCGAGCGCCAGCATGGTCGCCGCGAAGTTGCGCCCGCCGGTGCCGAACAGCCACGCCGAGCGCACCACCACATGCGCCGGCGAGGCCTCGAGCACGAGCCGCTCGCCCGCCAGCTTGCTCTCCCCGTACACCGAGCCGGGTGCGGTCGGATCGGACTCGACGTAGGGGCGCGAGGAGCCGTCGCGGGCCCGCGGCGCGCGCCCGTCGAAGACGTAGTCGCTGGAGATGTGCAGCATGCTCGCCCCCGCGGCCGCGGCGGCGCGCGCGAGCGGGTCGGCGCCGTCGGCGTTCACCGCGAAAGCCTGGGCGCGGTGCTCCTGCGCGCCGTCGACGTCGGTCCAGGCCGCGCAGTTGACGAGAGCGTCGGGCGCGGCCTGCTCCAGCGCGCGCTCGACCGCCGTCACATCGGTGATGTCGAGCTGCGCCCGCTCGTAGGCGGCGAGCTCGTGTCCCGCGCGCTCGGCGGCGGCGCGCACGTCGCAGCCCAGCATGCCGCCGGCGCCGGTGAGCAGCAGCCTCACAGGATCGAGATGTCGGAGCTGTCGCCGACCATGAAACGGTAGGCGCGGGGCTGGCGCTCGCCGCGGCGGATGCTTACGTCGCGCCCGAGCAGCGAGGACTCCATGCGGCCCTGCAGGTCGCACACTGTGCAGCCGCTGAGCAGGATCGAGTGCTCGATCTCGCAGCCGGAGATCGTGCAGTTCTCGCCGATCGCCGTGTAAGGGCCGACGTAGCAGTCGCGCAGGCGCGCGCCCGCGCCCACGATCGCCGGCCCGCGGACGGTCGTACGCAGCAGCTGGGCGCCCTTCTCGACGACGACGCGGCCCTCGACGTTCGAGTCGATCAGCTCGCCCTCGATGCGCTCGCGCTGGTTGTCGAGCACCAGGCGGTTGGCCTCGAGCATGTCCTCGAGGCGCCCGGTGTCCTTCCACCAGCCCCGCACGATGTGCGGCTCTACGCGCCGGCCGCCGTCGATCAGCGCCTGGATCGCGTCGGTGATCTCGAGCTCGCCGCGGTCCGAGGGCTTGATGCTGCGTGCGGCCTCGTGGATGACCGCGCTGAACATGTACACGCCGACGAGCGCGAGGTCGCTGCGGGGCTCGCTCGGCTTCTCGACCAGGCGCACCACGCTGCCGACCTCGCCCGCCTCCGACGGCCCCAGCTCGGCGACGCCGTAGTTCTGCGGATCGGGCACGGACGTGAGCAGGATCAGCGCGTCCGGCTCGTGCTCGCTGAAGGCGGAGACCAGCTCGGCGATGCCGCCCTGCAGCAGGTTGTCGCCGAGGTACATCACGAACGGGCTGTCGCCGAGGAAGGGCTCGGCCGTCAGCACCGCGTGCGCGAGCCCCGCCGGTTCGTCCTGCACGACGTAGGTGATGCGCACGCCGAAGCGCGCGCCGTCTCCGGCAGCGCGTTCGATCTCGGCGCCGGTCTCGGGGGCGATGATGATCGCGATGTCCTCGATCCCCGCCTCGGCCATCGCCTCGATGCCGTAGAAGAGCACCGGCTTGTTCGCCACCGGCACGAGCTGCTTGGCGCTCGTGTGCGTGATCGGCCGCAGGCGCGTGCCCCGGCCTCCGGAGAGGATGAGCCCCTTCAGCGCCCGCATGTCCCGCAGGACCCTAGCGTGCGTGCGTGGACGTCGGGGAGCCCCAGCCGCTCACGTCTGCGCGGCCGGCCTTTGCGCGGCGATCCATTTGAGGATCGCCCGCGAGTGCGTGATGACATCCCGTCGGCGGTCTTCAGCGTCGGCAGCTTCGTGTCGCCGGTCCTCGAGCGCAGCTCCTCGCGGGAGCCTTTGCGCAGGAACGGCAGCGGGCTGCCGTGGGCCGCGAGGACCTTCTCGTAGTCGATGTGCGCCTCGTGCAGCGCCTCCTGGACGCGCCGGCAGGGGTGCATTCGCGGACCGCCTTCATCCCCGTGACAAACGAACAGCGTCGGCTTCTCGGCCATCTCACTCCCCCTCCTGGGCTCCCGGCGCGGAGTCTAATCGCATGCGCGCCGCGCGCAGGCGGGCTCAGGGCGGTGCTAGGCCGCCGCGGCGGCGGAGCTCGCCTCGCGTACGCGCGCGAGCGCAGCGAGCACGGCCTCGCGCGCGTCCTCGGGCTCGAGCACGGCGGCGTCGCCGGCTTCCTTGAGGATCTCGCGCGCCAGCCAGTCGATGCCGGCGAAGCTCAGCTCGACGACGACCGAGCCGTCGGGGTACTCCTCGACGACCCGCCGAGCCTCGCGCGCCCAGCGCGCACGCTCGGGCGAGACCCACACGCGCGCGCTCGCCGACGCTGGCACCTCGCCGGTGCGTAGCCAGCCGTCCACCTCCGCCGCCGGATCGACCTCGGGGCGCGGCTTGAATTTCTTCGCTGTGACCGCGGCGCGCTTGATGCGATCGAGCCGGAAGTGGCGAACGCCCTCACGCGCGGGGTCATACGAGGCCACGTACCAGCCCTCGCGTCCGTTCGTCAGCGCGTACGGCTCGACCGTGCGCGGGGACATCTCGTCCTCGTTCTCCTTGTAGTAATCGATCTCGATCATCCTGCGCTGCACGATCGCCTTCGAGACCAGACGCGCGACCTCGGAGTCATCGCCAGCCGTCGGCGCGACCTGCAGGCCCTGCTCCATCGGATCCTCGCCCAGAGCCGCCACGATCTTCTCGCGCGCGGAGGTGAGCGAGCCCTCGGGCAGGTGCTCGCCAATCAGGTCGATCGCGGCGACGAGCGCCTTCGCCTCCACCGGCAGCAGGCGCGCGGGGCGATCGAAGTTGTCGCTGTAGGGCTCGGGGTCGACCTCGATCTCGCCGGCCTCCTCGTTGACCTCCGCGTACAGAACGTAGGAGCCGCCTCCGAAGTTCACCACGTTCAGCACGTTCACGTCCTCGCGCAGCTCCTCCTCGCTGATCTGCAGGCGCTCGCACACCTCGGCCATGACGACACGCTCGCCGGCGCGCCCCGCGGCGATGAGGATGCTCGCGAGCGTCACCAGGCGGGCGAAGCGCTCGGGCCTGATCGCCGCCTCGCTGCGGCCGTTCTCCCCCTCCCCGTCGTGGTCGGACTTGCGCGAGCGTGCGCGCGGGCCCACGATGCGCGCGCCGGCCGCGCTCGGCTGCAGCGGCTGCTGCGCGCCCAGCGGCGACTCGAGGTGGCGCGCCTGCAGAAGCTCGAGCCGCCGCTCGAGCTCGGCGACCAGCTCGTCCGGTCCCAGCAGGCGCGCGTTCGCCCCCAGGCCGAGCACCCACGAGATGATCCCGCGCACGCTCGAATAGGGGGTCAGGAAGACGCGCTCGCCCCCCTCGTCGCTGCGGATCTCGCCGTAGCGTCCGAAATGGCGTTCCACCTGCCAGGCGATGCGCTCGGAGACGTGGATCTCGGCAACCCCGGCCTGATCGCCGAGCTGCCAGTCCGCGCGCAGCGCATACTCGCGCGGGTCGAAGTCCGCAGGACGGCGGAAGTCGTGCTCCGCCTTGGTGGCGTAGGAGACCTTCCCGCGGATGCGCGTGAGGCGAAAGACGCGGACCGCCTTGCGCTCGTGCGAGTAGCCGAGCAGGTAGAACTGGCCGCCCTGGAAGAGCAGGTGGTAGGGATCCACGCGGCGCGCGCCGACCTCGTCGCGCTCCATCGTGTAGTAGTCGAACAGGATCGTCTTGTTGCGGAAAATCGCCGTCTCGACCTTCGCCAGGCGCGCCGTCAGCTCGTGCCCGCCCGCGGAGGCGGTGATGCCAAGCGCCACCGAGCTCTGCTCCGGCGCGCGCAGCGGGCTCGGGCGCCCCCAGGTGATCTGCTGTAGCGCCAGGCGCAGGGGCTCCGCGTAGGCGAATTCGCCGTCGAGCAGGCTGAGCGCCGTCTGCAGCGCCGCCAGCTCCTTGTCGGTGAAGGCGATTGCGGGCAGGTGGAAGTTCTCGGGGCGCAGCGAGTAGTTCTCCTGCTCGGCCGCGCCGTCGGCGGGCCGCTCGACCGTCAGCTGGATGCGCAGCGACTCGAGCTCGGAGCGGTCCGCGTAGAAGCGCCGCGCGAACGCGTCTTCGTTCATCCCGCTGTACCCCTCCACGTCGCGCCGGATCTCGAGCGCGGTGACCGGTCGCCGCTCGGCCATCAGGTAGGAGATCAGCGAGAGCTGCCGGATCAGCTTCTCGGTGTCCTTCGCCATCGAACCTCAAAGATAGAAGCCACCGGCGAGTGCGTTGCGCGGCGGGCGCCCGCCGCCCCGCTATTTGCGGTCTTTCAGGCGGCTCGGCGCGCTGGCACGGCCGGCGCCTGGTCTCCTCGCTCGTCGCCGGCGCCCCCGTGCTCGCCGAAGAACGCGCCGCCGCCGATGGCGCGGTCGAAGCTCGACCAGCACGCGCCCGGCGCGAGTTCCTTCTCGAGCCGGTCGAAGCTGCCCAGCCGCCCGCCGAGGTTGTCGATCATGTGCACGAGCGTCGCCTCGCGCGTGCACGGGACCACCGGGCTGCCGTGCTCGAGCGTGCCGTGATGGGAGAGGATGATGTGGCCGATCGCGCGCGCGAGCGCCGCGGGGAACCCGTCGATCTCCTCGATCTCCCTGCGGATGCGGTAGTAGCCGAGCGGGATCTCGCCGTGCAGGCGCCCCGCGTCGGTGAGCTCGATCGCGCCCGTCGTCTCGCTGTAGGTCTCGAGCTTGCCGATGTCGTGCAGCAGCGCGCCGGTGACGGCGACGTCGCGGTCGATCCCCGGGAAGGTCGCGCTGATCGCGCTGACCGCCTGCGCCACGCCGAGGCTGTGCTCGAGCAGCCCATGGCGGTAGGCCTGGTGGTAGTGCTTGGCCGCCGGCGCCGCGCGGTAGAGCGCCCACGCCTGCGAGCGCTCGCCGAGCACGCGCTCGAGCAGCTCGCGCAGGTGCGGCTGGCGGACCGTCGCGAGCAGCTCGCGCACCTCGGCCTCCATCTGCTCGACCGCTCGCGCCGGGCCGTCGAGCAGGTCGCTCATGTCAAAGCTCCCGGGGGCGGCGCTGTGCAGCTCGCGGAGGTTGATCTGCGGACCGAAGCGAGGGTGCACGGTGTAGCGGCCCGAGACCCTTACGGCGTCGCCGGCGCGCGCGATCTGCTCGGCGTCGGCGAGCTCCTCCCACACCATGCACGCGACCGCGCCCGTGCGGTCGCCGAGCTGTAGGCGTAGGTACTCGCCGCCGTCCCGGCGCTGGCGGCGCTCGGCCTCGCGCACGATCAAAACCTGATCGACCTCTACGCCGTCGCTGAGCTCGTTCAGCAACATCGGTCGCGGACGCTAGAGATGCCTGCGGACGGGACGCGCCGCGGCCGCGCACGCGTGTCCCGGGGCTCGACGAGGGGGCTGCATAGACTTCTCTGGCCCTTGATGAGCGAACCGATGCATGGCGGCGTGCTGCCCGCCCAGCAGCTGCGCGATGCGATCGCCCAAGAGTGGCTGACGGCCGACCCCTGGCGCGTGCCGGATTCCTCGGTGCAGCCCGCGAGCGTAGATCTGCGTCTCGGCGAGCACGCTTGGGCGCTGCGCTGCAGCTTCCTGCCCGACAGCGACTCGCGCGTCGAGCAGAAGAGCGAGGAGCTCGCGTTCGAACGCATCGACCTGCGCGACGGCGCCACGCTCGAGCGCGACCGCCCCTATCTCGTGCCGCTGATCGAGCAGCTGCGCCTGCCCGCGGACGTGCGCGCGAAGGCGAACCCGAAGAGCTCCACGGGGCGCCTGGACGTGTTCACGCGCGTCCTCAGTGACCGCAGCCACCGCTTCGACGAGATCGCTCCCGGCTATCACGGCAAGCTCTACCTGGAGGTCGTGCCGCGCACCTTCGCGATCCGCGTGAAGACGGGCTCGCGCCGCTCACGCAAAATGTTCAGTTAGGCGTTATTTGCTCCCAGCTCGCCTTTGATAGCCGCGTTGGTAGGGCGAATCGAGTCGATAGGCAGTCCGGCGTCCTTCCCCCCTTCGAGTGCGCAAGAACCTCTGGATCTCGCGAATCTGGCGCTCGTCTACGCCTGGGTTCTCGCTAAGAAGCCTCTCGATGTCGAGTGTGCTGTTGGGGTCCGGCAGCGGCGCGCCTCGGTCAGAATCCGACATGACGCTCCTTCGTGTGCAGGACGAAACTGGCGTGCCCGCGCTTGATTCGATAGTCCGACAACAGGCGGAAGTAATCGTGAATGCGCACAGCCAGCGACGGATCTTCGCCGAAGTCCGTGACCAGGAGCTTTAGGTCGTGACGCAACACCTCCATCGGTATTCCCCGACCATGGGAGTGCCAAAGCTCGGTGTCATTGAGCTTGTCGCCGATTTCGGCGGCACGTTGTCTCCGCATCTGGGGCGTCACACGCGTCTGCGTTGTCTCGGTGACGCGCCAGGCCTTGAACTTGTAGCGGACGAGCCATTCTTCGAGCAGCACTATCGACAGCTTGACCTCATGCTCAAACTGGTCCGCTGGGTCGAAGTTCTCGATGAGGTAGGCAAGCTCGGCGCCGCTGAGCATTCCTTCGGCCGACTTCTCAACAAGCCGCCGGTATTGCTCCAAGTACCCCAAGGCCGGGACGAGTCGCCCTTCGCGCGGGATCTGGGGATCAATGGGGCCTAGGGTCGACGCGTAGTCCATGTGGATTTCGTCGCCCGACATGACCAAGACGGTTCCAGCGGACATCGCGAACGTCGGGACGACGAAATCCACACGTCGATAGTGATGGCGGAAGATGCGCGCGATGCGCTCAGCGACCGTGATAAAGCCGCCGTACGTCTCAAGAAGAACAACGAGATAGGGATCTCGGCGGCGCCGGCTGCCCCGCAACGCCTCGATTGCGTCCTTGATGAAGTCGTCGGCGGGCTCGTCCATCGGCCCGAGATAGCTGATGATGCTGCCACCAAACGCCTGTTCCAGCGCTTCGGCCCTGGCGACGAGCTGGCCCTGGACAATTCGGTCAGCGTCCCGCTCGGCAACCGACGTTTCGACCGACATTCCTAGCTGCCCCAGCGCTTGCGAGCAGCGCGACGTGCTGCCTCGCTCCGCTCCTCGGGCGTCATCCGCTCAGCGCGCGCTCGGCCGCCCTTCAAGCCACCCTTACGACCGAGGGCAACTGCGGCGGGGTCCTTCTGCGGCTGCTTGTCTCCCTTCGGCTCTTCGACTTCGCCCGTCGCGATGTCCACGACCAGCTTCGCAAGCTGGTTGGGATCGCGGGGGCGCATGCGTGACCGGTCAGGCATCACGGCAAGCGTAGCGCGCTATCCGTTCTGTTTGTTGCCCGCGCCCAAGCTGGGGCCGTCGAGCGGAGGCGCCGTGCTGGCGAGTGGCATCTGGTTGTCACGGGAGGCCTGCTCGGCGAAGTGCTTGCTGAGCATGGTCTCTTGCCCTTGATAGTTGGACCCCAAGTCCTGCCCGTAGAGCACGTCCGGGATTTCAGCCATCCGCTCAAACGCCAACTTGCACACCGGCTGCAGATCCTCCACCATGAACGGGACATCCCGAGCCCGGACCTCAAGCGCGGCACGGCTTCCGTAGCGGCGTTTTTTCCCAGCGGAATAGCCGAAGCCAGGATCGAAGAATCCCGCATAGTGGGTTCTAAGCTCACCAGCCGTGGGATCGTACGCAAGCATCTCGGCGGCATAGCCCGGGGGGATGCTCACCCCCTCTGAAGAGATCAGCAGGTAGAACACGTCTGGTTGCAGGACGATCTGCGTGCCGTTCTCGGCGTGGACCTGCTCCCAATAGTCGTCTGCCTTCAGCGGCTCCGTGGTCGTGAGATCGATCGGGAAGGTGTTGGGCTTGGCCCTGTAGCCAACCTGTGCCCCTGGCAGCGCGTCGATCTTCAGGCTGAGAAATAGCCCGCCGGACAACTGCAGATCAGCTTCGGGCACCGCAGATTGGCCCTGATAAAGCAAGGGATGCTCCCTGTGGACGTTGCGGATCTCGTCGTCGGTCAGTTGGGCGCTCCCACGAATCAGCCGAAGCTGGTTGAGGGAGAGACCCGCCTTGACCTTGATCGCGAACGAGCGCGGGACTACCTCCAGGTAAAGCTTGCCCGTATATCCAGCCGCGATCTCGTCGAAGCGGTTGTTCTTATCGGTCATCACGCGCGTAAACACGTCGAGCCGCCCCGTGGAACTCTTGGGATTGGTCTTGGCCCGCACGTCCGGAGGGAGATCGAGCTGCTCAACCAGGGGGATGAGGTAGGGCCGGTCCCGCTCCAGCGTGGCGCCGTCTCGGAGATCGATCTTGTCGTCGTAGGCAATCGCGTCGCGCTTTTCCTCGACCGTAGAGTTGCTGTCAGGCAAGAAGCTGCAGCGCAGCGGCCACGCCGACGGGCCGAGCCGAAGATCAAGGCTTGCGGGCTGCACAAGCTCGGGAGGGATTCGGAATTCTCCTGAGGTGATCCACTGTTTGTGGATGGCTCCCCGGAGCGCCTGGGACGGCAGCACGCCCACCCCCGTGACCAGGCTCTTGGGTTCGGTCTCGCCTGCCCTACGCGTCTCCGTCGCCACCGCCATCACCTCCGTCGAAGTCGAACTGCGAGAGACACTCCAAGCTGCAGAACTCCCCATCTGCCAGCGATCCGGTTCCAATGCGGCCGCTGCCGAGCGGCTTCCCGCAGTTTGGGCAAACTCCGCGCTTCTGGGCGTCTTCAATCCGGGCTTTCTTGTCCACGCCCGCAGTCTAGGCGGGGCTCACCGAGCCGACCTGAGCGTCTACGCACCACGCGAGAAGATGATCGGCCCCCGGGAGGACAGACCCAGCCGGGACCCGGCCGAGCTGGCCGATTGAAACGGAGACACCACCGAGCTGCGCACCCACTACGCGGGCTTCTTCGACCCCGGCTTCGGCTACGCGCGCGACGGTGGCCCGTCCGGCAGCCGCGCGGCGCTCGAGGTGCGCGCGCGCGACGTCTCGTTCATGGTCGAGCACCGCCAGCCGGTGTGCAAGCTCGCCTTCGAGCGCATGGCCGCCGAGCCCGACGTGCTCTACGGCGAGGAGATCGGCTCCAACTACCAGGGCCAGCTGACGATGCTCTCAAAGCACTTCCTCGAGCGCCCTACGGCTGGAGGCGGTGCGGCCCGCGGTACAGGAACGTGACCTCCCTCACGTTCTCCTGCGCGAGCATCTGCATCAACAGGCGCGTGAAGCCGAACCCGTAGCCGCCGTGCGGCGGCGCGCCGTAGCGGAAGAAGTCGAGGTAGTACTGGATCGAGTCGGGGTCCACGCCGCGCTCGCGCGCCTGCTCGACGAGGCGCTCGTAGCGATGCTCGCGCTGCGCCCCGGTCGTCAGCTCGATCCCGCGCCAGAGCAGGTCGAAGCTCTTCGTGAGCGTCGGGTCGGACTCGAGGCGCATGTGGTAGAAGGCGCGGACGGCGGCGGGGTAGTCGGTCACGAACGTGAACTCGTGACCCTCGCGCGCGAGCATCAGCTCCGACAGCGCGCGCTCGGCCGGCGGGTCGAGGTCGTGGCCCTCGCCCGGAGGCTCGTGCCCCGCCTCGCGCAGCAGCTCCTTCGCATGCGCGAGCGTGATCCGTGGGAAGGGCACGCTCGGGACCTCGAAGCTGGTCCCGAAGGTCTCCTGGATCTGCTCCCCATGCGCGGCCTTCACCGCCTGCAGCACGTGCGCGAGCCAGCGCTCCTCGAAGCGCATCACGTCCTCGTGGGAGTCGATCCACGAGATCTCCACGTCCACGCTCGTGAACTCGGTGTCGTGCCGCGAGGTGAACGACGGGTTGGCCCGGAACACGGGGCCGATCTCGAATACGCGCCCGAAGCCCGCGGCCATCGCCATCTGCTTGTAGAACTGCGGGGACTGCGCGAGGTAGGCGACGCGGTCGAAGTACTCGACCTTGAACAGCTCCGCGCCCGACTCGCTCGCGGAGCCCATGAGCTTGGGCGAGTGCAGCTCGATGAAGCGCTGCTCGTGCCAGTAGTCGCGCATCGCGTACTCGGCGGTCGTCTGCACCTCGAAGATCAGCCTGCGGTCGGGCCGGCGAAGGTCCAGGTAGCGCCAGTCGATGCGCTTGTCGAGCGCGGATTCGCTCGTGACCGGGAGCTCCGGCTCGGCGAGCGACTCGACCTTCATCTCCTCCAGGCGCAGCTCGAGCCCTCCCAGCTTGACGCGCTCGTCCGCGAGGACCGTTCCGATGACGCTGAGCGCCGACTCGGCCGTCAGCGCCGAGACGGCCTCGTTGAGCTCGCTCGGCGGCTCCTCCTTTGGCGCCACCAGCTGCACGAGGCCAGTTTCGTCGCGCACGATCAGGAACTGCATGCGCTTCTGGTCGCGAATCGTGTGCACCCAACCACGCACGTTGACGCGCTCGCCGACCTTCCCCGGGAGCTCCTCGATCAGCGTGCGCTCCATCAGGCCTCCTCGGGCGCGAGCTCGACGTCGACCGCGAACTCCTGCGCATCCTGTAGCTCGAGCTGCGCGATCGCGCCAGCGGCGAGCAGATCGTCCCTGCCGAGCTCGAGCGCGCGCAGGCGCTCGGCGACGTCGTGCACGACGACGCGCGCCACCGGCGCGCTCATGCGACGACGGGCCTCGGACTTCGCCTTGCGGACCTCGCGCAGGACCTCCGCCGCCATCTGCAGCGCCGTCTCCTCGCGGGCGTCGGTCGGCTCGCCGCCGCCCAGCTCAGCGGGGGCCGGCCACGGCGCGCGGTGCACCGAGCCCTCCTGCCACCACGACCAGACCTCCTCGCACACGAACGGCAGGAACGGCGCGAACAGCCGCTGGAAGGCGCTCACGGACAGGCGCAGCGCGAGGCTCGCCGAGGAGTTGACCTCGGGCCGGGGGTCATAGCGCCGGCCCTTGACGAGCTCCAGATAGTTGTCGCAGTACCACCAGAACGCGCCCTCGGCGCGTTCGAGCGCGCGCGCGTAGTCGTAGGACTCGAGCCCCTCGGTGGCTTCCGCGACCACGCGCGCCAGGCGCGCGAGCAGCGCGCGGTCGAGCGGGTGGGAGAGCTCATCGCCCGCCGGCGGCAGCTCGTCGAGCGCGAGTTTGGAGGCGTTCAGGAGCTTTACCGCCAGGCGCCGGCCGTCCTTCATCTGCTTCACGTCGAATGCCGTGTCCGCGCCCGGTCGGCCCTTCGCCGCCCAGTAGCGCACGGCGTCGGCGCCGTACTCCTCGAGCAGGTGAATCGGCGTCACCACGTTGCCCTTGGACTTCGACATCTTCTTGCGGTCGGGGTCGAGCACCCAGCCGGATATCGCCGCGTCCGACCACGGCAGCACGCCCTCGTCGAGGTGCGAGCGCAGCACCGTCGTGAACAGCCAGGTGCGGATGATGTCGTGAGCCTGCGGGCGCAGCGAGTAGGGAAAGACCTTGCCGAAGAGCTCCTCCTCCGTTCCTGCGCGGCCCGCGATCTGCGGCGTCAGCGACGACGTCGCCCACGTGTCCATCACGTCGGGCTCGCCGACGAAGCCGAGCGGCCGCCCGCGCTGTGACTCCTCGTAGCCCTGCGGCACGTCCGTCGAGGGATCGACCGGGAGCGCCCCGGCCTGCGCGGCGATCGGGCGCTCGTGCTCGACGCGGCCGCTCTCATCCAGCTGGTACCACAGCGGGAAGGGCACGCCGAAGAAGCGCTGGCGGCTCACGGACCAGTCGCCCGTCAGCCCCGCGACCCAGTCCTCGAAGCGCGCGCGCATGTAGGGCGGGTGCCAGCGCAGCTCGCGGCCGCGCTCGATGAGCGCGTCGCGGTGCTCGAGCGTGCGGATGAACCACTGCCTGCTCGTGACGATCTCGATGGGGCGCTCGCCCTTCTCGAAGAACTTCACCGCGCGCAGCACGGGCTGGGGCTCGCCCACGAGGTCACCCTCCGCCTGCAGCAGCTCGACGATGCGCTTGCGCGCCTGGTTGATCGTGCGCCCGGCGAGCTCGGAGTAGCTCTCTCGCGCGCGCTCGAGGTTCTCGGACTCCCAGCCCGGCGCGCCCCACGGCACCTCCACCAGGCGCCCGTCGGTGCCGAGGATCGAGCGCACCGGCAGCGACAGCTCGCGCCACCACATCACGTCGGTGAGGTCCCCGAAGGTGCACACCATCACGAGGCCCGTGCCCTTGTCGCGCTCCACGGCGGGGTGGGTCATCACCGGCAGGGTCGTGCCGAACAGCGGCGTGCGCACCTGCTGGCCGACGAGCTCGCGGTGGCGCTCGTCATCGGGATGCGCGAGCAGCGCCACGCACGCCGGGATCAGCTCCGGGCGCGTGGTCTCGATCAGCGCCCCCTCGCCGCCCGCGTCGCGGTCGCGGTCGCGGTGAAAGCGCACGCGGTGCATCGCGCCGGGCCGCTCGCGGTCCTCGAGCTCCGCCTGCGCGACCGCGGTCTGGAAGTCGACGTCCCACAACGTCGGCGCCTCGAGCTGGTAGGCCTCGCCGCGCGCGAGCAGCCGTAGGAACGAGTCCTGCGAGATGCGCTGCGCGTCGCGGCCGATGGTCGTGTAGGTCATCGACCAGTCCACCGAGAGGCCGAGCGTGCGCCACAGCTCCTCGAAGACCTGCTCGTCGCTCGCGGTCAGACGCAGGCACAGCTCCACGAAGTTCGGCCGCGAGATCGCGACGGGTTCGCGCTCGGAGGGTTCCGCGGGGGGCTCGAAGGAGGGGTCGTAGGGAACGGAGGGGTCGCAGCGCACGCCGAAGTGGTTCTGCACGCGCCGCTCGGTGGGCAGGCCGTTGTCGTCCCACCCCATCGGATAGAAGACCTCCCTGCCGCGCATGCGCTGGTAGCGCGCGAGCGCGTCGGTGTGCGTGTAGGAGAAGACGTGGCCGACGTGCAGCGAGCCGCTGACGGTCGGCGGTGGGGTGTCGATCGAGAAGATCCGCTCGCGCGGCGCGGAGCGGTCGAAGCGGTAGATGCCCTGCGCCTCCCACGCCGCGCTCCACTTCGCCTCGAGCCCTTCGAGCGTGGGGCGCTCGGGCACGCCCGCCCCGGACGCCTCGGAGCGGCTGATGGTGGCGGACGTCGCGGCGCCAAATCCTGGCGGTTGTGGCGGAACGGGCCCCAAGGTTCGATCGTATCGGGCCGGCTCGCCCGCGCTCCATCAGCCGCGCGAACGCCGATCGCGCGCCGACTAACAGGGACGGGCGGCAAACCCGCCCGTCCCCCCGCCGTTCCCTCGATGAAGCGGCGGTATTTGGCTTCGGACCGGGCTTTTTGCCCGCGAAGCGTTATGAGCCGCCCACCGCGCAAAAGGCCGATGCATGATCGGCAAAGCGGAGGGAGGACTTTGACTGCACGGGCCTATCGTCATCGCGCCGGGGCCGCTTGAGACACGCAGCGGCGCGGCCCCGCGCGCATCGCCGGCAGGCGTTGGCCGCTCGTGCGCGAACAACAGCTACTGGAATGCCATGAGTGCGGGCACCCGGACATATCGCGGACGCGCGATCGATCAGCTGTTCACGCGAATGCGCGAGGATCTCGGCACCGAGGCGGTGGTCGTGCGCAGAAGCGAGGGGCGCACGCGCGGCGTGCTCGGCCTCTTCCAGCGCAGCTACGTCGAGATCGAGGCAATGTCACCCCCTGAGCAGTCACCGCAAGGCGAAGACGACTACCCGCCGCGCGTGAGGGTCACCGTGAGTGCCAGAGCGCCCCACGCGCACGCGCGGCCCGGCGAGGAGAGCGCCTACGTCACCGCCTACCTCGCGTCGCTCGCGAAGCTCGGCACCCAGAGCGCCATGCCCGACGGGATCAGGGCACAGCCCGTGCCGCCAGGCGCGCGCGAACCGCCCCAGGCCGCGCCAGCCCCAGGTGTGCAGGCTCGTGCGCAGGAACCAGCCGCCGCCCCGCCCCCACCGCGCCAGTCGCCGCCGAGTCGCGCGCTCGCGCCCGCGCAGCCCGCAGCGACGACGGCGCCGGGCAGCGCCGCGAGCGGCCAACCTGCGCCTGCCGCTGCCCCGGCGGCGGCCCCCGCCGCGCCGGCTCCCGCCGAGGCGGCCGTGCGCTCGTTCGCGCGCGCACGGCCGGGCGTCGAGAAGGCACTCACGCGCAGAGGCCTGAGCGCTGCGTTCGTGCATGAGCTCACCGAGACCGCGGCCGCGCACGTGCTCCCGCTCGAGCCGCGCGCGGGTCTCGCGCAGGCTGTGCGCGAGACCCTCGCGCAGCGCATCCCCGCGGCGGCGCCGCTGCCCGCGAGCGGCGGCTCGATCGCGTTCGTCGGCGCGGGCGGCTCGGGCAAGACCGCGGTGTGCGCGGCGCTGCTCGGCGCCTACCGCGCCGCCAGCACGCTGAGCGCGCGCTACGGGGCGATCCTCGCGAGCGATGACGAATCCGAGGAGCTCGCGCTGCTGATGAGCCCCGACCTGCTTCAGCCGGTAGCGGTGAGCAGCCCGCGTGCGCTGCGTGCGCTGCGTGCGGCGCGCGAGAACTCCTTCGTCGTCTTCGACACCCCCGCCGTCTCGCCCGCTGACCGCAGGGGCGTGCGCGATCTCGCGCGCGCGCTCGCCGAGCTCGAGCCCACGCGCGTCGTGATCGCGCTCCCCGCCACGCTGGGCCCGGCGGCTGCGGAGCAGCTGATCGCGGGGCTCGCGCCGCTGAATCCGAGCGCGATCGCGCTCACGCACGCCGACGAGACCGACCAGATCGGCGTCGGCATCGAGACCGCGTGCCGCTTCGCGCTGCCTCCCGAGTTCATCATCGAGCGCAGCGCCGTGCGCGGCTGGCGCCTTGGCCGCCTCGACCCGAGCGCAGTGGTCGCGAAGCTGCTCGACTGACCGCGCCTGCCCGAAGCCGCTAGCCACGCCTGACAGCGCGCTACCCGGCCTGCAGTCTTCTGCGCGGCTGTTCGATACACATTCGCGTGGGCTCCCGAACCTCTGCGCATCTGACGAAGGATCCGCAAATGCGCATGAGCTTCAACAGCGTCCGCTTCGGCGCGCTCGAGATCGACCCCGACGAGGTGATCGAGTTCCCGCTCGGCCTGATCGGGCTCGGCGGCTCGCGCTACGCGCTGATCGACCGCAATCCCGGCAGCGGCTTCTTCTGGCTGCACGAGCTCGAGGACGCCGAGCTCGCGCTCCCGGTGGTGTGCCCCGAGCGCTTCTTCTCGAACTTCTCGCTGCAGATCACGCCCGAGGACCGCCAGCGCACGGGCATCCAGGACCTCAGCGGCGCGCGCGTCTACGCCACCGTGCGCGCCACCCCCAACCCGCGCGAGATCACCGCCAACCTGCGCGCGCCGATCGTCGTCATCGACGGCCACGGCTACCAGGTGATCAACACGAACGAGCCGGCGCAGCTGAAGGCGCCGCTCTTCAGTCTTCACCCCTAGCGAGCGGTTGCTTCATAATCAGCGCGTATGCTGATCCTGACGCGTCGTCCCGGGGAGCGCGTCGTGATCGGCGAAGACATCTTCGTGACCGTGATGTCGGTCAGCGGCCACACGGTGCGGCTCGGCATCGCGGCCCCCGGCGGAGTGCCGATCTACCGCGAGGAGATCTGGGTCGCGGTGCGCGAGGAGAACCGCGCGGCGGCCGCCGCTGAGGTCGACGCCGTGCCTCCGGCAGCGCCGGAGCCAGCCGAGGGAGAGCCGGAGAAGAGCGGCGGCGCCTAGGGGCGCCGCGGGTGGGGCGCTCGAGCGCCCCTCCTCGCCCGGCTGCGCGGGCCGACGCGGCGAAGCGCTGGCCGGCTTCCGCACCCGGGGAGAACAGGCGGCGAACCTGGAGCGAACGCCCGTCTCGACGTTTTCCCTGCGATAGCGCTACTCCTCGAACCCGACCGCCTTGAACGCGTCGGCGCGATCGTTGTAGAGGTCCAGCCGGATCGCCTTGCCGTCTCGCATGGTCCAGACGTGGGCCGTCTGGTTCGACCGCACCTGGGCACCGCTACCTCTCCCGCGCCCGCTCTCGACGGCCAGCGTGAGCACCCTGTCACCGGCATCGATGAGCCTTTCTACCTCGGGGTGATAATCCTCCACGGCCTCTTCAACGGTGCGGATGTAGTCACGAACGCCCGCGGGCCCGCGGTAGACGGCGTTGATGCCGACCCACTCGTTCTGGGGATCGGGGTGCAGCTCGATCTCGGGGTCGAGTGTGCCCATCTCGGAGGGGTCTCTGCGAAACCACGCCTCGTAGTAGCGCCGCATGATCTCCACGTTCTGCTGCGACACTGCTACCCGCGTTCCACGGCGAGGCGTACGGTGGCTTCAGCCATCAGCGCAGTATTCCGCGTGCCTGTGGCCGCCGCTTTGCGGAGTTGCACGAGCGTCCGCGTTGGATCCGAGCAGCCAGCCAAGACGGCGGTGCGACTAGGCCCGCCCGTCCTGGACCGCCGCGCGCGCGAGCGCCGCGAAGCGCTCGCCGCGCTCCTCGAAGTCGCGGAAATGGTCGTAGCTCGGCGCCGCAGGTGACAGCAGCACGACCGCCCCTGCCTCCGCGGCGCCACGCGCCAGCGCGTGCGCGACCTGCACCGCCTCGGCGAGGTCGCCCGCCGCGCATGCGCGCTCGGGGGGCACGCCGGCGGCGAGCGCGGTCGCGAGCAGGCGGGTGCCCGTCGTGGGGATCGCGACGACGCTCGTGCCTCGACGAGCAAGCTCGCGCGCGAGGCCGTCGTAGTCCTGGCCGCGGTCCTGTCCTCCCGCGATCAGCACGACCGCGCGCCCGCCGAAGCTCTGAAGCGCGGCTATCGCCGACTCCGGCGTCGTCGAGATGCTGTCATCGATCCACGTGATCCCCGCGCCCGCGGCGACCTCCTGCAGGCGGTGCGCGAGTGCCTGGAAGCCCGCGAGGGCCTGCGGCAGCGCCGGGTGCGGGACCCCGGCGAGCTCGAGCGCAGCGAGCGCGGCGCACAGGTTCAGCGCGTTGTGCTCGCCGGGCAGAGGCAGCTCATCGGCCGCGAGCACCAGCTCGCCGGCGCGCGTGATCCCCGCCTCGCCCGTGTCCCAACCCCCGGGCACGCCGAAGAGCGCCAGCCCGCGCTCGGCTCCGGCGAGCTCGCGCGCGCGCGCCACGAGCGCGCCGTCGCGGCCGTTGACCAGCGCGCTGCGCACGCCCGGCAGCGCGAGCAGTCGAAGCTTCTCCTCGCGGTAGGCCTGCTCGGAGCCGTGCCAGTCGGCGTGCTCGCGGAAGAGATTCAGCACGAGCGCCAGCTCGGGTCCCAGGGCGAGATCTGCGATCTGGTAGCTCGAGAGCTCGATCACCGTGAGCTCCACCGGCGCGCCCTCGAGCAGGTCGAGCGCCGGCGCACCGATGTTGCCCGCGAGCGCAACGCGCACACCCCCGGCGCGAGCGAGGTGTGCGGTCAGCGCGGCCGTCGTGCTCTTGCCCTTCGTTCCCGTCACCCCGAGCACGCCCGCCGCGCCGTGCTCGGCGAGCCACAGCGAGGTCGCCGTGGTGATCGGGACGCCCTCCTCGGCGAGCGCGCGTAGCTCCGCGCGGTGGATCGAGACGCCCGGCGAGCGCACCACCACGTCGCACTCCCGCAGCGCCGCCGCGGCCTGCGCGGGTGCGACGATCCGGACCTCGCCGCTGCGCAGCGCCTCGCGCTCCTGCACGCTGGGGGGAGCGTCGAACGCGGCCACCGCGATGCGCGCCGCCGGCAGCGAGCGCTGCAGCGCGCGCGCGAGCGAGGCGATCTCCCTACCCGCCCCCCAGACCCCTACGCGCTTGCCTTCAAGCTCCGAGAAGCGCACGCACATCGCCGATCAGCGAGTCGGGCACCTCGTGCTCCTCGCTCAGCGCCAGCACCGAGTCGGGGTCGCCGCTGCCCGCCGGCTGGAGCGCCAGGACCTCCGCGAGCAGCCGCGCCAGCACCACGCGCTCGCGCCAGCGCGCATCCTGCGCGAGCAGGCGGAGCGCCGCCACGCTCTCCTGCTCCTCCCCCACGCACTCGAACGGCTTGTGCCCGCCGCTCGCGCACAGCAGCGCGAAGCCCTCGAACTGGGCCTCCTCGGCGAGCAGGTCGCGCCCGAAGATCTCGCGCAGGCGCTCGGGCGCGAGGAACGGGGCGAGCATGAGGTAGACGAACCTGCACTTCGGGCATTCACAGCACCACGACGCGTTGCGCAGCGCGGGGTCGATGCGGAAGATCGTGTTGCAGCTCGTGAACGCGCGGTGGTAGGCGTCCATGCGCGCGAACGCGCGTGCGATCGCGAGCTCCGATGCGGGGCGCAGCAGCGAGAACGCGCTCATGCCCGGCGCGAGCTCCGCCACCGCCGCGCTCAGCAGGCGCTCCGCGCGCAGGCTCTTGCTGAACTGGTGGTTCACCACCACGCCGTCCCAGCTCAGCGAGCCGCTCGAGGCCGAGCGCTCGTTCGCCATCGCGACCGTGTCGAACCCTCGCAGCGACGCGTTCAGCAGGGCGGTCGCCGTCACGATCGCCGTCACGGGCACGTGGCCGTTGAGCGCGCCCTCGGAGTTCAGCTCCGCGAGGCCGGGGTCGAGCTGCCGGCGCGCGAGCACGTGCGGGAGGCCCGCGACCGCCACCGTGCGCGCGATCGGCGCCGCGTCCCCGACCGAGAAGAGCGCGAGCTCGAGCGGCGTGCGCCGCATGATCTCGATCGCCACCGCCGAGTCCTTGCCGCCCCCGACCGCCACCAGCACGCGGCGCGGCGCGTGCTCTGGCGCGGGGTGTGATGTCGGGAGCTGCGCGGGCGGCTCGGGAAAGCGCGGGCGCGGCAGCGCGGGCAGCGCGTTCGTGTAGGCGAACTCGCCGAGGCCCTCGGAGTAGAGCGCCTCCAGGAGAGCGCGCGTCGCGGCCGGCGGCGGTCCGCTCTCGCACGCCACCGCTCCCGGCGCGGCGGTCTTGAAGTAGCTCACGCCCGCAACCCAGTGCAGCAGCGCGAGCAGCCCCTGCGCCCGCTCGATCTGCCGCGTGCTCAAGCGGTGCTCGAGCGCGAGCTGAAAGCGCTCCTCGAAGAACACCCGGTCGTCGAGCGCGTAGCGCAGCGTCACCGTCCCGTGCGGGTCCAGCGTGCGCTGCAGGAAGCGGAAGGTCGTGAACGCGGCCGGCTGAAAATGCGCCGGCGGGCGGGTTGCATCGGCTGCCACTGAGCTCAATCTAGACAGCGTCGGCGACGCCGGCGCCCACCCGAGCTCCCGCGGGACCGTCCGCGAAGCGCTCCTCGGGCGGCATCTCCACACGTCCGCGCGGATAGCGGCGTACGGCGAGCACGAAGGTGAACGCCATCACCCCGGCCATCACGTAGAAGACGGTCTGCTCGGCGTGCGCCGTGGCGAGCGCGATGCTGTGCCCGAGCGCCGTGTGCGCCGTGGAGGAGCCGCCGGCCGAGCCCGAGCCGAACGATGAAGCGATCTGGTGCGCGCGCTCCGCCGGTACGCCGCGAGCGCGCAGCGCGCTCGCCACCGTCGTCCTGTCGCGGTCGATCAGGATCGTGCCAAGCACCGCCAGCCCGAGGCTCGCGCCGAAGTTGCGCGCCGTCTGCGTGATCCCTGTCACCTCGCTGTAGCTGCCGCGCGGCGCACGGTTGACCGCGTCGGTGCTGACCGGCCCCAGCATCAACCCGATGCCACCGCCCGCGATGATGATGTAGAGCGTCTGCGCGCCGAGTGAGAGATCGGTCAGCTTGCCCGCGAGCAGGTAGAAGCCGACGGCCGCGATCGCGCTGCCCGCGACGACGGCCGGGCGTGCGCCGCGCCGGTCGAGGATGCGCCCGCCGACCTGCGCCATCACGACGAAGCCGATGAAGAAGTACAGGAGGTACACACCGGCGTTGGAGGAGCTCTTGCCGAGCGAGATCTGCGCGTAGACGCTCGCGAGGAAGAAGTACGGGATGAACACGATCGACATCAGCGCGAGGACCACGTTGTCCACCGAGAACGCCCGGTCGCGGAAGATGCGCAGGTCGAGCAGCGGTTTCTCGATGCTCAGCTCCCAGCGCACGAAGCCGAGCAGAATGAGCGCCCCGGCGATCAGACAGCCGATCGTTTCGACCGAGCTCCAGCCCCACACGCTCGCCTGCTGCAGCCCCAGCACGATCAGGCCCATGCCGCCGCTGACGAGCAGCGCACCGCGGTAGTCGAGCGGCGCCGGGTGGCGCTCGTCCTCCGGACGCGAGCGCCAGATCAAGATCAGCGCGACGATCGCCACGGGGATGTTCACCCAGAAGATCGCGCGCCAGGTCCACTGCGTCAGGTAGCCCCCCGCGACCGGCCCGATCGCCGTGAGACCGCCGCTGATCGCGAAGAAGATCGCCATCGCCCTGCCACGCTCGCGCAGCGGGAACGAGGCGACCACGATCGCGACGGCGGCGGGGAACATCAGCGCCGCGCTCGCGCCCTGCAGCACGCGGAAGCCGATCAGCCACGCTTCGGCGATCGAGCCGTTCGGCGTCAGTCCGCACGCCGCCGAGGTGAGCGCGAAGCCCACCACGCCGACCACGACCATGCGCCGGCGACCCAGCACGTCTCCGAGCTTTCCGCCGAACGCGAACAGCGCGGCGAGCGACAGCAGGTAGCCGTTGATCACCCACTGCGCGCCCGTACCGGAGATCGACAGGTGCCGCTCGAGGCTGGGGAACAGCGATCGCCACGATCGTCTGGTCGATGAACGTCATCGCGACCGCGAACACCATCGCCGCGAGCACGAGGTTCTTGTTGCTAGCCCCTTCTATGCCGCGAACTCTAGGACGATCCGCGAGCGCCCGCACGCTCCCCCCGCGAGCGTCAGCGAGCGCCGCTAGTCCTCCTAGTCGTTCGCCGTGGCGAGCTCGAGCAGCTCGGCGAAGCGCTCGCGCGCCTGCTCGCGCCGGCGCGGCAGGTATTCGCTCGGCACGCCGTCCGCGGGCGGCCCATAGGAGCGCAGCAGGTGGCGCGCCACGCTCTGGCGGTGCACCTCGTCGGGTCCGTCGTATATGCGCGCCGCGCGCGCGAACCGGTACATCTGCTCGAGCGGCAGGTCGGTCGAGTAGCCGAGCGCGCCGTGCAGCTGGACGGCCCGATCGATCACGTCGTGGAGCACGCGCGCGCCGAAGAACTTGATCATCGCCACCTGCGTGCGCGCCGCGCTCGCTCCCTGCGTGTCCATCGTCCACGCCGCGTGCAGCGTCATCAGCCGCGCCGCCTGCATCTCCGCCGCGCTGTCCGCGATCCAGTTCTGCACCGTCTGCTTGTCCGCGAGCACCGAGCCATGCGCGTGGCGGTAGGTCGCCCGCTCGCACATCATGTCGAAGGCCCTGCGCCCCACCCCGAGCCAGCGCATGCAGTGGTGGATGCGCCCCGGCACGAGCCGGTGCTGGGCGAGGATGAAGCCCTCTCCCTCGGAGCCGAGCAGCGACTGCGCCGGCAGGCGCACGCCCTCATAGAGGACTTCCGCGTGCCCGCCGTAGGAGCCAAAGCGCGCGCCCGGGTGCTCCATCGTCGGCACGTCGCGCAAGATCCGCAGCCCCGGCGTGTCCACGGGCACGATGAACATCGACGCACGCTGCGAGGCGCGCGCGTCGGGGTTGGTCACCGCCATGCAGATCAGGAAGTCCGCGATCGAGCCGTTCGAGGTGAACCACTTGCGGCCATCGAGCACCCACTCATCCCCCTCGCGGCGCGCGCTCGTGCGCAGCTGCGTCGGGTCCGATCCCGGGGTGTCCGGCTCGGTCATGCTGAACGCGCTGCGCAGGTCCCCCTCGAGCAGCGGCATCAGCCAGCGCTCCTTCTGCTCATCGCTGCCCGCCAGCGCGAGGATCTCGGAGTTGCCCGAGTCGGGTGCCGCGTTGCCGAACGCCAGCGGCGCGATCGGCGAGCTGCCGAGGATCTCGTGCATCAGGCCCAGGCGCACCTGGCCCATCCCCTGCCCGCCCAGCTCCGGCGGCAGGTGCGACGCCCACAGCCCGCGCGCCTTCACCTGCTCCTGCAGCGGCTGCATCGCGCGTGCGAGCGCCTCTGGGGAGAGCTCCTCCCAGATCGCCTCCAGCGGCCAGATCTCGGCGCGCACGAACTCGCGCATCCACTCGAGCTGCTGCTCGAAGTCGGGGTCGGTGCTGAAGTCCCACGCCATCGCCGCGCTCCTTTCGCGCTCTAACCGGAAGCCAAGCCTACGTGCTATGAAGCGATGGCGTCAGCGAACCCGCTGAAAAGACACGAGAGGAGGCGGAGAAATGAGTGTTTCAGGGCAGCTCGTCACGGGTGTGGACTTTGCGCCCATCCCGACACACGACCTTGCGCGCGCGGTCGACTTCTACGCGAACACGCTCGGGCTGCAGACGGCCGTCCATCTCCCCGAGCGCAACTACGCCGAGTTCGAGACCGGAGACGTCACGCTCAGCGTCTACGACCCGCAGGCCATGGGCCTCCCCCACAACGCCAATCCCAACGCGATCGCGCTGCACGTCGAGGACGTCGCGGCGGCGCGCGCGGTGCTCGAGCAGCACGGCGTCGAGTTCGTCGGCGACACCTTCGACACGGGCGTCTGCCACATGGCGTTCTTCGCCGATCCCGACGGCAACGCGCTGATGCTCCATCGCCGCTACGCGCCGCGCCCCCCGCGAGCCTGACGGGCCCGAGGCGGAGCCTCCTCGCATGCCGGCAGCGATCGCCACGCCAGCTGCATCGATCGAGCTGCTGCCCGGCTCGCGCGAGCTGCTCGCTCTGCACGAGCGCGAACTGCCCCAGCGCGATGACCTCTGCGGAGCCTTCTGCGGCGCGCTCGCGCTGCGCGCCGCCGGTGTGCGCCCGCGGGGGCAGGAGCCGCTCGACCAGGACGCGCTCGCGCTCGCCGCCGGCAGCGTCGTGTGCGCAATGCGTGAGGCCGGCACACTCCCCGGCGGCGAACTCGGCCGCCGCGACTATCGCTTGCAGATCCCCGTGATCGACGATGAGGAGACCTCGGGCACCGCCGCCTCCGGGGTGCAGCGCGCGATCGAGGAGCTCTCCGAGGGCGCGGTGCGGGCGCTGCCCTTCGCCGGGCCCTGGACGCCCGCCACGCTCGACGCGCTGTTCGACGCGCTCATCGCCCGCGGGCGCCCCGCCGCGCTGATCGCAAACCACGCCACCCGCTACCTCTGGGGCTCGCGCCCGCACGCGCTCGCGCTGCTCGACTACCTGCTGAGCGGTAGCCAGGACGGCCCGCCTCCGGACTGGGACGTCGGCCACTTCGCGTGCGTGATCGGGTGCGTCAGCGGGCCGCGCGGGCGCCTCTACGCGCTCGCCGACACCTACCCCGCGCTCGGCGACGACGGAGTGCACCTGCAACCGCGCGAGCGCCTCGCCGCTGCCCTGGAGAGGCGCGAGAAGCCCTCTGGCGGGATGCTCGTCGTGGTCGCGCGCGAGGACCAGGAGCGCGTGCGCGCGAGCGCCCTCGGCGCGGGCCTGCAGGAGCGCATGTGGGACAACGGGAGCGTCACGAGCGAGAGCCTGCGGTGAGCCCGGGCGACCTCGCAGCGCTCGTCTGCTGCGACCTCGGCGGGATCGTGCGCGGGCGCTCGGTGCTAGCCGAGCAGCTCTCCGAGCACCTCGCCGGCGGCGTCGGCTGGGTGCCCGCCAACTCTGCGCTCACGCCGCTCGGGCCGCTCGCCGAACCGAATCCCTTCGGCTCCACCGGCGACCTGCGGCTGCTGCCCGACGCCGACACGCACGTCCGCGCCGACGCCCCCGCGGGGGTCTTCGAGCTCGTGCTCTGCGACATCGTCGAGATCGACGGCGCGCCCTGGTCCTGCTGCCCGCGCACCTTCCTGCGCGAGGCTCTGCGAGAGCTCGAGCAGGACCTGGGCGCGCGCGTGCTCGCGAGCTTCGAGCACGAGTTCCAGCTGCCCGAGGAGAGCCCCTCCCCGCTGCCCTTCTCGCTGGAGGCCCAACGCCGCGTGGAACCCTTCCCCTCGCGCGTCATGCTCGCGCTCGCTGAAGCCGGCCTCGGACCGGAGCGCATCTTCGCGGAGTTCGCCCCGCACCAGTTCGAGGTCCCGCTCGCCCCCGCCGAGGGGCTCGCGAGCGCCGACCACGCGGTCGTGCTCCGCGAGCTCGTGCGCGAGGTCGCACGCGGCCTCGGCGCGCGCGCGACCTTCACGCCGCTGCTCGATCCGAGCGAGGCCGGCAACGGCGTGCACATCCATCTCTCGCTGCTCGACGAGCGCGGCACGCCGCTCTTCTACGACCCCGCCCAGCCCGCCGCGCTCAGCGAGCTCGGCCAGCGCTTCGCCGCCGGAGTCCTGCGCGACGCGGGCGCGCTCACCGCCCTGTGCGCGCCGAGCCCCGTCTCGGGCGAGCGTCTGAAGCCCCACCACTGGAGCGCCGGCGCGGTCAGCCTCTCCCAGCAGAACCGCGAAGCGCTGCTGCGGATACCGCCGCTGTCCACGCTCGGCGGCCAGGAGCCCGCGGCGCAGCTGCGCCTGGAGTACCGGGGCGCAGACGCGAGCGCGAACCCCTACCTCGCGCTGGGAGCGATCCTGCGCGCCGGGCTCGCGGGGGTGCGTGAGCAGCTGCCCGCGCCGGCGATGCTCACGCAGGACCCCGCCACGCTCGCGCCTGAGCAGACCGAGCGTTACGGAGTCGGCGCGCTGCCCGTCGATCTCACCGACGCGCTCGACGCGCTCGCCGCGGACGAGCGCGTCCGCGGCTGGCTCTCCCCGCTCATGTACGAGGCGTACGTGAGCCTCAAGCAGGCCGAGCTCGCCGCCGTCGCGGGGCTCCAGCTCGCCGACCGCTGCCGGCGCTATGCCGCGGTCTACTAGAGACGCCCGATGAGCTCCCCGGACGCCGTGAGTCCCGCCGCCGATCCCCTGCTCGCGGCCCTGCTCGAGCAGATCGAGAGCGAGCTTCCGCGCGCGATTGATCTGCGCCACCGCCTGCACGCGCGACCCGAGCTCTCCCACGCCGAGCGCCGCACCGCCGAGGCTCTCGCCGCCGAGCTGCCCGTGGCGAGCGAGACGGTCGCCGGGACGGGCCTGTTGGCGCGCATCGGGCAGGCCGGCGGCGCACCCGTCGCTGTGCGCGCCGAGCTCGACGCGCTGCGCGTCGAGGAGCGGACGGGAAGCGAGTTCAGCGCGCGCGGCGAGGCGATGCACGCCTGCGGCCACGACGTGCACATGGCCGCGCTCGTCGCGCTCGCGCGCGCGTGTGACGCCCTCGGCGAGCGCATGCCGGCGGCGCTGCTCGCGGTCCTCCAGCCGAGCGAGGAGGCTTACCCCTCCGGCGCCGAGGAGCTCGCGCGCGGCGCGCTGGCGGCCGCGGCACCCTCCGCGGTCCTCGCCGCACATGTGCATCCCGACCTTCCCTGGGGCTCGCTCGCCCTCGATCCGGGGATCGTCAACGCCTCCTGCGACGCGGTCCAGATAAGCGTCGAGGGGCGCGCCACGCACGGCGCCTACGCGCACCTCGGTCGCGACCCCATCCTCGCGCTCGCGCAGCTCCTGGTCGCGCTCAACGCCCAGGTCAGCCGCCGCGTCGACCCGTTGAGCCCGGCGCTGCTCACCATCGGCATGATCGAAGGCGGCAGTGCCGAGAACGTCATCCCGGGCGAGGCCCGCGCGCGCGGGGCTCTGCGCGCGTACAGCCCCGAGAACCGGCGCACGCTGCGAGAGCTAGTCGAGCAGGTGAGCGCAGGCGTCGCGGCAGCGTGCGGATGCAGCGCCAGCGTCGAGATCGTGCCGGGCGAGCCGCCACTGGAGAACGACCCCGCGCTCGTCGCCGCCGCGCGCGCGCTGCTCCCAGCGTCGGGGTTCGCGCTCGCCGCGCCCTGGCGCTCGGTGGGCTCGGACGACTTCGCCTTCTTCGGCGAGCTCGCTCCGGTAGCGATGGGGTTCGTCGGGCTGAACGGCGCGCCCGGCTTCAAGCAGCGCCCGCTGCACCACCCCGAGTTGCTGCCACCGGACGCCGCGGTCGGCGCGGTCGCGCGCGCGCAGGCCGTGCTCTACCTCGCCGCCGCGCGCTGCGCGCACGGCTGAGCCGCGCCTGTCCTAGGACGCGCCCGCAGCGAGCGCCGCGAACAGGTGCCACGTCCCCGGGATGCCCTTGAGCTCCGCGGGGCCGCGATCCTCGAACTCGATTCCCGACCCGTACACGAGGTCGGTGACGGTCCGCGACACGAGCACCTCGTCGGCGCCCGCGAGCGCCGAGATGCGCGCCGCGATATTCACCGCCACGCCCGCGATGTCCTCGCCGATCACCTCGCACTCCCCCGTGTGCACGCCGGCGCGCACGCTGATGCCCAGTGCGCGCACGCGCTCGCCGATCGCACGCGCGCACGCGACCGCCCGCGCCGGGCCGTCGAAGGTCGCCAGGAAGCCGTCGCCGATCGTCTTCAGCTCGCGGCCGCGGAAGCGCTCGAGCTCACCGCGCACGAGCGCGTCGTGCTCGCCGAGGAGCGCCCGCCAGCGGCTGTCGCCGAGCTCGGTCAGCTGACGCGTCGAGCCGACGATGTCGGTGAACAGGATCGTCGCGAGCATGCGGTCCGCGACGACCTCGCGGCGCACGCCCGTGAGGAACTCTTCGATCTCGTCGAGGATCGCGTCGATGTCCCCTACGAACCAGAGGTGATCCTGTCCCTCGAGCTCCACGAACCGCGCGTTCGGGATGCGCTCGGCCATGTAGCGCGAGCCCTCGACGGGGATCGCGCGATCGCCCCGACGATGCAAGAGCAGCGTCGGCACGCGCACGCTCGGCAGGACGTCCCGGACGTCGATCTCCCCCAGCGCCAACAGCGCGGTCAGCCCCATCGACGGGCTCGCACCCACGCGCTGCAGCGCTCCCCACACCTCTTCGACGGCCGCGTCTCCGACGCACGAGGGAGCGAAAACGTCGAGCAGCACCCCGCTGCCCCAACCCTCGAGCACCGACTCCTTCCACTCCTCGCCGAACAGCCCCGGCGGCCATCCCCATGGATAGTCGGGAGCGCGCGCCATACGCGGCGCGGCGCCGTACATGACGAGCGCCGTGACCCGCTGCGCGTGCGTGGCGGCGAACAGGATGCTGAGCGGACCGCCCTCGGACACTCCGAACAGGGCCGCCTGCCGCGAGCCCGCGGCGTCGAGCACCGCCAGCATGTCGTCCATGCGCTCCTCGAGCGGCGGCAGGCCCACCACCGGGTCCGACAGGCCGGTACCGCGCTTGTCCCAGATGATCAGCCGCGCGAAGGACGCGAAGCGCTCCAGGATCGCCTGCGTCCTCGGTATCTCCCACAGATACTCGACGTTCGAGATGAAACCGGGCACGACGACGACGTCGAACGGTCCGTCACCGATCACCTGGTAGGCGATGCGCGCCTCGCCGCTGCGCGCGTAGCGCGTCTTCGGCGCGGGCGCTGTCATCGCTTGCGAACGTTACTCGCGGGCGCCCCTCTTTCAGCGCGACGCGGCCTCAGCGGCGCGGGAGCGCCAGCGAGAGCGCGCGCCCGAAGTCCGAGCCGCCGGCGAAGGGCTCGGCGTGAACGACGGCGGTGACGCGCAGGCGCCGGCGCGTGCGCATGAGGCGGTGTGCAAAGCGCGCGACGGGTACGGCGATCCTGGCCTGCCGCCCTGCACGGACGGTGAACAGCGCCGAGCTTCCGAGGATGAGCCGGACGGTGCGCGCGCGACGCCCGTGGCGGCGCGTGTGGCGCGCAACCGAGCGCGTGAGCGTCACCTTCCCGCGGCATGGCCGCGCGAGACGCGCGGGACA
This sequence comes from uncultured Solirubrobacteraceae bacterium, assembly GCA_963759445.1. Lineage (GTDB taxonomy): Bacteria > Actinomycetota > Thermoleophilia > Solirubrobacterales > Solirubrobacteraceae > Palsa-744. The sequence goes on from CAVWZC010000004.1 coordinate 586,862, forward strand.
CGCGACGTGCACGAATGCGAGTCCTGCCTTCGAGACGCGGGCAGCGGTCCCCGTCACCGAAGCCCCGATGCCGAAGGCGAGGACGGCCTTGCTGTTCACCGTGACCACGTACACGTTGCGTCCATCCGCGCTGACCGCCGCCGCCTGCATTCCCGTGAGATCCGGTAGGGCGGCGCAGCGCGTGTCCGAGTCGCTCCCGCACGCGAGCTCCGTGAGCGCGCCCGTGCTCGGGTCGATCGAGAAGCTGACGGCGGAGGTCGATCCGAACGCGTACAGCTCAGAGCCGTCTGCGCTGGTGGCGAGCGCCTGCACGCCTTCGAGGCCCGGAACCTGCGTGCACGGGTTCGGGGGTTCCTTCGGTGCTTCTTCTTCCTTGTTTTCCTGGCCGTGTTCTTCCCCCTGTCCTTCCCCGTGTTCTTCGCCTTCTTCACCGGATTCGGGTTCGGGCTTCACGGGCACGGGGAGATAGTCCACGCAGCCGACGTCGCTGAGCTGCCCGTTGACGACGTTGCGCGCGAGCAGGTCGATCCTTCCCCCAAGTGAGTCGCGGTCGGCCACGTAGGCCATCTTGCCGTTGGGGCTGATCGCCATCTGGCTGGGCGCCTGCAGGAAGCGGCTCGAGGTGCACAGCCCCGGCGGCGGCGAGACCATCAGGCAGCCGGACTGGGCGAGCCCCGACGATCCCGCCGTGAAGGTGTCGATCGCGCCGCTGCCGGGCGCGACCGCGTAGATCTGGCTGCCTTCGGGTCCGAGCGTGAGCGCGCCCGCGCCTTTCATCGCCACACCGTTGGCGCAGGACCCGTCGTATCCGTTCACGGCGACGCAGGGGTTGGCGGTGAACGTCCCCGGCGAGGAGCTGAACAGCGAGGGGACCGTCGGGGATGGCGCGCCCTTGGCTGCTTCCAACGCGCTCGGAACGGGAGCGATGAACGCCGAGATCGTGCCTTCCAGGGGCGAGGCGACAAACAGGGCCGAGTCGGCGGCGTTCGTGAGCAGGTCGTTGGTGCCGTTGAAGACGTTGGCGGGGGTGCACGGCGAGCCTGGGCGCGGCGCCTCCTGGAAGCACCCCAGGCGGGTGAGCGCGCCGGTGGTCTGATCGCGCGCGAACGCCACGACGCTCCCCGAGGAGCTCGTGCTGACGTAGACCGCGCGGCCGTCCGCGCTCACCGTGACCCCGTCCGCGCCCAGCAGCGACGGTGTCTGCGTGCAGATGCCGCTGGCGCCATCGCGGCCGTCGGTTCCGTCGGAGCTCAGGCAGCCCTCGGAGGAGATTTCACCGGTCGCGGGGTTGCGCTTCAGGATCGCGATCGAACCGAAGCTCAACGCGACGTCCTCGCCGGCAACGCCGCCCACGACGTACACGTTCGCGCCATCGGGCGAGACCGCCACGGCCTTCGGGTGGGAGATGCCCACGCCCGCGGCGCAGCCCGCGCTGGCCGTCGCACCCGATTCCAACAGGCACCCGCCCGGGCCCTGCAGCTCTCCGAAACCAGTGGCCGCCGGAGCGGAGGCCGGCGCAGCGAGAACCACGACGGCGAGTGCACTCGCCAGCGAGCTCGCCCCCCACCGTGAAAGGCCCGCTCCCATGCCCTCCCAACCTACCCCATCGCCGCGGGTCGCTGGCCGTGTGGCGCAGACGCGTCAAGGGGATGCCCAGGTGGCCCGGTCGGGCCCCCCTGGCGAGAGCGGGTACGGCTGGCCCGCGATCCGGCAGCGCACCTGCGAGCTCTACCGCTCGCTGCTCTGACACCCTTCGCGCTCCTCTGACGCGCGCGCTTGACTCCCCGCACGGCCAGCGCTAGCTTCGCGCGCTCTTTGCCTGGCACAGCGACCGAGGGAGGGGTTCGAGGATGAGGATGATGAAGGGAATCTGTAGCTGCGCGGTGGTGCTGCTGACGCTCGCGGGCGCAAGCAGCGCGTCCGCCAAGCGCCCGCCGCTGATCCTCAAGTACGAAGGCAGCGAAGTGGCCTTGGGCTCGGCCGAGGACGGTGGCTTTCAGCTCCTCTTCGAAAACCATCCCTGCCTGAAAATCCGCAAGGGGACGCTCACCGCGAACGGCAAGCCGACCGACCTCGAGAAGTTCACCGGAGTCGAAGAAGGCGCCTGCAGCAGCGGCACCTCCGTCAGCGGCACGATCAAGCAGCTGAAGCTCGCCAACGTGGACGGCACGGGGACGATGACCTTCGCGCTCGCCGTAGAGATCACCAAAGGCGAATGCGTCTATGACCTCAAGTCCCTCGAGGGCTCTTTCACACTGCCAGGGCGCACCGCCACGCCTGTGACGGGTGTGGCCAAGCGGGACAGGAGCAGCGCCAAGACCTGCGCGACTGTGCTCGCCGTCGAAGGCGTGGGTGGCTTCGGCCCCACCATCTCATCGACGTACGAAGCCGAAGGGTAGCCGGCGGCGTGCCGTCTCGCGCGGCTGCGATCAAGCTGGCGCACCCAGAAGGCATGACCAAGGCAGAGCTAGCCCGCGTGTTAGGCATCGGGCGCGCTAGAGTCGGCCAGATTCTTGGCTGAGAAACCTGATCGGCTCTTTTTTACAGCTTCCGACGAGGCCAACGAGCTGATCGCCAGCGACCCGAGGGCGCTGCTGATCGGCTTCGCGCTGGACCAGCATTGGTCGGTCGAAAGTTGAACCCTATCGCTCGACGCCCGACGCCGAGGAAGCGCTGCCGAGTGCTTCGTCCTTGGTCAGGAAGCCGTCGTCGCGCAGGATGAGACCATCGCGGACGACGAACAGGTAGACCCAGCGATGCTCGACCCAGATCGAGCTGCGCAATCCCCTCACTCGCAGAGTCGCGTCGAAGATCACCCGATCTGGCGGCAAATCGACGAGCTCCTCCTCGCGCCACTCCCACTCCGACCAGTTTCTAGCCCAGCCGTAGCAATAGCTGCGCAGAGCCTCGAGCCCGGTCACGTGCACGGCGCCGGGCAGAACGCTGCACTCGGTCATCTCGAACTCGGGATGGGTGAGCGCCAACAGATCCTCTAGGCGATCGAACCCCTCTTCCGCCGCCTTGTGCCAGGCACGCACCAGCTCCGCGTTCTCGGACACCCCACCAAGTATCTCGCAGTAGCATCGAGAGATGCCCGACCGCCTCTACTTCACAGACTCCGACGAGGCCAACGAGCTGATCGCCAGCGACCCGATGGCGCTCCTCATCGGCTTCGCGCTCGACCAGCAGGTGACCGTCGAAAAGGCGTTCAGCGGACCGCTCGCGCTGCGCGAGCGGCTGGGCTCGCTCGACGCAGCGGTGATCGCCGGCGCGGACCTCGAGCCGATCTTCCGCGCGAAACCGGCCATCCACCGCTTCCCGGGGAACATGGCCAAGCGCGTCCACGAGCTCGCGGCGCACGTGCTCGAGCACTACGACGGCGACGCCGCACGCGTCTGGTCGCAGGCGCGCGACGGCGCCGAGCTGCGCGCGAACATCGAGGCGCTGCCCGGCTTCGGCGAGATGAAGGTGAAGGCGCTGGGAGCGGTGCTCGCAAAGCGCTATGGGGTGAAGGCGGCGCAGGCGCTCGTCCCGGCGCACCCGACCCTGGGCGACGTCGACTCGCGACAGGCGCTGACCGATTATCAGGCCGCGAAGAAGGTGCACAAGGCGCAGTGGAGCGGCAAGCGCTGAAGGCTCTCGGCTGCAGCGCCGCCGTCGTCGCGGCGTGGCCACCGGAGTCGACGCCGTAGTGTCCGCGACGGCGATCGCAGCTGGCCCATCAACGCCCCGAACGTGCGGCGTTCACGGGGCAACTTCGGCGCTCCTCGCGAAGTAGTCCTCCATCCCTTCCTGCTGTGCCGCCAGCAGACGGCTCGGAAGCGGCGCGCGAATCTCGTTGGGTATGACCTCGCTCTCGAGCAGCTGAGACAGTTCCGATCTCAGGCTGGACGCCGGCCCGGCGACGTTCGCGAGCTCGCTGCGACCCTCGCCGCTCGAGTAGTCGTAGAGCTCGAGATCCTGGTCGAGCGGATCGACTTCGATCGTGCCGTCCTTCCACGCGGAGTAGACGGCGTACTTCGCCCCTGGAGTCCTTACCGCCGTGACGTGATGCGGCGCCTCGTTGGCGAAGTTGTATGTGTAGGAGAGCTCCTCGACCGTCGTCTCGTCGGTGACGTGGGCTATCCATGGCCGCCCGCCGCTCCGCGGATTGGCCGCGATCGCGGCGATGTCGCCGCGCGAGGCGATCTGCGAGTAGCGGGCGTCGGAGCGCCAGCTCGACGAGCCGTGCGCGATCGTGAGCAGCAGCGGGGCGAGGTCCACGGTCGAGGTGAGCTGCGAGCGCGTACCCGCGCCGCTCGAGAGCCTCCCGCGGGGGTCGTAGATGTACAGCGGCACATTGATCGCCTCCTCGTATGCGCCGCCGCCCTTCGCACGCAGGCCGTGCGAGCCCGCGTACTCGCCGTGATCGGCGGTGAAGATCACGATGGTGTTCGTCTCGACTTGCGGGCGCGAGTGCAGCGCCTGAAGTACGCGTCCGATCTGCGCGTCGACCTCCTGCTGGTATGCGAGATAGAGCGTGAGCATCTCCGCCCAGCTCGCTTCTTGCAGCGTGCCGCCTTCGTCGGGGACGGGGCCCGATGCCATCGCCATCGTCTGCTGCAAGGCCGTCTGCAGCCGCGGCTTGCTCGCCGACAGCTGTGCGGCCGTCTCGGCGTTCGCCGGGCCGCCGCTGAAGCGGTAGTCGATCGAGCTGGGCACTTCGTCAGAGGTGGTGAAACGCGGCCACCAGTTGATGTCGTGGGGGTTGACGAGCGAGACGGTGGTGCACCACGGGCCGGCGCCCGCACCCTCGAGCCATTCGATGAACTGCCCGGCGATCACCGGGTCCTTTTCTTTGCCCTGCTCGGGGTTGCCATTCGGCGAGGGGTAGGTGCCGCCGTCAAACCCGTACGCCTCCAACCCTCCCGGCGTCTTGTCGGGTACCGGGCCGAGGTGCCACTTGCCCCACCAGGTGGTCGCGTACCCCTGTTGGCGCAACATCGTCCCCCAGGTTGGGAATTTCGCGCTGAGCGTGCTGCTGTTCGCGACCGCCTTCGTCAGCATGCAGCCCGTCTGGTGGGGATAGAGCCCGGTCAACATCGTGCCCCGCGCGGCCACGCACATGTTCGCCGCCGTGTAGTGGCTCTCGAACGACGTCGAGCGGGCACGGAGACGCGCGAGATTGGGCAGCAGAGCGTCGACCTGCGCCTGCGGCGGGAACCATTGGGGCGTCCGCAGCTGGTCAACGATGAGCACGAGGATGTTCGGCCGCCGCTGCGACTTCGCAGCCGCGGCGAACGGCGCGAGCGCTTGTGAGCCGATGAAGCCGCCCCCAGCAGCAGCGGCCCTCTTGATGAACGACCGGCGATCCATTCTCATTGGCAACGCGAGCTCCAGTCTGAATTTGATGGGCGAGAGGGTCGCGGAGATGCCGCGAGCGGGACCGGCGAAGCCGGCCGACGATGTCGCGCTCGTGCAGGCCTTCCGGCGGCCTGATCGAACGCGGCGCGCGCAGCGGTGGACTACCCCGCCGGGATAATTCTCATCTATTTGATCGACATACCCATGAATAGCGTTGCTAAACCTGGACACCCGCCGCCGCCTGCGACGATGGGCGTCGTGCCAGGGACAGCCTCCTGACGTTGCCGGCAGACGCGTCCTCGCAGCGGCGCCGTCAGGGCGCGTTCGCGGGCGTGTTCCTCGCTTCGCTGCTGGCGTTCATCGCGGTCGGCGCCGCGCTGCCCGTGCTGCCGACCTACGTGCGCGGCCCGCTGCATGCGAGCAACCTCGACGTCGGCGTCGTGGTCGGCGCCTTCTCGCTGACCTCGGTCTTCTGCAGGCCGATCGCAGGACGCCTCGCAGACCACCGCGGCCGGCGGATCGTGCTCGCCGGCGGGGCGCTCGCGATGGCGCTCGGCGGCCTCTTGTACCTGCTGTCCGACAGCGTGCTCACGCTGGTCGCGGCGCGGCTCATGGTCGGTGTCGGCGAGGGCTCGCTGTACACCGCGGGCGCCACCTGGGCCGTCGACCTCCTGCCTGCCGAGCGCCACGGCCTCGCCCTCGGCGTGTTCGGGCTCGCCGTCTGGGGCGGGCTCTCGCTCGGTCCTGTCGCCGGCGATCTGCTGCGGGCAAGCGCCGGCTACGACGCCGTGTGGGCCTTGACAGCGCTGGCACCGCTGGTGGCCTTTCTGATCGCTGCGGTTCTGCCCGCGCCCGTCCGCGAGCCCTCCGCCGCGGCGCCCTCACGGCTAGCGCTGCTGCCACGGGCGGCGAGGCGTCCGGGCGCCGCGCTCGCGCTCGCCAACTTCGGCTACGCCGCGCTCGCCGGCTTCGTCGTGCTCGATCTGCGCTCTCGCGGCATCGGCGGCGGCGCGGGCGTGTTCACCGCCTTCGCGGTCGCGGTGTTTGCGAGCCGCGTCGTGCTCAGTCGCGTGCCCGACCGCGCAGGCGCGCGTGCGACTGCGACCGCGGCGGCGCTGATCGAGGCGCTGGGACTCCTGCTCGTCGCGCTCGCGAGCTCGCTGGCTGCGGCGATCGCCGGCGCGCTGGTAGTCGGCGTCGGCTTCTCGATGCTGTTCCCCTCGCTCGCGTTGATGGTCGTCGGCGAGGTCGGCGCCGACAGGCGCGGCTCCGCGCTCGGCGCCTTCACCGCGTTCTTCGACGTCGGCGTCGGCCTGGGCGCGCCGCTCGCAGGGGCGATCGCCTCCGTCGCCGGTTACCCCGCCGTGTTCCTCGGCGCCGCCCTCGCCGCCTTGCTGGCCGCGATCCTCGCGGCGCTGCCGCGTCAGGCCGCGGCTCCGGCGCACGTCTTGACAGCGCGCTCGCCGCGCTAGATTCGATGGGAGATGGCGAAGACATGGGTCCTGGATACCGAGACGAAGGGCACCGGCGCGCACGTGGCGCCGCTGGAGCCGAAGAAGCGCGCCGATCGCGCGCTCTCAGTCGTGCAGCTGCCGCGCCCGCCGCGAGGAGTGCGCGCCGAGGAGGAGCCCTCGCGGGAGCGGAGCTTCAAGCTCGTGGACGTCCGCGCCGCAAGCGTGATCGGCGAGCAGCTCGACACGCGCACCGCGCTGTCAGAGCTCGCTCGCTTCTCGAGCCCTCTCGACGCCCGCGTGTATGTGTGGGACGAGGCGCGCCGGCGCTGGCGACTGCTCAGCCTGGCCGAGACGCGATCGCTGTGGGAGCTCGGCCAGCGCGACGAGCTCGCGAGCGCGACGGCGCAATAGGGTCGGTGTCTGTGCAGTGGCGCTGATCCGCGCAAGCAGACCCCTCTGCCGCGAGCTGGCCCGCGCGTTTCCCGAGCGCCCCTTCCGCGTGCGCTTCTGGGACGGCGGCGAGGTGCCCGCCACCGAGGACGGCTCCCCGACGTTCTTCGTGCGCTCGCCCTCGGCGCTCTCGCAGTTCCTGCGCTCGCCCGGCGAGATGGGGCTGGGAAGGGCCTACGTCGAGGACTCGCTCGCGATCGACGACCTCGACGCGGGCTTCGCGGTCGTCGACGAGTGGGAGCCGCCCGGGCTCACGAGCGCCGACCGCCTGCGGCTGGGCCTCGCCACGCTGCTCGCCGCGGCCCCGGGCGGGATCCCACGTCGGCCGTCGCTCGAGCTGGTCCTGCGCGGCGCCCTGCACACCGTCGAGCGCGACGAGGCCGCCGTGCGCTACCACTACGACGTCGGCAACGAGTTCTTCGCGCTGTTCCTCGACCCGTCGATGACCTACAGCTGCGCGATCTTCTCGCGCGGCGCGGGCACGCTCGAGGAGGCGCAGAAGGCAAAACTCGAGCTCGTCGCGGGCAAGCTCGACCTCGAGCCCGGGATGCGCGTGCTCGACGTCGGCTGCGGCTGGGGGAGCTTCGCGATCCACGCCGCCCGCGAACACGGCGTCAGCGTCACCGGAGTGACGCTGTCCGCTCAGCAGGCCGAGCTCGCGCGCGAGCGCGTGCGCGCAGCCGGGCTCGAGGAACGCGTCGAGATCCGCGTGCAGGACTACCGCCGCCTGCCGGACTCCTCCTTCGACGCGATCGCGAGCGTCGGCATGTCCGAGCATGTCGGCGACGTGCAGATCGACCGCTACGCGCAGACACTCCACCGGCTGCTGCGCCCCGGCGGGATCCTGCTCAACCATGCGATCGCGGCGCTCGACCCCGATCACCGCCCGCTCGAGGACCTCTTCTCCACCCGCTACGTCTTCCCCGACGGCGAGCCACTGCCGCTTTCACGCGTGCAGCTGGCGCTCGAGCGCGCCGGCTTCGAGACCGGTCACGTCGAGAGGTTCAGGGACGACTACGCCCTCACGCTGCGCCACTGGGCCGAGCGGCTCGACCGCAATCTCGAGCGCGCCGTCGAGCTCGCGGGGCCCGAGCGGACCCGCGTCTGGCGCCTGTACCTGCGCGCCGCGCGGCGCGGCTTCGAAACGGGCTACACCGCCGTCTACCAGGTGCGCACGCGACGCCCGCTTCAGCCGCACCCCGGCTCGCCCGGCACACGAGCAAGCGCCACCGTCAGCGTGGGTGCCGGCGCGAATCGCGCCACTGCGCAGAGCACCGCCGAGCACGCGCTCGCCGGCCAGAGCGCGAGCTCCTAACCGCGGCGCGGCGCGGCGCGCTCAGCCGCGCACGACGTAGCGCTCGGGCACGAGGTGCTCGCCGGCCTTCGGTGGGCGCGCGTAGGAACGCTGCTGGCGCTCTGGCAGGTGCACCTTGTGATCGTCCTGCAGGCGCTCATAGGGGACGACCGAAAGCAGGTGGCTGATCAAGTTCAGGCGCGCCGCGCGCTTGTCGTCGCCCTCGACCACGTACCACGGGCTGTGCTCGAGATCGGTGTAGGCGAACATGCGGTCCTTCGCTTCGGCGTAGTCGACCCAGTGCGCGCGCGCCTGCACGTCGGTCGGGCTGAACTTCCAGCGCTTGCGCGGATCCGACAGGCGTTTCTTGAAGCGCCGCTCCTGCTCCTCGTCGCTGACCGACAGCCAGTACTTCACGAGCATCATGCCCTCGTTCCGGAGCGCCTCCTCAAACAGCGGGCAGAAGCGCAGGAACTCTTCGTACTGCGCCTCGGTGCAGTAGCCGAGGACGTGCTCGACGCCGGCGCGGTTGTACCAACTGCGGTCGAACAGCACGATTTCCCCCGCGGCCGGTAGATGCGCGACGTAGCGCTGGAAGTACCAGCGCGAACGCTCGCGCTCGTCGGGCGTGGGGACGGCGACGACGCGACAGCTGCGCGGGTTCAGGTAGTAGCTGATGCGCTTGATAACGCCGTCCTTTCCCGCCGTGTCGCGGCCCTCGAACAGCACCACGAGCCGCTGGCCCTTCGCGACGATCCACTCCTGCATGAAGACCAGCTCGGTCTGCAGCCGCAGCAGCTCCTTCTCGTACTGCTTCGCCGTCAGCTCCATCGGGTGGCTGCAAACCTAGACGCTCCCCTGGCGCCCTGCAGCTACCGTTGCGCCCAGGCTCATGCGCGAGATCCTCCCCGGCATCCACCATTGGGAAGCGGACCACCCGCGTATCCACAAGCGCGTGTCCTCGTACTGGCTCGCCGAGGGCGGCGTGGCGATCGACCCACTCGTACCGGAAGACCTCGGCCTGCACTGGTTCGCCACGCAGCGGATCAAGCCGCGCGCGGTGCTGCTCTCAAACCGCCATCACTTCCGCGACAGCGCACGCTTTCACGAAGCCTTCGAGTGCGCGATCTACTGCAACCGCGAGGGGCTGCACGAGTTCGCCGAGGGCGAGCCTGTGACCGGGTTCGAGCCAGGCGAGGAGCTGGCGGGCGGCGTCCGCGCCGAGCCCGTCGGCGGCCTCTGCCCCGATGAGACCGCGCTCTACCTGCCCGAGCACAAGGCGCTCGTGATCGCCGACGGCGCAGTCCGCGGGGGCTCCGCGGGAGAGCTCGGCTTCGTCCCCGATTCGCTCATGGACGACCCGCCCGCGACCAAGCGCGCGCTGCTGAGCGCGTTCGCGCGACTCCTGGCGGAGCTCGACTTCGAGCACCTGCTGCTGGCGCACGGCGCGCCCCTGATCGGCTCCGGGCGTGAGCAGTTGCAGGACCTCGTGGACAGCGGAGGGCGCACGGCCTTCGAGCTGTGAGCGCTGCTAGCCTCCGTTCTGAAGTTGGGCATATGACACTCCTCAGCTCCTAGACCCCTGCGCCGCCCGCGGCGGCGCCCGCTTGTCCCTGTGCGCCGTCCGGCTTCAACCGTGGCGCGCGCCGCCAGTCTCGAAGCTCTCTGCCAGAGCGAGGTGTTCGCCCATGAGGACATATCTGCGCGTACTGCGCAACCCAAGCTTCCGCCGGCTCTTTCTCGGGCAGGCCGCGAGCGCGATCGGCGACGGCGTCGTGGTCGTGGCGATCGCTCTGTATGTGACCGAGACGACGCGCTCGGCGTCCGCGCTCGGCATCGTCCTGTGCGCCCAGACCGTGCCGCTCGTCGCGCTGCTCCTCTTCGGCGGCGTCTGGGCCGACCGACTTCCGCGCCACCGCATCATGATCGCGGCCGACCTCGTGCGCGCAGCGCTGCACGCGGTGCTCGCGGTGGCGATCCTCACGGGGCGCGTCGGCGTCTTGGAGCTCGTCGCGATCGAGGCTCCCTACGGCGCCGCGCAGGCGTTCTTCCAGCCCGCCTACAGCGGCCTCGTTCCGCAGACCGTGTCCGAGGATGAGATCGCCGATGCGCGTGGCCTGACCGAGTGGATGGCAAACCTCGCGTCGCTGATCGGGCCGGCGCTTGCAACGGTGCTGGTGCTCGGCGTCGGCGCCGGTGAGGCGTTCGCGTTCGACAGCGCGACCTTCCTGGTGAGCGCGCTGCTGCTCGCCGGCGTGCGACCGCGCGCGCGCGGTGTCCAGGCGCGCGGGGAATCGCTCATGCACGAGCTGCGCGAGGGCTGGCGAGAGGTCGCCGCGCGCACGTGGGTGTGGGTGACGATCACGGTCTTCACGGGCTCGCTGCTGTGCATGTTCGCTCAGTGGTACGCGCTCGCGCCCAGGGTCGCGCGCAGTGTCTACGGGAGCGCGGGCGTGTTCGGGCTGCTCGAGACCGTGATGGGCGTCGGCGCCGTCTGCGGCGCGCTCGTGAGCGTCCGCTGGCGCCCGGCGCGCCCGCTGGCGACCGGGCTTGCGATGACGCTGATCTGGCCGGTGCAGCTCGCGACCTTCGCGCTCGGCGCGCCGCTCGCGATCGTCGGCCTGTGCGCATTCGGGACCGGCTGGAGCTTCTCGCTGCTGATGATCTGGTGGGAGACAGCGCTCGCGCAGCACATCCCGCCGCGCCTGCTCTCCCGCGTCAGCGCGTACGACTGGATGGGCTCGCTCGCGCTGTTGCCGGTCGGCTACCTGATCGCCGGCCCGGCCGCGCACGCCTTCGGGGCGCGCACGGTGCTCGAGGCCGGTAGCGCGGTCGGGTTCGTGCTGCTCGCGCTGGCGCTCGTTCCCGCGGCCACACGCAGGCTGACGCTGAAGTACGACCGCGACGAGCCGCTCTCCTCGCGCGAGCGCAGCTTGCCCGCGACGCAGCGGGTCAGCTAGTAGATGAAGTAGATGAGCGCGCGCCCGCGGCGGTCCACGAGGAAGAAGTGCTCGACGCACGCTTCGCAGGGCGGCTCCCCCGAGGCTTGCGCAGGCGCGAGCGCGACGACCAGCGAGCGCTCGAGCAGGCGCCTACCGCACGAGTGGCCGACGATCACCCCATACGGGCTCGCCGTCGCCGCGGCCACGCCGCGCACGAGCTGCGCTTCGCGGCGCCGCTGGCCCCGACTGCGCCGCTGTGCGCGCAACGTCGGCTGCCACGCCCGATCGGAATCCGCCAGCGCGGTGGCGAGACCGGCGCCGTTGTACGCGAGCGCCTCCCTGCGCGCCTGAGCGCGCGAGCGCTTGTCGAACCCTTGCAGTCCGACGGCGCTCGGGCACGCCTGCAGCGCGCCGCCCCGACTTGGCAGCGGAGCGGGATATAGCCCGCTCGAGCTGGCGCCGCCGGCGGAGGACGCGGCCCCGCCGAGGCCGCCGAGCGTGGCTGCGGCGAGGGCGAGAGCCGAGGCGCGAGAAGCCCTTCGTAAGCTCATCGAGGCGATGAGGCTCGGCACATACTCGATTGTCGCGCACGACGGCGAGACGGGGGAGCTCGGCGTGGCGGTGCAGTCGCACTGGTTCTCGGTGGGCAGCGTGGTCACCTGGGCATCCCCGGGCACGGGCGCGGTCGCGACGCAGTCGATCGCCGAGGTCGCGCACGGTCCGAACGCGCTCGCGCGCCTAGCCGAAGGACTCGATCCGCCCGCTGCGATCGCGGCGGTGCTCGAGCGCGACGAGCTCGCGCCGTACCGCCAGCTCGGCGTCGTCGACGCGCGCGGGCAGACCGCCGCCCACACGGGCGACGGCTGCATCCCGTACGCCAGCGATGTCCGGGGCGAGGGCTTCAGCTGCCAGGCGAACATGATGGCGGCCCCCGGCGTGCCCGAGGCCATGGCGGCGGCCTACCGGGCGCACACCGGCGATCTGACCGAGAGGCTGCTCGCCGCGCTCGACGCGGCCGAGTCCGTCGGCGGCGACGTGCGCGGGCGTCAATCAGCGGCGTTGCGCGTGGTGCCAGCCAGCGGCGAGCCGTGGCGCGCGCGCTTCGAGCTGCGCGTGGAGGACGACGCCGAGCCGCTGCGTGAGCTGCGCCGGCTCGCGCGCCTGGCGCGCGCGTATGAGATGGCGGCCCGCGCCGACGAGCTCGTCGCGGCGGGCGCGCACGAGGATGCCGCGGAGCTATACATGCGCGCGGCGGAGCTCGCGCCGGAGGCGGACGAGCTGCTTTTCTGGGCGGGGCTCGGCGTGGCTGCACGCGACCTGCGCGAGGGCCTCGAGCTCGTGCGCCGCGCGGTCTCCGTGAAGCCGTCCTGGCTCACGCTGCTGGAGCGCGTGCCGCCCGAGCTCGCTCCCACCGCTCCGGCGGTGCTGCGCGCGCTGTCCTCCGACGGCGGTTGAACGGTTCATCCGGACTATCGGACAGGATTGCGCAAGCTCCGAGATATTCGTCCTTGACGCTCTGCCGAGGCCGTGTTAGCTGTTGAACTGAGCACAGATCGTCACGCCGGTGAGTCGAGATGCTCGACTTCAAAACAAGGGGAGGGGCAGGTGCGAGGGAACTGCGAAGCCGCCAGGCGTGTAAAGCCGACAACCGAATCGAGGCCCACGTGAGCGTCATCTTCCAGACCAACGAGCTACCGCCGATCGGCGCCATCGGCCCACCGCCCGTCATGCCCTTCGAGGAGCGCGACGCGCCCGCCGCGGGGTCGCCATGCTCGCCGGGATCCTCGCTCGACGCCGCCCTCAGCCCGGCGCGTGAGCGCCCGCTCTCCGAGCAGCCAACGGTCGCGCTGTTGAGCCGGATCGCGCGGCTCGAAGGATCGCTGGGCGCCGCCCTGTCGCTGCTGCGCCGCTGCATCGTCGAGCGCAAGACGCCCACGCGCGAGGCGCTCGCCGCAGAGGCGGGCTTTGCGCTCGGGATGTCCCCGCAGGCCGCGCTCGCGGAGCTCGACGAGGTCGCCCAGATCGTGGGCGTGTCCTCGCTTCACTAACGCAACGCGCGCTAGCGCCCGGGCGCGTCGCCCTCGAGCAGCGCCGTCAACGACGAGCGCGCGAGCAGCCCCGGAATGGTGGGCACGATGAAGTTCACGAGCCGGTAGGCGACGACGCCGAAGAGTGCGTGCGTGGCGCGCACGTGCACGGCGATCAACGAGATCGTGAGCAGCGCCTCGGTGACGCCGGCCCCGCCGAGTGGCAGCGAGCGGCGGCTGGCGGCGTAGCCCGTGGCGTACGCGACGACGAGCGCGGAAATCGAGATGTGCACCTGGAAGCTGCGCAGGGCGAAATCGAAGCATGCGATCTCCGCGGCCCAGTAGAGCGCCATGCCGGTGACGGCGCCGGATCGCTCGAGCGGATGCGCGACGAGCTTGCGCATCACCTCGACACCGCCGAGCACGTCGGCGAGCCAGTCGCGAAAGCGACCGCTCGAGCCGCGCAGCCGCTCCAGAAGCTGCGGCCGCGTGACCCACCAGCCGAGCGCAAAGCCGGGCGGTACGGCGAGGATCCAGGGCAGCGTCAGCCACAGCGAAGCGTCGCTCGAGCCAAACAGGATCAGTGCGCACACCCACGCGGCGGGCGCGAGCAGCAGGTACTCGATCACGCCGAGGCCCATCACCTGCACCCGCACGGTGCGCTCGTCATCGTTGACCGAGCCGAGCGCGAGGCGGTCGAAGGCGAAGCCGCCGAGAGGAACGAACGGCCCAAATCCGGCCAGCACCAGACGCACCGTCAGCATGAACGACAGTCGCTGCTCACCGGGCTCGGCGGTCGCCGAGCGGTAGGCGAGCACGTAGCCGAGGTAGGCGAGCAGCTCGGCGCCAAGGGCGACCAGCAGCCACAGCGGATGCAGCTCCTGGAGCGTGCGCCACAGCGCGCGCGGCTTGTCGGAGGCGGCGATGGCGATCACCGTGCCCGCCGCGATCAGTCCCGAGAGCGCCAGCGCGACGCGCGGGCGCCGGTGCAGAGATCTGATCGCGTGTCCCGAACTGCTCAAAGGCTCCTCCCGTCGCATCATCGGCCAGCGACCCCGCCGCGGACGTCCCGGCGCGCACGCGCCGCGTTCATGTTGGCCGCTGTCGGGGCGGCATGCGCCGTGCCCGGCGCAGTCGTCCCGGAACAGTGCTATCCGTTGCAGCGAAGGGCGCCCTCGCGTGAGCTGGATCCTCGAGCATCTACACACGGTCACACCGCGCCTCGTCGTCGCGGACGGCCTCGGTGCGATCGACTTCTATCGCGAGGCCTTCGGTGCCGAGCTGGTGGACGAACCGTTCGTGGGAGCCGGGGGAGAGGTCGTGCATGCGGAAATCCGTATCGGCGACTCGGTGGTGATGCTGACCGAGGAGCAGCCCCCGGTCGGGAGCTCGAGCGCGCACCCGACCGCGATCATGGCGACCTACTGGGCGGACGTCGATGGCGCCTGGGCGCGCGCGCTCGCTGCCGGCGCCGAGGTCCTGTTCGCGCTCGAGGACCAGTTCTACGGTGAGCGCGGCGGGCGCGTGCGCGACCCCTTCGGGCAGCAGTGGATGATGAGCCAGCGAACCGAGGCGCTCACGCACGAGGAGATCACCCGCCGCGGCGGCGCCTGACACTCGCAGTGCGCGCGCCACGCCACGGCGTGGGATCGGGATCCGGCGCGCAAATCGAGGTCGCCGGTTCCCTCTCTCGCGCCGCCGCGCTCGTGGCCAAATGAGTCTTTTTCGTAACCAGGCGCCCTGTTGTCCAGTTTGTTGATACGCTAGATGAACAATGCTGTGGATTCGCCAAGTCCGAGAACCGAGGGTCGGCGCCTTCGCGGCGGCCATCGGCACCTCGCCGCCCTCGCGCCCGAGGTGGGCGCGATGTACGCGACCGCGCTGAGACCGCCGGCCGCGGCATAGCGCGCTCCTGCCGTCCCGCGAGCCGGCCCGCGGCCGCCCAGCCCGCCGACCCGACCCGACCCCGCCCGCCGGCGCGCACAGCCGGTGCCCAACGAAACCCACCAACCCCTTCCAGCGAGAGGAGTCTTGCGACATGCCAAGAGTCATGGTCATCAACAACGAGGACAGCGGCCACCCGAGCGTGCTGCTCGACGAGCAGGTCAGCTCGGTCCACCTCGACAGCGAGCATTCAGCCTGGCAGTTCGTGGAGCGCCTGGCGTGGGCTATTGGCGACGCCGAGGCTGCCTCGGCGGTCCCTGCGCCACGCACGCGCCGACGGCGCTCGGCGCCAGCCCGCGCCGGCGTTGCGGCCCTGCTGGCGCTGTTCGCGGTAGCGCTCCTCGGCATCGCAACCGCGACCGCGGGGGCCGCACCCACCGCGCCGCCGCCGCTGTCCAACATCCGCGGCATCGCCGCGCCCGGCGACGACATCTTCGTGACGCCCACCGGTGACAGCAGCACGTACGCCAACGGCCCGGAGATCCTCAACCGACAAGGCACGCCGCTGTGGTTCCACCCCGTGCCCCAGGGTCAGACCGCCGCCGACTTTCGCGCCCAGAAATACAAGGGGCAGCCGGTCCTCACGTGGTGGCAGGGAACCGGCCTCGGCGGCCTCTCGAGCGGCACCGACTACATCTACAACTACCAGTATCAACCGCTCGCGACGGTGCAGGCGGGAAACGGCCTCAGCGCCGACGGCCACGAGTTCCTGATAACCCCCTGGAACACCGCGCTCATCCTCTCCTACACCACCGCCACCGCGAACCTCACGGACATCGGCGGCCCACCGAACCAGACGGTCATCAACGGCGTCGTGCAGGAGATCGACATCGCGACGGGGCGGGTGCTGTTCCAATGGAACAGCGCGGACCACGTTCCATTCGCCCAGAGCGAGCAGCCGTTGCCGGCCTCGCCCAGCACGCCGTGGGACTGGTTCCACGTCAACGCCGTCCACCTCGACGGGGACGACAACCTGCTCATCGACGCCCGCAACACGTGGAGCACCTACGACGTGAGCCGGTATACGGGCAACGTCGTCTGGCAGCTCGGCGGCAAGGACTCGAGCTTCGCGCTGCAGGCCGCCACCGGGCAGTCGTTCGACAGCGCCGGTGAGATCTTCGCCTGGCAGCACGACCCCGAGTGGCTGGGAGGCGATGAGTACTCGTTCTTCGACAACGAGTCATCGGGGACGCCGCTGCTGCCCTCGAGCCGTGCGGTGATCGTGAAGCTCGACCCCGAAACCCAGGCGGCGACGCTCGTGCGCTCCTTCTACCAGCCGGAGGGGCTTGCGGCCGCCTCGCAGGGCAACGCCCAGAGCATCGCCAACGGCGGCCTCTTCGTCGGGTGGGGTGCGCTGCCCTACATCACGGAGTTCGGCGAGAACGGCGGGGTCGTGTTCAACGCCCAGTTCCCGAGCGGCGTGAACACATACCGCGCGTATCTCCTGCAGTGGCAGCAGGCGACGCCGCCGCCCGCAGCGGACGCGCAGGCGGCGCGTAGACGCAGGAAACCGCACCGCTCCTAGCCCGGCACCAGCGCATCCCGCGCGCCCGAGGGGAGGTGCGCGGGATGCGTCGGCCCTTCGCTTGCGCGAGCCCCACCCGGCCCTTGCGGTGCGCCTCGCGCCTGCGCATCGCTGACGCGTCGGGGGCACGAGCTTGCATGCGGCAGGTCGATCCCCTTGGATATGGGGATGAGCACGCACGCTCCGGCGCCCGCGAGCAGCGAGCGCGAGCCGGCCCTGTCCGCAGAGGCGCTCGCGACGCTCGAGGCGGTTCAGCGCCGCGTGCTGTGGCTGGCGGTCAGCATGGTCCACCACGCCAACAAGGTGAGGGCGAGCGACTCGGGCGTGAAGGTGGGCGGGCACCAGGCGTCCTCCGCGTCGATGGTGAGCATCATGACGGCGCTCTACTTCGAGCACCTGCGCGGTCCCGACCGCGTCTCGGTGAAGCCGCACGCGGCACCCGTGCTGCATGCGATCAACTACCTGCTCGGGCTTCCTCGACGAGCGCTACCTCACGAGGCTGCGCGCCTTCGGCGGGCTGCAGAGCTATCCCAGCCGGCTGAAGGATCCCGACCCGGTGGACTTCTCGACCGGCTCGGTGGGCATCGGCGCGACCGCGACGTTGTGGAGCGCGCTCGCCCACCGCTACGTCGCGGGGCACTTCGAGGTCCCTCGCGGTGGGCGCGAGGTCGCGCTCGTCGGCGACGCCGAGCTCGACGAGGGCGCCGTCTGGGAGGCGGTCGTGGACCCGACGATCGCGCGCCTCGGCGAGGTGCTCTGGGTCGTCGACGTGAACCGCCAGTCGCTCGACCGGGTCGTGCCCGACATCGCCGTCGGGCGCCTGGCGGCGATGTTCGAAGCTGCAGGCTGGCACGCGATCACCGTCAAGTACGGCCGCCGGCTGCGCGCGCTGTTCGAGCGCCCGGGCGGCGAGCAGCTGCGCGCGCGCATCGACTCGATGCCCAACGAGGAGTACCAGCGGCTGCTGCAGGAGCCCGGCAGCCGAGCTGCGCGAGCGCCTGCCGGGCCCGGGGCGCGGCAAGCGCGAGATCGCACGCCTGCTGAAGGACCTGGACGACGCCGAGCTGGCGGCGGCGGTGCGCGACCTCGCGGGCCACGATCTCGCCGACCTGCTCGACCGCGTTCTCCGAGGCCGACGCCGTCGTCGATCGCCCGACGGTGATCTTCGCTTACACGATCAAGGCGTGGAGCCTTCCGACGGAGGGCCATCCGGGCAACCACTCGGCGCTGCTGTCAGAGCCGCAGTGGCAGCAGCTCGCGGTCGAGCTCGGCGCGGACGCGAGCGATCCCTGGGCACGCTTCGCGGCGGCTTCGCCGGAGGGAAGGCTCTGCGGCGAGGCCGCGCAGCGGCTGAGCCGACCGCCCGCGCCGCGACACGATCCGCCGCGGGTGCCGAGCGCGCTCTCGCCGCGTCCACGCGGGGCGCGAATCGACCCAGCAGGCGTTGGGACGGTTACTGCTCGACCTCGGCCACGACGCGCCCGAGGTGGCGGCCGCCGTCGTCACCGTCAGCCCCGATGTGGCGTCCTCGACGAACCTCGGAGGCTGGATCAATCGCGTCGGCGTGTGGAACATCGGCGATCGCATCGACTGGTTCGCCGACGACAGCGACACGCTCATGCGCTGGCGCGAGAGCACGCACGGCCAGCACATCGAGCTGGGGATCGCGGAGGGCAACATGGTCGGGTCTGCTCGGCGAGCTGGGCGCGACCTGGTCACGCGACGGACAGCCGCTGCTGCCGATCGGCACGCTGTATGACCCGTTCGTCAATCGGGCGCTCGAGCCGTGGTCGTTCGGCATCTACGCCGGCGGGCAGTCGATCCTCGTGGGGACGCCCTCGGGCGTGACGCTCGCGCCCGAGGGCGGCGCGCACCAGTCGATCATCACGCCGTCGGTCGGACTCGAGCAGCCGCGCTGCATCGCCTGGGAGCCGGCGTTCGGTCAGGACCTGCGAGTGGATCCTGCTGCACGCGCTCGGGCGCCTCGGCCGCGACGACGGCGACTCGGCGCTACCTGCGCCTGAGCACGCGCCCGCTGCAGCAGGAGCTCGCGGCGGTCCCCGACGACGAGCACGAGCGCGAGCGACGCCGGACGCAGGTGCTGCAGGGCGGCTACCGCCTGCGCGAGTGCGAAGGGGCGCCCGCGGTGGTGCTCGTTGGCATGGGCGCGATCATGCCCGAGCTGCTCGCGGCGGCTGACGAGCTCGCGAGCGCCGGCGTAGCGCTCGACGCGATCTGCCTGACCTCGCCCGACCTGCTGTTCCGCGCGCTGCAGAGCAGCAGGGGCCTCGAGCAGGCCGACGAGGGCGTGATCGCGACGCTATTCGCGGCCGCGCGCCGAGCGCCCATGGTGAGCGTGCTCGACGGCCATCCGCACACGCTCGCATTCCTCGCGGCGCTGTCCGGCACGGCGATCACGTGCCTCGGCACGAGCGACTTCGGGCAGTCCGGCGATGTCGAGGACCTCTATCGCCACATGGGCATCGACGCCGAGACGATCATCGGCGCCGCACTCGACCTGATCAGCTGACGTGCACTTCGCCGCGGCCGATCACGTCGACCTTCTCCCCCGGCCCGCAGCCGGCGATCGCGCGCGCCTCGCCGGCGAGCGTTTTTCGCAGTAGCGCGAAGGCGCCGAGACCCGTGACGGCGGGCACGATCAGCGCGAGCGCGCGGTAGCCCAGCACGGCGGCGGTCGCGGCGCCGACCGGCACGCCGTAGAGCACGAACGCGCCGACGAGCCCGAGTTCGATCCCGCCCACGCCGCCGGGAACGGGGATCAGGCCCCCGAGCTCCCCGATCAGGTAGGCGATCCAGATGATCGCCAGCGCGGGAACGTAGCCGAAGGCGTGGAAGCTCGCCCATATCAGCATCACGTCGAAGGCGAGGTAGCCGATCAGCCCCACGATCAGCAGCGGGTCGGCCTCGCGCAGCAGCACGAGCGCCTCTTCGACGCCGCCCGCGAGCGCGCGCAGGATCGCCGCGGCGCGGGGTTTGGACGCCGCGTCCAGGCGCCTCTCCGCCGCTGCGGCCCAGCGCCCGCCGGCGATCGTGAGGACGACGGCGCCGGCGGCGATCGCCGCCGGCACGAGCGCGATCGCGACCCCGACGGTGCCTCCGAAGAGGCCGGCGGCGAGCCCGACGCCGAGGATGATCACGCCGAGCACGTTGGGCACGCTCGTGAGGAAGAAGAAGGCGACGCTGCGGCGCGCGATGCGCTGCGAGTCCATGCCGCCGCGGCGCAGGGCCCAGGCGCCGAGCGCGAGCCCACCGGCGCCGCCGACCGGGAGCACGGCGTTGGCGCCGAGCTCCGAGAAGCCGATCTGCATGCTCACGCTCCAGCGCATGCGCCTGCAGAAGACCGCGCGGAAGACGAGCACGTAGCAGACGCCCGAGAGCACCTTCAGGCCGGCGCCGGCCGCGAGCCACCAGCCGTTCGCGTGCGCGAAGCGCGAGCGCAGGCTCGCGAGCCCCGGCACGAGGTCGATGATCGCGATGGCGACGAGCGCGATCACGACGAGCACGAGCACGCGGCGCAGGATGTGGGCGCGATCGATCTCCGGGGGCGGCGCCAGCTGCTCCCGTTCGCGCACCTGCGCGGAAGCGTCGAGGCCAGGCGTGCTCGCGAGTGGGCTCACTCAGGTGCCCAGGCTAGTTGGTCTGTGCCCGCAATCGGGAGCGCCCGAAACCGCACCCGACCGCGCTCGCGCCGACGCGCCAGCTCGCACGGACTCGGGGCCCTCAGGCGCCCTTGAAGCGCGCGGCCTCCTCTGACCCGCCGGTCGCGTTGCCCTCGCTGTAGGAGTGCGCGCCCGCGCCGGCGAGGCGACCGCCGTCGACGATCAGGTACTCCTCGCGGATCGGCCGCCCGTCGAGCCAGCACTCGAGGATCTCGCGGGTGCCCGCGGCATAGCGTGCCTGCGCGGACAGGCTCGTGCCGGAGGTGTGCGGGGTCATGCCGTGGTGGGGCATCGAGCGCCACGGGTGATCGACCGGCGGGGGCTGGGGAAACCAGACGTCGCCGGCGTAGCCGGCCAGCTGGCCGCTCTTGCACGCGTCGGCGACGGCGTCGCGGTCGCAGATCTTTCCTCGCGCGGTGTTGATGAGGTAGGCGCCGCGCTTCATGCGACCGAGCATCTGGGCGTCGAAGAGATGCTCGGTCTCGGGGTGCAGCGGCGCGTTGATCGTGACGACGTCGCATACCTCGACCATGTCCTCGACGGTGTCGTGGAAGACGACCCCGAGATCGCGCTCGACGTCGGCGGGGAGGCGATGGCGGTCGAAGTAGTGCAGGCCGACCTCGAATGGCTGCAGCCGCCTGAGCACCGCGGAGCCGATGCGCCCGGCGGCGACCGTCCCGACCTGCATGCCCTCGAGGTCATATGAGCGCGAGACGCAGTCGGCGATGTTCCAGCCGCCGTCGATGACCCACTGGTAGGAGGGGATGTAGTTGCGCACGAGGCTCAGGATCATCATCACGACGTGCTCGGCGACGCTGATGCTGTTCGAGTAGGTGACCTCGGCGACGGTCAGCCCGTGCTCGATGGCGGCCTGCAGGTCGACGTGGTCCGATCCGATGCCGGCGGTCAGCGCGAGCTTCAGGTTCGGTGCCTTGGCGATGCGCTCGGCGGTCAGGTAGGCGGGCCAGAAGGGCTGCGAGATGACGACGTCCGCGCTCGGCAGCTCGCGCTCGAAGACGGAGTCCGGACCGTCCTTGTCGGAGGTGACGATCAGCTCGTGTCCGCGCTGCTCCAGGAACTCGCGCAGGCCGAGCTCGCCGGACACGCAGCCCACCAGCTCGCCGGGACGGAAGCCGAGACCCTCCGGCGTCGGCGCGGTCTGCCCGTCGTGGTAGCGCTCGATGGTGGGCACGTCCTCGCGCGCGTAGCTCGGCGGGTAGCCGTCGATGGGATCGTCGTAGAGGACGCACAGGATGTTTGCCATGGTCTAGACCTTTCCTCGTTCGCCTTCGGCGCACGTGTTCTACCAGTGCGCGCGCGGCGGTCGCGAACCCCCGCATGGCGCCGCGAGCGCTCGCGGCGCCTCGAACAGTGGCGCAGAAAGCGCGGTGATACCGCGGGCACGAGGGGTAGAGTGGACGAAGAACTCAAAAAAACCACCGGGTTGTCACACCGATAGCGCGCTCGAGGCGGAGATCCCGCGGCGGGCGCGATGAGAGGGCAGGCGGAGATCCCGCAGGCCCTGAAAGGAGAGACGATGGCGACTATGGCCAGCGCGCCGCTTTCGAGCGCGGGCCCGCACGGGCTCGACGAGGGCGCACCTGAGCCAGACAGGCTCACCCTCGAGGACAGGGTGGGGCTGCTGCGGTACATGCTCGCGATGCGCGGCATCGAGGAACGGGCGCTGACTCTCTACCGCCAGGGGAGGGTGCCGGGCTCCTTCTACGACGGCTTCGGCCAGGAGGCGATCTCGCGCCGGGGCGGCGTTCGCGCTGGCTGGCCGAGGACCGGCTGTGCGTCCTGCACCGCGACCTCGCGGCGCACCTCGTGCGCGGCGTGTCAGCCGCGGCGGATCTTCGCGCAGTACATGGGCCGCGCGGGCGGCATCACCGAGGGGCGCGACGGCAACGTGCACTTCGGCGACCGCCGCCTCGGCTGCGTGGGCATGGTCTCGATGCTGCCCGACATGATGCTGGTCGCGGCGGGCATGGCGATGGCGTTCAAGCTGCGCGGCGAGGAGCGCTGCGCGCTGACGTTCCTCGGCGACGGCGCGACCTCGCGCGGCGACTTCCACGAGGCGATGAACTGGGCCGCGCGTGCAGCGTCTGCCCGTGATCTTCGTGCTGGAGAACAACCAGTTCGCGTACTCGACGCCGCTGCACCTGCAGTTCGCGGTGGACCCGGTCGAGCGCGCGGCGGGCTACGGCTGCGTGGGCGAGCGCGTCGACGGCAACGACGTGGAGGCGATGTTCGCGGCGACGCTGCGCGCGCGCGAACGCGCGATCGCGGGCGGCGGGCCGACGCTGATCGAGGCGCTGACGATGCGCATGCACGGTCACGCGGCGCACGACGACCAGCGCTACGTGCCCGCCGGAGCAGCTCGAGCGCTGGCGCGGGCGCGACCCGATCGAGCGCCAGCGCGCGCGCGCTCGCGAGCCGCGGCGTCGGACGACGGCGGCGCTTCGAGCCGAGCTCGCGGCGCAGCTCGACGAGGCGGTCGAGTGGGCGCTCGCGCAGCCGATGCCCGACCCGGCGAGCGCGACGCGAGGGCGTGTTCTGCGACGGCGAGGCCGAGCCGCTGGGCGACGGCACGGCGCCCTATAGCGGCTACGCGCGCACGGAGGTGGCGCGATGCCTGAGATGACCTACCTGCAGGCGATCACGGACGGCCTGCGCGAGGAGCTGCGCGCGGACGAGCGCGTCTTCCTGATGGGCGAGGACGTCGGCGCGTTCGGGGGCGCGTTCAAGGTGACCGACGGCCTCGAGCGAGGAGTTCGGGCCGGAGCGCGTGATCGACACGCCGCTCGCGGAGGCGGGGATCATCGGCACGGCGGTGGGCGCAGCGGTGGTGGGCATGCGCCCGGTGTGCGAGATGCAGTTCGCGGACTTCGTGGCGTGCGGCTTCGACCAGCTCGTGAACGTCGCGGGCAAGATGCACTACCGCCAGCGCCTGGCGGTGCCGATCACGGTGCGCCTGCCCTCGGGCGGCGGCTTCGGCGGGCGGCCCGTTCCACTCGCAGAACCCCGAGGCGTGGTTCATGCACGCGCCCGGGCCTGAAGGTGCTCGCGCCGAGCGACCCCGGCGGACGCGAAGGGCCTGCTCGATCGCGGCGATCCACGACCCCAACCCGGTGCTCTTCTTCGAGCACAAGCACCTCTACCGTCGGGTCAAGGAAGAGGTGCCGGCGGGACGCTACGAGACGCCGATGACGCGCGCGCGTCGCGCGCGCGCGGGCAGCGATCTGACGGTGATCGCCTACGGAGCGATGGTGTGGAGCGCGCTCGAGGCGACGGAGGACATCGAGGGCGCGAGCATCGAGGTGCTCGACCTGCGCTCGCTGGTGCCGCTGGACGAGGCGGCGATCCTCGAGTCGGTGCGCACGCTGCTCGAAGGTGGTGATCGTGGACGAGGCGAACGCGACTTGCGCGGCGGGCGCGCAGGTCGCGGCGCTGATCGCCGAGCACGCGCTTCGAGGACCTCGACGGCCCGGTCGTGCGGGTCGCCACGCCCGACGTGCCGATCGCGTTCTCGCCGCCGCTCGAACAGGCGCTGCTGCCGCAGGTGGACGACATCAGGGAGGCGTGCCGTGAGCTCCTCGAGTACTGAGAGCGGCGCGCAGCGGAGCGCGTCGTGGTCGATGCCGCAGATGGGCGTGTCGGTCGCCGAGGGCACGCTCGCGGTGTGGCACAAGCGCGGTCGGCGACTGGGTGCGAGCGCGACGAGATGATCTGCGAGGTCTCCACCGACAAGATCGACACGGAGGTGCCCTCGCCGGCGACGGGGCGCGTGGCGGAGCTGCTGGTCGCGCGAGGGCGAGACGGTGCCGGTGGGCACGGCGCTCGCGCGAATCGCACTCGACGTGGCGCCGGTCGGCGCACCCCGCGGCGGACGCCGACACTCCGAGCGGCGCGCGGACCGCCGGGCAGCTGCCCGGGCCGCGAGCGGCGCCGCGGACTGGCGCGAGCGCCCGGCCGCGGTGCTACTCGCCGGTCGGTGCAGCGCATCGCCGCGCGAAGCACGGCAGGTCGACCTCAGCGCAGCGTGCGCGGGCAGCGGCCGCGGCGGCGCGCGTGCGCAAGCAGCGACGTGCTCGCGCTACGCGGCACGGCGCGACGGCGGCGCAGCAGGACATCTGGCGCTCGAGCACGGCGCGGAGTCGCCGAGCCGCGCCGATGAGCGAGGGCAACGGCGCGAGGCGGGAGGGCCCAGACGCGGCGCAGCGCCGGCGCCGCGCAGGAGGCGGAGGGCGCGGTGAGCCGCTGTCGCGCATGCGCCGCGCGATCGCCGAGCACATGACGCGCTCGCTGCAGACGGCGGCGCACTGCACGACGATCGCCGAGGCGGACTTCTCGCGCGTCGAGCGCGAGCGCGCGCGCATGGGCTGCTCGCCGCTGCCGTTCGTGGCGCGCGGCGACGATTGCAGGCGCTGCGCCGAGCACCCGGAGCTGAACGCGACGCTCGAGGGCGAGATGCTCACGCGCCACGCCGACGTGAACCTCGGCATCGCGGTGTCGCTCGGCGAGGACGGGCCTGATCGTGCCGGTGATCCACCGCGCGCAGGAGCTCTCGGTGGAGGGGCTGGCCGACGCGCATCGACGAGCTGCTCGCGGCGCGCGCGCGCGAGAGGAGCTGACGCCGGACGAGGTGCGCGGCGGGCACGTTCACGATCACCAACCCGGGCGGCTTCGGCTCGCTCGCCTCGACGCCGATCATCAACCAGCCGCAGGTGGCGATCCTCGACCTGGAGGCGGTCGTGAGGCGCGCCGGTGGTCGATCACGACGCCAGTGACGGACGGAGGCGATCGCGATCCGCCCGATGGCGAACCTGTGCCTGTCGTGGGATCACCGCGCGCTCGACGGCGCGCTGGCGGCGCAATTCCTCGGCCACGCTTCGGAGGCTGATCGAAGGAGGAAGCGACCGATGAGATCGAGACGCAGTCAGCGAGTGATGCAGGGAGCCGAGGGGCACGAGACTTCTGCTGGTGCGGCGCGGACCGCGGAGCGGCGTGCAGATGACGATCGCGGTGCACTCCACGGTGCTCGGGCCGGCGCTCGGCGGCTGTCGCGATGTGGAGCTACGCGACGCCTCGAGGAGGCGATCGACGGACGCGCTGCGGCTCTCGCGCGCGATGACGCTGAAGGCGGCCGTCGCGGGCGTTACCGCTGGGCGGCGGCAAGGCGCGTGATCTGCCTGCCGCCGGGCGCCCGCCCGCCGCCGGCGCCGCGCGCGAGGCGGTCCTGCACGACTTCGCCGAGGCGGTCGAGTTGCTCGGCGGCGGCTACATCACCGCCGAGGACGTCGGCACCCACAGCGAGGACATGGCGCTGCTGGCGCAGTGGACGAGCACGTGGTCGGGCCGGCCGACGCGCAGGAAGGCGGCGGCGGCGATCCGGGCGCGTTCACCGCGGCGGGCGTGCGAGGCGGCGATCCGGGCCTGCTTGCGGGCAGGCGTTCGGCTCACGCTCGCGGCGGCCGGCCGCACGGTGGCGATCGTGGGCGTCGGCAGCGTCGGCGGCGCGCTCGCGCGGCGGCTGGCCGCGCGACGGCGCGGAGCTCGTGCTCGCCGACATCGACCCCGCGCAAGCGGGAGCTCGCGCGCGAGCTCGGCGCGCGCTGGATGAGCCCGCAGGACGCCATGCGCGCGCAGCGTGGACGTGCTCGCGCCGTGCGCGCTCGGCGGCGTGATCGACGCGCAGCTGCGCCTGCGGGCTGCGCTGCCGGGTGATCTGCGGGGCCGCGAACAACCAGCTCGCCGAGGACGGCCTCGCCGAGGAGCTCGCCGCGCGCGCGGATCCTGTACGCGCCCGACTTCGTCGTGAACGCGGCGGGCGTGATCAACGTCGTCGCTCGAGCTGACCGGCTACGACACCGACGAAGCGCTGCAGCGCGCGGCGAAGATCGAGAAGGTGCTGGAAGGCGTGTTCGAGCGCGCGGCCCAGGAAGGCACGACGCCGCTGCAGGCCGCGGTGGATCTCGCGCACGAGCGCCTCGCGGCGTCGGCGCGCACGGCTCCGCGCGAGCAGCGCCGCCGCGGCGCCGGCTCGCCGCGCCGGCGCAGGACGGCGAGGCTCGCGGTGCTCACGCGCGAGCCCTGATGGCACTGCGGCCTTGACGCGCCTGCTCGGCATAAACCACGTCGCGCTCGAGGTCGGCGACATCGACGAGGCGCTCGCCTGGTACGGGCGGTTCTTCGCGTTCGAGCTGCGCGGCCGCGCCGGGCGCGGATGGCGTTCATCGACATGGGCGATCAGTTCATCGCGCTGGCCGCGGGCGCGCACGCAGCCGCCCGACGGCGCGCGCCACTTCGGCCTCGTCGTCGATGACAAGGAGGCGGTGCGCGCGGCGCTCGCCGTGGCCGGCGTGGACGCGCAGCTCTCGCGGCTCGCTGGACTTCCGCGACCCCTGGGGCAACCACATCCAGGTCGTCGACTACCGCGAGATCCAGTTCACCAAGACGCCGGCGGTGCTGCGCGGCATGGGGCTCGAGCGGCTCCAGAAGAGCGAAGGCGCGCTCGAGGAGCTGAGCCGCAAGGGCCTCGCGTAGGAGGGTCCAGCGAAACTCGCGCGCCTACCCCGCGAGCCCCACGGCTCTTAGGGCCTCGTCCGGGTCGGAGTACATCTCCATGCGCGTCTGCTTGCCGTCGCGAATCGTGAACACCTGCGCGTAGCGCATGTCGATGGGCAACCCGGTGCTCTTCGCGCGACCGCGCTGGCGCATGATGCCGAGCACCCTGTCCGCGCCCGCGTCGTGGAGCGCGTCGACCTCGATCGCCCAGTCATCGAAGGCGGCGGTCCATTCTCGGATGAACTTCCGCGCCTCCTCGATCCCGACGTACACCCGCTGCTCCGGCCAGCCTCTGAATTTCGACATGTCCCACACGAAGTCGGGCGCGATGATCTCCTCGAGGAACTCTCCGGTGGCCTGCCGATGCGCGTATCCGCGCCGGACGATCTCCACGTTGTCCTGCGACATCGCCCAGCCAGTATCCCCCAGGCGAGCGACCACGCCGCGAGCGCCACGGCTCTGCGCCCACGCTCGCCGAGGCTCGCACGCGCGCTCGGCCTGCGCGCGTCGCGGCTAACGGCTCTCGCGGGGAAGCTCCACGGCGCGCTTCAGCCGCGAGAGCCGGCGCTCCCAGTCCGCTCGGTCTCCTGCAGCCAGGCCGAGGCGGGCGCGAGCGCGCACGGCCGCAGCTGGAAGCGAACCTCGCGGCCGCGCCCGGGGCGCGCTCGATCAGCCCCGCGTGGTCGAGCATGCGCGAGGTGCTTGGCGATCGCCTGGCGGCGTGATCGGGAGCTGCCGACTGAGGGCCGGCACCGACGTCGAGCCGTCGCGCAGCAGCGCCTGACGACGCATCCGCGCGCGTGGGGTCCGCGAGCGCCGCGAAGACCGTGGCCGAGGTCGTCGCTCAAGCCGCGACGAGGGCGAACGAGGGGGCGAGCATCTCGAGCGGGAAGCGCGGCGCGCGCTCGGTCACGATCACGCGCGTGCCGCCGCGACGGCGCAACGAGGAACTCGACGCGCGTGGCCGGTCCTCGCGCCGCGCTCCACCACCACACCAGGCGCGACGGGCGCTTCCGCGACCTCGACCTCGGATCCTCGACGTCGGGCTCGCCGTCGAGCTCCAGCCAGCGCTCGCGACCCTCGTCGGTCGCGAGCGCCTCCCAGACCTCCTCGCGGCTGGCGCGCACGATGACCTCGCGCGCGACCTGCTCTCGCCGCTCCTCGGGGCCGCTCGCCGCGGCACAGCTCATCGTTCTCATCGCTTCCTCCTTTGACAACCAGATGGTTGCTATCGTCGCTGACAACCATGCGTTGTCGAAAGGATAGCCGCCATGCCGCTGATCCCGATGGTCGTCGAGCAGAGCCCGCGCGGCGAGCGCTCGTTCGACATCTACTCGCGCCTGCTCAACGAGCGCATCATCTTCATCGGCACGCCCGTCGAGGACGAGACCGCGAACCTCGTCGTGGCGCAGCTGCTGCATCTCGAGAGCGAGGACCCCGACAAGGACATCTCGCTGTACATCAACTCGCCCGGCGGCGTCGTCTACGCGGGCCTCGCGATCTACGACACGATGCAGTTCATCAAGCCGGACGTGCAGACGATCTGCTTCGGCGTCGCGATGAGCATGGGCTCGCTGCTGCTCGCGGGCGGCACGCCCGGCAAGCGCATGGCGCTCCCCAACAGCCGCATCCTGATCCACCAGCCGAGCGGCGGCTTCCAGGGACAGTCGGCGGACATCGAGATCCACGCGCGCGAGATCCTGCGCGCTGCGCCGAGCACATCGACGAGATCTACGCGCGCCACACCGGGCAGGCGCTTGCGCAGGTGCACGAGGACATGGAGCGCGACCGGTTCTTCACCGCCGAGCAGGCGCGCGACTACGGGCTCATCGACCGCGTGATCTCGAGCCACGAGATCAACCGCCTGGGGACGGGCTTCGGGCGCCAGCGCGAGCCGACGCCCGCCTGAGCGCTCGCGGCGCCGGGCCGCCGCGGCGCACGCCTGGCTATGCTCGCTGCGCGGGGCCGCTGGGCGCCTCGCACTTTCCAATAACCGACCAGGGGGGCCCCGCAATGGCGTCGATCACGGCAGCCGAGAGCTCGCAGGTGCAGCAGGCGAACGCCTCCGGGAGCCTGCCGGCGGTGTTCGTGCACGGTCTCTGGCTGCTCGCGAGCAGCTGGGATCGCTGGGCGGAGCTCTTCGAGCAGGCCGGCTACGCCCCCGTCAGCGTCTCCTGGCCCGGGGACGCCGAGACGGTCGAGCAGGCGCGCGCGAACCCGCAGAGCGTCGCCGGTAAGACGCTCGGCGAGATCGCAGCGGACGTCGCCGAGGTGATCGGCGCGCTCAGCGGCAAGCCGGTCGTGGTCGGCCATTCCTTCGGCGGGCTGCTGGCGCAGATGATGGCCGCGCGCGGCCTGTCCACGGCCACGGTCGCGATCGACCCCGCGCCGTTTCGTGGCGTGCTGCCGCTTCCGCTCTCGACGCTGCGGACGGCGATGCCGGTGCTCTCCAACCCCGCCAACCGCCGGCGCCCGATCTCGCTCACCTTCGAGCAGTTCCGCTACGGCTGGGCAAACGCGCTCAGCGAGCAGGAGGCGAGGCAGCTGCACGAGAGCTTCCACGTGCCCGGCACGGCCGTGCCGCTGTTCCAGGCTGCGCTCGCGAACGTCAACCCGCGCACCGAGGTGAAGGTCGACACCGCGAGCGCCGTTCGCGGCCCGCTGCTGATCATCTCCGGCGAGAAGGACCACACCGTCCCTCACGCGATCGCGCACGCCTCCTTCAAGAAGCAGCTCAACAACCCGGCGCTGACAGAGTTCGCGGAGATCCCCAACCGCGGCCACTCGCTCACCATCGACAGCGGCTGGCGCGAGGTCGCCGACAAGGCTCTCGACTTCGTGAAGGGCCACGCCTAGCAGCCGGTGGACGGTTGCCTTGCCTGCGAACTGACGGACGGGCGTCAGGAGCTGCCCGGCGGGCGCATCTGCGAGACATCCCTGTGGGTCGTCGAGCACTGCGTCGGGCCCCTCGGCGTCGGGGCGCTGATCGTCAAGCCGAAGCGGCACCTCGTCCACATCTGGGAGCTGGACGAAGACGAGGCGCGAGAGCTCGGCCCGCTGCTCCGTCGGGTCGCTGCGGCGCTCCGGGCGCAGCTGCAACCAGAACAGCTCTACGTGAGCCTGTGGTCCCATGCCGACGGCATCCCTCAGCACATCCACTGGGTGCTGCAACCGGTCCCCTCCGAGCGGCCCGACGGCCTCTTCGGCCCCCACCTTCAGGCGGCGATGTTCGATCGCGCCGAACGGCCGCCCAGCCACGAGATCGAAGCCCTCGCCGAGGAGCTTCGCGCGATCCTCACGACCTAGCCGCACGCCCTCGGAGATCTCCCCGCCAGCACGCACGTGTCGCGCGACGAGCGCTGGAGAGACACGACGCACGCCTCCCCCGCCGCCGGAGGCGTCGGCCCGCTCTCTACTTCTCCTCCTCGTCCTCGCTCTCGCGCGACTTGCGCAGCCAGTCGCTGAGCTGCTGCGCGGCGTCCTGCGCGGATTCGCCGAGGTCGCTGAAGGTGCTGCGCAGGCGCTCGCCGTAGTGGGAGACCGCGTCGCCGGCCTCCGCGCGCACGTCCACGGGGTCACCGCGCTTGGGGTACTCGCCGTCGACGATGCGGTCATACGCGCCCGAGCGCACCCACTCCATCAGCTCGTGCACGCGCTGCACCGACATCGGGTGGGTGAGGTTGAGGTCGCTCGAGAGGCGTGAGAAGCGGTCGAACGGCGAGGCCTTCTCGCGGTAGTCCTGGCCCTGCCTCATGAACACGTCGAGGTCGAGGTTGGAGGCCTCCGCGCCCGCCGCCATGACCATCAGCGTGCGGCAGACCGCGAGCGGGTCGCGGATCACGAGCGCTGCCGCGCGGTCGCAGCTGAGCTCTGCGGCGCGGAACCACTCCATCAGCGCGATCCGCAGCGGGAACAACGGCACCGGGATGCCGGGCAGGCTCGAGATCTGCAGCACGATCACCAGCGCGGTGCGATAGAGCACGTGGTCGGAGAGCACGTGGCCGGCCTCATGGGCGAACACTCCGCGAAGCTGCTCGGAGTCGAGCAGCTGCACGAGCTCGGAGTGGACGACCACGACGGGCCTGCCGGCGCCGACCGTGAGCGCGTTCGCCAGCGGGTGCTGGGTGAGATAGAGGTCGGGCACCGGTTCGAGGTCGAGCGTCGCGTAGGCGCGCGCGTGCGCACGCCACACGTGCGCCAGCTGGTCCTCGCCGAGCCGAACCGCGGAACCGAGGATGCTGCGGCGCAGCGCCCGCTCATAGCCGTACTCGATGATCTTTCGCAGCACCGTGTCAAGGCGCGGGATCGCCTGCAGGGCCGCCGTCGCCGCCCGGTCGGCGGGGTGCTCGTAGGCCTTCGAGGAGATCCCCTTCAGCTGATAGCCCTCTGCGGGAAGAGACACGGTCACACCAACGCTAGCCTGCGCGCGCTCAGGGCGCCGCCACTACTTCTCCATGCCAGCGTCTCTGCGGGCCCAGCCCCGGTCGGCATAGAACTCCGCGCGCGCGACCTTCCCGTCGCGGATCGTCCAGATCGCGGCGTTATCGCTCTTCACCTCCGGCGAGCCCGCCTCCCTGCGTCCGAAATCGCGGACGAGCAGCAGCACCCGATCTCCACAGTCGATCGCCTCCTCGGTCTCCGCGCGGTAGGTCGCCCACGGGGCGAGCCAGTCAAGCCACGACTCCCTCAAGCCCTCAAAGCCCGTATAGGTCCGCTCGCCACCGAGCAGGTGATGGACGCACTCGAAGTCCGCGTGATAGTGCCGCGCCGCGGCCCCGATCCCCGTGACCGACACGTGAGCGTCCCGAAAGAGCCGCGAGATCCACGTCTGGACCCAGCTGCAACGCCAGGACAAGCTCCACGTTCGCCTGGCTCATCGCGAGCATCCTCCAGGCAGCTCGCCCAGCCAGAGCCTCCACGGCCGCACGCGCGCGAGCGCCAGCACGCTCTCGTGCCAGGGGTCCTGCGCGAGTCGATCGCGCAGCGCGCGCTCGTCCTCGGCGCGCACCACGAGCACCGCGCCATCCCCCTCCCCATCGCCCACCGGGCCGCCCAGCAGCACGAACCCCTGCTCGAAGAGGCCGTCCATGAAAGCGGCGTGCCCATCCCAGCCGAGCTGCTCCCGCAGGCCGCGCGAGGGGTCGTAGGCAGGGCCATGCGACTGTTCGACGATGTAGCAGCGGGGCACTCGGGTCGAAGTCTTGCAAGCCGCCCTCGCCGTCGGCGCTGGACAGGACACCGCTCAGCATCTCTACGAGTGCGACGTTCGGTGTCCGCCCCGGCTGGTAGTCATGGGGCACGATGAATCACGCAGCCAGCATCCTCGCGGCGCGCCTGCGCGAGCCGATCCGCCGGGTGCTCGAGCTCGGCCACCGCCAGCGCGGCCTCGTGGAACGCCTCGCCACCATGACCAACTCAGAGCTCGAGGCGTTCCTCAAGAGCAGATCGCACGCCTGAGCGCGCGCGAGGGCCCATGGACACCTGGGACGCGATCACCTCCAGACGCAACGTGCGTCAGTTCGACGATCGGCCGCTACCCGAGGAGCACCTCGAGCGCGTGCTCGAGGCCGGCCGCCGTGCTCCCTCCTCGCGCAACTGGCAGCCGTGGGACTTCGTCGTGGTCAGCGACCGCGAGCAGTTGCATGAGCTCGCGAAGGTCTGGCGCGGAGCCGCTCACGTGGCCAACTCGGCGGCCACGATCGCGATCGTGCTGCCGCGCTCGGACGATCCCGGCGAGCGCGACCGCGCGCAGTACGACGCGGGCCAGGCCACGATGGCGATGATGATCGCCGCGGCCGACCTCGGCATCGGCTCCGGTCACTCCGCCGTCGGCGACCAGGATCAGGCGCGCCGCGTGCTCGGCTTCCCCGAGGATCGCTTCGCCGCCTACCTGATCGATCTCGGCTATCCCGCCGATCGGCCGCTCAAGCCGATCCGCAATCCGGACCGCAGGCCCTTCGCCGACGTGGTGCACCGCGGGCGCTGGTAGCCGGCACCGCGCCCTGGTAGTCGGCGACGCGGGCGCGGGTAGCCGGCACGGCGGGCGCGGGTAGTCGGCACCGCGGGCGCGGGACTACGGGCGTGGCACGCCCTTCGACGTGCCACGCCGCGCCCTCACCACCCTGAGGCTTTTTTGGGCTTGACTTTCTTGCCCTTCGCGTTCATCGCGTACCAGGTGCCACCGAACTCCTTCACGCCGACGTAGGAGGTTTCCCCCGGTGCTTTGTTGCCGCTGTAGAGGTAGAGCGGCCGCCCGCCGTAGGTCACCTGTTCTCCGCCGCCGGTGAGTTTGATCGCGCCCAGTTTCGACTGCGTTACGCCGCTGCCGGCGACCGGCGTGCCGCTGGTCATCAGCGGCGGCCACACCGTCGCGCAGCCGCTGATCGCCACGCAGCTGTCCTTGTTCTTTTTGTCCTTGGTGAACTCGAAGAGGGTGAAGCCTTCGGAGTTCGTGAGGATCATGCCGAGCGCGGTTTCACGCAGTTCGACGGTGGTCGCCGCTGCGCTGTGCGCGACCATTGGCCTCGCCTGTGCGATCGCCGCCGGGCTCATCGTCGCAAGGATCAGCCCGCCCGCGAGCAACAGTCTCTTTCCCTTCATCAGCTCCCTCTTTTCGCTGGTCGTTCACCGGGCAGCCCAGTCAGGCCCGCGCGCCGGAAGGAGCCGGGAGGCCCCTCACACGACGAGGACCCCGCAGCGGCGTAAAGCTTCCCGGGATCGCGCGGGAAGGTCTCGGCGCCGGGGGCGTCATTGCTCTTCGTAGGAGCCGGCAGGGGTCCCAGCGACAGGAGGAACAGGATGAGGCTGCGCATATTCGCTCTACCGCTCGTGGCGCTGCTAGGCGTGGGCGTCGCCGTCGTGCCGTCGATGGGCAGTTCGGCCGTCGGCTCTACCGCCACCGTGACCGGCCTCGAAACCATCACGTGGTCGCCCGAAAAGGTGACCATCTCCCCTGGTGGGCAGGTCACCTTCCAGGATCCCTCGAAAAAAGTCCCGCACGGGATCGTCTGGAAGAGCGTGCCGGAAACGCCCTCCTGCAGCGGCGTGCCGATCAACGTGGGGCGCGCCAACTGGACGGGCACCTGCACGTTCACGAAGGCGGGCACCTATTCGTATTACTGCTACGTGCACGGCGAACCGATGTCGGGCACGGTCTACGTCGAAGCCCCCGGTACGGAACCGCCGCCGAGCACGAGCTCCTCGACGCCCACTACCACGACCGAAATGCACATGACGATGCCCACCAGCACCACGACGGGCACCCAGCCGGTGTCCCCCTCGCCAGTGCCCGCGATGGACTCGCTGAGCGCCGGCACGCTGCGTCTGCGCGGCCAGCAGCGAGCACGTGTGCATGGCTCGCTCGACGTCGCACTTGCGGGCTCGAGCCTCGAGATAACGCTGCTCGCGCCGCGCGTGCAGCTCAGTCACACGCTCGGCCACGGGCACGGGACCGAGCTCGTGGGTCATTTCAAGAGGGACGGTCTCGCCGCTGGCGCGCTGAGCTTCGAAGTCGCCCTCGACCAGCGCGCGCGGGGCGCACTCAAGCGCCGCGGCCGGCTCTCGCTGACCGTTCGCATAGTGCTCACGCCGCCGCATGGCACGAGCCTCCGGCGCAGCATCGCCGTCGAGCTATTGCATTGATCGAGGCTCGCGCGCCTGGTGCTGCCCGAGCCTAGCGTTTGTGCGGGAGCGTGCGCGCGTACGCGAGGCCGCGCGCGACCCAGCGCTCGAGTTGGCGCCTGCTCGCAAGGCCCGCGGCGTCGACGCGAAGCCAGCCCTCCATCGTGCGGCCGCGCATCTCGAAGGGCCGGGCATGCGCCAGGCGCAGGAGCTTGTCGGTGTCCTGCGGCGCGACGCGCAGCAGCAGCCCTCCCTGGCCGCTGGCGCTCACCGACATGTTGCCGTTGATCAGGAACGCGAGCCCACCGAACATGCGCTGCTCGCTCACCCCCTCCTCGCCGAGCACGAGCTCCCTGATCCTGTTCGCGAGATCCTCGTCGTAGGCCATCGCTTCCTAGCCCCAGCTGCCGATCCTCATGTCGCGAGGATACGGGCTCGCCTGGCCCGTAGAATCGCCGCGCCGCCGTACGCTGCAGCCGTTGGAGCGCCCGCACGTGAGCCGCACCGAAACCACCGGACTGTTCGCGATAGTCGCTGACGGCATGGGTCACTTGCCCTTGGGGCTTATTTCCGGCACGTGGAGCACGACGCTGTGAGCTCCCCTACACACGTCCGGATGGTCGGCACACAGCTGCCGAATTTTGTTCTCGAGCTGAGCCAGTGTCGGCTTGCTCGACGCGTGCGTCCGCTCACTCGACCCGCAGCCCTGCAACGCGAGCACGAGCAAAGTTGTCGCGATTAGCCCGCGCCTAGTCACTTCGACCGAGTGATTTCCGGCTCCGCCACGCCGAGGCAATCTTCCCTCGACCGGCACTGTTTCTCGCGTTCGCGCATGATCTTGATCGCCATTTCGAGCGTGGCGGGAGTTACTTTCCTCGACCCTCCGGCATTGAACACCTGATCGAGATCGACGAGCTCGACGCATTTCGCCCAGCGGTGCTTCAGATCGATCTTCACGTGGTATCCGGCCGCGCACTTGAGATGTTCCGCGACATGCCGGTAGGGGCGGTCGCGTTCGACGCATTGAATCGTCCGTCGTCCACGCGTGCTGACGCTCAACACGACTTCGCTCGACGGGTGCTTGCAGAGTGGGCTGATGTCTTCGAGGGCGCGTCTCGCTTTCGCCGCTGCTCCTTCGGGTGACGCCGGCATCGGACCCAATCCGTTGACCGTGACGGTCCGCGGTCTCCGCGTCGCTGGCGTGGTCGAACCGCACGCTGCGAGCGCCAGCACAATCACGGCCGGTCCAATCAGTGTTCGCCGCATTCACGCTCCCGTGTGCTCGGACCCGCTCCCGCCGTCGGTACGCTCCCGCCCGAACCTTACGGGTGGCTTGCGTGTGCTTCCGGCCTTCGCGCTCTCGTCGAGCCCGAGCGCTCGTCCGGGCCGTCATGCTGAAACGCACGCTGTGGCCGAGCCTCCCGCCCATATCGTTCTCTCAGACGCATCCGCGTGGCGCTCCTGGCTGCGCGAGCACTACGAGCGGTCCTCGGGCACCTGGCTGCGCCTCGCGAAGAAGGGCACCGCTGAGCCGACGAGCCTGAGCTACGCGCAGGCACTCGACGAGGCGATCTGCCACGGCTGGATCGACGGGCAGGTGCGCCGCTTCGACGAGGCCACCTACCTCCAGCGCTTCACCCCGCGCCGCGCCCGCAGCGCGTGGTCGAAGAACAACGTGGCCCGCGTCGAGCGTCTGCAAGGCGAAGGCCGAATGCGCGCGGGCGGCGTTGCCGCCTTCGAGAGCGCGCTCGCCGACGGACGCGTGCAGGACGCCTACCCGGGGCAGGCGAGCATCGAGGTGCCGGCCGATCTCGCCGCCGCGCTCGAGGCGAACCCGCAGGCGCTCTCGACGTTCGCGACGCTGACGAGCCAGAACCGCTACGCCGTCCTGTTCAGGATCTCCCAGGCCAAGCGGGCCGACACGCGGGCGCGCCGGATCGAGCGCTTCGTAGCGATGCTCGCGCGCGGGGAGACCGTGCATCCTCAGCGCCGCGCGGCACCCGAGGACCAGCGTCGCTCCGAATGATCGCAAGCATCCGCGAGGACTGATGGGCCTGCGTGCGCGCGCGGACCGGCAGCTTGCGTGTAAAGAACCCCCCGCTGCCGGACATTTAGCGGTTGTGAGCCCCAACGAGCGCTTCGAGGCCCTGTACGCAGCCCACGCCCCCTCCGTGCGGGCCTACGCGATGCGTCGTGGCGCCACCGCCGATGCCGATGACGTTGTCGCGGAGGTCTTCCTGATCGCCTGGCGGCGCCTCGGTGAGGTTCCCTCGGACGCGCGCTGCTGGCTGCTCGCGGTCGCGAGGCGCGTGCAGTCCAACGCCTACCGCGGCCTCGCGCGCCAGCAGGCGCTTCGCGCGAGGCTCGAACACGAGCGCCCGCTCGACGCGTCGGCTGCGAGCCCGGACGAGCGCCGCCTGCTCGACGCGCTGCTGAGGCTCGAGGAGAGTGACCGCGAAGCGCTCCTGCTGATCGCCTGGGAGGGGCTCTCGCACAGGCAGGCCGCACGCGTGCTCGGCGTCCGCGAGGGCACCTTCGGCGTACGCCTTCACCGCGCAAAGCGTCGCCTGGTGCGCGCGATGACCCACGCCGAAAAGGCGCCGCTAGAGATCACAACCCAACTGGAGGTCCAATGAGCAAGCTGGATGTCATCGAGCGGCTGCGGGAGGCCAACCCCGTGCCGCAGGAACCCGAAGCCCGACCGATCGCGCCGCTGCTGCAGAGGCTCGAGCCACTCGACTCGCTGCTGGAGCCGCCGGGCCGCGCGCGCGGGCGCCTGCCGCGACGCCACTTGAAGCTGGTGCTCGGCGTCCCGCTGGCTGGCGGCGCAGCGGTCGCGATCTTCGCGCTCACGGGCACTCCGGGAGCGGGAACCCTCGACGTCGCCGCCGCGATGTACCGGGCGATCACGCCCGGCAGCGGCGTGCTCCACATGACCACGCTCACCGAAAACACCGCTGGGGGTCACACGAACACGACGGGCGAGCAGATCTGGAGCGCCCAGAACCCGCGCCGGCTGCGGCTGATCATCAGCGTCGGCGGGGAAACACTCGAAAGCGCGCTTACCACCGAGCCCGTGAAGGACCTCACCTGGTCGCGCGCCAATCCCGACGTGATCACGCAGAGCACTCCGTCCAACGTCGAGAGCACCGAACAGACACCCGTGAGCGTGCTGCGCGAGGACTACCAGCGCGGTGAGATGACCCTCGCAGGCAAGACGACGACGTCCACCGGCGAGGCGGCGTGGGCTCTCGACGTCCACCCCACCGAACCGCTTCCGAGCCTCAACGGGCAGAAGCTGCCCGACCCGACGGTGCTGGTCGACGCCACCACGTTCGTGCCGTTGGAACTCGTCATATCCGGCGTCACGGCAGGCGCCAACCCGCAGCTGCAGGTCACAAAGGTGCACTACCAGACCTATGAAGAACTGCCGCTCAACGCGCAGGATGAAGCGCTGCTGACGCTCGCAGCGCACCCCGGGGCGAGGCTCGAAAGCGAACATTGAGCCGGCTAGCGGCGGCGGCGGCGCTAGCGGCGGCGCTGCTGGTGCTCACGCTCGCAGGCGCGTTTGCCGGCGGCGGTTATCGGCCGCCCTCAAGCGCCGCGAGCCGCTCTGCCGATGCGCCGGGCGTCTCCTCTGTGCGTCTTCTTCCGCTGCGCGTCGCCGATCCGCAGGGCGGCCCGGCCTGGGGCATGCGGCTCCTCACGACCACGCGAGGGCTGCTGTGCACCCAGGTCGGCCGGGTCGTTCACGGACAGCTCGGCGAGCTCGGGGTCGACCGCGCCTTCCACGACGACGGCCGCTTTCACCCGCTGGCTGCCGATCAGCTTCCCGAAGTGGGCGGCCAGGGGATCGCCGCGGACGGCGACTGCGTGGCGCCCAAGGAAACCTTCGCGGGTGAAATCGACGGCCTCGACCGCAACGCGCTCAGCAACCCGATGGCCGGCCTTCCGCTCTCGCAGAGACGCGAAATCTCCTTCGGCCTGCTCGGCCCTCACGCGCTCGCGATCTCCTATCGCTCAGGCGCGCGGACGCTGCGGCGCGGGGTGCTCCCGGGCCTCGGCGCCTACCTGATCGTCGCGCCGGCGAGGCAGAGCGGCCATCTCGGCACGAGTGGCGCGGCTCCCGGAAGCGACTACGCCGACGATCTCGCGCCGGCGGGGCTCACCGGAGCGCTCGTGACCATCACCTCTCGCTACGCCAGACGCCCCTGCACGTACACGCGCGACAGCAGCGCGATCCGTGCCTGCCACCTAGCGGCAGAGCCGCTCGGGCCGGAACGCACGCCGAGCCAGGGTGGTGCGGGCCCCTGAGGGAGAGGCCGGCCGCGAGGTCCACGGCGTCGCCTGCGAGGGGTCGAGGCGGCTCCACGCGAGGCTCGCCGCGGTGGTGGCGAGCACTCGCGAGCGCCGGCGCGCGGCAGCGTGGCCGTAATCGCGTCGTTCCGCGACCTCGCCGCTCGCGGAATCGAGGCGGGCGGGGTCGCTCCTCTGCGCCCTGACCCACGTGGCGATCTCGGCGTCGAGGGATCTCGAGAGCAGCGACGAGCGCGCGCTGGCGTCCGCCCGGGCAGCTGCTCGGGGGGTGGAGAGAGCGTTGGAGGTTGTCATGTCGTCTCCTCTCTGCGCTTTACGCGCCCTGGGGGCTCGTGGTTGCGCCCTTGGCGGGCGAAAGCTGTTGTTTGGATGCACGCCCTAAGCGG
Organism: uncultured Solirubrobacteraceae bacterium; assembly: GCA_963759445.1. GTDB lineage: Bacteria > Actinomycetota > Thermoleophilia > Solirubrobacterales > Solirubrobacteraceae > Palsa-744. The sequence continues at coordinate 626,411 of CAVWZC010000004.1, forward strand.
CCCGGGGGAAGCACCAACGCCGCGACGAGCAGGCCTAACGCGAAGATCCCCGCCGACCACGAGAACGCGGTCGCCTCGCCGTGGATCGACGCGGCGTTCGCCACGCTCGCAAGATGGGCGTGGCTGACGGTGAAGCTGGCGGCGGCGCTCGCGAACATCGTGCTCAGCAGGGCCGTGCCCACCGAGCCGCCGACCTGCTGGGAGGTGTTGAGCAGCGCGGATGCAATGCCCGCCTCGTGCGTCGGTACGCCGAGCGTCGCGGTGCCGATCGAGGGCGCGAACACGCTGCCCATGCCGACGCCGAGGAGGATCAGGCTGGGGAGCACGTCCGCCGCGTAGCTGCTGCCGGGGCTGAGGCGCGTGAGCAGGAGCATCCCGACGATGCCAAGCGACATCCCGAACAGCACCAGCGGCTTGGCGCCGGTGCGATAGAGCACGCGCGTCTGCACCAGTGTCGCGGTGGTCGCGATCATGGCCGTCATCGGCAGAAACGCGACACCTGTCTGGATCGGCGAGAAGCCGAGGCTCTGCTGCAGGTAGAAGGTGAGGAACAGGAACACGCTGAACGCGGCCGAGAAGGCGAGCAGCACCGAGGCGTATGCGCCCCCGCGGGCGCGGTCCCAGAGGATGTGCGTCGGCACGAGCGGGTTCGCCACGCGCCGCTCGGTGACGATGAAGGCGACTCCCAACAGCACGCTGGCGGCCAGCGCGACGATCGTGAGCGGGGCAGACCACGAGTGGGTCGCCGCATTGGAGAACCCGTACACGACCCCGAACAGGGCACCCGACCCGAACAGCACCTCCGGGGAGGTCCAGGCGCGGGCGCTGCGGCTGGGCCTGGTTGACGAGCAACCGCAGCGCAACCAGCGCCGTCGGTATCGCGATCACGAGGTTCACGTAGAGCGACCACCGCCACGAGAGCGCCTGCGTGAGCACTCCGCCGAGCAGCAGCCCGATCGATGCCCCTGACGCGGCAATCGCGCTGAAGATCCCGAAGGCCTTGGGGCGGTCCGGCGCTCCCGCGAACGTGACCGTCAGCAGTGATAGCGCCGACGGCGCGAGCAGCGCGCCAAACGCGCCCTGCAAGGCGCGCGCCGCCACGAGCATCCCGAAGGACTGCGCGAGGCCGCCGATCGCGGAGGCGATCGAGAACCCGGCGAGGCCGGCTATGAACGTCCACTTGCGCCCGAAGAGGTCACCGAGCTTGCCGCCGAGGAGCAGCAGGCTGCCGAACGCGAGCGCGTAGGCGGTGATGATCCACTGGCGGCTGTCGGTGGAGAAGTGCAGGCTCCTCTGGGCCGAGGGCAGCGCGACGTTCACGATCGTCGCGTCGAGCACGACCATCAGCTGTGCGACTCCGAGCAGCGCGAGCACAGCCCAGCGGTTGCCCTGGGCGCGCGCTGGCGCGGGTGGACTCGAAACTACGGCGCTCTCGGATCGTTGGTTCATGCTGACTCCTGCTCCATCGGGGATAACGAACGTAGCACAATCATCCATGCGCCATGGACGATCTCTGTAATCTTTATGATCCCTTCTGTGCTAAGATGCGCGCATGTCGCAGGACTGCAGCTGGAACTGTCCAAGCACGATGGTGCTGCTCCCCCGCCTCGGCAAGCAGGTGATGCGTCGCAGCAACCCGGCGACGCTCGGGATGGACACCCGCCTGCTGATCGCGCTGAGCTATCTGCGCGATCACGACGGGATCGCCCAGCAGGAGCTCGCCGACGCGCTGTGCGTCGATGCGAGCAACGTCGTGCTCGTGCTCAACGAGCTGGAGGATCTCGGCTACATCGAGCGACGCCGCGACCGCGAGGATCGCCGCCGCCATCGCGTCAGCATCACCGCCGCCGGCCGCAAGGCCTATGACCGCGCGGAGTGCGGGTTGCACGAGGTCGAGGAGGAGGTCCTGCAGGCGCTCGACGAGCAGGAGCGCGCGGTCCTTCAGGATCTGCTGCTGCGCGCGCTGCGCGGCGCCGAGCCAGGCGCCGATACCGCGCTGCAGGCCAGCTCCGCCTCGGCGTAACGCAGGATCAGCGCTCGCGCGCGGTGCGCGCGTCAGGCTTGCTGCTCGAGGCGGGCGGCGTGCCGGTCGGTGTCAGTCGCCCTGGCGCGGGATCGCGTGCTGCGCCCGGATCATCCATAGCTGCTGCTCGAGCGCCCGCAGCACTTCGATGAGGACGTCTTCGGAGGCGCCGTCGAGCTCCGCCAGGCGCTCGCTGCGCGTGCGGATGCGCTCGACGGCTTCGGCCAGGCGACGGGTCAACGCGTAGACGACCTCGCGATCCTCGATCGCACCGCGCTCGACGGCGGCCAGCGGAGAGTCGGCAGCGATCGTCGCCGCCTGTCCGTCGGGCATCGCGCCGATCGCCACCGACCTCTCGGCGACCGTGTCAGACAGCTCGCGCCAGGAGTCGATGAACTCGTCGAGCTGCAGGTGCAGCGGCCGGAACTGCGGGCCGACGACGCACCAGTGAAGCTGCTTGCCGAGCAGCGACAGATCGACCAATTCGACGAGCGTGTCCTGCAACTGGTGCCCGACCTCCACGCGCTCGTGGGCGCCGAGCGGGGGTAGGTCGGCGAGCGTTGCGCGCTCGATGATGCGGCGAGGGTTGTCTTCCGTCATCACGTGCTCCTCTCGCTATCGCGACTGGATTGCTTGCGCTCCAAGGGCGAGCGGCGGCACTCGCGCCGGAAGCAACATCAAGGGTAGGCCGCGGGCGCGCCGGTCGTGGGTCCGGTCGTCGGACAAGCCGGGTGCCCTAAAAGACGAGCAGAGGCGACGGCGGAATACGCGTCTCACCGACCACCTCGGGGATCTCCAGCGCGACCTGATCCACGAAGCACCACGACCATGTTTCGCCGGGCTCGAGCGAGCGGATGATCGGGTGCCCGCTGGCGTGGGCGTGCGCGGTCGCGTGCCGGTTGGGCGAGTCATCGCAGCAGCCGACCTTGCCGCACTCCAGGCAGATGCGCAGGTGAAGCCACTTCCCACCGCTGGCCAGACAGTCCTCGCATCCCTCGACCGACTTGGGCAGTTCTCGCAGGTGAACGTGGTCGAGGTGGGTGCACGTGGCCATTGCTGCCTCCCTTGGGCTAGGTGGAAGTTATGAGGGTCGTAATCCATGAAAGCAGGGCGGCGGCCGCGAGGCTTGCCGGCCCAGCTGCGCCGCTCACGTCGGGCCGAAGCGCTCGGTCCTGATCGTGCCGGGCGGGTGACCGAGCACGACGAGCAGATCGGCTGCGTTCTCGACGAACGCGGTCGGCCCGCACACGAATATCAGTGGCTTGCCGCTCGCCCCCGGGCCGATGGCCGCGAGCATGTCGGCGTCGATGCGACGCGCGAAGCCGGCCCACGCGGGGGGCTGGGAGCGCGTCAGCGTGTAGTCCACGCGCAGTCCCGGTTCCGCGGCCTGCCGTAGGAGCTCCTCGCGATAGAGAACGTCCTCCCACGTCCGCGCCGAGACGAGCAGTCGCGTGTCGATCGCCGAGCCGGCGGCGGCGCGGTGTCGCAGCATCGACATCAGCGGCACGAGCCCCGAGCCACCCGCGATCAGCAGCAGCGGCCCGCCGTCCTGCACGCGCCACGTGAACGGGCCGCCGATCGGGCCGCGCACCTCGAACTCGTCGTCGCGTTGGAGCTCGCCCGCGAGGTACGGCGAGACCTCGCCATCGTCGATGCGCTCGACGGTCAGCGCCACCCCCGCTTCCTCCGGAGCCGAGGCGATCGAGTACGAGCGCTGCGCCTGATAGCCATCCTCCGCGGTCAGGCGCACGTCCACGTGCTGGCCGGCGAGATGGCCCGGCCAGCTGGGAACATCGAGCAGGATCGTCCTCGCGTGCGAGGTCTCCTCCACGATCGAGATGACCCTGGCCGTGTGCCATACAACCGGCGCGCGCGCGAGGCTCAATCGCTCCAGTAGCGCTGCTCCTTCCATGGGTCTCCGTGGTTGTGGTAGCCCGCCGCCTCCCAGAAGCCGGGCTCGTCCTCGAGCGTGAGCTTCAGGCCGCGCACCCACTTGGCGCTCTTCCAGAAGTAGAGGTGCGGGACCAGCAGGCGGGCGGGGCCGCCGTGCTCGGGCTCGAGCGGCTGCCCCTCGAATGTGTGAACCACCCACGCCTTGCCACCCGTGACATCCTCGAGCGCGAGGTTGGTCGTGTAGCCCCCGTCGCACCACGCGGTGACGTATTCGCCGTCGGTGGCGCGACCCGCGAGTAGGGCGTCGAGCGACACACCGGTCCAGCTCGTACCGAGCTTCGACCACTTCGTCACGCAGTGGATGTCGACGGTGAAGCTTTCTCCGGGCAGCGCGAGGAACTCCTGCCAAGACCACGTCGCGGGCTGCTCGACGGCGCCACTGATCGTGAAGCTCCACTGATCGAGCGGCGTGCGCGGCGTTGGACCGGCCGAGAGCACGGGAAAATCCTCGACGAGGTACTGCCCCGGCGGGAGCCGGCGGGGATCGACGTCGCGGCGAGGCCGCCCTCGGAAACCTCTCGAAATGGGTGTCACCAGCGCCTCCGATCGGTTGTCCAGCCGATGTTAGATCACACCGCACGCGCGCCCCCGGTGCCGCGCTCGGGCATACTCGATTCGCGATGACTCTCGTCGCTGCCGACAGTCCCGACACCGTGGCCGTGGCGATGGACCGGCTCGTGGGTGCTCTGAAGCGTCGCGGTGTCAACACCTTCGCGCGCATCGACCACGGCGGCGGTGCGCGTGCCGCCGGACTCGAGCTCGCCGACGAGGAACTGCTGATCTTCGGCGACCCGCGGGCCGGCACGCTGCTGATGCAGGACGATCCAGAGATCGGATACGAGCTGCCGCTGCGGGTGCTCTGCTGGGACGCCGGCGGCCAGACGAAGCTCGGGTGGCACCGACCGAGCGAGCTCGCCGAGCGTTATGCCGTCTCGGACCGGAAGGAGCTGCTCGCGCGGATGGACGCCCTGCTCGAAGAGCTCGTGGCCGAGAGCACGGCGGCTGGCTAACTGCGCGCGCCGTCGTCGTTGCCGCCGCGGTTCCCGCGACGGGATCGTCCTACTCGATGAATCCCCCGCGCAGCGCATGGGCGACGGCCGCGGTGCGGTCGTGCACGCCCAGCTTCCTGTAGATGTGTTCGAAGTGGGTCTTCACCGTCGCCGGGCTGATCGCGAGGCTCTCGCCGATCCTCCTGACCGATTGACCGCGGCCGGCGAGCGTGAGCACCTCAGCCTCGCGCGGGCTCAGTGGCGAGGGGGTCAGCTGGCCGGGTTTGCGTGCGAAGAACAGCCCGAGGTCGCGCCCCGCGACCGCGAGCACCTGCATCAGGTGGCTGCTCATCTGCGCGCGCGCGGAGGAGTAGAGCTCGATCACGCCGAGGACCTCCTCTCCCTGCGAGCAGGGGACGGCGATCACCGCGGCGAGATTGTCGGGCAGTCGCGTGCGGCGTGCGGCTCCATCGTCATCGGGAGAGGGCGGCCCGTCAACCGCCTCGCCGCTCTCCCAGGCGCGCCCCGCCAGGCCAACCCCCCTGGCGATCCGCGCCTGGCGGAGGGCCCTCGCGAGCGCGCCGGTGTCGACGCTCGGCATGCTCCAAACGGTCCCCGCGCTCAGCAGGTGCCCCTGCGGCAGCCATAGCGCTCCTGCCATCTGTCCCAGTGCACCCGCCAGTTCTCGCAGCAGGCGTTCGCTCCCGCGCGCGAAGGACTCCCACTTGGTCAGTGATTTCAGGATCGCGCTGAGGACCGAGAGCTCGCGCTCGGCATCGTCTAGAGCGGCCCTCGGACGCGCATCGTTGCGGCCTAGGGGCTCCCCGGGGTCAGAGCAAACATCGCTTGCCATACAGGTCGGTCTAGTTGACTATACAGACCTGTCTGGCTACCGTCCGCCAGATGGCGGACGACGACACAGGCGCGCCCGACGCCGGAGAGCGAGATCCACTTCGCGGGGAAGGCGCTCGCGAGCGCGTGCTCGAGGCCGCCTACGGGCTGTTTTCCCGCCATGGCATCCACTCGATCGGCATCGACAGGATCATCGCGGAGGCCGACGTGGCGAAGGCGACGCTCTACCACCACTTCCCGTCCAAGGAGGCCCTCGTGATCGCGTTCCTTGGCCTCCGCGAAGCGCGCTGGACGCACGGCTGGCTGGGCGTCGAGGTCGAGCGGCGGGCCGCCGCCCCGGAGGAGCGCGTGCTCATGGTCTTCGACGCCCTCGACGACTGGTTCCATCGCGCCGACTACGAGGGCTGCTCGTTCATCAACACGCTGCTCGAGATCAGCGACCGCGCCAGCCCGGTCTACGAGGCAACCGTCCACCACCTCGCCGTCGTTCGCGAGCTGCTGGTGGGCTATGCCGAGCAGGCGGGGGCGCGCGACCCCGAGGAAGTCGGACACCAGCTGCAGCTGCTGCTCATGGGAGCGATCGTCTCGGCGAGTCGCGGAGACACGGAAGCGGCGCGGCGCGCGAGACCGTTCGCGCAGGCGCTGCTCGCCGGCGAAGGGCGCCGGCGCCGGCGGACGTAGGGCGATGAATGCGCGCGCGATGCGCGATGATCACACCACGATGGCCGCGCACGACACGATCGTCAGGTGCCCGAGCTGCGAGACGAAGAACCGCGTGCGTGCGACGAGCGGGGGCGTCCCGCGCTGCAGCGTCTGCCACACGCTCCTGCCGTGGATCGTCGATGCGCGGCCCGAGAGCTTCGAGCAGGAGATCGCGGCATCGGTGCCCGTGCTGGTCGATTTCTGGGCGCCGTGGTGCGGGCCCTGCAAAATGGTCTCGCCGCTCGTCGAGCGTCTGGGCCAGGAGAGCGCCGGGCGCCTGAAGGTCGTGAAGCTGAACGTCGATGAAGCACCTGCGATCGCCTCTCGCTACGGCGTGCAGGGAATCCCGTTGCTCGTGCTGATCCGCGATGGCGCCGAGGCCGACCGGCTCGTGGGCGCGGCGCCGCTCGCGCAGCTGCAGTCCTGGCTCGCGCCCCACCTCGGCGCCGCCGGCGAGCGCGCTTCCGCGCCCGGCCGCGGTTAGCGCGGCGGCGGCGGAGGGCTTTCGGCGCCGCTCAGCGCCGCGAGGGCGCGCGGGCGAAGGAGAACTCGACGACCTGCTGCCCGAGCGTGTTCAGCCGTTGGCGAAGCTGCTCATCGGCGACGCGGCCATCGTCCCCGAGCGCGAGCGCAGTGGTCGCCGTCACGCCCAGCGGCGTCGGCCAGCCGCGCAGTGCGTGGACGATGTCCCGCAACGAGGCGAGCGTCGCGGCAGCGGCCTGACCGCCGCCGGCGCAGCTGATGCAGCCGACCGCACGCCCATCGAGGTACGGGCGTGGGTCGTCGTGCAGGTCCTCTAGGTAGTCGAGAGCGTTCTTCAGCAGGCCCGACGTGCCGCCGTGGTAGGCGGGGGATCCGAGCACCAGCCCGTCGCACTCGCGGATCGCTTCGAGCAGCGCCACGACGCGCCTGCCACGGCGGGTTGCGGTGGGCTTGAACATCGGCAGCTCGAGGGCCTCGGCGCCGAGGAGCTCGACCCGCGCTCCGCCGCGCTGCGCAGCGCGGAGCGCCTCGCGCACGCATGCCTCCGTCAGCGATCCCTCCCGCGCTGTCCCGCCGAGGCCGACCACGAGCGGCCTCCGTGAGGCCTGCGTCGGTCCGCGCGTGCGCGCGCTGGCCGCTGCGGTCATGTCTGCGAGGCCGAGCGCTTGGTGCGCCCGTCGCCGGCGCTCGACGCGGCGCTGAAGCCGGGCCCGCGTTCGGGGCGAACGTCGCGAGCGCTGATCTCCTCCCCGCAGACATCGCAGGTGACGTGCGGATGCGTCCGCTGCCCGCAGGTCTCGTGGCGCAACACGATCGGCGGCCCCTCCGCGCCGGCGAGGTGGGTGTCGCCCCAACGCATCAGCGCGATCACCGCCGGGAAGAGGTCGCGCCCGGCGTGGGTGAGGCGGTACTCGTGGCGTTCGGGCTCGGTCGAGTAGGGGACGCGCTCGAGCAGGCCCGCCTCCACGAGCTTGCGAAGCCGCAACGAGAGCGTGGGTCGCGGGATCTTGAGGTTGCGCGCAAACTGGCCGTAGCGGCGAACGCCGAAGAAGGTTTCGCGCAGGATCATGATCGTCCAGCGGTCGCCGACGAGGCTCAGCGTCCGTCCCACCGAGTCGGCGTCGAGACGGTGCCCGAGGTCGAGCGCGTCGGCGGGCTGCTGCGGGGCCCTACTCACAGCACGCCCAGCTGTACTGGATGGGGGGCCAGCGCCGCGAGGACGCGCGCGCCGGCGGGATCCTCGGCGCTCGCCGGGACGAGGGCAATGTGGGCCGCCCCCGCCTCGGCGTAGCTCGCGAGACGCGCGCGCAGCTCCTCGGCTGAGCCGAGCGCACAGACCTCCGAGAGCAGCTCGTTCGGTATCTCCCGCGCGAGCTCACTGCGCCTTGCGCCTGCTCGAGCGCGCTCGACGAGCGAGCCGAAGCCGAGCTCGGTGAACATCTCGCCGTAGCCGGGGGGGCGTAGGTAGACGGCGATCTGCGCGGCCATCTGCGCGTACGTCGCGGGCCCGGGATCGAGGGCGACCGTGACCCACACGGCGATTTCCGGCGCGGGCTTCTGGCGGGCGCGCGCCTCGGCATCGACGATTTCGCGCACGCGCGCGACGTGCTCGGGGGTGACGAGATTCAGCACGACCTCGTCGGCGCTTGCCGCGGCCGTTCGCGTCATGCTCGGGCCGAACGCTGCGAGCGTGACCGTCGCGTCGGGCTGAGGCTGCCTGAGGCGGAACCCTTGCGAGCGCACGTGCTCGCCGCGGTAGTCCGAGCGCTCGCCGGCGAGGATCGAGCGGACGGCCTCGACGGTCTCCTTCGCGCGCGGGGCGATCGCCGCCCACCGACGATCGTGCCAGCCGCTGACGATGTCGGGGCTCGAGGCTCCGAGCGCGAGGTCGACATGTGCGCCCGTCAGCGCCGCGACCGAGGACAGTCCCAGCGCGAGTGCGGCGGGACTGCGGACGCCGATCGCCAGCGGCCCGATCTTCAGGGCGAGCCCGGGTGCCTCGATGCCAACGGCGGTCGCAAGCGCGAACGCGTCGAAGCTCGCCATCTCGCCAAGCCACATCGTCTCGTAGCCGTTGCGCTGCGCCGCGAGTGCGATCTCGAGCGCCTCGCGGTCGGGACGGTCGAGCCAGAATGGCGCGGCCACCTGCAGGCCGCGCAGCTGCTGCGGCGGCATGCTCACAGCTGTGCGGTCTTCGCGGGCAGGCCGAGCAGCAGGCGCCCGGCGAGCTCCCAGGTGGCCGGGTTGACCTGGAAGTGCGCGGTCGCGGTGTGGGCATCGCGAAAGCGCCGCTGGAGCGATGAGTGCTCGTAGATCGCAGTGCCTCCGCCGAGGTCATACATGGCACGCGCAACCTCCGCAGAGGTCCTCACGGCGTGGGTGGCGGCGAGCCTCAGGCCGAGACGCAGCTCCTGCGCGACGGGGCCCTCATGCTGCGCCGCCTGCCACGCCTCGTCGATCGCCCCGTAGTAGAGCGCGCGGGCGGCCCTGAGCGCCGCCTCGGCCTCGCCGAGAGCCGCCTGCGTGCCCGGACGTTCTGAGAGCAGGCGACTCGAGCCCTGCGCGGTCTTGCCCGTGGCGAGCTCGCTGAGATCATCTATCGCGGCGCGCGCGTTGCCGAGCGCAGCTGCGGCGATCGACAGCGCGAAGAACCCGAACACCGGGAACCGGTAGAGCGGCGCGTCGATGCGCGGAGGAGCACCGAGGAGCGCGAGCACGCGGTGCTCGGGGACGAACAGCTGATCCGCCAGCGCGTCGTGGCTGGCCGTGCCACGCAGGCCGCTCGTGTGCCAGGTGTCGAGGATTTCGAGCTCTGCCTTCGGAAGCGCGACGACGCGCAGGACCGGGGCGCCAGCTTCGCTCTGCGCACCATCCAGGACGCATCCCGCGAACAGCCAGTCGGAGTGGGAGATGCCGCTGCAGAAGGCCCAACGCCCGGACACACGCAGCCCCCCATCGACGGGGGTGGCCCTGCCGGTGGGCGCCCACACGCCCGCGGCGATCGCGCTGGGATCGCCGAACACCTCGGCGGCGCCGCGCGCGGGGAGATACGCCGAGAGCAGGCTGCTGGTGACCGCGATCGAAACGCACCAGCCGGCCGAGGCATCGCCGCGGGCGATGCGCTCGGCGGCGCCGAGGATGAGCGCCGGCGGCGCCTGCAGGGCGCCGAAGTCGGCCGGGGCGCCTGCTCGCATAAGCCCTGCCGCCCGCAGCTCGTCGACCAGCGGCGGCGGGAGCGCTCGCTCACGCTCCGTGGTGGCGGCGAGCTCACCGGCGAGTGCAGCCGCGCGCTCGACCAGGGCGTCGAACTCGACGGCGGCTGCGGTTGCGGAGGACGGGGTGGCAGAAGCGGACATCAAGGCCAGTCGGTAACAATTTCTTACCGGTAAGGAATCTGTACCACACGGCTGGTCGGTCTGTCAACCGCCGCGATGCGCCTCCACGTCCGCTAACTCGATCCTGCTCCTACCTCCACGCGCGCCTTCGCGTCGGTCACGGCGAAGTGGCAGCAGGGCCCGGTGGCCAGCACAGCCGTCGCGCGCGAAGGGCCACCCGCGGCGAGCAGGGCGCCGTCCTCGAGCTCGACCTCCGCGGGCGCCACCTTGCGCCCCGGGGCCGCCGGCAGGATCACCAGTGCGAGCACCAGGCCGAGGCCGAAGATTCCCGCGGCCCACGAGAAGGCGACCGTGTAGCCGTGGACCGCCGCCGCTTCGCCGAGCCCGGCGACCCCAAGGTGGCTGGTCGCGTACGCGGATGCGGCGCTGGCGAAGAGCGTGCTGAGCAGTGCCGTGCCGACGGAGCCGCCAACCTGCTGGGAGGTGTTGACCATCGCCGAGGCGACGCCGGCCTCGGAGCCGTCAACGCCCAGCGTGGCGGTGCTGAAGGAAGGCGCGAAGATGCAGCCCATCCCTGCTCCGAGGATCAGCAGCGAAGGCAGCACGTGGCTCGCATAGCTCGCGCCCGGCGCGAGCCGCGTGAGCAGCAGCATCGCGATCAGCCCCAATGCCATGCCGGCGGCCACCAGCGGCTTCGCCCCGGTGCGGAAGAGGACCTTCGTCTGCACGGTCGTGGACGTGGCCACGAGCACGGCCGTCATCGGCAGGAACGCGAGCCCTGTCTTCACGGGAGAGAAGTGGAGGTTCTGCTGCATGAAGTAGGTGAGGAACAGGAACACCGCGAACACGCCGGCTCCGGCGAGCGCGATCGAGAGGTAGGCCCCGCCGCGGGCGCGGTCCCGGACGATGTGCAGCGGAAGCAGGGGATTCGCAACGCCGCGCTCGACCGCGACGAAGGCGACGAGCAAGACCACGCTGGCGCCGAGCGAGACGATCGTCAGCGGCGTCGTCCACGAGTGCGTCTCGGCGTTTGAAAAGCCATAGACGAGCGCGAACAGCCCGCCGCACGCGAGCAGCACGCCCGGCACGTCGACCCGCGAGCGGCCTTCGGGCGGATGATTCTGCAGGAGCCTCAGCGCGAAGAGCACGGTCGGGACCGCGATCAGCATGTTCACGTACAGGCACCACCTCCACGACAGCGTCTGCGTCAGCACCCCGCCGAGGATCAGCCCAACCGAGGCGCCACCGCCGGCGATCGCGCCGAAGATGCCGAAGGCCTTGGCACGGTCGGGCGAGCCGGCGAAAGTGACCGTCAGCAGCGACAGCGCAGACGGCGCGAGCAGCGCGCCGAACGCGCCCTGGAGCGCGCGCGCGGCGACGAGCATCCCGAAGGACTGGGCGAGGCCTCCGATGCCGGAGGCGAGCGCGAAGCCGACGAGTCCAGCCACGAACGTCCACTTGCGCCCGAACAGGTCGCCGAGCTTTCCGCCGAGCAGCAACAGGCTCCCGAACGCGAGCGCGTACGCGGTGACGACCCACTGCCGGTTGTCGGTGGAAAAGCCGAGCGCCTTCTGCGCCGACGGCAGCGCGATGTTCACGATCGTCGCGTCGAGCACGACCATAAGCTGCGCGACCCCGAGCAGCGCGAGAATCGCCCAGCGACCGCCCTCTGAGCGGGTGGGTTCGCTCGCCGCTGCCGCCACTACTCCGTCGGCCTCGCGTGCACGATCATGACCGGGACGGGACTGTGATGCAGGACGTAATGGCTGACGCTGCCTAGCAGCAGCGAGCTCAGCTCGCGAAGCCCGCGGGAGCCCATCACCACGAGGTCGTGATGCCCCGTCTCGATCTGCTCGATCAACGCGGCCCGCGGCGGCTCGGGGCTCAGGACCGTGCTCGCGGAGACCTCCTCCGGCGTCCGCTCGGCCGCGGCACGCAGGATCGCCTCTGCCTCGGCTCGCGCGTCGTCGATGAGTTGCGAAGCCAGCGCGGCGGAACTCGCGCTCGCGTACACCGTCGGCGGCGGCGGCTGGACGGCCGTGAACAGCGTCAGGCGCGCGTGCTCGGCCTTGGCCAGATCGACCGCCTGCAGGCGCGCCTGCTCGGCGTCGGCGGACCCGTCGATAGCGACAAGGACGTTCTGGAACATGACGCGCCGCCTTCTGTCGATTTCGGATCTGTCAGCTGTTCGCGACAAAACCGGGAGGGCTTCGTTTCGACCATACCGCGATGCGCTCACCGCCCCGGCCGATGCGCTTCAAGTGCGGACCTGGCGCCCCCTCAGCTGCTCGCGCGCGCGGTGGGTCGCCGAGCTTTGGCGCAGCAGTGGCCTTCCCAGCGCGAGCAGGCCGACGCCGCCGAGCGCGAGCGGCAGACCCGTCGAGACGGCGCGGCAGGCGAGCACGGCGACCCCCGCGCAGATCGCTCGCGTGCCACAGAGCACGAGCAACCCGATCATGCCCCCCTCGACAGCGCCGATCCCCGCGGGCAGCGATATCGACCGGCGCTCGCGCCGATGAGATAAGACATCACGAGAGTGGTGAGGGCGGGCGCGCCTGGGCGAAGGCGTTGAAGGTCGCCCACAGGACCGCGTTGTGGAGCGCGTAGACCTGCTCTCGGTAGAGTCCGGAGCGGCGGCACATTCATGCCGCGAGGCCGCGGTGGTGAGGAACCCCATGCCATGCGCACGCTCGACCCCCAGAAGCTCAGCCAGCACGTCGATCGCCTGTACCGCGCCGCCTGGGCGCTGTGCGGCACGCGCGAGGACGCGGAGGATCTGGTGCAGGAGACCTTTGCGCGCGTGCTGGCGCGTCCGCGCGTGCTGCGCGGCGACGGCGAGCTCTACTACCTCATGCGTGTGCTGCGCAACACGTTCCTCACGAGTCGACGCACGGCGTCGCGACGCCCGCTGACCGTAGCCACGCTCGAAGACGTGGTCGCGGCCGACCCGAAGCCGATGGGACGCCCCGATCAGGCACTCGAGGTGCAGGAGCTCTACTCGACGATCGCCGGGCTGGCCGAGGACTTTCGGCTGGCGCTCGTGGCGGTTGACGTTCTCGGGCTCTCCTATCGCGAAGCCGCCGAGGCGCTGCAGGTGCGCGAGGCGACGATCACGACGCGGCTCTTCCGCGCGCGCAAGCAGGTGGTCGAACGGCTTCGCGACGAGCCGTCGGAGCCGCAGCGCTCGAACGCGCGCATCCAGGCGAACGCGTCCAGGGACTCGAGGCCACCCATGGTCCCCGCCTCCACGGAGCCACGCGCCGCGATCGACGGAGCGCGGGAAGGAAGTCGTCCCAGCGGAGTCGCAGATAAGGAACGAGAATGACCGAACACACCTCCGACCCATTTCCGCGCGCCGACTCAAGCGAAGCCGAGCTCGTCGAGTTCATTCGCTCGGTGGACGTGCGCGCGCCCGCCGAGCTCCACCTCCGAGTGCAGCAGCTGATCGACGAGCGCACGCCGCGAGGCGATCGCCGGCGCGGCTGGCGACTCGGCGGCGCGCTCGCGATGCCGCGGCTGCGCTGGCAGTTCGGCGGCGCGCTGGCGGTGCTCGCGGCCGGACTTGCGCTGCTGCTGGGACTCCCGGGCGGGGGCTCGACACCGTTTAGCCTGCGTCAGGCGTCGGCGCTGACGCTCGGGCCCGCGAGGCTCGCCGCACCGACGGAGGATCCAGGGCATCCCGACCAGCTCGCCAGGAACGTCGATGGGGTCGCCTTCCCGTATTGGGAAGACAGCATCGGATGGCGCTCCACCGGCGCTCGCGTCGACCGCCTCGATGGCCGCTCGGTGACGACGGTCTTCTACACCGACCGTTATGGCCAGCGCATCGGCTACGCGATCATCGCCGGCAGCCCCGCACCGAGCGTCGGTGGCGGCAAGTTGAGCTGGCGCGGCGGAGTCGCCTACCGGCTCACGAGCGAGGATGGCGCGCAGGTCGTAGCCTGGGACCGCAACGGCCACCTCTGTGTGATCGCAGGCCGCGGCATCAGCAGCAGCGCTCTGCTGCGCCTCGCGAGCCACGGCGGTCGCTGAGCGCGAGCGCCGGCGCTCTGGTGACGCAAGCGGCGCCCGGGAATCTTTCAGGCTCGAAGGCGTCCTTGCTCGATGGGGCGCCTGCCCCAGCGATGCGTCCGAAGGCGCGTCGCCCCTCGCAAAACAGATGGGAGCACGTTCGATGAAGCGCATCAGCATTTTCCTGGCCGCCATTCTCAGCGTCGCCGCGGGCGTGTCCGCGAGCGCGCTCGCGCACGGCCCGCGAGCAACCGCCCACGCCAGCAGCGCGGCAAAGGTCGAGCTGCGCCACACGAGCCTCGGCCAGATCCTCGCCAACGGATCCGGCTTCACGCTCTATCTGTTCACGCGCGACCACGGCGCCCATAACAGCTGCGCGGGCACTCATGGCTGCGAAGGCGTATGGCCCGCTCTCTTGACACAGGGGCGCCCCAGCGCCAGCTCAGGCGTCCGCGGCTCGCTGCTGTCGACGATCAAGCTGTCCGGCGGCCGCACGCAGGTCACCTACGCCGGGCACCCGCTGTATCTCTACCGCGGTGACAGCTCGCAGGCCGACACCTCCTACGTCGGAGTAGACATGTTCGGCGGTAGCTGGGATGCGGTCAGCAGCAGCGGCCGTGCGATCCACTAGTTCGAACAGCACGGCGCCTGCTTCCTTGGCGATGCCAGCGACACCCCGCAGCAGCCGCAGCGAGCGCCCTTCGGTTGGAGAGGCCAGCAACCCACGGCGGCCTCTCCGCGCTCGCGGTGCCGCTCGGCTCGATGCCGGGCGTGCCTGCGCGCTCGGCTCGCGGTAGCGAGGGGGGCGCGCGTGGACGGTCTAGGCGATGGCCCATTCCACGAGGGCCAGGCCATCTGGGTCATGGAGGCCGACGGCTCGCAGCGAGCTGCCGGATACGTGGGCGTTGCGAGAGGCCAGCGCATGCCTCGGTGGCCCTCCTGGCGCGCTCGTCGTCTACCTCCGTATGCGCGCGCGGGTCGGTTGAAGTTGACCCTCGTGATTCCACGCCGAGGCGCGCGCGTGAAGCGGGCCCGCGGCGCGTGGCTCAGGCTTTGCGAGCGAGGCGCTGCAGCGCTCGTCTGCGGGCGGGATCGAGGCTCGCGAACTGCCGGGCGAAGTGGCTCAGCGCGACGTCGCCGTACCGGGCGACTAGCTCCTCGACCTCGGACTTCGCACGCGAGGCCATGAACTGCTCGCGGCTGAGCGTGGGTACATATATGTCGGTCTTCCCGTCGCGGCGACGGTCGAGCACCCCCTTTTTGTGCAACCTCGCCATGACCGTCATGTACGTCGTGTAGGCGCGCTGCCTGCTGGTGCGCCGGTTGAGGCGTTCCATCACCTCGCGAACCGTCGACTCACCGGTGGACCAGACGTCCTCCATCACCTCGGACTCGAGTTCGTGCAAAGACGGCGGGACCGCTTCGCGTGGTTCACGGCTACCGGGCATGTCTACGACGAAGCGTAGCAGTGCGAACCGCAACGCGTTTTGTAGCCCGAGCCGCCCCGCGGCTCCCCACCTAGCCAGCGCTCAGAAAAGTTCTCAGTCGTCCTGTGCGCTCGCGAGCGGCGAGCTGGTGTAGGGCGCATAGCTCGCCTCGACGGCGTGCACGCGCAGCTCGGAGGTACGCACGAGCCAGCCGGTGATCTGCGCCTGGTAGTCCGCGAACGCGGCCGAAAGGAAGTGCTGGTCGAGTGCCTGCTGATCGCGCCACTGCTCGACCAGCACGAAATGACCAGGGTCCTCCAGCGACTCCGCGAACGCATAGGACACGCAGCCTGGCTGCTCCCTCACGCGCGCCTGCGTCTCGCGCATCAGCTCGCGGACTTCCTCGCGGCGAGGGATCTGTGCGTAGATGTCCCCGAGCGCGATGATCACTTCGCGCCTACTGGAGGTAGCGCTCGACCGTGCCGGCGTCGCGCGCGCCCGCCTGGTCGGGATCTCTGCCGGCGTCCCGCAGCGCCCTGCGCTGGCGCAGCAGATCCCAGCAGCTGTCGAGTTCGGTCGAGAGCTGCTCGCGTCGCCGCCGATCGGCAGCGAGCGCATCTGAGTCGGTCGCGTCATCCTGCTCGCGACCGAGGAGCGCGTGCTCCTCTCCCACCAGCGCCTCGATACGGGTCAGGATCGACTGATCGTCCATCTCCCTGCAAGGCTAGCCGAGACGCAAGCACTCGGCGCAGCGCGGGCGTCGCGCCCTGCGCCGATCAGCTGCGCCGCCGCTGGCTCCAGTCGCGCATCGCGCACACGATCTCCTCATCGCTCAGCGCCGGCGCGGGCATCCGCGAGGGGCGGCGTCGATCCGGGCGCAGGCCATCGAGAACGATCAACATCACGCGACGCCAGGCCTCGGGTGCGACATCGCGTGCGTATTCGCCGGCTTCGGCGATCGCGTGCTGGAGCAGCACCAGGTCCGAGACGCCGATGTCCTCCCGCACGGCGCCGGCCCGCTGCGCACGCCGCAGGATCGACTCGATCAGCGGCTGGATCTGACCACGCGCGCGCTCGATGCGGGCGTGCCCTGCGTTGGTGCCGCAGAGGAGCTCCTTGAGGCCCCTGTCCTCGACCTGCAACTGCATCGAGCGCTCGATGAAGTCCGCGAGCGCCTGCCATGGCTCGGCCATCGCGAGGCTCTCGTTTGCGAGAGCGAGTATCTCGCCGACACGGTCCTCGAAGAGCGCGTCGATCAGCTGCTCCTTGTCCGGGAAGCGCCGGTAGACGGTCCCGACGCCGACATCGGCGTGGCGCGCGATGTCGTCCAGTGACACGCCGAGCCCGCGCTCGGCGAACAGCACGCGCGCGCTGTCGAGTATGCGCTGGCGGTTGCGCTCGGCGTCCTTCCTCAGCGGGCGCTCGCTGGCGATCGTGTCCATGCATCGATCGTAACAAAGTGGAGCGGCGGACTCCACGTGGAGAGATCTTCTCCAACTGGAGAGAGTATCTCCGCTTCTGTGCTATCGTGGGCGAACTTGAGGCTAGCCCTCCACTTTGAGTGCCCATCTCCACATAGATCGCGAGCAACGATGAATCCCGAGACATCCTCCCAGCAGCACGAGCGCCGTTGGCTGATCCTGACGATGGTCGCGGTGGCCCAGCTGATGGTCGTGCTCGACGCGACCATCGTCAACATCGCCCTGCCCTCGGCGCAGCACTCGCTGGGGTTCTCGAACGGCAGCCGGCAGTGGGTCGTGACCGCGTACGCGCTCGCCTTCGGAAGCCTGCTCTTGATCGGCGGGAGGATCGGCGACTACTTCGGACGCAAGCGGGCGCTGATCGCGGGCCTCGTGGGGTTCGCGCTGGCCTCGGCGCTCGCCGGGCTCGCGCAGAGCTTCGACGTGCTCGTCGCGGCGCGCGCGCTGCAGGGGGCGTTCGGCGCGCTGCTCGCGCCGTCGGCGCTGTCGATTCTCACGACCACGTTCAGCGACCCCGCCGAGCGCGGCAGGGCGTTCGGTATCTACGGCGCGATCGCCGGCGGCGGCGGGGCGATCGGGCTGCTCCTCGGTGGCGTGCTCACCCAGTACATCGACTGGCGCTCGACCATGTTCGTGAACCTCCTGTTCGCGATTCCGGCAGCGGCCGCCGCGCTCGTGCTGCTCGTCAACGAGCGTCCGGCGGTCCGGCCGAAGCTCGACCTCGCCGGCGCCGCGAGCGCGACCACGGGCCTGTTCGCGCTCGTGTACGGCTTCTCTAACGCGCAGACCCACGGCTGGGGCGCGGCGCTCACGGTCGGAGCGTTGGCGGCAAGCGCCGTGCTGCTCGCCGGGTTCGCGCTGCTGCAGTGGCGCGGCCGGCATCCGCTGCTGCCACCGCGCGTGCTGCTCGACCGTGATCGCGGCGGCTCGTTCCTCGCGACGGGCATCGTCGGTTCGGGGATCTTCGGCGTCTTCTTGTTCCTCACCTACTACCTGCAGCGCACGCTCGGCTTCAGCCCCGTGAAGACCGGGCTCGCGTTCCTGCCGATGATGGCGACGATCGTGACCTCGGCGACGTTGATGAGCACGCGCGTGCTGCCGCGGACGGGCCCGCGCCCGCTCGTGCCGACGGGCATGGTCATGGCCGGGATCTCGATGCTGCTGCTGACACGCGTCGGCGTGCACACGAGCTACGCGACGCACGTCCTGCCGGCGCTGCTGCTGATGGGCGTGGGCCTCGGGATGGTGTTCGCGCCGGCGATGGCCACGGCGACGGGCAACGTCGATCCGCAGGACGCCGGGGTCGCCTCCGCGCTCGTGAACACGATGCAGCAGGTGGGTGGCTCGATCGGCATCGCCCTGTTGAGCACCGTCTCGGCGACTGCCACGACCGGGTTCATCGCCTCGCATGGAGGCCCGACGCCCGCAGCGCTCGCGGCTGCGGCCGTCCACGGCTACACGACAGCGTTCTTCTGGGCCGCAGGGGTGTTCTTCCTCGGCGCGATGATCACGAGCGTGCTGCTGCGATCGGGGGCGCAGCAGACCGACCCGACGGCGGTGCCCTCGCTGGCACACTGACCCCGGCGGCACACGCGCCGGCCGTAGCCCTGGTCCTCACGCGCGCGCGCGTGAGGACTACACTCGCCGCGTGGAGTTCGGCATCGGCTGCTTCCCAACCCACGATGGCGTGGATCCCGGAACGCTCGCGCGCATAGTCGAGGAACGCGGGCACGAGTCGCTGTTCTTCCCCGAGCACACGCACATCCCGGCGAGCCGCGAGACCCCCTACCCCGCCGGCGGAGAGCTACCGCGGAAATACTTCCATACGTATGACCTGTTCGTGGCCCTCAGCACGGCCGCGGCCGCGAGCTCGAAGCTGCGCATCGGCAGCGGCATCTGCCTTGTCATCGAGCGCGATCCGATCACCACCGCCAAGGAGGTCGCGAGTATCGACCGCCTCTCTGGCGGGCGCATGGAGTTCGGGGTCGGGGCCGGCTGGAACCGTGAGGAGATGCTCAACCACGGAACCGACCCGCGCGTGCGCATGGCGATCATGGCCGAGCGGGTCGAGGCGATGAAGGCGATCTGGACGCAGGACGAGGCCAGCTACCACGGCCGGCACGTCGACTTCGAGCGGATCTGGTCATGGCCGAAGCCCGCGCAGCGACCTCATCCGCCGGTGCTCGTGGGCGGCAACGGCCCGACGGTGCTCGACCGCGTGATGCACTTCGGCGACGCCTGGATGCCGAACTACACCGGCGAAGACCTGCTCGCTCGTGCGCGCGAGCTCTGGGCGCGCGCCGACCGTCGAATCGAGGTGGTCGTGATGGGCGCGCCGGCCAAACCAGAAGTGCTCGAGGAGCTCGAGAAGGCCGGCGTGCGACGGGTCGTTCGCTGGATCCCCTCGGCCGCCCTCGGACCGCTCGAGGCCGCACTCGAGCGCTGGGAGGGCGTGATCGCCGAGCTCCACGGGGAGTGACCGGCGAGGAGGCGCGACGCCGCTTCGAGGCGGCCGACGTCGCGCGCCTGGCGACGGTGGACGAGCGGGCGCGGCCGCATCTCGTGCCGATCGTGTTCGTACTCGCGCGCGAGACCATCTACAGCGTCGTCGATGCCAAGCCGAAGCGCACGACCGATCTGCAGCGACTGCGCAACGTCCGTGCCAACCCCCGGGCGGCTGTCCTCGTCGATCACTACGACGCGAGCGACTGGAGCGCGCTCTGGTGGGTGCGCGCGGACGGCACGGCCCGCGTGCTCGAACCCTCAGAGCCGGAGGCGCGATGTGCGGTCGGGCTACTGGCCGATCGCTACCCGCAGCAGCGCGCCGTGGGGGCCGTGCTGGCGATCGACACCGAGCGTTGGTGGCACTGGTCAGCTCGCGAGCCGCGTTGATCACGCCCGGCGCGCAGGCAGCTGCACGGCGCGCTCGAGCTCGGACCGGGGCCGACGCGGCCCAAGGCGGCCTGCGCCCGTCAACTTGCGAGGTCGAGTGAGCGCTGCTCGCGCGGTTGCCAAGGTCACCCAGGGTCTCCGACGCGGCTCGCGGCGTACGCACCAAAGACAGCGCTCGGCCCAGGCCCGCCGGCATTCGAACTCGGCGCCGCCGTCGCTCAGCCGCGCGCAAGCGCGGTCCCCATGGCTGGGGCTCACAGCACGAACGGAATGATCGCCGGGACGCGCTTTTTGTACTCGGTGTATTCGTCGGGGAAATGGCTGCTCATGACGCGCTCCTCTTCCCTGGCCTTCCACCAGAAGCTCGCACACAGCGCGACGAAGAGGGCAAAGGAGAGCGGGCGCGCGTAGTTGGCCACCGTGCCGAGCGCCATCAGGATCAACCCGGTGTAGATCGGGTGGCGCACCAGCGCGTACGGGCCGGACTCGATCAGCTCGTGTTCCTGCTTGAAGGTGACCTCGGCGCTCCAGTTGCGACCGAGCGCGATCCGGGCCCAGACGGTGAAGGCCGCGCCCGCGACCACGATGCAGTCTGTCAGGACGCCCAACGCAAGCCCCGTGTTCCAGAGGTGTGACTGCTGCGAGACGCCGGCCAGTGCCGCGATCGCGAACCACGCGGCGATCACCGCGAGCGCGACCAGGCGATAGCCGAGGAGCCCTCTTCGCTCGATCGTACGCTTCGTCCTGAAGGCCATGAGAAGCCAGTAGGCGAGCCAGGCTATCCAGCAGGCCTCGATGAACAGCCGCGTCGAGTTGGCCATCTACGGGGCTTCCAGGAGAGCTGCCCTCTAACGCTCGCCGGACACGGCCTGGCGACCCGCCGCAACGGCAAGCGCTGGGAGCATCTCGGCAAACCGCCTGGCAAGGGTGTGGACGTCCCCGGGCCAGCGCGCAGAGATGTAGTTGCCGTCGCGCACCACGAACGCGGGACGTTCGTCGCGCAGGCTGTCACGCGCGCGGCCGCTGCGCTTCAGGCGCGCGTCTGGTTCTGAGGGATCGACATCGCGGAAGTCAGCCGGGTCCCGCAGGGCGCGCGTGACCTCCGCCTGGACGGACATGTACCCCGGCGGCTGACCGGCCGCCTCCACGTAGGTGCGGTAGTACGTCGGGTCCCAGAAGCGTGTCACGCGCGTAAGGCGCCACGCGGTGCGCTCCAGCTGCCAGGTGAGCGCCGTCGTCGTGCGTCCGTATAGCACCGACCTTCCCGTCCCGGGATCGACGCTTCGCGCAACCAGCAAAGCGCCGTGGCAGATCGCGGCGACCGGGATCTCGCGAGCGAATGCCTCGACGCAGAGCTCCTGCAGCCGCGGGCTCTCGAGGTAGCCGCGCATGCCTCGCGCCCGATGCCCGCCGGCGAGCAGCAGCCCATCGACCGCGTCGAGGTCCGCGGCTGCCCAGGTCGTTGGTGCCCGGTACTCCGCGGCGTCCTCCATGTCCTCGTAGGCGCTGCGCGCCGCGCGGTCGGCCCGCAGCGCGCGTCCGACCGCGACGATCCGGCGCAAGCCGGGAATCCAGCCCCAGAGGTCGAGGCCCTGGCCGCTCAGCATCAGCTCATCGCCGGAGGCGATGGCGCCATCGGGCGTGGCGAACACCGTGCTGTGCCCGAGCTGCGTGAGCACCTTCCAGCTGACCGCGACCTCCGATGGATCGAAGTCGAGTCGCGGCAGCGGAATCAGGACCGTCGCCACAAATCCTCAGCCCGTGGCAGAGACCCCAGAGCCCGGGGTATACAGAGCAGAGGTGTCGAGATCGGCGACCGAGTTGCGCCCCGTGAGCGCAAGCGCGACGTCGATGTCGGCTCTGAGGCCGTCGAGCATGTCGCGGACCGCGACCTCGCCGCCCGCAGCCACCGACCACGCCCACGCCCGCCCCACCAACACAGCCCTCGCGCCCAGCGCGAGCATCTTGACGACGTCGAGGCCCGTGCGCACGCCACCGTCGACCAGCACCTCCACCTGATCGCCGATCGCTTCTGCGACGTCGGGCAGCGCCCGGGCGGTCGAAGGCACCGAGTCCAGTTGGCGCCCGCCGTGGTTGGAGACGACGACGCCGTCGACGCCGACGTCGGCGGCCCGCCTGGCGTCCTCAGGGTCGAGCACGCCCTTGACCACCAATCTTCCGGGCCACTGCCCGCGCACCCACGCGATGTCCTCCCAGGTGACGCTCGGGTCGAATTGCGCATCGACCCAGTCCTTGAAGCCCGCTGGGCTGCTCGCCCCAGGAACCGCCTTTGCCAGGTTCCCGAATGTGAGCGGCTTGCCGCCAAGCGCGACCTCCCTGATCCAGCGAGGGTGACTGACGAGGTCCAACCCGCGGCGGAGCCTCGCCCACGGCGACGCTGCGCCGACGACGGCGTTGCGCGTGTCGCGGTGGCGTGCCCCCACCACCGCGAGGTCGATCGTCAGCACCAGAACCGGCGCGCCGACCGCGTGCGCGCGCGACATCAGGTCCTCCGCGTAACTACGGTCGCGCATGACGTAGAGCTGGAACCAGGGGGGGCGCGATGTCGCACCGGCGACCTCCTCGACACTGCAGATCGAGACCGTTGACTCGATAAACGGGACGCCCGCCGCCTGGGCGGCGCGGGCGGCCTGCACCTCCGCGCGTCTTGCGTACATCCCCGCCAGACCAACCGGCGCGAGGATCACGGGCATCGCGAGCTGCTGTCCGAGAACCTCGGTCGACTGCGTGCGGATTGAGACATCGCGCATCACGAGCTGCCGCAACAGCACGCGTTCGAGATCGGCGAGGTTCGCGCGCATCGTGGCCTCCTCGTAGGCGCCGCCGTCGATGTAGTCGAACAATTGACGGGGGAGCTTGCGGCGCGCGAGCTCGCGGTAGTCGAGCACCGTGGCCGCTGCCACGCCAAGCGGTCGGTCGGCGGCAAAGCGCACGGCATAAACCTAACCGACCTACGCCCACTCCTAGCGCTCACAGCCGCCATCAAACAGCTCGGCGGCAAGCCGATCGCCAAGCCCACGTTCGCAATCCCCGCGAGCAACCGCGGTCCTCGAGAACACCGGCGTGCTCGCAACGAAGGGTTCGACATTCCTCTGACCAAGGCGCAGGTCGTGGCCAAGGCCGGCCCGTTGATCAAGTCATAGCCACTGTGGAAGGGTCTCGATGATCCACGACGGCCATCCAAACGCACTAGCCCCTAGACGCTCGTCGGTCGTGCAGACGAGCGTGAACGAACAAAGGAGAACACCGATGGGACTCGATAACCCAATTCACATCGCCTTCGTGCTGGTCGTCGTTCTGCTCCTGTTTGGAGCAAAGCGCCTCCCCGAGATGGGTAGGTCGCTCGGTTCTGGGATGCGCGGCTTCAAGGACGCGATCAGCGGAGAGAGCCCGGAGCCCGCGGCGCTGCCGCAGGCAGCGATGACGGTCGCGCAGGCGCCGCAAGCGCCGATCACGCAAGTCCCGATCGTCGCTGCTGTCCAGCCTGCCGCAGCGCAGTCGACGCACGAGGAGCTGTCTGCCGCGTAGGCTCGGAGCGCCCTTCAAAACGGAGGATGAGGGCGCTCCTCTCGCTCGCCGGGGCTCGGACGTCGCCAAGGCTCAGCGTCTCGTACGCTTGCCGATTACTTCGCGGGTGGGATGCTGAAGTGGCTGGCATTTGCCGTCTGTACGTGTGAGCCATGCCGTGGGCGAAGCTTGAGGCTGCCGTCGCTGCCGTCGTCATCGGTGCGTGCGGCCTGGCGGCCTTGCCAGCTAGTGCGCCAGCGAGCGGTTCTCACCAGAACCGTCATCACGGCGCCAGCCACGCGAACGGCCGCATTCCTCAGCACAACGGCGGCGACCGCGACTCCGACAACAACGGTCGGCCCAGCGACCGCGACGGGAGGGTGTGACCCCGCCGAAGAACGCCCTCGGCCCGCCCGTCGCCCGCTCGGAGCGTGCCGAGCTCAGCGATAAAGCGCATGTGCGCGTCCGCGGATCAGTCGACCCAGCGGTCGAGCAGCGGGTCGGCTAAGGCCGCTGCTCGCAATCGCTCGATGGTCGCGCCGCGAAGCCCGCGCTTGGTCAACGCGTAGACCTCGGGTTCAAACGTCGCGAGGCCGCGCGCGAGCTCGAGCGCGCGACTCACGACCGCGTCGGGCTCGACGACCTCGTCGAAGGCACCGAGGCGCAGGCAGTCCTCTGCGCTGACGAGTTCGCTGCCGAGCGCGAGCACGCGGGCGGAGTGGGGTGCGAGCTCTGCGACGACGACGCCGATCGCGGCCTGCGGGTAACCGACCCCGACCTTTACCTCCGTCAGGCCGTAGCGGCCCGTCGCAGAGGCGACCCGCATGTCGGCGCACAGGGCGAGCACGAAGCCACCGGCGACCGCATGGCCGGTGACCGCCGCCACCACGGGGCAGGGCAGCTGATAGACGCCGAGGGCCATGTCGTTTATGAGCGTGACCATCTCTCGCTGCTGCGCGGGCCCGTACCCCGGTATCGCCTTCAGGTCGACTCCCGCCGAGAACAGCTCGGGACGCCCAGCGATCACCAGCGCGCGCGGCAGATCCCTCGAGAGACGCTCGACGGCTCCCACGATGTCGCCCAACAGCGTGAGGTCCATGGCGTTGGCCGGCGGACGGTCGATCGTGAGCACGACGACACCTGAATCCCCCTCGCGCAGTGCGACGTGCTCCACGGCTCGCAAGCCTATAGCGACGGCGATCCGCGCTTTCGATGCCTGACGTGAGAGCGCCTATCAGCGCTCGATCACGAGCTTCGTCCAGTCGGCCTCCAGGAGGGCGTCGCCGGCCTCGGCCCACCGCACGATGCGCGTGGTGACGAGCTCGGGGTGCAGTGCGCCGGCGGCGGCCAGCTCGAGCACCCGCGGCATCGCCTCGCGCGCGTGCACGCGGCCGGTCTTGAAGGTGATGCACTTCGTGTACATCTCCAGCAGCGGCAGCGCCGGCTGCTCGCCAAAGTAGATCGCGGTGCTCGTACAGGTGCCGTCGGGCGCGGTCGAGCGCAGCGCGAGCGCGAGGCCGTCCGGGTCGGCGCTCGAGTCCACCGTGATCGGGAACGCGCCGAGGCGCTTCGGCGGATCGGAGATCGTCTCGGCGCCGAGCGCCTGTGCGGTGGCGCAGCGGCCCGCATCGCCGTCCACGTACAGAACCGACGCGGCGCCGAGCGCGCGGGCGAGGGCGACTGCGTAGAGGCCGATGGAGCCTGCGCCGGCGCCCCCGACGACGAGCACCGCGGCGCCCGGGTCCTCGGCGAGCTGGGGTCCGACCGCTCGCCACGCGTCGCTGATGTTGTCCGAGGCGCTCGCAACGGCGGCCGGCTCGAGGCCCGCTGGTAGCGCAACGAACATGTGCTCGGCGTAGGGGACCTCTACGAGGTCTGACAGAAAGCCGCCCCACCGCTCGACGGCTGGCCCGAAACCATAGGTCGACATGAACCCCACGCCGGCGCAGTTGCCCGTGCGTCCGCGGCGGCACGGCGCGCATTCACCGCAGGAAATCTGAAACGGGACGCTGACGAGCTGGCCGCGTTCGAGCGACGTAACGCCATCGCCGAGATCGACGACCTCGGCGACGCACTCGTGACCGAGCGGAAACGGCGGCGCAAACGGGGAGCGGCCGGTGACGATGAGCGCGTCGAGGTCGCAGGTCGCGACGGCGATCGGCCGCACCAGCGCGCCCCCGTCGGAGTTGAGCCGCGGCTCTGCTGCGTCCACCCACTCGAGCTCGTTGGGGGCGGTGTAGGTGAGCTGCTGCATGTAGACGCCGCGCAATGTATCGCCGCACTCGAGGGCGCGCTCATCCTGGCAGCGCCAAGGCGCGGCATTGGCCGTTCGGGTTAGACGAGCGAGAGCACGTCGGCGGTCCTGGGGTCGACGCGACCCTCGAGCACATCTAGGTAGACGCGCTGAACCGCCTCGAAGCCGCTGCTGTGGACGACCTCGAGCCAGCCTCCGGCCCAGTCGCAGAATGGGTGCCAGGCGTCGGCGACCCGCGTCTGGAGGCCTGCGGGGCCCCAGTCTTGCGAGCGCCTCGTGACGCGATCGGGGGCGAAGAAGAACTTCGGGGCGGGGCCAGGCAGCTCGCCGTCGCCCGCGGCGAACTCCTCCCAGTGGGTGACGCCGACGGCCATGCTGTACACGAGATCCTGGCCGTAGTGCGAGTGCACGGCGAGGCGCAGCTTCGCGTCTCCCGCGATATCGACGAAGGTGGCCGGCCCCCGATCGAGCGAATCGACCTCGTCGTAGGCGACCGTGCGGTCGTAGACATCGAGGCCGCGGACGAAGTCGACGCTGCGTGGCGAGGTCAGGCCGACCAGCTCGACTCCCTCGCGCTGTGACAGCAGGAACGCCGTGCCCAGAGCGGTCTTGCTGGAAGCGCTCGAGATCACGATCGGCCCCCGCTCTGTGAGCCGATCGTCGATCAGCTGATCCTCGATCAGAAAGGATGTGAAGAACAGCGGACGCAGGAGCATCTGCAGGTCCTCGGTATCGGCCCGGTAGAACGGATCGGCGTCCGTCGCCGTGTAGCAGCTGATAGGCCGAGGGCAGCGCGGCGCGCTGCGGCGAGCCGTCGGTGAAGCCGCCTGTGCCAGCGTGTACCGGTCTCACGACGAGGTACGAGGACGGAGGAAGGTACCCGTAGAGGCGTCCGCCGCTCTCAACGCCCTCGGCCTCGCTTCGCTCCACCTCCGCGAAGCCCCACATCGGGACGCGACCCCAACCCTGCTGGCGCCGGGAAGAAGTCCCAGTAGGACATGAGCTCGCCGAAGGCCGCGTAGGTGATGTTGTTCGCTGTGAGCCCGAAGCTGTCGACCCGAAGTACCGCCTCGCCAAGCTCGAGCGCGGGCACGTCGGACTCCGCGATCCGGGACTCGCGGAGGGCGTTGCGCTTGACGAGGAAATCGCTCATCGACGTCGAGCATGCTCTCATGCGCGGCTGCCGAGCGTCCCTAGCTTGGAGCAGCCTCGTCGTTCCGGGATCACAGGCTGCTCGGTGAGCCGCGCCGATCAGCGACTCGCCGCGTCTGCCGGTGGCCGCGCAGTGCGCTCAGCCGCCGGGCGGGGAATCCATCAGCAGTCCGTAGACGCGCCGCACGCGCAGGCGGAGGACGAGTCGCCGCGCCTTGATCATCTGCTCGTAGAACTCTCCCTCGTCGAGCCCGCTGTAGAAGCTCGAATGGAGGCGCAGAAGCTCGCGGGAGGCGTCGTCGCCCGGCGTGGCTGCGACGGCGGACGTCTCGGCGTCGCACTCCGCGACCGCGTAGGACCAGAAGTGCGCCCCGGGCACGTGCAAAGCGGCGTGCGGGTTGCGATGCATGATCCGTGCTTTCACACGGTCGGCCGTCGTCGAGACGCGCGCGATGCGCTCCGCCGCATCCCACACATAGAGAACGTTGGTCAGATGCGGGTAGCCGTCAACTCTTCACGCCGGCCAGGATCCCCTGCGTGTTGTGGGCTATCAGCTCCAAGAGCTGTTGTTCGTCAGCCACCGAAGGACCTTTCGTCGGAGATGGGTGGGGTCCTCGCCAGTGAAGCAGGGACGCGTCATCCGAGGCCGGCAGGCCCGAGCGGTGGATCGCTGTCTTTGGGTTGCTAAAGTTTTGGTCTCTAAGCTTCGAGCGCGTCCTTGTCGACCCGCCCAGCCACCGCTACCGCCCCCACACGCCGCCAGCTGCTCGACGAGCTCCGGACGGCGTTGGTCGAGGTTCTCGGTGCCGAGCGGCGGCTGCGCGGACGCGATCAGCGGGCCACGCAGGATGAAACGCTGACGAACGCCCAGCTGTGGGCGCTCTCCGTGCTGCGCGACGGTGAGAAGACCGCAGGCGAGATCGCTGACGGCACGCTGACGAATCCCGCGACCACGACGGTGATGCTCGACCACCTCGAAGAGCGAGGAGTGCTCGAGCGGCGGCGCAGCACCGAGGACCGGCGTGTGTGTCTGGTTTCGCTCACGCCGAAGGGAACGAGAGATCGTCGAGCAGAGGCGCGTTCGCTCGCAGGCGCTGTGGCGTGGGAAGTTGGAGGACGCCGACGATGGCGAGATCGAGGCGGCGGTGCGGGTAATGCGGATGATCGTGGACCTGCTCGATGCACACTGACCGCGCCGTTCTCAGACACACGAAGCGATCGCATCCGAGCGTGACCCTCGCGGTCCTCGGCCTCGCCGGCCTCGCCTACGCGATGTTGAGCTCGAGTGTCGTGCCGGCGCTCCCGACGATCCAGCACGACCTGCACACGACGGAGACCAGCGTGACTTGGCTGCTGACGGGCTACCTGCTCGCGGCGTCGGTGGGCACCTCGATCCTCGGCCGGCTGGGCGACATGTACGGCAAGGAGAAGCTGCTGCTGTGGACTCTGATCATGCTCGGGCTCGGCACGTTGCTGGCCGGTGTCGCGCACAGCCTCGGCATCCTGATCATCGCGCGGGTGATCCAGGGAGCCGGCGGAGGCATCTTCCCACTCGCCTTCGGGATCGTCCGTGACGAGTTCCCCCGCGAGAAGGTCGCTGGAAGCATCGGGCTGCTCTCATCGATCCTCGGGGTCGGCGCGGGCATCGGCATCGTCCTCTCGGGCGTCATCGTCGAGAACCTGAGCTACCACTGGCTGTTCTGGCTGCCGATGATCGCGATCATCGTCGCTGCTGCATGCACCTGGTGGTTCGTTCCCGAATCGCCGGTGCGCGTTCCCGGACGCGTCAACTGGGGCGCGGCGGCGCTGATGAGCCTCGGGATATCGCTGGTACTGCTCGGCGTGAGCCAAACCACGGAATGGGGCTGGGGCTCCTCCAAGACACTCGGGCTGATCGCGGCGGGCTTCCTGGTTTCTTGCGCATGGGTGGCCCGAGAGGTCTCCAGCGACGAGCCGCTGATCGACATGGCGATGATGCGCGTCCGCGGCGTCTGGACGACGAACGCCGCCGCCTTCCTCCTCGGGGCGGGGATGTACTCGTCCTTCATCGTGATCCCGCAGTTCTCGCAGCTGCCGAAGAGCACCGGCTTCGGTTTCGGCGCCTCCGTCGTCACATCTGGCCTGTATCTACTCCCGAGCAGCGTGTGCATGTTCGTGCTGGGTCTCGTGGCCGGGAAAATCTCGCTGCGCTACGGCTCAAAGTTGGCGCTGATCGCGGGCACCGCGTTCACGACGGGCGCGTTCGCGCTGCTCTCCGCAGCGCACGCGCATCCGCTCGACTTCCTGATCGCGAGCGGCCTCCTCGGCATCGGTATCGGCCTCGCCTTCGCCGCGCTCGGCACGCTGATCGTCCAGGCCGTCCCACCTCATCAGACGGGTGTCGCGAGCGGCATGAATACGGTGATGCGCACACTCGGAGGTGCGCTCGGCGGTCAGCTCTCCGCGACCTTCATCGCGGCACACGTGCGCCACGGCCTGCCGACGGTCGATGGCTTCACCGAGACCTTCGTGATGGCCACGGGGTTCCTCATCGTCTGCCTGCTCGCATCGCTGCTCGTGCCCGGTCGGCGCGGGTCCGCTCAGCAGCCCGCGGGCGCCACGAGCGGCCAAGACACGGTCGCGCTTGCCGGCGTCGACTGACCGACGGACGGCCACGATTCTCGGGGGCCGACACGTGCTCCTCGCGGCCTCGAGGGGGTTGCCCCCGCACGCTTTGTGTCGCGACCTTGACGGCGCTTTCCGCGATGATTGACGGAGCGCCGAAAGCTACCCGTCCCCACGAACTCAAGGAGATCCGATGGGCTTCGACCAGTACCACGAGCCGCCCGAGGAGCTGCCCGCCGCCACACGGACGTTCGCGCGCATGTGCGCGTCGCTGACCGAGGAGGCAGAAGCGCTGGGCTGGTATGAGCAGCGCATCGCGGTGGAGAGCGACCCCGACGCCGCCGCGATCATGCGCGACGCGCAGGGAGAGGAGTTCAAGCACTTCAGCATGGACCTTGAGTTCCTGCTGCGACGCACCCCGCCATGGCGCGAGGTCGCGCGCGGCATCCTGTTTCAGAGCGGCAACATCGTCGAGCACGGCGAGGAGGCCGAGGCCGAGGCGTTCGACGATGGGGGCTCGGCGAGCGAAGGCGGATACGAGGACGGCTCGCTCGGTATCGGCAGCCTGAGGGGCGCGCGAGGATGAACCACCTTCTTCGCTCAAACGCACCGATCAGCGACGCGGGCTGGGAGCTCCTCGAATACCGAGGCACGTCAACGCCTCGCCCCGGCCCTCGCGGGGCGCAGGCTCATCGACTTTTCGGGCCCGCACGGCTGGGAGTATTCGGCGACCAACCTTGGTCGCACCACACCGCTGGCGCAGGCGCCGTCGGAGGGCGTTTCCGGGGCGCAGCGCCGCGTCCTACCACTGGTCGAGCTGCGCGCCGACTTCGAGCTCTCGCGCGCCGAGTTGCGCGACGCCGATCGCGGGGCGGACGACACCGATCTCGAGGCACTCGACACCGCCGCGCATCAAATCGCGGTGGCCGAGAACGTAGCGGTGTTCCACGGCTGGGATGACACGCTCACGGGCATCGCCCAGGCGGCACCACACAAGGGGATGAAGCTCGGAAGCGCCGCGGACGGTTACCCGCGGCAGGTCGCCGGCGCCGTCGAGCGTCTCCTATCCAGCGGCATCACCGGGCCGTACGGTCTGGCCCTGGGGCGTGACCAATACCGCAAGGTGGTAGAGACCGCAGAGCACGGAGGCTACCCGCTGCTCGATCACCTTCACAAGGTCACCGACGGCCCGATCGTGTGGGCGCCAGGGGTGAGCGGAGCCGTCGTGCTCAGCCTGCGCGGCGGAGACTTCATCTTCGATTGCGGCCAGGACCTGTCGCTCGGCTACGAATCACACGACGACCGGGTGGTGCGGCTTTATCTGCAGGAGAGCTTCAGCTTCCACGTCGCAACGCCCGAGGCTGCAGTCGCGCTGAAGCCGTAGCCCGCATACACGACCCCGGCGTCGACCGACGCGGGGTCGCGAGGGCCGTGGACCTCAGTCGCCGACTGCCGGAGTTGATCGCGCGCGAATTGCGGCCTGGAGCTCGAAGCGGGCGTCTGGTTCGTCGAGTGCCTCCCCGAAGAGATCGCGCAGCTGGCGCATCCGGTAGCGCACGGTCTGGGGATGGACGCCGAGCACTTCCGCCATTGCGGGAGTGCTGCCGCGCTGCTCGAGGTATGCGCGCAGCGTCGTGAGCATGCGCGCGCGCGATGCGTGGGTCAGGGGCTGCAACGGAGCGAGACGCAGCCGAGCGAGCTCGCGCAGCGGGTCGCGCGCCTGGAACATCGCGATCGCGGCGAGGTGCTCGCCGGCCTGGCAGAAGCCGGGCGCAAGGGCGCCCAGTTGCATCGCCTCGAGCGCGCTTTGCGCGCGCCTCCAGGAGGCCGCCGCATCGTGGGGCGGGCATGCCGGGCCGAGGCTCGCGACACGCTCGCCACAGGCGGCGCTGATGAGGCGCGCGCGACCCGGCGCAGCAGCGTCCGGGATGAGGACGCAGCCTTGATCCTCGATCGTGCCCGCGAGCACCTCCTCGGGCAGGCGGCGGGTGATCGAATCGAGATCGTCGGCCTGGCATGCCAACGCCGCAACTACGCGCGGGATGGGCCAGTGAGCGTCGAGTGCGGCCTTGCGCAACGCCTCGTGGTCGACCGGCTCGGCGAGCATCAACAGCAGCAGCAGACGCCGTCGCCGACCGCGCTCACCCGCGGCTTCCCGCTGGGCCTCGGCGAAGCCCTCAACGGAGTCGGCGGCGAGCTCGTCGATGTAGGCGAAGATCGAATCGGCGAGCGAGCAGAGCACTGCCGCCTCGAGACCGGCACGCAGGCCAGCGCGCGCGAGCGTGCGCCAGGTGGCACGGGCGCCGATCCTGTAGGCAGCCTGCAGCGCGTCGAGGCTGCGGCCCGCCCTCATCTCGCCGCGGCCGAGCGCGAGGTACACCTGCCTGGTCTGCGCACGTCCGCTGCGCGGATCCTCGACGAGATCGACGAATTGACGCAGGGCCTCCTCGACGCCGCGCTGAATCCCTCGGCCGAACTCGCCTTCGAGCGGGCGCGCGTACTCGGGCACCTCGCGGCTTATGGCGTCGAGGATCTCATCGCGAAGGGCCGGGATCTCGGGCGAGATCAGCAACGCGGTCTCCGGCGGCAGCGCGCGCCACGGCTGGGTGTCGAGCATGCTCATCCTCGTTATAAAAACCTGCCACCAATTATTGCTCCTGCGCGCAGAAAGTGTCACGCCACGCAGATAGCGTCCCGTCGGTGAGTGCGACCGCGACCGCTACCGGGCCGCGTCCGACGATGCCGAGGGCCGAGCGCTACATCAACCTCGCGGCGGTGATCGCCCCTGCGCTCGCCTTCGCAGCCGCCGTCGCGCTGCTGTGGAACCGCGCGGTGAACTTGACGGACCTCGTGATCCTCGCGGTGATGTATCTCCTCACCGCCTTCGGCGTGACGGTTGGCTACCACCGCTTGTTCACACACCGCTCCTTCGAGGCGGCCGTGCCCCTCCAATACGTGCTCGCCGTGCTGGGCTCGATGGCCGCCCAGGGACCACTCGCACACTGGGTCGCCGACCACCGCAAGCACCACGCGCACACCGACCGCGAGGGAGACCCGCACAGCCCGCACGTGCACGATCACGGCACCGGGACCCGCGCGGTCTTCCTCGGGCTGGCACACGCCCACTTCGGCTGGCTGCTCAACACCTACGGACGCGCCGACCACGGCCTATACGCGCGAGACATCGTGGAGCATCCAGTTCTCTATCGCATCCACAAACGCTTCGAGTGGATCGTCCTCGTGGGTCTCCTCCTGCCGGCGCTCGCGGGATACCTACTATCAGGCACCCTCGTTGGCGCCGCGACCGGGTTGCTCTGGGGCGGCCTCGTGCGCGTCTTTCTGCTACATCACGTCACCTGGAGCATCAACTCGGTCTGCCACTACTTCGGTCGCCGGCGCTTCGACGTCGAGGACTGCTCCACGAACGTCTTCTGGCTCGCGCTCCCTTCTCTCGGCGAGGCTTGGCACCACAATCACCACGCCTTTCCGCGCTCGGCCGAGCACGGATTGCGCTGGTGGGAGCTCGACCCGTCCGCGTGGGTGATACGCCTGCTCGAGATGCTCGGCCTCGCGCGCAGGGTCGTTCGCATCGCCCCCGCACGCCAAGCCGAGCGGACGCTGCGTGACGCCGCCTAGCTCGAGCGCCGACGGCGTCCGCTTCCCGCAGGTCGAGGGATCGCGGTCGACGACGACCACGGGCCGGGCGATCTTTGCGGACTCGGCGCGCGCCGTCGACGAGGGACTCGCGCAACGGATCGAGTCCTCGAGCAAGTGGCGCAGCGACTACGTCTCGCTCGTATGCGAGCTGACCGAGGCTTGCGGCATGGCGCCCGCATCCTCGCTCGCGGTCTCGCAAGCCGGCCTCGTCTCGATGCGCGAGCGCATGGTGTTCGAGCGAGAAGGTCGGACCGTGGGGCTCGAGCAGGCGCTATCGACGAACGGTCGCGCGCCCTTTGAGGAGCGCGAGATCCTGGGGACGCAAGCGCCGGTGACGGAGCTACGCATCCCTTACCGCGGGCGCGAGCTACGAGGACGCGAGCTCGAGACGCAGCTGGAGAGCTGGGTGCGAAATCGTGTCGTCGAGCCATCCTTCGCGCGGGCGATCCGGCGCGTGATGGAAAACCCCGACTGGCTCTCCCTTGAGGGCCGGCAAGTGGCGATAATCGGCGCCGGCGCCGAGATGGCGCCTCTTGAGCCCCTCAGCAGCTGGGGCGCGCACGTGATCGCGATTGACCTCCCAGTGAAGAAGATCTGGGATCGGATCACGGACACCGTTCAAAAAGGGGCCGGCCGAACGAGGCTTCCGCTCGCGGACGACGGAACCCCCGGGATCGATGTCTCACAATCGCTACCCGAGACCCGCGTATGGCTCGATGCGATGGCGGGCCAGGACCAGCTGGTTCTAGGCATGTACGCCTACGCGGATGGCGGCGCCCACGTATGTGTCTCGGCAGCGATGGATATGCTCGCGGGCGACCTGCTCGAGCGGCGCCGTGGGACGGCACTGGCGTATCTCGCCACGCCGACCGACGCGTTCGTGGTACCCGACGACGTCGTCGCGGACGCTCGCGACGCGTACGCAAGCCGCGGCCTGCGCAAAGTCGCGCAGGCGCCCCTGCGTGCGCTCTCAGCCGGTCGCCTGTTCGCTCCCGCGTATCCGGGCACGAGCACGGTCGCGGACGTGCTCGTCGGCCAGCAGGGACCCAACTACGCGCTCGCCAAGCGAGTCCAGCGCTGGCGAGGCATCCTCGCGAGCGTCAACCGATACCCGGTCTCGTTCAATGTGGCGCCGGCGACGCTCACGCGGTCGGTAACGAGCAACCGCGTCCTCGCCGCCGCCTACGCTGGCGCGGGACGTTTCGGCATCGAGATCTTCGCGCCCGCTACCTCACGAGTCCTGATGGCGGCGCTGCTCGTGCATGATCTGCACGAGCCGACGGTCGAGAACCAGAATCCCGAGATGCTGTTCAGCGACGGCGCGGCCCATGGCGGCCTGTGGCGCGCCGCCTATCAGCCTCGATCGGTGCTTGGCGTGGCGGCGCTCACTGGACTTCACGCGGCTCTCGGAACATCGCCTAAGGCCTGAACTGACCGGCGTCAGCTCGACCTAGCTCATTTCCCGGTAGCGCCAGACGCACAGAGGGATGAACACGACAAGCAGGGCGGCGATCCACGCCACCGCTTCGCCGAGCGAGCTCGGCACGCCGCCGTGGAGCGCATAGGAGCGCGCGGTGTTGGCGGTAAGCGAGACCGGGCTCACCTTCGCGAAAGCCTGTAGCCAGGCCGGCATGCTCGAGACGGGCACGAACACCGAGCTTGCGAACACGAGCGGGAAGATGACAACGAAGCCGGCTGACTGTGCAGCCTCGGCGCCGCGCACGGTCAGCGCGACGAAGGCGAAGATCCAGCTCAGCGCGAAGCCGAACGCGGCAACGATCGCTATCGACCCGAGCGCTTGCACCACGCCGGCGTGGAAGCGAAACCCGATCAGGTAGCCGACCGCGATCATCAGCGCGATGATCAGGACGTTGCGGACGAGATCCGCGACGGTACGCCCGATCAGCACAGCCGAGCGCGTCATCGGCATCGAGCGGAAGCGATCCACCACGCCGCGCTCGAGATCCTCGGACAGGCCGACGGCGGTCTGGGTCGCGCGGAAGGCGACCGACTGCACGAAGATCCCGGGCAGCAGGAAATCGATGTACTTGACGCCGTGCGGCAGCGAGCCGCGTACCGCGCCGCCGAACACGTACGCGAACAGCAGCACGAACATGATCGGCTGGATCGTCGAGAAGATCAGCAGCTGAGGCTGGCGGATGAAGTGGCGCAGGTTGCGGCCGGTGACCACGCTCGCGTCGGTGATCGCGGCGCGCGCCCCTGCGCGTGAGGGGCGCGGCAATGACGGCAACCGTCTCGCGCGACGGTGATCGGAACCCGGTGCCCAAGGCGGCGTCGGCGCGCGATCCGCTGCTGCCGGGCGCCGCGGGACCGCCGCCGTTCTCGCTCGGCCGGCGAGCCCGTGAGCTGCAGGAACACGTCGTCGAGCGTCGGCCGGCGGAGCCCGAGGTCGCTGACGCTCGATCCCCGCGCGGCGGAGCGCCGAGGCGGCGTCCTCGATCAGCTCGAGGCCGTCGCGCGGCGCCGGAAGCGTGAGCTGGTCCAAGCGCTCGTCCGGGCTCGGGAGCGCCGCAGCCGACGCTGGCGAGCACGGCCAGCGCCTCGTCGCGTTCGCCGGCGCTCGTCAGCTCGACCTCGAGGATCTGTCCGCCGACGCGATCCTTCAGCTCGTTGCCGGTGCCCTGAGCGATCACGCGGCCGTGGTCGATCACCGCGATCCGGTCGGCGAGCTGGTCGGCCTCCTCGAGGTACTGCGTCGTGAGCAGGAGCGTCGTTCCTTCGCGGACGAGCTCCCGCACGATCATCCAGATCTCGTTGCGGCTGCGAGGATCGAGGCCGGTCGTGGGCTCGTCGAGAAACAGGATCCGCGGGCGCGTGAGCAGGCTCGAGGCGAGGTCGAGCCGGCGGCGCATCCCGCCGGAATAGGTGCGGGCCGGGCGGTCGGCGGCGTCGGCGAGTTCGAAGCGCTCGAGCAGCTCGCTCGTGCCCGCCGGCGCGCCTCGATCCGGCGAGAGGTCGAACAGGCGACCGAACATCTGCAGGTTCTCCCGCCCGCTGAGAATCTCATCGACGGCGGCGAACTGTCCGGTGAGACCGAGTAGCTCGGCGCACGGCCGCGGCCTCGTGCACAACGTCGCGCCCAAAGACCTCGGCGCGCCCCGCGTCCGGGTGCGAGCAGCGTCGCGAGCACTCGAACGAGGGTCGTCTTACCCGCGCCGTTCCGGATGGGCGAGCGTGCGGAGATCACGCAGCGCCGCGCCGACCTCGGGGTCATCGCCGGCTCGCTGGCGGTCGGCCACCGAGGCAAACAGCGCCATCGAGACCACCCTGCGGTGATTGAGGCTCTCGTAGAGACGCCCTTCCACGAAACCGGGCAGGCCAGAGGCGTACTCGGAGAGAGCACGCAGGCGCTCGACCACCGTCCCCTGACTGCCGTCGGGCACGTCCCAGACGTCGAAAATCAAGGACGAGTTTGAATGTTCAGCCACTTGAGGCCCACGCCGTGCGACGGGTCTTGCGCAACCGCTTGGACGATAACAAGCGAGACCTCCAGGGGATTGCCTCGCCCGCAACCTCTCCCAGCTCGACCCCCAGCCGATGCGTTCTCGTACGCTCGCGGGGTCGCGCTAACCACGCCGTCGCTGCTCTGGCGCTAGCGCTTGAAGTTGTACTCCCAGTCGCCGCGACCGTAGGTCGAGATCAAGAGCAGGTTGGGGTTGCTCGGGCTGATACGGACGGTGAACACCGGTGCCGCAGGGAGGTCGGTGCCGAGAACGCTGTACTTGGGTGCGTTGGCCGTGGTACCTGGCCTCTGGATGTAGACGCCGAGATCGGTCGCCACGATCAGCCGACCGTTGTGGATAGCGGTCCAGTTCGCTGAGATGTCTGGCAGGTTGCCCGTGATGTTCGTGAAATGTTCGCCGTGGTCGTGTGAGACGAACACGTGCCCATTGCCGACGTTGGCGGTTTCCTCGCCGAACGACCCTGGCGGGATCCAGCGTCGCCCGTATCCGCCGAGCGTCACATAGACGGTGTTCGGGTCGCTCGGATTCTCCTGGATCGAGTTGATGTAACGCTCGGGCAGCTTGCCGTTCGCGGTCCCACAGTCGGCGCACAGCGCGCCAGCCTGGTGCCAGCTGTTCGGGGGCGGTACTCCGATCTGCGGCGGCGTGCTTGCGCCCACGTTCGTCGCGATGCCGTTGGCGAATGGCACGTTCTGGGTGGCGGGATCGCAATAGCCGCAATACGCGACGTACTCGTCCGCGCCGTTCACGGCCAGTGCCGACGGGATGTTGGGCGCCGAATTGGGAGACGGCAAGGTGCTCAGGTTGAAGACGGTGGTGAACGGGGAGTTGGTCGCCTGGCATTCGGAGGCGGGTGCGCCCACGGGAGCGGCACACGGATCGGCGTACACGTTGGTCGCCTCCTGGATCTGCTGGCAGCCGATCAGCACGTGGCCGTCCATCGTGGGGTCCTGCTCGATCGGCGTCGAGAATAGGTTGGTAGTTGCAGACCCGCATTCGGAGGGGGCGATACTGAACCAGCTCGCGCCCCCGTCCTTGCTGAGGTTCACCTGCGACGCGTACGTGTACTCCTCGATGATGTTCTTGCTTTCGTTGGGGTCGATCGTCGTGAAGAACGCGTCACCCCCGTAGATCTCAGCCTCGCGCCCGTCGGGCGCG
Organism: uncultured Solirubrobacteraceae bacterium; assembly: GCA_963759445.1. GTDB lineage: Bacteria > Actinomycetota > Thermoleophilia > Solirubrobacterales > Solirubrobacteraceae > Palsa-744. The sequence continues at coordinate 664,397 of CAVWZC010000004.1, forward strand.
ATCTTCATCTCGCCGTTGTCCTGCAGGCCCGAGACGATCGTGCCGTCCTTCGCCATCTCGGCGTCGTAGGGCTGCACGGGCGACAGGGTGGCGTTCAGACCGTCACCCCACCCGTCGTTGCTGAAGTTGGTGCCAGACGCCACGTGCTGGGAATAGGCACCTCCGTCGCTACCAACCAGCAGCGTGACGCCGCCTTTGCCGTCGGGGATCATTGCGTCGGCGTGCTGGTCGGGATGAACGGTCGAGCCGGCGATCGCGCCGCCGGTGAACGGGTTGGGGTTACACGGCCCCACGGGTGTGGTCGCGCCGCCGCAGGCGTTCCAGTAGCGGCCGATCACGACCCACGGGTCGGTCGCGGCGCTGCCGCCTGGGTAGCCGGGATACGGCGTGGTCAGCACGCTGGCGGTGGCACCGCCGGACGGCAGCACGGGGTTGTTCTCCCACACCTCCTCGAGTCCGAACAGCAACCGCGTTGGGTCACCCGTCGCCGAGTCGGTGGTAGTCGGGTCGGGCGCGACCCAGAGGTTGTACCACGCCTGTACGCCCGGGCTGTAGCCGGCCTCGGCAGTCAATGAGCTGTTGGTCCCGGGCTGCCTGAGCTGGCTGAAGTCCATGATCTTCGTCCACGTATTGCCGAAGTCATAAGACGCATACATCCCGTCCAGGACCGTCGCGATCGCCTCGCCGCTGACGGTGGCGTTACAGGCTTGCGGCGATACGGTCTGGTCCAGGACGTCCGGACAATGGTTGAACTTCTGAGCGTCCTGCACAATGGCGTAGACGGCATCCGGATTCTGCCCGGCCCCGCTGGCCGCGCCGAGGGCGGTGCGGCCGACGACACTGTCCGGGGCGAATTCGGTGGGCACGCCCGACCCGCCGGGCATGAATTTGAACGAGCGCGGGGTCCCGGTCGAGGACTCGTAGAGACCGTTCTGCGGCGCCTGCAGGCAGGCGGTCGCGCTGCCATTCATCGTGCAGCCGGGAGTTTCGCTCCCATCGGGTTGGAGGTCGACCTTCTTGCCGGCGCGCCAGCCGACGGCGGCGATCACGGCCCCCGCGGGCCCGTTCGCCGTGGCCTTGTCTTTCACGACGACATCGGTGACGTCGTTGGCGAAGAAGCAAAGGCTCGTGCTCGTATCGCCCGCGCAATTGGGCGCGTACCCGGCGGGCGAGGTGGGCAGAGCCACGTTCTGGAACGCCGCCCCGCCGTTCTGCGATCGGAACAGGCCCTTGCTGGTCGCGGCATAGACGGTGAGCCCCGATTCGTCGGCCGGCGAGACGAGGACCTTGAAGCTGAGCGCGAGATCGGGAATGCCGCGTGCCGCGTGCCACTCGGCCCCGTCGTCGTCGCTGTAGTAGATACCGTGACCAGCGATGCCGTCGCCACCCGTCGAGTTGTCGCCGGTGCCGACGATGAGCCGGTGTCGCGGCGCGTCGTAGGCGATCGCTCCCACGATCTGTGTTGGCAGCTTGTCCCCGATCGAGTGCCAGGTGGCTCCGGAGTCGAGAGACTCCCACACGCCCCCGGCGACCGGCGAGGCGAAGTAGCGTCCCTGCTTGGCTGGGTCATACGAGAAGCTGCTGATACGCCCCGAGAGGGTGCGAAAGCCCAGAGTCCCCGTGTATCCGTATTTGCCGTTGTCGGAATCCGGCGCCGGACACGCCGAGTTAGTCGCCGTCTGTGCTGCGCACTCAGGTGGCGTGCCGGCAGTCGTCCACGCGTTGCGGTCACTGGGAGAAGTTCCGGTGGCCGCGATCGCGGCGCGCTGCGAGAGCGCGTGTTGGTAGGCCCCGGGCGCGGTGCTGGTGAACGGCGCCGCCTCGCGGGCCCCAAGCTCGGAGTTGCTGATATTGAGATCAGCAAAGGTCTCTGGCTGACCGATGATCACGCAGGCGCGTTTGGTCTCAGAAGCACCATCGCCTGCGTCGCGGGCCAGCGGGCCCTCGGCGGGCACCGTGCCCGGCCGGCAGTGCTCCGCGAGCCGCCCCCGTCGTGCAGGTCCCTGAGTCGATGCCAGGCCGAGCACGATGGTCAGTGCGAGTGCACCGGCGACTGCTGCTCCCGCCGCGATCAGCCGACGCGACGACAGGAGCCAAGAAGTGTTCAAGCTGGGTGCCCTCCCAGGGCGGCCGTTGGGAATGCGCGGAGTATTGCCCGCGCCGATGCCCTCTCAAACCTCCCGGCCTGCAACTATCGAGAGCGCCCGTGAGCTGTCGGCGGGCGCACCGCACCATGTCCGCACGCGCTGTCTGTAACGCTTGGGCTACGACATGCGACCGTAGGGGCCGAGATGCCTCGCGCCACGCCTACCCCGACATGCGCATCGAGTGCTCTCGCTCGATGGGCCTCCGCGAACCAGGTTTCCCACGATGAAGGCTCTCATCTGCGCGTTCGTCGTTGTTGCCGCGCTCGCGTTGTCGCCTGGCACGGCTGGGGCAGCGGTCACCTGCGGCGTTCGGGGTCGGGCGATCGCTGGAATCGCCCACTCTCACGTCATCGTCGTTCGGGGCGACGCCGTCGTCTACCGCGTGCGCCGCGCGCAATTCGACACATACTGGGCCTGCAGCCGCGAGCACGAGCGACGGGTGCTGATGGGTCGTGACGACAGCTACCAGATGCGCTACGAACTGTACGGTCCGACAAAAGCGTTTGGCGAGATCCGCAGCGCCGGCGAGTGGATTACCGCGATCCACGAAGAAGACAACAGTCCGGAGTGTGGCAAGTACGGTGAAACCGGGTGCGAAGGCCGCTCAACGACGCTCGTGGTCGTCGACGTCGCCCTCGCACTCAGCGTCCACGAAGGTATCTACTTCGCGGAATCGGAAACGGCGAGATGGCTCCTCTCGCCGCAGGGAGGCGTGGCCTGGCTGTCGTTCACCGAAGATGAACTCAAGGGCTGCGCCGCACAGGTCACCGAGCGTGGCCTCGTCTGCCCCGAGCGCTCGCTCTGGAGCGGCCACGTCGAGCCCAACTCGCTCAATCTCGTCGGTGGGACGCTCACGTGGACTGCCACGGACGGTGTCCACACGGGCACGGTGTAGGCCGCCTGTGGAGCGCTCCTACAGGCGCTGAGCAGGGTTAGGATTGCAACAGATGCCCACCCTGTACGACTGGGCCGGCGGGGAGAAGGCTTTCGAGCGGCTGATCGGCTGCTTCTACGACCGCGTCGAAGGCGACGAGCTGCTTTCGCCGCTGTTTCCTGGCGGGGTGAGCGAGCAGCACCGCCTGCATGTGATCGCGTGGTGGTGTGAGGTGTTCGGGGGTCCTACTCGCTACACGGATGAGCTCGGCGGCTACGAGAGGATGCTCTCCCGGCATCACAACCTCGCGATAACCCCCGAGCAGCGCTTCCGCTTCGCCTCGCTGATGAGCCTCGCCGCGGACGACGCCGACCTCCCCGGCGACCCCGAGTTCCGCTCGGCGTTCGTCGCGTACGTCGAGTGGGGAACGCGCCTGGCGCAGCACAACTCGCAGCCAGGAGTCGAGGTGGTCCAGCACGCTCCCGTCCCCCATTGGGGATGGGGCGAGGCTCCGCCGTTCGAGGGCTGACAGCCGACGCCGGGGCGATTGCCGCTTTGGCGCGTCAACCGGGGCAGATGAGCCCGCGTCTGGTTGGCCTAGGTGACAACCTCGCCGCGGTCGCGACGGCCGAGCGTGGCCAGGAGGTGTCTCAATCGAGCTGGGGGATGGCGTCGGGATCAAGCCCAAGTACGCCTAGGACTGCGCGCGCTGCCAGCACCTCGTCGTGCGGTGGCTGGCCGGCGAGCTGGATGACCACGCCCTCCATCGCTCCAATCAGCGCGAGCGCGACTGCGCGGGCGGGCGGGCCCGCGGGGATCGTCCCCATCCTGCGCCCCACGTTGATGAGGCGTGTGCAGCGCCTGACGAAACCGTCGGCGACCTGTTCCAGGCGTCGCCCTATGGGGTGATCCTGAGCGCTGAACTCCAGCCTCAGCGCGATCTCAACGCGGGCGACGTCGCGCCGGCAATAGACGGCGTGGCCGCGTGCGAGAAGGATCAGCGCGGCGACTGGATCGGGCTCGTGCTCGGCGAGCCGGCCGACCTCCTCCCTCCAGGTCTGATCGACCCAGTCGATCACCGCCAGGGCGAGGTCTTCCTTGTCCTTGAACTGGTGGTAGAGCGCTCCTCGGGTGTACCCAGCCTCGTGCGCTACCTGGCCGAGGACAAGGTTGCCGTAGCCGTGGCGGGAGAGTCCCCGCGCGGCCGACTCGAGCAAGGCGCCTCGCGTGCGCGCGCTCCGCTCGGCCTGGGTCGATCGCTCGCGAGCGATCGGCGTCTTCTCACGTGAGCGAGGAACATTACTTACGTTCATGTCTGTATGATACTTTACGGGAGTTCCGACGTGAGACTCCCGAGCACCGCCCACACCTCCCGGCCCTGGCGGATCCACGAGCTCACTCAAGATTTCCGGCTGGAGGACGTGTGGGCACTGCCCACGCCTGGGGGCCCTCAAGACTTTGGTCGGCTCGTCGCGGGCATCGCCTCGGGCGAGCTGTCGCGAGGCTCGTCCCGGGCCGCCAGCATCCTCATGGCGATCCGATGGAAGGTTGGGGAGCTGCTCGGTTGGGACGTCGACGATGCGGGCGTCGGCGCGAGAGTCGCAACGCTCCGAGACCGCCTGCCAGCGGATCTCCGCGACGCCCCGTCGGGCCCGCGATCCGCAGCGCCGTTCGCTTCGGTGTACCTGCTCGAGAACGAGTTTGCGGCGGAGATCGCCAACCGGACCGTGCACGCCGTCCTGCACCTCGGGTGGGTCCCGGACGAGGCGGGCGGCTACAGCGGGCAGATGGCAATCCTGGTGAAGCCGAACGGACTGCTTGGGGCCATTTACATGGCCGCGATCAAGCCGTTCCGATACCTAATCGTGTATCCGCAGATGATTCGACAGATTGGGCGGGCGTGGCGCGAGGGCACCGAGAACCCGGCGCCATCGCCGCGTGTCTGAACTCGTCGGCGCCCAGTCCTGGACGGTAATGCCCACGCTCCAAGCATGCGAGTGCGCTCGTGCTGCGTGCGGAGCTCAGCCCTCTCGGGCCGACGCCATCCCCGCGTGGCGTTGTGAGGCAGCTGACGCCGCTGCCCTTCTCGAGCGACTGCACGCGGCGCGGTCTATGAATCGCAGCCGGCGGAATCGCCCTGGCTGGCGGCACGCATGCTCGCCTCCTCGTGCAGGAGGCGCCAACCTTCCATGAAGTGTGCGCGCGCGCTCGGCGCCAGCCGCTCGAGCGCGCTTCGGATCGGCGCCATCGCCACCTTGCGCCATCCGTCCATTGCCGCGCGGTAGTCCCCGTGGACGCGCACGATCGTGCGCCTGCGGTCCTCGTCGTCCTCTTCGCGCTGGACCAGGCCCGCCCGGCTGAGGTCGCCGACGATCGTGCTGGTGCTGGAGAGCAGCAGGCCGAGACGCCGCGCGAGTTCGCTCACGCCGATAGGTTCGGCGGCGGCAATCGCCAGCAGCGCGCTCGCGTGTCGGTTACCGAGCCCCGAGTGTTCCATCGCGTCCCGCATCGGCATCGGAGCCGGAACCGCGCTCTTGAGGTCGTGCAGCGTCACCGGCATCAACGCGGTCAGCTCGATCAGCGCCTCCTCGACGCTGGGCGCTCTGGCTCGAGTTCTTGATTCGTTCTTGACGGGCATCGGCGTGGTGCTACTCTACTTCGATCTGCGAACTATTCGTAGATCGAACTGTTCTCATCTCAACAGTATACCGGGAGGTCTGAAATGAGCTCGACCACACCGCAGGAGAACCGGCCAGGGATCGTTGCGCGTCTCGGCGGCTGGGCCGCCGGGCATCGGCGGATCGTCGTGCTCGGCTGGATCGTCGCGCTGGTCGGGACCCTGCTGGCGTCGGGCGCGGTCGGCAGCAATTACAGCAACAGCTTCTCGTTGAGCGGCACGGACTCGCAGCGCGCCGTCGACCTGCTCAGGCGCAACTTCCCGGCGCAGTCCGGAGACTCCGACCAGGTCGTCATCTATGCCCGCCACGGCGCCGTTACCGAAGCGTCCGTGCGCGCGCGTGTGACGCCCATGCTCGCGGAGATCTCGCGGCTTCCACACGTCAGCGGGGTGATCAGCCCCTACTCTCCCGCAGGCTCCCACGCGATCTCTCGCAACAGCGAGATTGCCTTTGCGACGGTCAACTTCGACCAACGCGCGAACGTCTTGCCGGTAGGAGCCATCGAACGCGTGATCTCGACCGCCGAGAGCGCCCGCTCTGCACAGCTCGACGTTCAGCTCGGCGGCCAGGCGATTGAGCAGACGGAAAAACCATCGATCGGGACCGCGACGGGCGTCGGGCTGATCGCCGCGATGGCGGTGCTCTTCATCACCTTCGGCTCGGCGCTCGCGATGGGGCTGCCCATCCTCACGGCCCTGCTCGGGCTCGGCACGGCGATCGGGCTCGCCGGCCTCGGCTCGCAGGTCATCTCCACACCGGACTTCGCGACCCAGCTCGCCGCGATGATCGGGCTCGGTGTCGGGATCGACTACGCGCTCTTCCTGATCACTCGTTTCCGGCAGAACTTCCGGTCAGGGATGGACCTGCAGACGTCGATCTCAGAAGCGATGGACACCGCCGGGCGCGCCGTTCTGTTCGCCGGGATCACCGTGATCATCGCCCTGCTCGGACAGTTCCTGATCGGTGTGAGCTTCCTCTACGGCCTTGCGGTCGCCTCCGCACTGGCTGTGCTGATGACGATGCTTGCCGCCCTCACGGTCCTGCCGGCGGTGCTCTCGCGCTGGGGCGAGCGCGTCGCGCGGCCAAGCCGCCGTGCCCGCAAGAGCGCCGAGACGGCGGCGGCGCTCGAGGCGCGCAGCTTCTGGTCGCGTTGGGCGACCTGGATCCAACGCCACCCGTGGCCCGGCACAATTGCCGGCCTCGCGATCATGCTCACGCTCGCCGCCCCAGCGCTCGCACTGCGCCTTGGCAACAGCGACGCGGGGAACAACCCCCCGAACACGACCTCGCGCCAGGCGTACGACCTGCTCGCAAAGGGGTTCGGCCGAGGCTTCAACGGACCGCTGCAGGTCGTGGCCTCGCTGCCGCACGCCGGCGACGCGGCGGCACTGGCGAGCCTAACCGCAGCCCTGCGCGCCAGCGGTGACGTCGCGTCGGTCTCCCCAGCGCGGCTGAGCCCGGACGGGCAGACCGCGGTGCTGCTCGCCTACCCGCGCTCCGCGCCCCAGTCGTTGGCGACTACCGAACTCGTGGAAACCCTCCGCACGCACACGCTGCCGCCGCTCGCCCGCAGCAGCGGTACCGGCATCCTCGTCGGAGGTCAGCAGGCGACCACGATCGACTTCACGCGCGTGCTCTCGAACAAGCTGCCGCTGTTCGTCGGAATCGTCGTGTTGCTCTCGGCGCTGCTGCTGATGATCGTGTTCCGCTCACTCGTGATTCCGCTCCAGGCCGCGTTCATGAACCTGCTCTCGATCGGCGCCGCGCTCGGGGTTGTGGTGGCGATCTTCCAGTGGGGCTGGCTTGGAAGCTTCTTCAACGTCCAGGGAGGACCGATCGAGGCCTTCATCCCGGTGATGCTGTTCGCGATCGTGTTCGGCCTGTCGATGGACTACGAGGTTTTCCTCGTCTCGCGCATCCACGAGGAGTGGACACGGCGGGGCGACGCCGACCAGGCGGTCACCCGCGGGCTCGCCTCCACGGGGCGCGTGATCACCGCCGCGGCGACGATCATGATCTGTGTCTTCCTGTCGTTCGCACTCGGCGAAGATAGGGTGCTCAAGCTCTTCGGCCTGAGCCTCGGCACGGCTGTCTTTCTCGATGCGTTCGTCGTGCGCAGCCTGCTGCTGCCGTCCGTGCTCACGCTGCTCGGTCGGCGGACTTGGGACCTACCCGCGTGGCTCGCCACGCGGCTCCCACATCTGGCGATCGACCGGGCGGACCCGCAGCATCAAGCAGCGGCGCCGCACCCTGTCAAGCAGGCCGCGTGACGGCCGCACCCGGCGGCCGCGGGATGCTAGACGCAGCGGCACGCATCCGGCTGGCGCGTCGACGGGCGCGCGCCGACGCTGCGGCGACGCACGCCTACCTGAAACGAGTCTCAGCTGAGGCGCGTCTCGTACTGGTGTACAGCGATCCCAACGAGGCCGGGTCGACAACGCGCGCACGCCTAGCGGGCGAATTGGCTGACGCCGAGAGCGTCGGCTGTGCTGCCCGTGCGATCCGGCGCGCAGGACGGGCGTGGCAGATGGGTCGCGCGGGTGGCTTGACCAGTCGGAAGGTGCTGCACGGCTAGCGCTACAAGCGCCTGAGCTGGTCCTCCCAGACGCCGTCGCCGAGCCGCTTCAGCTCTCTCGCACCCTCGTCGCCGAGCAGCCCGCGCGCCTGCGACTGGGCAGCGTCCCACGCCGGCTTCGCCTCGCGGACCTTCTCAACCCCCGCGGGTGTGAGGCGAAGGATCCGTCCGTTGCCGCGCTCGGCCCGGTCGACGGTGATCCAGCCCTGACTCTCCATGATGCGCGCGTTGCGGCTAAGCGTCGAGATCTCCATCGCGAGCAGATCCGCCACCCGCCCGGCCGGCGCCGACCCCATGACCTCGATCACGGACAGAACGTTCAGCTGGGCGACGGTGATCGCCAAGGGCCGAAGCGCCGCGTCGTAGATCCGGCTCAGACGCCGGCTCAACAAGCGCACACGGACGGCGAGACACTCTTCCGCCATCTGGGTGCCCCGCGGTCCTGAGAGCTGGGGAGCGGTTTCCGCCATACCTAGATTGTAGCTACAAGATTATTCGGCGGCGTGCTAGCTTGTAGCTACAAGACTGTGCCGCCCGCCGAGAGGAGCAGAGCCATGACGGAAGCCGACCCCCTGCACGCAGCCTCCACGCGCACTCCCGCGCCCGCCGGCGCCCACCCGTATGGGGCCCGCCCATGACACGTCGGATGTCACTTGCCCTTCCAGCGCTGCTGCTCGCGGCCTTCGCCATCAACCTCGACACGACGATCGTCAACGTCGCCCTCCCGACGCTCGCACGCGAACTGCACGCATCGAACAGCCAGCTCCAATGGATCGTCGACGCCTACAACCTTGTGTTCGCGGCCTTCCTGCTGGCGGCCGGGAGCCTGTCCGACCGCATCGGTCGCAAGGGCATGCTGCTCGCAGGGCTCGGGCTGTTCGGCGCCTCAAGCGCGGCCGGCGGGTTCGCAACCGACTCCGGCCAGCTGATCCTCGCGCGCTGTTTCATGGGCCTCGGTGCCGCAATGGTCTTCCCGGCCACCCTGTCGCTGATCTCGAACATCTTCACCGTACGCGCCGAGCGCGCACGAGCGATCGGCCTCTGGGGCGCGACCGCCGGAATCGCGATAGCGCTCGGGCCGATCGTCGGCGGGTGGCTGCTCGGCCGCTTCACCTGGGCAAGCATCTTCTTCGCGATGGCACCGGTCGCCGCGCTCGCCGCCTGCCTGGTGGCGCGCTACGTGCCGACATCGCGCGATGCCGACGCCCAGGCAGTTGACCGCGGAGGCTTCGGTCTATCAACGGCGGCGATCTCCTTACTCGTGTTCACGATCATCGAGGCGCCCGAGCGAGGGATGGAGCAGCGCTCGGAGCATCGCCGGGTTCCTGGTCGCGGCAGCCCTGCTGGTCGGATTCGTCGCGTGGGAGCGCCGGTCGCGTGCGCCGATGCTCGACGTGTCGCTTTTTCGCAATCCGCGCTTCAGCGCGGCATGCGGAGCGGTAACCGTTTCCTTCTTCACGCTGCTCGGCTTCATCTTCGTAATAACGCAGTACTTCCAGCTGATCAAGCACTACGACCCGCTCTCGGCCGGCGTCCATCTCCTGCCCGTCGCCGTCTCCGTCGGCGTCGCGTCGGTCGTCGGGACGAAGCTTGCGGTGCGCGTCGGTACGAAGCTGGTCGTCACCGCCGGCCTCTTGATGGTGACCGCCTTTTATCTGTGGGTGGCGACCGTGTCGACGAGTACCGGGTACGCGACGATCGCGGCGCAGATGGTGCTCTATGGCATCGGCATGGGCCTCACGAGCGCGCCCGCGACCGAGGCGATCATGGGGGTCGTGCCGGTCGACAAGGCGGGTGTCGGTTCGGCTGTGAACGACGCGACGCGTCTTCTCGGCGGGACGCTCGGCGTGGCGGTCATCGGCAGCGTGTACGCCTCGGTCTACGCAAGCCGGCTCACGGCCACGCTGCCGGCACGAGCTCCCGCACGGTCTCGCGTCGATCGCCCACTCTTCGGTCGGCGCCGCGTTCGCAGTCTCCGGCCGACTCGCGGCGAGCGGACACGCCTCGCTCGCGAGCCACGTGCACGAGGCCGCGGCCGAGGCACTCGTGCGCGGCCTGAGCGCCGGGTGCCTGGTCGCCGCTGCAGTCGCTGCCGTCGGCGCCGGCGCGTGCAGCGCTGTTGCTGCCCGCGCAGCCACCGGCGCTCGAAACTGACGTCCCTTCCGACCGGCCCACCAGGCGCGCGGCCCAGGCCGCTTAGCCCGACCCGCGAAACGAAACCAACCGGCACCGACCCGACCGCCGTCAAAGGAGGCGACATGGAGACGATCGAGACGCTCAAGGAACGCAACAAGCACTTCGCGGCCCACGAATTCAGGCGTGGGCTCGCGATGATGCCCGCGCTCAAGACGATGATCATCGGCTGTGCGGACCCTCGCGTCGACCCGGCAGACGTGCTTGGCCTCGAGCTTGGCGACGCCGCCCTGATCCGCAACATCGGAGGCCGAATCACTCCTGCGACCCTGCAGACGATGGCGATGCTGCGGCTCGTCGCCACCGCGAAGCGCGGAGGAGCAGCCCGGTCCGGGCTGGAATCTGATCGTCCTTCATCACACCGACTGTGGCATCAACCACCTGACCGGCTACCCCGATCTGCTCGCGGAACATTTCGGGATCGACAAGGCCGAGCTCGACTCCAAGCACATCTCCGACCCGTGGGACTCCGTCGCCACGGACGTCGCGGCACTCAAAGCAAACCCATTCCTCCCCGCAGAGCTCATCGTCTCGGGCCTCGTGTATGACGTCGAGACAGGTCTCGTCGAGCAGGTCATCGGACCTGAGCGTCTGCGCAACGACAGCCAGGTCGCGACGACCGGGTCGATGGCCAGCTCCGGGTCCGGCCAAAGCTGAGCGGGCTATCCCGTGGACTGCTCGTGCGGTTGCCGCTCACACGGGATCGTGAACGAGACCAGCCGTGTGCTGACTCGCCTTCTGGGCGGTGCAGACCACACCCGATCCCGCGCCGCGGCTCGGGAAATGGGGCGCCGCTGGGCGCTAGTGGTGGGAGGCGGTGGCCGGCGCCAAGCGCTCGTGCACGAATCGCACAACCGTCGCGCCCTCTCCGACGGCCGTGGCGCAGCGCTTGGTCGAGCCGGCGCGCGACGTCGCCGGCGGCGTAGACGCCCGGCACGCTGGTCTCCAGCAGGCCCTCGGCGCCTGCGCCGCGTCCGGCGAGGATGAACCCGTTGGGGTCTCGTGCGACGACATCCTCGAGCCAGTCGGTGCACGGAGAGCGCGCCGAGGAAGAGGAAGAGGAACGAGAGCGGGCAGCGTGGTGCCGTCTGTGAGCGTGACCGACTCGAGCCGTCCCTCCTCGCCGTGAAGGACGCTCACTTCACTGCGGTTGCGGACGGCGACGCCGTAGCGGTCGAGCTCGTCGATCAGGTAGTGCGACATCGTCTCGCTCAGGTCTGCCCGACGGTGCAGGAGGGTTACGAGGGCGCCGCCGCGCGCGAGCCAGACCGCGGCCTGCGCCGCCGAGTTGCCACCGCCGATGACCCCGACCCGCTGCGCGGCGCAGAGCTGGGCCTCCGGCGGGCCGGCCGCGTAGAAGACGCTGATGCCCTCGTACTGGTCGAGGTCGGCCACCGGCAGGCGCCGGTATTCGGCGCCGGTGGAGAGCAGCACCGCCCTGGCGCGCGACCTCGTTGCCATCCTCGAGCCTGACGAGATGGCGCTCGTCACCCGGCTCGAGCGAGCGGGCGCGGTACGGGTCGCGGTGCGCGCGCCGAACTTCCGCGCTTGGTTGATCGCGCGGCTGGTCAGCTCGGTGCCGCTGATGCCCGCCGGGAAACCGAGGTAGTTCTCGATTCGGCGCGAGGTGCCTGCCTGGCCGCCGAGGACGGTGCCCTCGACCACGAGCGTGTCGAGGCCCTCCGAGGCGCCGTATACGGCCGCGCCTAGCCCCGCCGGGTCCGCCGCCGATGACCAGCAGGTCCACTTCCTCGCGTCGGCTCAGCTCGAGTCCGATTCCAAGCGCGCGCGAGAGCTCGCCGTTGCTGGGTCGTCGAAGCTCGCCACCGCCCGGCAGGCGGACGAGCGGTATGTCGGACTCCTCGAGCCGCTCGACCAGGCCCGCCGCCCGTCGGGTCGTGTTCGGGAAGAAGCCAGGTATACGGAAGCCGCATTCGTCGGGCGTAGTCGACCGTCCGGCGGGTTTCGCTCGACTCCCGAGGACCGATGATCTCGATCCCGATCCCCTCGCGCTGCTGGAGCAGCTCGCGACGCTCGACGAAAGCCGATAGGAGCAGATCCGAAAGCGAGCTGTCCTCGAACAGCAGGCGTCTCAGCACTTCGCGGTCAACCACGATGTAGCGCGTGGGTGCGGTCACGACCGCGGTCACGAACACGGTCTGCCCCGAGAGCAGGTTCATCTCCCCGAGGAAGCCCGAGGCGCCGTGGCGGACGATCTCATGACCCGCGGCATCTCTCACCGCGACCTCACCCTCGATGATCGCGACGAACGGGTAGCTCTTGTCGCCGATCCGGAACAGGGTCTCCCCTACCCCGGCCGCCCGCTCCTCGCCGTGTTCGGCAAGCACCGCGAGCTGTGAGCTCGATAGCACGCGGGTCACGGGTGTCGCCATGCGCTCATCTCACTTGGGCGGGCGGGGGTCTCGATGTGGCCGTGTGCACCGGCGATCGGCAGCGACACCTCAGCGGAGCAGCACCAGCCCTCACCCGGCACGTGGGCGAGGAAAACCCGGTCGAGGTGGGTCCACGAGGTCATCGCGCTCAGCCTAGCGAGCAGCAAAACCCCTCCGGCCCTCTCGGCAGGTTCCGGCACGGCAAGACGTCGATCGAGGAGTCGATCGCTCGAGGGCGCGCGTGGTAGCTGGGCCGACGTCCGAGCCGCCGATGCGCGCCAGCCCAACATCGTGCGCGACCGAGTCCCACAGCTGGCGCGCGCAGGCTACGCCGAGCTCGACAGCGGACGCGCCCGCCTACGGCAGCGTCTCAGGGCGCCCTCAGACGAGGGTGTCGACCTCGAGTTCTTCCCCGTTTTCCTCGGTGATTGCAACCGTCAGTCCCGTCGCTTCGTAGGGTCCCCCGTTGATGGACTCTTCAAGCACCTCCTTGGAGCCTCCGACGAAGCTTTCCGGCTTCTGCTTTCCTTTGGCCGCCTTCGCTTGCAGCTCGATGGTCGGCAGCATCTTGTTCGACGTCAGTGGCACGATTACCGAGCCCTTCACCACCACCGACGTGGCGCCGCAACTGAATTCCATGAATGTCGGGCCTTTCCCGGCCGGGCGGAGGCCAAGCCCGACCTTGTCGCCCGCGGGCTTTGCCGCCATCTTGTAGATGCCCAGTGCGCCTTCGAGCGTCGGGGTAACGATTTTTCCTTCGGCCTGGTGGGCCGTGGTGCACTTGATGCCGGCGAGCGCACAGCCGTCGAACTTCAGGATCAAGGCGCCGAGGTTCCTCGGGCTGGTGAATTCGCCCGCGCTCGTCTCACCGCTGCAGGTCACCTTCGCGCGGCTCGCGGTCTCCAAGGAGACCGCCGTGATCGCGTTGCTCGTGAAGTGGGGGTTCAGCACACCCGATTCGAATTCGTATGGGCCGTTGTGCTTCTTACTCACGGCGGCACAGGTGCTCTTTGTGAACTCGCCGTGGTAAACCGTCTTGGTCCCAACCACTTCTCCCGGAACGTTTACGCAGCGCCCCAATTCGGGCGGGGAGCCAACGACGTCGGTCGTGCATGACCTGGTCGTTTCCAGTCCGACGTTGCTGACAGCCGTGCGAGTGACGGTCTGGGGACCGACCCGGAGGGTGTTGATCGGAACGTTCCCGCTTGGGTCGCTCGCCAGCCCGGAATAGGCGTCGGAGGCTGTGACCGTCGCCGTCACTCCTGGTTCGCCGACGGCGACGCTCGACGGGCAGGTGATTTCAAGTGCTGGTGGGGTCGCTTCGACCTGCACCGTCAGGCAGCCTTCCTGCGAGACGTTACCGGCATTGTCGGCGACGGTACCGCATGCGATGTGCGAGCCGCTCGTGCCGAACGCCTGCGACGGCGCCAGGGATGCCGAATTGACTCCGCTCCCCGGACTGCCGTCAGAGAGATTCGGGTCGCCGTTTGACGTGAAGCTCACTTCCACGCCGTTCTTGTACCAGCCGCCGGCGCCCGCATAGTCGGGTTTGCGAGACGCGGTTGCCGTCGGCGCGCGTGGCGGGGTCTTGTCTACCACGACGGGCGCCGAGGAGGGCGAGTATTCGGTCGTTTGTTCATGTGTCGGGTCGTTCCCCTGGACGCGGTAGACCCACGTGCCTTCTTCCTCGCCCGCGCCTGAGAATTCGTAGCTCAGCGCTTCAATGCCCGTCGCCACCGTCGTCCAGGCTTCGCCCGCGTGGTTGTGGTGCTGCAGCGTGTAGCTCAGGGTGAGGTACTGCTGCGGATCGTCTCCGCTCCAGCCAAGCGTGAACAGCCCACCCTTATTCGGGGTCGCCCCTACGGTCAACGCGGGCGCGCCGGGGGTGGGGTAGACGATCTGGGTCGTGCACGACTTGGTCGTTTCCAAGCCGACGTTTGAGATCGCCGTGCGCGTGACCGTCTGGTGTCCCGCAACGCTCGTGTTGATCGGGACCGTACCGCTGGGGTCGCTCGCTAGCCCCGAAAAAGCGTCGGAGGCCGTGACTGTCGCGTGGACGCCGGCCGTGGACACGAGAACACTCGCCGGGCAGGTGACTTCGAGGCTCGGGGGGGTCGCATCGACCTGCACCGTCAGACAGCCTTCTTTGGAGACGTTGCCAACTTTGTCGGCTACCGTCCCGCACGCGGTATGAGAGCCGCTGACGTTGAAGCTCTGCGAGGGGCTGAGAGATGCCGCTTCGACGCCGCTGCCGAGGCTGCCGTCGGCCAGCACGGGGTCGCCGTTGGCGGTGAAGGACACCGTGACGCTGTTCTTGTACCACCCGCCTTTGCCAGCGTAGTCGGGTTCGCGCGAGGGGCTCGCCGTAGGCGTGGAGGGCGGGGTCTTGTCGACCTTGATCGGTTCGGATTCCGCCGAGTACCCGCTTTCGCCGGTTTCGTTGCTCTCCTTGACGCGATAGGTCCAGGTGTCTTCCTGCTCGGGGTTGCCGACGGCGAAGGTGTATTCGCGCCGTGACAGCCCGCTGGCGACGGTGCTCCAGCCGCCGAGGGCGTTCTGGTGCTGCAGGGTGAATCTCGCGCGCAGCGTCGGCGCCGGCTTCCAGCGCAGTGTGAACTCGCCCTTGTTCGGGTTCACACCTTGCGAGAGGTGCGGTGGGTTGGGCGTCCCCGGAGCCGGAATCTCAACCGTGACGAGGCGCCCGAGGCTCTTTTGAAGACCCGTCGTGAGGCCTTTTTCAGCGTCTTTGGTGCCTGGGCCGTACCACACGCTCTTGCTGTTGTCCTGCAGGACTTCGACTCCATCGCCGTTGGCGATCGGGACCGGCGTCGAGGTGATCGCGTCCCACACGCCTTCCGCCACGAGTGGGATCGCCGCGTTCAGCAGCACCGGTTCGTCTTCTGGTTCCCCGTCCCAGCCCCACACCTGGAAGACCGTGTCGGACGAGTTCGCCGTGCTGGTGAGCACGAGGTATTCGCCTTCGGCGTTGGCGCGGATCTGGCGGATGCTGAGGCCTCCTAGGTTCCACTCGAGCGGGGTACCGAAGGTCGCGTGGGTTATCCCCGGGTTCCCGTTGAAGAGCGAGGAGAAGTTGCTGACGGGGACGACCAGTGCGAGGTTGCGGTCTTCGGGACTTTCCCCGGGCGGCTCGAGGGGCGCGCGGAACGTGACGTACGCTTCGGTGCTCGACCCGGGAAGAAAGTCGACGCCCTGGATCTTGAACCCGCTCGGGGACTCGCCCTGCTGGCCGGCGGCGGCGGATGCAGCGAGGCCCAGCGGCGATCCGTTGAGGGTGTCCCATTCGACCAAGTCTTCGCGCAGACCGTTGTAGCTACCCACGTAATTGAGTTCGGTGCTCGCGCCCGAACCGTTGATCCTGACCGCGAACATGGTGTCGTGGGACGGTTCGACGACACCGCCTTGTGTGTTGCCCATTCCCCCGACAAAGTAGATCGTGTTCCCCGCCCGCGCCGCGCCATGGATGTTGGCCGACGCCGCGCCGAAGGGAAGCTGACTGTCGAAGTCCCATATCTTCACGGGAGGGCCGGAGACCCGCTCGTCGTAGAGCCTAAGCACGTTCGATTCGTCCCCGGCGGCGACCATGTAGCCGCCGCCGACGTCGATCGTCGCGCCCGTGTCGGCGGCCGCGGAGTAGTACCGGTCGCTGGGGTCGCCCTGGTATTCGGAGACCCCGTAGGCAATCTGGGTGCTCGCGAACACGCCGTTGGGCGCTTCGACGGTGACGGTGATTTTGGACTCGCCGACTTGTCCCGGGGTAACGTGCAGCGTCCGTTCCGTCCCGCTGCCGGTGACTTTGATCCCGCTCACCGGGGCGACGGATTCCTTGGAGGAGGCGACCGTCACCGTGAGTGCGCTGGGTGCATAGCCGGAGTCTTCGACGGTGATCGGCATCGATTTGTTCGTCGGGTCGCCGAGCGCCGCCGGAAGGGCGTTTTCCGCCGCCGAGATGGTCGGCGACACGGGCGGCGTTCCCCCGGAGCCGATCGTTGTTCCGGGCGCGAAGGCGACGCCCCGGAAGGCCTCATTCGTGGGAGCTTTCGCGATTTCCTGCGGAACTCCGCTGAGCGTGCCGTTCACGCCGCTCACGTCATTGAACCTATACAGCGTTCCTTCCTTGTTGCTCAGCCCGCTGCTGGTCGCGTAGATCGTCACGAGGCCGTTGACGTCGTTGGCGGTGACGCCTGTCACTTCCGGTATTTCGACCGAACCGTGTTCGACCCATTTGCCAGCCGCTAAGTCCGTACTTGACCACGGCGCCGGTTTCGCCGCCTTTTCGTTTGTCGGCGACGTAGAGCGTGTCGGGCGTGCTGCCGAGCCCGAGCGTGAGCAGGCTGTAGGCATAGGGTTCTTCCGGTGAGCGTGGCGAATGGCAGGTCCGTGATGGGCGTTTTGCCGTCGTCGGCAGCCCGCTGCCGACGGTGGCGACCGTCACGTTTCCGGGCTTCGCGGGCTCGGCTGAGACGTAGAGCTGGCTGTCTACGATCTCCACGTCGCGGACGTTCTTGTCTTCGTTGAGCTGGGTTCCCGTGGTTTTGCCCCAGTTCCGTAACGATCACCCCGCCGGTGGTTTTGGTGCCGTTGCCGCCGACCCAGAGTTGTTTGCAGTCGCTGGAGGTGGCGCTCCGGGGGTTGTTTTCGTTTGCGAAGTTCGTCAGCGCGGTCGTGGTGTCGACTTCGCCTTTGCCGTTGACGACCGCGACCACGCGAGGATTGGTCGAGGCTTTCGTTTCGAGGACTTTTTCGGTCCCGGGTTTCGCGTTGATGCCGACGGTGAGCAGACATTCGCCGTTTCCCGACAGGGTCAGCCCGCCGTCTGAGCTCGCGGCGCCGCTGTCGAGGAGCGGCTTGTTCGCGCCGCTTTCGGTCGTCGGCAGTTCGATCGTCGCGGCGAGGCCGCCGACCGGTCCGAACTCGTCGAGGCGGATCGGTGTCGCGGCGCTTGTGAGCGCTTCCACGCCACCGTTTCCGTCGCGCTCGACTACGACATCGCCCGGGGTCAGCGATGCCGCGCCCGCCGGCGGCCCCCATCCGAGCACGACGGCGCTGGCCGCTAGCACTACGAGCAGGCCTCGTCTACCGCCGCCGTTCACTCGCGCAAACCCCCGTGTCAAAGCTCCAGACTCCCCCGATAGCTACCAGAACGCGACGAACTCGCCCGTCCCCCAAAGCGACTTTACAGGGTCCCGGCTGGAACGTGGATGGTTGTCGGCGCGGGGTCCGCCGTCACGACTGCGGCCACGCGCCGGAGAGTGGCCGACGATCTCGCCTTCTCGCAACGAAGGGGGCGATGAGCGGCCGCCCAGGGCCGCCGATGCGCTGCCGGCGGAAGTGGAGCCCAGCGTGCGTCGCGCGGGCCCCTTTTGGGGGCAGAACGCGAGTGCAGCCGGGCTACTGCTCGCCCAGCGCTACCGCGCCGAGCGCGACGGCCGAGAGGGCCGTGCCGGTGACCAGCGCGCTCGTGAGCTTCGGCAGATACCCACCCCGCGCGCCTGCGAGGCCCGCGAGCGCGTCGGCGGCATCGCAGGCGAGCCCTGCGCGCAGCCATTGCCGCCGCGCCTCGCCCTCGCTGGCGAAGGTGCCCCACGCGAGCGCGACGTCACGCGCTCCGAACAGGCGCGCCAGGTACGGGGCCTGCGCGTTGGCGGGCACGTCCAGCCCAAACATCTTGCCCGCAGGCCGCGGAGCCAGCCACGAGGCGACGCCGACGGCGAGCCTCAGTCCCACCAGCATGCTGACCGCGCTCTTGTCCTTCATGCCCGCGACTCTAACGCACCACCGGCCCGGCGTTCATGGCGAAGTCGGCGGAGTCCGACAGGACGCCGTGCATCACTAGCGTCAGCGGTGACGATACGGCTCGCGAGGACTGCTTAACCTGCGAAAGCACCCGTGAGCGAGCCACGGCGTGGTCACAGACGCCAGCCGTCGCCGTTCTCTTCGCCTAGCCGCCGAGAGCGGCGAACTGCGGGTCGCGTCGCTCTACGAAGCTCTGCACGCCCTCCACGAAGTCGGGCGCCGTGAACGATCGCATCATCAGCTCGTCGGCGCGCTCGGTGGCGTCAGCCAAGCCGCGCTCGAGGTCAGCGTAGACCTGTCGCTTCATGCTCGCCATGCTCGCGGGCGAGCAGTTGGTGACGAGGTCGCTCGCGTAAGCGAGCACGCTCTCCATCAGCCGCTCTGGCGCGAGCACCCGGTTGACGAGGCCGAGCTCGGCGGCCTCGGCAGCCAGCACGACGCGCCCGGACAACAGGAGATCGAGGGCGCGTGCCGGGCCGATGAGCCGCGGCAGGATCCATGAGATCCCATGCTCGGCAACCAGGCCGCGACGGGCGAACGCGGTCGTCAGCTTGGCGCCCTCTGCGGCGAAGCGCACGTCGCACATCAGCGCCTGCACCAGCCCGATGCCTGCACATGGCCCATTGATCGCAGCGAGGATGGGCTTCGGGATCGTGAGCGGGAAGCTCTGCGGGCGGCGTTCGCGTGCGCTATCCGCCGCGTCGCGCCCGTTGGCACCGAGCGCCTGCAGCCCCTGCATGTCCGCCCCAGCGCAAAAGCCTCTACCGGCTCCGGTGACGACTATTACCCGGATGTCCTGCGCCTCGCCACACTCTTCGAGCATCGCGAAGTACCGATCCTCCATCTCAGCCGTCCACGCATTCAGGCGCTCGGGCCGGTTGAGGGTCAGGATCGCGACACCGTCCCGCACCGCTTTCTCCACAACGTCGCTCACGTCGGCTCCTCCCTGTCGTTCAGCAGTGTGTTAGTAGACCGAGTTGACCTCGATCTTTTCTTCGTTGGTCTGGGTCGTCGTGAGAGTCAGCCCGGCCTGTTCGAAGGGTTTCCCGGCGAAGGAGGCTTCGAGAATATCCTTCGGGGCCCCGACGAAGCCTTCCGGCGTCTGCTTCCCGCTCGACGCCCTGAACTTGAGGCCTTGCGTCAGCGCCATTCTGTTTGCGTTGACTGGCACTATCACCGATCCTCGCACTGACACCGTGATGGCGCCGCAGCTGAATTCCATCAGTGGCCCTGTTTTCCCCACGGGGGACAGGTCAAGGCCGATGTTGTCCTTGTTGGCACTCGCGCCCAGCTCTATGACACCCAGCGCCCCTCCCAGGGGCTCGGAGACGACTTCTCCGGCTACGCTCCCGGTCGAGCATTTTTCGCTGGCACGTATGCATCCCGTGAGCGTCAGGACCAGCGCACCCACCATTTTGTCACCGGTGTATTCGCCGGCGCTCGTGGCGCCCTTACACGTCACCTTCGAGCCTGTGATCGTCTCCAATGTGACCGAACCGGAGGTGAGCTTGGTCCTAAAGCCCGCACGCGGGACTCCCTGCAGCCATTCGTAGTCGTCTTTTCCGCCCGCGCTCGTGCAGCCGGCATTAGCGTACTTGCCTGTGTTCTTGCTGACCTTCAGACATCTTCCGTATTCGGGAGGGTCGAGCGGCGCGGCGGGCGGTGGGCTCCTCGTCTCGGCAAGCGGTGCATAGCCCCAGGAGTAGTACCAGCCGACCCCCGCGCAATCGCTCGGGACGCACGAGACGCCGAACATTTCGATCGGTTCGTCGGACGCGTCATTCGGCGGGCTGAGCCTGTCCGCGCTCCATTTGGCGCCGTTCCACGTGTCGGCATAGGCCTTGTGGGTGTGCAGGTCCCCGCCGACAGCGATGCACGAGCCAGGCGCGAGGCACGACACGCTTCGCATCGGCTGCTCGAGTGCGGAGGCGCTCCAGTTGTTGCCGTTCCACACCTCGGCTACGCCGCCGCCGCCAAGTCGGCCTTCGCTGCCCCCGACCGCGACGCACGCGCTCGTCGAGCTACACGACACCCCCTGAAGGCCGCCCGAGAGACTCGGGCTCGGATCGATCGACCATTTCCCACCAGCCCATTGCTCGATCAGCGCACTCTGAGCACCCCCAGAGTCGCGCGCTTCCCCGACCGCGACGCAAGCTGCCGCTGAGACGCAGGAGACCCCCCAGAGAAGGCTCTGGATGGCTCCCGACGGGTCGGGTGAGGGTTGAACCGTCCAGCGCGTCCCGTCCCAGCGCTCCACCAATGTCCCGATTTCGTTCGGGCTTGCACTGTTCCAGCTCCTGGTGAACTGGCCTACCAATACACAGGAGGTCGCCGACACACACCACACACCATGCAGGCGAACTTCGTATGTGCCGTTTTCGTTCTTCGTCGCTCCGCCGGGGAGCGGCGCGGGGACGAGCGACCACCCTTTGCCGTCCCAGCGCTCGACGAGCGTCCCATATCCGACGTGGATTTCGTAGTTTTCGCCCACGGCCATGCACGAGCTCGAGGTGGCGCATGAGACACCCTCTAGGCCGCTGGCGAAGCCTTCACCAGGTGGGTGGTAGAGCGGGACCGACTCCCTCGACCATTCTTTTCCATCCCAGTGCTCGACGAGCGGTGCGTTGTTGAAATAGGGAGCGGGCGGTTCGTAGTACACGCCTTGTTCTCCAACGGACACGCAGAAGCTCGTCGAGACGCACGAGACTCCCAACATTTCTTCGCGCTGTGGTTGTTCTCGAGGCACGTACTGCACGGCCCACGGCGATGTGACGAACGTGTGGTCCCCCCCATATGTCGCGCCCATGCTGTTGCTCGCGAGGAGGCGGTAGTGGTAGGTGGTATCTCGTTCTAGCCTGGTCAGTTGCGCTGCAACTTCGACGGGGTTCGTGCCGGAGCCGGCGCTGGCGTTCGGGACGGGGACGCGCGTGCCGTAGGCGCTGGTCGGCCCGTATTCGAAGCGGTAGGTCGTTGCCTGGCCGTTGGCGTTGACGGCGCCGTTGAGCGTCGCCTGGCTTTCGCTGACGCCGCTCGCGGCGTAGGCGCCGACGACAGGCGGAGCCGGACGGCCCGTGGCGCCCGGGCTACCCCAGCCGGTTGGGCCGTCGTAGCCGAAGCCAGCCAGACACAAGTATTCGGGTTCGGGGCGACAGGCGCCGTCGCGGCCTTCGGTGATGTCGTAGAGCTTGCCTTCGGGGCCCTTCTCCCAGAACAGCTTGGCGGCCTTGGAACGTTCTGCGCTACTGGCGTGGCCCTCGATCCCGGCGAGGAGCGGGGTGGCTACGCTCGTACCACCGAAGAGCTCCCAGCCTTCGTAAGGAGGGTAGGTGTCATAGAGCGATACGGGGGTTTCCGGGTCGGCGACGGCGGAGACGTCAGCGACCGTACGTTTGGCGCACCCGCTATCGGTCTGCCAAACGGGCTTTTCCTCGTATTCGCTGCAACCGCTGCCGGCTCCGTCCCACGCGGTCTCCTGCCAGCCGCGCGCGCTTTGATCTTTGCGCAGGCTCGTCCCGCCGACGGCGACCACGTCCGGGGACGACGCGGGGTATTGAGCACCGTAGCTCGAGTCCCCCGAAGCGAACAGCACCGGGATGCCGGGATGGTTCAGATACGCGTCAAGCGAGGTCTCTTCGGAGAACTCTTCGCCTCCCCAGCTGTCGCTGATCACCTTCGCGCCGAGCGCGGCTGCCGTGCCTACAGCGACGGGCAGGTTCGCCAAGGTGTTGTCGTTCGCCTCGACCAGGCGGAGCTTGCATTCGGGGCACATCGCCGAAGCCATGTCGAGGTCGAGAGCCGCCTCGGCGGCCCAGCTGCTACGCGGTTCCGGGTAGTTTTCCGCCTTGCCTTCCTGGTTCACCTTCTCAAAGCACCCGCTCCCACTCGTGCAGGGCGACAGACCGTAGGTTTCGCGGTACACCGCCAGGTCCGATTCCGCGTTTGGATAGTCGTAGGCGATCGTGATCGCGATGATCACGCCTTTGCCGCCGGCCCCGTGCACGTTGTAGGCGGAGCGCAGGTCGGCGGGTGAGTAGCCGCCGAGCTCGCCGGTGCCTTCGAGTCGCGGCCCCGCGCGCGCGAGCCTCCCGTGCGACGCGAGGCTCTTGGGCACGGCCACGGACAGACAGCTGAATCGTTCCTCGCTGGGCGCCGGGCACACGGCATACGGTCTCGTGCCCGATGGGCGGCTGGAGTGCGGCTCGATCCCCACGCGCTCGAGTGCTTCGTTGTACGTGCTCTGCGTCTTTACGAGCGGCACTAGGCGCGTAACGCCGGGGAATTCATTCCAGACCGAGGCCCCGAAGGCCGAGTTCGCACCGAGCGCGATGACCTGCGCGGGCGGCCCGCCATTCAACTCCGAGCTGCGCACCGCCTGAGCGGCGAGCGCCGATCCGCGCCCCAGGACCGTACCGCTGCCCAACCCCGCGACCAGGACAGCAAGCAAGACTCGCGCACTCGCGTTCCTCGCACACCGCCGCAACCGGCACATCTCCCAGCCCTCCCACGTCACCGCAGTGGCGTTGACTATAAGGGAGTGGGCGTGGCTCGCCGGGATGCGTTGGCCGGCTTCGCTCGAAGGCTCGGCGCACTTGCTCGCAGGCCCTCAGAGGTGCGTTGACTCGCCCCTCGGCGTCAACGGCCACAGCCTGCGCCAGCGAGCTCGCCCGGTCGGACGTCGGGCCGGAACCCGCGCGCCACAGGGTGAGCCCTCGCTTTCCACACCTGTTCGATGATCAAGGCCCTACGCTTTGGTGCCCCCCGTGAGCGAGACGCGCCCCAACATCCTCTATCTGCACTCGCACGACACGGGTCGCTACGTACAGCCCTACGGCCATCCCGTGCCGACGCCCAACATCCAGCACCTCGCCGACCAGGGCGTCCTGTTCCGCGACGCCTTCTGCGCAGCCCCCACCTGCTCGGCCTCGCGCGCCTGCCTGCTCACCGGGCAGCACGGGCACAGCAACGGCATGCTCGGGCTCGCGCACCGTGGCTGGTCGCTGAACGACTACCACCAGCACATCGTGCACCCGCTGCACGAGGCCGGCTATCACTCCGTGTTGATCGGCGAGCAGCACATCGCCAAGCGCCCCGACGTGATCGGCTTTGACCGCGTCGTGAAGATCGAGACCACGCGCGTCTCGGACGTCGCCCCGGTCGCGAGGGAAATCCTGCGCTCCTCCCCGCCGCAGCCCTTCTTCATGTCCGTCGGCTTCTTCGAGACGCACCGCGACTTCCTCGCGCCGCCCTCGCTGCGCGACGCGCTCTATTCGCTGCCCCCGGCGAACCTGCCCGACACCTTCGAGACACGGCACGACATGGCCGCCTACAAGGGGAGCGCGCGCCAGCTCGACCACGGCGTCGGGACCGTGCTCGAGGCGCTCGACGCGAGCGGCATGGCCGATGACACGCTGATCCTCTTCACGACCGACCACGGCCTCGCCTTCCCCGGCTCCAAGGCGACGCTGTACGACCGCGGGCTCGGCGTAATGCTGATCATGCGCGGACCCGGCGGCTTCCATGGCGGGCGCGTGATCGACGCGCTCGTCTCGCACATCGACGTCTACCCGACGCTGATGGAGCTGGCGGCGATCGAGTGCCCGGACTTCCTGCAGGGCGTCTCGCTGCTGCCACTCGTGCGCGGCGAGACGCGTTCCGTGCGCGAGGCGATCTACGCAGGCATGACCTGGCACGCCGCCTACGAGCCCCAGCGCGCGATCCGCACCGACCGCTTCAAGTACATCCGCCGCTTCGGCGAGCGCACGCTGCCGGTGCTCGCCAACTGCGACGACTCCCCCAGCAAGAGCCTCCTGCTCGACTACGGCTGGGCACGGCGGCCGGTGCCCTTCGAACAGCTCTACGACCTCGTCTTCGACCCCAACGAGGCCGCCAACATCGCAGAGGATCCCGTGCACCGCGACACCCTCCACGATCTACGCGAGCGCCTCGAGCGCTGGATGTCCGCCACCGGCGATCCCCTGCTAGACGGCGACCCCGAGCCCCCGCCCGGTGCCGAATTCAACGACCCCGACGCGATCTCCGCGAGCGAGCCGCTGATCAAGGTCGGTGGGCCCGTCGGATGACTGAGCGAGAGACCGCCGGCGCGCCCGAGCTGCCCGCCGAGCGCGACCTGCATGGCGCGGCCCTGCGTGAAGGGCGGCCCACCCCGCGGCGCTGCTACCTCGTCTGCGCGACCCAGCGAAGCGGCAGCACGTTGCTGTGCGAGACGCTCGAGGCGACCGGCGTCGCCGGCGTGCCGCGCGAGTACTTCGAGGAGCTCAAGGAGACCGGCATCTCACGCCGCCCGCGCGAGTACTTCTGGGGTCTGCGCAGCCCTGAGGTCCTCCGCCTGCTGCCCCCGGAATCCCAGCTCGACCGCGAGTCCGAACGACGAGCGAGCTGGAGCCGCGAGGACTACGCGACGCACTTCAACGCTGCGCTTCATGCCGGGACCACACCGAACGGCGTGTTCGGCGCGAAGCTCATGTGGAGCTACTTCCCTGACTTCCTCGACTTGATGAGGGGCATACCGCGCTTCGCGGGGATGGGGGATGGATCGTTGCTCAACACCGCCTTCCCCGCGCTCAGCTACGTCTTCGTCTCGCGCTCTGACAAGGTGCGCCAAGCCGTCTCGTTGTGGCGCGCGCTGCAGACCTGGGTGTGGCGCAAATCGAGCGGCGCGCCGCCGGAGGAGACTCTGCTCGAGCGCCAGATCGTCTACTCCTTCGACGCCATCGACCACCTGCTCGACCAGCTGCGCCGCCAGGAGGACGCCTGGCGCGGCTTCTTCTTTCGCATCGGGCAGCGCCCGCTGGCGCTCTACTACGAGGAAATCGCGAGCGACCCCGACGCCGCCGTCGCCCGCGTGCTCGACGCGCTCGAGATTCCGAGCGAGCACGCCGCACCACCGACCGCGCGCCAGATTGGCCGCCAGTCCGATGAGATCTCCGAGAGCTGGGTGCAGAGCTATCTCGAGGACGCCTCTCGGCGTTGGCGCGTCTAGGCTGTGCGCCGCCGATCGCTCCGGTGGGCCTCGAAGCGCGTAGCGCGATTTGCAAGCGACCGGTGAAGTCGGGCCGAGGGTCAGCTCCGATTCTCGCCGGAATCAGCCGAGGCGAAGAGCCGCGCGAGCTCCTCGAAGCAGCCGCGCCATCCCATGTCCTGGCCATCGCGGCGCTCGTCGGTCGAGATGCCGCTGTTGAGCATCAGCACCGTGGTAGAGCCCTCAGACTCCGAGAAGGACAGTTCGATCAGCTGCTCGTTGGAGGGATCGTCGTCGAAGGTCCAGGTCATGACAAGCCGATGAGGCGGGTCAATCAGCGTGTACTCGCCCCGCGCTTCGCCTTCTCTGCCATCGGGCCTGCGCATCACGACACGGACCTTTCCGCCCACGCGCAGATCGACTTCCGCCTCCGGCGTCTCCCAGTCGGCGGCGCAGTGGAACCAGCGCCTCATCACCTCCGGGCTGGTCCACGCGTCGAAGACCTCCTTGGCCGACGCCGCGTAGGTACGCTCGATGCGGACGACGTGGCCGGACTCCTCGGTCACCGTGGCCCCTTCCGCTCCTCCAGGTACTCGCCGACCACATCGAAGAGGCGCTCCCAGCGCTCTCGCTGGCTTTCTATCCAATCGGAGGCCTCGGCAAGCGCCTCCGGGCGCAAGGCCAGTCGGTGGGTCCTGCCGTCGATCACGCGACTCACGACTCCTGCCTCCTCGAGCAGCTTCAGGTGTCGGGACATCGTGGGCTTGGAGACGCCGAAGTCCTGGCTGACCTCTCCGACGGTCGCGACCCCACCACTGAGCCGTTCAACTATTGCGCGCCTGAGCGGATGTCCGAGGGCTTTGAACGCATCGTTAGCCATTTTGCTAATTATATGGGCTGGCAGCGGACCCAGACCGGAGGTGGCACGTTGACGACCGAGCACAGCATCGGCACGCAGGAGCAATGGCAGGCGCAGCGCGACGAGTTGTTGGCCGAGGAGAAGGAGCTCACGCGCCGCGGCGACGAGCTGGCGAGGAAGCGGCGCGAGCTGCCGTGGGTGGCCGTCGAGAAGCCCTACCGGTTCGAGACCGAGAACGGTACGGAGTCGCTCATCGATCTCTTCGACGGCTGCTCCCAGCTGCTCGTCTACCACTTCATGTTCGGGCCGTCCTGGGAGGCGGGCTGTCCGGTCTGCTCGTCGATCGCGGATACGCTCGATCCCCAGGTCGTCCACCTCAAGGCCAGGGACGCCACTCTGCTGCTCACCTCCCGCGCGCCCGTCGAGAAGCTCCTCGCCTTCAGGGAGCGGATGGGCTGGGGCATCGACTGGGTCTCGAGCGGCGGCAGCGACTTCAACCGCGACCTCGGCTTCCTGTACACAGCCGACGAGTTGAAGCCGTTTCTGGAACGCGCAATCCCGCCCACCGTCGAGCAGAACGCCCGCATGTGCGGAACGGATGTAGTGGGCTACGTCTCCGAGGCACCCGGCCTCAGCGTGTACGCGCTGTCCGAGGGCATCGTCTACCGGACCTACGTCACGACCGCCCGCGGCCTCGAGCCCGCAATGGCCTATTACGCCCTGCTGGACCGGTTGCCGCGAGGTCGCAACGAGGGCGGGGTGGATCCGTCGTGGGTCCGCCGCCACGACGAGTACGAGCAGAACCCCAAGCCGACCGGCAGCGCATGATCCCGCTCGAGGCCGCGCGCGAGCGCCCAGGAGTCCTCGCGGCGCTGCTCGGCGCGGCAGCTCTTGCGTGGTGGTCGACCGCGGACCGGATGGCGGGGATGAATGCAGGCCCGGGAACTGCCCTCGGCGCAGTCGGGTGGTTCGCCGGCGTCTGGGCGGTGATGATGGCGGCGATGATGCTGCCGTCGCTCGCGCCTGCGGCCGCGGTTTACGCCGCGTCAGTGCGTCGCGAGGTCAGTCGGCTGCTCTTGTTCGCGGGCGGGTACCTACTCGTCTGGAGCGCTGCGGGAGTCCTGGCCTACGGGCTGTTCGAGCTCGGCAGGAGCCTGTTCGCTAGCGCTCTGGCGTGGCACGGCGGCGGGCGTTGGTGCGCGGCGGGTGTGCTGGTGCTGGCCGCGCTGTATCAGCTGACGCCGCTGAAGCGCGCCTTTCTGCAGAGGTGCCGAAGCCCGATCGGATTCGTGCGCGCGTCGTCGAGCGACAGCCGGCTGGGGGCCCTCGCGATGGGGCTACGCACCGGGGGGTGGTGCCTGGGTTGCTCCTGGGCCCTGATGGCGGCGCTGTTCGCGCTCGGCGTCATGAGTCTCACCTGGATGGCGCTGATTGCTGGATTCGTCGCGCTCGAAAAGCTCGGACCGTGGGGACGCGGGGCGAGGGTCGCGACGGCTGTGGTCCTCGTTGTGCTCGCCCTCTCAATTCTCGCCGTGCCGCACGACGTGCCGGGGTTCGTCGTTCCAGGCTCGTCCGGATCGACCCATGCCATGAAAGCGATGGGCATGGGTGGCTGATCCCCTCCGCAAATGGTTCGGGGTCGAGAGCGAAGCGCCCTCTCCGCTGCAAGCGTGCGGGTGCGCGGTCCCGTCACTCCTGCATCAGCGACCAGGGCACGATTCCTAGCTGCGGTCGGGGTGGACCCTCCAACATGGCGAGGTACTCGAGCATGTGGCCGTCAGGGTCACGGAAGTAGACCGCCGCGGCAGGCATCCATCCGATGACACTCGGCTCAGTCGTCGGCTCGCCGAAGAACGAGAGGGGCTCAATCCCTTCGGCGCGTAGGCGCTCGGGAGCCGCGAGGACGTCGGCGAGCGCCATATCGAAGGCGACGTGCAGTTGCATGCCAATCGGCGATGAGCCGATCGACCACAGGCCGAGCATCGCCTGTCCGACGTCGCCGATCCAGTGGAACGTCGCGCCGCGCTCGGGCAACTCGAATGCCACAGGGAGTCCGACGACATCGCGGTAGAAGGCGACGGAGCGCGCTAGGTCGGCGACCGTCAGGTGCGTCTCGAACAGTCCACGCACCCTCATCGACACCGCAGCGGGTCATGCGGCGAACGTATAGTCATCCAGGTCGAAGCGGGCACTACGCCACGCCGCCTCGAGGGTCAGGCTCGGCCGGAACGGCGCGTCGCCGTGCTTGTCGAAGTAGTAGCTGTTGGCGTTCGCGCACGCGCCCTGGAAGAAGACCTGGTTGTCGCGGCGCGAGAGCACTGACTCGAAGTAGCGCCTGTTGGCATCGCGTGTGACCTCGACGCGAGTCGCCGACTCCCCCCGCGCGCGCTTGAGACACCGCACGATATGGCGCATCTGTGTCTCGATCAGCCCGAAGTACGACTGGCCGTTGAAGCCGTACGGGCCGAGGATCGAGAACCAGTTCGGAAACCCTGGCACGCTGACGCCCTCATAGGCCTGGAAGCGGTTTTCGTCCCACCACTCCTCCAAGGACGCCCCGCCGGCGCCACGGATCTGAAACGGCGGCATGTTCCCGGAGTCGAACACCTTGAAGCCTGTCGCGAGGATCAGCACGTCGACGGGGTGCTCGTGGCCTTGGGTCGTCCGCACGGCCACCGACGTGATCGCGTCGATCGCGGTGGTTTCCAGCAGAACGTTCTCTCGGTTGAAGGCCGGAAGGTATTCGTTCGAGAAGCTCGGACGCTTGCAGCCGAGGGTGTACTGAGGCGTGAGCTTCTCGCGCACGAGCGGGTCCTTGACCTCGCGAAGATGCTTGCGGCCGGCGCCTTCACCGTGCGCCCCGAGGCTCGGAAAGGTGCCGGCGAAATGTGCACCGAGCACGAAGGTCGCCTCCACGAACGCCTGGCTCGCCAGACGGGTCACGAGCTTCGCGCCCGGCAGCCAGCGCAACACCCTCCTGGTGCGCGAGCTCAACGGCGCGTCGGGCTTCGGCAGGCACCAGATCGGCGTCCGTTGGAAGACCGTGAGTTGCGCGACCTCAGGCGCGATCGCCGGGATAACCTGGATCGCGGACGCGCCCGTGCCGATCACCGCGACGCGCTTGCCGCGCAGGTCAACACCGTGGTCCCAGCGCGCCGTGTGCATGACCGTCCCCGCGAACGTCTCGAGCCCGGGGATGTCGACCGGCTTCGGTTGTGTGAAGACACCCGTAGCGCCGACCACGAACCGCGCCGTCATAACCTCTCCGCCAGCGGTCGCGATCCTCCATGCGTGTGTCAGCTCATCGAACGTGGCGCCGACGACCTTCGTGTTCAGGAGGATCCGATCACGCAGCCCGTACTTGTGCACGCAGTGCTCGGCGTACGCCTTCAGCTCCCTGCCGGGGGCGTACACGCGCGACCAGTCGCTGCGTTTCTCGAAGGAGAACTGGTAGCTGAATGAAGGGATGTCGACCGCAATTCCGGGGTAGGTGTTCCAGTGCCACGCGCCCCCGACGCCGTCGCCCTCCTCGAGCACGACGTAGTCATGAAAGCCCGCCTCGTCGAGCTTGATCGCGGCACCGATGCCCGAAAAGCCGGCGCCGATGACGACGACCTCGTGGTCGATCTGAATATCTGGTGTGGTCATATATTGCGAGTTTCGCAAACTCCGGCTGCTGCGGAGCATTCACCTCAAGGACGCTCCTGCCGTGCGCGTGCCCTGTGTCGGCCCAAGACACTCCTCCTCGCGAGCGGGTGGTCGATGGAGCGACCCCGATCCCGCGCCAATCGTGACGGTAGCGGCTGGTCGCTTTAGACGGCGCCCCGCGCGGTCGCTGCGAGCGTGGTCATCTCCCCGATCAGGTTCTCTTCCAGGGCGATCGACTCGGCGAGGTTGTCGCTGACCCATTCGGCGCTCTTGGCGGCGGCCGCCTGAGCCTGCTCGTGCGTCTCCCATGTGCTGACCGAGACGAAGCGCCCGCCGCCCACGTTGGTCGTCGAATAGAAGATGAAGCCCGGGCTGTCTCGCAGGATCGGCGCCAAGCCTTGGCGCGCCTGCTCCACGAGCTCATCGTAAGTGCCCTTCGTGATCGCGTATATGCCCATACGCACGTGGTTGCTCATCGATCCTCCCTCGGCGCTGACGATTGCTGGAGCCGCAGCGACACTACTCCAATGGCCCACGTGCGTGGCCCGTCTGCGGGCTGTCCGGCACAGCTCGCTGGGCGGGACCCTGCGCGCTTCTCACTCGGATCATCGCGGCAATGTCAGTGCCGGTAATCCGCCTGCCGGACTCCGAAGTCTCGAGGTCTGGCTTGCTGCGCAGCGTCTCGGCGCTCAGCGCACGGCATCCGCCTCTTGGCGATGCCATACTCGTTTTGGCTGCCCACGCTGTCCCCGGGAGGAGCCTCATGACGAAGATCTGGGCGAACTGGGCCGGCGACCAGCGGTGCGCTCCGACGTCGATAGAACGACCGGCGAGCGAGGATGAGCTGGCGACGATCGTGGTGCGTGCGGCACGGCAGGGCAGGAACGTGCGCGCTGTCGGCTCGGGTCACTCATTCACCGACATCGCCTGCACCGACGGCGTTCTCGTCGACACGGCGGCGATCGCGCAGCTGCTTGACGTCGATCTGCCGAGCCGCCGCGTCACCGTGGGGGCAGGGATCACGCTGCATCGACTCGGTCCGTTATTGGCCGAGCGCGGCCTGGCGCTGGAGAATCAGGGCGACATCGACATGCAGGCGCTGGCGGGAGCCCTCGCGACCGCGACGCACGGGACCGGCTCACGCTTTCCGAACATCTCCGCGCGTGTCGTCGGGATGCGTCTGGTCACCGCCTCGGGCGAGGTCGTGCAGCTGACGTCTGAGTCCGATCCCGAGGGCCTGCTCGCGGCGCGCGTGTCGCTCGGATCGCTCGGGATCGTCTCCGCGGTTACGCTGCAGTGCGTCCCGCTCTATACGCTGCACCGCCACGACCGCCCGCTCGCGCTCGATGACGTTCTCTCGCGACTCGACGAGTTGGTCGATGGCAACGACCATTTCGAGTTCTTCGTCTTTCCCTACACGCGTACTGCGCTCACGCGCTCCATGCGACGTAGCCAGGAGGAGCCGCTGCCGGCACCGGCGTGGCGACGGTGGTTCAACGAGCGGGTGGTTGAGAACGGGGCGCTCGGCGTCGTCTGTCGCGCCGGTCGGTTCTGGCAGGCGGGTGTGCCGGCGCTGAACCGGCTGACGAGCTCAGCGGTGTCCGAGAGCAGGCTCCAGGATCACGCCTACCGCGTGTACGCCACGCCGCGACTTGTGCGCTTTACAGAGATGGAGTACGCGATTCCTCGTGAGCACGCGCGCGCAGCGGTCGAGAGCGTCCTCGACCTGGTGGCGCGGCGCAGATGGCCCATTCTGTTCCCCCTCGAGGTTCGCTTCGGCGCTGGCGATGACGCGTACCTGTCAACGGCTCACGAGCGCGAGACTTGTTACGTAGCCGCGCACCAGTACGCAGGGATGGAGTTCGAGTCCTACTTCCGTGCTGTCGAGGCGATCATGGACGAGCACGGGGGCCGCCCTCACTGGGGCAAGCGCCACTACCAGACCGCTGGGACCCTGCGCGAGCGCTATCCGGAATGGGATCGCTTCCAGGATGTCCGCGAGCGCCTGGACCCGGACGGGGTCTTCAGCAACGACTACTCACGGCGGGTGCTCGGGTCCCAGCCCGCGAAGGCCCTGAAGCCATGAGTTCGCCGCCCGCCACAACGCACGCACTCCAGGGAGCACCCGGGCTGAGCCCCGAGCGCAGGCTCGCTCGCTATAGGTCGGCCTTTGCGGCCCTCGATCCGCCGTTTGCGTTCGTTGACCTCGATGCGATGTGGTCGAACTCCGCCGACATGCTCCGCCGCGCTGCGGGCAAGCCGGTGCGGATCGCCTCGAAGTCGCTGCGCTGCCGCGGCCTCGTGCGGATGATCCTCGATCGTGAGCCGGGCTTCCGCGGTCAGCTCTGCTTCACGCTTCCCGAGGCGCTGTGGCTCGCGAGCGAGGGCTTTGACGACCTGCTCGTCGCCTATCCGACGACCGATCGGAAAGCGCTGCGCGAACTCGCGGCGCTGGCGGCGCGGGCCCCGGATCGCTCTCCGATCGTGATGGTCGACTGCATCGAGCACCTGGACTTGATCGAGGCTGCCATCGGCCAGGTGTCGGCGCCCCTTCGCGTGTGCCTGGACTTCGATGCGTCGCTGTGGCTCGGCGGCACGCGGATCAAGATCGGACCCAAGCGAACGCCGATCCACACCCCCGCACAGGCCCGCGCCTTTGCTGTGACGATCTGCGCTCGGCGCTCGTTCAAGCTGGTCGGGATGATGTGCTACGAGGGGCACATCGCCGGGACCGGCGACGACGCCCCGGGGAATCCGCTGAGGAACGCCGCGATCAGGCGGATGCAGAGAGCCTCATACACCGAGCTGCAGGCTCGGCGGGCCGAGGCTGTCACGGAGATCTCCGCTGTGACCACGCTCCAATTCGTCAACGCTGGGGGGACGGGGAACCTCGAGCGCGTCGCCAGCGAGCAAGCGATGACCGAGGCGACCGCTGGCTCGGGCTTTTTCGCACCGACGCTCTTCGACAACTACACGGCCTTCACCCTCGAGCCCGCCGCGATCTTCGCCCTGCCTGTCTCGCGCCGGCCCGGGCGCCGCGTGGTGACCGCGCTCGGCGGCGGGTACCTGGCGTCGGGACCGGGGGGCAAGGACCGCATGCCCCGCCCCTACCTGCCCGTCGGGCTCAAGCTCGATCCGCTCGAGGGGACCGGCGAGGTCCAGACGCCATTGATCGGTGACGCCGCCGACCAGCTGCGCATCGGCGACCAGGTCTACTTTCGTCACACGAAGGCCGGCGAGCTCTGCGAGCGGTTTGACCGGCTTTACCTGCTCGCCGGCGAGGAGATCGTGGACGAGCTTGCGACCTACCGCGGTGAGGGAAAGACGTTTCTCTGACTCGCCTCAGGCAGTCTGCGCGAGGCGGCGGGCGACGGCCTCGACGATGGTGACCGCTCGCGCGACCGTCTGATAGCAGAGGTTCTCCGGCGTATCAGACATCAGGTGATAGTTGGAAAGGCACTTGTAGCGGTCCCAGGAGCTCAGCATCGCCGTCGGATAGCCGGCGCGACTCGGGATTACGGCGTCGCTGGACGCGCGCGCACGCATGCCGCGTCGAATCGGCAGTCCTGCGTCCTCGGCCGCGCGGGAGATGAGGTCGCGGAAGCGCTTGTCGAAGTAGTCCTCCATCACGAACGGGCCCTCCCCCTCGATCAAGATCAACGCAGGCGAGCCCACAGTGTCAAGGTTCAGCATCCACGTACGCTCGCGGTCAAGCGTGGGAAAATGGCGCGCCGCGAAGCCGTATATGCCGCCCTGCAGGACCTCCTCCGCGCCGCAGGAGACGAGCAACACGCGCATCCCCGGGACAGGCCTGGTGCGCAGGCGCTCGGCGAGGTCGACGAGGGCAGCGACCGCGCTGAGGTTGTCATTCGCGCCCGGGACGACCGGGCTGCGGGCGATATCGAACCCGGCGGCGGTTGCCAGCAACGCCATCGCGGTGCCCGCAGCGGTCAGCCCGCGTCGGCCGGTTGCGGCTCCGAGCGCCACCAATGCAGGGCCGCCGACGATCGGCCACCAGAGCGGCAGCGAGGTGTCCAGTCGCTCGATCAGCCCGGGAAATCGCTCGGCCAGCCAGCGCTGGAGGGACTGGTCGAACACGCGCCCCGTCGGCGCCGCGTCATGATGGGCAAGGACCACCAAGGTGCGCTCTGCCACCTTGTCACCGGTCTCGGCGACAACGTTCCAAGTGGGACGCGGACGGCGCACTGCCCTGCGCCAGACACGAGTCCCGTTCGAGACATCGTCGGCGATCGCTGCAGCGGCGAGAGCAGCCGCGGCGGCGGCGAGGCGCCGCCCGCGGCCGGTCAGCGCGAGGCCACCAGCGAGGGCGCTGATAACCACCAGCGGCGCCAGCAGCCAGGCGTAGCCGTCAAGGAAAGGCTCCTCCTCGACACGCGCCGACGCGCCGGTGCGCTCCAGTCGCTGCGCGATCCAGGCGGCGGCGTCGCGCTCGTCTGGGGAGCCAGCGCGCCGGTCGAGTGGGGCGAGTGCCTCCACCACCTCGCGGAGCGTGGCGAGGTCCGCCCGAGTCGTCTCATCGACATCGGAGGAGGTAGACGCGCGTGTGGCGTCGGTGGACACCCGTCCAGCCTAGTCAAGGTTGAGCGCGCACTCGCCAGCTACTACGCTGCCAATCTACTATGCCTCCTCGTATGTTGACGGGAAGCCCGTTGAGGCGTCCGTCGGCTGCCGTCGTGGTTGGGACTCTGGCGCTCGCGACGGCTGGCTGCGGGACGAGCACCGACGCGCCCCCGGGGCTGACGATCGCCGGTCCGGGACTGCAGACGGACAAGCCACCTTGGCGGCCGGAATACGAACATCTCGCGCAGCGGCTGCACGAGGTCGGGATCCCTCCTGGCGGCGAGGAACACTTTCACATCCACGCGATGCTGCACATCTACGTCAACGGGCTGCTGAGCCCTCTGCCGGCTGACATTGGACTCGATCCGGCGAAGCGCCTCGAGTCAAGTATGCACACCCACGACAGCACCGGCATCATCCACATGGAGGCGCCGCACCCGTTCAACTACACGCTCGGTGACTTCTTCGCGGTCTGGGGCGTGAAGCTCGGCCCGGCTCAGGTCGGGGGCCTGAGGGGATACGGCGGTGATCATCTCCACTTCTACCTCAACGGCAAGCCGCTGAGCAATCCAGCCGCGCTAGTGCTCCATAGGCGCGACAGCGTCGTCATCGGCTATGGCCCCGAAAGCAGCTTTCCGCACAACCCCAGCACGTTTCTCCTCACGGAGGTGGAAAAAGGGGAAGGCGGACTAGGCTGCGCAGCGCCCAAGAAGGGACAGAAAGCCAAACCGTGCGTGGTGCTCAAACCGACCAGGACGGGCACGAGCACTACCTCGACCCACCCCTGAGGCCCTCGACTTACGGCTTCACACCCGATCGAGATCGCGGGTGTGACGTTCCGTACAGACCACTTTCGAGCCCGGAATCGAGTGCTGGGATTGTGTGCTTTTATAACCCCAGCGTCTTGGCGATGATGTTGCGTTGGATCTCAGACGTCCCGCCGTAGAGAGTTGCTCCCAGAGCCGCTTGCAGATGGCGCACCATGCCGTACTGCGTGTCGTAGCCGTTGGCCCCCATGGCCTGCAAACCCTCGAGGGCGCACCGCTTCGCGAGCTCCGTCGCAGACAGCTTGGCCATCGATGCCTCACGCGGTAGCAGCCGCCCCGAGTCCTCGTCGATCAAGCTCGCAACCCAGCGCACGAGCAGTCGCGTCTTCAGCAGTTCGGTGGCCAGGTCGGCGAAGCGGTGCTGTTGGGACTGGAACGAGCCCACGGGCCGACCGAACTGGGTCCGCTCCTGCACGTAGGCGAGGGCGTCGTCGAACGCTCGCTGCGCGAGCCCGAGCGAGCTGGCCGCGAGGATCACACGCTCGGCGTTCAGCCCGGCAACCGTCTGGGCCCAGCCGTTTCCCTCGCTCCCCAGTAGCGCGTCACCCGGGACGCGCACGTCATTGAGCGACAACTCGTTGCTCACGCGCCCGATCGGTGTCTCGATCGCGGTGATCTGGAGCCCCTCGCTATCGCGAGGAACGAAGATCATCGACAGTCCCTGATGGCGGTCGGCCTGCTCGCTGGTGCGACAGATCACGAGGATGTGGCTGGCGACGTGCGCTGCGCTGCACCAGCGCTTCTCACCGTTGATGACCCACACCGGGCCGTCGGGGGACTCCTCCTGGCGCGCGCTCGTCGTGACCGATGCGGCGTCAGAGCCCACCAGCGGCTCGGTGATCGAAATCGCCAGCACGCCGCCAGCGGCCACGGCTCCCAGAAGCTCTTGGCGTTGGGCCTCCGTACCAAACGCGTTCAACGCCGCGACGACGATGAAGGTCGGCACGTAGCCCGCGATCGGTGCCTGCGCCCGGAACGTCTCCTCCATGAATAGCCCGACGTCGCTGAACCCACCCCCAGCGCCGCCATAGCGTGGATCGATCATCAGGCCCCACCAGCCGCGCTCGGCCAGCTCGCGGGCCATTGTCTTGGAGTGCGGCTCGGTGAAGCCGTGCGTCAGCTCTGCCACAGCTCCGTCCCTGAGACGCTCCGAGCAATAAGCTCGTAGGTCGGCGAGCATCTGGCGCTGCTCGCTGGAGAGGGTGCGGTTCGCGTGATCCGCGAGAGACGTGTCGAGCACGGGAGCGAACACTACGCCCACCCTCGACCACCTTCGCCGTGGCGTCCGAGAGCGGGCGTGTCGTTTTCGGCGTGGGCACGCCCGTCGCGCTGCGTCCGAAGGCACTGCTCGGGCGGACCGCTTGACGCGGCGGTCTCTTGCGTAACTGCCACCGGACGACAGCACGAACCAGGGTTCTGACACCATTCGGCGTGTTCGCGGGACAGGCTTTCGAGCGAAAGGACGCTGGTGGTACTAGCTACATTCACCTTCGGAGACGCGGTGCTCACGGTGCTGGAGTTCGCGTTCCTGTTTCTCTGGATCTGGATAGCAGTTGGTGTGGTGTTCGACATCTTCCGCAGCCACGATCTGACCAACTGGGGTAAGGCCCTGTGGATGCTTTTCATAATCGTGCTCCCGTACGTCGGCGTGCTGGGCTACCTGATCGTACGCGGCCACACCTTGCACGAACACCGAGAACAGGACCGCGTGCAAGTCGAAGCATTCCGTCAGTTCACACGCGGTAGCGCGCCAGGCGGTACCGCGCAGGACATCAGCGCGCTTGCCGATCTCAGGGACCGTGGCGTACTTACCAGCGAGGAGTTCGAGCGCGCGAAGGCCAAGCTTCTTGGATAGGCCTGGATTACCTCGTCGTGCGCCGTCCACTCGATCGTGGTGCTCCACCACGAGCCGCTCGTAGCGAAAACAGATCTGAGCGACGGTCTGCGCTTGCCTCGCGGGTCACACGGTCCGCAGCGCTTCAGTGGGCGACAGCCGCGCAGCGCGCAGCGCCGGCACGAGCCCGGCGACGGCGCCGATCAACAGCGCCGCCCCGAAGCCGCCGGCCCAGGCGACGGTCGGTATCACGATCGTCCAGCCCTTGGTGGTGGCGTAGATGGCGGTCGCGAGCGCCCCGGCGGCGATGCCGAAGGCGCCGCCGGCTAGGGCGAGCAGGATCGCTTCCGAAAGGAATTGCGTGCGGATCTGCCCGCGGGTGGCGCCCAGGGCGCGGCGCAGCCCGATCTCAGAGCGGCGTTCGAGCACGGAGATGACCATGATGTTGGCGACTCCGACGGCGCCGACCAGCAGCGCGACGGCGCCGAGCCCGAGGAACAAGCCGTTGAGGGCGCTCTGGGCGTCGGCGCGTGCGGTGAGCGTGTCCGACGGCTGGCTGACGTTGACTTCGTTGGGGGCTTCCGGATTGGCGGTTGCGGCGAGCACGGACTGGACGCCGGCGACCTGGCTGTTCTGGGCGCGCACGAAGACCGTGTTGGGGTGCCCGTTGAAGTGCAGGTAGTGTTGGGCGGCCTTGAAGCCGACGAGCACGGCGCTTTCGATTTCGGGGGTGAGCACGGAGGAGCCGAGGATGCCGACGAGGTAGAGCCACTGGTCGGCGACCCAGATCCGCTCACCCGGGTATATCCGGTCGATGCCGAGCCGCTGCGCGGCAGCCGAGCCGAGCACCGCCACCGGCTCCCGGGAGGTGGCTGCGTTGAGGTAGCGGCCCTGCACGACCTGGACGTTGAGGGTGTGCAGCAGGCCGAGGCTAGCGGCCTCGACGCTGAGGGCGTTCGTGTCGACGCCTGGGATCAGCGGGGTGCGATACACGTTCCCTGCGACCTTTCCGGTCTCCGCCACGCTTTCCACGGGGTATATGCGGGCAATCATCGCGGGAGCGACGAGTGGCAGCTGGGAGGTCTTGCCGGCGAAGCTCTGGCCGTTGGTGACGGTCAGGAGGTTCGTTCCTAGTTTGTCGATCTCTTCGAGGAGCCCGGCCTGACTGGAGGCGGAGAGGCCGAGCACCGCGACGATCGCGGCGACCCCGATAGCGATCCCGAGCGCTGAGAGTCCCGCCCGCAGTCGCCGCGTGCGCAGCCCCACGCTCGCGACGCGGGCGAGATCCGAGACGCGCAGCCTCCGCGGAGCGAGGTCCACAGCGCCGGCGCGGTTGCGGGTGGGCTCGGCGACGGCGCTCACGGCGCCCTCACGGAGCTTTGTTCACGAGCGCGAATGCCGCGGGTCTGGCCGGTTTGACGCTCGCCGTAACGATGTAGCCGCCCGGCTCGCGACCGGCGGTGAATGGCGGCGCCACGGCGACCCCGCAGCCGCTGGTCCTGACCTTGACAGTGTGCGCGTAGGAGACGTGGGGGCGGTGGCGGTGCGAGCCGCGCGAGCGCAGGGTGAAGCGTCCGCCTGCGCCCGCCGCTGGGGCAGCGAACGTGACGAGCGCGCCAGGCACCAGATTCTTGTCGGCGTCGGTCACGGTGACGGCGAGGCGGATCGGAAACGCGGCTCCCGCAGGAGCTGACTGCGCGGCGCCGACGCCCGGGGAGATCCTGGTCGGCGCGCCGGCGACGTTGAAAAGGGAGAAGCTGACCGGTGCGACGACGGGCGTCGCCGCTTTGCCGGCGCTTTCCGCGCCGCCCCCGCCGCCGGAGACCGAGGCCGTCGCGGTGAACGAGCCAGCGGCGATGCCGGCGCTCAGCGCGGGTGAGGTGGCGAGGCCGCTGGCGTCCGTTGTCGCTGTCGCCTCGGTGCCGCCACCCGCGAAGCTGGCGCTGGCGACGCCGGTGGCGCTGGTGGCGCATGTGCCGGCATTGCCCGTGCCGAGCGTGAACGTGACGGTGGCACCCGCGACCGGAGTGCCCCCCGCGTCCAGCGCCCTGACCTGCAGCGGCTGCGGGAAGCGGGCGGTGACCCTCGCCGAGCGGCGCGTGAGCGGGAGGGCGGTGAGCTCCGCCGGGATGCCGGCGGCGGTGTTCGTCAACGAGAACGAGACCGAGCCGTACTGCGAGCTGGCGGTCACGGTGTAGCTGCCAGCTATGGCGTTGGCGGTGAAAGGTGGCGCGGCCACGGCGCCGGACGCGTCGGCGCCCACCGTGACGGTGTTCGAGTTGCTGGCCGAGAAGCGCCCGCTGGCGCCCGCGGCGGGGGCGGTGAACGTGACCGGGACGCCGGCGGCGCCGGTGACGGCGCAGCCGTCGCTGTTCGTGAGCGCGACCTGCAGTCCGCTCGCAAAGGTTGTGCCGAGCGCAGTGGTCTGGGGCGAGCCCCCGCCGAGCGCGACCTGGTTCGGGGGGTTGGGCGCGGGGCAGCTCGGCATGCCGGTCGACGAGGATTCGGTTCCCCCGGGCGAGGCGCCGGCTTCCCCAGATGCAAGGGCCGGAGCGCCCGGGACTGTTCCCGACCAGGCGCCCAAGCCGGCGGCGAGGACCAACGCGAGCCCCGCGCGGCGTCGCAGCGGCCGGGGCGTCATCGCTTGAGCGCTCCCTGTGCGGATGTGTCGGCGACGATCTGGCCGTCGAGCACCTGGACCTGGCGGGGAAGGCGGGCGGCGAGCTCCTTGTCGTGGGTGATCACGAGGATCGTGGCGCCCTGCGCGTTGAGCTCTTCGAGCAGCTCGAGCAGCGCCCCGCCGGCGGCGCTGTCGAGGTTGCCGGTGGGCTCGTCGGCGAGCACGATCGCGGGGCGTCCGACCAGCGCCCTGGCGATCGCGACGCGCTGGCGCTCCCCGCCGGATAGCTTGCTCGGACGAAATTGCGCACGCTCGGCTAGCCCCACCCGCGCGAGCGCCGCGGCGCCCCGCTCGCGGCGCTCGGCGACGGCGACGCCCGCATAGAGCAGGCCGTCGGCGACGTTCTCCAGCGCCGTTGAGTGCTCGGCGAGGAAGAACTGTTGGAATACGAAGCCGACGCGCGTGGCGCGCAGCGTGGCGAGCTCGCGGTCGGAGAGCCGTGCGGCGTCGAGGCCGGTGATCGAGACCACCCCGGCGGTGGGGCGCTCGAGCGTGCCCACCACGTGCAGGAGCGTGGTCTTGCCCGACCCCGATGGGCCGACGATCGCGACCAGCTCGCCTGCGCGTACCACGAAGCTCACCTCCCGCAGCGCATACACGGGTGGGTCGGCGCCGTAGACCTTGCTGACCCCGCGCAGCTCCAGCACCGCCGGCGCCTCGCCACGGTCCGCGTACGCGCCACCTGTCTGCCTGCTCATCACGTCGACGGCACCACCACGCGCTGGCCGGCCGACAAGCCCCCGCCGCTCACCTGCACGAGGCCTTCGGCGTCGTCGAAGAGCCCGACGGTGACGGCCACGAGCCGGTGCACGCTGCCTTCGGCGACCTCCACCGCGTAGCCGCCGCCGGCGAGCGCGAGGAGCGCATCGACTGGCACCGCAAGCACGCTTTCGACGCTTTCGGTCGTGATCTCCACGTTCACCGGCGCCTGATCCAGATGGCCCGTCGCAGCCGGGTCCGTCGGCGTGGCGTCGACTTCGATCGTGGGGGCGCTTTCTTCTTCTCCGCCCCTGCCGGAGCTAGGCGGCGAGGTGGCGACGCTGGAGACGTAGGTGATCTTCCCCGGCGTCGCCTGATTGTCGGGGAGCGTGATCGTGACGGCATCGCCGACCTTGACGCTGCCCTGCTCGGAGGCGTCGAGCGCGAGCTTGACCTGCCGGGCGGTTGAGGTGATGGCGAGCACGGGGCCGGGCATGACGGTCGAGCCGACCGTGGCGGTGACGCTCGTCACGCGCACCGACCCCGGCTCGAACACGACCGACCCCAGCAGCAGCTCGCCGGTCACGAAGGCGCCGTGCGCGGACTGCAGCGCGCGAATCGCCGCCTCGGTGGCGGCGTTGAATTCGTCCCCGCCGAGCCCACGTCCGTAGCCGAGCGACTGCAGGTTCGCGTTGAGGTTGGCCACGTCTGCCCCCGGCAACATCCCCGCGAGAAACGCCCGCGTCGGCTGGACCGCGCCGTACAACAGCAGCGTCGGCTGGCCACTGACCCGGTAGAGGCTCTGCCCGCGACTGACGATCTGGCCGACCGCCGGCAGTGCCGTGAAGGTGGAGTTCTGGCCGTAGAGCGCGGCCGAGGAGCGCGCCGTGGACAAGCTCGACCGGGCGCTCGCGAGTTGTTTTTCCGCCGAGGAGACCTGCGATCGGTCGCCGGTGGCCTTGGCGGCGGCGCTGGAGGCGTCCTGCTGGGCCGCGGACACGGCCTGCACGTCGGTCGCGCACGAGCTCGCGCCCCCGCCGCCCGGTGAGCCGCTTTCGCTTGCGGGCGAGGAGCTGGCGGAGGCGGCTTCGGCCGCGTTTTCGCCCGCGCAGTCGACCTGCTCCTTCGCGCGCGCCGCCGCCAACGTCGCCTGGTGGTCTCCCAGCGCCTGCGTGTCGGAGGCCAGCATCGACCTCGCCGTCGCCAGCATCGCTTCCGCGCTCGTGACCTGCTGGTTCGCCTGCTGGACGGCGGATGGCGCGGTCCCAGAGGGCACGCGGACGGTGGATGACCCCGCATAGCCCAACGTTCCGCTCACCTGCGTCTGCTGCGAGAGCGACTGCCGTTTCACCGTCGCCAGCGAGGTGGGCGTGGCGTTGTCGGCGACGCCGCCGTTGGATTTTCCACCGCCGGCGAAGGGGTCGGCGGCGATCAACACCACGACGGCCACGACGAGCACAACCCCCGCGAACGCGAGCATCCTGGGACGAGCGCGGCCGGCCGGCGGGCGGAGCCGCGCTCGCTTGGCAGGCACGCCGGACGGGATCGTCTCCTCGGCCCCCGGGACAGGCGGCTTGGACACAGACGCCGCTCCGCCAGAGGTGGGATCGCTCACAGGACACGGCCCATTCGGCTGCTTCTACGACATCGGCGGTTTCGGGAAGGTATCGCCGATTTCACGACCAGGCACACGCTCGCGAGCTGACCGGCCGATGATGGGACTGCCCCCACGGCCGCACCCTCGCCCTTCGGCACGGGCTGGGGCGAATGGCACGCTGTCCGCTCGGCGGTTCGCATCAGTGGTTATGCAGCGGGAACGAGCACACCGCCGCCGCCCGCGTGAACGCCGGCGATTGCGTGTCGATGCCTCGGAATACAAGGATCACTCCTTCGATATCGCTGATCACGAAGGTGCCGGCTGAGCGGGACGGGACCGGTAGGTTGGCCGGAACCGAGGTTTTCGGGTCGGGGAAGTCGGATATGCCGTGCTGGCGCATGCAGCGCGCAATGTTTAGAAACCTCGCCAGCGTCTGAGCGGAGGGAGGTGGCCCTGAGCCAGGACCACCGCCGAGCAGGAACTTGTTGCACTTCGCATGCGCCGCCTTGAACGCGGGTGATGAGGGATTCATTCCCGGACCCAAGCGGAATCCACCGCCGGTCGGGTCTGGGAAGTTGGGCACGCCATTGGCGCGCATGCATTTGGCGAGCGCGAGCAGCGCGGCTTCTGGCGAGGTCGACCCCGGGCTGGCCGCACCATCAGCAGTGGCTGTGCTCGACCCAGCGCTCGAGCCGAGGTCTGCGACGCCCCCGTTCGAGGAGG
Source organism: uncultured Solirubrobacteraceae bacterium (assembly GCA_963759445.1). Taxonomy (GTDB): domain Bacteria; phylum Actinomycetota; class Thermoleophilia; order Solirubrobacterales; family Solirubrobacteraceae; genus Palsa-744. The sequence goes on from CAVWZC010000004.1 coordinate 707,498, forward strand.
AGCTGGTGCCGCCGCAGCTGGCGAGGAGCGCCGCGACGATCGCCAACGCGAGCATCACGAGCGCACCCGGTCGGATACTGCGCTTGGGTTTCACCTTCATGTGAGGGGTTCTACGGCCGCGGTGGTTACACCGTGGTGACAGGACTTTCCACCGTGTGTAACCGCGCCCGCGCAACCTGCCAGCGGGGGGAAGCACCACTCTCCCGGCTGTGAGGAGCAACGCCAGCGCGAACCGTCGCCCGGCGACCAAACTGAGTCGATGTCGGGCGTGTCGGGGAGATGGCAGTCGCAATGCCGCGGTCTCGACACATCGCCGACTCGGCGACAACTACCCGCCGGATTCATTCGCGGCTGCCGCCCTTGGGCCCGCCGCCGCTGACGATGCCGCCTTCCGCCGGCCCGCCCTTGGCGCCCGGAAGCTTCGGCAGGACCGACTGGCACGTTTTTCGAGCAGCTTGGAAGTGCGGCGCGTTGGGATCGATCCCGCCGGGGGCGCCCGCGTTTTTGAGTTGCACGGTGCCGCTGGAGAACGTCGGATCGGGGAAGTCGGGGACCCCATGGGCGCGCATGCACCGGGAGAACTTCAGGGCGCGTTCCTGGATCTTGGCCTGCTGTGCCGGGCTCGGGGTCCCGCCGTTGGGCAAGAGCTTCCGGCAGACCCTCCGCGCCGCCTGGAACTCGGCCGAGCCCGGGTTGACCCCGGCCACCTTCCCGTTGCCGCCGACGCGGAGGGGCAGGTGGCCTTCGGTCGGTTCGGGAAATTCAGGCACCGCGTGGGAGCGCATGCACTGCGAGAAGGCGATCATCTGCTGCTGGGTGGGCCCGCCGCTTTCCGACGAGGAGGAGCTGCCGCCGCCGCTCGCCGCGGAGCTGGCGGATGTTCTCGAGGAGAGGTGGGCGACGCCGGGGCTCGGAGAGGCGCCACCGCAGCCGGCGAGGAGCAGCGCGGCGCCGGCAAGCACGATCAGGCTTAGGTTCGTCCTCATCCTCATCTCAGTGGTTGTGCAGCGGGAACGTGGGTGAGCCTCATGCGACCGGTTGTAGGGCCGAGGTGGTTACACCGCGGTGACACGGTTTGTCACCGGTCTGTAACCGCACCTGGTGCAACCTGCCAGCATGGGAGGCGACGTATGAGGGTGCTGCTGGTCGAGGATCACGTGGAGCTTGCGCAAACGCTCGCCATCGGGCTACGCCGCGAAGGGATGGCGGTTGACCTTGCCCACAACGGGCGCGAGGCGTTCGCGCACGTCGCGGTCACCGATTACGACGTGCTGGTGCTCGATCGCGACCTGCCGGACGTAAGCGGCGACGAGGTCTGCCGCGCGCTCGTGGGGGACGGGCGCGAGAGCAGGATCCTGATGCTCACCGCCGCTGGGTCGATCGAGGACCGCGTCGGAGGTCTTGGCATCGGCGCCGACGACTACATGCCGAAGCCGTTCGCGTTCGCCGAGCTCGTCGCGCGCATCCGCGCGCTAGGCCGACGCTCGGGTTCGCCACTTGCGCCCGTGCTCGAGCACGGCGACCTGCGTCTCGATCCGGCCCATCGTGCGGCCACACGCGGCGGGGAGCCGCTCGGGCTCACGCCCAAGGAGCTCGCGCTGCTCGAATACCTGCTCGCGGCACAGGGCCGCGTGGTATCTGCCGAGGAGCTGCTCGAACGTGTGTGGGATGAGAACGCGAACCCGTTCACGACCACGGTCAAGGTGACGATCAGGCGCCTGCGGGCAAAGCTCGGCGACCCTCCGGTGATCGAGACGGTGCCTCCCGGTGGATACAGGATCTGAATGGGCGCGCCGACGCCGGCTTCACCCGCAGCGAGCTTGCCGGCAGCAGGCACCGATCGTCCTCCACGACGCCGCGTGCTACGCCTCCTGCGACTCCCCCGCCGCACGGTGCGTCTGCGCCTCACGCTGCTCTACGGCGGCGTCTTCCTGCTATCCGGTGCGATGCTGCTTGCAATCACCTACGTGCTCGTAGGGCAGACCACCAACGGGCCCAACTACTCGGCCGCGATCACCGCCAACGGGGCGATCCTCAAAGGGCCACGGGGCGTCAACCTGAGCCCCCTGGAGATCGTCCTGCCAGGCTACCGTCACGCGCCGGCGGCGGCCTCGAGGGTGCTCTCCACGCTGCCCGGGAAAGGCAGCGGGCGCGCCGCTTTCCTCCTCCCGCCGGGCGCATTCGCCAAGGGCCCGTTCGGGGTTGAACCTCCGGGCGGGGGGCTTCTGACGGTGGATGCGGCTCGCGCGCAGGAGCGCAAGCTCGAGATCCTGACGCTCGACCAAGCACGCGCTCAGGCCCGCAAACTCGAAACGCTGGGACACCAGCAGCACAGAGAAGAAATGCACAGGCTGCTCGTCGACCTGGGGATCGCCCTGGCAACCGTGGCGATCATCTCGCTGGGCCTTGGCTGGTTTCTCGCCGGCCGCCTGCTGCGCCCCTTGCAGACCATCACGCAAGCCGCACGGGCGATCTCCGCGTCGAGTCTGCACAAGCGACTGGCGCTGCGCGGGCCGCGCGACGAGCTGCGCGAGGTGGGCGACACTTTCGACGAGCTGCTTCAGCGCCTCGAGCGCTCGTTCCAGGCTCAGCGCCAGTTCGTCGCCAACGCCTCGCATGAGCTACGCACGCCGCTGACGCTCGAGCGAGCGATCGTGGAGGTGACGCTCGCGGATCCGGCAGCGAGCAACGAGACACTGCGCGCGACGTGCGAGCGCGTGCTGGCGATCGGCGGCCAGCAGGAGCGAATGATCGAGGCGCTGTTGGCGCTCGCGCGTAGCGAGCGCGGTCTCGAGCGCGCCAAGCTGTTTGACCTGAGCCGGCTGGCACGTGAGGTGATCGCGGCGCACAACCCGGAGATCGCGAGCCGGGGCCTCGAGCTCAAAAGCGATCTCCAGGAGGCTCGTACGAGCGGCGACGCAAGCCTCGCAGAGCGACTCGTTAGCAACCTGGTCGACAACGCCGCGCGGTACAACGTCAGCGACGGTTGGGTGACCGTGACGACTGCCACCACGAAGGGTCGAGCGATCCTCACGGTCTCAAACAGCGGCCCCGTCGTGCCCCTTGGGGACGTCGAGCGGCTCTTCCGCCCCTTCCAACGGAGCGGCGCAGCTCGCGCGAGCCACGGTGACCATCATGGCCTCGGGCTGTCGATCGTGAGCGCAATCGCCGTCGCCCATGGTGCGGACCTGCAAGCACGCGCACGTCCCGAGGGAGGCCTTCACATCAGCGTTAGCTTTGCCGCCGCAGCTTCGGCGAGCGAGCTGGACGGCGCCCCGGAGGCGCCTGGCGCGGCGGAGCCCCCCGCAGCCGTGGCGGCCGCCGCGGGCGGTCCACGGTAGTCGCGGAGCTCAGCGCCTAAAACGAGGCCGTCGTTACCTCGGCGCTGCTTCCTGCGCGTGGCCGGATCCGCCGTGCACGCCGCCCGGGATCAGCGATTCGCAGTCATGGACGGCCGTCTTGAACGCCGGCGAGCTCTCATTCAGCTTCTGGTGTTCGATGTGGACGCTGCCGCCTGAGAACGTCGGGTCGGGGAAGTTGGGCACGCCGTGGGAGCGGATGCACGCGGCCGCCTTCAGATACTGCTCCTGCTCGGCCGGAGTCATCGCAGTTTGGTGGCCGGGGCCGCCGCCCGGCAAGAGCTTGCGACAGGCTTCCTGGGCCGGTTTGAACTTGGGATTGTGTCCGAGGCTCGAGGGGACCGCCATCTTTATGCTCGTTGCGCCGCCGTGTTCGCTGACCTGGGGCTCGGGGAAGTTGGCGACGCCGTGCTCGCGCATACAGGCGGTATAGGCGATCGCCTGGCTCCCGGGCGACGCTTCGTGACCTTTGCTCGCGCCAGCGGAGCTCGTCGACGTGTGTGAGTCCGCCTTGTGCGACCCCAGGCTCGCCACGCCCCCTTTCGCGGGGCCGCCGCCACCGCAGCCTGCGACGAGCGCCCCGCCTGCGAGGAGAGCGGCGGCGGCGCAAGCGGCTCGTCGGAGGCCGATGGAGACAGCGCCTGGATCGTCGATGAATGTGGCGTCGCCTGGCATGTCGTCTCCTTCGCAGCTCGTCGGGGTGCTCTGGGCTGCTTGTACGACATGGACGGTTTCGGGAACGTATCGCCGCGCCAGCCGCGCCGCCTGCCGTCGCTCGACCCTCGCCATGGCGTACGGCCGAAGTAGGGGGCGGCGAAACCACGCCGAAACCGCCGCCGGGGTAGCCTCGTGAGCGTGCGAGTGCTCGTGATCGAGGACGACAAGGAGATGGCGGAAGCGGTCGCCTTCGGGCTGCGCCAGACAGGCATGGCGGTGGACGTGGCGCTGGATGGGTCGGCCGGGCTGGCGCGCGCGCGCGTCAACGACTACGACGTGATCGTGCTCGACCGCGACCTGCCGGGGATGAGGGGCGACGAGGTCTGCGCGAAGCTCGTCGAGGCCGAATGTCGCAGCCGCGTGCTCATGTTGACCGCTGCGGGGATGGCGGAGGACGTGGTCGACGGCCTCGCCCTCGGCGCCGACGACTACATGCCAAAGCCGTTTGACTTCCCCGTGCTGGTCGCGCGAATCGGTGCCTTGGCGCGGCGCGCCCAGCCGGCGACACCGCCGCGCCTGCGCCACGGCGACCTCGTGCTCGACTCGGCGCAGCATCGCATCTCGCGTGCAGGCAGGGAGATCCAGCTGGCACCGAAGGAATTCGGGGTGCTCGAGCTGCTGCTCGCCTCACAGGGGCGCTGCGTGTCGGCCGAGGAGCTGTTGGCGCGAGTGTGGGACGAGGCGGCCGACCCGTTCACGAACGCCGTCAAGATAACGGTCAGCCGCCTGCGAGCCAAGCTCGGGGAGCCGCAGATGATCGAGACGGTCGCCAAGGCCGGCTACCGGATCTGAGTGAGCGCCGTGGGCCTCGGCCGCCGATTAGCTGGCCTCGTGTCGCGTCTGCGTTTGCCCCGCCGCACGATCCGCCTGCGCTTGGCGCTGCTGTACGGCGGTCTGTTCTTCCTCTCCGGTGCCGCATTGCTGGGCATCACCTACGCCGTGGTCGCGCGCACCCACGGGCGCTACTCGCAGTCCGTCGCCACCCCGTTCCAACAGTCCCAGTCACGCGCCGCGCCCTCCGGCACTGCAGCACAAGGCCTCGAGGGGCCTCGCGAACAGGGCGCGGAACGAGCGCAGCCCGCCCCACGCGCTGGCGAAGCCGCGGTACGAGTGTTCGATTCCGGCCAGCACGGCGCCGATGTGCGCGTGCTTGCGGCGGTGTCGCTGATCGCGCTGGCGGTGATGGCGGCTGTGTCGATGGGGCTGGGATGGGTGATGGCGGGACGGGTGCTGAGCCCACTCCGCACGATCACGAGCGCGGCGAGAGAGATCTCGGCCACGGACCTACACCGCCGGCTCGCGCTCGTCGGTCCCGACGACGAGTTCAAGGAGCTGGGCGACACCTTCGACGGACTCCTGGGACGGCTCGAGGCGTCCTTCCAGGCCCAGCGCCAGTTCGTCGCCAATGCTTCGCACGAGCTGCGCACGCCGCTCGCGCGGCTGAAGACGCTGTCACAGGTGGCGCTCGCCGACCCAAACGCGAGCGTGGACTCGCTGCGCGCGTCGCACGGGCGCGTGCTCGCCTCCGAGCAACAGCTGGAGCGGCTGATCGAGGCGCTCCTCGGCTTGGCGAGCGGCGAGCGTGGCCTACAGCGCCCCGAGGCGGTCGACCTCGCGGCGCTGACCGGCGAGTTACTCTCCTCGCGCCGAGCGGAGATCGAGCGTCGCGGGCTGCAGCTCCACGCGACGCTCGACGCCGCCGCCACCGAGGGCAGCCCACAGCTCGTCGAGCGCCTGGCCGCGAACCTGATCGACAACGCGATCCGCCACAACACAGGCAGCGGGGGCATCGACGTCACCACCACGACCACCGGTGGCGCGGCCGTGCTGTCGGTGGCCAACGACGGCCCGGTGATCCCCGACGAGGACCTCGAGCGCCTGCGAGCCCCATTTCAGCGCGTCGGCGTCGCCCGCACCGGCCAAGGCGACGGTCACGGCCTCGGGCTCTCGATCGTCCAGGCCATCGCCGGCGCGCACCAAGCCCACCTCAGCGTCCGCCCCCGGCCCGAGGGCGGGCTGCGGGTCGAAGTGCGCTTTCCCTCCAGCCAGTAACGAGAGATGCCTCCGCCGCGCCGACCGAGACCACTCGTTCGACGAGCTGCCGCGGCACCGTCCTCCACTCAGACGACTGTTTCGTCGCCCCGCGGCTCGACGGCCGCGGGCAGCTGCGACCTGGCGGAGCTTCGGAAAGAGCGCGGTAAAGGCCAGAGGGAGAGATGCCTGCACGTCTTCCCATCTGAGGCTGACGATCTCGACCGCGCGCTGACTCTGTGCTCACGCTGAGGCTAAGTGGTGCGATGCTCGAGCCAGCAATCCACAGCGTCGATCAACACCCGCCAAAGGAGACCGATGATCAAGCTCGTGTTCACCCTGCGTCGCCGCGAAGACATGACGCGCGAGGAGTTCCAGCGCTATTGGAGCGAGCAGCACGCTCCGCTCGTGAAGCGTCACGCTGACGCGCTTCATATACGTCGCTACGTCCAGGTTCACGCGCGCGACACGGATCTCGACGAGGCGATCGCGGGCCCGCGAGGCAGTGAGCCGCGCTTCTACGACGGTGTGGCGGAGCTGTGGTGGGACAGCCTCGAGGAGCTCTTCGCGGCGTACTCCAGCGACGCGGGCCAGGCCGCTGGCCAGGCGCTGCTCGAGGACGAGCAGCGCTTCATCGATCTGCCACGGTCCCCGCTGTGGTTGGGAGAGGAGAACGTCGTGATCGACGCCGCGTAGTCGGCGTGACACCATGGAGGGCTGCGTTCGGTGTGAAGCGCGACGCAGATACGCGGCTTACGGACGTGGCGGGCGCGCCACGTCCTTTTCACCGCCGAGGAAAGATCCTGCATGCGAAACTGCGAGCTAGGCTTACCGTCTGTGAGGGCGAGCGGCGAGACTCGCGGCACGAGCGTGAAGCGATGAGCGGACACCGGCGCTACAGCGAGCAGGAATTCGAGGCGCTCGTACGTTCGGCGCTCGACGATCTGCCGACCGAGTTTCAACGAGCGCTGGAGAACGTGGCGATCGTCGTTTCAGACCGCGGCGCCGAGCACCACGCGTACGGCCTGTACGTCGGCGCCAGGAGGGGCGGTAGAGGTTTCTTCGGAGGCGGTGGTATTCCGGACGAGATCCTGATTTTCCGCGACACGCTCGTGCGCGACTACGGGGACGACCCCGAGCGCCTGCGATTGAACGTCAACCAGACGGTGCGCCACGAGGTTGGCCACTACTTCGGTTTCGATGAGGCGGGTGTTCGCAAGCTCGGGCTGTGACGGACGCCATCCGCCGTCAACGCGCTCGCCCACATCAGGGGCAAGGGACGGTCGCGGAGTAAGAGCCCGTGAAGTTCGAGCCGCCTCCCCCGGTCGCCCCTCCCGTTAGGCGGGACCTGTCTTCGCTGTTCTCGGGCGTTCCCGCCTGGTCGCCGTTGTGGTACTTGTCGATGCTCGTCGAGTGCGTCGGCTTGATTTCCAACGCGTTGTATTCGTTGGTGAACTGGGTATACACGGCTGCCGCCCACTGCCACTGAATCGTGATCCCGGGCGTTGCCGAGAAGACGCCCTTCCATGTAACCGGCTTGATCCCGCCGGGGAGGCCTGCGGCCGGTACGCGGTAGGCGAGGCCAGACAAGAAGACGTCGTCGGTAAAGCTCACGGGTACGGTTGTCACCCACGCGCCCGCGGTGAAAGTCGTCGTCGCTTCTTTCGCCGTGGGCGAGAGGATGACCACAGCGTTGGGGACCGACGCAGTCGTCGAGCCGAAGATGACCCTCAGGTTGCTGAAGGTGATCGTCCCGCCCGCAGTGGGGCCGGTTAGCTTGAAGACGCTGTTGAACCAGATCCAGTCTTCACCGCCGATGGGTGTGCCGTTAAAGTTCGAATCGATCGAAGTTTTCGGACAGGTGGGGGACGTAACGGTCACGGATGTGCCGCCGCTGCTTGCCGTGTGCGCCGGATCGCCGCTATAGCTGGCCGTGATCTCGGACGTTCCCGACCCGACCTCGGTCGGGGTGTATGTCACCGAACAGCTCGCCGAGACACCACTCCCAGACAACGTGCAGGGGCTGCCGGCGAAGACCCCTTCTTCGTTTGAGCCGAAGCTGACCGTGCCGGTGGGCGTCGACTGCCCGTTGCCGGCCGTATCGGATACCGTCGCCGTGCAGGTCGTCGACATCGCGACGGCGACGCGCGATGGAGAGCAACTCACGCTCGTCGATGTCGGAACCACCCACGTCGTGCTAGCGGCGCCGCACGGTGCGTCGCCGCTCGGGCCCGCGCACCCTGTGATCGCGTCGTGACCCGGTGTGGGCGGTCCTGGGTAGGTGAAGCCGCACTGGCCTTTTGCGTTCGTTACGCACGAACCCGTGGTGTTGACGTCCCCGCGCACGGTGAAGTCGACCGTGTCGTGCGGGGCGGGGCTGCCTTCGGCGGTGGTCACGGTCGCGGCGAGGGTCCGGGGCGTTTCCACCGGCTGTGTCGCGGTCGCGGGGGTCAGCGTGACGCTCGCGGGCGCCGCGACCGGTTTGGATTCCAGGAAGCTCTCCTCAAAGCTTCCCTGGATGACGCCGTTGGCTTCGGGAGCGACGGCGTCCTGACCTTGGAGCTCGTCAGCCGTCAATCGCGTCGTCCCTGTTTCTTCGAACTGCCCGGAGGGTGTGCTGAGCGTCGCCACGAAGCTCGCTTCCGGATTGAACGCATACTCGTGCCCGAACGCGTCGAGGCTCCCCAACAGCGGGAATACCTGCCCCGCGAATTCGTCACACGAGCCGGTGCCGGAAACGAGCGTCTTGGTACCCGTGATCGTCGTGCTCATCGCGGGTGAGTCAATGGTGAAGGTCTCGCTAAACGACGTCAGCGGCCCGGCGGGGAGTTCGGGGGCGCCCACAACCGGCCCCGGAGCGGTCCCCGACTGCGGACCGACGGTCACCGACCCCGAGGCGCTGAAGGTCCCGGGGTATGGCCCGGTCGCCGTCCCGGTCGCCGTGAACCCGAAGCTCGAGGTGCCAGCGGCGGTGCAGTTCGCCGAGGAGATCTGCGGCCCGAAGCCCGACGGCGCCGCGCTGATCGACCCGACCGTCTCAAACGCAGTACCGAGCGTCTCGCCCGACAGCGATCCAGGGCCTGCCGCGACTGCCCGCGATGCAGCCAAGCCCAGCCAGACCGCGACGGCTAACCCCGACAACAGCACGGCGACACGGCGCCATTCCGACGTCAACATATGCCCCCTCCCGGCGCTCAGCGCCACATCTCCAGGTACGCGAGTTCGACACTCTATGCGAGCGCGCCGAGCTTGCGAGGCCTCGATGGCGACCAAGTGCCAAGCGCATCTCTGACGCGCTGCCGGCCGGCCGGCAGAGCGGAGCAAGCCGGGTCTTCCTAGCTGATGACCTCCTACACTTGCTCCACTACGCCGTTGCCGCTAGCGCCTTCGCCCGCGTTTCTGAGCGACGACATCGGCTCCTTCGGCAGGCCGGCGCCGGAGCGCAGTTTGACGGCGTCGCCCAGGCCAATCCTGGGCTCGGTACGGATATGCAGGACTCCGTGGGGAACGCCGCCACCAGACAACCCCTAACAGCTCACGCGATGGCGCAATGCCCCTCGAGCCGGGCGCCAGCAACGTGTTGCCGTTCAAGACAGGGGCGCCCGCTCTGCTCGCCCGGAAATCGTTGGCATCCGACGAGGCGTTGTACTCATCGAGCTCCCCGCGGATGGGGTGCCCGAGAGCACGTGCCCCAGTTATCGCTGTTTCGCAACAATACGGCGACCTTCGTGCACGATCTCCCCGACAGCTCGCTCGCAAACGCTCACTGCGGGAGCAACTCTGTTCGCGTCGAGGTGCTCACGCCGATCGGGGCGCTCGATCGCGCAAGCAGATCGGCGTGGTCAGAAAGCTGGCCGGGATCGTGGCACGCACCGCGAGCGGTCCGCGAGCGAAGCCCCTTTTTAGCGTCAAGGGTTAGCGATCAAAGGAGAAACCCATGCCCTTCGTGACGGTTGGAACCGAGAACAACTCAGCGATCGAGCTCTACTACGAGGATCACGGCAGCGGCCAGCCGGTCGTCCTGATCCACGGCTATCCGCTGAACGGCCACTCATGGGAGCGCCAAGAGCGCGCGCTGCTCGACGCCGGCTACCGCACGATCGCCTACGACCGTCGCGGCTTCGGGCAGTCGAGCCAGCCCACCACCGGCTACGACTACGACACGTTCACCGCCGATTTGAAGACGCTGCTCGACCACCTCTCGCTCGAGCGCGACGTCGTGCTGTGCGGCTTCTCGATGGGCACCGGCGAGGTGACCCACTACCTCGGCACACACGGTTCCACCGGCGTCAGCAAGGCGATCCTGTTCGGAGCAATCCCGCCGTTCGTGCTGAAGACCGACGACAATCCGGAGGGCGTCGACAAAGCCGTTTTCGACGGGATCAAGCAAGCGGTCCTAGCGGACCGCTACAAGTGGTTCGAAGACTTCTTCGCGAACTTCTACAACACCGATGAACTAGCACCCGAGCGGATCGGTGACGCCGCGTTGCGCGCCAGCTTCCAGGTCGCCGCGGGCTCCTCGTGGTACGCGAGCTACGCCTGCGTCGACACGTGGCTCACGGACTTCAGGGCGGACATCGAGAAGATCGACATCCCGACGCTCGTGGTACACGGCACCAAGGACAGGATCCTCCCCTTCGAGAGCACCGCGGGCCGCCTGGAAGCGCTCAATTCCAACATCAGGGTGGTGCCTGTCGAAAACGGCCCGCACAACGTCGGCTGGACCTTCCCGGAGGAGTGCAACAAGGCGTTGCTGAGCTTCCTCAGCTGAGCTCACGGACTCCGTTCGACTCGGTCGACGCAGTCGCTCGTCCGCCATAGCGACCCGGACCGCAAGGTAGGTTGCGAGCCCTCGCTGCGCCCGTCGGAGGCCGGCCGCCCGCGTGAGCCTGGGTGCCGGATACGCTGAGCGGCATGGTCTTCGTCTCGCCCGCCCGGCACCTTCTCCGCGCGAAGGACCTCGCCGACGCGAGGTATCTCGAGCCGCTCGACGTCAACGACATGGCAGACGCGGCGGGCTTGTCGCGCGCCCATTTCAGTCGCGAGTTTCGGCGCGTGTTCGGCGAATCCCCGCACGCCTACCTGCTGACGCGACGACTCGAGCGCGCCGCAGCGCTGCTGCGGACGACCGACCGCTCGGTGGCCGACATTTGCTTCTCGGTGGGGCTGCAGAGCGTCGGTTCGTTCACGACCAGTTTCGCGCGGACGTTTGGGGTCTCGCCGACGTCATACCGCGCCAAGTTCCCACCCGCGGGCGACAGCGCGCTGGTCCCGGCTTGTGTCGTGCGCTTCTACGGTCGTCCCAAACGCAGCACATTTCGAGAAGACAACAGGGCGCGCGAGGACTAGCGTGGCCGTGGTCAAGACACCGACCACAGGAGGACACCATGATCAAGCTCACCAACGCCCAGCTGTGGGTCCATGACCAGGACGAAGCGCTCGAGTTCTACACCAAGAAGCTCGGGATGGAGATACGGGCGGACGTAACGCTCGCCGAGATGGGCAACTTCCGCTGGTTGACCGTCGGTCCGGCGGGGCAACCCGACATCTCGATCGTTCTGATGGCGATCCCCGGGCCGCCGATGATGAACGCCGAAACGGCCGACCAGGTCAAGAACCTGGTGGCGAAGGGCTTCGCAGGGACCATCTTCCTCACCACCGACGACGTCTACGCCGACTATGAGCAGCTCAAGAGCCGCGGTGTGGAGTTCTCCGAGCAGCCCGAGGAGCGCCCGTACGGGATCGACTCCGGCTTCCGCGATCCGTCCGGCAACAGCTTCCGCCTGACCCAGGTCAAGGAGCTCTCGGCCGTGTGAGTAGCCGCGCGTTCCGGAACCCCACCTACTACCCATCCCCGAAGAGGCTCGTACGTGCAGCCGCACCTTGGCTGCACGTACATGATCCGCTCCTCAGTCAAGGCCCAGCATGCAAAACGTCGGGGTGGTCAACGACCACATCCGCGGCTGTTTCCGGGCCACCGACTACACCCAACCTTCAACCAAGACGCGACCGTGAGGTCGAGGTCAGGGCCGCTCGAAGCGCTCGCGGGCACGCTCGGCCACCTCGTGCGCGTCACAGCCCGCGCGGTGGTCGTTGACTAGTCCCATGGCCTGCATAAAGGCGTAGAGGGTGGTCGGGCCGACGAATTTCCACCCCCGGCGCTTCAGGTCCTTGGCGATCTCCACCGACTCGGAGGTGCTCGCCGGCAACTGACCGTTGCCATCGCGCACTCGCGCAGCAGCGCCGGGCTCGAAGCGCCAGACGTAGTGAGCGATCGAGCCCTCCTCCTCGACCATCTCGACGGCCCGCCTGGCGTTGTTGATCACCGCGTCGATCTTGCCTCGATGACGCACGATGCCGGCATCCCCGAGCAGCCGCTCCACGTCGCCCTCGCCAAACCTCGCGATGAGCTCGTAATCGAATCCCGCGAACGCCTCACGGAAGGACTCCCGCTTGCGCAGGATCGTCAGCCAGGAGAGCCCGGACTGAAACCCCTCGAGGCTCAACTTCTCGAATAGGCGTACGTCCGAGGCCACGGGAAAACCCCATTCGGTGTCGTGATAGGCGTGGTAGTCAGGCGTCGAGCAGGCCCACGCGCAGCGCCTGACGCCGTCGTCGCACAGGACGGCTTCGTCAGCTGGCTGAGGCTCGGGCATCGCGGAGCCCAGCCTACATGCGGCGTTCGTCATGAACGCGCTTTCCGTCCGGCGCGGCCCTCCGAGTCATCTTCACTGTTTGACGGAGACCTTGATCTCCCCGGATGGCACGGTTTCCTCCTGTGACCGTGATCGACGATATTTTGGCTGAGGATCGCGGTCTCAGTGTGTGGCCGCGGCTGCACCGTACCGACCGATTGGAGTGGAGATGGCCAGGCTCATCTATGCGGCGATCGCCTCGCTTGACGGATACGTCGAGGACAAGGACGGCGGGTTCGACTGGGCGGAGCCGGATGACGAGGTGCACGCGTTTGTCAACGATCTCGAGCGGTCGATCGGCACCTACCTATACGGGCGCCGGATGTACGAGACGATGGTGTTCTGGGAGACTGTGAGCACCGGGGCCGATGAGCCGGCAGTGTTCTCCGACTATGCCGAGATCTGGCGGGCAGCCGAGAAGATCGTGTACTCCCGGGCGCTTCAGAGGGTATCCAGCGCGAGGACACGGATCGAGCGCGACTTCGATCAGGACGCCGTCCGGCGGCTCAAGCAGTCCTCTGGGGCCGACGTCGCAGTCGGGGGTGCCGAGCTCGCCGGCCACGCGATCGGCGCCGGGCTGGTGGACGAGTGCCATCTGTTCTTGTGCCCGATCCTCGTGGGAGGCGGCAAGCGTGCCCTCCCAGACGACGCCCGCGCGCAACTCGAACTTCTCGATGAGCGCCGCTTCCAAAACGGCGTCGTCCACCTCCACTACCGCATAGGCGCGTGACCGAGCCGGTTGTCGAGGTCGCGAATGCCCAGTGACGGATAGCCTCGGGGGATGTTCGACCACGTGGGGATTGCTGTGTCTGACCTCGTCGCGTCCGAGTGCTTCTACCGCACCGTTCTGTCCGTGCTGGGTGTCGAGCCGAGCTACGCGGGCCCCGACATGGTCGGGTGGGAGGACTGGTGGATCGGCCCGACGGACGACGAGCACCCTGTGACCCGCGGCCTGCACGTCGGCTTCCGCGCACCGGACCGCGCGGCCGTAGACGGCTTCTGGCAGGCGGGGATCGACGCCGGTCACCCGGACGACGGCGCGCCCGGCCCGCGCACGGTCTACGCCCGTGACTACTACGGCGGCTTCTTGCTCGATCCGGACGGCAACAGCGTCGAGGCGCTCTACGGCGCCCGCAAGCGCCCGGTGCCTGACGGCCGCGTCGACCACCTGTGGCTCCGCGTCCGTGACCCGCAGGCGTCGCGGCGCTTCTACACGACGGTTGCGCCGCACGCCGGCCTCCGCTTGGCGCACGACGCCCCAGGCCGCGTGCAGTTCCGAGGCGAGGACTACAGTTTCTCGCTCGTGCGCGACGAGCGCCGGCTCACCGAGCACGTCCACCTCGCCTTCTCCGCGGATGCGGACGAGACCGTGCGGGCCTTCCACGCTGCCGCGCTCGCCGGGGGCTACGAGGACCACGGCATGCCCGGCGAGCGCGCCGTCTACCACCCGGGCTACTACGGCGCCTTCGTGCTCGATCCGGACGGCCACAACGTCGAGGTCGTCCACCACAACCGCTGAGCCATAGCCGGCGAGCACTCGGCCCTCTCGGCTTGCACGGAAGGCGAGCCTTCACCAAGGCTGACGCGACGATGCTTACTGGCTAGGACCGGCGAGTCGGGTGGAGAGGCTCGGGGCGCACCGAGCCGTTGATCTCCGTGACGTGCGATGACCCCTCGCGTGCGCGCTCGGAGATCCCTATCGTGCAGGCCCCATGATGGACGTGTGCCCCAGTCGCCCCGGCCGGATCGGTGGTAGGGATTGCTCGTCGCCGCGGTGAACTGGGCCGAGGTCACTGCGATCGCGACGTCCGTTTTGGCGCTTGGACTCCTTGGCGGGTTTGGCGCTGCCGCGTTCGCGGCACAGCAAGCGCGGGAGGCGCGCAGGAGCCGCGAGGCACAGATCGCGGTTGAGTTCTTTCGGCGGTGGAACGAACCGCAACTTGTGGAGGCGCGTCGGATGGTGGCACGCTTCAAGTCACCTGAAGAGCTTCGTGATGCGTACGCCGGCTTCGTGGCTGCGGATGCCCCCGAGGCCTACGTGCTCTACCGAGAGCTCGACTACTTCGAGCAGCTCGCCGCGCTCGAGCGACGCGGCGTGTTCAACCTGGAGCTGATCAAGCTACTGGTAGGGCGCACGCTGATCGACCGTTGGGAGATGTGGAGACCCGCGATCCGTCAGGCTCACGGGGTCGGGGTATACCCCCTGTTCGAGGGGCTCGTGACAAAGCTGCGGCGCGAGCTGGACGGTCAGGAACCTTCCCCCAACGGCTAAGTCGTAAGCCCGTCGGCTCCCCGAGCCACGTCGCTCCCGCTTTCGAACATCGACGGGCCGTTTGTGCAGACGCGCTTGCTGCCCGGCATGCGCGGATCGAAGCGAGCAGGTGGCCCGGAGCGACGGCAGGCGGCCAGGCAGCGGGTACGGTGCCTCGTAGTGGAGATCCGGAAGGAGCAACCCGAAGATGAGGAGACCGTCGCCGAGATTCATCGCGAGGCGTTCGGCGGTGAGCATGGCCTGGTCGTAGCCGCCCTGGTCGATGAACTTCGAGAAATCGTGAAGAGAGGGGACGGCCTTTCTCTGGTGGCCTTGAGCGACGACTGTGTGGCTGCTCACGTCATGTTCTCGCGTGCACTACTCGACTCACCGGCTCGGCTCGTCGCGGTTCGGATTCTCAGTCCGGTCGCGGTGAGGCCCACCATGCAGGGGCAAGGGATCGCGGCCGCGCTAATTAGACGCGGCCTTGACTTCCTCGACTCCCTCGGCGTGCCCGCCGTTTTCCTCGAGGGGGATGCCGGTTACTACGGCCGACTGGGATTTGGTCCCGCAAAGCCGCTCGGCGTCCGCAAGCCGTCGTTACGAATCCCCGATGCCGCCTTCCAAGTGATGACGCTTTCTGCGTACCAACCGTGGATGACTGGAACGCTGGTGTATCCAGAGGCGTTCTGGCGGCATGACCTGGTAGGGCGTCGCGACGCGAGTTCGAAGGGCATAAATCCGTAGGCGATCATCACTGTCGCGCAGGCCGATCACTGTCCTCGAATCGAACCGGCGGCGCTCGCTTTCCGCGCTGAGCGGGTCGCTGCGGCGAGCCAGCCAGATGCTCGCGCGATCGCTAGGCAGGTCTTTGCCTCGCGTCGCGTTTGGCGCCTCGGTCAGACGCTTACGCGGTAGTGGAGGTGAACGCCGTTTCGGAACAGGCGCTCATCGAGAAGTTCGAGTTCCGCGCGGACGTTGTCTGGCAGGGCGCCCTTGCCGCCTCCCAGCGCGATCGGGCAGAAGAACAAATGGCACTCGTCGACCAGCCCCGCGCCGATTGCGTGGCCAGCGAGCTCGGCCGGGCAGGGGTCGTGCCCGATCGACGTTGGGATGCCGCGGCCGCCGAGGCTAGGCTTGCCGGCCCCGATGTTTGATCACGGGCGTGGTGTCTCGCACGTCGCGCATCGGGTATCGAAGAGGCGTGCGGCCTGCGGCGCATCGTAGTGTCTCGCTCGCCGGCGAGCGCGTTGGCGGATCGTCGCGGATCATTTCGCCTCAGGAGAGACAGCAATGACGGCAGCTATCCACGCGTTTGGGGTGTTGGCCGCCACGCGCGAGGTTGTCCCGGCGCGCGCGCAGATGGCCACCACGCTCGGTTTCCACATCATCCTTGCCTGCTTCGGCATCGCTTTTCCGACGATCGTGCTGATAGCGGAGTACATCGGGCTGAAGCGCTCAGACGAGGTGGCGATGACGCTCGCGCGACGCTGGTCGCAGGCCATGGGCGTACTCGTCGCCGTTGGCGCCGTCACGGGAACGGTGCTGTCGTTCGAGATGGGGCTCCTGTGGCCGGGGTTGATGCGCAAGTACGGCGCCGCGATCGGCTTGCCGTTCAGCGTCGAGGGCATCTTCTTCTTCCTGGAGGCGATCTTTACTGGCATCTACCTGTACGGCTGGCGGCGGCTGCGCGGATGGGCGCATTTCTGGTCTGGCATCCCAGTAGCCGTGAGCGGGATCCTCGGCGCGATCTCGGTGATGGCAGCGAACTCGTGGATGAACCAGCCGGGAGGCTTCACGCTGCGCGCGGGGCGCGTCGTCGCGGTGGAACCGTTCGCGGTCTTCTTCAACCGCGCGGCAATCTATGAGATGCCGCACATGGTGCTCGCGGCCTACATGGTTTCGGGCTTCGGGGTGGCATCGGTCTACGCGTTGGGGTTCTTGCGCGGGCGGCGCGACCGCTACCACCGTCTCGGCTTTGCGATCCCGTTCGTGCTCGCCGCCACGCTTACGCCATTCCAGATCTTCGTGGGCGATACGGCCGCGCGCGCGATCGCGACCGACCAGCCCGTGAAGTTCGCGGCGATGGAGTACGTCGCGCATACTTCGCACGGTGTCCCCGAGTATCTCGGCGGCGTCTACTCCGGCGGGCACGTGTACTTCGGCCTTGAAATCCCCGAGCTCGACTCGCTGCTGGTCGGCTTCAGCACGCACACCAAGGTGACCGGGTTCGAGTCTGTCGCGCCCATCGACCGTCCGCCCGCGCCAACGCTGATTCACCTGTCCTTCGACGCGATGGTGGGGCTCGCGTTTCTGCTGCTGCTCGCGGGCATCTGGGCGCTCGTGGAGTGGCGGCGCAGGCGTGCGCTGCCAGCGCGCCGGTCCTTCTGGTGGCTTGCCGTCGCCAGCGGGCCAGCGGCCTTGATCGCGATGGAGTGCGGTTGGATCGTGACCGAGGTCGGACGCCAGCCTTGGGTCGTCTACAAGCTCCTGACGACCGCGCAGGCCGCCACGACGAACCGCGGTGTGATCGAGAGCCTCTCGGCCGTGATCGTGCTCTACGCCGTGCTGGGGGTCGCGACCGTGCTGATCCTGCGGCTGCTCGCACGCCGCTGGCGCGAAGGCGATGAAGGAACGACCTCCGTCCCGTACGGGCCGCCCGGCCAACCCGCGAGACCGGGGGCCGGGGTGGGCGCATGACTGCCGAAGCCGTGGGCGCAATCCTGCTCGCCGTGCTGACGCTCTATGCGGTGCTCGGTGGAGCGGACTTCGGCGGCGGGCTATGGGACCTGCTCGCCGGAGGCGATGTGCGAGGCCGCGCGCCCCGGCAGCTGATCGACGAGACGATCACCCCAGTCTGGGAGGCAAATCATGTGTGGCTCGTCTTCGCGTTGGTCATCTTCTGGAGCGCCTTTCCGACCGCGTTCGCCGACGTTATGACCGCTCTCGCGCCGGCGCTCTGGCTGGCACTGCTCGGGATCGTGCTGCGTGGTGCGGGCTTCGCGTTCCGCAAGGAGGTAGACGGCCTGCGCACCGAACGCGTGCTCGGCGCGACGTTCGCCTTCTCCTCGCTGCTGACGCCGTTTTTCATGGGCACCGTCGTCGGCGCAGTCGCCGCCGGGCGCGTGCCGCTGCACGCCCAGCACTCCACTCTGGCAGCGTGGACCAACCCCACCTCGCTGCTGATCGGCGCACTGTTCGTCGCCGTGTGCGCCTATCTTGCAGCCGTCTACCTCGTCATCGAGGCAATCCGCCGCAACGACCACCGGCACGAACGCTACTTCCGTTGCCGCGCCGCGATCGCCAGCGCGGTCGCCGGCGCGGTGTCCCTTGCCGCTCTCGCGGAGCTGCACCACTCAAACCACACTCTCTACCACAACCTCACCGGCCGCGCACTGCCGCTCGTGTTGGTCGCGGCAGTCTGCGGTCTGGTCGTGCTCGCGCTGCTCGCGCTCGGCCGCTCGCGGGGGCTCCGACCGCTCTCCGTGCTCGGCGTCGCCGCGGTCGTATGGGGCTGGGGCATCGCCCAGAACCCCACGCTCCTCCCCCACACCGGTCTCACGCTCGCCAACGGTTCAGCTCCCCACGGCTCGCTCGTCGCCCTGATCGTTGTCTCCGTCGCCGCCATTCTGCTAGTGGGACCGAGCTTCCTGCTGCTCTTCTGGCTACACGGCCGCCAACTACTGCAGTCCGACACGTCTCTCCCCGGTATCTCGCCGTGCGCCCCCGGCCTGCCCGAGAACTCATGAGCTGTCGTCCGCGCGTGAGGCGCTCGAGCAAAGACTCCAGGGGTTTTGGAGGGTGGGAGTGATGACCACCAAGGCCCACGGACACCAGTGATGCGACGCGTCACGAATTGCCGCGCCGCAACTGGGTTACGTACCGAGGAACACGAGGACGGCCCGTACGCGGCGATGGTCCTCGGCGGCCGGGGCAAGGTTGAGCTTCGCGAAGATACTCGTGACGTGCCTCTCGAGGGCGCGCTCAGTGATCACGAGTATCTCGGCGATTGCCTTATTGCTGCGACCCTCTGCCATCAGGCCAAGCACCTCGCGCTCCCGCGCGGTCAGCACGTTCAGTGGATCGTCTGTGCGTCTGCGACCCAGCATCTCTGAGACGACCTCGGGATCGAGCGCGGAGCCTCCCTCGGCGACTCTTCTGATCGCATCGGCGAAGCGCTCTAGGTCCGAGACGCGGTCCTTGAGCAAGTAGCCGACGCCGGCGGCGTCGTCTCCGAGTAGCTCCAGCGCGTAGTCCTCCTCGACGTACTGCGAGAGCACCAGCACACCAGTGTCCGGCATCTCTTCCCGGATCACGCGCGCCGCACGCAGGCCCTCATCTGTGTGGGTGGGCGGCATGCGGATGTCGATGATTGCGATGTCGGGCTTGTGCGCCCTAGCCTTTCGCAGCAGCTCCTCGGCATCCCCGGCCTGACCGACTATCTCGAACCCGGCCTCCTCGAGCAGCCGCACCATGCCTTCCCGCAGCAGCAAGGAATCCTCTGCGACGATCACGCGCACGGGATCCTCGCCCTGAGGATGGTGCCCGACCCCTGCGGACTCGTCAGCTCGAGGCGGCCGTCGAGCGCCGCGACCCGATCTTGAAGCCCTCGCAGCCCCGAGCCCTGATCGGCGTCGGCGCCCCCGACCCCGTCGTCCTTCACCTCGACATCGACGTGGCCGTTGTCGCGGACGACCCCCACCGTTACCGTTCGCGCGCGCGAGTAGCGGGCCGCGTTCGTCAGGGCCTCGGCGACGACGAAGTAGACCGCCGACTCGACCGACGGCTGGAGCCTGTCGGCCGGCGTCTGGAGCAGTTCCACAGGAACCGGGGAGCGGCTGGCGAGGCCTTTGAGTGCTGCCCGCAGGCCGCGATTTGTGAGCACGGCCGGGTGGATCCCTCGTGCGAGCTCGCGCAGCTCGGCGGTCGCCTCGTTCAACTCGTGGAGTGATTCGTCGAGGAGCTCCGACGCTGCTTGTGGGTCGTGCTCGATGCGTTCTCTTACCATTCGTAGGTCGATGCCGAGGGCCATGAGTCGCTGCTGGGCGCCATCGTGGAGGTCCCGCTCGAGTCGGCGCCTTTGCTCATAGCCGGCCTGCACGATGCGTGAGCGTGAGGCCTGGAGCTCGGCAACCTTCGCCCGTAGTTCGGCGTCCAATCGTTCGTTTCTGAGCGTCAGCCCGGCGGCGGCGCCCGCTGTCTGCACCAGTTCGCGTTCCTCCGCGAGGCCCGGGCTGTGCACGATCGCAGCGATTCGTTCGCCCTCGTACTCGATGATGGTGGACACCTTGCCCGCCGGCGCGGGATCCACCCGAACCGCCTGACCGGTGGCGTCCACGTAGGCGTCCTGGTCCGGTACCCAATAGGCGAGCTCCAAGGTGGGGTCTCCAAGCGCGTCCGCGAGCGCATCGCGCAACGCTCCGCGGCCACCACCCTCACCGAGCTGGGCCAAGAGCTCGCTGATCGCGTCGGCTTCGCTGAACCGGGATCGCAGGAGGCCCACCAAGAAGGCAAACGGTAGGCAGGCGATGGACGTGAACAAAGCCAACGTCTGCGCATCAGAAATGTCGCTCGACAGGCCGGCCTGTTCGACGACGAGGGCGGCCATCAGCAGCACGAACGTGAGCCCGCCGACGGCGACGATCGGGGCGAACACCCTCGCTCGCCCTGGGGTGCCGCTTCGCCAGCGTCGATAGAGGACCGCGACCACGGCACCCAGCAACGCGATCGAGATGTCTAGTTGCGCCGCTTCGAGTACCTTGGCAGCCTCGGAGTGTCCGATGAACAGCGGGTTACTGGGATTTGCGGTGTCGGTGAATAGGAACACTCCAAGCTGCACCACCGTCGTGTTGACGTAGGCGATGGTGACCAGGAGACGATCCAGCCGGGTTTCGAGCCTCCCCGAGGGAAACGACAGCAGCAGCTGGATGAGCACCGCGTAGATCAGCACCTCCCCGACCGAGGCGATCGCGAACACGACGCTGTCGTTGGAAAAGGCCAACCCCTTCAGCAAGCCGCTGAGGCCGACCGCGACCATGAGCGGACCGATGTTGCCGGCCGACCGCTGCTTCCAAACCCATAGCCCGACTCCCACGAACCCCCAGCCGGTGGCCAGGAACAAGCCGGCAAACGCGCCCCGGTGAACGTTGTGCTCGCCGTTGAGCATGACCACGAACGCGGCGACGCCCATCAGGAACGCCAAGCCGGCGAGACCGATCAGGGTGCGTCGCGGTGCGGTCAGCGGATGAGTAAAGAGATCGCCTCCGCGCTCAGCTCGCTCTTGGCGACGAACCCGCGCGCGCCACTGGCGCCCACCGCCTCGTCAAGGTCGGTGAAGTCATGGCTCGAGACAAGCACTATCTGCGGGCTAGCGCCGTTCCCATCGAGTAGTCGCCGCGTAACCTCGAAGCCGTCGATGCCGGGTAGGTGCACGTCGAGTAGCACAACCTCTGGGTTCAGCTTCTCCACCGCAGCCACCACGCCGTCACCGTTGTCGAGCTCCCCAACGACGTCGTAGCCGTCGGCTTCGAGCATGCGCCTCGCGCTGGCGCGGAAGCTGGGGTGATCGTCCACGATCAGGACAGTCTCTCTCATGAGGGCTGATCATCGCGCAGAGCCGCGATTGGTTCCATACGGCTGGCCGCGCCGAGCTGGCGGTAAACCGACGTATCCCGGGGCGCCACCCGACGTCACACACGCCTGCCAGCCCCCTGGTTTCTCGGTCACTGAACGGAGAGCTTCTCGTCATGCCCGAAGTCCAGCCCAAGGAGGATGGAGCATGACCGCCACGACCGCTAGCACCGCGAGCAGCACCACGAGCACCGAACGAACCATGCATCCCTCGACCAGACGCTTCAGTCGCGCACGGATCATCGGCCTGACCCTGACCGCCGTTCTCACGCTCGCGCTCTGCTACCTAGCCTTCGCCGGCGGTTCTACGGCCGTCTCCGTGCCTGCCGGCGCGCATGCAGGCCAGCTGACGCAGCTCAAGAACTGTACCTACAACACCGAGAAGGGCGCCTACGCCGCCGACTGCGGAACGCTCGTGGTGCCCGAGAACCGCGCCGACCCGCACTCGCGGCTGATCGCGCTGCCGGTCATCCGGATCCGTGCGCATTCGGCACACCCGGGCGCCCCGATCTTCCGCCTGGAAGGCGGCCCCGGCGTCACGAACATGAAGTTCGCGGACGCCAGTCGGTTCACCGCCAACCACGACGTCGTCCTCGTCGGCTACCGCGGCGTCGACGGCTCCGTCCGGCTCGACTGCCCGGAGGTCGAATCGGCCCTCGAGCACTCCGCCGACTTCCTCGGCCAGAAGTCCCTCGATGCCTACTCGAACGCGCTGCGCTCGTGCGCGAAGCGGCTCCAGGCAAACGGCGTCGATCTCGCCGGCTACACACTCCCCGAACGGGTCGACGACCTCGAGGCGGCACGGAAAGCCCTCGGCTACCACCAGATCGACCTGTTGAGCGAAAGCGCGGGCACCCGAACCGCGATGATCTACTCCTGGCGCTACCCCACCGCCATCCACCGTTCGGTGATGATCGGCGTCAACCCACCCGGCAACTTCATCTGGTACCCGAAGACGACGGACGAACAGATCGGCCGCTACGCCCGCCTCTGTGCGCAAGACGCGGCGTGCCACAAGCGCACCAGCGATCTCGCCGCGTCGCTGAAGCGGACCGTCGCGCACATGCCGAACCGCTGGTTGTTCTTTCCGATCAGGAAGGGCAACGCACGGATCGCCAGCTTCTTCGGACTCATGGAGACGAGCGCGAATGCCTCGCCGCTTTCCGGACCGATGACCCTGGACGCCTGGCTCTCGGCCGCCCACGGTGACTCGAGCGGGCTTTGGTTCGAGTCGCTCCTCGCCCAGATCGCTTTCCCGACGGCGTTTGTCTGGGGCGACGTCGCAGCCGTCGGGATGGCTGACAACCAAGCTGCCGAGCGTTACTACTCGTCAAGCGAACACGACGGGCCCTCGATTATCGGCAACCCCGGAACGGAATTCCTCTTCGGCGGCGGAGGCCTCCTGCACGCATGGCCGGCCACCTCGGCCGACAACGAGTACACCCATGTCCAGAGATCGAACGTGCAGACGCTCCTGATCGGCGGCAGTCTCGACTTCGCCACGCCGCCCCAGAACGCGACCAAGGAGCTCCTCCCCTACCTGCCCAACGGCCACCAGGTCATCCTCGCCAACTTCGGCCACACAACCTCCTTCTGGACCGAACAGACCAAGGCGAGCACGGACCTGATTAACACCTACTTCGACACAGGCAAGGTCGACGACTCGCTGTACAAAACTCAAGCGGTTAAACTCACGCCCGAATCCACACAGACTGGACCCGCCAAGGCCATCGCCGGCGCGATGATCGGCTTCGGACTCCTCACGATCCTGTCACTGATACTGATGTGGCGCCGGGCGCACAAGCGCGGCGGCTTCGGGCGTAAGGCGAGCGCGATCCTACGCTCCGTCTACCTGCTAGTACTCGGCCTCGGCGGATGGTTCATCGGCCTGATCATCGTGCTGGTGGCTTTCCCGACAGTCCCCCTCGAAAGCGAGCTCATGGCTGTTCTCTCCATCGGCACGCCGATCGGCCTCGGCACCTACTTCGCCTGGGTCAACCGCGACCGGCCGGCCAGGGCCACGAGGATCGGGTTCGGGGTCGCGCTGACGGGCGCCCTCGTCGGCGCGCTGCTGGGGTTCAACGCGACAGCCGGGCTCATCGCGGTCATCACCACGATCATCGGAGCAGCTGCCGGAGCGAACCTCGGCCTGATCGCCCTCGACGTCGCACGAATCGGCGAGCGGCCGGAGACCATTCCGCCCATCGCCATTCCAGCGCCCATCGCCATTCCAGCGGTCGAACACTGACCCGCGGAGTCCGTTCGCGCAGAGCATGTGGCGGTGTGCTGGTTGCCGCCACATGCTCTGCTACGTACGTGCACCCTCGGTGGTCTGAACTACGTCATCAAGCTACGGTGGATCCGGCGTGACCTACGCTGCCGACCCGCGTGTTGACGCCTACATCGATGCCCTGCCCGATTGGCAGCAAGCCATCTGCCGGAGGTTCGCGATCTCGTCCACGCGGCCGACCACAAGGTTGCCGAAACGATCAAATGCACCAACCGTCCGTACTTCGTACTGCAGGGCAACATCTGCGCGCTGTTGGCGGCGAAGGACCACGTCAACATGTTTCTCTGTGCCGCGCGAGGACCGATCTGGCGGGCCATGTTCGCGCCGTAGAGCCTGCTGAGCGCTAACGCATCTTCTGACCGGTGATGATTCCCGCCGGATCAGGGACGATGGCGCCGTCGTAGCGACTCGACGGCGTCAGGTCGATGTGCCAGCGAAGTCCTTTTCAAAGCTCCGTCATTTGGGCGCTGAGCCCGCCGCGGCGGTAGGGTGCGCGTTCGAGCGATTACGGCTGCGCGCCAACGGGGACTCGGCCGGTGCGGGTCCGCGCGACCGCGTTCGGTTGGGTCTGCGTGGCCCTGGTGGCGGCTCGGAGGATAGCGAGGGCGGCGGGAGGTACGGCCGGTGCGAACAGGTAGCCTTGGCCCTCGTCGCAGTCGAGCGCGATGAGTCGGTCATGTTGGCCTTTGGTTTCGATGCCCTCTGCGACGACGGTCATGCCGAGTGCGTGTGCCATCGCTATCACGGCAGCGACGATGTTGCGGTCGCGGGATCCTCCCTCGATCTGCGCGATGAAGCTGCGGTCGATCTTGAGGGTGTCGGTGTGCAGTTGCTGCAGGTGTGCCAGTGTCGAGTACCCGGTTCCAAAGTCGTCGAGCGCGAGGCGCACGCCCAGATTCGAGAGGGACTCGAGCACCTGATTGGCGGCGCCGAGTTCGCCGATCAATGCGGTCTCGGTGATCTCAAGGCAGAGGCGCGACGGCAAGATCCGGTGGCGCTCGAGCGCAGCGGAAACGCGGTCGACCAGTCCCCGGTCGCGCAGCTGGTGGCCGGAGACGTTGACCGAAATCATGAAGTCATCCCATGAGTCATCGTCGCTTCCCCACGCTGCCAGTTGCCGGCATGCCTCGTCGAGAACGAACGAATCGATCTTTTCGATCAACCCGCGGCGCTCGGCGTGCCCGATGAACTCGGCAGGGAGGAGAACCCCGCGCTCTGGGTGGCGCCAGCGGACGAGCGCCTCGGCGCCGATCAGGACGCCGTCGTCGAGTCGGAAGAGTGGTTGGTAGACGACGAACAGCTCCGAGCGCTCGATCGCGAGGACCAGCTCGTCGGGGAGGCCGAGGGTCGACTCGTCGCCAATGTGACTCTTGGCGTCGAACATCTCGAAACGGTTGCGGCCCGCGTGCTTGGCGTCATAAAGTGCCACGTCGGCGCGCCGCAGCAGCTCGCCCGGATCGAGGAGCGGATCGGCCGTGAGGACGACGCCGACGCTGCCGGTGACGGTGCGGTCGATGCCAGCAATCGTCAGCGGTGCACGGATCGCCCGAACGACCCGATCGCCGATCAGCCGCAGGTCGTCATCGTCGTCGAGGTGCGCGCAGAGCAGCACGAACTCGTCTCCGCCGAGGCGAGCGACGGTGTCCGTCCGGCGTGCGACAGCCGTCAGCCGTCGGCCGACCTCGATCAGCGCATGGTCGCCCGCGTCATGGCCCAGCGAGTCGTTGACCTTCTTGAAGTCGTCGAGGTCGATGAACAGCAGCCCGACCCTGCCGGGCCGACGCTCTAGCGCGACGAGCGCCTGCGCCAGATGGTCCACCAACGCGACACGGTTCGCCAGTCCGGTAACTGCGTCGTGCAGCGCCTGATGGACGAGTGCCTTTTCGGCCGCTACCTGCGCGGTCACGTCGCGGGAGATGCCCCAGGTGCCGATGATTTCCCCGCCGGCGCCACGCAGCGGCATCTTGGTCGTCGAGACCCAGGCGTCGGGACGGTCGTGGAACGTCTCTCGCTCGACCTTAGCGAGCATTGGGCGACCGGTCTCGAGCACGCGCCGCTCGTCCTCGAGCGCGACGATCGCGTGCGGGCGGCTGAAAATGTCGAAGTCCGTCTTGCCGATCACCTCATCGAGCGATCGCCCCGGCGCAACCGTCGCAAGCCAGCCCACACTCACGAGCAAAAATTGGCTGTCTCGGTCCTTGAAGTACACCCGCTCCTCGGGATTCGCGAGCAGGTTGCGCATACATACACGTTCGATCTCCTCTCGCGGGGAGCGACTCGAAGCCGGATCAGATCGAAAGTCTTCCAAGACAACACCTCACTAACCGCCGCACGGTCACAAGGCCTTATCGACCCCCGGAGCGAGGAGAGTGAGCAAACGGCGGTGAGATCCCTCGGCCCGTTGGCGAGTGGGCACCACGCCGCCGTAGTCGTCAGCGTTGGCGTCGGCTATCTACGAGAGTGATTATCGATGGCCCAGCCCGCTCGTCGCAGGCGGGATCTGCGTGGTGATGTCCGGCTCGCGCTCGGGATGCTCGATGAGCTCGCAGAACGCACGAACAACGCCCGGATGGAACTGCGATCCGGAGCACCGGCGTAGCTCTGCGAGTGCCTCGGCGACCGGGATCGCATCGCTGTACGAGCGGTCTTTTGTCATCGAGCCGAAGGCGTCGCAGACCGCGAGGATGCTAGCGCCGAACGGTATGTCCTCGCCGGCGAGCCGATCGGGATAGCCGCGACCGTCGTAGCGCTCGTGGTGAGAACGCACTAGCTCCGCGGCATACGCGAGGGATGGCGCAGCTGTGACAATTCGCTCACCGATTACGGTGTGGCGCCGAATGAACTCCCACTCGTCCTCGTCGAGCGGGCCGGGCTTGTTCAAGATCGTTTCCGGGATCGCCACCTTCCCGACGTCGTGCAGCTCGGCCGCAAGCTCTATGCGCTTCACTTCGGCCTCGGGAAGCTCGAGGCTCCGGGCGACCATCGTTGAGAGTTGGGCTACCTCGCCGATGTGCTCGCGCAGGCCGGGGCTTCGCTCGCCAAGCACCTTCAGCAGCACGTCGGTGCTCTGGCGGCTAGCCGAGACCCGCCCGGCCTTCAGCTCATACATACGCTGGTCGGCCACGCGGAGAGCATCCGACGCCGAGGACGCCTCCCGCGGCAGGTTCGCGAGGCCGTAGGCGCAGTCGATCGAAAACGCCTCACCCTTCTCACTGAGGGCGGCGGCAGCCCGCCGCGCGATCGCCGCGCCGGCGGCCGCATCAGCGTTGGCGAGCACGCAGAACTCGTCCCCGCCCATGCGGTAGGCGATCGCGGACCCCTCGAGACTCCGCGCGAGACGATCCCCAAGACGCGCGAGCAGCGCATCGCCGGCGGGGTGGCCGAACGTGTCGTTGTACTGCTTGAAGCCATTTAGGTCGGCTAGCGCGAGGATCAGCGGCCGTTCCTGGCTAGCCTCTGCGAGCTGGGCCTCGAGATCGCGCATCAGAGCCCGGCGGTTCGGCAGTGAGGTCAGCGAGTCGGTGTTCGCCTCCTTGCGACTGTCGTCGAGCAGGCGCTCGTTCTCGGCCGCTAGGCGGCGCAGGCTCTGGGTCATCGTTACGAGCGAGTTGCCAAGCGCGTCGCGATCCGCGCGCGGCTTAACCTGAACCTCGAGATCGCCCTTGGCGATGGTCTCGGCCACAGCGACCGTGCTGTGCAGGTAGTCGATCATCGTATCGAAGTCCTTGGCCATCTCTCCGAGCTCATCGCGACTACCCACGACCACGCGCTGGTCGATGTCTCCTTCCGCGATCGCCTTTGCCGCAGCGCCGATCTGACGCACGGCCCGCGTCGTCCTGCGCGACAGCACGACCGCGACGACGATTGCGATCGCGATTGCCGCCGCCAGCAGCGCGAGGATGAGCGTCAGGCTGAGCCTGTAGTTCGAACTCGATGAGGTCTCCGCCGTCTTGGCGATTTGCACCTGGTGGCCACTCCACGCGCCAATTAGCATCTTCAGCTTGTTGTACTCGTTGTCGCCCGCACCGTTGCCCACGACTTCGCCGGCCTGCAGGATGCGTCCCTGATCGGCGAGCGGGCGGAACGTCGCTGTGAGGACGACGTAGCGGGCGAACGCGGTCTGGAAGCTATTCAGCAGAGCTCGGTCGGGTGTGTCCTCAATCAGCCCCTTGGACCGGTAGCCGCGCAGGTAGTTATTCATCAGCGAGAGGTCGTCGGCGAGGTCTTCGTCGATGCTTCCCGGAGCGCTCAGCGGACGGTCGGCCGGCTTGGCAACGATGTAGTGCAGCTGGTCCTTGCGGTACTTGTTCATCAGTGCATTGATGTCGCCAACCGCGCGTGTGCTCGGTACCACCCGCGAAGCGAGCACGCGGAGATGCTGGTTCTCGCTACCCAGACGCGCTACCGCGAACAGGCCGACCACGAGCATGAGTGCCACGACGACCCCGAACGCGGCGAGCATCTTCACCTGAACCGAAACCCTCATTGTGGACAGGTATCGGCACCGCGCGACACGAGGTTGACTCGCCGAGGCGTGGGCGTTGAGCAACTTTCATCAGCTTCGCGAAGCTAAGGGCGCTTTGCGATTGAGTGGGTACAGGGCAGTCGGTGGCCTAGAACGCAGTGAGGCGGGCGCGGCAGCTGACCCGAGGCGCGCAAGCGGCGGATTAGCGCGCTGCTCGCCTCAGGCCGCGTCTTCGCGGCGATCCCCACGAACGCGGGCACGTGCTTGCCGTGCCCGTCACGCTCCTATAACCTCAGCGCACGGCCTGTTCGCGCATGGGCTGAGGGGGCGAATCGTCGAAGCGACTACCGTCCGCGCGCGTCGCAACATACGTCCGCGCCCTCACGCGAGCAACTCCTCGCTAGTGAGATGGCGAGACTCGGAATCGAACCGCGGACACCACGATTTTCAGGCACGGCGGGGACGAGGCCTGCCAGCGACGAATGCCCTGCACATCCTAGGTTTGAGGCTCGGGCCTGGCGAGCGTGGATAGCTGCGGATTACCGCAGATATACACGGGCTAAGGACGTGGCCGCACCGCCACGTCCTTTTCGCTTACGCAGCTTGGTGCTCGGCGTTCGGCTACGCGGCTCGCCGGATGCGCCCGCTGCCGCCGCTATACGCGCGAACGATCTCCATCGCGTTTTCCAACGCCGACGGCGGGCCGCGGTCGCGCCACCGCCGGCGGATCCGCGCGAGCAAGGTCTCCTGGAAGCTCGGCGAGGACCCACCACTGGACAGCGGCGCGTTGCTGCAGGTCGTCCATGTCGACAGGGTGGCGCCGCGGCTCGCGGACCCTCGCAACAGCCGCGAAGGCTCCCGTGCGACCCACAGGGATCGTGACGGTAGAGCTGTGGTCATCACTGGGTGGTGTCGTGGCCTTGTCCTTCGGTGTTCCGTGGATCGTCTCTTGGGTCCAGGTATTCAAGGCCGAGCGGCCCAATCGCCGTCACCTGACTGACATACTCGCCGGACTTTGCCCAGTGGAAATGGTAAGTATCGCCAGGTAGGACGATGACGCTACCCGGCGGATACGCTTGCAGCTTATCCTCATCGAAGCGACCGCCGAGACCGATATAGAAGACCCCGGAGATCACTGTGTACACTCGGTCCTCGGGGTGCGCGTGCGGCATGAGCTTCACGCCGCCTGGCACTTTGACTCTGATCACGTAGGGAGCAGCCTCGGAGGGCTGGCCAACAACGATGGCCAGTCGCACGGAAGGTGGGAATGCTGGAAATGGCTTCCAGTCGATGTCGTCCGGGAGAACCGACCTGAAGACGGCTTGGTCTGGCTGGTGGGTTCGACTCATTGGGGAAGCTCCCTGATGGGTGAATGAGCGGACGCACGAGGGCGTGCGCGCCCGCTCATTGGGTCTGCTAGCGCAGCGACCTGAACGCCGCTCGCATCTCCTCGGCGAAGAGCTGCGGCTGTTCCCAGGCCGCGAAGTGGCCGCCCCGGTCGAGCTCGTTGTAATAGATCAGGTTATTGGGATATGCCCGCTCCGCCCAACTCCGAGGCGCTTGGTAAAGCTCATCGGGAAACACGCTTATGGCAAACGGGATGGGGATGTTCTTGGCATCGAAGAAGCCCGCCTTGTTCTCCCAATACAGCCGCGCCGACGAAACCCCCGTGTTTGTCAGCCAGTAGAGCGTGATGTTGTCGAGGACGTCGTCAAGCGTCAAGTCGCCCGAGGGGTTGCCCCGAACGACCTGTTCTACGAGCCCGGGCTGCCCGGCACCGTCACCGTGGTCGAGGATGAACGACGCCAAGTCGATGGGCGAATCCGCGAGCCCGTACAGCGTCTGCGGACGCGTCGTCATGATCAGCGCATAGGCGACGTGCTTTGCGTAGAAGTTGCTCAACTGCTCATACGCGCGTCCCTCCTCGGCCGAGAGACCAGACGGCGCCGGGTCGCCGTGCAGGAACCCGTTCACAAGCTCGGGCGGAGCAGTACCAGGCATGTTGGAGTGAATGCCAAGCAGCTCCGGAGCCGCCTGTTCTCCCATCCCTTGCGTAACGGCCGCGCCCCAGTCGCCGCCTTGCGCGACAAACCGCGTGTATCCAAGGCGCTTCATGAGCATCACCCAGGCGCGTGCGATGCGGGGTGGACCCCATCCGGTGGAGGTCGGTTTGCCAGAGAACCCGTAGCCCGGCAGTGACGGGATCACCACATCGAAGGCGTCTGATGCGCTCGCACCGTGTGCCGTCGGGTCGGTAAGCCGATCGATGATCTTCATCTGCTCGATGATCGAGCCGGGCCACCCGTGCGTGATGATCAGCGGCAGCGCATCCTCGTGCTTCGAGCGAACGTGAATAAAATGGATGTCCAGCCCATCGATCTCGGTGATGAACTGCGGCCGGGAGTTCAGCCGCTGCTGGCACTTGAACCAGTCGTAATCGGTCCCCCAGTAGCGCGCGAGCTCCTGAATCGTCGCGATAGGCACGCCCTGCGAATCGTCGCTAACGGTCTCCCGCTCGGGCCACCGTGTCGCGAGTATTCGTCTGCGCAACTCGCTGAGCTCCGCCTCGGGAAAGCTGATCTGAAACGGACGAACGGTGGTCGGGTCGCTGCTCGTCTTTTGTCCTACATCGTCTTGGGTGGCGATCGTGCTCATTGCCTGTGCTCCTTTGCTTGGGTGCGCGGGGAGGACATCCAATTGACCGGCAACGCAGCCGGAACGGGAGGATCTGCTAGTAGGCGCAAGACCCCCGAAATCAGGACGAGCCTTGCTGGCTAGATGGCGTCTCTGTCGCTACGCACGAAACAGCCCGTGAGGTCGACGGGAGACGGGGTCTCCAGGGGCCTGCGCGATAGATCCGAGCAGAAGCGGCCGAAAACGGTCCCGCGTAAACGCTACTCGTGGCCTTCGGGTTTGTATGGGCTGCCAACAACGCCGCTGCGGAAAGTGCCGCAAAGAGCGCTTTTTATACAAGGCATCACGTCGCCCGCGACGCTAAAGCTCCGCCAAGCGTTCGCGGCGACGCTGGGTCGGTTGATCCTCCCGTTCTGAGGCGCTCGGTCCGGCGGCGCTAACTGACAGCGGGACGCTCACCCTGGCGTCATCAGGCGACCCTCGGCATCGTCACGGCCGGAATCACCACCCCGGTAGTAGCTAAAGGAGCAGACGCGGAGACGGCGGCCTCCTTCGCCTGGCGTGTGCGTCCGCCCCGACCCGGGCGGACTCGGGACCGCACCGTGGGCGGCCCGGCACGCGCCCGCGCCAGGGCAACCCGTGGTGCCCCCGCGGCCATCGTGACCGCGGTGTCAAGAAGAGTAAGAGGAGGGAGTCGACTGCGGGGAGCGCTTGTTCCATCCGTGAAATTGCGAGTAGTCGCCGGCATCCCACGCTTCGCGCAGCCCGGGCTTGCTTAGATCCCAGTCGGGGCGGAGCTCGCCGCTCGCGACCCGCAGGTCGTGCCAAAGATCGACGAACGAGGGGCGTCCCCAGAACCAATAGCCGTCGTACACGCTGTGGATGATCAGGCCGGGCTTCAGCACGAGCGTGTGGGGGATCATCGGGTCGTGCTCGGGATCCGTGTACTCCCGGATGTCGAGGTCCTTCTGGACGACCCGCCCGGGGTCCGACAGGAACGTCCACTCCGCGCCCAGAGACGCCCTGAACTCTTTGAGCACGTGGTCATCGTCGGTCGCGATCGTGGCCACGTGCGTGTAGGCGACAGCGATCTTGGGGTAGTTGGCGGCGAGTTCGAGGTGCTGCTGGTGCTCCTTGGGGCAGTAGTTCCCGCGCGCGAGCGTCAGGATCAGGGGGTCGTCGCCTTGTAGCTCGCTGAGGCGGCGCGCGGTTTTGGTGTGATCGGGCAGCTCGTAGTCGGGGAACTTGCCGCCTGGGACAATGTCGCTGCGCATGATCTGCCTCCTGTCAATGATCGAGGAATGACGAGAACGATGGCCGTCGTCTCGCCCACTCATGGCCGGGTGGTCCGCGGGCCCGGACCCCCGGTCCGCGGCACGGGCATGGACGAGCGGTAATGTCGGCGCCAGCGTAGCCTTTCGGGTCAACATTGAGCCTAGTCAACCGGCGCCGCGGACGCTAGAAAGGGGGCCATCCCAATGAGTACCCACACGGCGGTGTGCGAGTTGCTGGGGATTGAGCACCCGATCGTCCAGGCGCCGATATCTGCGGATCCCCGCCTGCCCGCCGCGGTCTGTAATGCCGGCGCTCTCGGGAGCGTGGCGCTGGCATGGGCCGATGACGCCGGTGGCCTGGTTCGTGAAACGGCAGCGCTCACCGACCGGCCCTTTGCCGGCAATTTCGTTCTTAGCCGCCCGGATCAGCACCATCGACTCGATCAGGCGCTTTCGGCTGGTCTTCGGATCGTGTTGCTCTTCGCAGGCGATCCCGACGGCTATGTCGACTCGGTGCATGATGCCGGAGGGGTTGTAATGCACACGGTCGGGAGTGTCGAAGAAGCGCGCCGTGCGGCCGCGTGTGGAGTGGACATCGTCGTGGCCCAGGGCTGGGAGGCTGGCGGGCACGTATGGGGTGGCGTCGCAACGCTCCCGTTGGTGCCAGCGGTAGTCGACGCGGTGGCGCCGGTGCCGGTGATTGCGGCCGGTGGGATTGGCGACGCTCGAGGAGTCGTGGCCGTGCTCGCCCTCGGCGCGCAGGCCGCCTTGCTGGGCACCCGGTTTCTCTTGGCCGAGGAGATGCCGATCCATGAGGAGTATCGGCGCCGCCTGATAGCCGCGACCGAGACCGATGCAGAGTGGTACGCCAACCTTTATGAGGTGGGCTGGCCGGACGCCTCCCACCGCGCGATCCACAACTCGACGGCCGAGAGGTGGGAGGCCGCGGGCCGGCCGCCACCAGGTAGTCGACCGGGGGAAGGCGAGGTGATCGCGCACTTCGCTTCGGGCGAACCCATCGTTCGATATGAGCCCGCGCCCCCGCTCGTAGGAACAACCGGCGAGATCGAGGCGCTATCGCTGTGGGCCGGACAGAGCGTTGCGCTCGCCAAACAGCCAAAGCCCGCTGCGGACATCGTGGCCGAACTCGTCTCGCGCTTGTAGCCCACCCACGTCAAGCCTTCGCCTCGCGGAGCGGCGGCACCCAGACCAACGCGGCGTCCGCGTCGACGTTCAGCGACTCGCGCGGCGCCGAGCAAAGCAGCATCTCCCCCGGGCGCCACCGCGATCTTGTCCAGTTAGTGGTCGTGGATCACGACGTTGGACTTTGGCACTTGGTGGATGGCGCTTGTGCCGAAACCAGGCGCCGGGTCCCCGCCACGAGTCGCCTGAGTTTCGTCTCCCAGGCGAGCCGCGAGGATGACGTCGCGCCCGCCCTAAAAGGACAGCCATGCGATCGCGGCCACAGAGCGCCCGTAGTCATCGGGTCGCAGGCATCTTGCTCTCATGCGAGCGGAAGTCAAGCCCGAGATCTCGAAGCTTGACCCAGGAAGACGGCAGGTCCACTGCGGCGTACCGTGTGCTCGAGACGTAGCCGCGGCACGGGCAGCCCTGGCAGGAGCGACGATGAGCAACGAACTTCCAGATCCTCGCCTGCGCAAGGTCTATCGACTGGAGGCGACGCTCGCACGACCGCTGGATCTCGGCGACATCGCGCAAGGTCGCCGTCGCATCGTTCCCCTCACCGGCGGGGTCTTCACCGGACCCGAGATCAACGGCAAGCTGCTCCCCAGCGCGAGCGCGGACTGGCAGATCGTGTTGGCGGACGGAACCGCACTCGGCGACATCCGCTACACGCTGCAGACCGACGACGGCGATCTGCTCTACGTGCAATCTCGAAGCATCCGGCACGGCAGCGCCGAGGTGCTCGCGCGTCTCGGGCGCGGGGAAGACGTCGATGCCAGCGAGTACACCTTCCGCACCTCGACCCAGATCGAGACCGCCGCCCCCCAGCTCGACTGGCTGAACAAGAGCGTGTTCGTCAGCGTCGGCGGGCGGCAGCCCGCGGGCGTGATCTACGAGACCTACCTCGTCGAATGATCCCGCCGCCCGAGCACGACAACGGGAAAGTCGCGATCATCACCGGCGCATCGCAAGGCATTGGCGCGGGCCTGACGAAGGCATACCGTGGGCTCGGATACGTCGTGATCGCGACAGCGCTATCGATCGGGCCGTCTGAGGACTCCGGCATCGTGACCGTCGCAGGGGACATCGCCGACCCTGAGACAGCTCAGCGTGTCGTCGGCGAGGCGGTCGAGCGCTTTGGGCGGATCGACACGTTGATCAACAACGCCGGGATCTACATCGGTAAGCCCTTCACGGATTACACCCTCGCGGACTTTAACGCCCTGGTGGCCGTCAACCTGGCGGGCTTCTTTCACATCACGACGTGCACGATCAAACACATGCTCGACCAGGGTCATGGGCACGTGCTCAACGTCTCGACGACGCTCGTCGAGCAGGCGGACAGTGGCCGACCAGCCGCGCTGTCAGTCCTGACCAAGGGGGGCCTGGTTGCGGCCACCAAATCACTTGCGATCGAGTACGCCGCCCGTGGTCTACGGGTAAACGCCGTGTCGCTTGGTGTGATCAAAACGGCGATACACGACGAGAGCTCCTACGCGGGGATGGGCGCCTTGCACCCAGTCGGCCGGGTCGGCGAGATCGAGGACGTGGTCGGTGGAGTCCTCTATCTCGAGTCGGCGCCTTTCGTGACCGGAGAGATCTTGCACATCGACGGCGGCCAAAGTGCAGGACACTGACCGTGAGGCTGGCGTCTCCGAGCGCACACCATCGTGCTCCTCGGAACGAGAGATCGTGACCGACGCGGGGCGAATCCGAGGCGGCGCGCGCCCAGCGAGCGGCCATCGGAGAGGACCCAGAGACGCTATGCGCGGTGTGACGCGCGACCGTGGAGTCAATTTCAACAGCGGAGGTCAGTATGAGCAATATCGACGGGCAGATCGTCTTGGCCCATTTCATCGTTTCAGATGATGTCGAGCGTTCCCGCCGTTTTTACACCGACGTGCTCGGGGGCAAGGTGGCCTTTTCCGGTCCAGGAGGGCTGACCTATGTCGCACTAGCCAACAGCTGGATCATCATCAATGTCGGCGGCGGCCCAACCGACGACAAGCCGGCAGTCACCCTAGAGGCGCCACGCGATCCCGACCGGGTCAGCAGCTTCCTCAATATCCGAGTCAAAGACATCGAGGCCATCTACGCCGAATGGAGCGCTAGGGGCGCTCAATTCCTGACGCCACCCAAGCAGCACCAATACGAGATCCGCTGCTACATCCGCGATCCCGACGGTCATCTGATCGAGGTGGGGCAAACCACGGACCCTGACGGGGACTGGACCCCCCCTCAGTGGCTGTCGAGTACGCCCGCCGAGGAGGCCAACTGAATGCCGCGATCACCGGCAGAACCCACACATCGACGATGGCAAGTCCTCCAGCAACTGAGGCCCCTCCAGCGCATGCATTCTGAGATCACACCAGCCGGCGTGTTCGCCGACTGTTCCTTGCTAGACCACGCCGGCACGGTCCGCACACGGAGGTTTCGGGCATGACCACCGCGATCATCGGCACTGGGGGGATCGGATCGGTCATCGCCCGCCAGCTCGCCTCAGGCGGCGAGACCCTGCGGCTATCGAGCGCCGACAATGAGTCGGCACGAATGCTGGCTGCGAAGATCGGTCGAGCTGCGGTCGTCGCCGTCGACAACCGCGACGCGCTGCGGGGCGCCGATGCCGTCGTCCTCGCGCTGCGGTTTACCGTGCTGAAGGGTGTCATAGACGAAATTGCCGACCAGGCAGCCGACAAGCTCGTCGTTGTTCCGAGCAACCCGCTCGGCCTCGACGCGCAAGGTAACGTCTCGCGTCTATTGCCGCAAGGGCAATCCTCTGGCGAGGTTGTAGCCGGGTGGTTGCCGGCTGGGGCGCACTTAGCGATGGCGTTTGGAAGCCTCTCGGCCGATCTCTTCGATTCCTCCAGCAACCGGTCACCGGAGCGGGCGGTCCTCTTCTACGTGGCCGACGACGACCGCGCTGGCGAGGAAGTCGAGCGGCTTATCCGAACAGCCGGCTTCGAGCCGATGAAGGCCGGCGGGATCGAACAGTCGGGTCGACTCGAGGTCGGCGGGGATCTTCACGACCGCGTGGTCGGCCCCGCAGAGGCACGGTCATTGGCCGGTAAGGCCTGATCGCTTCGCGACCCTAGCCGGGGGCACCTCTTCGGTCAGGCCTTCGTCCAGTTGGTCTTGGCGACGCTGACCATCGCTCATCGCTTTACTCCCACCGCAGTCCCCTCGGTGTAGCGAATCGCCTCTCCTTCGACTGGACTCACCAGGAACTGCTCGCGCTCGCCGCGATCCCAGGCCTCGCGCAGCCCTGGTGCTCCCAGATCGAAGTCGGGGCGCAGGTTGCGCATGACCTCACGCAAGTCGCGGTGCAGCTCTTCGACCGTGGGGCGCCCCCAGTACCAATAGCCGTTGTAGATCGCGGCGATCTCGAGCCCAGGGGCGAGCACGAACGTGTGCGGGACCATCGGGTCGTGGACGGGGTCCGTGTACTCGACGATGTCGAGATCGTTGCGCACCGTTCGCTCCGGGTCAGAGAGGAACGGGAACTGCGCGCCGACGCTATCGCGGAACTCATTGATCTCGAGCTGGTTGTCGGTCGAGATCAGGGCCACGCGTGTATACCCGACCCGGAAGTCGAGGTATGCGTCGACCAGATAGTGAAGGAAACGATGCTCCTTCGGGTCAAACCCGCCGCGTGAGAGGTGGAGCACCATCGGGTTCGAGCCCTGCAGATCCGACAGACGGCGCACGACGCCGTCCTGGTCGGGCAGTTCATAGTCGGGAAGGCGTGCCCCGACCTCAATGTCGCCGCGCATAATGGGCCTCCAATCGAATTCAGCTGAACTTCATCACGGGCCGCTCCGGCAGCATATGACTGCGGAGCGCCCGCTGGCCATCGGCCTCCAAGTACCGCGCCGCGGAGCGGACCGAGGCCTCGAGAGGGCTGCCTCGGCCGTTCCCTGCGCGGATCCCGTTGTTTCCTCCTTGAGCTGCTCCGTGCTTGCGCCTCTCGGCCTCCGATCCAGGCAGGCTGGCCGTCTGTGCGGCGATCGGTGCAACTGGCGACGCATGTCGGCGATCGCCACGCACAGTTCCGTCAGTGTCGCACCGCAGACTCTGGAGAAGCTCGGGAAGGGCTCGATCGTGTCGCGGAGCACACCAGGCGGCACGTGTGCGCGGATCGAGGTGCCCCACACGCCGTCGAGCGCACGCAGTCCGGGAACTGGCGGCAAAATCGACGAGGCGCGGCACACCGCGGAACACGTCGTCGTGGCGACCGGCGCAGATCGGCGACCGTGCGGAATCCCTGACCTTGAGGCGTGTCACGTGGACAGCCCAACCCTCTGAGGTATAAGGCACTGCTATGGAATCAATTCACAAGGGAGGTCAGCATGAGCACCCCCGATCAGGAGCTGGTCGTGACGCACTTCATCGTCTCCGATGACGTAGAGCGTTCCCGCCGCTTTTACACCGACGTGCTCGGCGGCACGGTGGCCCGCTCGGGAGAGCCGACCAACGTGGCGCTCGCCAACAGCTGGATCGTCATCAATGGGGGCGGGGGCCCGACCGACGACAAGCCCGCGGTCACCCTGCAGACGCCACGCGACCTCGACCGGGTCAGCAGCTTTCTCAATATCCGGGTCAAGGACATCGAGACCGTGTACGCCGAATGGAGCGCCCGTGGTGCTCAATTCCTGACGCCACCAAAGCAGCACAAGTACGAGATCCGTTGCTACATCCGCGATCCCGACGGTTATCTGATCGAGCTGGGGCAAACCACCGACTCAGAGGGGGACTGGACGCCCCCTCAGTGGCTATCGAGGACGGCCGGCGGGGAGCCCCGAGTGAATCCCGGGTTCAGCAGCGCGATCCGTCACGTCGACGGTGGCACGAGTCCTCCCGCGACACTCCTGATGTGGTTTCAGCTGCGCTCGCCGGAGCTGGCGGCGGACTTCGAGCGCCTGATGGCGGGCGATGCGGGTCTCGACGCGCAAATCACGCCGTTCCTGCTCGTCGCCAGCAGCGGGATCGATGAAGACTTCTCGTGGCTACGCCCATCGACACGGAATCTCCACCATCAGAAAGGAAATTTCTATGCAAGCCATCGCCGTCCGCGACCGCGACGCTGGTCTGGCTGGGCTGGCCCTGACGAACTTGCCGTACCCGCGCGCCGCCGAGAACGACGTCATCGTGCGCGTGCATGCCGCGGGGTTCACCCCAGGGGAGCTGGCCTGGGCGGCGACGTGGACCGATCGCAGCGGCCGGGACCGGATGCCGAGTGTGCCCGGGCACGAGGTGTCGGGTGTCGTCACCGAGCTGGGCTACGGGACCACCGGCCTGACCGTCGGGCAGCGAGTGTTCGGGCTGGCCGACTGGACCCGCAACGGCACGTTGGCGGAGTATGTGGCGATGGAGGCGCGCAACCTCGCGCCGCTGCCAGCGGGCATCGACCACGCCGCCGCCGCCGGCGCAGTGATCTCCGGGCTGACGGCATGGCAGGCCCTGTTCGACCACGCCCACCTCCGCGCCGGGCAGACTGCGCTGATCCACGGCGCCGCGGGCGGCGTCGGCTCGATCGCTGTGCAGCTGGCCCGTCAGGTTGGCTCGCGGGTGATCGGAACTGGCCGGGCCGCCGACAGGGACCGTGCACTCACCCTTGGCGTCGACGAGTTCGTGGACTTGCAGACCGACCGCCTCGAGGACGCCGGCGAGGCCGACGTGGTGCTCGACGTGATCGGCGGTGACATCCTCAAGTGTTCGACCGCGCTCGTACGCGCGGGCGGCACGCTCGTCACCACGATCGAACCGCCCGCGATCCAGCCCGAGAACGGGCGGGCCATCTTCTTCGTCGTCGAAGCCGATCGCTCCCAGCTGACCGAGCTCGCCCAGCGGCTGGCCGACGGACGACTGACCTCGAATGTGGGGGCCGTGCGACCGTCGGCCGAGGTGCCCGCCGCGTTCGGCCCCAACGCCCCGCATGCATCCGGGAAGACGATCATCCAAGTCACCGAGGGCTGGTAGACGACCGCGATCGACGACGTTGCTGGCACCGCTCGGGGGAGTTGCGCGTCGCCTCGATTGGGCCCCAGCAGTGATGAACTTTCTTGCGGGAGCCGCGTCGTCACAGCCGACAGGGCACTGGCCTCGGCCGGTGAGTAGTTCCCACGGAGCGGAAGTGCGGCCGCGCGCGGTTTAGTCGGCGCGAAGTGTGCGCATATGCTCCGACACGTGGTGCTCGCAACGACCCACCGGGCGGTCATACACGGACCCCACCCGTCCGGTGGCGTCGGCAATCAACCATTCTCACGGGGGCGTTTGGGGGGCGCATGGACTTCGAGCTGACAGACCGCTGCCGCGACTACCAGGAGCGGCTGATCGACTTCATGGACGAGCACGTTTATCCGTCTGAGCGACGGTTTGAGCAAGAGCTGCGCGCGGGTGACCCCCACGCCGAGCCGGCGGTGATGGCGGAGCTCAAGAGCGAGGCTCGCCGCCGCGGCCTATGGAACCTCTTCCACCCTGACCCGCAGTACGGACCGGGGCTGAGCAATGCCGAGTACGCGCCATTGGCGGAGATCATGGGTCGTACGCACATCGCCTCGGAGGCGTGCAACTGCTCGGCGCCAGACACGGGCAACATCGAGGTGCTGTCGCTGTTCGGCTCCCCCGAGCAGAAGCGGCTTTGGCTCGAGCCGCTGCTCGACGGCGAAATCCGATCAGCATTTGCGATGACCGAGCCCGACGTGGCCAGCTCGGACGCGACGAATATCGGCCTGTCGATCGAGCGCGACGGTGGCGAGTACGTCCTGAACGGACGGAAGTGGTGGACGAGCGGCGGAATGCGGCCGAGCTGCCGGGTTCTGATCGTGATGGGCAAGACGGACCCGAGCGCTGCTCCCTATCGACAGCAGTCGATGATCCTCGTGCCGGCCGACACGGCGGGCGTGCAGGCCGTGCGTGACCTGTCGGTGTTTGGCTACACCGGCCACGAGAGCCACGCGGAAGTCACCTTCGAGGACGTCCGCGTGCCGGCCAGCAACCTGATCGCCAACGAGGGTGACGGCTTCCTCATCAGCCAGGCGCGCCTTGGGCCCGGCCGCATCCACCATTGCATGCGCGCGATCGGCGCCGCCGAGCGCGCGCTGGAGTTGATGTGCCGCCGCGCCGCCGAGCGCGTCACCTTCGGCCAGCCGCTAGCCAACCGCGCCAACGTCCAGGACTGGATCGCCGAGTCGCGGATCGAAATCGAGATGGCCCGGTTGCTGACGATGAAGGCCGCCTGGCTGATGGACACGGTCGGGAACAAGCACGCACGAACCGAGATCGCGGCGATCAAGGTCGCCGCCCCTCGCGTCGCGCTCAAGGTCATCGACCGCGCGATTCAGGTACACGGCGGCGGTGGCGTGTCCGAGGACTTTCCACTCGCGGCGATGTATGCGCACGTGCGCACGCTGCGCCTCGCGGACGGGCCCGACGAGGTGCACAAGATGTCGATCGCGCGGCGTGAGCTTCGCCGCTACACCGCTACCTCTGCCGATCGCCGATCCGCGCCGCTCGAGCCCGCGAAAAGCGCGTGAGCGTCGCGTCGTATGCCTGACAACGGTGCACGAATCCCCCGCGTCCTCGCGATCGACGCCGGCGGGACGATGACGGACACGTTCATCGTTGATGATCGCGGCTCGTTCGTCGTGGGCAAGGCCCAGACGACGCCCGAGGACGAGTCGATCGGCTTCATGGCCTCAGCGCGCGATGCCCTCGGTCAGTGGGACTCGACGCCGGAGGAGGGCTTCCCGCCAATTGTCTCTGGCATCTACTCGGGGACCGCGATGCTCAATCGCCTGCTGCAGCGCCAGGGCCTCAAGGTCGGCTGTATCGTCAACGCCGGCCACGAGGACTACCTGCGGCTCGAGCGCGGGATCCAGACCTATCTCGGCTACTCCTACTCCGACCGTCTTCACGTCGCGACTCACTTCCACAACGAGCCGCTGGTGCCGCGGGCACGGATGAAGGGCGTGCGCGGGCGTATCGACGTGTTTGGCGACGAGGTCCTTCCGCTCCGCGAGCAGGACGCCTGCGATGCGGCGATCGAGCTGCTCGACGACGGCGTGCAGGGCATCGTCGTCTCGCTGCTGTTCTCCTATCGCAATGCCACACATGAGCTCCGCGTGGCTGAGATCATCGAGCGCGAGAAGGCCAGGCGCGGCATCAACGGCGCCGTCCCCGTGTTCCTCTCCTCGGCGCTCTATCCCATGCGGCGCGACCTGCCACGCCTGAACTCGACGGTCATCGAGGCCTACGCCGCGGAGCCATCACGCGCCACCCTGAAGGCGGTCCGTGACGAGACGAAGGCGAACGGCGCTCACTTCGAACTGCGGGTCATGGCCGCGCACGGCGGCACGATCTCGATCGAGGCCAAAGAGCTTGGACGAACGCTGGTGTCCGGCCCCGTGGGCGGGGTGGTCGGCGGGCAGGCGCTGGCGCAGCGGATGGGACTGAGCAACGTGCTCTGCACGGACATCGGCGGCACTTCGTTTGACATCGCGCTGATCACCGACGGCCGCTTTGAGATCACCCAGACACCCGATATCGCGCGCTTCATCCTGAACATCCCGCTGGTCCGCATCGATTCGATCGGCGCCGGCACCGGGTCGTTCGTGCGCGTAAACCCGAACTCGAACCGACCCGAGCTGGGTCCCGACTCGGCCGGGTCGCGTATTGGCGCGTGCTGGCCCGCAGGGGGCGCGGACACCGTGTCTGTCACGGACCTGAACCTCGTGCTGGGACGTCTGAACCCGCACTACTTCCTCGGCGGAGAGGTCGAGTTGGACGTCGAGATCGCGCGCGCCGCGATCGAGCGGCAGATCGCGCGACCGCTCGGCCTGTCCGTCGACGCCGCCGCCGCGGGCGTCATCGAGCTGTTCGAGCAGACGCTCAAGAACGAGGCGGTTGGCCGGATCCTCGGCAAGGGCTACGCGCCCGCCGACTACACGTTGCTGTGCTACGGGGGCGGCGGTCCGCTGCACGTCGCCGGCTACACAGAGGGCGTCAGCTACCAGGAGGTGCTCGTGCCAGCCTGGGCAGCGGGATTCTCGGCGTTCGGCTGCGCGTGCGCCGACTTCGACTATCGCTATGACCAGACCGTGGATATGCCGTTGCTGCCCACGTTCGGTGAGGCCGAAAGGGCGGGGATCGGAGCCATGATCACCGCTGCGTGGGTTGGCCTGCAGGACCGTGTCGCCGAGGAGTTCACGAAGTCCCAGATCGAGCGCGAGCGCATCCGCTTCACGCACGCCGTGCGGATGCAGTACCACGGCCAGCTCAACGACATCGAGCTCGTCTCTCCGCATGCCGCCCTCGAGGAGTGCGTGCACGTGGACGAGCTGATCGCCGCGTTCGAGGACGCCTACGCGAAGATGTATGCGTCCTCGGCCCGCTCGCCCGAGTTCGGCTATCTGGTAACGCACGTGATCGTGCACGGAACCGTGGATGTGGAGAAGCCCGCGCTGCCCGACGTGCCAGAAGAACCCGGCAAGCCGCCGCCGAAGGCGACCAGGCCTGTGCACTGGGGTCGTTCAAGCGGAGGGCGGTTCGTCGAGACCGAGATCTTCCAGCTCGAGTCGGTCCACGCCGGCAATGCGATCGACGGCCCGGCCATAGTCGAGCACTCGGCGACGACCTTCGCGATTCCGCCCGGGCGCCGGGCGACGCTCGACAAGCACCACATCTTCCACCTCACGCTCGATGGAGGCATCTAGAGATGGCGATCGTTGACGTCACGCGCGCAAGTCAGGCCGGCGGTTCGGGGATCGGTTGGGAGGGCACACGCCTCGACGTCATGCTCGCCGAATCCGAGCGCCTGTTCGCAGACACCGGCCACTACGCCGGACTGCTCGAGCTGGAGCTGATGGCCTCTGACCCGATCGGCTACGAGAAGCTGTTCTCGAGAATACGCGGCGGGCTCGTGTCCGCGCGCGAGACGGCGCTCAACATCTCGGCCTCGCCGATCGTGCGCGAGCTGGGCGAGCTGTGCTTCGCCCTGTACACGCCCGAGGGAGACTCGCTGGCCCTGTCGACCGGAATCATCGTGCATGTGCACACGATGTCCGACGCCATCAAGTGGATGATCCGCAACGGCTACGAGGACAACCCCGGCATCAGGCCCGGCGACATCTTCGCGAACAACGATCCCACGATCGGCGACGTTCACAACGCCGACGTGCAGACCTTCGTGCCGCTCTTCTGGGAGGGCGAGCTGGTCGCCTGGGCGGGCGGCGTCACGCACGTCCTCGACATCG
Organism: uncultured Solirubrobacteraceae bacterium; assembly: GCA_963759445.1. Classification (GTDB taxonomy): domain Bacteria; phylum Actinomycetota; class Thermoleophilia; order Solirubrobacterales; family Solirubrobacteraceae; genus Palsa-744. The sequence continues at coordinate 751,279 of CAVWZC010000004.1, forward strand.
GCGCGAGCACGCCGGGGGGCGTGCCGGTCGGGCCGACGATGCGCTACGAGGACGGCATCGATCTGCCATGCATGAAGGTGGGCGAGCACGATGAACTCGCGCGCTGGCACCTCGAGCGCTGCCGCAAGCGCACCCGCGCGTCGGCGTACTACCTGCTTGACGAGCGCACCCGTCTGGCCGGCTGCCACATGATCCGAGACGCGGTTGAACGCATCCTCTCAGAGGAGGGCATCGAGCGGTTCAAGCGCTTCGGCAGGGAGGTCATCGAGGAGGGCAGGCGCTCGTTCAAGTCGCGCATCCGCGAGATGACCGTCCCGGGTCGCTATCGGTCGCCGGCCGGATTCGACGCGGAGTTCGCCGACAAGCCCCAACTCCCGGCGCGCGCCCGCAGGGACGTGATCATGCACTCGCCCTTCGAGGTGCGGATCGGCGGCGACGGAACCTATGAGCTCGACTACGACGGCTGCTCGGCGTGGGGTTGGCACTCGATGAACTGCACGCCGTCGGGGATGCAGGGCGCGATCTGGGTGATGTTCACCCAGACGCTGATCTGCAACGACAAGGTCAACGACGGGGCGTACTTCGCGATCGAGACCAACTTCCCGACCGGCACGATCGCCAACCTCGGTGACGCCGAGGGCTCGACGGCGATCGCTTGGGCGTTCCTGCAGCCTTCGTTCACGGGATTCCCGCGGACGATCTCGCGGGCCCTCCAGGCCCGCGGCTTCATCGAGGAGGTACTGGCCGCGTACTCGGTGTCGGGCAACGTGCAGCAGGGCGGCGGGATCGACCAGTACGGCAGCTCCTCGGCGATCATGAACTTCGAGGTCTCAGCCCAGGGCATGGGCGCCAAGTACGTCCTCGACGGGACCGACTACTGCGCGGCGATGTTCAACCCCGAGGGCGATATGGGCGACGTCGAGATGTGGGAGCTGATCTCCCCGTTCGTGTATCTGTCGCGCCGCGTCAAGGCCTCCTCGGGCGGACCGGGGCGCCATCGCGGTGGTTCGAGCTTCGAGTCTCTGTTCATGGTGAACAAGACGCCCTTCTGGGAGCTCCAGAACATCGGCACCGGGCGCGTGCTCTCATCCTCGGGACTGTTCGGTGGCTACCCGGGCGCCACCGCCTACATCCACAACATCCACGGCGCCGACCTGGTCGAGCGTGCGCACCGCGGTGAGGCGTACCCGGTCGCCGACGGCGATTTCGAGAGCCCGGCGCTGATGGAGATCCAGGGCAGCTCACGCGACTACAAGAACGACGGGATGACGCTGCTCGAGCCGTTCGCGAACGGCGATCTGTATTTGTCGGTGATGAAGGGCGGGGCGGGCCTCGGCGACCCCCTGCTGCGGGCAGTGCAGGCCGTCCGCGGCGACGTCGAGGAAGGGCACCTGCTGCCCCGCTTCGCCGAGTCCGTCTACGGCGTGTCCGACCGAGACGCGTTCAGGAGGCGGCGGCTCGAGCGGGGAACCCCGGTGCGTGAGTGGGTGGCAATCGAGCGCGAGCGAATCCTGGCCCAGGACTTCGTCGAGACGGTCAAGGCGATGTACGCCGAGTCGATGCGGCTGTCACCGCGATGGGCGGCGGAGTACCGTGGGTTCTGGGACCTGCCGGAGGATTTCGAGTATGAAGTCCCCACGCCGACCGTCGCAGCGGAGCGCTCACAGCCCGGAAAGCTCGACCCCGACGACGCAGCCGATGCCTTCCTCGCCGAATCGGACCCGCGGCCTGGCGGGGACGTCGCCAACGCCGCCACGACCGCGGCGGCGGGCGGCAAGCTCGACCGCGACACGCTCGCGGCACTGCTCGACGAGAAGCTGTCGCGGCGGGAGGTCAAGGACATCCAGTCCGGTTACAAGGATCACGACCGGTTCGAGAAGTGGCTCGCCGTTCTCGAACAGCGCGTCCCATACGACGACCCGATCGTTCTGCCGGCGGGCGAGGGCCTGAACATCGTCCGACGCCGATCCGACGGAGCACTCACCTACCGCTGCGACTGCGGGCACGATTTCTGCGCCCACAACCGCAATTGGAAGATGGACGCGTTGATCTACGTGCGGGAGACCGAGGCCGCGCTGCTCGAGGTCTACCCGAAGATGGCCGGGCCCGATCCGAAGCTCCAGCAGATCCGGGAGTACTACTGCCCCTCGTGCGCGCGCCAGCTCGAGGTCGAGGCGCTGCAGCCGGGGTACCCCGTGGTGCACGAGTTCCTGCCCGACGTCGAGGGCTTCTACCGCGGTTGGCTAGGGCGCGAGGTGCCCGCGTAGCGCAGACCGTGGCTCAACTTCGACAACACCACCGTGGCGCAGGGGCTCATCGCCTCGCGCTCAAGGGCTGCGGCGATGGACCGATCGAGGCCGTCGACTACGACTCTTCCTGGCCGGCTTCCTACGCGGCGGAGTGTGAACGGCTCGCTCCGGTGCTGGCAGGCGTGCGGATCTTTCACATCGGCTCCACCGCCGTTCTCGGGCTAGCGGCCAAGCCGATAATCGACATGATCGCGCTCGTCGACGATCTCGACGCGAACGTCGCTGCCGTCATCCAAAGGGCCGGCTATGAGCTGCCCGCGCGGTTCAACGTGAACCTCGTGCACCGTGCCTTCCTCTGCTACCCATCGAGCACCTACCGCACGCATCACCTGCACCTCGTGGATGACCGCGAGGCCATGGATCAGTGCCTGCGCTTTCGCGACGCTCTTCGAAGCGATCCCACGCTCGCCAGCGAGTACGCCGCGCTGAAGCGAGCACTCGCCGCGCGCTTCGGGGACGACCGCGAGTCATACACGCGGGCCAAGAGCACATTCATCAAAGGTGCCGACCGCGGAGGACTGTCTGCAAGCGGATTGCTGTCGCGATGGCCGGCGAGCGACGAGGCCGATCGTCGACTATAGGAGGCGAAACACCTCGACGGGCTCAGCGACGCCACGAATATCGCGTACGCCGATGTCCTCCCACGCATACGAGTCGACCGTGCGCTCGACCACCGGTCGTGTTGCGACGAGCTCGTCCCGCTCGGCTGTGCTCAGCAGGCGAGCCGCTAGGTTGACGGCGCTGCCAAAGTAGTCGCCATCGCGGGCGATCGCGACCCCATGGTGCACGCTCGCGTGCACCCGCAGCGGTGTCGATCTACGCGCACCATCGATGATGCGTGCGCCGGCGGCGACAGCCGCGGGGGCATCAGCGTACGCGAGCATGACCCCGTCGCCCAGCGACTTCATCAAGCGGGACTCCTCGCCGCGCTCGCGTGCCACCATTTCGCCGAAGCGATCGACCGCCGTGATCGCCGCCGCATCGCCTTCGGCATCCGCGAACGCCGTGAAATCCTTCAGATCACAAAACAGGAACGCGACGCTGACCGCGCCCGGCAGTGCGCGCGCGCCGCTCAGCGCCTCCGCCTCGCTGACCGCCGCCTGCGCGAGCTCGTGCTCGATCCACCGACGGTGGACGCCGAGCAGCAGGGGATCCGCCAACGGCAGCAGGCGCTCGAACGCGCTCTGCACCGCCCGCAGGCCCGCGAGGCGGTCCGGGTCGTCGGCTCGTAGGCGAGGCTCGACGTAGTCGCGAAACAGTTGCACGGCGGCCTTCGCGATACGCGCGAGCAGCGGGCCCCACGCACGCGCCAAGCGCACGTCCAAGTCCGGCGGCCAGACGTCCCGTAAGCGTCCGAGCTCGAGGAACACGCGAGCCTCCTCGGCAGTGAACGTGGGCTCTTCGGGTGCGGGGGGCCGAAGGCCGAAGGCAGCGATAAACGCCTGCAGCTCGCCGATACGCAGCCCCCCCTGGCGCTGGATCTCCGCAGCCGTGATGGTTCGCTCGGCAATGGCCGGCAGCAGCACGGCCTCGAAGATCGCACCCGCAGGATCACGCCGCGCGACCGCGCGCTCGATCGCCTCGGGCGAGATCCCGAGCGTGCGCAGGGCGACGACGACGTCGTCGTCGGGCGATGGCGGATCTGCCACGCCGCCCATCATCCCGCGTGCCGCGTACGGACGCAGCGGGACGGAGTTTCGCGCGCGGCGGTCGACCTGAAACGTCGCGGTGGACGCCGCGCTCGGCGCCACGTCGACCACCCGCTCTCCGGGGCCATTGATGCGAGAGTTAGGACTGCGCGGCGCTGGCCGTGGTCGGTGACAGGCCGTGACCGGTGGTGAGACGGGTGGAAAGCAGCCTCAGGCGGGCAGGTGCATCGTGCCACGTCTCTGGCCAGCACGGCGCTCCGTGAGGCGGGCAAGACCTAGCTGACGGTGATGTAACCGCTCATGTAACCGGGATGCTCCATCGCCCATTCGTCGCATCGGAAGGTGCAAAACCAAAGATACCTTCCCGGCTGCTTTACGAGCAACGTATAGGTGTGAGTGCCGGGCATCACGACGATGTTGACGCCCGCTTCCGGCGACGTGATGCTGTGAGGCACTTCATCGGTGTTGTCGATCCTCAGCTCCTGGGGCCGGCCCGCCTGGACGGTGAATTCGGTAGTGGTGAAGGCATCGTGCTTTTCGCCTTCCGGCCCCAGCTTAGATTCCGCGATCACCGACAGAGCGACCCTCTTTGCCACTGGCGGTATTAGGGTGGCAACGGCGGCGTGGGATGCCGCGCGTGCTTCCTGTCTTTCGCTGGTCTGGACCATCGCGACCATCGACATCAGCACTGCTGCCAGGATCCCCACACCCGCAAGCGCCTTCAGCCCGAACTTCCTGGCAGCTGCTTCAGCGAATTCGTTCCGATATCTCGCCTCGGTGTCCATATCTGGCTCCTGCGCGGCGGAGCCGGGCTCGAAGACGAGATGACGAACGGGCACGGCGAACCGCTCACGCACGAGAACCGCGAGTCGCGGTTCGAGCCCGCTCGCGGCCCGCTCCCAGCGAGTGGCGACGATGACTTCATCCGGCACGAACGTGGCGAACGTGTCCTCGATGGCTTCGAGGGGGTCTGCCTCCGAGATCTCACCCACAACGGCGAGGCCGTTGCCGACGCGGTCGAGGGCCGCCTTCAGACGGACGCGCGCCTGGTCCAAGACACCGTCGACGGCGCCGGTCAAGCGGGCTCCAGGGGAGATCAGCGCGGGCACGAGCAGGAGCACATGCGTACGCGGCACAGAGGCCAGCCTCTCGACCTCGCTGAGGAGCGCCTCCTCGCTGAGCGTGTCGTTGGCGACCACGAGCACACGGCGCTCCGCCGCTGAGCCCAGGTGCGGGGGGGCCATCTTCACCGACGGCTCGAGGCCGCGGAGCTTGCGCATGCGCAGCTGCGCCACGCGCGCAGCGAGAGCGCCGAGTACGACCGCAAGCACAACGAGAGCGAGCCACGTCGGGCCGAGCGTCGCGGCGAGCACGACTGGAATCAGGGCGAGTGTCAGCAGCAGGACAAAGCGAAAGGCCTCTGGCTCACTGTGAAAGGGGCTACGCATCAGCGCGGGCCCCTGGGGCGACATGCCCGGACAGGCTCTGAACGGCGGCCACGACCTGCTCGGGGGTTGCCGCTGATGGCAGCCGGTGGCAGCCGTCCAAGAGCTCTCGCAGGTCCGCCTCTATGTCCGACGGCACCTCGACCAGTAGAGGCCTGTCGGGATAACGGGTGCGCAGTTCGCGCAAGACCTCTCGGGCCACCTCGTGCTCGTAGCCCAGGGAGCAAACGACGAGGTCGGCGTCGTGAGCGGGGGCGCACCCCGCGGGCCCGGTCAGTGGGCACTGCCCGTGTCCCTGTGGGCCGGGACAGACGGCAACCGCGTAGCCGGCGAAGCGCAAGCCGGAGGCGATCGCAAGGCCAGCCGCCTCGTCGGGGTGCTCGACCAGCACCCGGGGGTGGCTCCAGCGCCAAGGCTGTGGGCTGATGTTGACTACTCGCGTGTGCGCCGGGGAACCTCCGAAGAACATGCGCTCACTCTAAATCGCGGCCTGGCTCGACACCATCGGGGTGAAGCCGCAGCTCAGCCCGGTACAAAACCCCTACTGGTCCCGCCGAGGGTCTTGACATCGCCCTCGACCGACAGCTTGCCCACCTTAGGGCTGATCTGAATGCCGACGCCCGCGTCGGCGTGAGTCGTGATCGAGGCGAAGCTCGGTCGGTGCGCACGTTCCGCAGCTCGTGGGGTGGGCGCAGCTCCGGCGGACCGCAGCTGCGCCCCGCTACGACACGGCCCGCCGGCTGGCCTCGTTGGCGTCTACGAGCGTCAGATCGACCGAAGCCGTTCAGCCCGCTACGACGGGAACGGCTGCGGCATCGGCGACCTCGTCGGTGCGGGCCGCCTTTGAGTGTTCGTGGCTATCGCGCGAGGAGATCAGCAGGGCGGCGAGGATCGCTCCGGCGACGGCGAGGCCGGCGCCGACGAGGAACGCCCGGTCAAAGCCTTTGGTCAGCGCCACGGCCGAGCTGTGGACGCCGGCGTGGAACAGGCTTTGGGTGCGGCTGTTGGCGATGGTCGCGAGGATCGCGAGCCCGAGCGCGCCGCCGATCTGCTGGGAGGTGTTGATCAGGCCGGACGCCAGGCCCGCCTCGTGTGGCTTCGTCCCGGTGACGGCGGCGATCGTCACGGGCACGAACGCCAGTCCGAATCCGAGGGCTGCCAACAGGGAGGGGCCGAGGACGTCCGCGGCGAACGAGCCGCCTGTCCCGGGCACCTGCGAGAACCACAGCAGGCCGCCGGCGACCAGCAGCATGCCGGCGATCAGGGGTGTCTTGAAGCCGACGCGCGTGACGAGCTGAGAGGCGACGCCGGCCGAGACGATGATCCCCACCGCCAGCGGCAGATAGGCGATGCCGGTCTTGATCGGCGAGTAGTGCAGCACGTTCTGCAGGTAGAGCGAGATGAAGAAGAACATCGAGAACAGCGACATGCCGATCAGCAGCCCGACGATGTTGGCGCCGCGAAGGGTCCGCAGTCGGAAGATCGAGAACGGCATCAGCGGATCACGCTGGCGCAGCTCGATCGCCACGAACGCGATCAGCAACACCACGGCCGCGGCCAGGCAGACGATCGTCCGGGTTGCTCCCCAGCCGACGTTGACCGCGTCGACGACCGCGTACACGAGCAGCGCCAGCCCGCCGGTGACGGCTAGCGCCCCGGGGATGTCGAAGGAGTTGCCGGCCTGTTCGCGGCGGCTCTCGCCGAGCGTACGGGGGGCGAGCGCAGCCGCGACGAGCCCGATCGGGACGTTGACGAACAGCACCCAGCGCCAGCTCAGCCCGCTGGTCAGGATCCCACCCAGGAGCACCCCGGCGGCGCCCCCGGCGCCCGCCACCGCGCCCCAGATGCCGAGCGCGCGGTTGCGCTCGGCCCCGTCGGCGAACGTCGTGGTGATGATCGACAGCGCGGCGGGGGAGACGATCGCGGCGCCCAGGCCCTGGACCGCGCGGGCGGCGATCAGCCACGTCTCAGACTGCGCCAAGCCGCCGGCCAGCGAGGCGAGTGAGAACACCACCAGACCGAGCATGAACATCCGACGTCTCCCGAGCAGGTCGGCCATCCGCCCGCCGAGCAGCAAAAAGCCGCCGAACGTCAGCGTGTAAGCGTTCACGACCCAGGTCAGGTTGTCGCGGGAGAAGTGCAGGTGGGCGCCGATCGACGGCAGCGCGACGTTGACGATCGAGGCGTCGATCACGATCACGAACTGCGTCATCGCCAGCAGCAGGAGCGCGAGATTCTTGGTGCGGGGCGTGAGCGCGCTCACAGGCTCATCCCCAGCATCCGGCCCAACCCCGACAGCGACGCGAAGGCAAATCGCTGGAGGCGCGAGGTTCGGATTGCGGTCGGGTGGGCTTGGAACAGCATCGCTACGTAGATCGCTTGACGCGGACTGTGAGGTATTCCGGCGCCCATCCTCCCGGTCGACGCCAACGACGCCATGTCGCGAAAGAACCCCTCGAAGTCGAGGGCGGGGCGGTGGCGATTGATGAACCGAACCGGCTCGTCGTGACTGTTTCGCAGGGTGTGCCGGTGACCGGGAGGCGCTGCGGCGCGCTCTCCAGGACCATAGGTACGCCAGGTGCCGTCGAGCTTTACGTCAAGTCGGCCCTCGACGATCTCAAAGCTGTCTTCAGCATTGTCGTGCACGTGCACGGGGGGGCTTGGGCTGTGGGGACCGAGCCAGCTATTTGCCTCGAGAACTCCGCCATCTGTGTCCTCGCCGTTGCGCACGATGTCCCAATACATGTCTTGGCCCGGGCGAAAGTCAATACGCCGAGTCACGGTAGGGCGGTTTGCAGGTTCAACGGAAGCAGTAGTCACAGGGGCTCCATTCGGTCAGTGGTTCTTGATTTGATCGCAACTCGTACAACGGGTCGTCTTGGGATTGACGTGATGCGGCGCCGGCGACGACGTGGCATCGGTGCTCATAACGACCCCTAGTAGTTCACCTTGGTTGACAACTTGAGGGACCTTCTCACATCGCGCGGCATTTGTCAACCGAGGTGAACTACAATCGTATGGACATGCCGAAGAGCCTCCAGATCCTTTTCCGCGACGCCCGCGCCGCGATCGAGGCCGCCGTCCGTGCCGATCTCGCCCAAAACGGCTTTGGCGATGTCGCGCCCGCGCACTCCGCGCTCATGCGCGACATCCGCGAGGACGGTTCTCGCCCCAGCGAGCTCGCCGCCCAGGCCGGCGTCACTCGCCAAGCCATCACCAAGCTCGTAGACGAGCTCGAGCGGCTCGATCTCGTACGCCGCGACCCAGACCCCAACGACGGGCGCGGCGTAATCATCAGATACACCGACCGCGGACGCGCCGGCGTTGCTATCGCTCGCAAACGGCAGCTCGCGCTCGAGCGCGCCTACGCCGCACAGGTCGGCGCCGAGCGCTGGGCCGAGGTGCGCTCAACCCTCGAGACCCTGTTCGGTGACGACTCTCACCGGGACCCGAGCCTGCCCGCCACTCCAGGCCCTATCCCTACCGAGAACGTCTGCACCACATCAAGAACGCGCGACCGATGAGTAAGCGGTCAGGCAGTGGGTCCGCGCCGTGCGCGCGAGCCGCCGCTGCAGTCGTATGGTTCGCTTCGTCGATCCGGGCCTGAGCCAACGAAGACGCTTCTGTGAGCGCCTCGTCCGCTCCCCGAGCCGAACCCAGCCGACTCCACAGGTGCTCTCAGCTGAGGCCGGCACTGTTCTCGTCGCCCCGCTTCTGCAATGTCGCCGACTGGGCACTCTCGTCGGCCCTCATGGCCGGGCTGAGCCCCGCGGGCGCGCCCCGGGGCATCCTTGCCACGCTTGGCAGCCTTCCCCGGCGCGTCAGAGCTCGGCGGGGCAGAAGAGTTCCGCGAGCTGCGGTTCACCAGCCGCTCCAGCTGGGCAATCCGCTCATCCTGGCGCGCCACACGCGCCTCCAGCCCCCGGATCTGCTCATCCATCCGCAACAGAACCGCCACCACAACCTCACGGCCCTGGTCGTAGATCGCCTCCGCCTCAGCGCGCTCCACGCATACAGATTCGACGCGCCCGGATTATGTCCCCCAGACCCACTGAACGCTTACGGTTTGGAGACCGCTCCCGCCCTACGCGGATACTCGTAGTTTGCTGTAGTTGCTCACGGGGTTGAGGACGTGGCGCTCCCTGCACGTCCTTTTCGCCTGCCCCAGGCGCGCTTCTGCGTGGGGCGCTAAGCGAGCGGGTCTCAGCGCCCGAGTTGGGCTGCTCCTCCGTGTCTGACTCGGCCCTCTTCCTGGTACGCGTGTAGCTCCTCCTTTCCGCGCAAACGGGAACCGACGTCGTTCGGGTGGCCGCGACTCGTTAAGGGAGGACACCGACTAGATTTGGGCGGACCCCGACGCGAGAGGAGCGGATATGGCGGATGACCATCCAGCGCGTACACGAGTTGGCGTGCTCGGAAGCGGCGAGGTTGGACGGCGGTTGGCGGCTGGGTTCCACAGTCGTGGCGACGACGTGATGATCGGCTCGCGTGACCCAGGCAAATCCGAGTTGCGCGAATGGCTGTCGGGCGACGGAGCCGGCATCAAAGCCGGAACGTTCGCCCAAACCGCCGCGCACGGCGACCTGCTCGTGCTGGCGGTGCTGGGAAATGCGGCAGAGCAGGCGATCAGCGACGCAGGCCCCGAGAACTTCAGCGGCAAGGTCGTGATCGACGCGATGAACCCGCTCGACTTCTCCGGCGGCTTCCCGCCGAAACTCTCAGTCGCTGGCGAGGACTCGCTAGGCGAGCGTGTCCAGCGGGCCCTGCCGGACGCCAAGGTGGTCAAGGCGTTCAACACGATCGGCAGCCCCTACTTCGTGGAACCGAGCTTCAGCGAGGGTCCGCCGACGATGCTGATCGCCGGAGACGACGAGGGCGCCAAGCGCACCGTCGGGGACGCGCTGGCCGATCTCGGCTGGTCCGATGTGGTCGATATCGGCGGCATCGAAAGCTCGCGCGAGCTCGAGGCAATCTGTATCGCGTGGGTCAAGATCGGCGGCAGGCGCGGCGCGTGGGACCACGGGTTCAAGCTACTCGTCGGCTAACCAGCTCTGCACGTGGCGCCCCCGCTAGGGTGCTCGCACGATCAGCGAGGGGATGGTGATCGACGCGTAGTAGTCACCGTTGAGGAGCATTTCGCTGAATCCGAGTGCGGCGGAGGACTCGCGGACCGCCGCGAGATCCGAGACGCACTCCCCGCCGTCGGCGAGCACCCCAAGAATCCCCGCCCCACCGGACGTTTCCGGCTAAATGCACGCTCTGGGCTAACCGCGTCCGTAGGGAGCGAAGCCAGAACCTCCATGACTCCAACCGCCGCCGGTGCGCTGCAGCATCGCTTCGATACGGCTGGAAAGGTCGCCCAGACGTTCCTGCTCCTGTTGGCTGGTGATCGAACCACTCGACAAGGCCTTTTCGAGCCGTGTCTTCTTTGCCGAGACGATCGCTGCCTTCAGACCTTCGACAGACTTCCCGGGCGTCGAGGCTGCGATCTGAGCCAAAGATTTGCCCGATTGGAGCTCGCTACGGAGCGTGGCCGCACTGATGCCCAGGTACTGCGCCGCGACGCCATCGCTGCCAAGGCCGCCGCGACCGAATCTATGGCCGAAAAATCGAGCACCGCCGCCCTGTTCGATCCGCTGCTTTAGCGCATCGGCCTGTGCCTTGGTTATGCGCCCGGCGGCCCCGCCGCTTCGACCCGTTCGTAGCCCGCGGCCTTCATCGCCGCGGTGAGAGCCCCAGGCGTGACATTGAGGTGCTTGGCCACGTTGTCGATGTAGGCCTGGCGGCCGGAACCGGCTTCTCGGCGCCCGGGGAGGAACAGCCCGGCTTCGCCCGCGTGGTGCTCGGCGCGCGCTGGCGCAGATCGGGGTTGCTCTGCAACAGCCCGTCGTGTGAGAGCATTCGCGCCAACTGACGAGCAGTAACGCGCGGAGGCAAAGCATGGCAGGCGGCAAGAGCGTCACGGTCGAGGAGGCGCGAGCGGCGGGAGAGGCGATCGGGATCGACTGGGACTCGGCGCGCCCTTCGATATCGAGCAATTCCGCATGGGAACGGATGTCCAGCTCGAGCACGGCCTGCACGACAGCACGACGAACGTGACCAACGACGACCCGATCTTGACGGCTAAGGTCGCGCTCACGCACCTCAACGAGTTCCCCGACTCCTACACGCGCCCCGCCCGCATGGAGGACGAGGCCGAACGCGAGCACGGGAGCGCGGGATGAGGTGCGCGGGCACGGGTCTCGCAGGCCCGTCCGGCCGTGATCAACGACCCGTATTAGGTGGCGGGCCGGCGTGAGCTCATCCGGGCGACTCACGCGCCGCACGGTGATCAAGCGTGGACTGATCGCCGGCGGGGCGCTGGCGGCTGGTGGCGTGGGGGTCGGGGAGTGGCTCGCTAGCCAGGAAGACTCGTCGAAGAGCGCCCTCGACGCGGGGCGCGGTCACAGCGCGCCGAACATCCTCATCGTGCTGGTCGACCAGCTGCGTACGCCGCAGTGGTTCCAGAACGGCGCCGGCGCCGCTGGCCTGATGCCGAATCTCGCGCGGCTGCGCAAAGGCGGCATCTACTTCGCAAGCCACTACACCGCCGCCAACGACTGCAGCCCCTCGCGCGCAGTCCTGCTCACGGGGCTCCACAGCCAGCAGACCGGCTGTCTGGTGACGGGCGGCAGCACGCTCGACCCCAAGTTCCCGACGTGGGGCTCGATCCTTCGCGAACGCGGCTACGAAACCCGCTGGTACGGCAAGTGGCACCTCACGCACGGCGATAACAAGTGGACTCAAACGAACAGGGGCGCGCTCGAGCCCTACGGCTTCTCAGGGGGCACCTACCCCTCCCCCGACGGCGCGCCGGGGGAGGGCTGGCGCGTCGATCCCCTCGTCGTCCGGCAGTTCCGCAACTGGTACGCGGCGGCGCCGAAGAACAAGCCGTGGTGCACGACCGTCTCGTTCGTCAACCCGCACGACATCGCCTGGTGGTATCGCTGGAGCAGCCAGGCGGCGGCTGAGAAGCGCGCTCCGCGACGCGCCGGCGAACTGCCGCCGAACTTCGAGACCCCGGCGCAGATGCTCGCGCGCGGCAAGCCCCGCCTGCAGCACTCGCTACAGGAAACCGCGCAGGTCTCCTTCGGCAAGGTGCCCTATACGGGGCCCAATGTGGAAAAGGCCTGGCTGCCGTTCATCGACCTCTACCTGAAGCTCCTGGGGCGGGTCGACGTCCAGATCGGCCAGGTGCTCGACATCCTGCTCTCGCGACCGCGGCTAGCCGCCAATACGGTCGTCGTCTTCACCTCCGACCACGGCGAGTACGGCGCCTCGCATGGCATGCGTGGCAAGGGCGCCGCGGCCTACGAGGAGGCGCTGCGCATACCGCTGATCGTCAAGGACTTCCGCGGCGTCTTCGCCGCGGCACCCTCCAAGCCGAGGACCGCGCTGACCTCGAGCGTGGACGTTGCGCCACTGCTCCTGACGATCGCGACGGCGTCAAACGCGTGGCGGAGAGAATCGCAGTACTCGCAGATCGCGCGCCGGCACGACATGGCGGGGATGCTCACGGACCCGGGTGCGCCCGGCCGGCCGTTCGTGGTGCACTGCACCGACGAGATCGTGACCGAGTTCGCGATCGAGCTCTACTCGTCGAAGGCTCCGCTGCACGTCACCGCGATCAGGACGCCGAGCGCGAAGTACGCGACGTACTCCGACTGGCAGCCGTCAACGAACACGATCGTCTCCGCCGGGCAGGAAAGCGAGCTCTACGACTACTCCACACGTGCCGGCGCGCTGGAGATCGACAACCGCGCCGGTCGCAGCAACCTCGAGCCGGCGCTGCGCGCGCAGCTCCAAGCCGCCGTGCGCGAAGAACTGCGTGAGCCGGTGCCGACGAACCTACAGGCAGCTTACAAGGACGGCTACGCCGACTACCACACGAGCGCGCAGGCGGCCGCGGTCGAAGCGACCAACCTGCGCCGCAAGGTCGAGGAGAGCGAGCCCCCTTCGAAGGCAGCGGAGAAGCTCGGCTCGCAGTAGCCGCACAGGACCGCCGGATCGCCGTCGTCCCGCGGCCGCGGCCGGCCTGGGCGCCGGCGACGTCGTCCTAACCGCCCGCGTGCTTGGCGGGCCGCGTCTCGTGCAGCCATCGTCTTACATACGCGAGCTCCGAGGAGAAGCCGCTAAGCGCCTGTCGTCGTCGAAGGCTTCGTCTTGGGGCCCACGTGAAGCTCGCGGCACCAGAAGCCATTACGCGTTCGTGTTCGAACGGTTTGCAGCAGACCATCGTTGTTTTCAACGTCGGCCTGTACGTCGCGCCGGTAAAGCTCTCACCCGCATCCAGTGAGCGTGCCCTGAGTGGAACTACCTCATCAACCCTCAAAGGAGTTATTCCCGGGGCGAGCTGGGAGCAGGACACCCTAACCGGCACGTCCACTCGCTGAACATTGCGACAGCCCACCCGGGTCGCGGCCGAGCTTGCGCTCTGGATGGGAAGGAGCGCTCACGGGCAGAACCGCTTAGCTTGCTCGGCGACGATGAAAGCTGCGCTCGCGCCGTCGGCCCGGACGGCATCCGGATCCAGATCTACCAGCGAGCTGAGTGAGGAGCGAACACAATGGGTCAACCCACAGCAGGGCAGGCGCTGCAGAAGCTCGAGCTACTCATCGGGGAGTGGACTCTCGAGGCGATCCCACTTGGGGGCCAGCCCTTGCCCGGCCGGGCGCTTGCCAGCTTTGCGTGGCACGACTCCGGCGCTCACCTGATCGGGCGCTCCACGGTCGAGACGCCCGGCGCGCCCAATGCAATAACGATCATCGGATGCGACGCGGCGAACAGAACGTGCTACCAGCTCTACTCCCGACGATCGCGGCGTCTGCCGCGTGTACGAGATGAGCATCGGCGACGGCGAGTGGAGGCTCTGGCGTCGGGGCGCGCCTTTCGCGCAGCGCTTCACCAGCAGGTTCGAGGACGACGGCACCACGATCGTCGGCCGCTGGGAAAAGACGGAGGACGACAAGAACTACGTGACCGACTTTGACCTGATCTACAGAAGGTCGAGTGACCGGCCAGGGTCTTGAGCTAGCGGTCCCGCCAGTCCCGGATGCCGCGCAAAGCGGGGAGGGCGATGTTCGCCCCGAGTTGCCCGCGGTTTGAGCGAAGCGGGATCGGTGAGCTCCGCCGCCGTTGCTCAGGTCGTGATGAGGGTGCGGTCTCTCGGTGCCCGTGATGTCGCGGCTAGAGCGTGGCGACGGAGCGAAGGCCCCGCGCGGCGCTGACGGCGGCGACTGCGCTCAGCGTGAGCATCGCGATGAACTGGATCGCGATGCTAGTCGTGACGTCGATCACCTGCCCAGGGCCGTTGCCCGCCGCACCGATGTTGGCTGCGTCGGCGATGATTCCAACCAGGAAGACACCGGTCGCCAGCGCGATTACCCCCATGCAGAGCCCGACGAGCGCCATCGCGGGTATCGAGACGGCGAAGGTGCTGCGTGGGATTTCGATGCGGCGCATGATGGCGCGTGGAGCGGCCCAGCAGGCGACACCGCCGGTCGTGGCGCAGAGCGCACAGAGTCCGAGCAGTAACCACCCGCCGACGCCGGCGCGATGGTGATGAGCGTTCAACCACAGGACGAGGAGCGCGACCGAACCGGCAAACACGCCGATCCCTGCTGGTGGAAGGGCAATCAGCTTCACGAGGGTCGGGTCGCGTGTGCGCCGTGCGTGTGCGAGTGAGGCTCGCGCGAGCGGCCCCGCGGCCAGTACCAGCGCGCTTGCGGCGACGATCGCGGCGATCAGGATCAGCGAGTGGGAAATGCCGAGCAGCGGGTGAACGTGCTCGATGTAGTCATAGTTCTCCGTCGTCATGGCAAAGCCCGAGCCGAAGACGCAGAAGACGATGAAGCAGCCCAGGACGCCGGCGATGGTGCCCCGCGCGCGGGTCGCGGGCGCGGAGCCGGCGACCGGTCGCAGGTGCGCTGACAGGGCACCGCGCACCAGATCCGCGGTGACGGCGGCGCTGTGCGGAGTTTCATCCAGTAGCGCGGAAATCTCTGCCCCATAGCGATCACGCCACGCCTCCGGATAGAGCCACAACAAGCGCTTTCTCATATGCGCGCCTCGGCAGCGGAGAGGCGACCGAGCCCGAGCCGCGACACGCGCTCCAGCGCGGTCAACTGCTCGCGAAGGACGGCGGCACCCGATCCCGTGAGCCGATAGGGACGGCGGCGATCCTCAGTTTCGAGCGGCTCGATCAGGCCGCGTCCCTCGAGGCGGCCAATCGCGCCATAGAGCGTCCCAGGGCCGAGCTTGACCCCGGCCATTTCTTCGACGTCACGAGTCATTGCATAGCCATGCTTCGGTCCGCCCGCGAGACTGGCCATGATGAGCAAAGCTGGGTCGCTGCTACGCATCACGGTATAACGTAGCACGTAGTAGCGCGCGTTGCGACGTAAAAAGCACGGGCCAAGACCCTCAAAGGGTCGCTTTCGCTTCTCGCCAGCCGCGCGTCTCTCCACCGCTCGCGACGTCAGGCATGGCTGAATCATCCGGCTTGCCCCTCCTCTTCCGCGCTTTCCGAGACTCGAGCCGGAGCCTTCGAGATGCTCGTCGCGTCAAGCGAGCAGGTCGCGTCCTTCAGTCAGTCCTCGTCGTGGAGCACAGGCGCGTACGAGATCCCGACGATTGCGCCCTCCAGTGACTGCCGCGACGGAGTCCCGCAATCGTTGAGCCAGAATGGCCGCGCGTTTCGCCGACGTCACCGGCGCCCGGTCTCGCCGTTCGCCCGACGGGCAGGCCTCGGAGGTGTTCTCAGGCTGCGTGAGCGGCGTGCCTGGCGGCGTGCCGAGCGATCTGGTCGGTCCACTCGCCGGTGATCTGCCTGGTGGCCACGTTCGCGCGGTTGTATGCGTTAATCGTCGCGATCGCGACCACGAGCGCGGCGAGCTGCTCCTCGGTGTAGTGGCGCGCGGCTTCATCCCAGACCTCGTCGGGTACCGGGTCGGGACGGTCGGCGAGACGGGTGGCGGCCTCTGCCAGCGCGAGCGCAGCGCGCTCTGCGTCGCTGAAATACGGCGCCTCCCGCCACGCCGCGACCAAGTGGATGCGCTCGCTGCTCTCGCCCAAGTGCTCAAGCGCGCGGGAGTGGATGTCTACACACCCGCTGCAGCCGTTGATCTGGCTCGCGCGAAGCTCCATCATCTGGAGCGTGCTCTCGGGGATCCCAGCGTTGGTCGCCGAGGCCCCGAGCTGCTGAAACGCCTCCAGGGCGCCCGGGACAAGCATCGCGGGGTTCTCGATTCTTGCCTGCATCTCGACGTCCTTCCGAGTTGTGGTGTACCGCGCAGGCCCGCCTTTACCGACGATCGCGTCTCGCGTTACGCTCGGGCGTCTCGGCGGGTCTGCTCGGGCGGTCTCATCGGGTCTACCCGTTATCACGCGTCAGCAGCAGCCAGAAGTTCGGTTCGCCGGTGAGGCTCGAGCGCACCGCCTCGGGCGGTACGTGCGTCTCCGAGGTCCACCCGAGCGCGTCTCGGCCTCCACGGCCGCGACATGCTCGAGATCCGCGCGCCGCAGCGCTGTCCATTAGGGCAGCCAGATACTCGTTTCGGGAGGGACGCGGGCCCGGCCGAGGTGGCGTTGCGCTTAGCGGGCCTCCTGCTGGTTTGCGGCGAACCACGCGTCGAAGTCGATCTTCCCGATGTGGGCGCCCTCGCCCGGCGTCAGCTCGCCGCCGTGCAGCTCGGTGCCGTAGTACCGAGCGTGCGGGTCAGCGATGACGGTCCGGTTATCGCCGGTGGCCGAGAACAGCCGCCGCGCCCAGGCGTCGATGCCCAGCGCCTCAGGCCCGCCGAGCTCAATGCGGCCGCCGACCGGCGCTGCGATCGCGAGCTCGGCCACCGTCGCCGCGACGTCGTCGGCGGCGACGAACTGGATCAGCCCGGTCGACAGCCGGACGCTGTCGCCTTCGGCACCTGCCTCGACGATCTGGCGCGAGAACTCGAAGAACTGCGTAGAGCGCAGGATGGTGTAGGGGATCGACCCAGCCTTGATCTCGGCCTCCTGGGCGACCTTGGCGCGCAGGTAGCCGCTGTCGGGCAAGCGGTCGGCGCCCACGATCGACACCGCGACGTGGTGGCCGACGCCAGCGCCGCGCTCGGCCGCCAGCAGGTTCCGCGACGAGGTTGCGAAGAACTTCATGACCGCATCGTCGTCCCAGTGCGGCGCGTTGGAAACGTCGACGACGACGCCAGCGCCCACCACCGCGTCCGCAAGGCCCTCGCCCGTGATGGTGTCGACGCCCGTGGCCGGTGAGGCCGGCGCCGGATCGTGCCCCTGTGCGATCAGCCGGGTGACGACGTTGCGGCCGATGAGCCCACTCCCACCGATGACCACGATCTTCATGACACTCCTCCCCGTTGTTGTTGGAGATGTCCAGGATCTCTGACGAACCCGCGGCGTGCATCCGTCGTCGCCCCGAGCGGCAAGCGATCCAGGTGCGATTGTGCATTACGCTGCGTGGATGAGTGCTCCCGGGACCCTTGTCATGTGGTTTCAGCTGCGCTCGCCGGAGCTGGCCGACGAGTTTGAGCGTCTGATGACGGAGGATCGGGGCATCGTCCGCGGGTCGCTGGACACGGTGTCGGAGTGGCGTCTTACGCGGCCGGCGGACGTGCCCGGACAGTCGATCGGTCAAGCCGACTACGTGCTGATCGCAGAGATCGTCGAGGTGGAGCGTTTCGAGCAACAGGCGAGCGAACACGTTCAACGCTTGGGGGACGACTTGGCGCATCTCGTCTTGAACCGTGGGATGCTCGTCGTGCGTCCCGTCCTTTGAACCCTCGGTCGGTGGCGGGCGATAAGGCCGTGCAAAGGTGTCCACCAAGCTCGACATCGCCTCGCGCAAACGTGGTACCAGCGCACAGACCCTGAGATGCTTTGACCAAATGCTGCAGACGAGCTTGCGAGGGGGGATTGCGGGCGCGGCCGCGACGGTGGTGATGACGCTCGAGCAGCCCGTCGACCAACGCCTCTTCGACTCCACGTACGACGACGTCGAGATCCTCGGCAAGCTCGTGACGCGCGGCGACGACTGGCAACCCATCGTCCACGTCCAAAACGGCGCAATCTTGGGCGCTGTATACGCGCGGCTCAGGCCGTCCCTGCCGGGTTCTGCGGTGATCCGCGGCCTGCTGGTGGGTCTCATCGAGCACGTCGCGACCTGGCCGCTGACCGTGCTGGTCGACCGCTATCACCCCGCACGCAAGGAGCTGCCAAAGCTCGCCGCCAACCCTCGAGCCTTCGGCCAGGCGACGATCCGCCACGCAGTGTTCGGCATCGTCCTCGGGCTCCTCGAGGACGCGCTGAACCACCGCAGCGCATAACTCACGCGAGTACCCGCGCGAACATAAAGGCAGCTGTCGGCGCGGCCTTGACTAGCGACGTGCTTGTCACCACACGGGGTTTCGACGGTCGCACGACGTCGTCGCCGGCGGCTCGGGAGGCTCGCCCCTTCTGGCCGCGCCAAGCGCGTCTCTTCTCAGCTGCGGGGAGAGACGCGAGTTACCGGCGAAGCGGGGCGCGCGCCGAAGCGTCAGCGCGGGGCCGCTCTTGGCGTCGCCAATCCGGTGACACACTTTTGCCCGGGAGTGCGATTTATCAGCAGTGGGACCCGATTACGCCAGCGCACAAGACGCAGCACTGATCGGCGCAGGCCGCGCTGATGCTTTCGCCGTGGTCTACAACCGGCATGCCGCGGCGATCTACAACTGGGCCCGGTTGCGGGTCGGCGACCGCGCCGCCGACCTCACCGCCGAGACGTTCGCCCGCGCCTGGCTCTCGCGCAGCTCGTTCAGGGACGGTGCCGCGGGCTCCGCTTTTCCGTGGCTGCTCGGCATCGCGCAAAACCTGCTGCGTGACTCTCTGCGCAAACAGCGGATCGAGGATCGGGCGCGGGCACGGCTCGGGCTCGCGCGAGAGCTTGCGACCGATGCGGGCTACGAGCTCGTGGAGGAGCGGCTGTCGCTGCCCGCGGCCGCGCTACAGGCGATCGCGGACCTGCCCGAGGCCGACCGCCAGGTGCTCGACCTGCGCGTCGTAGAGGGACGGCCCTTCAGCGAGATAGCCGCGGAGCTGAGCTGCACCCAGGTCGCCGCGCGCCTACGCGTCTCACGCGCACTACGCCGTCTGAACATCGCAACCGGAGGAAGCCAATGAGGAGCGACGCCCGCGACACCCACAACCAGAGGAAACCAATGAGAACCGATATCCCCGACACACTCGACACCTACGGCAACCAACTCCACGCTGCGATCGAGCGCGATCTCGCCCGCAGCACCCGCACCGGCCGCTTGAAGCGCCGGGCGCTCGCGCTGAGCGTGCCGGCCACAGCGGCGGTCGCCACCACCGCGACCGTGCTCCTGACCGCCGGTGGTGCCTCTGAGCCGAGTCTGGCGAGCGCCGCGGTCGTCCGCCACGTCCGTGCCGAGCTGGCCGCCGCCCCGCCCGGCTCGATCCGGCACGAGTCCGCCATAGTCACGCTCCCCGGCGGTTCCTCGATGTCGTTCGAGCTCTGGGCGCAGACCAACGGAACGGGCGACGCGACAGGCGTCTACCGCGTGATCAAGGGCGGGCAAGAGGTCAGCCAATCACCCACCGAGAATATGATCTACGACCCGTCGACAAACACGATCACGGTCTCGCCGCTCCCGCCGGCGATCCACCAAGGCGAGATCTCACGAGGGGGCGACCCGGCTGGCGAACTGAAGCGGATGGTCGATTCGGGCCAGGCCACCGCGACACCGACCACCTACACGGGGACCCCGGCGTTCGAGCTCAGCGTGAACTCGTCGAGCGACCCGTCGCTGAACGGCACCGCGTACGTTGCCCGGAGCGACTACCGGCCGCTCGAGATCGACTCCACCTCAGCTAAGGTCGTGTTCTCGGCGTACGAGTACCTCCCCGCGAGCCCGTCCAACGACGCTCTGCTCGCCGTCACGACGGCTCATCCGGGCGCAACGGTCGTGAACCAGCCTTAAGCCGGCCGGGCTGGTGTGACCATTCGGTGGCAGCATCGCGGCGTCTGGACGCGCCTGATCAGTGGCCCGCCCACCCGGCAAACCCGCCGGGTGGTCGTGGCTCGGTTTCTTGGTCTACCGCCCCACCCAAGCCACTCGCGACGCTCCACGCGAATCTCCAGACGGGACACTCGGACATGCGTTCGTGCTGGGCGCGTGTCCTCCGCGGTGGCGTACAGCTGCCGGTGTCCGCATCCACCAACGCTCAGAGAAGAGACTTGCCATGTTCGCTTTCGCATCGCTCAACTTCAGGTTCTCAAGAATGCTCGCGGGATTGCTGCTGGTAGCGGCGGTCGCGACCTGGTCAATCGCGAGCGGGCCCGCTGCGCGGGCGACGGGCCCGGCTCCTCCGACGCGTGCGGGCGCCGCGCTGCCGGCAGCGCGGACCGTCTCATTGCAGACACCGCCTCTAACCGGTCGGTTTCCGGTCGGCACGATGTCGCTCCGCCTCACCGATCGCTCGCGGCGGGACCCGTCGTCGCCGTCGGGCATGCGAGAACTGATGGTTCAGTTCTGGTACCCGGCTCAGTCGACTCGGGGTCACGCGGTTGCTCCGTACATGCCCGCGCAAGTCGCACAGCTGGTCGAGCGCTACTACCGGATCCCGGACCATCTGTTCGAGCGGTTGCGGACCCGCGCGTACACCGACGCTCCGATCACCCCGGGGCGTCACGCAGTACTCCTGTACTCGCCGGGACTCGGTGAGATGCGCTCCGATGACACGGCGCTGGAGGAGAACCTTGCAAGCGACGGCTTCGTGGTGGTCGCGATCGACCACACTCATGAGGCACAGTGGGTGCAGTTCCCGGATGGGCGGATCGTTCCGTGGAGCGTGCCGTACACGTCGAGCAGTCCGTACGGGTTCACGCCGGCGATGGCGCTTCGCCGGGTCAAGGATCTGCAGTTCGTCGTCGCCGAGCTGTCAAAGCTGGATCGCGGAAATCCGGTGCTGCGCGGCGCGCTCGATCTCGCGCGGGTCGGGGCGTTCGGGTTCTCGCTGGGCGGCTCGACCGCGGCTAACGCGATGAAGACCGACCCCCAGATTCGTGCTGGCGCCGACCTCGACGGGAAGATCCACGACCCAGTGGTCGGCAGCGGACTCTCGCGACCGTTCATGATCATGACTCGACCCAGGCACGCGTTCGGCGTGTACTTCCGGCCCTTCGTACGTCGATTGACGGGGCCGTATCTCGTGCTCCAGCTCGACGGGAGCCGACACGGTGCGTTCACGGACGGCGTATGGCTATCGGCTCTCGTGCGGCGTGGTCGCGCCAAGATTGGCCGCGCAGCGCTCGCACCGGGCTCGGTGAACGCGTCGGCGGCGGTCGGCGCCGAAAGCGCATACCTCGACGCCTTCTTCGAAACCTATCTCGATGGGCGGGCCATCAAGCCTGCTCGCTGGGCAGTCGCGAACGCATCCGGTGGTCAAAGTCGTCGCCCGCCGCGGGTGAACGGTTTTGAGGTTCGATGGTCCTGCCAACGTAGCTACCGGCCGCTACCCGACCGTCGTGTCGCGCTCAACCCAGGTCTCTCGCGTTCAGCCTCGAGAGACCCGCTTCTCGCCGTGGCTGTCGGGAAAAGGGGTGTCGTCCGACGGGTTTAAGACGATTTCAGCTCAAGGAAAAGGACGTGAAAAGGACGTGGCGCGAAAATCGGGTGTTTTAGCGCCCGTCAAATCGGCTCACCCGCCGCCCAAAAACCCGCCCGGGTGCGGGCATCTTCAGAAATGGCGAGACCCAGACTCGAACTGGGGACACCACGATTTTCAGTCGTGTGCTCTACCAACTGAGCTATCTCGCCGCGAGCGTCGATGCTAGCGACTGGGCAACAGGGCTGGCGCGAACGCGCGAACGCGCGGTCGCCGGGGCGTGGGCCCATCGCGTGCGTGAGCCGGCTCGCCGCGACGCGCCGGCCTTAGCCGCTCGCGCTGTCGTGTTCCCAGGCTTCCAGATAGGGCAGCGGGTTGGTCGGGTAGCCCGCGGCGGTGCGCCAGCCGGCGATCCAGATCTCGAAGTCCAGGTGCGGCGTGCTCGCATCGCCGGTCTCGCCGGCGCGGCAGATGAGCTGGCCCGCGGACACGGACTGCCCGCCGCTGACGGCGAGCGAGCCGGCCTCGCAGTGCGCGAAGAAGAAGCTGAAGCCGACGCTCGTGCGCTCGACGGCGTAGTAGCCCGCGCCGCCTTCCTGGTAGCTCGTGGATTCGATCACGCCCGCGTAGGGCGCGACGTCAGGTGTGCCTTCGGCGGTGAGGATGTCCTGGCCCTGGTGGGAGTAGCCGCTGCGCGGCGCGCCGAAGGCATTTTCGGGGCCGCCGAAGTTGTGCGCTCCGGCCACCGGGAAGACCGCGCCTTCAGCCGCCGACTGTGCAGGGCTCGGCACGCCCGCGGCGGGCGAGACCGTCGAGGCGCTGCTCGAGGATGAGGGTGTGCCGGAGGAGCTCGAGCCCCCCGGGCTGGGCACGGGCGCGGTCGGCTTGGACGCTTCGGCCTTCACCACGACTTCCAGTTCGAGCGGCGTGTGGGCGCCGCGCGCGAGCGTGAGGCCGCGGCGGTCGTGGCCGCTCACGAGCAGCCTGTAGCTACCGGCGGCGAGCCTCGCGCCCTTCGACCAGGCGACCGTGAGCGCCCGTCCCGGTGTGACCCATCCAAGCTTCGCGAGCGCGGCCGTGTCGGTGGAGGAGCGGTTCACGAGGGCCACCTGCAGATCGACGCTCGAACCCGCGACGTCCTGCACCGCCAGCGTCGGCCTCGGCGGCGGACCGGGCTTCGCCGATCGCGCCACGTTGAGCTCGCTGAGCGTCGGATGCGCAGCTGCCGGCATCGCGCTCGGCGCCTTGCTCGGCTGGGCGCCCGTGCCGTTGGCCGCCGGTTCGGCGCCCGGCGCGCTCACCCCGCCGGGCGTGTCCTTCAGCGCGAGCGCGCTCGTGGCACCCGCGCAGAGAGCGCAGGCGCTGAGGGCGAGCGGAAGCGAGGTGCGCACGAGCCACATAGGCGCTGCATCGGCTGCGCACGCCCCCGCGCGTTAGGCGGGGCGGCGGCCTTGCAACGGATGTGTGGCTCCCGCGCGCGCCGCGGCGCGCCGCCTAGCGCCGCTGGAATTCGGCAATCAGCGCCTCGTAGGTGAGGCGGAGCCCGTCGGAGATCCCCATCTGCGCAACCCAACCCAGCTCGGCTTCGGCGCGGCTCGGGTCGAGGCAGCTGTGCTGCAGCTCGCCGGGGCGCAGGTCCGCGAATTCGGGCTCGATCTGCTTGCCCGCGGCGGCGCTCAGCTCGCGCCAGATCGTGAGCACGTCGGTTTCCAGGCCGGTGGCGATGTTGTAGGTGCCGCGCCTCCCGCGCGCGGCGAGCAGCGCGCTCACGACATCGCCGACGTAGACGTAGTCGCGCGTCGGCTTGCCGTGTCCGTAGAGCGTCGGCACGCGGTCGGTGTAGAGGTGGTGGGCGAAGATCGCGACCACGCCCGCCTCGCCGTGCGGGCTCTGGCGCGGGCCGTAGACGTTGCCGAGCCTGCAGACCGCGTGCGGGATGCCCGAGGAGAGCGACCACGTCTTCACGTAGGCCTCCGCCGCCCACTTGGAGGCGCCGTAGGGCGAGAGCGGCGCAGGGATACGGTCCTCGCGCCGTGGGACGCGGTGCGTCGTCGCCGTAGAGCGCGCCGCCGGTCGAGGTGAAGACCACCGGGGTGCCGGTCCTGCCCGCGACCTCGACCACGTTCAGCGTGCCTTTCACGTTCACCTCGCAGTCGCGGCCGGGGTCCTCGACGGAGGCGACAACGCTCGCCTGCGCGGCGAGGTGGTAGATCGACCTCGGGGCGCACCTGCTCGAAGACCTCCCCGAGCGCGCGCAGGTCCACGACGTCGAGCTCGCGCAGGCTCGCACCGGACGCCACGCGCGCGCGGTCCCCCGTGGAGAGGTCGTCCACGACGGTCACCTCGTGGCCCTGCGCGAGCAGCGCGTCGACCACGTGCGAACCGATGAAGCCGGCGCCGCCGGTGACGATCGCAGCTGCCGCCATCAGCCGGGGAATCTAGCGATCGCGCGCGCTACACGGAGGTTGCCGCGAGCAGCCCTTCGACCGCCGCGACGGAGCCGTCGATGCGTTCGAGCACCTCGAGGCCGCCGAACCCGTGCGGCAGTTCGCCGCCGACGGCGGGGCCCGCGAGCACGAACGGCATATCGCGGGTGGCTCGCGCGGAACTCGCGCAGCGCGAGCTCCACGGCGTCCTCGACGCCGTCGCTTATCGATCCCAGCACGACGACGTCAGCGGACTCGCAGTCGGCGACCTCGCAGATGCGCTCGGGCTGAAGGCCGGTGTCGAGGTTCGCGCGGAAGCCCGCGGCTGCGAGCTGGTCGTGGACCATCTGCAGGCCGAGCGTGTGCTCGTCCTCGTCGATGCTCGCCAGCAGCACCCGCTCGCGCGTCTGGGCGGTCGCGCCGGCCATGTAGCGGGAGAGCGTCGCGAGCACTCGCTTGGTGATCGACTGCGCGAGGCGCTCGCGCTCTGCGTCGATCTCGCCCGCGCGCGCCGCCAGGCGGATGCGCCTGAGCGACGGCGCGATCACCTCCGCGTGCAGCACCGTCGGGCTGATGCCGTCCGTCGATCGCCGTCGCGATCACCCCCTCGGCGGTCTCGGCGTCGCCGCGCTGGAGCGCGCGTCGCGAAGGTCTCGAGTGTGTGCTCCACGAGCGCTTCAGGGTCGGCCCGCAGCCGCGCGCGAGCATCGGGGCCGGACTCGCCGAGCACTTCCATGAAGGCGTCGAGCAGGACCGGGTCGAAGTGGCGCCCGCGCTGTTCGCGCATCATCTGCACCGCCTCCTCGACGGGGAAGGCCTTGCGGTAGACGCGGTCGCTGGTGAGCGCGTCGAACACGTCCGCGACCGCCACGATCCTGCCCTCGATCGGGATCGCCTCGCCCTTCAGTCCGCGCGGGTAGCCGCTGCCGTCCCACTTCTCCTGGTGGCTGAGCGCGATCGTCGCCGCCATGTCGAGGATCGTCGAGGAGGAGCCGCGCACGAGCCGGTGGCCCTCCTCGGCATGCGTCTCCACGATCGCGCGCTCCTCCGGCGTGAGTGGGCCGGGCTTCAGCAGGATCGCGTCGGGGATCGCCACCTTGCCGACGTCGTGCAGAGGCGCCGAGTGGCGCAGGCGCTCGCAGAAGTCCGCATCCATACCGATGTGTTCGGCCAAAAGCACCGAGAAGCGCCCGATGCGCTCGATGTGCGCGCCCGTGTCCTCGTCGCGGAACTCGACCGCCATCGAGAGGCGCTGCACCGTCTCGGCCTGAGCGATCTCGAGCTCCGAGAGCGCGCGTTTGAGGTCGCGCGTGCGCCTGTCGATGTCAGCCTCGAGCCCGAGCCGCGCGCGCTCGCCGAAGAGCCAGCCGGAGGCGCACGCGAGCACCGCGAGCAGCCCGGCGCAGATACCCACGAGCGCGGAGGTCCCCGCGAGGCCGACCCCCGCTGCGGCCGCGGCGGCGAGTACGGCGGAGAGCCGGATCGCGATCGCGCAGCGCCGGCGCGCGGCGGCGATCTCCTCCGCGGAACGGGCCCCCTCGCCTGTCCGCGCGGTTGTGCGCGACATGGACATCCTTGCTAGCACCGCCCCCGGGCGAGCGCTCGCCACAGGCGATGATTGGCGCGGGGCGCGGGGCAGCTCGCTCCTCCCAGACCGGGCGGCAGTTCCATGTTTTCAGATATCGGCTTACCTTCGTTGAGGATTGAGCGCAGGTGCGCTAAGAGCACCCGCTGATCGGCGGATGCTGCAAGATGGCTTGCACGGACTCGCCGCGCGAGCCGAGACGGATTTAGCTAGGCCGGCCTTGCGGCCGGCTGGGCCGAGCCGTTGGAGCTGGCGGGCGCGTGGCCCTCCCAGTCCCGTGGGAGCTCGTGCTTTCCGAGGCGCACGATGTCTTTGAGGAACCCCCTGCCGACGACGCTCATCGCGAGCAGCGATCCGAACAGCACGACCGCGTCGATGCTCTCGCGGCCCTGCTTGGTCCAGTAGTCGTCTTCCAGGTTCAGCCACAGCGCGAACTCGTCGAGCGTGAGCGCGGCGCCGCTGCCGTACGCGATCGAGGTCACCCGCGAGGCCTCGCGCTGCTCGTTGATGCCGATCTCGAGCAGCCACAGGTAGCCGACGCTGAGCAGCCCGATGATGCCGAAGGTCATGTGGTGGATGTGGCGGCCGCCGGGAGTGATGTTGCGGAAGGGGCCGCGTTCGGCCCTGATCGCGTGCGTGATCGCGCGTACCGCGGCGAAGGTCACGAAGAAGGACCCCGCGGAGAAGAGCTGGCGCTCCTTCTTGGGGTCGCAGAAGTGCTTGCGGTAGAGCCTGTGCACGCCGTGCGCGCTCAGCGTCTGCGGCTCGCTCTGTGGCATCGGGGGCGGTGCGCTCGACAAGGCGCCCATACGTTACCCGCCCCGAGCGGGCGTGCGCCAATAGGATCTAGCGCCGTCAGTGCGGCCGGCTTCGCAAGCACAGGGAGGGCGCGCACCCATCGAGCGCCGCGCCTTGCGCTGCAGGGACGGCAGGAGGAGAGAACCGTGAGCGAGAGCAACCGGCGCATGGTGCTCGCAGAGCGCCCCAACGGGATGGTCGATGAGCGGACGGTGCGGCTCGAGGAGGGCGCGGTGCCGACACCCGGCGAGGGCGAGGCGCTCGCGCGCGTGCGCTACCTGTCGATCGACCCCACGATCCGCACCTGGATGGACGACGCGCCCGGCTACCTGCCGCCGATCGGCATCGGCGAGGTGATCCGCGCCGGCGGGATCGCCGAGGTGATGAGCAGCAACTGCGAGCGCTACGAGCCCGGGCAGCTGCTGTTCGGGATGACCGGCTGGCAGGACTACGTGATCGCCGACGAGGGCGAGCGCGCGCTGCAGGCGATCCCTCCGGGCGTCCCTCCCACGACCGCGCTCGGGCCTCTTCGGCATCACCGGCCTGACCGCGTACTTCGGGCTGCTCGACGTGGGGCGCCTGAAGGAGGGCGAGGTGGTCGTGGTCTCCGCCGCGGCCGGCGCGACCGGCTCCACGGTCGGGCAGATCGCGAGCATCAAGGGAGCGGGCAGGGTGATCGGGATCGCTGGCGGCGCGGAGAAGTGCGCCCACGTGAAGGACAAGCTCGGCTTCGACGCCGCGATCGACTACAAGTCCGAGAACGTCGCAGAACGCCTGCGCGAGGAGGCGCCGGGAGGGATCGACATCTACTTCGACAACGTCGGCGGCGAGATCCTCGAAGCCTCGCTCGCGCAGCTGGCGATGCGTGGCCGCGTCGTGCTCTGCGGCGCGATCGCCGCCTACAACGACCGCGGCAGCGCGCGCGGCCCGGCCAACTACACGATGCTGATCATCCGCCGCGGGCGCATGGAGGGCTTCCTCATCCTCGACTACCTCGAGCGCTTCCCCGAGGCACAGCAGGAGATGGGCAAATGGCTCGCCGAAGGGCGCATCAGCTCCAGCGAGCACCTCGTGGAGGGCCTCGAGCACGCGCCCGAGGCGCTCAACCTGCTGTTCACCGGCGGCAACATCGGCAAGGTGATCGTGAAGGTCTGAAGCTGGCGCCCGCCGAGCCGCCGCGCGGGTCCAGAGGGTCGAGGCGGCGCCGCTCGGCTGGCGGGCGGAGGGACCGTTCGAAGGGTCCCTCCGCTGCTGCCTAATCGTTGCTCTAGCGGGCTACTTCAGCGAGGTGTAGGCGAAGTCCCAGGAGCCGACGTTCCAGACGTCGCCGACGCCCGCGATTTCCGAACCCTCGAGGTTGGGCGTCTTTTCCCAATCCCAGGGGACCTCCGCCGCGTCTTCGACGAGTTCGGTGTCGACCTTCGCCCAGTCCGTTTCGCGCGTGGCGGCTTCGGTCGGGAGTTCCGCTTCTTCGATCGACTTGTTGATCTTCGCGACGTCCGTCTGGCCCCAGTTCACGTTGCCGGTCTGTTCGATGTGGCGACCGCTGAAGGTGATGTCGAGCACTGTCTGCGGGTCCGCGAAGTCAGCGACCCACGCCACGCTGGGGCAGATCGTGATCTCTTCTTTCGGCACGTTGCAGTACTTCGCGAACATCGTCGCGAGTTCCACGAGCGTGAATTTGGTGGTGAAGCCCAGGCTTTTCAGGGTCGCATTGACGATTTCCGCGTCCTGTTCCTGGGGGTTGCCCTTGGCGCCGACGACGGAGATCGGAGGACCGCTGTACTTGCCGCTCGAGAAGCCTCCGAGCTTCATGTACTTTTCCGCGACCGCCATCGAGCCTTCGGGGTGTTCGTTGTAGTCGACCTTGACCCCGGCCGTGCCACCGGCCTTTTCGAAACCGGGGATCCCCGGATAGATGAAGTGAGTCGCGACGGTGCCCACGAAGGAGCCGCCGCGTGCCCTGATCATCGCCTCGCGCGGAAGCGCCGCCCACAGCGCCTTGCGCAGGTCGACGCTCTTGAACGGGCCGACCTTGTTGTTGACGCCGATCCAGCGCTCCCCGCCGCCCGGCGAAAGCTCGAGCTGGCTCTTGTGGTGTTCGGCGCCTTCCCTGACCGCGGTGGTCGTCGCTTCTTCCTCGCTGACGGAGTTCGTACCGGCGAGTACCTGCCGGTCGATCACGTCCTTGGTCCCGCCGATCTTGACTGCGATTTCGTCCAGGCACGCCGGGGCGACGTCCGTGCTCGCGACCCAGTTGGGGTTGCGCACGAGAGTCGCCGACTTGCCGGGGAAGTAGCCGACGCCTAGAACTTTGCCCGAGCTGTCGTTCTTCAGCATGTACGGCCCGGTGGCGACCTCATAGGCGGCGTAGTTGGAGGGCTTGTTCTTGTCGTACTTTTCCGCATATTCCTTCGGCACCGCCGCGGTCAGCGGCAGCACGAGCGCTTTCGAGACGAGCGCCGCCTTCGGTTCGCTGAGGTGGAAGACGATTTCGTGCTTGTTCGGTGTTTCGATGCCCTTGATCGGGCCGCCCATCGCCTTCGGCGCGCCTTCGATCGATTCGAAGTAGGAGTGGAAGTAGGGGTTCGCGACGTTGGGGTTGGCTCCGCGCTCGATCGCGTACGCGACGTCTTCGGCGGTGACTTCACGGTTCACCGGCGGGCTGAACTTCACGCCTTCCTTGAGGTGGACCGTGACCGTCTTGGCACCGTTGGAGATGACGGCCGGCCCGGAGGCCAGGTCCGGGGTCTCTTCGGTCGTCGTGTCCGGCTTGAACGCGTACAGCGTGCGCTGCGTGGCGAAAATGACCGAGTAGTCGAGCGTGTAGTAGGCGATCCCCGGGTCGAGGTGTTCGTAGTCGCTTTCGTCGAGCACGTTCAGCGTGCCGCCGCGTTTGGCGCAGGTTTGCGTCTCCGTCAGCGGGTTGGGGAAGCCTGCGGTGCTGAGCGCGCCGGCCGTACTGGCTGAACTCGAGCTTTTGCTGTTGCTCGAGCCGCAGGCCGCGAGCACGAGCGCGAGCAGCGCTGCGCAGGCGAGGGCCGCGAGGGCTTTCTTGGACCTCATCTGGGGATGCCTCCTCTTGGGGTAAGTGTCATCGTCCCGCTGCGGGCGTTGCGGTACGGCGGGAAGGTCTCGCACGGTTGAACACGGCGTGGCGGCGTGGGCCCTGCCATCGCGGCGCTCACTCTATGCCACGCGCCCGCAAAATGGCTGCACGTTCACGTGGCGCATGTCGCGCATAGGGCGGTGTTCGCGCCGCGCACCTCGGTTCCTGCTCATCGCCCGCGCCGATAGCCGCGGATCTAGGTGCTCTGCGGGCGACGCGAGGCTGAGAGGTGAGAGCCCTGGCGGGCGCTCTCAACGCGATAGCTCCCGGCCGGCTGTTCGGGGCCCTCTTCGATCGTCGCGATACCGCTCGCCTTGCCAGTCTTCGGACAGCTGCGCGCGCTGAGGCGGCCGTCCAGCTTGAGCGCTCCCGTTACGTGGATGCGCCCGAGGCTACCCGAGCGCGGGAGGGGCCCTTGGAGATCGCGCAACACCCAGACGCAGCTCGATTCGTTGTCTTCGAAATAGACCGGTTCGAAGCTCTCGGTCACGGTCGTGCTCGAAACGGTCACCTCGCGCAGTTTGGCGTGGCGCCCTTCTTCCCCGAATTCCGTGCTCACTTCTTCCCCGGATTTCGTCTTGCAGGCGTCGAACGCGTAATCCAGTCCTTCTTCTCCGCGCTTGAAGCTGAGCACGCTCGCTGGGCCGCCCTGGAAGTACATCGAGC
The DNA here is from genome assembly GCA_963759445.1 of uncultured Solirubrobacteraceae bacterium. Classification (GTDB taxonomy): domain Bacteria; phylum Actinomycetota; class Thermoleophilia; order Solirubrobacterales; family Solirubrobacteraceae; genus Palsa-744. The sequence continues at coordinate 781,916 of CAVWZC010000004.1, forward strand.
CGTCGAAGCCTTCGCAGCTGAAGCCCGGAAGGGTCGTCTCGTTGAGGACGGTGGATTCGTGGTTTGACGGCACCGGTTGACCGCTGCTGAGAAGCTCGAGCTTCGGAGAGGACGCGTGAGCGACGGCCGCCAAATTCATCAACGCCATCACCACAAAGAGGCCGAGCGTGGCAAGGCGGCGCGCGCGGAGCGGATCTGTGCTGCTCGCGCGGACCGGACGCGCGGCGCTCGAGACATCGAGGCGGTCGAGCCTTGACGAGAGCGTCAGAGCCTCACTGCCGCTGGCCCACTACTGCGCCACCGCGACGTACTTGATCTCGAGATACTCCTCGATTCCCTCGAAGCCGCCCTCGCGGCCGAAACCCGATTGCTTGACGCCGCCGAAGGGCGCGGCGGGGTTGGAGACCACCCCCTGGTTGAGGCCGATCATGCCGGTTTCGATGGCCTCGCAGACGCGCAGAGCGCGGTTCAGATCGCGCGTGTAGAGGTAGGCGACGAGCCCGTACTCGGTGCGGTTCGCCGCGTCGATCGCCTCCTGCTCGCTGGAGAAGCGGCACACGGGCGCGACCGGCCCGAAGATCTCCTCGCTCAGCAGGCGCGCGTCCGGCGGGCACGTCGGTGAGCACGGTCGGCTCGAAGAAGTAGCCGGGGCCCTCGAGCGGGGAGCCGCCCACGAGCGTGCGCGCGCCGCGCGTCGAGCGCGTCCTGCACGAGCTCGGCGACCTTCTCGCGCTGCGTACCGTCGATCAGCGGCCCGACCTCGACGCCGGGCTCGGTGCCGCGGCCGAGCTTCATCGAGCCCATTCGCTTCGCGAGCCGCTCCGCGAACTCCTCGGCGAGCGACTCGTGGACGTGGAAGCGGTTGGCGGCCGTGCAGGCCTCGCCCACGTTGCGCATCTTCGCGAGCATCGCGCCATCGACGGCGGCGTCGAGGTCGGCGTCCTCGAACACCAGGAAGGGGGCGTTGCCGCCCAGCTCCATCGAGACGCGCAGGATCTGCTCGGCGGACTGCGCGATCAGCGTGCGCCCGACCTCGGTCGAGCCGGTGAAGGAGAGCTTGCGCGTGCGCGGGTCCTTCAGCAGCGGTTCGATGACTTCGCCCGGAGTGCTTGGCGGTGATCACGTTCAGCACCCCCGGCGGCAGCCCCGCCTGCTCGAGGATCTGCGCGAGCGCGAGCATCGACAGCGGCGTCTGCTGCGCGGGCTTGACGACCATCGTGCAACCCGCGGCGATCGCGGGGCCGATCTTGCGCGTGCCCATCGCGGTGGGGAAGTTCCAGGGCGTCACGAACACGCACGGCCCGACCGGCTGGCGCATCGTCAGCACCCGGCCCTTGCCGCTGGGGGCGACCATGTAGCGGCCGTGGATGCGCACCGCCTCCTCGGAGAACCAGCGCAGGAACTCGGCCGCGTAGGTGATCTCGGCGCGCGACTCGGCGAGCGCCTTGCCCATCTCGAGCGTCATCAGCAGCGCGAGCTCGTCGGCACGCTCGATCATCGCCTCGTAGGCGCGGCGCAGGATCTCGCCGCGCTCGCGCGGCGGGTGCGCGGCCCACTCCGCCTGCGCCTCGCTCGCGGCGTCGAGCGCGTCGAGAGCATCCTCGGGCTCGGGCGTCCGCGACCTCCACGAGCGCCTCGCCGGTGGCGGGGTCCTCGACGGTCAGCGTGCCACCGGCGGAGGCCTCCCGCCACTGTCCGCGGATGTACAGCTGGCGCGGCACCCTCTCAAGGAGCTCGCGCTCGCTGTCGATGCCCCTATGCGTGGAGCTCGTGGCAGGGACGCTCATCGCGCCCAACCTATCACCGTGCAAACGGCGCTCGGCGCCTATGCGCGCTGGCCTTCGCGCTGCTCGCAGTCGCGGTCTGCGCGGCCCCCGCGCGCGCCGCATCGACGCCCTCCGGGCCGACACTGGTGATCGAAGGCGCGGGCTTCGGCCACGGCGTCGGCATGAGCCAGTACGGCGCGCTCGGCTTTGCCGTGCACGGCTACAGCGACACCCAGATCCTCGCCCACTACTACACGGGCACCGCCATCGGCCAGGCGCCGGCGGGGCACATGGTGCGCGTGCTGGTGGGCTCGAAGGTGCAGGACGTGCCGCTCGAGCAGTACGTGCGCGGCGTGGTGGCAGCGGAGATGCCCTCGGGCTGGCCGGCGGCGGCGCTGGAGGCCCAGGCGATCGCGAGCCGCACCTACGCGCTCACCTCCGACGCCGGCGGATCGCGCTTTGACGTCTACTCCGACACGCGCTCGCAGGTCTACAAGGGCGCCGCCGCCGAAACCCCGCAGTCGAACGCCGCCGTCACAGCGACCGCCGGGCAGATCGTCACCTACGCGGGCCAGCCCGCGACGACCTACTTCTTCGCCTCCTCGGGAGGGAGCACCGAGAACATCGAGGACTCGTTCATCGGCGCGGCCTCGCAGCCGTGGCTGAAGGCGGTCTCGGACCCCTACGAAACGAGCGCGGCGAACTGGCGCGTGAGCATGAGCATGGCGAGCGCGGCGACCAAGCTCGCAGGGCTCGTGAAGGGCTCGCTGCTCGGGATCGAGGTGCTGCGGCGAGGCGTCTCGCCGCGGATCGTGAGCGCACAGGTGCTCGGCTCGCGTGGCGACACGCTCGTCAGCGGCCCGGAACTGGAGTACCGCTTCGCCCTGCAGAGCGCGTGGGCCTACTTCAACCTGCAGAACGGCACCAGCGTCGTGCGTGAGCCCGATCTCAGCGGGCAGACACCGCACGGCGCGCCGAGCACGGCTGCCACCGCGAGCGCGAGCACCAGCTCCGGCAACGCCAAGCACGCGAGCGCGAAGCCGGCGAGCGCGAAGCCCGCGGCGAGCGCCCCCAGGGCGCCCTTGATGGACGCCTACCGCGGCGGCGCCGTGGGACCGGAAGCGCAGGAACAGCAGGTCGGGCGGACCGGCGGAACGCTCGCCGGTTAGCCTGCGCTTCACCTGCGCTCGCCGCTGCTCATCGCCGACCTCCCCTGGCTGCTCTACCGCTCCTACTTCGCGCTGCCGAAATCGATCACGGGAGCCGACGGCGAGCCCGTGAACGCGCTGCTGGGCGCGGTCAACGCGCTGCTCGCTGCCGAGGAGGCGCTCGCCGCGCGCTCCCCCCTGCGCGCGATCGTTGCGTGCACGGGCGCGGAGGAGGCGGTCTACCGCGTGCGCCTGTACGAGCCCTACCACGCGCACCGCGAGCCGATGCCGGCGCCGCTGCGCGCGCAGTGGCAGCTCGCACCGGCGCTGATCGAGAGCTTTGGCTGGACGCTCTGCGCCGCCGGCGAGCTCGAGGCCGACGACGCGATGTTCTCGCTCGCGCGCGCTGAGGAGGCTCGCGGCGGCCAGGCGCTGCTGCTGACCGGCGACCGCGACCTGTTCGCCGCGACCAGCGACGCGGTGGCGGTGCTCGAGCTGCGAAAGCAGGGCGAGCCGGGCTTGATCGGCCCGGCGCAGGTGCGCGAGCGCTACGGCGTCGAGCCCGCGCAGGTCACCGATTTCATCGCCCTGCGCGGCGACCCCTCGGACGGCCTGCCCGGCGCGCCGGGCATCGGCGCGAAGACCGCGGCGCGGCTCTTGCGCGAGCACGGAACGCTCGAGGCGCTCCTGGAGCTCGTCGAGCGCGAGCCCGTGCGCGCGGCGCACGAGCTCAGCGCGCGCACGTGCGCCTCGCTGCAGGAGAACGCGGACCAGCTGCGCGTCTTCAGGCAGGTCGCGACGCTGCAGAGCATCGAGGTGACGCCGCCGCCCGATGCCGCGACCGATTACGCCGCCGGCGCGCTCGCCGCGGAGGCGCTCGGCATGGGCGCGCTCGCGCGCAGACTGCGCGCGAAGGCTCCGCGGGGCTCCGCCTGAGCCGCCTTAGTCGCGTTAGCGCCTTGGCCGCCCTAGCCGCCCTAGCCGCCCTAGCCGCCCTAGCCGCTGCGTAGGCCTATCTGAGCGTCGCCGACTGTGGCTGGCCGCCGGCGGTCCAGGAGAGCGTCGCGCCCGCGAGCCGCAGCGATTCCGGGTTGATGTTGGCGTCGGCGATCTTGACCTTCGTGCAGGCGATCTTCCCCCCCGGCGCGGCCCGTCGCGCGAACGGGAGCCTTTCCGGACGGCAGCTGGGAGGCCCGAGGCGGGAGCTACCCTCCGGCGCACGCGAAGCATCGACCACGCGACCGGGAGGAAGCTGAATGACAGCCACCGACGTGCACCAGGCGTCACTTGAGAAGGATCCCCTGCGACACCACCTGCACTACAGACAGGATGGCAAGCGTGCCTCCCCCTACGCGGGTGGAAGCAGCTTCATGGAGCGCGTCGCCGAGGGTGTCGCTTCGGCCATGGGCACCGTGCAGTTCGTCATCATCGGCTCCGCGATCATCCTCGGCTGGGTCTTCGCCAACGGGGCGGTGCACTATCTTGAGCACGACCGTCAAAGCGCTGGAACGCGGCGGCCAGTTCGACCCCGAGCCGTGGATCCTGCTGAACCTGATCTTCTCGGGCGTCGCCTTCTACACGGGCGCGCTCGTGATCATCGCCCAGAAGGCGCAGACCAGGACCGACAAGGCCAACGAGGAAGCCGCGGCGAAGCACCGCGACGAGCTCGCGCAGTACCAGAACGACATGCTGAAGAAGAACACCGAGCTCACCGAACAGATCCACACCCTGAGCGAGCGCCTGAGCACGCTCACGCAGGAGGTCCATGAGGCGACCTGCAGGGGACGCGCGTCTCCCGCTTCGCAGTGAGGCGTCGCGCGATGAGCGGTCGGCCGCGAGCGCTCAGGCCGAGGGCACAGTCTCGCGCTTGCGCGCCTTGAGCTCGTACGCGCCTTGCTCCAGGCGCCGCGTCCTGCGGCGGTAGGTGCTCCACATCCATGGCCACTGGCTCGGGTCGTTGCCGTTCTCATCCACGTACCAGCTCGTGCAGCCCGTGTGCCAGACGGTTCCCGCGAGTGCCGTGCGCAGGTCGCGGTTGAAGGTGGCGGCGCGGTCGCCCCGGACCTCGATGCGGCCCGTGCCCGTGCGCTCGAGGGCGTCGAGTGCTGCGATGACGTGCGCGACGCCCGCCTCGATGACGTAGATGACGGACCCGGTGCCGCCGTTGGTGTTCGGACCGTAGAGCAGGAACATGTTCGGGAAGCCCGGCACGCTCAGTCCGAGGTAGGCGGAGGCGACCGGGTCCCACTCCTCGGCGAGGTTGCGCCCGCCGGCGCCTATGACCTCCATCGGCGCGACGAACGCGTGGCTCTGAAAGCCGGTGGCGAGGACGATCACCTCGGCGGGCCGCTCGCTGCCGCCGGAGCGGATGCCCGTGGGAGTGATCTGTTCGATCGGGTCGCTGATCAGCTCGACGTTCGGCTTTTCGAGGGTCGGATACCACTCGTCCGTGAGCATGATCCGCTTGCAGCCGATCTCGTCGGTGGGCGTCACCTTGGCTCGCAGCCCGCTGTCCTTGATCGCCTTGCGGATCTGCCAGCGGCCCGCGGCCCGGAACGGGGCGAGCAGCCAGCGCTGGCTCGTCATCGCCGCGGCGCCGATATCCATGAACGCGAACGTCGCCATCCGGTCCAGGCGCTGCAGCGCGGGCAAGCGCTCGAACAGGCGCTTGGCGCGCGTCCGAGTACTCGAAGTCCATCTTTGGCATCGTCCAGCCGGGCGAGCGCTGGTAGACGTCTATCTGCCCGGCGATCGGCTGGATCGCGGGGACCGCCTGGATCGCGCTGCATCCGCTGCCGATGACCGCGACGCGCTTGCCGGCGAGGTCGACGTCGTGGTCCCACTCGGCGGTGTGGAACACCGGCCCGGCGAAGCTCTCAAGGCCCTTGATCGCCGCCCGCTTCGGGATCGACAGCTGGCCGCACGCCGTCAGCAGGATGTCGGCCTCGAACGATCCGGCGCTCGTCTGCAGCTGCCACTTGCAGCGCTCCTCATCCCACTGCGCGTGTGTGACCTCAGTGCCGGTTCTGGTGCGCTCGAGCACGCCGTGGCGGCGAGCCACCTCTTCGATGTACTCCTGGATCTCGGCCTGCGGTGAGTAGCGGCGCGACCAGCGGGGGTTGGGTTCGAAGGAGAACTCATACAGGTGCGAGGGCACGTCGCAGGCCGCGCCGGGGTAGGTGTTGTGGGCCCAAACACCGCCGACGCGCTCGCCACGCTCGAAGATCGTGACGTCGGGGTAGCCGGCGCGCACAAGTAGCACCGCCGCACCCACGCCTCCAAAGCCGCCACCGACGATCGCCACCGAAGGCCCTTGGGAAGTGTTGCCACTTTGCCGCCTCGGGCCACCGCCATTCCCGCTCGCACCCGCGCCTACGCTCACCCCTGCACCCTACGCCAACAGCGAAACTCGGAAGGCCGCGCGAACGGCACGTACCAGCTGACCCCGCGCTTTAGAGTGGCCTCAGTGTCGCTGCCGCCCGGACCGCGCGTCCCCGCCGTCCTCAACACCGTGCGCTTCGCCCGCGCGCCGCTCGAGGTCCTGCGCGCGTGGCACAAGCGCTATGGCGATGTGTTCACGGTGCGGATGACGGGATTCGGCACGGGGGTCTACGTGGTCGATCCCGAGGCGATCCGCGAGCTGTTCACGGGTGACCAGTCCGATCTTCGTGCCGGCGAGGCGAACTCGTTCATGGAGCCGGTACTCGGGTCGCACTCGGTGCTCGTCCTCGATGGACCCGAGCACCTGCGCCAGCGAAAGCTCTTGCTGGCGCCGTTCCAGGGCTCACGCGTGGCCGGCTTTCGCGAGATCATTCGCGACGTTGCCGAGCGCGAGCTCGCGAGCTGGCGCCCGGGCGCGCAGCTCGTTCTGCGCGAGCGCATGCGCTCGCTCACCTTCGAGGTGATCTGCCGGGCGGTGTTCGGCGTCACGCAGCCCGACGCGGTCGAGCGCCTGCGCAAGAAGGCTCGTGGCGGTCATCGACAGCAGCCCGATCTTCATGATCTCGCGCGCCGCCCGTGCCGACCTCGGGCCGCTGAGCCCGGGCGGGCGGTTCGCGCGACGGTTGCGCGCGGCGGACGCGGCGCTGTATGCAGAGATCGAGCGTCGCCGGCGCGAGCCCGATCTCGAGGAGCGCTCCGACGTGCTCTCGCTGCTGCTGTGCGCGCGCGACGAGCGGGGCCAAGCGATGACAGATGCCGAGTTGCGCGATGAGCTTTTCACGATGCTTGGCGCGGGCCACGAGACGACCGCGACGGGCCTTGCGTTCGCATTCGATCTGCTGCTTCGCAATCCGCCGGCGCTCGCTCGCCTGCGCGAGGAGCTGGCCGCGGGGGACGATGACTCATACCTCGACGCGGTCGTCAAGGAGACGCTGCGGCTGCGGCCCGTGATCGACGCCGCCGAGCGCACGCTGACGGTTCCCCGAACGGTCGCGGGGTGGGAGCTTCCTGCTGGCGTGAAGGTGTATCCCGGGATCGCGCTCGTGCAGATGCGCGAGGACCTGTACCCGCGCGCGAGCGAGTTCCGGCCCGAGCGCTTCGTGGAGGCCGAGGTCGAGTCTTACTCGTGGCTCCCCTTCGGTGGCGGGATTCGACGCTGCATAGGCGCCGCGCTCGCACAGGCCGAGATGGCCGAGGTGCTGCGCGTTGCCGTGCCGGCGGTCGAGCTTCGCCCGCTGCGAGACCGAGCCGACCCGGTCGTGCTCCGCGGCATCACGCTTGCGCCTCGATACGGGGTGCGAGTCACGGTGAAGCGATGCGCGTCCCCAAGTCTCAGGACGCGCGCAACGACGGTTCCCTAGCTACGGCGTGAACCTCACCGTGATCACATCGCCGTCCGCCAACGCGTAGTCGCGCGCGGCCCAAGCCGCCAGACTCACGAGCTCATGCGGTTGCTGCGGCGAGCAGGTCTTGTATCGCCTTCATACGCGCCTTGACGTATTCGCCGAGCCGGTCGCAGTCCTCAGCGGTGGGATCGGTAGCGGGGAAGGGCGGCCCCGCGCCCAGCAGCGCGGCGGTCTCGGTATAGCCCGCCTTCTCGAGTCCGTCGCGCAGCCCGTTTCCCCATCTCGCCACGGAGCCCGTCAGATCGACGAGAGCCATCCGAATCGTGAACCGCTCGAGCCCGTGGGTCTGCGTGAGCAGCAGCCGGCGTTGGCGCGTGATCGCGCGGACCGCCTCCCCGCCCCACGCACGCTCGTGTTCCATCCACGTCCGGAGCTCTGGTGTGATTTGCGGGCCCGGCGGCGTAGGCCGCTCCCTTCGTGTACGTCTACTTCAAGTGAAGCGTCGGAGTGATCGCCTGTTCGGCGACCGAGGCCGGCGTCCACGGAAGCGTGATCCATTCGTTTTTTGAGAACCGCTGGGTCTGATCTTCGTAATATGGAGAAGTCGGGTCTTCCGACTGCGAATAGGCCAGCAGGGCTTTCGCTAGCGGTTCGTGACCGTCCTGCAGTTCTGTGAACATCACGATGCTCGTGCCGCCGGTCACTTCAGCCTGCTTCGAGGTCGGCGTCGGGAACGACGATCCGATGGCCGCGTAGCAGTTGCCCCCGTCCGAGCAGCCAGGCATCGGAGCCGCGCCCGCCTGTGGTGCGCGCTGCACTTCACCGACGCTGGCGTCGAGCGGGATGCCGCGTGCCTGCATCGAGCTCACCGCTGTCGCGAGCGCTTGCTTGCTCGCCGGCAGCGAGGTGTTGAGCGTGTTCGGGGTGTAGACCGGTTCGGTCACCGTCCAGGGATGGACCCAGAAGCCCGCCTGCCCGTTGGGTGCGTGTTCGAACCATTCTTGGAAGAGCCAGCCGCCCTTGTCTTCGAGCGTGGCGGTAGAGCCGTAAGCGTTGAGGACGGGACACGCGCCGCTGACGTCGACGCCGTTGATCACGCCGCCATCTTCGCTTACCGCGTTTTCGCAGATTTCGCGCAGACCCGGGATGGCGCGTTCAGCCGGGAGCGAGCGGAACTTGGTCCACGACTCCTGCAGCGTTTCGGCGGTGAATCCGGGCGTCGGCGAGAGCCCGTCTGTCGGGACGCCGCTGTTGTACGTCCCCATGCGCTGGGCGACCATGTCGATCCCCGTCTGTGCGCGCATCCCGGGGTTTTCTTCTTCGCCACCCAGGGCGGGCGAGAACCCGGTGAGCGGGCTGTTCGCGTTCGCGAGCCAGAACGAGTTGTTCGAGTTCTCGACATAGTTTCTGCGGATCAGCGACGGCTCTTCGCTTCCGGCGATGATGCCCGGCACGACCGCACCCGGGCTTTCGGGCAGTTCACATTCACCGTTGCCCAGGAACGGGCCGGTGTCTCCGCGGGTCGCGCTTTGGTTGCAGCTCCCGTGAACGTAGGCCTTCGTCAGGCTCGCGGCCACGACGATCTCGCTGTAGAACGCGTTGCCCTGGTCGTCGGCACCGATCGTGTTCACCCACGGCACGCCCTGGATGGCACGCTCGGATTCGATCACCTGAGACGCGTTTTCGGCTTTGCTGATCGCGAGCCACTGGTTGACGCCCCGGAGGTTGTTGGCATTGGCGTCGCCGACCGCGATTGGCAGTCCACCCTCCCAGATCACCGGCCCGTAGTGGCTGTAGTAGAGGGTGCGCGTCTGCGGGATCAGTTCGCCGTGTTCCAGAGCCTCGACCGTCACGGTGCGCATCTTCATCTTTTTCAGTTTGCCCTTGTAGCGGTACTCAAGCGGTGCGACGGGAGGCAAGTACCAGAACGTGATCGTCGTGTTCGTCGAGACGGTGTGCGTCCACGCGACGTCCTGGTTGTGACCGATGTTGATCCCGGGCAACCCCCAGATTCCCACACCGGTTGCGTGGTACTCGCCGGGGATTTCGACGTTCATCTCCCAGAAGCGTTCCGCGCCATGCCACGGGAAGTGCGGGTTGGCGAGCACGGCGCCGCCTCCATTGGTGGCGTCTTCGCTACCGACGGCGAGGCCGTTGGAGCCCATCAGGTTGTTGTGACCGATCAGCGCGTCGAGCTTCCCGATCGAGACGCTCCCGATCGAGGCTGTCCGCGCGCTCTGCCCGCGCGCCGATACCGCGGCCGATTGGGCGGGCGGACCGTACGCCGGATTCGCCTCGGCGGCCGGTCCGAGGGCAGAGTTGCCCGCGAGGTCGTCGATCTGGTAGATGCGGCGCCAGACGTCGATCGGTTTGATCGGCCTGACCCACGCTGCGCCTTTGCAGGCGGGGTTCGTGACCCCGCTCGCCCCGCCGATGTGTTCGAGGTAGGCGTCATAGCCGGCGGCATAGCCACGCGCCGCTTCGAGCCCTTCGGTCGAGGGGCCCTGTGGGTAGGGAGCCTTCAACAGCTTCTGGATCGTGTGGTCGTTCTTGATCGAGGTCCAGTAGATGTCCGAGTTGAGATTCGTGAACTGCACACCCCCCTCGGCTTCGTTCTTGAAGACCCCTTCCGGGCCGAAGAACGCAGAACGTTCGCCATCGACCGTCAGGAACGTTTCGGCGAGCAGACAGATTCCGTCCTGCGCCTGTGCGTAGCCGATCCCGAATCCGACGTCGGCAAAGTCTTCGCCGGAGACGTTCGCGACGCCGCCCGTGGTCCGGGTCAGCGACACGCTGTACTTCGCCACGGCGGAAGCCGGGAAGCACATGGCAGCCGCGGCTACCGCGAGCGTCCCGAGCACGCGGTTCCTCGTAAGCCGCCCCCCCGGACGCGGCCGGCGTGCGCGCACTGCCTTCATGGTTCCCCTTCCCTCTGTCGCATGATGCGACTCGTGGACTAGAGCGTCCCTTACTCGTTTTGGTAATGTACCAGGGTGTCCACCACTACGCAAGTGACAGCCGACCGACTGCCGCGAGGGCCACACAGCCTCTCCCGCGCGCAGGTCGTCAACCATCAGCGCGAGCGCATGCTGGCCGCCGTCATAGAGGCGGTCGCGACGAAGGGCTACGCCTCGACGACGATCGGCGACATCACCCACCGCGCACACGTCTCGCGCGACACCTTCTACGAGCAGTTCGCCAACAAGGAGGCGTGCTTTCTCGCCGCCTACGACGCGACAACGCGCGAACTGGTGGAGGAGATGGTCGCTGCGGGAACAAGCCAGCCGAGCTACGTCGAGGGCATGCGCGACGGCGTGCGCGCCTACCTGAAGTTCTGGAGCGAGCGTCCCGACGCGGCACGCGCGTGCACCCTCGAGATCATGGCCGCCGGCAGCGAGGCACTGGCCCATCGCGAGCACACCCTGCGAAGCTTCGCGCGCCTGTACCGGGCCGTCGCCGAACGAGCAAGAGCGGAGCAGCCCGGGCTGCCGACCGTCCCGGACGTCGTCTCCCGCGCGATCGTGGTCGCTGCGGTCGAGCTCACGACCCAGTACATCCGCGAGGGTCGCGTCAGCTCGCTGCCGGAGCTCGAGAGCGACGTCCTCTACCTATGGCTCATGCTCGTCGCCGGCCACGAAGTGGCCGCTGCTGCGCTCACAACCTGAGCCACGACGACCGAGATGGGTGGGCACGCTCGGGCGCGGCCCGCCCGCTACGGAGTGAACTTCACGGTGATCACGTCGCCGTCGACCATCGCGTAGTCGCGTCCCTCCAGGCGCAGGGTGCCCTTTTCGCGCGCGGCGGCATAGCCGCCAGCGTCGACGAGCTCGTTCCAGCCGATCACCTCGGCGCGCACGAAGCCCTTCTGGATGTCGGAGTGGATCTCGCCCCGCCGCGTGCCATGCGGTGAGGCCGCGGCGCAGGTGCCAGGACTGCGCCGGCTTGCCCTCGCCGGCGGTGAAGAAGGCGATCAGGTCGAGCAGCGCGAAGGCCTCGCGCACGACCACGCTGCAGGCCCGACTCGCTGACGCCGAGCTCTGCGCGCATCGCCTGCGCGTCCTCGTCCTCGAGCTCGGCGAGCTCCGACTCGATGCGCGAGGACACCGCCACGGCGCGCGCGCCCTGCGCGGCCGCGTGCTCGGCTACGGCCGCCGGGACCTCTGCCGAGCCCTCATCGACGTTCGCCACGAACAGCACGGGCTTGCCGGTCAGGAGCCCAGTTCGCGCGGCGCGTTCGGCGCGTCCTCGGGCGGCGGGAACCGTGCGCGCCGGACGGCCCGCTTGCAGCGCCTCCACCACCGCGCCCAGCCACGCCTCCTCCGCGACCGCCACGCGGTCGCCGCTCCTGGCCTGCCTGGCCACGCGCTCCAGGCGCCGCTCGGCCGCCTCGAGGTCGGCCAGCGCGAGCTCGGTCTCGATCGTCTCGATGTCCGCGAGCGGATCCACGCGCCCCTCCGGGTGGATCACGTTCTCATCGCCGTGCGCGCGCACCACGTGCACGATCGCGTCGGTCTCGCGGATGTTGCGCGAGGAAGCGGTTGCCGAGACCCTCGCCCTGGTGGGCGCCCGCGACGAGGCCCGCGATGTCGTGGAAGTAGATCGTGTCCCACACGATCTCCGAGGAGCCGACCGTATCGCGCGACCTGCTACCAGGCGCTCGTCGTGCACGGGCACGACCGCGACGTTCGGCTCGATCGTCGTGAAGGGGTAGTTGGCCGCCTCCGCGCCGGCATTCGTGAGCGCGTTGAAGAGCGAGGACTTGCCTGCGTTGGGCATGCCCACGATGCCGATGCGCATGCTCATCGCTCGCTCGTCTCGTCCGCCGCGTCGGCCGCTCCGCGCCCCTCGCCCGCCCCACCGCCCGCGCGGGGGCTCGTCTCGTCCGCCGCGTCGGCCGCTCCGCGCCCCTCGCCCGCCCCACCGCCCGCGCGGCGCGCAGCGACGGCGCTCCCGAGCACCGCCCCGGCGAGCACGTCGGAGGGGTAGTGCAGGCCGAGGTAAAGGCGCGAGAGCGAGAGCGAGCCGGCGAGTGCATACAGCGCACCCGCGGGAGCCCGAGGCGCGAGTAGGCGAGCGCGCCCGCGAAGGACGTGCTCGCGTGCGCCGAGGGGAAACTCAGCTGGGTGGGCGTCGGTGCGAGCGCCGGCAGACCCGGCAGCTGCGGGCGGGGCCGTCGCACGAGAAGCTTCAAGAGGCTGTTGAGCACGTAGGTGCGCACGATCGTCGCGCAGGCACGCCGCCAGCCGCTGCGCTGCGCGTGTGTGCGCGAAAAGGCCCATCCGCCCGCACCGATCGCCAACCACACGCCGCCGTGCTCGCCCAGCCGCGAGAAGCGCGCGACGGCGCGCTCGAGCGCGGGACTGTGCAGGCGCGTGCGCGCGAGGACCAGGATTCGCAGGTCGGGGTTTGGCCTAGCCGAAGCCGACGCGCGGATCCTCGCTGTCGGCGCCCACGTAGACCACCTGACCGAGATCGAGGCGCACGGGGCCGTCCTCCGCCTCGATCGTATGCCAGCCGCCGCTCGCCGAGCGCCTTTTCGAGCTCGGCGAGCTGCTTCTCGACGACCCGTAGCGCGAGCACCTGCCCGCCGTGGAAGCCGACCGTGACGCGCCGCGCCGCCGGCATCAGCGTGCTCCCTCCGGCGCGCCGGAGACGACGCCGCCGCACCGTTGCCCGCGTCCGCCGAATGCGCCTCGCTATGCGCTCCCGCCGGCTGCACGACCTCGGTGAGCACGCCCGCGGTCGAGCGGGGATGCAGGAAGGCCACACGCGAGCCGCGGATGCCGCTGCGCGGGTGCTCGTCGATCAGCTCGAGGCCCGCGCCGCGCAGGCGCTCGAGCGTGGCCTCGATGTCCTCGACCTGGTAGGCGACGTGGTGCAGGCCAGGGCCCTGGCGCGCGAGGAAGCGCCCGACGGGCGTCTCGGCGAGAGCGGCGCGAGCAACTCGACGTGGTTCTCGCCGACGTCCAAGCAGCAGCGCCTCGACGCCCTGCTCGGCGACGACCTCGCGATGGGCGACCGTGAGCTCGAAGGCGTCGCGGTAGAGCTCGAGCGCGGGTCGATCGCCTCGACTGCGACGCCGATGTGGTCGATGCGGCTGAACATCTCGCCGCGAAGTCTAGTTATCGAGGCTCCCGGCACCCCCATGCGTTCGATCGGGGCTCCCCGGTGCGACAGCCGGGTGGTCCTCCGGTCCCCTGTCATCCACCAACCACGCGGAGGTCCGACGGTTTTCCGAACGAACGTTCGTTCGGTAACGCTTTTCTCGCGTCGGTGATCGCGCGGGCGGGCGCCCGACCTACTCGCCGCCGGCGAGCACGCGCAGCCCGACGCCCGGGGCGCGCTCCATGCGCGGCACGCCGTGCATGATGCGTTCGATCGAGTCGCGCTCGAGCACCTCATTCTCGAGCAGCTCGGCCGCGAGCGCGTCGAGCAGGGGACGATGGGCGAGGATCAGCTTGGTCGCCGCGCGGCGGCCCTGCTCGATCAGGTCGTGGCGCTCCTCGTCGCGGATTCGCAGCGTCGTCTCGGACAGGCGCACATCGCCGTCGGGGCTGCGCCCGACACCGGCGGTGCCCATCGCGTAGTCGTGCACCATCGAGTGCGCGATGTCGGCGACGCGCTTGAGGTCATCGGAGGCGCCCGTGGTGATCTCGCCGAAGACGATCTGCTCCGCGGCGCGGCCGCCCAGCAGGACGGTCATGTAGTCGATCAGCTCCTCGCGCGTCTTCAGGTAGCGGTCCTCGTCGGGGAGGTTCAGCGTGTAGCCGAGCGCGCGCCCGCGCGGCACGATCGAGATGCGGTGCACGCGGTCCACGGAGGGCAGCAGCTCGCCGCACAGGGCGTGCCCGGCCTCGTGGAAGGCGACCACGCGCTTCTCGTGCGCGTTCAGCACGCGCTTTGACTGCACGCCGGCGATGACGCGCTCGAGCGCCGAGTCGAAGTCGCACGTCTCGATCACGCTCGCGCGCCGCCGCGCGGCGAAGATCGCCGCCTCGTTGCAGATGTTCGCGAGGTCCGCGCCGGCGAGCCCGCTGGTCTGTTGCGCGACCACCCCGAGGTCCACCTCGCCGAGCGGCTTGTTGCGAGTGTGCACCTGCAGGATGCCGAGGCGGCCTTTCACGTTGGGCGGCACGACGAACACCTGGCGGTCGAAGCGGCCCGGGCGCAGCAGCGCGGGGTCGAGCTTCTCGAGCAGGTTGGAGGCGGCGATCACGACGACGCGGCCGTTGGACTCGAAGCCGTCCATCTCGACGAGCAGCTGGTTGAGCGTCTGGTCCTTCTCGCCGGAGATGTCCATGCCGCGGCGGCCGCCGACGGCGTCGAGCTCGTCGATGAAGATGATCGCCGGTTCGTGCTTGCGCGCCTGGGCGAACAGGCGACGGATGCGCGCCGCGCCGAGGCCGGCGAACATCTCAACGAAGGAGGCGGCGGACTGCGCGAAGAACTGCGCGCCCGACTCGGTCGCGACGGCCTTGGCGAGCAGCGTCTTGCCGGTGCCCGGAGGCCCATGCAGCAGGATCCCCTTCGGGACCTGCGCGCCGAGTTTCTTGAACTCTTTCGGGTCGCGCAGGAATTCGACGATCTCGAGCAGCTCGGCCTTGGCGTCGTCCACGCCGGCGATGTCCGCGAAGGTGACCGACTGCTTGGTCGAGGGCTTGATCTGCTGCGGTTTGGTGCGCGGCATCGCTTTCAGCGTGCGCCACAGCACGGCGATGATCACCGCGAAGAAGATGATCATCAGGACCGGCTGCCAGCTGTAGGCGAAGTTCTGGATTTCGCTGGCGAGCGAGGTGTGCGCGGTGATCACGTGCACCGGTGGGGCCTTGGTCGCTGCTTTGGAGAGCGTGCCGGCGTGCGCTGGCAGGGTGGCGGCGGCGTGATGAGCGACGGCGTGTCCGGCTCCCGTGGTGGTCGTCGAGCTCGCTGGCGCTGTGGAGCTCGCGGGTGTCGTGGAGCTCGCGGGTGCTGCGGCGGTGGTGCTCGCGCCTTCACCGGCCGCGGGGGTCTGTGCGTGCTTACTCATCTGCGCGTCCTCCTTGACGCTTCTCCTCGGGAACCTGGGGAGGCGAGTATGCGATGTGCCGGCGCACTTGTCGAGCCGCGCACGAGCGCGCCCAAGGCCGCGCCGGGACTACGCGCGGGGGGCGCCAGACTGGCGCGCGGGGCGTCAGGAGTAGCGCACGCGCGGGTCGAGGTAGGCGTACAGGATGTCCACGACGATGTTGGCGACGATGATGAACATCGCGGCCAGCAGCACGGTCCCCTGGATCACCGCGAAGTCGGCGTTGATGATCGACTGGTAGGCAAGGCGCCCGACGCCGGGAAGGTTGAAGACCGTCTCCACGAGCACCGCCCCGCCGAGCAGGATCCCGATTTCCAGACCGAGCAGCGTGACGATCGGGTTGATCGAGGAGCGCACGCCCTGGCGCAGCACCTTGCGCTCGGGAAGCCCCTTCGCGCGCGCGGTGCGGATGTAGTCCTCGTCCATCACCTCGAGCAGGTTGCCGCGCATCAGCCGCGCGAACACGGCGGCGCTGCCGGCGGCGAGCACCACCCAGGGCATGATCATCGAGGTGAACCATTTGCCGGGGTCCGCCGTGAGCCCCGTGTAGCTGCCCGCGCCTGGCAGCAACTTGAATTTGCCGATGTCGCTGGCGAAGAAGTACAGCGCGAGCAGCCCGAGCCAGAATTCCGGTGCGGAGACCGCGACGAGCGCGCTGCCCATCGCGAAGCGGTCGAGGAAGGTGTGGCGCTTGATCGCCGAGATGATCCCGATGCCGATCCCGGCCACGATCCACAGCACGGCGGCGCCGAGCGTCAGCGAGATGGTCGCGGGGAGGCGTTCTTTGATCAGTTCCACGACCGACTCCTGGCTGTAGAAGCTGAAGCCGAAGTTGAAGTGCAGGAAGATGCCCTTCAGGTAATCCCAGAACTGCGTGTACAGCGGTTTGTTCAAGCCGAGCACGCCTTCGATCTCCTTGATCAGCTTCGGCTGCGGGTCGCGCCCCGCGCGCAGCACCGCCGGGTTGCCGGTCGGCAGCACGCGGAAGAGCACGAACGTGAGCGCGCATACGATGATCAGCAGCACGATCCCCCACAGGACCCTGCGGATCACATAGGCGGTCATCCCGCGCGGCCGCCGCTAGCCGAGGAGCTGCTGGGCAAGGTCGGCGAACATCTCCGTCGCGAGCGCGAGGTCGCGCAGGTCGATGCGCTCATCGGCGGCGTGGATCAGCGGCGCGGTCTCGAGCAGCGTCTGGTGTCGGTGGGGGAAGAAGCCATACGCGACGCACTCGGGAAAGGCCGAGCGGAAGTGGCGCGAGTCCGTGAACCCCGGCAGCACGACCGGCACCGCCTCCGCGCCCGGGTCGTGCTCGCGCACCCAGCTGGAGATCTCCTCGAACAGCGGCGAGGACACGGGGGAGCGGTTGCCGACGACCTGCTCGGTGAACTCGATGCGCCATGCGCCGTTCTCGCTGCCGAGGACCTCCTGCAGGCCTGCACGCACCTCGCGCTCGCCGAGCCCGGGCGGCACGCGGCAGTCCACGCGCAGCTCCGCGCGGCTCGGGATCACGTTGATCTTCTCCGAGGCGTTGATGCGCGTGGGGGTGAAGGTGACGCCGAGCATCGGCTCGAACATGACCGCCAGCCGCGGGTCGGCCGCGCGCATGCGCGCAAGCGAGCCTTGGGGGTCCTCGGGGTCCTCGCCGATGCCCTGTAGGAACGCGCGCGCCTGCTCGGTCGAGCTGTAGGAGGGCTGGCGAGCGGCGAAGCGCTCGAGCACCGGCCCCATCTTCAGCAGCGCGTTCTCGCCCATCGCCGGCATCGAGGCGTGGCCGGCAACGCCGTCGGTGGTGATCGTGAAGCGAAAGACGCCCTTCTCGGCGCAGCACACGCCGTAGCGGCGCTGGCCGCCGTACTCGAACACCGCGCCGCCGCCCTCGTTGATGAGCAGGTCGCAGCGCACCTTCTCGGGGTGCGTCTCGGTGAGCCATTTCGCGCCGAGCTCGCCGCCGGTCTCCTCGTCGGCGACCGCGAGGAGCAGCAGGTCACCGCGGGCGGGGCGCCAGCCGCCACGCGCGAGCGAGGCGGCGGCGGCGACCTCGGCGGCCACCTGCGACTTCATGTCGAGCGCGCCGCGGCCCCACAGGAAGCCGTCCGCGACCTCTCCCGACCAGGGATCGTGGCGCCACTCCCCGGCGTCCGCGAGCACGGTGTCGACGTGGCCGAGGTAGCACAGCGTCGGCCCCTCGCCCCTTCCGCGCAGGCGTGCGACGAGGTTCGGGCGGTCGGGCTCCGCGCCGAGCAGCTCGCAGTCGAAGCCGACCGCCGACAGGTGTGCCGCCAGCAGCTCGAGCGCGGCGCGCTCGTGGCCGGGCGGGTTGACGGTGTTGAAGCGGATGAGCGCGCGCAGCAGCTCCTCGGCCTCGCCCGCCGGCGTGACCGTGCTCATCCGGTGTAGTGGAGACCGAGCTCCGCCAGTTCCTCGCGCGAGAGCGGGTAGTGGCAGGCCACGCGGGTGCCGCTGCCCTTCTCCTCGAGCAGCGGCTCCTCTGTCGAGCACAGCGGTTGCGCCTTCGGGCAGCGCGTGTGGAAACGGCACGCCGCCGGTGGGTTGGCGGGGCTCGGCACGTCGCCGGTGAGCAGCCGCCGTTTGGCTCCGTGGCGGCTGGGGTCGGCGACGGGCACGGCGGCGAGCAGGGCGCCCGTGTAGGGGTGGCGGGGGAAGTCGTAGAGCGCGTCGCCGGGGCCCGTCTCGACGACCTTGCCGAGGTACATGACCGCGACGCGGTCGCACATGTGGCGGATGACCGAGAGGTCGTGCGCGATGAAGACGAGCGTCAGCCCGAACTCACGCTGCAGGTCGCGCAGCAGGTTCAGCACCTGCGCCTGGATCGAGACGTCCAGCGCGGACACGGGCTCGTCGGCGATCAGCATCCGCGGTTTCAGCGCGAGCGCGCGCGCGACGCCGATGCGCTGGCGCTGCCCGCCGGAGAACTCGTGCGGATAGCGGTTGTAGTGCTCGGGGCTCAGGCCCACCGTCTCGAGCAGCTCCTGCACGCCTTTCTTGCGTTCGGCCTTGTCCTTCAGGAGCCCGTGGATCGCGAACGGCTCGGCGACGATCGAGCCGACGGTCTTGCGCGGGTTCAGCGAGGAGTAGGGGTCCTGGAAGATCATCTGCATCTCGCGGCGCACCGCCTTCAGGTCCGCGCCTTTGACCCTGGTGATGTCCTGCCCGTCGAAGATCACCTGGCCGCTGGTGGCCTCGAGCAGGCGCATCATCAGCCGCGCGGTCGTGCTCTTGCCGCAGCCGGTCTCGCCGACGATTCCGAGCGTCTCGCCGCGGCGAACCTCGAGGTTGACCCCGTCGACGGCCTGGACGGCGCCGATCTTGTGCTGGAAGAGGATCCCGCGCGTGATCGGGAAGTGCTTGACGAGGTCGCGCACCTCCATGAGCGTCTCGCCCCCGTTCGCGCTCGCGGACATCGGAGCGCCGCCCGGCGCCGGCGCAGCGGCGGGCGCCGTGCCCGCCTGCGCGGTCCCCTCGCCGAAGACCCCAGCCACGCCGTCCTCTGCCCCCGCGCCCATCACACCTGTGCCTCCAGGCCGACGGCTTCGATGGCCTGGTCGGGTGTGGCGCCGCCGCGCAGCTCGGCCCATAGGCGTCGGCGCACCTCGTGCTCGAGCAGGCACGCGACGAAGTGGTCGGGTTCGGCGGGCAGCGGTTCGAGCTGCGGATCGACGCGCGCGTGGTCGGGCTGTTTGTAGCGGCAGCGCGGGTGGAAGTGGCAGCCGGAGGGAGGCCGGATCAGGCTGGGGGGCGTCCCGGGGATCGGCACGAGCTGCTCGGAGCGCTTGGTCTCAAGGCGCGGGATCGACTTCAATAGGCCCCACGTGTAGGGGTGCTCGGGGTTCGAGAAGAGTTCTTCGGTGCGCGCGGTCTCGACGATCCGCCCGGCGTACATGACGGCGATGTCGTCCGCCATCTCGGCGACCACGCCGAGATCGTGGGTGATGATCACGATCGCCATCCCGAGCTCGCTTTGCAGGCGTTCCATGAGCGCGAGGATCTGCGCCTGCACGGTGACGTCGAGCGCGGTCGTGGGCTCGTCGGCGATGAGCAGCTTCGGCTCGTTGGCGAGCGCCATCGCGATCATCACCCGCTGGCGCATGCCACCGGAGAACTCGTGCGGGTATTCGTCCACGCGTTTGGCTGGATCCGGGATGCCGACGAGGCCGAGCAGCTCGATAGCGCGATCACGCGCCTGCTGGCGCGAGACGTCGCGGTGGGTGTGGACCGCCTCGGTCAGCTGCCTGCCGACGCGGTAGAGCGGATGCAGCGAGGACAGCGGGTCCTGAAAGATCATCGCGATGTCGTTGCCGCGGATGCGGCGCAGCTCCTCTTCGGGAAGCTGCACGAGGTCGCGCCCTTCGAACATGATCCGCCCGGAGATGCGCGCGCCCTGGTTACGCGTGAGGCCGAGCGTCGTGAGCGAGGACACCGTCTTGCCGGAGCCCGACTCGCCGACGATGCCGAGCGTGCGCCCGGGGAATACCTGGTAGGTGATGCCGTCGACGGCGTGCACGACGCCGTCTTCGCCGGGGAATTCGACGCGCAGGTCCTCGACCCGCAGCAGCGGCTCGGTGGCGCTCATGAGTAGCGCACTCGGGGATCGAGGTAGGCGTACAGGACGTCCACCACGATATTCGCGAGGATGATGAACATCGCGGCCAGCAGCACGGTCCCCTGGATCACCGCGAAATCGGCGTTGATGATCGACTGGTAGGCAAGGCGCCCGACACCGGGGATGTTGAAGACGGTCTCGACCAGCACCGTGCCGCCGAGCAGGATTCCGATTTCCAGGCCGAGCAGCGTGACGATCGGGTTGATCGAGGAGCGCACGCCCTGGCGCAGCACCTTGCGCTCGGGAAGCCCCTTCGCGCGCGCGGTGCGGATGTAGTCCTCGTCCATCACCTCGAGCAGGTTGCCGCGCATCAGCCGCGCGAAGATCGCGGCGCTGCTGGCCGCGAGCACGAGCCAGGGCATGATCATCGAGGTGAACCATTTGCCGGGGTCCGCCGTAAGCCCCGTGTAGCTGCCCGCGCCTGGCAGCAACTTGAATTTGCCGATGTCGCTGGCGAAGAAGAACAGCGCGAGCAGCCCGAGCCAGAAGCTCGGCGCCGACACCGCCACGAGCGCGCTGCCCATCGAGAAGCGGTCGAGGAAGGTGTGGCGCTTGATCGCCGAGATGATCCCGACGCCGACGCCCGCCACCACCCACAGCACGGCGGCGCCGAGCGTGAGAGAGATCGTCGCGGGCAGCCGTTCTTTGATCAGTTCCACGACCGACTCCTGGCTGTAGAAGCTGAAGCCGAAGTTGAAGTGCAGGAAGATGCCCTTCAGGTAATCCCAGAACTGCGTGTACAGCGGTTTGTTCAAGCCGAGCACGCCTTCGATCTCTTTGATCAGCTTCGGCTGCGGGTCGCGCCCCGCGCGCAGCACCGCGGGGTTGCCGGTCGGGAGCACGCGGAACAGCACGAACGTGAGCGCGCACACGATGATCAGGAGCAGGAACCCCCACAGGACCCTGCGGATCACATAGGCGGTCATCGGTCGATACGCGTGCGCATGGTTGGTTCTCTAGGGAGGGGGCTCACGCGGCTCATCACTTGAGCGCTCGCTGGAGGAGTGAGTCGAGCGAGGCCCCGCCTTGCCTTCGGCGGGGCCTCATTCTCGGCTTGATCCACTCGTCGCTAGAGCGTCCTCAACTCCTACTTCAGGGACGTCCAGTTGTAGTCCCACTCACCCTCGTCCCAGAGGTCGCCGACGCCGTTGACGCCCTTGCCCTCGAGGTTCGCCTCCTTGTCCCAGTCGAACGGGATGTCGGTGGCGATTTCAACGAGTTTTTCGTCGATCTTCGCCCACGCCTTGGCGCGCGCTTCCGTGCCCACAACCGTTTCGGCTTCGCTCATCGCCGTGTTGAGCGCCGGGACGTCCGTCTGGCCCCAGTTCACGTTGCTCGTGGTGTTGATGAATTTGCCGTTGAACGTGATGTCAAGCACCGTCTGTGGGTCCGGGAAGTCGGCGAGCCAGCCGACGTTCGGGCAGACCGTGATCTCTTCTTTCGGCACGTTGCAGAACTTCGCGTACATCGCCGACGTTTCGTCGAGCGAGAATTTCGTCGTGAAGCCGAGGCCTTTCAGCGTCGAGTTCACGATTTCGGCGTCCTGTTCGGCGGGGTTCCCCTTCGAGCCGACGATCGTCACGGTTTCTCCACCGGTGTATTTGCCGCTCGAGTAGCCCGCTTCCTTGATGTATTTTTCGGCGAGCGCCATGTCCCCTTCGGGGTGTTCGTTGAAGGGGAATTTCGGGCCCTTTTCGCCGCCGGCCTGTTCATAGCCGGGAATCCCCGGATAGATGAAGTGCGTGGCGACGTTCGTGAATAGCGCGCCGCCGCGTGCCTTGTCCATCGAGGTGCGGTCGAGTGCTGCCCAGAATGCCTTGCGCAGGTCGATGTTCTTGAAGGGGCCGACCTTGTTGTTGACGCCGATGTAGTGGTCGCCCGCCCCCGGTGAGATCTCGAGCTGTTCCTTGAATTTTTCGACTGCTTCGCGCTTGTTGGACTGCGCCGGCGGTGTCCCCATGACGAGGCCGGTGCCTTCGAGCGTCTGGCGGCCGAGCACCTCAGTGGTGCCGCCGATCTTGATCGAGACTTCGTTCAGGCAGGCCGGTCGGATGTCGCCGCTTTCCTGCCAGTTGGGGTTCCGCACGAGCGTCGCGGACTTGCCCGGCACATAGCCGATGCCGAGCACCTTGCCGGCACTGTCGTTCTTCAGCATGTACGGACCCGTCGCGACCTGGTAGTCGGCGTAGTTGGACGGCTTGCTCTTGTCGTATTTTTCGGTGTACGCCTTCGGCACCGGAGCCGACAGCGGCAGCGACAGCGCGCCCACGACGATCGCGCCCTTGGGTTCGGTCAGTTTGAAGACGATTTCGTGCTTGTTGGGCGTTTCGATGCCCTTGATCGGGCCGCCTTCCGCCTTCGGAGCACCTTCGACCGCTTCGAAGTACGCGTGGAAGTAGGGGTTCGCGACGTTCGGGTTGGCACCGCGCTCGATCGCGTAGGCGACGTCTTCCGAGGTCACTTCGCTGTTCACCGGCGGGCTGAACTTCACACCTTCCCTGAGCTTGATCGTCACCTTCTTGCCGCCTTCGGAGATTTCCGCATTGCCCGCGGCCATCAGCGGGGTCGCTTCGTTCTCGGTGTTCGGCTTGAACATGAACAGCGGGCTCTGCGTCGCGTACACGATCGAGTAGTCGAGCGCGTAGTAGGCGATGCCCGGGTCAAGGTGTTCGAAGTCGCTTTCGTTCAGCACGTTGAGCGTGCCGCCTTTTTTCACGCAGGCCAGCGACTCGGTCATGGGACTTTTGTAGCCGCTCGAGCTGAGTGGGCTGTTCGATGCGGTCGTGCTGCCCGAACCGGTCGAGCTTTCTTTGCTGCTTGAGCCGCAGGCCGCCAGCGTCAGCGCGAGCAGCACCACGCCCATCGCGACGGAGACGGGGTTTCTGGACTTCATCTGTGAGATGCCTCCTGTTTGTTTCGTGTCGATGCCCTCATCGGGCACGCCTCGGGTTCAGGGCATCTCGCAGCCCGTCGCCAAGAAGATTGAACGCCAGCACGGTGATCAGCAGCGCGGCGCCGGGGAAGACCATGAACCACCACGCGGTGTTGAAGATCGGGGTGGCGGCCGAGATCATCTGCCCCCAGCTCGCGGTCGGCGGGCGGATGCCGATCCCGAGGAAGGACAGCGCGGCCTCGAAGAGGATGTTGATCGGGATCTGCAGCGTCGCGAACACGATGATCGGCGCCGCCAGATTGGGCAGGATCTCGCGGAACATGATGCGCGTGTTGGAAGCGCCGAGCGCGCGTGAGGCGTCCACGAACTCGCGCTCGCGCAGTGACAGCACGAGCCCGCGCACGATGCGGGCCATATAGGGCCAGGTCGACAGCGCGATGATGAAGATCACCACCGCCAGCCCCGGCTGCAGCGCGCCGCCGAGGCAGCCCTTCACCGAGCACGCCGCGCCGATGCCGAGGCCGAGCAGCAGCACGGGGATCGACAGCACGACATCGGTGGTGCGTGATAGCAGCGTGTCCACCCAGCCGCGGTAGAAGCCGGCGATCAAGCCGACCGTGACCCCGACGAGCGTCGAGATCACGGTGCCGATGATGCCGACCTCGAGCGAGATGCGCGTGCCGTAGATGACACGCGACATCACGTCCTCGCCCAGCGGGTCAACGCCGAAGGGGTGGGCCGAGGTGGGGCCGAGCGGCGAGCCGAAGGAGTCGGTGAGGCTCAGGTTCTGCACGTTCGGCCCCGGCAGGCCGAGGATTTTCACGACCAGCGGCGCGAATATCGCCAGCAGCAGAAGCAGCAGGATCACGATCCCCGAGACGACCGCCACTCGGTCCTGGCGAAGGCGCCGCCAGAAGAGCTGCAACGGCGAGCGAGCGGCGATCTCGCCACCCAGGTCGAGGAATTCGAGCGCCTCGCCAGTGGTGACGGGAAGGGGCTCCGCGACGCTCATACCTGGCGCGTCGTCCTCTGCGGGGCGTCGTGAAGAACCTTCTTAGATGACACTGTGGGCACCGAATCTACACCTTCGACGGCGCTTCCGAGCAACCTCCCATCGGCTGTTCGGGCGACCGTCGCCTCCCACGGCGACACAGCACCCATGGACACCCTCTTCCAACCCGATCCCGCCGATCCCCCCGGCCGCCGCGGCGGCCGGCCCGCAGCGCGCGCGCGCTCCGCATCCGGTGAGCCCGCGGACGCGCTCGCGCCCGACGCCGTGCCGCTGGCGGCGCGCATGCGCCCGCGCACGCTGGCGGAGTTCGCCGGGCAGTCCCACCTGCTCGCCGAGGGCTCGGCGCTGCGCACCGCGATCGAGACCGGCCACCCCCACTCGATGCTGCTCTACGGCCCGCCGGGATCGGGCAAGACGACGCTCGCGCGCATCGTCGCCGAGCGCTCCCGTGCGGCCTTCGAGGAGCTCAGCGCGGTCGAGGCCGGGCGTGCGGAGGTACGCAGCGTGATCGAGCGCGCCTCACAGCGACTGCAGGCCAACGGGACCGAGACGGTGTTGTTCCTCGACGAGATCCACCGCTTCAACAAGGCCCAGCAGGACGCGCTGCTGCCGGCGGTCGAGGAAGGGCTCGTGACGCTGATCGGCGCGACCACGGAGAACCCCGCGTTCGAGGTCAACGGCGCGCTGCTCTCGCGCATGCGCGTGTATGCCCTGCAGGCGCTGACCGACGAGGAGATCCGCGGCGTGCTCGCGCGCTCGCAGGTGGGGGTGGAGGTCGATGGCGGCGCGCTCGACTTCCTCGCGGCGCGCAGCGAAGGCGACGCGCGCATCGCGCTGAACGCGCTCGAGCTCGCGGGCGCGACCGCGGTGGAGTTGGGCGAGACGCGCGTGGGCCTCGAGCGCGTCGAGGACGCTCTCCAGCGGCGGGCGATCCTCTACGACAAGGGCGGCGACCGCCACTACGACTTCACCTCCGCCTGGATCAAGGCCACGCGCGGCTCGGACCCGGACGCCTCGCTGTACTACCTGGCGGTGATGCTCGAGGGCGGCGAGGACCCCCGCTTCATCGTGCGCCGGATGGTGATCCTCGCCTCCGAGGACATCGGCAATGCGGACCCGATGGCGCTTTCGGTGGCAACCGCGGCGGCCGCGGCGGTGGAGCACGTGGGCCTGCCGGAGGCGCGCTACGCGCTCGCCCAGGCGGCCATCTACCTCGCGCTCGCGCCGAAGTCCGACGCGGCGGGCAGGGCGCTCGCGGCGGCCCAGCAGCACGTCCGCGACCACGGCGCCGCGCCGGTGCCGCCGTGGCTGCGCAGCGGCCCCCGCCCCGGCCAGGAGCGCGCGAGCTATCAGAACCCCCACCGCCTACCGGGTCACCTCTCGCCACAGCAGCTGCTGCCCGAGCGCGTGCTGGGCGAGCGCTTCTACGAGCCCGACGAGGCCGAGGCCGAGCTCGCCGAGAGGCTGCGGCGCGTGCGCGAGGCGCGCGGGCGCTGAAGCACGCGCGCCAGGCGCGATAATCCTGCGTCAGTGAGCGCACCGGCGAGAGAGACGCAGGCGCCGGCCGGGCTCGAGGTGCGCGATCCCGTCAGCGGGGCGGTGCTCGGGACCGTCGAGCGGACTCCGCCGGAGGGGATCGACGAGGTCGTGCGCGACGTCGCCAAGGTCGCTCCCCTGTGGGCGCTGTTGCGCGTCCAAGACCGCGCGCGCTACATGCGCCGCATGGCGCAGGCCGTGATCGACGACTTCGAGGAGCTGCAGGAGGCACTCGCGCGCGAACAGGGGCGCCCGCGTGCGGAGATCGCCGCGCTCGAGCTGCTCGCGGCGATCGACGCGCTGATCTGGATCGCCGAGGAGGGAGCGGACGTGCTGGGCGGGCGGCGCGTGGCGGTGAGCCGCTCGATGGGGCTCGTCAAGCGCGCGCGTGTCGCCTACGAGCCCTACGGGGTCGTGGGCGTCATCGGCGCCGGCAGTGCGCCGTTCGCGCAGCCGCTCGGCCAGATCGGCGGCGCTCTGTTGGCGGGCAACGGCGTCACCTTCAAGCCCGCCGCGCGCGCGAGCCTCGCGGGCGAGCGCATCGCGCGCGTCGTCGCTCGTGCAGGCGTGCCCGAGGGGCTCGTGCGGATCGTGCACGGCGGCGCCGACGCGGGCGTGGCGCTCGCGCAGGCCTCGGTGGACAAGATCCTCTTCACCGGCTCGCCGCAGGTGGGGCGCGTGGTCGCGCGCGCGTCGGTCTCGCGCGAGAAGGAGGTGACGCTCGAGGTCGGCGGCAAGGACGCGATGCTCGTGCTCGCCGACGCGCACCTGCAGCACGCGATCGCGGGCGCGCTGTGGGCGGGCTGCGCCGGCGCGGGCGCGGCGCGCGGCTCGATCGAGCGTGTGTACGTGGCGCGCGAGGTGCACGAGCGCTTCCTCGGCGGCCTCGTCGCGGCTGCTCAGCGGCTGCGCGTCGGCGATCCCGCCGACCCGCGCGTGCAGCTCGGGCCGCTGCCGACAGCGCGCCGCGCAGAACGCGTGGAGGAGCTCGTACAGGAGGCGGTCGCGGAGGGCGCGCTACGCCACTGCGGCGGGCCGGTGCGCCCGGCGGGTGCCGACGCCGGCGCCTTCTACGCGCCCTGCGTGCTCAGCGGCGTCACGCCGCGGATGCGGATCATGCGCGAGCCGATCGACGGGCCTGTGCTGGCGGTGGTTGCGGTGGACACGCTCGACGAGGCGATAGCGCAGGCCAACACCGGCGCTTTCTGCCTGGGCGCCTCCGTCTGGACCGCCGACCGCTACATGGGGCTGCGCGTCGCGCGCGAGCTGCGCGCGGGCATGGTCTGGCTGAACGACCACCTGCCCGCGCCGATGGTCTCACGCGGTCCCTGGGGCGCGGCCGCGGGCGGCGGGCTCGGGCGCACGCTCGGGCGCGCGGGCCTGCTCGCGTGCGCGCAGGAGAAGCTCATCACCTGGGATACGCCCGGGATGCGCGGGCTGTGGTGGGGGCCCTACGACGCGAGCAGCGTGCGCGCCGCGCAGGCGATCGCGCGGCTTCGCTCCGAGCGCGGCGCCGACCGCCAGGGCGCCTGGCGCGAGGGCGCGCTTGCGCTCGCGCGCCTGGGCGCGCGCGCCTTCGGGCGCGGGCTGCCGCGTTAGCGGCCCCCCCTGGCGCACCGCAGCCGGGGCGCGGCCGGCGGCTACGCTGTAGCCGTGCCCGCTCAAGCTTATAGAGGCAAGGAGTGCGTCTGCCAGCTGCGCAGAGGAATCTGCGACCAGAGCTGCGTGGAGGGCATGCTCGACACCCCCTTCTACATCGCCTGCCTGAAACTGAGCGGCCGTCGCTGCGTCGTCATCGGCGGCGGCGAGATCGGTCTCGAGAAGGTCGAGGGGCTGCTCGCGTGCGACGCCGCCGTCACGCTGATCGCCCCTGACGCCGAGCAGGCGCTCGAGCAGTATGCGCGCGAGGGCTCGATCGAGTGGCAGCGCCGCGAGTATGCGGGCGCGGCCGACCTCGAGGGCGCGTTCATGGCGATCGCCGCGACCGACGACACAGACGTGAACATCGCGGTGTATGAGGACGCGGAGCGGCGCGCGATGCTCGTGAACGTGGTCGACGTGCCGCCGCTGTGCAACTTCATCCTGCCGGCGATCGTGCGCATGAGCCCGCTGGCGATCGCCATCTCGACCGCCGGCGCCTCGCCAGCGCTCGCCAAGCGAATGAAGCGCGAGATCGAAGCCCAGTTCGGCGAGCCCTACGCCCGCCTCGCGGTGCTGCTGAACGAGGCGCGCGGCTGGGCGAAGGCCACGCTTCCCACCTACCAGGACCGCAAGCAGTTCTTCGAGCAGATCGTGAACGGCGAGCCCGATCCGATCGAGTTGCTGCGCGCCGGCGACGGCGGCGGTGAAGAGGCGGTCCGCGAGCTGATCGCACGCGCGCAGCGGGAGCGCGCGCCGCAGTTCTCGAGAGCCTGAGCAGGTGCCCGCGCTCGAGCTCGAGCGGCTCGCTCGCAGCTTCGGCGAGAGGGAGGCCCTGAGCGACGTCTCGCTGACGCTCCCCGAGGGCCGCACGCTGGTGGTGTTCGGCCCCAACGGCGCCGGCAAGACGACGCTGTTGCGCGTGCTCGCGACGCTGCTGCGACCGCATGCGGGGGTGGTGCGGGTGCTCGACTGCGAGCTCCCCGAACAGGCCTGGAAGGTGCGCGGGCGCGTCGGGCTGCTCGGCCACGACCCGCTGCTCTACAGGGAGCTGACGGCGAGGGAGAACCTGCGCTTCCACGCGCGCCTGCACGGCGTCTCCGAGGAGCGCGTGCTCGAACTGCTGGAGGCGGTCGCGATCTCCGGGCGCGCGGATGAGCCGCTGCGCACGCTCTCGCGCGGGATGGTCCAGCGCGTGGCGGTCGCGCGCACGGTGCTGCACGATCCCGAGCTGCTGCTGCTCGACGAGCCCAACTCCAACCTCGACCCGGCCGCGGTGGAGCTCGTCGCGCCCCTCATCGGCGCCACCTCGGGCCGCACGCGCGTGATCTGCAGCCACGACCCCGGTGGCGCGCTCGGCGAAGCAGACGTCGTACTGGGGTTGCGCGCGGGCCGTGTGGCGCTCGCGCGCGCCGCGGCTGAGGTGGATCCCGAGGAGATAACGGCGCTGTACCGATGAGAACGCCCTACCGATGAGCGGAACCGTCACCGAGCAGCCCGAGCAGCTGGGCCGGGACGCGCCGGCGCGCGAGCAGCCGCTGCTTGGGACGGTGCGCGCGCTGCTTGCCAAGGAGCTTCTGGTCGAGCTGCGCACGCTCGAGTCCGTGCCCGCGATGACGCTGTTCGCGGTCACGACCTTCGTCGTCTTCCACTTCGCGCTCAACCGCTCGAGCGTCGATGGCGACCTCGCCTCCGGCATCCTGTGGGTGACGCTGCTGTTCGCGGCGATCCTGGGTGTGAACCGCCTGTTCGTCGCCGACGCCGAGCAGGGCGGCTTTGACGCCTTCCTGCTCGCGCCCGTGGATCGCAGCGCGCTGCTGCTCGCGAAGGTGCTGACGCTGCTCGCCTACCTGGTCGTGTTGGAGGTGGTGGCGGTGCCGGCGTTCGCGCTGCTGCTGCTCGCGCCCCCGCTCGGCCACGCGCTCCCGGGCCTGCTCGCCCCGCTGGCGCTCGGCGACCTCGGCATCGCGGTCATCGGCACGCTCGTGGCCGCGCTCGCGGTGCGCACCCGCGCGCGCGACCTGCTCGGGCCGCTGCTGGGGCTGCCGCTGCTCGTCCCGGTGATCATCGGCGCCGCGCGCGCCAGCTCGCCCCTGCTCGCGCTGGGGCATACGGGCGCGCCGCCGGCGCGCTGGCTGGCGACACTGGCTGTCTATGATCTGCTCGTCGGGCTGATCACCTTCGCCCTCTTCGACTTCCTCTTGGACGACTAGGCAAGAACATGTACGGGAAGGGCCTGCGCACGCTGAGCATCACGACCGTCGGGGCGATGGCGCTCGCCCTCGCGCTCGTCTTCTTCTACGCCCCGCTGGAAGCCGAACAGGGCTTCCTGCAGAAGATCTTCTACGTGCACGTGCCGCTGGCGATCGTGTCGCTGTGCGGCTTCGTGCTCGGCGGGCTGCTGGCGATCCAGCACCTGCGCACGCGCGATCCACGCTGGGACATGCGCTCCTACGTGGTGATCCATATGAGCCTGATCTTCGCCGTCGGCACGCTCATCACAGGCTCGATCTGGGCGAAGGGCTCGTGGGGGCACTGGTGGGTGTGGAGCGAGCCGACGCTCGTCTCCTTCCTGATCGTGTTCCTGCTGTACGCGACCTATCAGCCGCTGCGCTTCGCGATCGAAGACCCCGAGCGCCAGGCTCGCTACGCCTCGGTGTTCGCCGTCACCGCGGGCGCGTTCGTGCCGATGAACTTCATCGCGGTGCGCCTCTCGACGGCCTACCTGCACCCGCGCGTGCTCGGCAGCACCTCCAACCTTCCCGCCTCGATGGCACTCACGTTCGTCGTCTCGCTGGGCGCGCTCGCGCTGCTGTTCGCGACGCTCTGCAAGTACGAGCTGACCGCGAAGCACACGCGCGCACAGATGCGCGCGCTGCGCAGGCGCCTAGCGGGCGACTCCGACCTGCCGCGCCGGACGCGCAGCGCGGCCCCTAGCTCCTCCCAAGCGGGCGCGATCGGCGCGCGCGTGGCCGGCGGCGGTGCTGCCTCGTGAGCCCGCTCGCACTGCTCGCCGACGCACCGGCGCTGCCGCTGCACACGGCCGGCAAGTACGTCGCGGGCGCCTACATCGTGCTGTTCGTGATCGTGCTGATCTACGTGGCGATCATGGCTATCCGGCTGAGCCACCTGGAGCGCGACCTCGGCGAACTGCTCGAGCTCGCGGAGCGCTCGGAGACGGCTGCCGCGCTCGAGGACCCGGAAGTCAGCGGTGGCGTGCGGCGGGAGTCGACACTCGCATGAGCGAGCTGCTCGCCCTTGGGGTCTCGCACAAGACCGCGCCGGTCGCGCTGCGCGAGCGCGTCGCCTTCAGCGAGCGCGAGTCCGTCGCCTTCCTCGGCCAGCTTCGCGCGAGCGAGGAGGTGCGCGAGGCGGTCGTGATCTCGACCTGCAACCGCACCGAGCTGTACCTGGTCGTCGGCGACCCGGTGCGTGCGGAGTCCGACGTGCTCGGGCTGCTCGCGCAGCGCGCCGGCATCCGCCCCACCGAGCTCGCGGAGGCGATCTACGCGCCGCGCAACTGCGACGCGGCCCGTCAGCTGTTCCGCGTCAGCGCCGGGCTCGACTCGATGATCGTGGGCGAGGCCGAGGTCCAGGGCCAGGTCAAGCGCGCGCACGAGGCGGCGATGCGCGCGGGCGCGACCGGCCCGCTGTCGAACCGTCTGTTCGCCGCCGCGCTCAGCACGGGCAAGCGCGTGCGTACCGAGACCGCGATCGGATCCAGCCATGTGAGCGTCCCGTCAGTGGCCGTCGAGCTGGCGCGCGAGGCGCTCGGCGGCCTGCGAAGCCGCCACGGCGTGATCATCGGCGCGGGCGAGACGAGCGAGCTGACCGCGCGCGCGCTATCGGAGCAGGGCGTCGGCACGATCTTCGTCGCCAACCGCCACGCCGACCGCGCGCGCGGGCTCGCCGAGCGCTTCGGCGGCTCGGTCGCCGGCCTCGAGAGCCTGCCCGAGCAGCTGCTGCGCGCCGACATCGTGCTCGCCTCGACCGCCTCGCCGCACCCGATCCTCGGCCGCGACGAGCTCGCGCTCGTGATGGAGCAGCGCGGCGGGCGCCCGCTGCTGCTGATCGACCTCGCGGTGCCGCGCGACATCGACCCGGAGGCGCGCGAGCTGGAGGGCGTGAGCCTGTACGACATCGACGACCTGCAGGCGGTGATCGCGCTGAACCTGAACTCGCGCGAGGAGGAGGCGCCGCAGGCGCTCGAGATCGTCGAGCAGGAGATCCGCCGCTTCGCCCGCTGGATGGGCCAGCTCGACACACTGCCCACGATCGCCGCGCTGCACGACCGCGCGAACGCGATCGTCGAGCAGGTGCTCGCCGAGAACGCGCGGCGCTGGGAGGGCGCCACCGCGCGCGACATCGCGCGCGTCGAGGCGATCGCACGCGCGGTCGCGAACCGCCTGCTGCACGAGCCCACGATCCGCCTGCGCAGCCTCGACGGCGAGCGCGGCCACGCGAGCCTCGAGGTACTGCGCGAGCTGTTCGCGCTGCAGGACTTAGAGCAGCAGCAGAGCCCCGCCCGGGAGCAGCCCGCGGAGGAGCTGGCGCAGGTCCACGACCTGCGCCGTCGCCGCCGCGAGGCCTGATGCGCCTGGGCACGCGGCGCAGCAAGCTCGCGCTCGCCCAGGCCACCGCGATCGCCGAGCTGCTCGGCGGCTGCGAGATCGTCCCGATCGTGACCGGCGGCGATCGCGGCGATGCCCCGGCCACCGACAAGTCGCGCTGGGTGGACGAGCTCGAGCGGGCGCTCGCGCGGGGAGAGATCGACATCGCGGTGCACTCCGCGAAGGACCTCCCGGGCGAGCTCGCCGAGGGGCTCGAGCTGCTGGGCACGCCCACGCGCGCGGCGCGCGCGGACATGCTCGTCGGAGCCGCGTCGCTCGCCGAGCTGGCCGTGGGCGCGCGCGTGGGCACGAGCAGCGTGCGACGAGTAGCGCAGCTGCGCGCCGCGCGCAGCGATCTCGAGGTGCTCGC
The DNA here is from genome assembly GCA_963759445.1 of uncultured Solirubrobacteraceae bacterium. GTDB lineage: Bacteria > Actinomycetota > Thermoleophilia > Solirubrobacterales > Solirubrobacteraceae > Palsa-744. The sequence goes on from CAVWZC010000004.1 coordinate 814,365, forward strand.
GCTGCACGGAAACGTCGACACGCGCCTGGCGAAGCTCGCCGACGGCGCGCAGGCGCTGGAGGCGATCGTGCTGGCACGCGCGGGCCTCGAACGCCTGGGGATCGCCCCCGCGAGCGCCGGCGAGCTCGACCCTGCGCGCTTCGTGCCCGCTCCCGGACAGGGCGCGCTCGCGCTGGAGGGCCGCGGGGGCGACGAGCAGGCGCGCGCCGCGGCACGCGCGATCACAGACGAGAGCACGCTCGCGTGCCTGCTCGCCGAGCGCGCGCTGGCACGCCGGCTCGACGCCAGCTGCCACACGCCGCTGGGCGCGTCTGCGACACCGACCGCCGACGGCGGGCTGCAGCTGCGCGCGTGGGTGGGGCTACCGGACGGCTCTGAGTGGGCGAGCGATGAGCAGCTCGGGAAGCTGTCGGCCCCGGAGGAGCTGGCGCTGCTCCTCGCCGAGCGCCTGCGCGCGGTCGGCGCCGAGGAGCTGCTGGCGAGGGCGCGCGAACAGGACGAGCGCGCGGCTAGCGCGACGGCCTCGAAGCCCGCCTCCTAGCCCCGCGCGGCCGGTGCGGTCCGGCGGCAGAGGTAGCTTGCGCGCCACCCATCCCCTGGATCGGAGGAGCCTCGTGCGGATTCGCGGCAGCGTCGCATCCTTGCCCATCGCGGCAGTCCTGTTGTGCACCGCGATCGCGGGCTGCGGTGGCTCGAGCGCCAACGGTGTCCAGTCCGAGTCACCCGAAGCGATCGTCAGCGCGGCGGCTCAAGCGTTGAAGGGCGTGCGATCCGTCCACGTGTACGGGACCACGACCAGCTCGGGCATGCCTGTGAAGCTGGATCTCACGCTCGTCACCGGCAAGGGCGGGCGCGGCGAAATCACGCAGAACGGGTTGAGCTTCCAGATCATCACCACGCCCGGGGTGGTCTACATCAACGGGAGCGATGGCTTCTGGCGCCACTTCGGGGGCAGCGCGGCTGTGCAGCTCTTCCACGGCAAGTGGCTGAAGGCTCCGGCCAGCGGCGAACTCGGCTCCGTCGCCGAGCTGACCAACCTGCAGCAGCTGTTCGCCAAGCTCCTGTCCAGCCACGGCAAGCTGAGGAAGGCCGGAACCACCAGCGTCAACGCTCAGAAGGTGATCGCGGTGGAGGACGTCACACAGGGCGGCACCCTCTACGTCGCGACGACCGGCAAGGCGTATCCGGTCGAGCTCTCGAAGACCGGCTCGGAAGGAGGCCGCTTGAATTTCGACCGCTACAACGAACCCGTCTCGCTGAGCCCGCCGGCGAACGCCGTCGACATATCGCAGCTGCACTGATCGGCGTCAGCGTCAGGCGTCCGCTAGCAGCGCCAAGAAGTCCCTCGGCGAGAATGCCGGGATCTCCCGCGAGAGACGCAGCAGATGCTTATCGCCGGAGACCAGCGCTGCGCGATGGGCGTACGCCATCGCGATCAGGTAGTCGTCGCCCGGATCGGTGGAGCGAAGTGGGGGCTCCCCCGACGGCGTGGAGGCGATCGTCGCGGCGTCGCCCACCCAACGAACGACGGCCGTCGCATCCTCCTCGCCGATGTGCGCTCGTAGCTTCGGATAGGCGAGCGCGCGGCCGAGCTCCTCCAACAGGTCCTGGGAGGCGATCAACTCGAGCTCGCCGCGGTCGAGCGCGCGCAGGACCTCCGCGGGGCTTCCGTCGCGCGAAAGCACGCCAGAGATGATGACGTTCGGATCGAGAACCGCCCGCACGCGTCAGCGTGCGCGCTTGCGTGTCTCGTGTTGCGCCTCGACAGCGAGCGCGACGGCCTCTCGCTCTGAGAGTTGGCTGCGCTGCCAGAGGCCCTCGAGCAGGTCGAGCCCGAGGTCGCGCCGCAGCGACTCCTCGATGACGCTGCTGTCGCCGCGCCCAGTTCGCGCCGCACGAATCTTGACGGCCCTCATCACCGACTCGTCGATTGTGAGTGTCGTCCGGACCTTCGACATCATGCCACCTTAGCATCATGATGCGCAGATGCGCAGATGAGGTCGACCAGCGTCCGCCAGCTCCGACGCGGGAACGCCATATTCCACGCCAGCCGACCGGCGTGTCGCCTACCAGCGCAGCAGCATCAACCCAGCGGTGACGCCGGGGCCGATCGTGACCATCAGCCCGTATTCGCCAGTCTCCGGGCGGCGCTGCTCGAACGTCTGCTCGAGCACGTAGAAGATCGCTGGGGTACCGACGTTGCCGTGCTCGGCGAGCGCGTCCCAGCTCGTCGCGGCGTCCTTGTCGGACAGCTCGAGCGCGGTCTGCACGTTTTCGATGATGCGCCGCCCGCCCGGATGCAGGATCCAGTGGCCGATGTCCGCGCGATCGAGGCGGTTGCGCGCGAGGAAGCGCTCGACTATCCCGAGCAGCCCCGCGGCCGCGAGGTCCGGGAGATCGCGCTCGAGGTGCAGGTAGCTGTTGTCGGACTGGAACTCGAGCGTCACCGCTCCGAGCGTGCCCTCGATGTGGTGCACCTGCGAGTCGACCACGACGGGGCCCTCTGCACCGGCGTCGGCGGACAGCAGCGCCGCGGCGCAGCCGTCCCCGAAGATCGCCGAGCCGATGATTTTGGCCTTCGAGTCCTCCGGCGTGGCGTAGGTGTGGATGCCGCTCATGCTGTCGACGGCGACGACGAGCGCCTGCGCGCGCGGTTGCCCGGAGACCGCCTGGGCGGCGAAGCGAACCAGCGGCACGGCGCTGGCGCAGCCCACGCCGGTCACGTGGTACTTGTCGGTGGCGGGGTCCATTTCGTAGTGCTCGACGAGACGGTGTGCGAGCGTCGGGCAGCCGAGCGAGTACAGGCTCGAGCTGACGACGGTGCCCACGCCCGCGAGGTCGACACCGAGCGCGTCGATGGCGCGGATCGACTGGCGCAGCAGGTCTTGCTCGATCTCGGCGGTGCGGCCCTGTAGCGTGCGCGCCATGAAGTCCTCGCTCAGGTCGAGCCGGCGGCGCTTGACGCCGCAGCGCGCGAAGATGCGCGTGGCGAACTCGTCGCCGTCCAAGCCGAGGCGCTCGAGCACCTGCGCCTGCGTGAGCATCTCGCCCTCGTCGGAGGTCGCGAGCGCGGCGATGCGCGTGCCGGCGCGGCGGCGCGCGGGGCGCGGCAGCACCGATGTGGTCGACCTTCGAGTTAAATCGCTACGCAATGAGAGACTCCTTGTGGCGGGAACGTCGCGCCGGGAGCGGCGACCGGATCATCAGGACGGTACGTGGTAAGACACGCTGACTCCTCTGCCGGCGCGCGGTTCTTATCGGGTGCTTCAACTTGGGCGCAGCCCTCTCGGCAGCCCGCTGGCACCACGATCTGGCCCGTCGAGCATAGAAGGCGCGCCCACGGAAGGCGGAAATGGCGATCGAGCTGATCGGCGCGGGCCTGCCGCGCACCGGCACCCTCACGCAGAAGGTCGCGCTCGAGCAGCTCGGGCTGGCCCCCTGCTACCACTGGGTTGACCTGCTCGCGGACCTCGGCCAGTTGCCGCTGTGGGAGCGCGCCATGGATGGCGAGGCCGACTGGCCGAGCATGTTCGGCGACGCGCGCGCGACCGTGGACTGGCCGGGCGGCTACTTCTACCGCGAACTGATGCAGGCATACCCCGAGGCGAAGGTGCTGCTGAGCGTGCGCGAGCCCGAGTCCTGGGAGCGTAGCTTCAGGGACACGATCTGGACGATGAGCTACGGCGAGAACGTGATGGCTCTGCTGGCGCGAGCGCGCGCCGAGGTCGACCCGGTCTGGCGGCGCTACATGACCTTCGTGGAGCGCATGTTCTGGGGCCCGCAGGGGACATTCGCAGCTGGCCACGCCGAGCCCTCGCAGCTGATCGAGCAGATGCAGCGCCACACCGAGGAGGTCAAGCGCGTCGTGCCCCCAGAGCGGTTGCTGGTGTGGGAGGTCGGCGAAGGCTGGGGCCCGCTGTGCGACTTCCTCGGCGTCGAGCAACCCGCGGGCGAGCTCCCGCACGCGAACGACCGCGACACCTTCCTCGATCGCGTGACGGGTGGAGCGATCGACGCGCTGCAGCGCTGGTATGCGGCAAAAGCAGCCGCGTGAGCCCGAAGACGAGGTAGTCGCGCGCGGGCGCGTGTACCTGGTGGGCGCGGGGCCCGGCGACCCCGGCCTGATGACCGCGCGCTCTCTCGAGCTGATCGCCGCGGCCGACGTGATCCTCTATGACCGGCTGATCCCGGCAGGTGCCCTTGATGGCGCACGCGCAGACGCCGAGCTGCTGTTCGTCGGCAAGGAGGGCCGCGGGCCGTCCGTACCGCAGGAGCAGACCGAGGCGCTGATGCTGGCGCGCGCGCGCGAGGGCCTGTCGGTGGTGCGCCTGAAGGGAGGCGATCCGTTCGTGTTCGGCCGCGGCGGCGAGGAGGCGCTCGCGCTGCGCGCGGCTGCGATCCCGTTCGAGGTCGTGCCGGGGGTGACCGCGGGCATCGCGGCGAGCGCATACGCGGGTATCCCCGTCACCCATCGCGGGCTCGCCAGCGCCGTCGCGCTCGTGACCGGGCACGAGGATCCCGCCAAGGGGGAGAGCGCAATCGTGTGGCGCACGCTCGCAGCCTTCCCCGGGACGCTCGTGCTCTATATGGGCGTCGCTCGCCTGGCGGAGATCGCGGACTCGCTCATCGCCGCCGGCCGCCCCGGCTCCGAACCGGCGGCGGTCGTGGAAGCGGGGACGCTCCCGAACCAGCGCACGGTGCGCGCGCCGCTCGCGGCGCTGGCGCAGGCGGTCGCCGAGGCCGGCGTGCGGGCGCCTTCGGTGACGATTGTGGGGGCGGTGGCCGAGCTAGCGGATCAGCTCGCCTGGCTTGCGCCGCGCCCGCTGGCGGGCACGACCGTCGCGATCACGCGCGCGCGGTCGCAGGCGAGCGGGCTCGCGCGCACGCTGGCAGAGCTCGGCGCCCGCGTCGTGCAGGCACCGGCGATCCGCGTGCGCACGATCGCCGACGGGCCCGTCGAACTCGATCCCTCCGGCTATGACCTCGTCTGCCTCACGAGCCCCAACGGCGTGCACGAGCTGTTCGCACGCCTGGCGGCGGGCGGGCGCGACGCGCGCTCGCTGGCTGGCGCGCGGGTCGCGGCCATCGGCCCGGGGACCGCCGAGGCGCTGCTCGAGCACGGCGTGCGCGCCGATGTCGTCCCGGAGCGCTTCGTGGCGGAGGCGCTCGTGGAGGCGCTCGCCGAGGTCCCGGTGAGGCGGGCGCTGATCGCGCGCGCGCGCGATGCGCGCGATGTGCTGCCGGACGCGCTGCGCGAGCGCGGCGCCGAGGTGGACGTGCTCGCGCTGTACGAGACGGTTGCCGAGCCGCTGTCCGAGCACACCCTGCGCGAGGCGCGCGAGGCCGACTACATCACCTTCACCTCCTCCTCGACCGTGCGCTTCTTCGTGCAGGCGGCGGGAGGCGATCCGGGGCTGTCGTCCGGCACGCGCATCGTCTCGATCGGCCCCGTGACGAGCGCGACCCTGATCGAGCACGGCCTTCACCCCGACGTCGAGGCGGAGCGGCACGACATCACGGGCGTGGTGGACGCGATCCTCTCCGACCGCGCCGGGCGAGCCGGCGCAGCGGCGGAGCGGTGAGCGCCAGCGCCGCGATCGGCTTCCTCTCCGACTACGGCCTGCGCGATGAGTTCGTAGGCGTCTGCCACGGCGTGATCGCGCGCCGCTGCCCCGCGGCCCGCGTGATCGACATCACGCACGCGATCCCGCGAGCGGATGTGCGCACGGGCGCGATCACGCTGGCGGTCGCGCTTCCGTACCTCCCCGCTGGGGTCGCGCTCGCCGTCGTCGACCCCGGCGTCGGCGGCGCCCGCCGGGCGCTCGCGCTGCGCACGGGCGAGGAGGGGCGACTGCTGGTGGGCCCGGATAACGGACTGCTGATGGCAGCGGCGGCTCGCTTCGGAGGCATCCAGGAGGCGTTCGACGTAGGCGGCTCGCGCGTGCGCCTGCAGCCGCTGTCGAGCACCTTCCACGGGCGCGACGTGTTCGCCCCCGTCGCGGCGGCGCTCGCCAGCGGGGAGGAGCTCGCTTCACTCGGCGAGCCGCTGGCCCCGGAGGAGCTCGTGCAGCTCGACCTCCCCGCGGCGCAGGTGCGCGATGGCGCACTCTGCGCGAGCGTGCTGCGGATCGACGGCTTTGGCAACGTGAGCCTCGCCGCCTCCACCGCGGACCTCGCTCGGCTCGGCGTGCAGCGAGGGATGACGGCGACGGTCGGGACGGGGGACGCCGAGCAGCGAGCGTTCTTCGGGCAGACGTTCGCGGACGTGCCGGAGGGTGGGCTCGTCCTGCTCGAGGACTCGACCCGAACGCTCGCGCTCGCGGTCAACCTCGGGTCCGCGGCGGAGCTGCTCGGCGTGTCCGGCTCTGGCGACGCGCTGACGTTGAGGCGAGCGTGAGCGAGCTCGGCGCTCCGCGACTGCACCTGCGGCTCACCGACTCGACCAACGAGCGCGCGCGGCTACTTGCGATTGCGGGCGCTCCCCACGGCACGCTCGTGGACGCCGATGAGCAGAGCGCGGGGCGCGGGCGCCAGGGCAGGCGCTGGAGCGCTCCGGCGGGCAGCGCGCTGCTGATGTCGCTCGTGCTGCGCGCGCCGCCGCGGCTGCTGCCGCTGGCGGCCGCCGTGGCGGTATGTGAGGTCGCCGGCGCGGGCGCTCTGATCAAGTGGCCCAACGACATCGTCGTGGCGGGAGCAGTTGACGAGCAGGCGCCGCCGCCCCTGGCGAAGCTCGCGGGGATCCTCGTGGAGGCGCGCCTTCAGGAGGACTGGGCGGTCCTCGGGATCGGGCTGAACGTGGCGGTCGCACTCGACGAGCTGCCGCAGGAGCTGCGAGCCGGCGAGACGCTACGCGGCCCCGGCGCGCCGCTCCCGGCTGCGACGCTCGGGCGCCCACGAGCGGACATCGAGCCGACGCTGCAGGCGCTGCTGCGCGCGCTCAAGGCGCGACTGGCCGAGTCCGAGGGAGCGACGCTCGCGGCCTGGCGCGAGCGCGACGCGCTGCTCGGGCGCGAGCTCGCGTGGAGCGATGGCCGTGGGGTGGCGAGGGGCATCGATGGGACGGGTCGCCTCATCGTCGAGCGCGCAGACGGCTCCCGCTCGACGCTCTCGGCCGGAGAGGTCCATCTTCGCCCCGGCCCTTAGCGAGCTGCGCAAAGCTGGACAAACGTACTAGTGCGTCGCGCAGAAGTCCCGCTATTTGCGAGAGTTTGTTTGCACGTACGCGCCCAAAATGGTATTCAAGGCACAGCGGCAACCCGAATGTGGGGGGGGCCAACCAGCTGGACAGGACCGCCCAGCGCCTCCTCGGAGATTCCGCGCCGAGCACCGATTTCACTGGAGGAAGTCATGGAACGACACAAGTTTTCGGTTGGCCTGATCGTCGCAATCCTTGCCGCTTTCGCGCTCGTGGGGACAGCGCAGGCGCGCACCGCGCACCGCTCCAAGCCGCGCACGCACACGCACACGACGACCCCCAAGGCCGCCGAACGCGTCGGCTGCATCGTGAAGTCGATGCCCACGTTCATCGACCAGGGAGAGAAAGGCACCGCGTCGAGCGTCGCCGACATCATCGAAGTCGAGTGCGACCCCGTGTTCGCCGGGACGAAGGTGGAATTCACCGCACAGGAGCTGTGGGCCCGCTGCAAACACGAATTGAGCTGGGCCGAACCGCCGAACCTTCCTACGACCGAAGGCCCGGTGTTCTTCTCGAAGCTCGATAACGACGGCAGCGCTACGGCGGTGCTGTGGGGCGGCCCCGAATGCGCTCCTGGGGAAAGCTTGATCACCGCGGACATCAACGAAGGCGAAACGGTGATGACGAACTTCACCGTGCTGCCGCCGAGGCCGACGGCGTTCACGCTGGAAGAATCCAAGGTCGAAGCGGTGACCCCGATCGTGGAGTCGGACATCAACAGCAGCCTCGCGACGATCGTCCAGGTCGAGTTCCCGCCTGAATTCGCCGAGGAATTCGTGAACATCAACGACCGCCAGCTGTACGCCAAGTGCAAGGTCGCTCCGCACCTGAAGTGGTTCGGCGCGGACGAGGTACTGCTGGCCGAAGGCCCGAGCGTGAGCGAAGTCCAGCTCGACGACGACGGCAACGCGTTCGTCGTGATCGAGGGCGGCGAATCCTGTCAGAGCGGCACGACGCTGATCGAAGCGAGCCTCGAAGAAGCGCCATACACGACTGTCACGACTGAGTTCACGGTCCTGCCGCCGGAACCGACTTAGGATCCGTAAGTCCGCCGGCGGCACCCTGGGGGGGCCGCGACGCGGCCCCCGGTCAGCGCGCCCGGGGGGCCGCTTCGCGGCGTCTGGCCCTCGACATCCGCGACGAGGAACGCGGGATTGAGAGGAAGCGCAAAATAGGTTCGAACGGGCCGTCGTGGGGGCGGACCGGATGCAGTTGGGAGGAGTCATGGATCGACACAGGCTTTCTGTTTGCCTCGCCCTGGCGATGGTGCTGGCGCTCGTGGGCGCCGTGAGCGCCGAAGGGCGCACGGCACATCGCTCGCGGCACAGGCAGCACCATGCTGCCCCGCGGCAGATACTCGAACTGCCTGAAGCGTTCGTCGCGATCCTCACCGAAAACGCCGCGGCGCTGGAGTCCGAAGAAAACGGCAGCGTGGCGACCGCGTTCGAGGTCGCCTTCCCGCCTGAGTTCGCGGGCTTCGGCCTGCACATCACCGCCAGGGGACTGTTCGGGAAGTGCAAGGTCTTCCCGCACCTGGCGTGGCTGGATGCCGGAGGCGGGCTGCTCGCGCTGGGCCCCGCCGTGAGTGACGTGGAACTCAACGAGGAAGGCGTGGCGGTCGTGGTGCTGCTCGGCGTGGAAGGGTGCCAGAGCGGCTCGGGCCTGATCGAAGCGACGCTCGAAGAACCGCCGTACACGGAGGTCACGACCGAATTCACGGTCTTGCCGCCGACACCGGAACCTGAAGAACCGTAGGCCGCCGGCTGCTGCAGCGCTGACGCCCGCTAGGCGGCGGGCTTCTCGGCGCCGGCGGCCGAACGCGCCTCGCCGCTCAGCGCGGCGGCGCCGTTCTCCTCGGCGCGCCCCGAGGCGGCGCGGGACCTGCCCTCGCCGGCGGGTTGCTCGACGCGGACGCCGGCGGGAGCGCGTCCGTTGGCCTCCGCGATCGCGTCCGGGGTCTTGGCGCCCTTGCGCCTGCGCCGACCGCTGCGCGCGCGGCGCTTGGGGAAGTTGCGCAGCAGCTCGCGCGCCAGCGCCGGCGGCTTGCGCGCCATGCGCGTGCGCGCTCCGCGCAGGGCCTCCTCGGCCTCGGGCGTGTGCGCGAGCGCGGCCGCGAGCAGCGCCGCGGCGAGGCGGCGGTCCTGCTTGCGCGCGGCGTGTATCAGCCGGCGCGCGTTGCGCGCGTGCGCGCCGCCGGCGGAGTTGACGAGCAGACCGAGCAGCCGCTTGGTCTCGGGCCAGCGCTGCACCGCGTACTCCTCGTGCACGTCGCGCGTGTACTCCGCGAGACGCCAGATCCAGGCGTTCGCCTGATCGCGTCTGCCGATGCGCCGCTCGACGAGCGCGCGCAGCATGATCTTCGTGGCCTCCTTGCGCTCCTCGCGCGGCCAGCCGCCGATGATGTCGATCGCCTCGTCGAAGGAGTCGGGGTCACGCAGCGCCGCGATATCGGCGAGCGCGCGCAGGCGCAGCTGCGCGTTCTTGTTGCGCTGAACGGCGGTGATCAGGAAGCGGTTCTTCAGCTCGCCGGTGCGGTCGAAGTGGAGCATCGCGCGCGCCCTGCGCCAGCCGTTGGGCGCAACGCGCGCGCCCGCGAGCGCCGCCCACAGGTGCTGCTCGCCGTAATCGAGGTGCTCCACCGCGATGCGCCAGAGCTCGCGCTCGAAGACCGCGAACCGCCGCTCCTCCTCGGCGCACACGGGCAGCACGCGCCGCTCCACCCTGACGCGCCGGCCACGGCCGCGGCGCACGGGACCGACGACGATCGCGCCGCCGCGGTAGACGTCGCGGTCCAGCAGCGAGTGCAGCGTGACGACGGGGTCGTCGTGCTTGGTGGCGGGGTGCACGAAGTCGACGACGAGGCCCGCCTCCTTGCCGGGGTGCCGGCGGGTGACGCGTCCCACGCGCTGCTGGTAGATGCGCTTGGAGGCGGTCGGCGCGAGGTGCACGCACACCGTGGCGCGAGGAGAGTTCCAGCCCTCGGCGAGCAGCTGCGCGTTGATCAGCACGTCGATGTCGCCGCGCTCGTAGCGCGCGAGGATATTCACGAGCTCGCGCTTGGGAGTCTCGCCGGACACCGCCTGCGCCTTCAGCCCCTCCGCGCGGAAGGCCTCGGCGAGGTTGTAGGCGTGGCGCACGCCGGCGGCGTAGACGACGCCCGGCACGCCGTTGAAGCGCGTCTTGTAGAGGTTCGCGACGGCGATGTTGAAGGGGTGCTGGTCGAGCAGTTTGGCGAGCTCGTCCTGGTCGAACTCGGTGTCAACCTCGCCGCGGCGCAGCGGCACCTTGGCGATCGTGCGCACGCCCACGCCGGGAGAGATGCGCACGCAGCGAAGCGGAGCGATGACGCCCCGGCGGGCCGCCTGCGCGAGGTCAAAGCGCGAGGTCTGGGTGGGGAAGAGGTCGGTGACGTGGCGCGCGATCAGAGCCCCGGTGGCGGTCATGCCGATGAAGATCGGCCCCGTCCAGTTGCGGATGGCGGCGCTCGTCTTCTCGCCGAGCGCGGTGTGAGCCTCGTCGCAGATGACGATCGTGTAGGCGCTCGAGATCTTGCCGGCGTTGCGCACGAACCACTGGTAGGTCTCGACGGTGACGGGCCCGTTGCTCGAGTCCTCGCCCTTCAGCAGGGGGCGGCTGATGCGCTTGGCGTAGCCGCGGTCGCGCAGCTCGCCGTTGAACTGGTCGACGAGGTTACGACGGTGCGTGAGGATCAGCACGCCGCCGGTCTGCGTGGCCTCGACGAAGCCGAGCGCCGCGACGGTCTTGCCGGCGCCGGTGGCGTGCTCGAACCAGAAGCGCTTGGCGGCGTTGGGATCCTCGGGCAGCTCGGCGAGCTCCTCTTCGCCCTCGTCGTCCTCCACCCAGTCGCGCGGCTCCTCCTCGCTGTCTGCCTCGTCGTCGGGCTCCTCGTCATCCTCCTCATCGTCCAGGTCCTCGTCGTCCTCGTCCTCGTCGAGGTCGTCGTCCTCGTCCTCCTCGGGGGCCGCACGAAGGACCGGGCCGAGATCCTCGTCGTCCTCGTCCTCGAGCTCCTCGTCGTCCTCGTCCTCGTCCTCGTCGAGCTCCTCGTCCTCCTCGTCCTCGGCGGGGGCCAGCGCGGGCGCGGCGCCGTTGGCGTGCGCGGGCTCGTCCGGGCCGAGGATCGCCGCGGAGGCCAGCAGCTCGGGGGAGGCCGCGGCGGCGCTGCCGTTGGCGGAGCTGGTGCGCTGGGCCTCGGCGATCAGCGCGGCGAGCGTGCCGGAGAGCGCGTCCACCTGGTGGGCGGAGAGGACGGTGCCGTCCGCAAGCTTGGGATCGTCCTCGGACATCAGCCGTTCGAGCCCGAGCAGAAGCGAGAACTGCCGCCGCCACTCGGTCGAGGGATGCTTGCGCGCGGGGTCCTCCTTGAGCTCGGCGAGCGCCATGTCGAGGGCGCGCCTGCGCGGAGTGCCTGGCGCGAGCGCCTGCGCGGGATCCTCTCCCTCGTGCAGGAAGCGCTCGCGCACGAGCTTCTCGGCGCGCGCAATGTCGTCCGAGGTTGGGGTGGGCGCGGCCGCCCGGGCCGCTTGCGTGGGCTCAGCCAATTGAGGCTCTGACGTCGAGACGAAAGCCGGCGCCGGAAGAATCGCTCCGACGCGGGTCGAGATGAGCTGGCGCCCCTTGGGCGCCGTCCGCCGGAGGCACCGCTTGCCCCCGGCTCTTGTCCCTCAGGATATAACACGCGCAGGCGCTATTGAAGGGATTGAGCATCTGCGACCCTTACGCCGTAGATGACCGGCGGGTTGACGTTGAGGCGCATCTCGATCGCGGCGGCGGCCCTCGCGCTCCTCGCGCTGCTCGCGGTCGGGCTCGTGCAGCTCGCCGGCAGTGCCAGCCCGAGCGACACGGCTCCGCTGCGGCTGGGCCTCGCGCGCATGCGCACCCAGCTGGCGGGCTCGCCCGCACCCCTGGCCTCGCTGCACGAGCAGGCGAGCGAGATCCTCGGCGGGAGCCTGCCGGCGCTGCGCAGGCGCCTCGCGGCGCTGCGCGGCGAGCCTGTGGTGATCAACAAGTGGGCCTCGTGGTGCGGGCCGTGCCAGGCGGAGGTGGGCATCTTCCAGCGGGTCTCGCTGGCGCGCGGGCGCGAAGTGGCGTTCATCGGGATCGACACGAGCGACAGCCGGTCGAACGCGGGAGGGTTCCTACGCTCCTATCCCTTGAGCTATCCGAGCTATTTCGACCCGACGGGCTCGCTGGGGCAGGCGATCACCGATTCGGGCAACACGCCGGTGACCGTCTTCTACGACCGCGCGGGGCGCTTCTTCATCTACCAGGGCCCGTTCGCGAGCGTGCAGAAGCTCGAACGCGACGTCGAGCGCTACGCGCTCGACGCCTGAGACCCACCGGCCAGTGCTGGTGCCCGCACGGCGTGCCTGAGCTGCGAATCGACCCGCTGAGCGGGCACCGGACGATCGTGGCGGGGGAGCGCTCGCGCCGGCCTGGCGGCGAGCCGCGCTGCGCGCCGGCGGACCCGATCGACCCGGCCGGTGACCCGTTCGCGGAGGGCCACGAGGATCGCACCCCGCCGGAGCTGTACGCGCGGCGCGCACCGGGGTCGGCTCCGAACTCGCCCGGCTGGCGCGTGCGCGTGGTGCCGAACCTCTACCCCGCGCTCGATCCCACGCCGGAGGGACAGGCGCGCGCGAGCTGGAGCCCGGGCGAGCCGGACGAGGTCTCCGCGCGCGGAGGCACGCCGGGGGAGCTGTTCGTGTCACTGCCTGCGACCGGGTCGCACGAGCTGATCGTGAACGGGCCGCAGTCGGTGCTGTCGCTCTCCGAACTGCCGCGCGAGCAGGCGGTCGAGGCGGTGGACGTATGGCGCGAGCGCATGCGCGCGCATGAGCGGAGCGCGTACGTGCAGCTGATCGTCAACGAGCGCCACGAGGCGGGGGCTTCGCTGCCGCATACGCACTCGCAGCTGTACGCGCTCGACTTCGTGCCGGCGGCGGTGGCGCGCGAGCGCGAGCGCGCGAGCGCCTACACGACGCGCACGATGGGAGGCAACCTGCTGGGCGACCTGGTCGCCGAGGAGGTGCGCCGCGGCGAGCGCATCGTGGCGATCGACGAGGAGGCGGTGCTGCTGGCGCCGTATGCCTCGCGCCTGCCCTTCCAGCTGATGCTCGCGCCGCGCGTGCCGCGCGCGCGCTTCGAGGACGATGGCCCCACCGGCGGTGCGCTGCTGCACGAGGGGCTCAGCCGGCTCGCGCGCAGGCTCGGCGCCAGCCCGCCCCTGAACCTGTGGGTGCGGACCGCGCCGCGGGGGGTGCAGGACTTCTGCTGGCGCATCGACGTGATGCCGCGACTGACGTATCTCGCGGGGCTCGAGCTGTCCACGGAGGTGAACCTGAACACGCTCGCGCCCGAGGACGCCGCGGCGGCCCTACGCGAGGCCTAGCGCTAGTCTCAGCGCGCGATGCCCCCGGAGGAACGACTGGTGCCGCGCTTCGCGGCCGAACCCCCCCAGGAGGGGCTCCCGTACGGGCGCTGGGAGGAGCGCCTGGCGCAGGAGTTCCTGACGGCGGCCGGGGCGCTCGACTCAGACGGTGAGGACCTCGGCGAGCCGGGGAGGATCGCTTGGTACCCGGACCGCAGCTGGCACGGGCGCACCTACGTGCCGGCGACGGCGCCCACCGAGAACGGCTTCGAGCTGTTCGGCTATGTGCGCTTCCTGCCGGCGGCGGACCAGGGCGAGCCGACTGACTTCTGGTCGTTCGTGGACTACACCGACGAGACGGCCGAGCGCAACCCCGACTGGCGCCTTGACCTGTGCGAGGAGGTGATCGGCAGCTGGCGCGGGCAGTACGGCGCGACTGCGTCGATGACGCTCGTGTGGGGCCGCCCGCTGGTGTCCGGTGGCCGCATCGTCACGGCCGAGCTCGCTGACCTCGCGGTCGATCAGTGCGAGCTGATCGACGAGCGCTTCACGTTGATCGCGCCTGATGACTACCGCAGCGACCTGCTGGAGATCAAGCTGTTCGACCTGAAGGGCAGGGAGCTCGCGCGCGAGTCGCTGTACGCGGGCGAGGATGAGGAGGACGGGGCCGAGGAGGCCGCCGCGGAGGAGGGCTCCGACGAAGAGCAGGACGGCGCCGGCAGCGCCTAGCGTTCTTCGGGTTCTTCTTCGGATTCGACTTTGTCGTACTTGCGCGCTTCGGCGGCTTCTTCGCGCTGGAGCTGCTTGCGCGCGGCTTCTTCTTCGGGGGTGAGTTTGGAGCCGTGCTTGCGCGAGCGTTTCGTGGCGCCGGAGCGGCCGCTGCGGGGGGAGGAGGATTTGCGCGCGCCGTGCCCGCCTTTCGCGCTGTGACGCCTGGCTTTTTTGGCGGCTTCTTCGGCCGCGACCGCGTTGGCTGCGTTGATGGCTTCGGCGCGCTTCTTCTTCAGTAGCTGCGCTTCGGCTTCTTCGCTCTTCTTCAGGCGCGCACGCACCTGCGCTTCCTGCGTGCTGACTTCGCGTTCGGCGGGCGCTGCTTCGCCGCCGCCACCGGCTTCGGCGCGGCTGTTGGAGGCACTGGCGCCGCAGCCGCTGAGGATCGCGGCGAGCGCGAGCGCGAGCAGGCAGAGCAGCAGCTGACGCTGGGCGGGGCGCGGGCGCGTCATCTAGCCGCTCGCGCCCTGTTCGCCGCCCGCGGCTTGCGCTTCTTCAGGCCCGGCGGGCCCGGCGCCGCGCTTCGGCGCGCTGCCTTCTTCCGTGTGCTTTTTCTTGGGCGCGCTCGTGCTGTGTTTCTTCGGCGCGGGGGCGCTTTTGCGCTTGGCTACCCGGGTGCCTTCCTGAGAGGCGCTCGAGTGGTTGTTCTTGGGAGCGCCGCTCGAGCCCGAGGAGTGCTTCGAGGACGCCTGTTTGTTCGCTTTTGAGGCGCTCTTGTTGCGAGCTTCGGCGGCGGCTTCGAGTTTCTTGGCCTTGGCGCGCGCCTGTGCTTCTTTCTGCTGCGCCTGCTTCTCGGCGGCGTGGAGGCGGCCCTGCGCCTTCGCGAGGGCTTCGGCTTCTTTCTTCTTGGCGTTGGCTTCGCCGGTTTCTTCGCGTTTCTCGCCTTCGATCGCGGCGAGTTCTTCGCGGTCGTTGGCGATTTCGGAGGCTTCTTTGCGCTGTTCTGCTTCTTCGGAGCCCTGGACGGCTGCGGCGGGGCTCGCGGGCGGCTGTTTGTGCGTGGCGCCGCAGCCGCTGAGCAGCACGAGCGGGAGCAGCGGGGCGAGTGCGGCGGGCAGCAGGCGGCGGGTCCTTCCGCCAGCACCTGCGCGAGCGCCGAAGTCACCCAATCCAAGCGACCGACGCAACATAAGAACTTGAAGCTACCAGCCGAATTGACCGCAAACAAGGAGCGAACGGGCGGCTGCGCAGCGGCTATGATCCGCTCCGAAGCAGGTTCTGGTTACTGCGGTCGCGCGGGGGCGCCTAGTTCGCTGATGACGCGGCTAGCAAGAGAGGGAGGCATGAGAGGGATGCACCGGACCAGCAGCACGCCCGCGCGGGTATTGATCGCGCTCACCATCGCGGCGTTCGTGGCCGCGGCGCTCGCCGCACCGGCGGGAGCCAAGACGAAATACATCGCGGTGAAGTGGATGAAGGGCTCCGCGGCGCCCGGTACACCCAAGTCCCTCGACAAGGTGGGGATCGTGAAGATCGGCTCGAGCAAGGCCAAGAACGTGCTCGTGATCGAGCCGGGGACCTCCGGCGGCGGCGCGTACTTCGTGCCGCTCGCGAAGTGGATCGTCGAAAAAGAGCCGGAATGGCAGGTGTGGGCGGTCGAACGACGCGAGAACCTGCTCGAGGAACAGAAGGAGGCGCAGAAGTTCAAGGAAGGCAAGGTCAGCGGCGAAGAATTCTTCAACTACTACCTCGGCTACCTCGGCACGAAAGTCAAGAAGCACTACGAACCGATATCGGGCGAAAAGGCGAAGACGGACGGCGCCAAGGAATGGGGCATGAGCGTGGCCGTGAACGACCTCCACCTGGTGATCGAACAGGCCAAAAAACTGAAGGGCAAAGTCGTGCTCGCGGGGCACTCGCTCGGCGGCACCGTGGTGACGGCCTACGCGACGTGGGACTTCGCAGGAAAGCCGGGCGCGGAAGGGCTGTCAGGGCTCGTCTACATCGACGGCGGCTCGAGCCCGACGCCGATCACGAAGGCGAAGGCCGAAGAAGAGCTCACGAACATCAACCCCGAAAAGCCGTGGCTGGCGTTCGGCGGGATCGCCGCGCCCGATCTGGGCCTGTTCTCGCTGACGGGCTCGGCGGCGGCGCTCGTGAACCCGACGGAAGCCTCGGTGGCCGAGGAATTCAAATTCCTGCCGCCGGAACTGAAGGCGAAGAACTCCAAAGGCGAATTCGTGAAGGCGGACAACGAAGCCGAGTTCGGCTACAGCGTGAACGTGGGCACCTCCCCGCCGAACCTCGCGGCGGCGCAGGTGCACTCCGGGAAAGGGCTGCAGGAACCGGTCAGCGGCGAAGTCTGGACCTGGAACGGCGAAGGCGCGCTGACGCCGATCCGCCGCTACGCGGAAATGCTCTCGGGAGCGGAAGTGAAGGACGCCGACGGCAGCGAGTGGTACTTCCCGGAAAGGCTCACGGTCGATACGGGCGCCGTCGGCAACGGCATCCCCAACGAAGCGCAGGAAGTGCTCGGCGAGCACGCGATCCACGGCGAAAGCCTGCCGACGACACTGCACATCCTCGCGATCAACTCAGAACTGGACAAACACTTCGGCGGCGGCTTCACGACGCTCACCTTCGCCGAAGACCTCGCGAAACAGTCGAAAATCCCGCCCGAAAACGTGACGCTGATCAACGAGGAAAACACCTACGCACACAACGATCCGAACGGGGCGTACCCCACGAACGCGTTCGTGGAAGCGCTGGTCCCGTTCCTCAACGGCGTCTGATCGAGGCCTGAGCAAGCCGCGCTCCGCGGCCGGCCACGCGTTCCTGCTTTAGGGAATAGCGGGCCGGCCAGGAGGGCCGGCCGGGGGCGCGCGTGCGGCGAACCGTCGGATGAAGAGGGTGCCGATCGCCGAGCGTGCCGAGCAAGAGCTCAAGCCAAGGGTCAGGCGCGCGCTGGCTCGGCGGCCTGCGCCAGCGCTCCGGCGGGCGCCGGGGAGCCGAGGTCCTCGGCGACCCTGCGAGCGCTCTCGAGCGCCCGGCGGCTCGTGCTCGCGATCCCGAGCGCGAGCGCTGCGGCGCCGCAGCCGGCGATGATCCACCAGCCGATGTCGGCTGGCCGACGACGAACCCGGGCCCGACGGCGCCGCGCGCGCGCGGCGGCGATCGGCCCCGATGATCGCGACGCCGAGCGTCTGGCCGACCTGCCGGGAGGTGGAGGCGATCGCAGCGGCGACCCCGGCCTGCTCAGCGGGCATGCCGAGCACGGCGGTGTTGGTGATCGGCGGGTTGATCATGCCGAAGCCGATGCCGAAGATGAGGTAGGCGGGGAGCAGCGAGTCGAGCGGGGTGGTGCGCGTTATCCCGCTCATGAGCGCGCCGGCGAGCGCGATTCCGATGCCGCCGACGACGAGGCCGATGCGTGGTCCCCGGCGGCCGACGATACGCCCGGATAGGGGCGCGAAGATGAGCGTCATGGCGGCGATGGGCAGCGTGTAGAGGCCAGCGTCGAGCGCGGACAGGCCGCGTACCTCCTGCAGGTAGAGCGTGTTCAGGAAGAGGAAACCGCCGAGCGCGGCGAACGAGAGTACGGCGATCGCGCTGGCGCTGGAGAAGGGCACGCTTCTGAAGAAGCGCAGTTCGAGCAGCGGTTGTAGGCGCCGGCGCTCGTAGGCGATCAGCGCGACCAGCGAGGCGCAGGCGGTGGCGAAGAGGGCGAGGATCTCCGCGGAGCCCCAGCCGCGGCTCGGGCCCTCGATGATCGCGTAGGTGAGGCTCGGCGAGCAGCACGATCACGAGCACCTGCCCGACGGGGTCGATGCGTCGCGCGCGCGGCGCGCGCGACTCGGGCACGTAGCGTGCCGTGAGCACGAGCGCGAGCAGCCCGATCGGCACGTTGATGCAGAAGATCGAGGGCCAGCCGGCGCTCTGCACGAGCACGCCTCCGACGACGGGGCCGAGCGCGAGGCTGAGACCGACGGTCGCGCCCCACATGCCGATCGCCTGCGCGCGCTCGCGCGCGTCTGTGAAGACGTTGCGGATGATCGACATCGCGACCGGGTTGAGCATCGAGCCACCGACCGCCTGCACCATCCGAAAGGCGATCAGGAAACCGAGGCTCGGCGCGAGGCTGCACAGCAGCGAGCCGAGCGAGAAGAGCGCCAGCCCGATCTGGAAGACGCGCCTGCGGCCGATCCCGTCGGCGGTCGAGCCGGCGAGCATCAGCAGGCTGGCGAGCACGAGCGTGTAGGCGTCGACGGTCCACTGCAGCCCGTCGACCTTCGTGTGCAGCTGCCTGCCGATCGAGGGCAGCGCGACGTTGACGATCGTGTTGTCGAGCCCGACCATCAGCAGGCTCATGCAGCAGATCGCGAGCACGAGGCGCCTCCGCGTGCGCGATAGCTCCGCTGCTGGGGATGCCTCGCGGCGCGGGGAGCTCACCCCATCAGTGTGCCCAGTGGCGAACGGCGCGCCGCCCTCTCGGGCGCGCGCCGGTTCTATGCCGCCTCGCGCTCGAGCTGCCGGCGCGCGTGGTTCTCGCGCGGGAAGTCATAAGGGCAGAGCTCTTCGTGCGCTTCGTCGCTGCCGGAGCGCTCCTCGTCCGTGCCGGCCGGCCCGCGCTGGCGCTGCGTGGGCGAGCCGCGTGTGAAGGAGATCCGCTGCACGTAGCGCGAGACGACGACCACGCCGAGAACCATCACCGCGATCGCGGCGCCCGTCGCGATCGTGCCGCCGACGCCGAGCAGCAGGAAGATGGCGCCCACGAAGGCGAACATCCCGACGGTGGCCGATACGACGCCAAGCCCGCTCGGGCCGGCCTGGCGCTCTGCGGTGCTCTGCTGTTGGGGGCTCACTTGACTCGTGCTCCTTGCCGTTGGGGTTATGCGGGGATCGCCGGGGGCTAAGCGAGGATCGCGCTCTTGGGCGGGCGCGATCCTCTACTACTCGTTGTAGGACGCCCACATCAACGGTCCCTAAGGAATGCTCTGGCGGGCCGCGCTCATCCGGTCGAGGTTGGCCGCGGGGCCGATCGGGGTAGCTAAAGGTGCCGAGATGGGTCGTATTCGGTGATGAGGACGTCCGCCTGGACGCCCGTAGGTGTGTGTCGGGTGCTCGAGGAGGACGCGGAGCTCGCCGAGGGGCTGCCGGACGTGCTGCGCGAGCGCGCCGCGCGCGAGTGCATCTGCCGGTGCGTGACGATCCGCACCGGGCACTGGGCGGGCACGGCGCTGGGCTCCTCCGGCGAGGGGATCGGACTGCTGGTGCTGCAGGGGCTGCTCGTGCGCCGTGTGGGCGTCGATGCGCGCTTCGGCGCCGAGCTGCTCGGCGAGGGCGACCTCTTGCGGCCGTGGCAGGCGGAGGAGGAAATCCAGGACTCGACGGTCTCGCTCGCTGCTGGCTGGCACGTGCTCGAACCGACGCGCCTGGCGGTCCTCGACGAGGCCTTCGCGACGCGCCTGGGGCGCTATCCGCAGCTCACGGGCAGGCTCGTCGGGCGCGCGCTCAGACGCTCGCGCGACCTCGCGCTGAACATGGCGATCGTGCACCAGGCGCGGGTGGACGTGCGCGTGCACATGCTTCTGTGGCACCTCGCGGCGCGCTGGGGGCGGGTGAGCCGGGATGGCATCGTGCTCTCGCTGCACCTCACGCACGAGGTGCTGGCGGACCTCGTGGCGGCGCGCCGGCCGACCGTCACGAGCGCCCTCTCCGCGCTCGCCAAGAAGGGCTTGATCGTCTCGGTGGACCGCGGCTGGCTGCTGTGCGGCGAGCCGCCCGGCGAGCTCTTCGAACTCGAGCCGCTGCAGACAGGACTGACCGCCGAAGCGGCGACCCGCTCGCGCGCGGTGTAGGGCGCCACGGCGAGGCCGATGGGACGACGCGCCCGCGACCCACCACCTCAGGATCGAAGCGCCTGCGCGAGTGCCGCGAGTGCGGTCTCGATGTCACCGCGACCGACATCGAGGTGCGTGACGGCGCGCACTCGCCGGGGTGACAGGGCGCCGAGCCGGACGCGCTCGCGCAGGCGCTCGACGAGCCCGTGCGCATCCTCGACGTCGAACATGACGATGTTCGTCTGCACGACGTCGGGGTCGATCCAGACGCCGGGCAGCTCGGCCAACCCGCGCGCGAGCGCGAGCGCGTTCTCGTGGTCCTCGGCGAGCCGCTCGACGTGGTTCTCGAGCGCGTAGATGCAGGCGGCCGCGAGGATGCCCGACTGGCGCATGGCGCCGCCCATCATCTGCTTGTAACGCCAGGCGTCCTCGATCGTCGCCTGCGAGCCCGCGAGCACCGCTCCCACCGGCGCGCCGAGCCCCTTGCTGAAGTCGATCCAGGCGGTGTCGAAGCCGCTCGCGTAGTCCTGCGCGCTAACGCCCGTGGCGACGACGGCGTTCATCAGGCGCGCGCCGTCGAGGTGGGCGCGCAAGCCGTGCTCGCGCGCGAGGGCGAGCACCGCCGCGATCTGCTCGCGCGGCCACACGCGCCCGCCACCGAAGTTGCTCGTCTGCTCGACGCACACCAGGCGCGAGCGCGGCGCGTAGCGGTCGCCGGCGGGCCTGATCGCCGCCTCGAGTTGCTCGGCGGTGAAGACTCCGCCCTCGCCGTCGATCGTTCTGAGCATCGCGCCCGATAGCTGCGCCGGCCCGCCGGCCTCCGCGTTCACGGGGTGCGCGGTGGCGTCGAGCAGCACCTCGTCGCCGCCGGGGCGCACGTGCACGCGCAGCGCGATCTCGTTGCACATCGTGCCGCTCGGCATGAACACCGCGGCCTCGTGGCCGAGCAGCTCAGCGACGCGGCGCTCGAGGGCACTCGTCGTCGGATCCTCCCCCCGCTGCTCGTCGCCCACCTCCGCAGCTGCGATCGCGGCACGCATCTCCCGCGTGGGGCGCGTCTGCGTGTCGCTGTAGAGGTTGACCGGACCCAAGGCCCGCGAGTGTATGCGTACGCTGCCGTCAATCCGTCGGCTGGAGCCAACACGCCTCAAGAATTCGTGCTCGCGGCACGATCCGAAGGCATGGCCCAGAGCACCCCGGCGGCGCGGCGCGCCGCCGTTGCCTTCGCCGCGGTTGCAGTTGGTCTCGCCACGCTGCTCGCAGGTCTTGCGCTGGCGCAGCGGACATGGGAGCTGCGCGTACTCGGCGCGGCGGCGGTCGCTCTCGCGATCACGCTGGCCTTCGCGCTCGCGCTGGTCCACGCGCGACGCCGCGAGGCGGAAGCGAGCCTTGCCGAGTTTCGCGACGCCGTCACCGAGACCTCGCTGCGCGACGCCCTCACGGGCCTGCTCGACGCTCCCGCCCTCGAGGAGCATCT
Organism: uncultured Solirubrobacteraceae bacterium; assembly: GCA_963759445.1. Classification (GTDB taxonomy): domain Bacteria; phylum Actinomycetota; class Thermoleophilia; order Solirubrobacterales; family Solirubrobacteraceae; genus Palsa-744. Next base: position 835,979 of record CAVWZC010000004.1, read on the forward strand.
CGTCCGCGCCGCGGCACATGCGCGCAGGCGTGTGGAGCCGCTGTCGGTGCTGCTCGTTGACGTCTGCCATCTGACGGAGATGAACGAGCGCGTCGGCACCGACGCCGGCGACGAGGTCCTGCGCGCCCTGGCAGGTTGCATGCGCGAGACGCTGCGTGCGGAGGACGTCTACGGCCGTCTCGGCGGCGACCGCTTCCTCGTGATCCTCGCGGGCACGATCGGCGTGCAGGCCGAAATCGTCGCCGAACGGCTGCGCGCGCTCGCCGCGGAGGTCGAGTTCCGCCGTCTCGGGCTCGCGCGCGGAATCGAGCTGTGCGTGGGTTGCGCCACCGCGATCCGCGCCACCCCGCAGGCGCTGCTGGATGCCGCCAGCGACGATCTTCACCGCGTGAAGGCGCTGCGTCCCGGCGGCGACGCCGTGCACACCTGAGCGCGGCGCCGCGGAGCGGTCTCTCGGATCAGTAGCAGCCGCTCGCCGAGTAGCTCGCCGAGGGGGTACAGACGTGGTAGGCGGTGGGGTAGAAGCTCAGGCCGCCGCCGGTGTTTTCGCCGGAGCCCAGCGATGCAGTGAAGGTGACGCCGTTGTTGAAGTCCTCGTAGCCAGCGACGATCGCACCGACCATCGTGAGCTGGTTGACGAATTCGACGTTGGAGTACGGAGCGTAGATCTCTCCGTAGAAGGGGCCGCTGACATTGTTGTTGAACCTCAGCTTCGGCGCGCTGCTGCTCGTTTCATAAGGCTTTCCCCAGGCGAAGAGCCTGAGGTCCGAGGAGCTCGGTGTTTTTCCGAGGTCGACCCAGTTGGCCTGGTTGACCATTTCGATCGTGCCCGTTTTGTTGTTGTTCGGGCAGTTGCTCGCCTGCGGCGTTTTGCGATTGTAGGAGTCGAGGTAGATCGTCACGGGAGGTTCGTATTCGATCGTCGCCGAGTTGTTCAAGAAGATGTAACAGAGATTGTACGACCCTGAGGGGATTTTCACGGTGGTCGAGCCGTTGGCACTCATTTCGCGGCTCGCGTTTATCGAGCCCGACGACATCGTGATGTTTTTATAGCTGCCCGACACTTCCGATTCGGCGTATGGTGCCGTGCTCTGTTCGGGCAGCTTGTATGGTGCTTCCGCAAGTTCGGCGCTAGTCAGTTTCTGTTCGATGCACGCTCCGTTTTTGGAGGCCCCGAGCTTGCACGCGCCCTGCTTTTTTTCGATCGATTCGCCGTACTTCAGCGTCACCGGAGCCGTCCCTTCGACCTGGTTGTTGAAGAGCAGTTTCCCGCGCGCGCCGATTTCACCCGTGAAGCTGATGTTGTTGTTGAAGTCGAGGCTGCCGTAAGAGAAGATCCCGTCGGCCGCCCAGATGCCCAACCCTTTTACATCGGCGACGCGCTCCTGCGCGCGCTCGGAGACGCCGTTGGCGGTGCCGATCGCGGTGATGCACCTCTGCGCGATCGTCTTGCCCGATGGCGCTTCGACCCACAACCCCGTGCATTCGCTGGTCGATTTCGATAGCGCGGGCGAGACGTAGTAGGTGTAGCTCTCGCCGTTGCCGAGTTCTTCGGGTCCCTGGCCGGGGCATTTTCCGCTCGATTCCTTCGCGATGAATTTGATCGTGAAGCACTGTTCGAGCTGGGGGGCGGTCTGTTCTTCCTGGTTGCTCAGGCGATGGGCGGCGGCGCGCAGCCCGGCGTCGGCGGCACTCAGCGCGGCGCTGCGGGAGTATTCGTGCGTTGAGTGGTCGCTCGTGCTGAGGCTCGCCGAGACGATCGCGGCGGCGAGGCCGAGGATGACGACCGTGAGGATCAGCGCGATCACCATCACGTAGCCCTCGTCACGATTTAGGCGGCGCCTCATTGGCAGGCCACTTTTTCTTCTTTGCCTTCTTTGGTTTCGACGCATTTGGCTTCGTCCAGGGGATGGGTTTCACCGGCGTCGGTGTTCGTGAGCAGCGTGCCCATCACCACCGGCTTGTGCAACCCGGTGACTTCGACGGCGACGGTCGCGCGCTTTACGTCGAGCTTTTCTTCGGTTTCACTCGAGCACGTCGTGGCTTTGCATTCAGGGTCGAGCGCCCATGTGATGTAGCGGTAGACCGTGACCGTCAGGCGCGTGGAGCCGCTCGGGCTGAGGGTCGTGAAGGTGTAGGGATCGGCGGTTTCGTCGGCTTCCTTTTTGCCGGCTTTTTCTTCCTTGAGCACCAGCGGCTCGACGTCCGCGGCCACACCCCAGGCGTACTCGTAGCAGGGCGGTCCGTGCGAGGGGATCTTGCTGGCTGTGTCGCATTCTTCGGCTTTCAGATACGACGTGGGGTCCGTCGAGCTCGCGGATTTCGCGGTGAAGGTGCTCGAGGTGCCGTTGAGAGCGAGCTTTCCCCATTCCAGCGAGGCGACACGCTGCAGTTCGCGTTCGGCGGCCTGCGTGGCGACGCTGTGCAGTTCCGCGTAGGTGGTGGCGCGGCGGCCGCCGTCGAAGGCGCTCAGCAGGCCGGCTGCGCCGATCGCGAGGATCGTCGTCGCGACGAGTACCTCGATCATCGTCAGGCCGCGCTGCTCGCGGGCGCGCTCGCGCACACCGACGAGGCGGCGTCCCACGCGGCGTGTGGCTGTGGCGCGGGCGCTCGGCATCTCAGGTCGCGAATTCGAGGTTGCGCAGGTAGAAGGCGTCGCGCAGGGTGACGTTGTAGGCGAAGCCGTGGTCGTTTTTGGCGCTCACGTTGCGCCCAGCCCCGGGGGCTTCGATGCTGATCTGCCCGTAGGTGGGCGTGGTTCCGCCGCGTTCGGCGGTGAGTTCGAAGACCTTGTTCGCACCGGTGTTGTCAACGCGCGGGACGACGACGCGGTGGGCCGCGCTGGCGTCCCCTTTGAGCGATGAGACGGCCGTCCCGTCGCTCGTGGCGGTTTCGTAGCGCACGCACTGTTTCTCGCCGGAGACTTCGCCGCTTTCTTCTTCGCAGTCGAACACGAGGCGCTTCTTGACCTGTGCGCTGCCGGATACCGTCACCCAGGCGTAGACGCTCACGTAGTTGCTCGTGAGCGCTTTTTTTGCGCTTTCGAGCAGCGGTTCCTTGTATTCGTAGGCCTGCCCGAGTTCCTCGGCCATGTTGTGCACCGCCTCGGTCTCTTCGACGAGCGCGTTGCTGCGCTCCTGGTCGTTGGCGGAGGACTTGGTGACGGCCTCGAGGAAGGCGAACAGCGCGAGCATCAGTACGAGCGCCATCACGCTGGCGATGAGTACCTCGACGAGCGTCATTCCGCGCTCGCGGCTTGTCGCCCTGAGCGCGCGACCGTACACACCGGAGTATCGACCGACGCGCCTGTCTGCATTAGTGGGCAGCCGCGCCTGGCGGCAGCCGACTGGTTAATGTGCAGCGATGAGCAGCGATGGCGAGGTGCGCGCGGGCGCCACTGCAAGCGAGCGCCCCGAGGAGCCCCACCGCTTCGGCTCCGAGCCGCCCTACTCGCTGGGCGTCGAGGAGGAGCTCTTCCTGGTGGACCCGGTCACGGGCAGCCAGGCGAACGCCTCGGCGGCGGTGCTCGAGCGGCTCGGCCCCGTGGAGGGCGGCGTCGAGCCCGAGCTGCACGCCTGCCACGTCGAGCTGATAACGCCGATCTGCCGCAACGCGGCGCATGCGGCGGCGACGCTCGCACGCCTGCGCAGGGCGGTGCTCGCCACCGGCGCCGGGCTGCTGGGCTCGGGCACCCATCCGGCGGCGCCCGAGGGCGCGGCGACGATCACCGACAAGGCACGCTATGAACGCATCAGGCAGCTCCTCGGGGATGCGGTTGCGACACCGGTCGGAGGGCTGCACATCCACGTCGGCATGCCCGACCCGGAAACGGCGATCAGGACCTTCAACGGCCTGCGCAGGCACCTGCCGCTGCTGCAGGCGCTCGGTGCGAACTCGCCTTTCCGCCACGGCCGCGACACGGGCCTCGCCTCGGCGCGCGAGGTGACAGTGCGCGGCTGGCCGCGTTCCGGTGTGCCGCGCGCGATGCGCGACTTCGCCGACTTCGAGCAGGCCGCGCGCCGGCTCGCGCGCGCGGCCGAGGTCTCCGACTACACCTGGTTCTGGTGGAAGCTGCGTCCGCACCCGCGCCTTGGCACGGTGGAGGTGCGCGCGCTCGACGTGCAGGCGACGCTCGAGGACACGGCGGCGCTGGCGGCGCTGACCCACTGCCTCGCGCGCCGCGCCGCGCAGGACGAGCCGGGAGCCGATCCGCCGGCCGAGGTGCTCGAGGAGGGCATCTTCAGGGCGGCGCGCTTCGGCGTGCAGGCGCGCCTGCCGGACGCGAACGGGCACCTCCACCCGGTCGCCGAGCTGCTGGAGCAGGCGCTCGAGCTGGCGCGCGCGCCCGCGGCGGAGCTCGAATGCGAGCGCGAGCTCGAGGTGCTTCCCGCGCTGCTCGCACGCGGCGGCGGTGCCGGGCGCCAGCGCGCCGCCTACGCGATCGCCGGGATGGACCACCTGCTGCGCGAGTTGACCGCGATCACCGGCGGCGACGCGGCAGCGGCGGAGGTCCCGGCGGCGGTGGGCGTCGATCCCGGCGGCTGATCCTCAGCTCGACCCCAGCGCGCGCTCGCGCTGCTGGCGGCGCCAACCGCGGACGCCGATCGTGAGGGCGCCGAGCAGCAACGCCAGCGGCACCAGGACGGCGAGGGCGATCAGCGCCACCGCGAGGGCGACTACGAGGATGTGACCGGCGTCGTCCAGCCCACGCCCGAGCGTGAGTCCTCCGCTCGCGTGCGCCGTTTCGCCGAGCACGCTGACTTCGACCTGGGCCTGGCTCGCGGTGTGGGAGATGCTTGCCTGCTCACGTTCGTCGGCGGCGATCGCGCCATCGGCCTGGGCGATGCGCTGGTGCAGGCTTTCGAGCGCCGCGGCGGTTTCGGCTTTGGCGAGCGCGCGCAGCAGGGCGCTTCGTTCGGCGCGCGCGGCTGCGAGCCGCCCGCCGACGGCGTTGTACTGGCCACTGAGGTCCTGCAGCGACTGCGACTCGGCGCGCACCGGCGCGAGCCGCTGGAGCCTCGCGAGCACGCCCGCGAGCTTCGCGCTGGGGAGCTTCAGCGTGAGCGTGGCTTCGCCGACGGAGCCGTGCTGCAGTTCGACCTTCGAGCTTTCGACGAAGCCGCCGGCGGCGACCGCGAGCTCGCCGACGCGATCGGCGATCACCTGCACGCCTTCGCTGCCCCCGCCGAGGCTGATCGAGGCGTCGAGCTGCTGCAGGCGCCCGGAGGACTCGCCGGGCGCTTCGGCGCCGGGCGCGGCGGTGGCGGCGGCGCTCTTTTCCGATGGTTCGGACGCTGAAGGGACCAGTTCGGACTTGAATTTGGACCCGTGACCCGCGGGCGAGCTCCGGCCTTTGATCGATTTGAGCTGGCCTTGCCGGTCGCCGGCAACCGCACTGAAGGTGCTTTTGGCCTGTTGGGGAGAGCCAGAGCCCCCGAGCTCGGTTCCGGCGAGCACGAGCGCGGCGATGAGCGCCAGCGCAGCGGCGGCCGGGATCATCCTGCGCCGACGAACGACGCGTCCGCGCGAGGACGCCGGCGACCCTCGCCGGCGCGTGCCCGCGGGCTCCGCCTCGCCGCGCAGCTGCTCTTCCAGTGAGCGTTGGAAGGCGGCGTCGATGGGCGCGGGCAGCGAACGCACGTCCGCGCGTAGCTCGCGCCAGGCCTCCGCCTCGGCGCCCGTGCCGTCGCCGTCGAAGGCCGCCTCGAGTTCGGCGAGCACCGCCGGGTCTGCGTGCGCGCCGCGCCTGGAGGGGAACTGGATCACCCTCATGCGACGCGCTCCTGCTCGCCGGTGTCGCAGGAGCTGCGCAGGCGCGTGAGCGCCCTGTGCAGCCGCGTGGCCGCGTTCGTCTCGCTGATGCCGAGTGCGCGCGCGAGCTCTGCGTTCGAGAGCTGACCGTGGAACTTCAGCAGCACGAGCTCGCGCTCGCGCGGACCGAGTGCCGCCAGTGCGCCCGCGAGGAGCTCGCGGCGCTCGACCTGCTCGAGCTCGTGCTCGGCGCGCGCGTCGCAGAGCTCATCGGCGCCGCGCGCGGCGGCGGGGCGGCGGGAGCGCCTGCGCAGCTCATCGAGTGCCGCGTTACGCGCGATCGTGAACAACAGCCCGCGCGGCGTGCCGCGGCGCGCGTCGATGCGCCGGCGCGCGCGGAAGAGGCGCTCGAAGGCGATCGCGGTGACGTCCTCGGCGCCGGCACGATCTCCGAGCAGCGAGAGGGCATAGGCGTGCACGTCCTGCACGCACGAGCGAAACAGCGCGTCGAAGTCCTCCGCGCCTGCCGCTTTCGCGGCGTGGTGCGGCGAGCGCTGCTTGCGCGCGGCTCTGAGAAGGTGCATCGCTAGTACTACGTCCCGCAAACGCACTTCATCACACGCGTCCCCCACGCGGTCGCGCTCGGACGACCGCGCGCGGCGCCCCTGGAAATCGTGCGAGGCTTGCGGCCGATGGACCTGTGGGTTCCTGAGATGTCGGGCACGCGGGCGCTCGGGCCGCTGCCGGACACCGTCCGCTGCCGCACGTTCCCGCGCAGGCAAGGGCCGCCCGTCGAGGCCCTGGATGCCGAGTTCCTCGTGCCGAGCTCCTCCACCGAGGGCCTCTCGAAGCTGCTCGCGCAGATGCACAGCCTGCGCGTCCTGCAGACGATCTCGGCAGGCGTCGATTGGATCCTTCCGCACGTTCCGCCAGGGGTCACGCTCTGCAGCGCGCGCGGCGCTCGCGACGGCGCCGTGGCCGAGTGGGTGATGGCGGCGCTGCTGTCGTGCACGAAGGCGCTTCCGCAGCTGCGCGATCGCCAGCGCGAGCGCCGCTGGGAGCCGCTCGTCGAGGGCGACCTCGCGGGCGCCACCGTGACGATCCTCGGCTACGGCTCGATCGGCGCGGCCGTCGAGGCGCGTCTCGCGGGCTACGAGGTGCAGCTGATCCGCGTGGCGCGTCACCCCCGCGAGGGAGTTCACGGCGCGCACGAGCTCGACCGGCTGCTCGCGCGCACCGACGTGCTGGTCGTGCTGCTCCCGCTCACCGCGCAGACGCGCGGGCTCCTCGGTGCAGAACTGCTCGGCAGCCTGCCGCACGGTGCGCTGCTCGTAAACGCGGCACGCGGCGCGATCGTCGTCACCGATGCGCTCGTGGATCTCCTCCAGAAGCGACGGTTGCGCGCAGCGCTCGACGTGACCGATCCCGAGCCGCTGCCGCCCGATCACCCGTTGTGGAGCGCTCCAGGGGTTCTGATCACGCCGCATGTCGCGGGCGACAGTCCGGGCGCGGAAGCCCGCGCGTTCGCGCTGGTGGGCGAGCAGGTGCGCCGCTACGTTGCGGGCGAGGCGCTCGCCAACGTCGTCGAGCGCGAGTATTAGGACCGTGCCCCCCAGACTCAGCTCGGGTCTGCTGCTCTACCGCGCCCCACAGGAGAGCCTCGAAGTGATGCTCGTGCACATGGGTGGTCCGTTCTGGAGCAACCGCGATGCGGGCGCCTGGTCGATCCCCAAGGGTGAGCACGAGCCCTCCGAAAACTCCCTGGCGGCAGCGTGCAGGGAGTTCGAGGAGGAGACGGGCATCGCCGCGCCGCCCGGAGAGCCGATCGACCTCGGCAGCGCGCGGCAGGCAAACCGGAAGCTGGTCCGCGCCTGGGCGATGCGCGCTGACATCGATGTGGCAGCGATCACGAGCAACACCTTCGAGCTCGAATGGCCGAGGGGCTCGGGGACCGTGCAGGAGTTTCCCGAGGTGGATCGCGCCGACTGGTTCGACCTCGCGAGCGCGCGCGCGAAGATCGTGAAGGGCCAGCTGCCCCTACTGGACGCCCTCCAGCAGCGTCTCGCGCGAGAGCACGCGCGGAGCTCTCAGTAGCAGCCGGAGGCGGGGTTGGGGTTGCTTTCGACCTTCGAGCGGTTGCAGATCGTCCAGGCTGTGGGCGCGAACACGTTGTTGCCCGTGCCCGCCGACAGACTTTCGAGATTAAGCCCGTTTGTGGCCTTGATTTCGCCAGCGTAGACTTTACCGGCATAGCTTCCGCCGTTGGTCGCTTCGACGGTGCTGTAGGGGGCGAAGACTTCCGCGATCAGCGCCGGTATTTTCGTGCCGCAGTGGCCCACGCCATTTGTGAAGCTGAACTTCGACTGGTTGACGTTGCCGGGGTCGCCCCACATGAAGAACTTCAGGTATGCCGGGTTTTCGTTTTCGTTCGCGATGCAGAAGCCATTCGTGGCCTTCACTTCGCCGTAGTGACTGCATTTCGACCCCGCGCGAGCCAGTGAGTCGATGTAGATTTTCACTTCGGTCCCTTTCGGGACCTTCAGGTAGACGTTCTGCTGGAACTGCATTTCGCAGAAGTTGTAAGTCCCCGCTTTTAGTTCGATCGGGGCCGCTTCGCTGCCGACCGTCGCCGAGTCGTTGAGCACGCGTTCGCTCGATTTGTAGTTCGCTTTCAGGGGTTCGAGCAGTTCTTCGGCTTTGTTATGTTCGCGCGCGGCTTCGTAGGAACTCGCGCACTGTTCGGCCGAGCAGCTTTCGACGGTCGGCGTTTTCACCGCTCCCAATGTTTCGACCTTCGTGCATTTTTCCGAGCAGCTGACTTCTTTGCCTGTGACCGTGCCGGTCGTTTTTACCCCCCCGCCAAGCTGGACTTTCCCGTTCGCGAGGATCGGTCCCTTGATTTCCGATTTGTTGTTGATGCTGACTTCGCCGAGCGATTCGAAGGTGCTCGCCACGACTTCGGGCGCGCCGATGGCACGCTCCTGGACCCTGCGCGTGATCCCGTGGACGGTCGCCGTCGCGGTGAGGCAGCGCTGGACGACGGTCGCCGGTTCGATATAGGCGGGCCCCGCGCACTTGAACTTGTTTGCCGAGGACAGCGGTTCGTTGTAGTAGGTGTATTCGAATTCCCCTACCGTGCCGGTGCCGTGCTTGCTCGCTTCGGCGCACCCTTCCGTCGGACTTGCAAGGCCCGCATTTTCTTTCGTGAAGCATTCGGTCGATTTCACTTCGGTGCCGGAGAGCTGTGTCGCGTACATGCGATGGTAGGCGCTCTGCAGGCCCGCTTCCGCGGTCGCGAGCGCCTGGTCGGCATAGATCTGCTTGCCCGCGGTCGTGTTGCTGCGCACCGCAGAGGTCGCGACGATAAGCGCGAGTACCAGGATCACAGCCAGGATCATGATCGACAGCGGCAGGATGATCCCGCGCTCGCCGGAAAGGCGCTCGCGGGTGCGTCTGGCGTCGAGTTGTTCTAGCTTGCTGGCAGACATGAGGTTGTCGTTCCGCCTTCTTCTTCGCATTTGAGTGACGAGGAGTTTTTGAACGGGGTTTTTTCGGTTTCGCGGTTGCTCACGACGGTGACCAGCACGACCGGTTTTCTGAGGTTGCTCCCGGTGACCGCCACGACGATGCGCTTCGGGTCCGATGATGCGCATTCGCTGGCGGTGCAACTGCTACCTTCGGCGTAGCTGACCCAGGTGATGAAGCGGTAGATCTTGAAGCTGAGACTCGTCCCCGCTCCCGAGCCGGTCGTGACGGGCACGGTGAGCGTGCGCGGGTTTTCATATTCGCCCGATGCCGCTGTCGTGAGTATCGCGATCGGCTCGTGCGCGGCGGTTTCGTTCCAGTTCCACTCGTAGCAGTTGGTTTCCAGGGCGGCTTTGCCGGTACACGTTTCGGTCGATGGTGAGACCTCGTATAGCGTCGGTTCAGCGCCGCTCGCGCTCGAGCGCGTCGGGATCTCTGCGCTCGTGAGCCCGAGATATTCCCAGCTGAGCGCGTGCAGGCGTTCGAGTTCGGCCTCGGCGAGCGCCGCCGCGGTCTGGTGGGCCTCGGCACTCGTGCCGAGCGCCTGCGAGGAGGTGAAGCTCGTGATCAGGCCGACGATCCCGATCGTGAGGATGAGCGTCGCCACGAGCACCTCGATCACGGTGAAGCCGGATCGCGCCGCCGAGTGGCGCTTGAGCGCGGCCAACGCGCTGCGGGCGCGGGAGTCGGAGGGTCGGGGTGGAGTGCTCATAGTTTGCCGAATTCGAGGTCGCGTATGAAGAAGGAGTTTTTGATCTCGACCTGGTGGGCGTAGTTGCTGTTGGACTGGCCGCCCTTGCTGGGCGTGTGGATGACGATTTCCCCATAGGTCGGGAACGCCGAGCCGGAGGGGTAGGAGAGCGATTTGAAAGCGGGGTCGCTGGCGTCCGCGCTGGTTTCGTTGAGCACGCGCGGGACCATCACTTCCGCCGTGATCCCGGTGGGGGCCGTGCCCGCCGCGAAGGCGGTCGAGGTGGGGTACTGGTAGCGGACGCACTCGTAGTAGGTGGCGCCGGTCGGTTTGTAGTTGCACTTGATCAGGACCTGCTGGTTGCCGGCCCCCGCCGCGAGGTGCTCGTAGAAGTCGATTTCCGTCGCTGTCGTGTGCGTCGAGCCTTCGGGATAGACGATCGTGTAGGCACGGCGCAGTTCGGCCACGAGCCTCGCCGTGCCCGTGGTCACTTCGCTGAGCGCGGCGTTGCGCTCGGTTTCGTTGCTCGACGCCTTGGTCGCGAACTCAGCCGCGGCGAAGACCGCGAACAGCACGACGACGAACATCGACATCGCCACCAACGCCTCGATCAGCGTGAAGCCCGCGCGGGAACGCGCCATCGCCGCCAGGCTGGCGTGTCGTGCATCGTCGGTTCTGGCTTGCTGCTGGATGTTCGGCCTCCGTGTGAGGGCCCGTTCTTTGGGCTTTGGAGTTCGTGTCGGCCGTATGTGCGTACGGCTTTAGGCCGATCGCGGTGCAGCCTGTTCGGGAGGAGCCGGGATGATCGGCGCGCCCACGGGCTCCGCTGGCCGAATGTTCGAGCGGAGACGCGGCGTGCGCGGCGAGCGCGAGCTCGGCCGGGCGCGCTACTTGCGCGGGCAGGGCGCCCGGTAGCTGACGGCGACGGGCTCGCGCACGACGGGCACGACGCCGCCTTCGTCGAAGATCGCTTCGGTCTTTACCGCGAAGCCACCGGGCGGGCAGCTTCGCGGGACGGTGCCGTAATAGAAGGACTTGCCGTGGGAGCGGTAGGCCGATCCGGCCTCCACGCTGATGAACTCGACGGACGCGTAGTCCGCGCCTGGCACGGTCGAGACCAGCGGCACTTCGGTGACCAGCTCCAGGCCGTAGCCGCCCGCGCCGTGCAGCTGCACGTAGTGGCCGCTGGAGAGGATTTCGATCGACACGGGCGTGTGCCCGAGGGTGAAGAACTCGATACCCCCGCCTGGGGCGTAGAAGGATTCGACCGTGGTCGTCTCTTCGACGCGCTGTTCGCCGAAGGAGACGATTCCGCGCGCGTGTCCGACGGGACCGGCCGCCGAGCCCGCCGGACAGGCCCCCGAGCCCGACTGTTCGAGCACGGCCTTGGCGCAGGTGGGAAAGCCCGCGGGGTGGACCTGCGCGCCCACGGGGAAGTAGAAGTTGACCCCGACCAGCGGCGGCGGGAAGCCGCCGTATTCTTCGCCGGAGATCGAGTATTCGGCGGCGAGCGCCGTACCCGCACCGAGGATGTAGCCGGTGCCCGGAAAGCCGCTGATCGGGATCGGCTCGGCTTTGAAGTGGACCGTCGGCGCCGCGCTCGCGCCGGCGCTCAGCCCGAGCAGCGCGCCCGCAGCCAGCGCTGCGAGGGTGAACCGGCGCCGGCGGGGACTCAACCGCCGCTCCCTGCCCGCGGCGAGCGCTGCTTCGGTGGCCCGGCGCCCGCGGGGTTCACCGGCGGTCTCCGCCCGCTGCGATCGCCGGGGCGCGCGCGGCGAGCTCCTCGCGACTCCACACCTCGGCGAGGCGCACGACCACCGCGGCTGCGGCCGCCATCTCCTGCAGCGATGCCCACTCGCGCACCGAGTGGTACTCGTGCCCGCCGTCGAAGATGTTCGGCGTGGGCAGGCCCATCTCGCTGAGGAGCGACCCGTCGGTGCCGCCGCGGATCGGCGTGCGCACCGGCTCGACGCCCTCCTCGCGCATCGCCTGCTCCGCCGCCTCGACCACCGCGGGGTGCTCGGCGAGGTACGCGCGCATGTTGCGGTACTGGCGGCGCACCTCGAGCTCGAGCCGCGCACGAGGCTCGGCCGCCACCACACCGCGAGCAGTGGTTTCGAGCAGCTCCAGATGCAGCTTCAGGCGCTCATCGTCGAAGTCCCTGAGGATCGCTCGCAGCTGCGCCTCCGCCGCCGTTCCCGTCAGCTCGACGGGGTGGATGAACCCCTCCCGCCCCGACGTCGTCTCCGGGGTGAGCGTCTCCGAGGGCAGCTCCGCGACGATCCTCGCGGCGAGCCGCAGGGCATTGACCATCTTGCCGGTCGCCTGGCCCGGATGGACCTCCACGCCGCGCACGCGGATGATCGCTTCGAGCGCGCTGAAGGACTCGTCCTGCAGCTCTCCCAGGCCCGACCCGTCGACCGTGTAGGCGCACGCTGCGCCGAAGCGCTCGATGTCGAACAGCGTCGCGCCCTCGCCGATCTCCTCGTCGGGCGTGAACGCGACCCTCAGACGCGGGCGGGGAAGCTCCGGGTGCGCGGCGAGATGGCCGACCGCGGTCATGATCGCCGCCACTCCAGCCTTGTCGTCGGCGCCGAGCAGCGTGTCGCCGCTCGCGGTCACGATCGTGTGCCCCAGCTTGTCGCGGAGCTCGGGCAGCACGCGCGGGTCGAGCAGCGTGTCGCCCTTGGGCAGCTCGATCGCGCTTCCGTCCCAGTCGCGGTGCACGATCGGCTCGACGCCGTGGCCCGGCGCGTCGGGGCTCGTGTCGAGGTGCGCGATCAGCCCGATCGTGGGGCCCGTTCCCTCGAGCGTCGCGCTCACATAGCCGTTGGCGTCGAGCTCCGCGTCGGTGAGCCCCGCCGAGTGCAGCTCCGAGACGAGCAGCCGCCCGAGCTCGAGTTGGCCCGGTGTGCTGGGCGATGCGGTGCGCTCACGCCGCGCCTGCGTGTCCACGCGCACGTAGCGCGTGAAGCGCTCGAGCAGATCCGGCGCGAGCTGCTGCGCGAGCTCGGAGGTGTAGGCCGCGGCGGGCAGGCTTCAAGTATCCCAATACGGGGATCGCCTCAGCACGGGTGCACGCGCGAGGAGATCGCCATGCTTGATGATGAGCCGCGAACCCGCCAACGCGAAAGGGAAGCCGAGAACGATGAGCGACTACCCGCAGATGATCGTCCCCGTGAACCACATCGAGCCGGTGCCGAGGCGCGTGCGCGCGTTTCTCGGCGGAGCCCGGGTGCTCGACACGATTGCCGCCCTGTACGTGTGGGAGTGGCCCAAGTACCCCCAGTACTACATCCCGCTCGCCGACTTCGACCCCGAGCTGCTCGTCGACGAAGAACACCCCGAGCGCCTCAGCCGCGGCAGCGCGACGCGTCACGGCCTGCGCGTCGGCGAGACCTCGCGCCCGAAGGCCGCGCACGTGTACGGCGAGGATGCGCTCGCCGGACTCGCCGGGACCGTGCGCCTTGAGTGGGGTGCGCTCGATGCCTGGTTCGAGGAGGACGAGCAGGTCTTCGTGCACCCGCGCAACCCCTACGCGCGCGTCGACGCGCTGCGCTCCAAACGCCCCGTGCGCGTCGAGCTCGGCGGCGTCACGCTGGCCGACTCCGCATCGCCGGTGATGGTCTTCGAGACCGGGCTGCCGACCCGTTACTACCTCGACCGCACGGACGTCAGCTGGGAGCATCTGGAGCCGAGCGACACCGTCACCGCCTGCCCGTACAAGGGCGCCACCAGCGGCTATTGGTCGGCGCGCCTCGGCGAGGAGCTGCACGCCGACCTCGCCTGGGCGTACGACTTCCCGACCCGCCAGCTACAGCCGATCACGGGGCTGATCGCCTTCTACAACGAGAAGGTCGACCTCACGGTCGACGGCGTGCGCCTGGAGCGCCCGCAGACGGAGTTCACATAGCTCGCGCAGCGGCCGCTCGGCGGCGGATCCGCTACATGCCCTTGACGAGGCCCACCACGTGGCCCTCGGGGTCCGCGAACAGCGCGATCGTGGGGCCGTTGGGGACGTCCATCGGCTCCTGGATGGTCTTGCCGCCGAGCTGTGAGATCTTCTCCAGCGCAGCCGCGGGATCCTCGACTTCGACGTAGAAGGTGACGTGGCCGCCCGCGCCCTGCGGCGCCGCGCCGACGCCGCCTTTGATGCCGCTGCCGGCGTCCACCATGTAGTAGCCGCCGTCCATGACGTCTTCCATCTTCCAGTCGAACGCACCGGCGTAGAAGCGCTGCAGCGCGCCCGCATCGGCTCCGAGAACCTCGAAGTGGACGACTGGGTTGGGCATATCCGGACTCCTCTCTGGGTTTTGAGCAGGCACGGGGCTCCCGGGCACCACGCGTGGCGCGAGGCGCTTCGGGTAGCGTCAGCTTACGCCCGGGGCGCCCTTGCGAGGGATCCGCGGCTTGCAGTCGAATGGGTCACGCGGACGCGTGCCCGGTCCCGGCGATTCGCCGCAGACGCTGCGAGCGGAGATGCAACGGCGGCGCCTGCCTGGAAGGCGCCTCCCAACGAACCTGAGCACCATGGCCGACCGCAACGACATCGACTTCACCTACTCGCTCACCGACCGCGTGTTCCGCTTGAGCATGGGAGAGCTCGCGGACTTCAGCGGAGCGAAGTACGACGGCGACTTCTCGCTGAGCCTCGAGCAGGGGCAGCGCAAAAAGCACGAATACGTCGCCGCGCAGATCGGGATCGGGCCGGGCCGGCGAGTGCTCGACCTCGGCTGCGGCTGGGGGCCCTGCTGAACTTCATACGCGAGCGCGGCGGCGTCGGCGTGGGCGTGACGCTCTCGCGCGCGCAGCAGGCCGCCTGTCGCCGACACGGGCTCGAGGTCTACCTGCAGGACGCGCGCCAGCTGGAGCGTGAGAGCTTCGGCGCCTTCGATGCCGTCGCGAGCCTCGGCGCGTTCGAGCACTTCTGCTCGGTCGAGGAGTATCGCGCGGGGCGCCAGGAGGAGATCTACCGCGCGCTCTTCGAGCGTGTCGCGAGCGTGCTGCCGCAGACGGGGCGCTTCTACCTGCAGACGATGATCTTCGGACGCAACATGATCCCCGTCGATGAGGTCGACATACACGCGCCCAGGGACTCCGACGCCTTCGTGCTCGCGCTCATGTCGCGCCAGTTCCCGGGCTCGTGGCTGCCGCTCGACGAACAGCAGGTCGTGCGCTGCGCCGAGCCGAGCTTCCGGTTCGTCTCAAGCAGCGACGGACGGCTCGACTACATCGAGACGATCAAGCAGTGGAACGCGCGCGTCGGCGCGCGCAGCCTGCGCAAGTCGCTGCTGAAGCTGCGGCTCGTCCCGCGCTGGCTGACCAGTCCCGACTTTCGCCTGGCGTTCACCTCGGGCGTCAGCGCCAACAAGGTCTGCTTCGAACGCGAGCTGATCGATCACCGCCGGCTCGTCTTCGAGCGCCGCTGACGCGGGCAGGCCGGTGTCCGCCGGCGGAGTGGCCCCGTGCGGCGCCCTCTCTCGTCCGGGAAGGAAGCCCGAGCGCCGGAGTCAGTAGCGGCAAGCCGGTTGCACGAGGCGTGCTCGGCAAGCTCGGACATCGACACAGGGAGAGAACGTACGTGCGTACAAAGACGATTGTTGCCTTCGCGGGTGTGACGCTGGCGCTCGCCGGCTGCGGCAGCTCCAAGAAATCGAGCAGCCCGAGCACGCCGGCGACCACGGCGGGGACCACTACGACGACCGCCCCGACACCCGGTCCGCCGCTGCTTGCGGGCCTGCGCGCCGTCTCCTCGCTCGCCTCGACCGTCCCGGCAAACGGCGATGTGAACCCCTACGGCCTGGCGTTCGTCCCGAGCAGCGTCGGCGCCCTGCACGCGGGCGAGCTGCTCGTGAGCAACTTCAACGACAAGGCCAACAACCAGGGCACGGGCACCACGATCGACCAGATCACGACGGCGGGCAAGAGCTCGCTGTTCGCGACGATCAGCGCGAAGTCACTCCCGGGCGTCTGTCCGGGCGGCGTCGGGCTGACAACCGCGCTGAACGTGCTGCCCGGTGGCTACGTCGTCGTCGGGAGCCTGCCGACCACCAACGGCAAGTCCGCCACCGCGCAGCTGGGCTGCCTGATCGTGCTCGACAGCACCGGCAAGCCCGTCGAGACGATCGCCGGCGCCAACATCCAAGGACCCTGGGACTCGACCGCCGTGAGCGAAGGATCGAAGACGACGCTGTTCGTCAGCAACGTCCTCAACGGTGGCGCCGCGAAGGGCCTACACACGATCAAGAACTCGACGGTCCTGCGGATCGTGCTCGAATCAGGCGAAGGGCAGCAGCCGAAGGTGCTCAGCCAGCAGGTGATCGCAAACAAGATCCCCTGGCGCGACTCGCCCGTGGCGCTCGCGATCGGGCCGACCGGTCTGGCACTCGCCTCCAATGGGACTCTCTATCTCGCCGACACGCTCGTCAACCGGATCACCGCGATCCCGCAGGCGATGACGCGCACAACGCCCGCGGCAGGCGGCGGGAGCACCGTCACCGCAGGCGAACATCTGAAGGAACCGCTCGGGCTCGTGCTCGCCCCCAACGGGGACCTCATCACGACCAACGCGGGCGACGGCAACATGGTCGAGGTCACGCCAGCCGGCCAGCAGATCAGCGTGAAAACAGCCGACAAGAAGACCGGCGCCGGGACCCTGTTCGGGCTCGCCCTCGCGCCTGAAGGCAAGGGCATCTATTTCGTCGATGACGGCGAAAACACGTTGAATCTCCTGAGCGCAGGCCAGCCTGCGAGCTCGACGTCCACCACCACGACATCGAGCACCGCGGCCCCCTCGACCGGCGCAAGCTCGACCCAGGCCGCCGCGCCGGCGCCAGCGCCGCCCAGCACCGCGCTCAGCGTCGAATCCAACCCCGAAGGGCAGCTGCAATTCAACACCACCGCCCTGACCGCGAAGGCTGGAAAGGTCGCGATCGCCTTCACCAACAAGGCGCCGCTCGGCCACAACATCACCGTCGCCTCCGCATCCGGCGCGGTCCTCGGCGCCACGCCGACGTTCCAGGGCGGAACAAACACGCTCACGCTCAACCTCAAGCCCGGCACCTACAAGTTCTACTGCTCGGTCCCCGGCCACCGGCAGGCCGGGATGGAAGGCACGCTCACCGTCAAATAGCGCGCCGCCGCGAGCCCAGACGTCTGCAGGCGAGACCCGCCCGTCTCGCCTGCAGTCGCAGGCCGTCTCGCCCGCAGTCGCAGACACGCGTGGCATCCCCGCAGTCGCAGCCCTGTCGCCGGGGGCTCGATAGGACCTACGGCGGCGCGCTGTCCGCCGCGGCTGGCGGGGGCGCGCCGGCCGGCCCGCCGCGCGACAGCAGCGAGACCGCGAGCGTCACCGCGCCGAGGATGATCAGCACCAGCGGCCATCCGCCCGCGCTCGCCGTCGATGAGCGCCCGGACTCAAGGCGGGTGATCTGCACGCCCGCGCTGATCACGAACGCCAGCAGCCCGAGGGCGCCCGCGTAGCCGAGGCCGCGCACGCGCGCACGCGCCGCGACCCACACGAGCGCCAGGGACACCACGAGCAGGTACACGTTCCATCCCGGGTGCTGCAGCCCGCTCGTGTGGATGATCGAATGGTGGATCACTTCCGGGCCGGTGATCGTTTCCGAGCCGCGCACGATGCCGGAGCCCGAGGTCACGGCCGAGCTGGAGCTCGAGCTGGAGCTGGTGCCCGTGATGCCAGCCACGGCGCCGACTACCGTGCCGATGAGCACGCCGAAGACGCCCGCCGCTACGGCCGTGAACCCGCCCACGCTCGCCACCTCCCGCGCCGTCGCCCTGCGCACGAGCGCCTCGTCCTCAGCCGCGCCCGCCCCGGCGCGCGCAAGCGCGCCCGCTATCAGGAGCAGTACGCCCGCGCCCGCGACCAGCAGCCAGCGGAACGTGTCCGCCGAGGGGCTGCCGAGGATCTTGTCCCACACGAAAAGCCACGCGATCAGCGTGGAGAGCGCGGACAGGAAGGCCGCGTATGGCACGTGCGCGCGTCTCGTCGCGTATCCCGCGAGCGCGCCGGTGAGGGCGAATACGCCCGCGACGTAGAGGAGGTGGCGTGTGCTCGCGCCGAGCCATTCGAGGAGCTCGAACAGCACCACCGGCGTGAGCAGGATCGCCGCGATGAGCATCAGCGCCCGCGACGCGCGCTGCTCCGCGCGCACGCCGCGGGGGCCGCGCAGCGAGAGCCAGTAGAGGACCGCCGTCGGCACCAGCACCACGACCAGGCGCGCGAGCTCGCCCCACCCGTGCGGCATGGACTTGCGGATCAGGAGCACCGCAGCGCCGACCGCGAACAGCAGTCCGCCGAGACCTTGCAGCACCCCACGCATATCCCACCCTGCTCGCCGCGTGGCGCAACGCTAGCGCCCGCCGCGGCGGCGTCAGTTGGGCGTGCGCGGCCCGCCGCGGCGCTCGAATCGAACGAACGTCCACTGCCCCTTTAGGGCAGCCCGTGTCGTCCCGATGGTGCAAGCAACCACACGCACTGAAAAAGGCAAACCCGTCGTGAGGCGGGGACGCAAAGCCAGAGATCTCGAGGAGACCGCTCGGCTACCAGCGAACGTCACGGAGGACACAGATGTTCGTATCCCCACCTCACCCCAAAGCGCGCAGGCTGATCTCGAGGCTTGCCATGGGCGTCTCAGCGGGCGCCGCGCTGCTGGGAGTCCTCGGCACGAGCCCCGCGCTCGCAGCGGAAGGCTCAGGCTCGTGCGCAGGACAGGTCTTCACGCAGCCCTTCCAGCTGTTCGGCGACTCCAACTACTACACGCTCGTCCCCGGAGCACAGTTCAACTCCGCCGAAGAAGGCTGGGAACTGAGCGGCGGCGCGCGCATCACCGAAGCCAACCGCCCCTACGGGATGCGCGGCGGCGTGCTGGAACTGCCCGCCGGCGCGAGCGCGGTCAGCCCGCCGATGTGTGTCACCCTGCTCTACCCCACCGCGCGCATGTGGACCCGCCGCACAGAAGGCAGTGCCGGCAGCGTCAGGGTCGGCGTCTCCTACGTCGGCGTGAAAACCCACATGGTCGAAGCGGTTCGCGCAACCAGAAGCGCGTGGACGCTCTCGGACGCGTTCGAAGTCCGACCAGAACTGGGTGGCGAAGGCGAAGAAACGCGTGAAGTCAGGTTCGTCCTCAACGCGCGCGGCGACAACAATCCCACCTTCGACGTCTACTCGCTCTACGTCGACCCGAGAATGCTCTAGGGGTGATGACGATGCCATACATCATCAAAACCCGGGCCCTCAAGGGCCTCTTCGCCACCGCCGCAACAGCCCTCCTGACGGGGGCGGCACCCGCGATCGCCTCGGCGACGGAATGCCAAGCCCAGTCGTTCTCGCAGCCGTTCGCGTTCGTCAACGACAGCAGTAGCTACGTGCTCGTGCCCGGCGAGAGCCCAGACGCGTTCGAAGGAGAGGCTGGGAGCTCAGCGGCGGCGCGCGTGTCGTGGAAGACCCCGTTGATGGCAAGGCAGCGCTCCGGTGCTCGAACTCCCGGGCGGCTCGAAAGCGGTCAGCCCGACGTTCTGCGTGACGACCGAATACCCGACGGCCCGCGCCGTCGTGCGTGGGATGAAGGGCCGGCTCCCCCGACGCCGACTTGGCGTCTCCTACGAAGGAACGCCGACCTGGAAGAAACCCCAGAACACAGGGCAACCTGCACGTGAAGAGGCCACTGAATTGGGAACGGCCTCGGCTCCGTCAACATGCAGCCCGAAAACGTCTCGGGCTGGCAGCACGTGCGTATCACGCTAACGCAGCGCCGCCTGGGGGCGGCGTTCCGGCTGTATGACCTCTACGTCGATCCGTACAGCCGTTAAGTCGGGCGGGCGCCCAAGTCGATTAGGAGGCATGGGGCGGCACCGGCTCGGGCCGCCCCATGCAGCTCCACCGCGACGCCGACCCCCGCTCATGAGCGACCCCGCACTAGACGACGCGCGCTCGAGCCGCCCCGAGGAGCGGCTGCTGGAGGAGTCCTGGGCGAAACGCTCGCGCAGCACGGACCGCCGCGAGCTGCTCGTCGAGACCTCGGCGTCGGTGCTCTTCCTCGCGCTCGCGCTCCCGCTCGCGCTGAGCGCCCTCGCGAACCACCACATGCAGTGGGGGCTCGCGCTCGCGCTCGTCGTGCTCTACGCGCTCTCCTCGCGCGTCGTGAAGTTCCCGCTCGGCGCGGGCTACGTGGTGCCCTCCTACATGGTGCTCGTGCCGATGCTGCTGCTGCTGCCGCCGGGGACCGTCCCCGTGCTCGCCGCTGCGGCCTCGCGAGCGGCACGCTCGCGCAGTCGCTCGCGCGCCGGGCCGGCCCCGAGCGCGTGCTGTTCTCGGTCTCCGACGCCTGGCACACGCTCGGGCCGGCCGCCGTGCTCGTCGCCGCCGGCCCCGTCACGGGTCGCTGGCGCTCGGACTCCTGTACACCGCCGCATTCCTGGCGGGCTGCCTCGTGGACCTCGTCTCGGCGACGGTCCGCGAGGCGCCATCCTGGGCGTCGCCTCGCGCGTGCAGATCCGCGTGATCGCGCTCGTGTGGCTCATCGACGCGTGCATCGCGCCGATCGGCCTGCTGCTCGGCTGGCGCCGCGCACAGGCACCCCGTCGGCGCTGCTGCTGGTGCTGCCCCTCATCGCGCTGCTGCTGCTGCTCTCGCGCGAGCGCACCGCGCGCATCGCCCAGGCCCAGCGCCGCCTCGACCTGATCGCGCGCGAGCGCGCGACGCCTGCAGACCGCCGTACGCCGGCTCGGCGACGCGCTCGCCGCCAAACTCGACCTCGACGCGCTCACGAGCATCGTGCTGCACGGCTCCGTGGAGGCGCTCGACGCGGACGCCGGCAGGCTCGAGCTGCGGCGGCCTCGAGCAGGCACACATGGTCGAGCTCGAGATCGACGAGACGGTGATGCCGGCGCTGCAGGCCGCCGCCGGGACGACGCTCGCGAGCGGCAGCCCGACCCAGATCGAACGCGAGGGCGTGTGGGCGCTCGCGCTCCCGCTGGGGCTCTCCGAGCGACGCCGGCAGCGCGCGCGGGACGCTCACCGTCGCACGCGCGGGACGGCGCCTTCCGCGAGGACGAGCAGAACGTGATGCGCGGACCTCGTGCAGCGCGCGCAGGAGGCGGCCAACGACATCATCCTGCACCAGCTGCTGCGCGAGCAGGCGCAGACCGACGCGCTCACGCACCTCGGGAACCGGCGAAAGCTCGAGACCGACCTCGTCAGCGCGCGTGCGCGAGGCCCGCGACGAGCGCCCGCTGGTGCTGATCCTGCTCGACCTCGACGGCTTCAAGAGCCTACAACGACACCTTCGGGCATCCGCGCCGGCGATGCGATCCTCGCGCGCCTCGGCACGAAGCTCGCGCTTCGCGGTGCGCTCATACGGCAGCGCCTACCGGCTCGGCGGCGATGAGTTCTGCGTGCTCGCGAGCGCACAGCCGAGCGAGCTGCACGAACGGTCGTGGCCGCCGCCGCGGGACGCGCTCGAGGAGCACGGCGAGACGTTCTCGATCGCAGCCTCCTACGGCGCCGTGCTGCTCCCGCACGAGGCGTCGACGCTCGAGTACGCGCTCAAGCTCGCCGACGAGCGGATGTACGCGGTCAAGAAGCGCCGGCCCATCCCAGGTCCCCGACCAGACGCGCGACGTGCTGATGCGGATCATGCACGCCAAGCAGCCCGAGCTGCAGCACCACTCGAGCGGCGTCGGCGCAGCTCTGCCTGCGCGTCGGGCCGTCGCCTCGGCATGAGCGCCGAGCAGCTCGACGAGCTGATGCGCGCCGCCGAACTGCACGACATCGGCAAGGTGGGGATCCCGGACGCGATCCTCGACAAGCCCGAGCCGCTCGACGACGCGGAGTGGGAGATGATGCGCAAGCACACGCTCCTCGGCGAGCGCATCCTGAGCGCCGCCCCCGCGCTGCGCCCGGTCGCGGTGCTCGTGCGCGCGAGCCACGAGCGCTGGGACGGCAAGCGGCTACCCCGACGGCCTCGCCGGCAACGCGATCCCGCTCGGCGCGCGCGTGATCGCCGCGTGCGACGCCTACGAGGCGATGACCACCGACCGCTCCTACCGCGCCCGCCGCGATCCCGAGGAGGCCGTCGCGGAGCTGCGGCGCGAGGCCGGCTTCCAGTTCGACCCCCACGTCGTCGAGCTGCTGCTGCAGGAGCTCGCGACGGTCCCTCCCGGCGACGCGCTGCACGCCGCCCACGACGCCCGCGAGCAGGCCGCGCGCGAAGCCGGCTCCTACCTGCGCGCCGCGCTCGAGCGCTCCGAGCGCGACCCCTCGGCGGCCTCCGCCACCAAGGCCTGAAAGCGCCGCTTCAGCCTTCAGCCGCCAGGGTGCACGCGCTCGCGCACCTCGGTCAGCCGCCGCTCCAGGAAGCGCCGCTCGACGGCGTTGTCGGTGAGCGCGATCGCCGCCTCGTATGCGTCGGCGGCCTCGCGGTAGCGGTCCAGACGGCGCAGCAGGTCCGCGCGGATCGAGTGGAACAGGTGGTAGCGCTCGAGCGCGAGCGAATCGACGAGCGCGAGCGCGGCTGCGGGGCCTTGTACCTCGGCCACGGCGACCGCGCGGTGCAGCGAGACCACCGGGCCGCCGGCGAGCGCGGAGAGCTGGTCGTAGAGCGCCAGGATCTGCCCCCAGTCGGTCGTCTGCGCGGATGGCGCCTCGGTGTGCACCGCGTTGATCGCTGCCTGGATCTGGTAGGGGCCGGGGTGCCCGCGGCGCAGGCATTCGCGCACGATCTCCTGACCCTCCTCGATCAGCGCGCGGTCCCAGCGCCCGCGGTCCTGCGCTGAGAGCAGCACGAGCTCGCCGGCCGCGCTCGTTCGCGTCGCGCGCCGCGCCTGGATCAGCAGCTGCAGCGCGAGCAGCCCCATCACCTCGGGCTCGTCGGGCATCAGCCGCGCGAGCAGACGCGCGAGCCGGATCGCCTCCGCGCACAGGTCCTCGCGCACCAGCTGCTCGCCGGTGCTCGCGGCATAGCCCTCGTTGAAGACCAGGTAGAGGACAGCGAGGACCGCCTTGAGGCGGTCGGGGAGGTCGGCCTCGGCGGGCACGCGGTAGGGGATCCCCGCGTCGCGGATCTTGCCCTTGGCGCGCACGAGGCGCTGGGCCATCGTCGCCTCGCTGACGAGGAACGCGCGCGCGATCTCGGGCGTCGAGAGGCCGCCGAGCAGGCGCAGCGTGAGCGCCACCTGCGCGCCCCTGCCGAGCGCGGGGTGGCAGCAGGTGAAGATCAGGCGCAGCCGGTCGTCCTGCACGGGGCCGTCCTCGGGCGGCTGCTCGCGGCTGTGCAGGAGCGCGGCCTGCGCGTGGCGATCTGCGCGCGAGGACTCGCGGCGCAGGCGGTCGATCGCGCGGTTGCGCGCCGTCGTGATGATCCAGCCCGCGGGGCTCGCCGGCATTCCGCTCGCAGGCCAGCGCTCGGAGGCCGCGGCGAAGGCGTCCTGGACCGCATCCTCGGCGATGTCGATGTCGCCGAAGGCGCGGACCAGGACGGCCACCGCGCGTCCGTGCTCCTCGCGGAAGACACGCGCAACATCCGCGTTGCTGACCGTGGCCTTCAGTCCTCCGTCTCCTCCTGAAACGGGCGCACCTCGATCGGCACCTGGCAGGCCCTCGTGGCCTTGCGCCCCCATTGCAGCGCCGCGTCGAGGTCCGGCGCCTGGATCACCCAGAAGCCGCCGACGTGCTCCTTGCCCTCGACGAACGGGCCGTCGGTGGTCAGCACCTCCTCGCCCTCGACGCGCACGACCGTCGCGGTGCTGGAGGGGTGCAGCCCGCCGCCGAACACCCACGTTCCGCTGGCGCGCATTTCCTCGTTGACGGCGTTGACGTCGCGCATGATTTCCTCGAGGTTCTCCGGCGGCGGCGCCTGCTCTGAGATCTCGGGGTGGTAGACGCTCAACAGATACTGCTTCATGAGAAGAGTCCTCCTGGTCGTGGGCCGGCCCCATGCCGGTCCTCACCCCCTACACGAACGGGGAAGGGCGAAATCGACATGCTCGCGCGAGGTCGCGCGGCCCGGCGCGAGCGCGTGGGTAGCCTGGGCGCAGGCGCTCTACGCGCCCTGTTCGCAGCTCAGTGTCGTCGCGTGCAGCGGCACGACGGTCTGGCTCGTGTCGAGCCCGAGGACGCTGTAGTCGAGCCGGACGCGATCGATGCTTGCGCGTGCGCGGCAACGCGTCAGCGCGACGGCCCAGGTGATCCACAGTGCCTTCCCCGCCGCGAGATCCATCGGCAGGGATGTGCTCCTGCGCCAGGGTGGAACTTCGCCCGCGGCGAGCGACACCCGGAGCACTCGCAGGGCGCCCGTGTTGCCGAGCAGTTCGACGCCCGTGACCGTCATCGGCAGGCGCCGGCCCTGGAGACCGCTGCTCGCTTCGACGCTCCCGCTGGGGACGAAGAAGTAGATGGAGCCCGCGCTCGCTTCAGCGCGCGGCCCTGCTCCGGCCGTCCTCGTCCGTGGCCACGAAGGGATGCAGCAAGTTGTACGGCGCAATCAGGGAGCAGCGCAGGCGGCGACGATCAGCGCGATCGAACGGCGGAGCTGGAACGGCCACGCGATGCTCCGCGGCGCCGAGTCACGATCGAACCCGTCCAGGCGCAGGATCATGGGAGTCACCAGGCGCGGGTGTCACAGCGCGCAGGTAGGCTCGCGCTTGCGTGGATGCGACGTTCGAAGGAATCGCTGTCCTTCTTCTGGTCCTGCTGCCGGGCGCTGTTTATACGTGGTCGTTTGAGCGCATCGCCGGTCGGTGGGGGATCGGCCTTGCGGATCGCTTGTATCGATTCTTCGGGCTGTCGGCGCTTTTTCAGGTCCTCATAGCGCCTGCAACGTGGAAAATCTGGCGCACGTATCTAAGGCATGGCGCCCCAAGCGCCGACAAGCTCCCGTTGTGGCTTTGGCCTGTCGCGTGGGGTTATCTGCTGGTTCCCGCGCTCGCAGGCGGCGTTCTCGCTACCTACTTCCTCAACGGCAACCGCCTCGCGCGATGGCTAGTCGGAGCCACGGCCGCTCCGACCGCGTGGGACGCCGTTTTCTCGGGCGATGCCGCTGGCTACGTCCTCCTGCGGCTCAAGAGCGGCAGGTGGCTGGGGGGCAAGTACTCGACTGGTTCGCACGTAGCGGGGTATCCGCAGGCACCGGATATCTATCTTGAGGAGGAGCTTGTTGTCAGTCAGGAGCGCGGCGACTTTGTGCTTGACCCCGACACAGAAGAACCGCAGCGTCAGGGGCACTATGGCCTTCTCGTAAGATGGGAGGAAGTCGAGTATCTTGAGATCTCGGACTAGGGAAGGAAAAGATGGCTCCTAAGGCAAATGAGAACTGGACCGAGCGAGGCGGCTACTCTCCGCCGCCCGGGCGTGAGCCCGCTCCGCCCCGACCCAAGATCGTTCCGAGGAGATCGGAGCAGCACCCGACGGAGGCGCCCGAAGCTCCGCGCGAATACGGTTGGCCGCCTAGGCCCGCCTAGCCCGATCAGGCGGCGAGCTCGGCCAGGCCGTCGGCGATGCTCCGCGTCGGCTGATAGCCGAGCTGCGTCCTCGCCTTGTCGGTGCGGATGGTGCACTCCTGCGAGGAGACCCAGTAGGTGAAGCGGGTCAGCGGAGGGCGGCCGCGAAGCGGAAGCACGTGCCAGGCGGCCTCCCCGGCGCCCGCGAGCAGCCCCGCGACCGGCGTGGGAATACTCCTGGTGGGAGCCGCCACTCCCTGGGTTGCGAGCAGTCGCTCGATGAAGTCGCGGAAGACGACCGGCTCGCCGTCGGTGACGAAGTAGGCGTTGCCGGGTCGCCCGCCCGTGGCGCCCAGGATCAGCCCCTCGACGGTGTTGTCCACGTGCGTGGTCGAGGTGAGGTGGCGACCGCCGCCGATCCAGGCAAAGCGCCCCGCGCGGACCATCTCGACCATCACCGGCAGGAGCGTGGTGTCGCCCAGCCCCCACACGAAGCGCGGGCGGACCACCACCGTCTCGAAGCTCTCGCTGTTGGCGGCCAAGACCGCCTGCTCGGCACGCGCCTTCGTGGCGCTGTAGAGGACGGGCGAGTCCGGCCGCAGCGGCACCGTCTCGTCGACCTCGACAAGTGGCTGCCCCGCCATCAGCGCCGCCTCGGTGCCCACGTGCACGAACCTGCGCACCCCGGCGTCGCGCGTCGCGCGCAGGGCGTTGTGAGTTCCTTGCACGTTGCCGCGCTCGAAGTCCTCGCGCCTGCCCCAGTCGCCGAGCGTCGCGGCCGCGTGGAAGGCGAGCTCGCAACCCTCGGCGCCGGCGCGCATGGCGGCGACGTCGGAGAGCTCTCCCCGCACGGGCTCGGCGCCGCGATCACGCACGCGCTCGGCAGCGGCGTCGGAGCGCGCGAGCGCGCGCACGCCGTGGCCTTCACCTCGAAGGCGCTCGATCAGCCGCCCGCCGATGAAGCCCGAGCCGCCGGTGACGAAGGCTGCGGTCATTCTCGTCGCAGGCTAACCGTTCGTCCCCTCGACGGCGCGCGTGAAGCGCTCTGCCAGGCGACGCACCTCGGCGGCGAACTCGGGCGGGTCGAGGACCTCGAAGTCGACTCCGATCGAGGCGACGTAGATCGCAAGGCCGCCGAGCCAGTCTGCGCCCGTGTACAGCACACAGCTGTGCTCGTCGAGTGCCTCGAGCGTGCCGGTGCCCTGCGGCACGCGCGGGGCGACCGTCGCGAGCGGGGCGTGCAGCAGCACGCGTGCCTGATGGGTGTCGCGAGCCGCGCTGACCCCGCGCGCGACGTAGGCGGCGATGTCCGCGGCGGGCGGCTCGCGCGGCGTGTAGCGGCCCGCGCTCGAGGGCATGGGCTCGATGCGGTCCACGCGGAACGTGCGCCAGTCCTCGCGCGTCTCATCCCAGGCGACGAGATACCAGCGGCGTCCCGTGGGTACGAGGCGGTGGGGCTCGACGACGCGACGGGACGCGGTACCGGCGTGGTCGCGGTAGCGCAGGCGCAGCCGCTCGCGGTCGCGGATCGCGGCGGCGAGCGTCGCGAGCAGCCCGGGGTCCGCGAGCGCCCCGTAGCTCGGGTATGGCGCCATCGCGGCGGTGAGCGCGCTGACGCGGCGGCGTAGCGGCGATGGGAGGACGCCCTCGAGCTTCGCGAGCGCGCGCAGCGCGGTCTCCTCGATGCCCGTCACGGTGGCGCTCGCCGCGGTCCGCAGCGCCACGGCGACGGCGACGGCCTCTTCCTCGTCGAGCAGCAGCGGCGGCAGCGAGGCGCCGGCGCCGAGACGGTAGCCACCCGCGACCCCGGGGGCGGCGTGGACCGGGTAGCCGAGCGTGCGCAGCCGCTCGACGTCGCGGCGCACCGTGCGCACGCCGACCTCGAGCCGGGCGGCGAGCTCCGGACCGGTCCAGTCCGCGCGCGCCTGCATCAGCGAGAGGAGCTTCAGGAGTCTTGCCGAGGTATCGAGCACGTCTCGCAGGCTCACATCTCTTGCGGACAGTTCCTGACCGCAATTGATCGTAGCTTGACGCGATCATCGAGACGACGACAACCGAAAGGCAGGCACACATGGACCTAAAGCTCGAACTGGTGGCGATCCCCGTGAGCGACGTGGACCGCGCGAAGGCCTTCTACGCCGAGCGGGTCGGCTTCATCGTCGACGGCGACTTCACGCCGAGCGAGGACATCCGCTTCGTGCAGCTGACGCCGCCCGGGTCGGCGTGCTCGATCGCGATCGGCAAAGGCATCGTGGACTCCGAGCCGGGCAGCGTGCACGGCATGCAGCTGACCGTCGCCGACGCAGACGCGGCTCGCGCCGAGCTCGCCGGGCGCGGCGTGGAGGTGAGCGACGTCAGCGAGTTCCCCTGGGGCCGCTTCGTCTACTTCGCCGATCCCGACGGCAACCGCTGGGCGCTGCAGCAACTGCCGCCGCGGGACTAGCCGACGCGAAGCCGGCCACCCGGCTGCATTCCCCCACCACCCCATGTCGGGCACCGCACGAACCGTGCGGTGCCCCTACTGCCTTGCTAGCCGCGCTGCTAGCCGCGCTGCTAGCCGCGTGCGGCTATTTGATTCCCAGGGTTCCTTCGGCGACTTCGTCGATCAGCGTGCCTTTGTACTGGCCGTTTTCGCCGCTGGGTTCTTCGAATTTTTCGCAGACTTTGCCGAATTCGTAGGAGAGGCCACCTTCTTCGCCGTGTTCTTTCAGGTGGATCTTCGTTTTGATTTCGAGCTTGGTGGCCTTGTCGGCGTATGTGACGTTCTTCTTGCGCGATTCTTCTTCGCCGACTTCCTGCGGTTCGACCAGGATCGTGCATTTGCTCGCGATCAGCGTGAATTTGACTTCGTTGAGGATCTTGAAGCTCCCGTTCGAGAGAAATTCGAATTCGATCGGCGTGACCCTCGCTTCGGCTTTCTTGCCGTAGCTGCAGCCCCCGAGCTTCACCTTGTCCACCAGCGCTTTGAATTTGCCTTCGGTGACTTCCCCGCTGGATGGTGCGGTGGTGCACTTGATCGTGTAGGGCTTGAACTTGAACTCCTGAACCCCCACGGCTTCGTCCAGCGTTTTGCCGGACTTGCTCGCTTCAAATTCCTTGGGCACTTCTTCTTTTTTGGCGGATGCCGGCGCGACGATGATCGCGAACGCGATCACGGTCGCCAGCAAGCCGGCACTAACGCTTCCGAGTCTCATCCTGAAAGGTTCCTTTCCGCCGCGGCCCATACCACGGCCCCTCGCCCTGTCCACGTTGAACATACACCGCCCAGGGCGCCAGGGTTGCAGTTGCGCCCGCGGCTGGCGTGCAGCTCGCGCCGGATCGGCTGCGACGCGTGCGGCGCCCGGCGGCCTATGGGCCCGTCAGGTAGCCGGTGATCGCCGCGGCGAAGGCCCGCGCCGCGAGGCGCTGGAAGGAGGGGCTTTCGAGTAGCTTCGCGTCGGTGGAGTTGCGCATGTTCCCGCACTCGATGAGCACCTTCGGCACCGTCGTTAGGTTCAGCCCTGCCAGGTCGTCGCGGTAGGAGACCCCGCCCGTGCCGTCGTAGTTGCTGGGGGGCATCCGCGTGAGCTCGTGGTAGCGCGCGAGCACGAGCCGGCCGAACGCGCGCGAGGCGTTGATCACGCGGTCGTTCGGACCGTCGGCGACGGGCTCGAGGATCGTGAAGCCGCGACCGCCCGCGGGACCGCCGTCGGCGTGGATGTCGATCGCGACGTTCGCGTGCGCGCGGTTGAGGATCTGCGAGCGCTGCGTGACGCAGGGGCCGACGCCGTCGTTGGAGCTGCGCGTGAGCACGACCTTGGCGCCCTCCGCTCGCAGGGCGGCGGCCAGGTACTCGGCGACGTTGAAGTTGAAGCGCGCCTCGGTGTAGCCCCGCGCCGTTTCGGTGCCCGTGGTGTCGCAGGTCTCCCGTTCGCGCCCGTTCCAGATGAGGTGGTTGATGTAGGCGGGGTCGGCGTAGTTGCGGCCGTTGTGGCCCGGGTCGATCCCCACCGTCTTCCCCGCGAGCACGCGCGAGACATGCGGCGTCAGCGGCCCGACGCTCGCCGGCGCGGCGGCGCAAGCGATACCCGCGAGAGCCCCCAGAGAGAGCGCAGCGACGATCCGGGCGCGAAAGCCAACGGCCACTATGCGCTTTGCCCCACGACGCCGGCCCGCGCCTCGAGGATCTCCTTCAGCCGCGCGAGGTCCTTGCGGTTGGCGCGGCGCATCGCAGCCGCCATCACCGGCGCCGCGACGCTCGCGAAGCCCGCGGGCTCGCCGCGATTTCGCAGCGTCATGCGCGTGCCTCCGCCCGCGCCGTCCTCCCACGTGTAGGTGGTCTGCATCGGGAAAGGCCCGTCGGCAGTGCTCATCACGAGGCGCTCGCCAGCGACGAGCTCGATGACCTCGTAGGTGTAGGCGAGGCTGCGGCCGAGGAACTCGGCGCGGAAGCCGATGCGCGAGCCGACGGCGACGGGCCGCGGGGTCTCCCACTCGACGCGCTTGATGTTCTGATACCAGGCGGGCGCATTGTCGGCATCGCCCGCGAAGTCGGCGACGGCCCCGCGTGGCCGGGCGATCTCGATCTCCGAGACGACGTCGACGCCCACGAGGCTGACGTTACCGCCTCACCTCCCACGCATTCGTATTCCTCGCGAGCCGTCGCCGCAGCGGCCGGGATCGTCGCGACGCGCATCGGAGATGATGGGCCGCGTGAGCGCAGCCCTCAGAGACGCTCCCCGCGCCGGCGCGAGCGCGCACGACCAGCTGATGATCTTCGCGCGCCGCATCGCGCTCCTGAGCGCGGTGGTGATCGCGCTCCTGCTCCTCGGCGCGCTCGGCTTCGCGCTCGCGGAGGGAGCTGGCTTCTGGTACGCGTTCCGCTGGGCGCTCGACACGGCGGCGACGGTCGGCGGCTTCCCGCAGCCGCGAACGACGGTTGGCCAGGTCATCCAGGTCGCGCTGATCGTGGTGGGTGTGGGTACGCTCTTCTATGCGCTCGCGACGGTCGCGGAGTTCTTCGTGGCGGGGCACCTCGGCGAACTGCTGGCCTTCCGGCGCGTGCAGAAGATGATCGACTCGCTCAGCGGCCATCACATCGTTTGCGGGTTCGGGCGCGTGGGGCGTCAGGTCGCGCGCGACCTGCAGGCGGCGCGGGCGGAGTGCGTGGTGGTCGACACCAACCCCGACAGCAGGCGCCTGGCGGAAGGGTTCGGGGTCGGTTTCATCGAGGGCGACGCGGCGGACGAGGGGGTGCTCGCGAAGGCTGGGATCGCGCGTGCCCGCTCGATCATCGCGTGCGCCGACTCGGACGCGGAGAACGTGTTCATCACGCTCACCGCGCGCGAGCTGCGGGGGGACATCGCGATCGTGGCGAGGGCGGCGATCGAGGACACGGAGAAGAAGCTGAAGCGCGCGGGCGCGGACCGCGTGATCTCCCCGTACAAGGCGAGCGGCACGGAGATGGCGAGGCTCGCGCTGCACCGCCAGCTGAGCGGGGTGGTGGACGTGGACTTCGAGTACCGCCTGGAGGAGATCGAAGTGGGCGAGGGCTGCGCGGGGGTCGGTCAGACGGTGGGCGACATCCGCGGCGGCTCGATGATCGTCGGCCTGCGCCGCGGAACCGACTTCCAACCCCAGCCGCCCGGCGAGACGACGTTGATTCCCGGCGACATCATCGTCGCGATGGGCACGCCACCGACGCTCGAGCGCCTCGAGGGCCTCCTCGAGTAGCAGGGCGGATGAGAGCGGGCCGCTAACGCGGCCGGGCCGGCGCCGGTCCTAGGTTGCTCGTTCTGGGTGCTGGCGCGGCAGGGCGCGAGCGGCTACTGTGGGAGAGCGATGGGAGTGAGCAGGTGGCATCTGCTTCCTCGGGCCCGATCGGACGTGTTGGGCGGGGCGTCGTGAGCGTGATCGGGGGCTTCGTGTTGGCGAGCCTCGGGCAGGGCGGCCACGTGAAAGCGTCCGGGCAGGAAACGGCTCTGATCGCGGTCGTGATCGCGGCGATGGTGCTGGCGTGCGTGCCGATCGCGATCTACCTGCGCCGCCAGCACCGGCGGCCCAAGCGGGTTTCCAACCAGTGGCAGGCGCAGGCGGTGATGGGCGAGCTCTGTCCGCACGGCTGGCAGGCCCACATCACCCTGTATGGATGGGACGCGCCGATACCCGCGGACGCCCCTCCATCGCGCTCGCCGCAGGTCGAGCTCGAATGGAAGCAGTTCGACGAGGAGCCCGGGCGGGTCGTGGTGGCGCGACGGCTGTGGGCGCCGACGATCGGCGAGGCGCTGCAGAAAATGGTCGACGATCGCCAGACGGACATCACGCTCGAGCAGATCGAGCAGACGGTGGCCGAGGAGGATCTGGAACGGGGCGACTGACGCGCGTCGCCCGCCCGGGCGTCGAGCTCTACCCGCCTACTTCCCCGTCGTGCGATGCATGGCGGCGCGCGAATGGCCGGGATTCCCCCGGCCGGTGGCGTCGCCGCCGACCGCACGCCTGACGGGTGCCGGCGTGCGACGGATGAGGTGGATCAGCGCGCGGTCGTGGGGACTCTCCTCGGTCCGCTCGCTCAGCGCCTCGGGAGGCACCGTGCGGAACACGGACCCGCGGCCGGGCTCCACGACCGCGACCACGACCTTGGTTCTGCTGGGGGTGTCGAACACGATACCGTCGAGTTCTGGACCCCCGGTTGCGACCTTCACGAGATCGCCGCCAGCTATCTGCTCCATCTGCAAAGCGTACCGGGGCGTGTACGCGGGCTCGAGCAACCGCCCCTGGGGCTGACCAGGCGCGACACGCGAGCCGGCGTCGGTGCGCAGGACGCGGGCGGCCGTCGTTTGCTCGCGTAGGCGTCCGCGACGGTCGTGTCGCCCCGTCGGGCGCGCCCGCGGTGCGCTCCACCGATCCGGGCGAGGACTACCTCATCGTCCTGGCCCCTTACCCCGCGCGCGGCGCGCCGCCTGAGTGCGCGGCCGGTCGCCGCTGCGCCGGCTGACCTCGAGTCACGACCGCATCAGACGCATCAAGGCGCTGCGTGGGTCCGTCCTTGGTGCCGACCGCATAGCGGCATGGCGCAACGAGCTCGGGCCGTTTGGGCGACCATCTGGGCCCGCCCGCAGGAGGTGCCGCCCATCGAGGCGGCCCGTGCAAGAACGTGACGCGCGATCGTCGGCCGCTGTGCACGCCGGCGCGAAAGCCTCGGCTACACCTTGGAAATGCTCGGTGCTTCGGCTTGCTCCACTTCTGGTTTTCCCGCACTTTGCGGCATTTTTCGCGCCACGTACCCGACCTCTCGGCGTGGTGCCCGTTTAGGTCAATGTCATTACCGTTTGGTCAACCGATCAGAGGGGGTCGGTAGAAATGCTGGGTGTCACCTTGAGTAGCGGAGGGGTCCGCGCAACCCGCCGGCCACGCCTGCTTGCGGTCCTCGCTGTCGGCGCCGCGCTCGTCACGCCCGCAGCACTGGCTTCACGTGCTTCCGCGGGAACCGGCACGGCTGCGCTGACGTGGGGCGAAAACTTCCACACCCAGCTCGGAGCGGGCTACAAAGACGACTCGGAGTCGGCACCGGTCTCGGTCCTCGACCTGACCAACATCGCGGGGGTCGCGGCGGCCTACAAGTACAGCCTCGCGGTCCTCGGCGACGGCATCGTTGAGGGTTGGGGCGGCAACGACTACGGCCAGCTCGGCAACGGCACGCGCGAAGACGCCGTGCTTCCCACCCCGGTGATCAATCTCACCGAAGCGACCGCGGTGTCCGCGGCCGGAACCCACTCAATGGCGCTCGTGAGCGGCAAGACGGTGTATGCGTGGGGCAGCAACGAATATGGCGAGCTCGGCAACGGCGAACTGAACCCCAACGAAAGAATCAACAAAAAAGGCGAAAAAGAAAAAACGATGGTGGGCTCGGGTAGCGAAGAACCGCGTCTTGTCCCCAGACTGACCGGCGTGATCGCGATCGCGTCCGGTGGCGGCAGCAACTACGCCCTGCTCGAAGATGGCGCGCTGATGGCGTGGGGCAGGGACGACGTCGGGCAGCTCGGGCTCGGCGAAGAGGGTCCCGAAATCTGCAAAACGGCTGTCGGCGAAATCCGCTGCAGCACCAAGCCACGCGCCGTGGACCTCGCGGGGCTTCCGCACGGGGTGACGGTCACGGCCGTGTCCGGCGGCGCCGAATCGGCGTTTGCCCTACTGAGCAACCAGGAAGTGCGGGCCTGGGGCAACAACTCCAGCGGCGAGCTCGGCGACGGCGCGACGACCAACAGCGACGTACCGGTAGAAGTGCTGAACCTGACCGGCGAAACGGGGAACCTCACCGGTGTCACTGAGGTGTCAGGTGGATCCGCGTTCGCCCTCGCCTTGCTCGGAGACGGCCACGTCGCGGCGTGGGGCTCGAACAACCATGGACAGCTGGGCACGACGAGCACCGAAGAATGCGGCAAAGGGGCGTGCAGCAAGCGGCCGATTCTGAACAGCACGCTGGAAAACACCACGGCGGTGTCGGCGGGGGAGTTCGGCTTCGGCTTTGCAGCGAACGCCGCCTCGCTTCTCTCCTTCGGACGCAATTCACCGTGGGGCACCCTCGGCATCGGCAACCCGAGCTCCCCGGAAGAATGCGGGACAGAAGGCACCGTGGGACATGAAGAGCCCCTGTGGTGCTCTCGGACCCCCCTGACGATCAAAGGCGTCGGCCCGTTGTCCAGCATCGCGGCCGGCGAACAGAGCAGCATCGCGGTCCTTCGCTCGGGCGAAGGACCGCCCCCGCTGCTGAGCGTGAACCCGGAAGTCGGCGCACTCAAGGTGAATTGGACGTTCGCGGCGGCTGAAGACCGACTGCGCTGGAAGCCCCTGACGACGAAAAAATACAGCAAGACCGTGAAGTTCAAAGAGACGTGCAGCGCGGAATCACCGTGCAGCTACCAGATCAAAGGAGTCTCGACCCCGCAGGAAATTGTGATCAGCAGCTACAACAGCGAAAAAAAGTTCGAAACGAAAAGACTCATCCTCGGAGAACCCCTGGCCGGCGCGACCGCGCCGTCGGTCGTGGCGCCACCGTCGATCAAGGTGACCGGCGCAGCTCACGTGGGCCGAACACTCACCGAGTCCTCGGCCCACTGGAAGCACGGCCCCACCACGTTCGCCTACAAGTGGCTGCGCTGCAGTGAAAGCGGGGAAGAATGCGTCGCGATCAAAGGCGCGAAGAAGAAGGCATACACGCTGACGCCCGCTGACCTCCGCCGCAACCTGAGGGTTGTGGAGACCGCGAGCAACGGCATGGGCACGACGACCGCCACCTCCGGGCTGATCCAGGTCGTCCCCGAAGAAGAATCGGAAGAACCCACAGCCGTCGGAAGCGAAAGCGGACCGTAGCGGGCCGACGTGGCGAGCGGCATCGGCGCCGCGAGTCGCGCAGAACGGTCGTCACACTTTGTCCAGATCTGCAAACAAAGCACGACAGAAGGCTCTGGGTGCTACTCATCGAAGCTCGAGAGGGGACGCTGCGTACGCAGGCACTCGGTGAACAGCGGTACGGCGGTACGGTGAAAGCGAGGAGGCCCCGCCGGGGACTGTAGATCGTTAGTCGCGGAGACAGGGTTTGAACCTGCGACCGCCCGGCCCCCAGCGAGAAAGAAGGGGTGCCGCTCAGTTGATGGGCCCCACGTTCAATGACGCCAGCATGCCCGAGTACATCTCAGTTTCGCTCAATTTGTTCCCCAAATTGTTCCCCGAACACGTGTTTGGGGCGCTGCCCGCGGGAACGCCCGTGGGGCTTGGGCATTGGCTCCAGGGCGTCCCGAGGCGCGAGCGCTCGTTTTGGTGCAAAGCCGGCGCGAGCGGTGGGCCACCCCCGGACGAGAGCTTTCTCGGTCCCGAGCACGGTGGCGACGCTGTTGGCACCATACAGCGCTCAAGACCGGCAAGAACCACAGACGGCGACCGTCTGGGGAGGCCTCTTCCAGGTCAGGCAGAGCAAGACCGGCATCGTCCTCAAGGGCGCACTGCCGTCCTGCCCGCGGGCAGAGGCGCTCGCGCCGCCAACGCCAGAAAGAGGGCGTGAAAAGCCGTAAACTCTGAGCCAAGGACGACCACGGCCAATACAGCACGTATTGGGAGACCGCCGACGGCTGCGCGGGGACGCTCACGCGTGTTGTCGAAGGCAAGGTCAGCGTTCGCAACATCCACACGCACAAGACCGTCCTCGTGACGGCCGGGGGACAGCTGAAGGCAGGCAACGTGCTGGCAGACGGGCCATTTCTCGTCCGGGAACGCCGGCTAATCCGGCCACGATCCACTCAGGAGGTGTAGTAAACGGTCGGCGGCTCGATGATCGGCGGCTCGAATCCGCCCAGGCCCGTGCCGCCCCCCTGCACGTGTCCGGCTCCACCCAATCCGCCCCCGTACGTACCGCCGCCCAGCACATCGCCGGCTCCACCCAATCCGCCCACGTACGTACCGCCCCCCAGCACATCGCCGGCTCCGCCGGATCCGCCCACGTGCGTACCGCCCCCTAATACGTCGCCCGTTCCGCCCGGGACGCCCGGCGGGCTCACGTCGAGTATGACTGTTCCGGGGCCGCCGATACCTCCTGCGTTACCGATGCAGGCGTTGCTCGTGCCGAGGTCGATGGCGCTGTCCGGCTGGCCCTCTGATTTTTTTGGCGGCACGCCGTTCTCACCGCCTTTGGTTTGCGGGCCTTTCGGCTTCATGGGCTGAGAGATAGGAGCCTCGGCGGGTTTCCCCCCTCCGCCCAGTCCACTTGGGGGCGTGTTTCCAGGCGCGTGCACCCCGCCGAACACTTTGATCCCCACGCCGACGACAACGAGGATCTCGGCGATAATTTGGTTCAGACTCCATCGCCCAGAAGGATCAATGGCATTTGTCGGGTTGTCGCCTACGTAGCCATAAGGGGAGCGCGTCGCCGTCGCTGCGGGGTCTCGGGAGAGGAACTGTCCCGTTAGCGGATCGTAGTAGCGCGCGATCGAATAGTAGAAACCACTCTCGCTATCTCGGTACTCTCCGGCAAATAACATCGGTGTATTCGCGGTTCCCGTCTTACTTTCAATCTTGCCGTACAGGGTGTAACGGTAGGTTGCTTCCGCCTTTCCCTTGCTGCTCGTGATAAGGCGTGTACTTCCAAGGCCGTCTTGGTGAAGCCATCTGGCCGTCTTTCCAGTGACTTGCTCCAGTGGCACGCCGTTTGGCCCGTAGATGTAGCTGTTCGCGCCGTCACTCAGCATAAGCGGCAGGCTTCCTGACACGTCCCACACGAACGAAGAGGTCGTTTCCCCAACGGTCTTTGCCATACGTAGGCCGTCGCCGTTGTAGGTGTACGACGCCATGGTCGCGCCGTGAGTGAACAGCGAGAGGCGGTTGGCCTGATCGTAGTCCAGGGTCGTCGGTTCACCAGCTGCCGGCGTTTCTTGAGTCCGATCGCCACGTTCGTTGTACGCGTATTGCGTGGCTCCGGTTGGTGGGGCCGCGCATTCGTCGCTCGATGTGGTTGGTGCGGTCCAGCAGAGCTCGTCGCCTGCGTTGAAAGCCTGCGTCGTCGCTTCGTTTTGCGTCAGGTTGTCGGCGGCGTCGTAGGTGAACGCCGCTGAGCCCGATGGAGCTGTTCCGCATGGTTGCGCCGATGTCGCGCCTGCGTAGCAGACCTGGTTGAGTGGCGTGTAGCTGTAGTTCATGCGGGCGGTGGAGGCTGAGGAGTCGAGCAGCACCTGGCCGTCCGGGTCACGCCCGTAGTTCGCGGCGAATAGTGTCGCTTTTTTGCGTTTGGCTTTGTCTAGGATCGAGGCCAGCTGATCGGCGTCGTCGTACGCGAACGTGTCTTCAACTGTGCGCTTGGGCATACTCTCTGAAGTAAAGTCACCGTCCGGATTGTAGGTGAACGTGGTCGTATGCTTTAGCCAGTCGGATACGGCAGTCAGTTGGCCGGCGGCGTTGTACGTCCGCGTGACCTTCTCAGGTGTGTGCTTCTTTGCGAAGCCCGGGTAGGTGATCGCCGTCAAATCGTTGCGGAGGTCATACCCGTATTTGACTGTTCCACTGCCCCCCTCCGAAACTTCCGTCCGGCGCCCGAGCGAGTCCCACTGCCACGTCCAGTCGCCTGACCCGTCAGTCATCGCTGTGCGCTCGCCATCAGCGTTGTATTCGATTCCCGTCACGCTCGGCGTGACCGCGGCGCTGTAAGTAATCGCAGTTGGCTCGTAGTCTGCGTCGTATGTTGTCGCGGTCGTGTTTCCTTCGGGATCGACGATCGTCGTCACGTCACCCGCGGGATCGTATCCGTACCTCGTGACCCGTTTAAGCGGATCGGTGAAGATGCTCACC
Organism: uncultured Solirubrobacteraceae bacterium; assembly: GCA_963759445.1. GTDB lineage: Bacteria > Actinomycetota > Thermoleophilia > Solirubrobacterales > Solirubrobacteraceae > Palsa-744. The sequence continues at coordinate 873,711 of CAVWZC010000004.1, forward strand.
CGGTCGAGAGGGTCATATGCGTAACTTGCCGTGTGGCTGGCCCCATCGATCTGTTCGCGGACCTCGCCGTCAGGCGTGTAGGTCGTTTTCAGGGCCGATTTGTCGGCGCGGTGGATTTCGGTTTGCTCGTCAGCCGAGTCGTAGATAAAGGAGGTCTTGCGCCCATCCGGGTCCACAGAGTATTCGAGATTTTTGTCGGCGTCGTAACCCTCGAGCGTCTTGTGGCCTAGAGGATCGTCGGATTCGGTGAGTTGGCCGAAAGCGTTGTACGCATACGTCGTGGCGAAGGATGCTGGGTTTTCTCCTGGGGCGTTTCCGCGGGGGCTGACCGAGCTCATGAGCCGGCTGTCGGCGTTGAATTCGCTCGTCGCCTTATCGCCCAGTGGGTTCGTGGCCGAGTCGCGATCGCCGTACGCGTCGTAGCCGTACTTCCAGACGCCTCCTTCGGGCTGGATTTCTTCTGTGAGATCCCCAGGGTCGGCGGGGTCGCCGTAGACGTACGTAGTCGTCTGTGCCTCCGGTGGTTCGCCGCCTCGTGTGAGTGGCCGGGATCGGCTTGTGATGTTGCCGCGAGAGTCATAGGTCAGCGTTTCGGTCACGCCGGTGGGATCTTCGATCGTCAGCGGCTCGTCCAGGTTGTTGTAGGTGTACGTCGTCTTCCGTTTGAGCGGGTCGGTCGTGGTCAGCAGGTTGCCTTGCGCGTCGTAGGTCATGGTTGTTGAGTTCCCGCGAGGGTCCGTAATAAGTTCGGGCTCAAGTGTCGCGGCGTTATATGAGTATTTCGTTGTGGCGCCTTGGGGAGTTCCGGCGCCGTCGGTCTCCGATATCTTGACGCCGTATTGATACGTGTACACCGTCGTATTCCCGGCAGGACTTGTGACGGTCGTCGCGCCTCCGCTCGCGCTGTTTGGTTCTCCTTCATAGCGAAAAGTAGTCACGCGATTCAGGGCGTCGGTCTGCGCCACCACCCGACCTTCGCTGTCGTATGTGTTGCGCAGTCCCGCGCATTCAGGAGTGGTGAGGCACTTCGGGCTCTTCATCGTCAGCATGCGATGCGCGCCGTCGTACGCATACTGAGTGTGACCCCCGCCGACGTCGATCACGTCGGTGAGGTCGCCAGCTTCGTCGTAAACGAATTCGACGACCCTGGCAGGCGTCACATTGGGATCTGTCACGCGCACCAGGTGGCTTCCGCTGTACGCCAGCGTCAGTTCGCGATCCGCGCTGTCCTTTATCGCAGACACTCGTCCTTCGGTGTAGCTGTAGGTCAGGCCCTCTCCGTTTAGGTCAGAGACAGCCGTAATCTGGCCTGCGCTGTTGAAGGTCAGAATTTCTTTCGCATGGCGGATCAGCGTCCATGTGCTGTCAGTGTTATGAACTAGGGTCGCCAGATCTCGCGGCGGAGGCACATATTCCGTTCCTTTTTTGGCGAAGGTAACCTGAGCGCCGTTCTCTTCTGTTACGACGGCTCCCCCTTCTGTCGCTTTGATGCTCGCGCCGAGGCTGTCTACCCAGCCATATCCCAAGGGACCATTCGTCGAGGCGGCGTCTGCATTATAAGTGCGGGCGAAGAGGAGGGAGAACCCGCGGGCCGGAATAGCGAAGTCCGTCGTCGTATCGAACATGTTTCCGTTCTCTGTGTCGACGGGCTGTCCGACGTCGCCATGAAGCAGTTGCTGGGCGATGCATGGGAAACAGAAGGTCCCGCCACCGCGGACTTCCGCCGCGGTGATTTCTCCGCCGATTGGTTGTGCCTGGTTGCCCGACGAGCCGTATGTGAAGTGGTCGGCGGTGGTTGGCCCGCTCGTTCCGTTCGGCTCGATGACTGCCACTTCGACTGTGCCTTTGCCCGCTGGGACCTGAGCCGTGATGGATGTTTCGGAATTTACTTTGAACGTTCCCGAGCGCTTCGAGCCGAAAACGATGCTTTCAACACCGGTAAAGTTTTTGCCGGTGATGTTGACGAATTCGCCGCCTGCTTCGGCACCGGTGTTGGGGGTTATGCTGCCGATAGCGGGTGCCGGTTCGCTGTCATAGCGCCAGCGCATCTTATCTGCCGTCTGGTAGTGACAGTAGTGGTGCGTTTCCGCTCCTTGATTCGTATCGGTAAGTTCGACGTCATATGCGCTACTCGAGCTATAATGGTGGGGCGGAAAAAGTTGTACCCAGGACCCGAAGTATGCCTGCTGGATAACGTTGTTGTGCGTTTCCGTGCCGTCCGCTGACGTCGACACGTATTGGTCATCCCAGCCATACTGAGTCCAGTTCGGAATATACGCTTCAACTGACCAGTAGCCCGTGGCGGGAGGGTTCACGACCCAAACAAACGTCGCGCCTGAGTCGACCTTGCCGGCTGCGACGCAATATTCGTTGCCAGTTGCGTAGAAGATGTCGCCGCCCGGTTGCTTTTTGCGGCCGATTTCTTCACATGAGGCGGGGGGATAGTGGCCGGTCGAGAAGGGCCCGGCTTCGCCTGTTGGTGCGCATTCGTAGGCTTCGACCGCGCTCCCGTGGCCATAGAGGCCGCCGTATCCGCCAGGGTTGGATCCCGATTTGCTGAGGGTTACTTCGGTCGGAAACGCGCCGGCAACGTATACGCCGACAACTAAGCTGAGGAACACCGTGACGACGAGCGCGGCGGCGAATGCGATGCGTTTAGTGCCGCGAATCGCGCGCCGCCGCGGACGGGGGCATCGGCCACCTGTCATCGCGAGAGCGCGCCGCATTGATGGCGGCGCGAATTGCTCCTCGCCGATTGATACAGCCCTGCTTTGACGACTGAGCGCATTTTCGGAGCCCCTTACTACTTGAGCCTCACAGCCCGCAGACGGGCTGTACTCTCGAGACGCGAACTTGCTCCGCCAAGCCCGCTAAGCACGGCGAGCCTATTCTGACGGAGCTCTCGGCGTCAACCTCCAATTTTGGATCCCCGAGTACGGTGGGACACGGAACGTCTGCCACAACAACAACGCCCTGCCCAAGGCGGCAACCGTTCGGTGGGGCTCATCCTGCGTTCGAGGTCTGTCGGTGGCGACCCTATCTGACGCGGGCGCCCGAGCACCGCAGGGCGAGGGCTGGCTGCGTGGCCGCTTCCCCGCTGCCGGATGGCTCGGGCGGCGGGTGTGGGGGCAGACCGGCCCCCCATGTGGGGGAGCGCGGTCGCCGGAGCGAGCAACTGCCGTCTGACGGGAGCGGTTCGTGTTCGACATCGGGGACTCAGACCAGCCTCGGTCGTGCTTTATCGGGCGCGGTGCTTTCGCTGCCGCTTCGTCCCCGCCGGCCTCGCTTGACGGCGACACGGACGGATACATCGAGGAGCTCCGACGCCCGACCCGCGCGCGCTGACCGTGCGCTTTGGCTCGCTTGCCCGGGGCCTGGGTCGGTGGCCCTCGCTTCGCCCGCGTCAGCGGGTACGATGGCGAAGTCATCCGGCTAGGACTGACTTCGGCGGCGGCAAGGCTTTCGGGCTTCGGCTCGTGCCTCGCCGCCGCTTTTTTCCGACCAGCCGTTAGTCCAGCGGCATCCGGTCTTTTCTGGTCTTTGTGACCGTCGCCCGCACATCGTCGTCCAAGAGCTCTCCACGTTCGGCCGGCGACATTTGCAGCCACGTCGTCGCCGCGTCCGAGCCACTGAGGCCGACCAGGCGCTCGTGCCCGCCAACGCGTTGTGCGATGGCGCGCTTGTAAGCGACCACGTTCCTGTTGCCAGCGACCTTCTCGGCCGAGCGTAGCTTGACGCGCCGGCTCACGGCACCACCGCCATCCCAGGTCCGAAGTCGGTCCTGGCGATCCAGCGGGGATTCCGAATCGTGACGCTCGCCGTCGAACGTGAGCGGCGCCGGGCCACCCTCGCTAACCCCCGACCACCGCGGTGAACTGCCGTGTGCGGTCGAGAGCGAGCGCGTGTGCGGTTTCGTGTGCGGTCCGGTCCAAAAGCCGCCGCATCGCCGACGCCCGCGCCGCGGGCCTGCCCGAGTACAAAACGCCCGCTCAGCTACTAAATCTTGACTGTTCGAGCAGCTTCCGGATGCCCCCTGAGGGCAACCGCCGGTTGATCGGGGAGACAGGATCTGAACGTGCCCCAGCCGGCGTGTCGCGCATGCTCGCCGACTTTGTTCCCCAATTGTTCCCCAGCCGAGCCTCACAGAGCCCGCGACCACCGCTACAAATGAGCGATTTGCAGGACTTCCCTTCGATCGGGGAGACAGGATTTGAACCTGCGACCGCCCGGCCCCCAGCCGGATGCGCGGCGACGCTCATCTCGCTCGGACCGATGCCGCACAAGGATTCGCAGGCACTTCGAAGGATGCCCCCGCCAGGAGTCGAACCTGGATTTACCGCTTAGGAGGCGGTCGTCTTATCCATTGGACTACGAGGGCTGACTGGGACGATGGCGCCTGCGATCTCTGGTGCCTCGCCGCGGTCAGAAGGCTACCGGCGCAGGCCTTGTGCTCAGGTGTCCCCGCTGGCCGGTGCGTTGCTGCCCGATGCACCCGCCCCGGCCTCCAGGGCGAGCGCCGCGAGCTCGCCGCCCACGAGCCGGTGCGTGACCCACTCCTTCATCTGCTGCGCGCCGAGGCTCGCGTAGAAGTCCAGCGCGAGCTCGTTCCAGTCGAGCGCCGACCATTCCATGCGCCCGCCGCGTTCGCGGGCGCGCGCCGCGACCGCGGCGAGGAGCGCGCGGCCGACACCGTGGCGGCGGCACGCGGGGCGCACGAACAGGTCCTCCAGCCAGACGCCGGGCACCGCGAGGAAGGTGGAGAAGGTCTGGAAGAACAGCGCGTAGCCCGCTGGGGAGCCGTCCAGTTCCGCGATCAGCGCCTCCGCCGCGGGGCGCTCGCCGAAGAGCGCCTCGTGCATCAGCGCGGACGTCGCCTGTAGCTGGTCGGCCAGGCGCTCGTACTCCGCGAGCTCGCCCAGCAGCTCGAGGAGTAGCGGCACGTCCTGCTGCTCCGCCGGGCGGATCCTCAGCGCGGGGGTGCTCACGCGGCTCCGTTGCGGTCCGGGCGCTCCGGGTAGACGTCGTCGATCGTCGTCAGCGGCACGTAGGGGGCGCCGGCCGCCGCTTCGATCGCCGCGGCGCCGCCCGCTAGGCGGTCGAGCACGCTCACCACGCCGCAGATCATGCGGCCCTCGTCCTGGAGGGCCGCGATCGCCGCGAGCGTCGAGCCGCCCGTCGTCACCACGTCCTCCACCACCACGCAGCGGTCTGACGCCGACAGCGGCGGGCCCTCGATGCGGCGCTGAAGGCCGTGCGCCTTGGTGTCCTTGCGCACGAAGAAGCCCTTCGCCTGGGCGCCGCCCGCGAGCGCCGCGCATGCCACCGCGTCCGCTCCCATCGTCATTCCGCCGACCGCCGTGCCCTCCCATTCGGCCACGCGCGCCGCCAGCAGCTCCGACAGTGCAGAAAAGCCCTCTGGCCTCAAGATCGCCCGCTTCGCGTCGATGTAGTACTGAGCCTTCAGACCGCTCGTCAGCGTCACCTCGCCGATCACCAGCGCATGTCTGCGGAGCTCGGCCAGCAGGCGCTCGCGAGGGTCTGCACCCGCCGTCAACTGTTCGTCCACACCACCAACACGCGACCGTAATCTAGCGACATGGCCAATGCGACCTTCAAGGCGTTGCGCCTGGCCTCGATCGTCATCTGCCTGATCGTCGCCGTCTCCTTCGTCGTCTTCGCCATCAACCGCACGAGCGAAGGCTCCGCCAACCAGCAGGTGGAACTCGGCAACGCCAGCGCCGCCACCACCGCCAAGGCCGAAGGCGCGAGCCGCACCCACGAAGGTACCGTCCACAAAGCGCTCACCGAAGCCTCCAACGCACTCACATCCCCCTTCTCCGGCGTCGTCTCGGGCTCGAGCGAATGGGCCACCAGGGGGGTCAAGCTGCTGCTCGCGCTGCTGCTCTACGGCTTCGGCCTCGGCTACCTCGCACGCATGGTTCGCGTGCGGCTCTAGCCCGCGAACGCCGCGCGTTCTTCGCGGATCAGCCCCACCGCTTTGAACGCCCGCGCAAGCGCCCCGATCGCGAGCAGCGAGCCCGCCATCAGCAACAGGATCGGGCCTGCGCCCCATTCCTCGAGGCTTCCGAACGCCAGCGAGTTGTTCAACGCGTGCGCCACGATGCACGGGTACAGCGAGCCCGTGTAGCGGTACAGCAGGCACAGCCCGAAGCCGAGGCCAGCCAGCGGCACCAGGTCGAGCGCCGGCGCGGAGCCCACGTGCACTCCTCCGAAGATCAACGCCGTGATCAGCGCCGCCGGCAGCGTTCCGCGCCAGTTGCGAAGCGCCGTGAAGATGTAGCCGCGGAAGAGGAACTCCTCGCAGATCGGCGCCACCACGCACGTCAGCCCCGCGCTCAGCGCCAGTAGCAGCGCGCCTTCGTTGGAGCCCAGCTGTTCGAGCAGCTTCTCCCTGCTCGGGTTCGTCGCTTCCGACCACACCACGCTCAGCACGATGAACAGCACCAGCAGCAGCGCCACGAGGCCCCCAGCCGACCACCAGCCGATCCCCGGCCTGCGCAAACCGAACATCCACGAGGCCACCCTGCGCCCGCCGCGGTGCGCGAGCCACACCGCCACGACCACGAAGCCCACGTCCTGCACGAACGTGTCCGCGATCGTGATCCCCGGCGGGGTGTGCGTGCTCGTGATCTTCACCCCGAACGCGAGCGCCGGCAGCTCCACCACCACCGCGCCCAACGTCGCCAGCAGCAGGCCACCGAACAGCGCCGCGAAAGCAGTCCAGGGCCGCCACCTCGTCGTTGGCGAGTGGCGCGGGTCGCTCGGCGGGGGCTCGGCCGGCGCGGGCACGCCGGCCAGCGGCGCCAACGGCAGCGGGGTCTCACCCTGCGCCTCGCGCTCGCTCCACACGCTCGGCAGCTGCGATGGCTCCGCGGCGAGGTCCACGCCCTGCTGATCTGAGCGCTCCGCCACGCCCTAGGCCACCCAGTGCCAGGTCGTGAACTGCGCGCCGAACAGCGCCATCAGCGCCGCCGAGCCCACCAGCGCCGGGCGTTGCAGGCGCGGGTGCTCGCACAGCCAGATCGCGAGCCAGATGAACAGCGGGAACAGCACCAGCAGGAAGCGCGGCAGCGACATCAGCGGCTGATCGTGCGTCGGGTATGACAGCGGCAGCGCGAGCGCCGCGAGCACATACGCGCCGTAGGCCAGCGGCAGCCTGCGCAGCACGCCCACGAGCGCCACCAGCGCGCCCGCCAGGAACGCGAACTGCACGAGGTTGTGGCCCGCGCTCACGAACGCGCTTTCCCCGCCCGTCGGGTAGTACAGGTGCGCGCGCTGGAAGCTCAGCAGCTGGCGCGCGCCTCCGAACGCCGCTTCCAGCCCGTCCCACACGCCCACGAACGGCCCCGCGAAGTGCCTGCTCCATTCGCCCTGCGAGCGCAGCGGCGCCAGCGGGTCCCCGCCCGCGAGGCCCAGGTAGGCGCCGTAGGCCACCGCGCCCGCCGGCAGGAGCAGCAGCCATGCCAGCTCGCGCCGCACGCGGTAGCGGGGCAGCAGGCGCGAGAGGCTGTCCGCACCGCGCACAAAGTCCGGCGGGCGGTCCTCGCGGGGGCCGTAGAAGTAGAGGATCAGCGCCGGCAGCGCCAGCACGAGGCCCGCGCTGCGCGTCGCGCCCGCGAGCGCGCCCAGCACGCCCACCCACGCCCAGCGGCCCTTGCGCGCGCTCCAGAAGAGGCCAACCGACAGCGCCAGGTACAGCGACTCCGAGTACACCGCCGAGAAGAAGAACGCCATCGGCGCGAACGCGCACAGCAGCACCGCAAGGCGCGCCGCCGCCGGCCCGCGGCCCGCGAGCCCCAGCTCGAGCGTCGTCAGGCGGTGGATCCCATACAAGGCCGCCCCCAGCGCCGCCACCGAGATCAGCACGCCCGCGAGCACCGCCGGCACCCCCACGTGCGTTAGGCCGGCCAAGCCCAGCGGGTACAGCGGGAAGAACGCATCGCGCGGGGCCGTGTATCCGCCGAGCCCGGGGTGGTAGCCGAAGCGCGCGATCGTCTCGTACCAAGCCGCGTCCCAGCGCGCGGCCGGCGCCGCGAGCAGGTTGCCCAGCCAGCCGAAGCCCTTCGTCGTCCCCGGCGGGTCGAACGCGCGCCGCAGCGGGCCGTAGCCGAACGCGAGCACCGTGCCCACGCCCACCGCCCACACCAAAAGGCGCGAGCCCAGGAGCGCGCGCCAGGTCACAGACCATGCCCGCGCGCGATCCTCGTCCAGCGCGAGGCGGCCGCGCAGCGCAATGCGCCCGCGCAGCGCGCGTGTCCTGTCCCGCCAGCCTGCGGGTCGCCACGGCAACGTCTCCTCGCGAGCGCGCCCAGCGCGAGCGCCGCTCTCCAAGACGCCCGGCACGGGCGCGGGCAGCGGAGGCATCGGGACGTCGAGCTCTACGGTGTCGCTGCCCATGCGCTCACACGAGCGTAGGGGGATCGGCGGGTGCACACTGGCGCTCACGGTAACCTCGAGGCGGCCCGGAATGTCTCAACACGCGCGATATCGCCGGCGCGGGCGCCACCGCGGCGGCGCCAGGTGGCTGATCTGGGGCGGAGGGCTCTCGCTCGCCGTCGTCGTGCTCGCCGTCGCCGGCGTCGTCGTCTACGTGCTGCACGTCGCCTCGACCGCGCCCGCCCTCTCCTCGCTGCGCCCGCTCGTCGCCGGCGGCTCCTCGCAGGTCTTCGCCGCCAACGGCACGAGCCTCGGCTACATCCAGTCCGACGAACTGCGCAGCCCCGTCGACTCGAGCGTGATCCCCGCGCGCCTGAAGCAGGCCACCGTCGCGATCGAGGACCAGCGCTTCTACAAGAACGACGGCATCGACCTCACCGCCATCTTCCGGGCGCTGATCAAGGACGTCACCAACGGCAAAGCCGTGCAGGGCGCATCCACGATCACCATGCAGCTGATGCGCAACCTCTACCTCGGCGGCGACGATCACTCGCTGCATCAGAAGATCATCGAGGCCCAGCTCGCGCTCACATACACCGAACACCACAGCAAGAGCTCGATCCTCACGAGCTACCTCAACAGCGTCCCCTACGGCACCATCGGCGGGCAGACCGCGATCGGCGTGCAGGCCGCCTCGCGCGTCTTCTTCGACAAGTCCGTCTCGCAGCTCGACCTCGAGCAGAGCGCGCTGCTCGCCGGCCTGCCGCAGGCACCCTCCGAATACAACCCCCTGCTGAACCCCACCGCCGCCAAGGAACGGCGCAACGAGGTGCTCGCGAAGATGGCGCAGCTGCACTACATCAGCCCCGCGCTCGCCGCGAGGACCCAGTCCGAAGGGCTGCAGGTGCACCGCGGGCACCTCTACTCAGAACGCAAGGAGAACTTCTTCTTCGAATACGTCCGCCAGCAGCTCGTCGAACGCTACGGCTCGAGGACCGTCGAAAAAGGCGGGCTGAAGGTCTACACCACGATCGACCTGAACATGCAGCGGCTCGCGCGCAACGCGATCACGCAGATCCTCAACGAGCCCGAAGACCCCGCCGCCGCCATCGTCACGCTCAACCCGCACAACGGCGACATCGAGGCCATGGCCGAGTCCGAGAGCTACGAGCAGTCCCAGTACAACCTCGCCGCCGACGGCCACCGCCAGCCCGGCTCCACCTTCAAGGCCATCGACCTCGCCGACGCGCTCTCGCGCGGGATCGACCCCAACAGCACCTCCTACTTCTCGCACACCCTGCAGAAGGGCTGGCTCACCAGCGAACCCAACTACGAAGTGAAGACCTTCGAGGGCACCTCGCTGAACAAGTGGCTGAACCTCGTGCAGGCCACCGTCACCTCCGACAACACCATCTACGCGCAGCTCGCCGACGACCTCGGCGAGGAATCGATCACGCACACCGCCTACAACATGGGCGTCAAAGAGCACCTCGAAGGCAACCCCGCGCAGGCGCTCGGCGGGCTCAAGGTCGGGGTCACGCCGCTCGAAATGTCCGTCGTCTTCGCCACCCTCGCCGACGGCGGCTACCGCAACACGCCGATCGCCATCACCAAGGTCGCCTTCCCCGACGGCCACGTCGACACCAACTGGGGCCAGCCCCACCGCGTGAAAGTCCTCACCGAAGCCGTCACCGCCGAGGAGACCACGATCCTCGAAGACAACGTCCACTACGGCACCGCCGGGCGCTCCGCGATCACCTGCCCCACCGCCGCCAAGACCGGCACCACCAGCGAACTCTTCGACGCCTGGCTCGACGGCTACACGCCCAACTACGCAACCGTCGTCTGGATGGGCTACCCCAAGAAGAACATCTCCATGACCGACGTCCACGGCGAGCCCCAGCAGGGCGGCTACCTGCCCGCCGAAATCTGGCACGCCTACATGGCCGCCGTCACCGAAGGCCAGACCTGCGTGCCCTTCAAAGCCTCCAAGGAAGCGCTCGTCTACAAGCCCTTCGTGAGCAAATTCAGCAGGGGCAACTTCCTCTACCCCGGCGAACTCGCCGGTCCCGGCCAGCCCGGCAACGGCGCGCTCGCGCCTGAAAAGACGCCTCTGCCGCGGCTGAAGAAAGCGCCCGCCCCCGGCGCCGAAGCGCCCGCCACCGAAGCCCCCGCGACCACGCCCACCGAAGCGCCCGCCACGGGCACGCCCGGCGAAGTCCCCACGCACGCGCCGCCCACCTCCCAGGAAGCCGGCGGCGCCCCCGCGGGCTGAAATCCCGCGCTGGGCCTGCGGCGCCGTTAGGATGGGCAGCGAGTTGGCGAAGGAGGACAAGGTTGAATTCGAGGGCGAGGTGATCGAGGCCCTCCCGAACGCGATGTTTCGCGTGAAGCTCGACAACGACCACGTCGTGCTCGGCCACGTCGCCGGCAAGATGCGCCGCTTCAGGATCCGCATCCTCCCCGGCGACCGCGTGCGCTGCGAGCTCTCCCCCTACGACCTCGACCGCGCTCGCATCGTCTACCGCCACCGCTAGCTCCACGCCCGAGCGCTCGCTGATCGAGGCCCTCGCGGCCGAGCTTGGGGGACGCGACACAGAGCCCCGTTCGGGCGGCTCGCAGGTTGTGGTTGGCATCGGCGATGACGCCGCCGTGGTGGCGGCGGGGGGCGCGCTCGCCGTGACCTCGGTTGACGCCATGGTCGAGGGGGTCCATTTCCGCCTCGGCGAGGGCTGGTCGGGGCCCGCCGAGATCGGCCACCGTGCGCTCGCGGGCGCCTTGTCTGATCTCGCCGCGATGGGCGCCCGGCCCGGCGAGGCCTACGTGGTGCTCGGCCTGCCGGAGGGCTTCGGCGAGCGCGCAGCGCTCGAGCTCATGCGCGCCGCCGGCGACTGCGCTCGCGCGGCGGGCGCCCGCATCGCCGGCGGCGACGTCGTCGCCTCGCCCGTGCTCAGCGTCAGCGTCACCGCCGTCGGCTGGGCCGACCGCGCCGAGGATCTCGTCGCGCGAAGCGGCGCACGGGCGGGCGAGCTCGTCGGCGTGACGGGCGCGCTCGGCGCAGCCGCAGCCGCGCTCGCGGTGATGGAGCGCGGCGGGGAGCGCTCGCAGGCGGCGCTCGCGGTGCTCGCCGCAGCCGCCGCGCCGGCACCGCGCCTGCGCGAGGGGCGCGCGCTCGCCCGCGCGGGCGTGAGCGCGATGATCGACGTCTCCGACGGCCTCTCCAGCGACGCCGCGCGGATCGCGCACTCAAGCCGCGTTGAGATCGAGATTGAGCTGCTGCAGCTGCCGCTGCAGGGGGGCGTGCGTGAGGTCTCCCAAGAGCTCGTGCAGGACCCCTGGCTGCTCGCCGCGAGCGGCGGTGAAGACTACGAGCTGCTCTTCTGCGCGCCGCCGGGGCGGCGGGAGGACATCGAGCGCGCCTTGGCGGAGGCCGGCGAGGTCGGCGTGAGCTGGGTCGGGCGCGTGCTCGCCGGGGCCGGCGGCGGCGCCAGCGGCGTGCGTTTCGTGGACGGGCGCGGCGAGGCCGTCGAGGTCGGCGCGGGCTACGAGCACCACTTCTGAAGGGGCCCCGAACCTAAAGGCGTCGTCTGGCGTCGCGGTCACTCTTTCGCGGTCGGAGGTTAACCGAACGAACGTTCGTTCGGTCAACCCTCATGCCACGGCGCAAACATCGAGACGACGAGGGTTCGCGGGTGGCGGTGCTCGACACCGCGATGCGGGTCGCCTCCGTGGAAGGACTGCAGGGGCTCTCGATCGGGCGGCTCGCGGCGGAGACGGAGATGAGCCGCAGCGGGCTCTTCGAGCTGTTCGGGAGCAAGCTCGAGCTGCAGCAGCGAACGCTGCGGACGGGGATCGAGGAGTTCCGCAAAGAGGTGTGGCTGCCGGCGCAGGACCTGCCCCCCGGCCGCAAGCGCCTGCTGTCGGTGTGCGATCACTGGCTCTCCTACCACCAGCACGGCGAGCTGCCGGGGGGCTGCCTGATGACGAGCGCCGCGGTCGAGTGGGGCGCGCGCCCAGGGCCGCTGAGGGACCTGGCCGCCAGGGCGGTCGGCCGCTGGATGAGCGCGCTCACGGCGGAAGTGGAGCGCGCGGTGCGGGCCGGCGACCTGCCGGCGGATGTGGATGCGGGCGAGGTCGCGTTCGAGCTCGCCGCGCTCGGCGCGGCGGCGGGTTGGAACTACCGCCTGAGCGGCGATGCGCAGGCGCTCGAGCGGGCGCGGCGGTGCATGCGCCGGCTGCTCTCAAGGTCATAGAGGGCGCTTGCAGCCGGCGAGAGGCCGCTTCTAGCCGGCGCGAGCGCGCGGGCGGTGCAACGCGGACTCGGTGCCGCCGAGCGAGCCGGGGCCGGCGTAGCCGAGCGGGCCGCGGATCATGAACCTGATCTCGCCCGGGGCGCCAGCGGCGGGCTCCTCGGGATTGATCTCCTCGCCCACCACGGCGATCAGCGCTGCAGCGCCGCTGCCGAGCGCGAGGCTCCAGGCGAGCGCGCTCAAGGGCCCGATGTAGCCGCCCGCGACGAGCAGCAGCGCGCCCCAGGCGACGCCGCCCGGGCCCGCGCCGAGGGCGTTTGCGTAGAAGAGCGCGATTAGCGCGAGTGGTAGCGCGGCCAGCAGGAGCAGGCAGAGCGAGCCGAGCACGCGGCGCGGGCGCAGCTGCGGCGTGGAGAGCGCGAGCAGCACGTGCAACGCCGGCAGCATCAGCAGCGCGCTGAAGGGATTCTCGATCCACGCGACGAGCGCCACCACGGTCGCGAGCATCGCGGTGGCGATCCCCGCCGCGTCGGGGTCGGGACGGGTGCCCCAGCGAAGGCGGCGCACGAGCGAGCTCCAGCCGATCCAGGCGAGCACGAACACGAGCGCCTCGAGCAGCAGCGCGATCGCCGCGGTCGCGCCGAATGGCGTCGCGAGGGCGGGCGCGGGCGCGCCGGGGGACCCGCCGAGCACGCCGAGGAAGCCGAGCACGTAGGCGAACAGCGCACACGCGAAGAAGGGCGCGGCGCAGCTGATGCTCCAGCCCGCCCAGTGCACCACCGACACGCCGCGGCGGCGCAGGCGCGCGAGGCCGTCCACGGCCGCGAGCGCCACCGGCAGGATCAGCGCGAGCACGACCAGCGAGAGCGCCCACGCGGGCAGTTCCTGGTGGTTCACGACGATGCCCGTCTGCGTCGCGGTGGGCACGTTGGGTGCCGTGTCGAGCGCGTCCACCGCGCTCAGCACGCCCCGGCCGAGGCCTTCCAGGCGTTCCGAGCTCACGGCCTCGCGAGCTGAGGGGGGACCTTCGCCCGAGGTCTGCACCAGCACCGCCGGTGTGCCGCGCGCCTGCAGCACGGCCTGTTCGCCGACGCTCAGCGGGAACACCAGGTGCGCGAGCTGGGCGAGCCCCCGGGCGTGCCGGCGGCGATGCCCGCCTGCTGGGAGATGGCGTTGTCGAGCGTGCTCTGCAGCTGCGCGGGCGCGGAGCCGAGCGCGTCGGAGTAGGGCACCACGAGCGGCTGCGTGGTCTTCCTGCCCGCGAGGTCTCCGAGCACCACCGCGGCGTCCAGCGGCACGCGCACCTCTTCGGGCAGGCGCGCGGCGCCTTCGGAGCCGCCGCTGCCGCCGCTGGTCGAGGCGAGCACGATCGTGCGCCTCGTCTCGCGGTCTGAGAACACGCGCGCGAGCTCGAGCAGCGCCGCCGTGGCCGACAGTTCCCCGCGCGCGCCGCGCTGGGAGGAGTCGCGGTGGGCGAGGATCAGGATCGGCGCTTCGTTGGTGGAGCCGGGGCGCGTGGCGACCACGTTCGTGAGCTCGCGCTCGCCGTCGATCGTCTGCGCGCTGAAGCGGTAGCTGTGCACCGCGAAGCCGCCGCCGGCGGTGCCGCCGAGGCTGCTGATCTGGCGCGCGACGTAGCCGGCCATGCGCTGATCGCCGTCGCTCCCCGGCCGCCGGCGCGGGAATTCGCGCGCGAGCGTGTCGAGCTGGCCGATCGCGGGCGCTCCTTCGAAGGCTTCGGGGGCCAGCGTGGAGCCAAGCGGCGCGGGCAGGCGCGTCAGCGAGAAGGCCGCGATCGCCAGCGCGAGGACGGCTGGCAGGAATGCCGCTCGGTAGAGACGCCCGTTGAGCATCGCAGCGCTCAAGGGTAGCCGCCAAGCCGGAGCGGCGAGCGGGCGCGGCTTGCCGTCAGGCCGCAGCGGCCGGGGAGCGCGGGTGGCCGCCACGCCGCAGCGGCGGGGAGCGCGGGTGGCCGGCACGCCGGAGCGGCGGGCGACTTCAGCTATGTTCCCGCGGTGCTTCAGCCCGTACAGGTCGCACACAAGGCGCTCACGGACTACACGCACATCTGCGGACGCGAGCTGATCGCAGAAATCCGCGAGCTGGCCGAGCCGCTGCAGGGAAGGCGCGTGCTGCACGTCTCCGCGACGGCCTTCGGCGGCGGCGTCTCGGAGATCCTGTACACGCTCGTGCCATTGATGCGCGACGTCGGGCTCGACTGCGAGTGGCACGTGATCTACGGCCGCGAAGAGTTCTTCAACGCGACCAAGCTGATGCACAACGCGCTCCAGGGCGCGCCCGTGGACCTCGACGGCGAGCAGTGGGCGACCTGGCTGCGCTTCAACGAGATCAACGCGCGCGAGCTCTCCGACGGCTGGGACGTGTGCCTGATACACGACCCGCAGCCGGCCGCGCTGGCCACGCTCGCGCCGGAGAAGTCGAAGGACTGGATCTGGCGCTGCCACATCGACCTCTCGACGCCGAATCCCGACACGATCGCGCAGCTGCAGCCCTACCTGGAGCGCTACCCCGTCGCGCTCTTCCACATGGCCGAGTACGTGCCCGCGGGCCTCGACAGCGCCCACGTCGTGCCCCCCGCGATCGACCCGCTGACGCCGAAGAACATGGCGCTGCTGCCCGAGGACGCCTCCTATGTGTGCCAGCAGTTCGGCATCGACATCGACCGGCCGCTGATGTGCCAGGTCTCGCGCTTTGATCCCTGGAAGGACCCGCTCGGGGTGATCGACGCCTACCGCGAGGTGAAGGAGACGATGCCGGAGATCCAGCTCGCGCTCGTCGGCTCGATGGCCAGCGACGACCCGGAGGGCTGGGACTTCTACAACGCGACAGTCGCCCACGGGGACGGCGACCCCGACATCCACATCCTCAACAACTTCAACAACGTCGGCGCGATCGAGGTGAACGCCTTCCAGTCGCACGCGGACGTGCTCATCCAGAAGTCAACGCGCGAGGGCTTCGGCCTGACGGTCTCCGAGGCGATCTGGAAGGCGCGGCCGTTCATCGGCGGCGACGTCGGCGGCATCCCGCTGCAGATCCAGGACGGCGTCACGGGCTTCCTCGTCTCGAGCCCCCAGCAGTGCGCCGAGCGCACGATCGAGATCCTGCGCGACCCCCAACTCGGGCGCAACCTCGGACGCCAGGGCAAGGAACACGTGCGCAAGCACTTCCTGACGCCGCGCTACCTGCGCGATTATCTACGCATCTTCAACGAGCTCGCCAAGACATGAGCCCGACACCGGCGCAGCGGGCCCCGCTGGTGCTGGTGAGCAATCGCGGTCCCGTCACCTTCGAGGCCAACGACGAGATCCTGCGCGGCTCGGGCGGCCTCGTGACGGCGCTGACGGGTCTCGCCTCCCACCGCGACGCGATCTGGATCGCCTCGGCGATGAACGAGCACGACGCGCGCGTCTCGCGCGAGAACGGCGGGCGTGCCTTCCCCGTGCGCTCGCCCGCGGGCGGGGAGTACCAGGTGCGCCTGGTCGTCAGCGACCCGGAGGCCTATGACCGCTTCTACAACGTCTTCGCCAACCCGATGCTGTGGTTCATACAGCACTACCTGTGGGATCTCTCGAACGCGCCCGACATCCGCCGCGAGGAGATCGAGGCGTTCGAGTTCGGCTACAACGTCGTCAACGAAGACCTCGCGCGCGCCGTCGTGGAGCAGATCGAGGACACCCCCGGGCCGGTCGTGATGGTCCACGACTATCACCTGTACACGCTCCCGGACCTCGTCAGGCGCGCGCGGCCGGAGGTCTTCCTGCACCACTTCATCCACATCCCCTGGACGCAGCCGGACGCCTGGCGCGTGCTGCCGACGCGCATCCGCGAAGAGATCTACGCGGGCCTGCTCGCCAACGACATCATCGGCTTCCACACGCGCTCCTACCGCCACAACTTCCTGCAGTGCTGCCGCGACCTGATGGATCTCGAGGTCGACTTCACGCGCGGCGTGGTCCATTTCGGCGAGCGCGAGGTGTGGGTGCGCGCCTACCCGCTGCCGATCGACCACGAGGCCACGCGCAGGCTCGCGGGCAGCGAGCGCGTGGCCGATTTCGAGCGCGAGCTGCTGGAGCGGCGGCGCGACTTCATGATCCTGAGGGTCGATCGCGCGGACCTCTCCAAGAACGTGCTGCGCGGCTTCTCGGCCTTCGACCTCTTCCTCGAGCAGCATCCGGAGTTCTCCGAGCGCATCACGTTCGTGGCCCAGCTGATGCCATCGCGCACCGACGTGCCGCAGTACGCGGAGTACCTCGAGCGCATCGAGGCGCTCGTCGCGGTCGTCAACCACCGCCACGGCACGCCCGACTGGATGCCGATCCAGCTGAAGCTGCGCGACGACCTCGACGAGGCGATCGCGGCCTACAAGCACTACGACGTGCTGCTCGTGAACGCGATGTTCGACGGCATGAACCTCGTCGCCAAGGAGGGCCCGCTGGTGAACGAGCGCGAGGGCGTCTCGATCCTCTCGGAGAACACGGGCGCGCACGAGGAGCTCGGCGAGTGGGCGCTGTCGGTGAACCCCTTCGACATCCAGGAGCTCGCGAACTCGATCTACGC
The DNA here is from genome assembly GCA_963759445.1 of uncultured Solirubrobacteraceae bacterium. Classification (GTDB taxonomy): domain Bacteria; phylum Actinomycetota; class Thermoleophilia; order Solirubrobacterales; family Solirubrobacteraceae; genus Palsa-744. Next base: position 890,936 of record CAVWZC010000004.1, read on the forward strand.
GGCTCTGACGATGCCCCAGCCCGAGCGCCGGCGGCGCGCGCAGGGGCTCGCCCGCATCGTCACCTCGCGCGATCCCGGCGACTGGATCGACGAGCAGCTCGCGGACATCCGCGCGAAGGCCCACGCGGCGTGATGCCCAAGATCGCTACCCTCTGCGCTTGACCACCCGCCGGCCATGACCCTTCCCGCGCCCATATACGACCTCACGCTGCTGCTCGACCTCGAGGCCGAGGAGCCCGCGCGCGAGAAGGCGCTGGCCGACGCTCGTGCCTCGATCGAGGCGCGCGGCGAGCTGGTGCGCCACGACGACTGGGGTGAGCGCGCGCTGGCCTATCCGATCCTCAAACGCAAAAGCGCCCACTACCACCTGCTCCAGTTCCACACCGACGACAACGATCTGCTGAGCGGGCTCGAGCGCACGCTGCACATCACCGACGGCGTATTGCGCTTCCGCCTGATCAAGCTGCGCCCCGGAGTGGGAGCGCCGCCGGACATGCGCTCCGGCGCGGCCCCCGCGGCTCCCGCGGCTCCCCGCCGCAGCGAGCCCGACACCCCCGCGGTAGCCGGCGGCGAGCCCGCCGCGGTTGAGGCGCCCGACGCGGCAGAGACCCCCGCCAGCGCGGTCGCGGCTCCGGCCGCGCCCGACGCACCAGCCGAGGCCGAGGCGCCCGCCGAGGCCTCGACGACGCCCGCGCCCGAGACGCCCCCCGCGGAGGGCGAGGCGCCGGCGCTAGAGGAGCCCGCGCAGGCCTAGCCCTCCGAGGCCCGGATGGGCTCGCAGGGCTAATAACATTCCGATGTCAGTGAACTGGGTCGAGGCCGAGGACATGAGCGACGGGTCCGCCACCAGGACGGACGTCCTGCGTGCGTCTCCGCCGATGTTCGAATCGCGCGTTCTCGACTCGCTCTCGCGCGTGCACCCGGCGGTGCCCATCGTGATCTTCCTGCCCGCGATCGTGGCGATGGCGGCGTGGGGCCTATCGGAGCGCAGCCCCGGCGTCGTCATCGGGCTGTTCGCCGGTGGCTACGCGATGTGGACGCTGTTCGAGTACTGGCTGCACCGCCTCGTGTTCCACTTCGAGCCGCAGAAGGGGCTCGGCGCGCGCTTTCACTGGATCATCCATGGCGTGCACCACGACCACCCCAACGACCCGCTGCGCCTGGTGATGCCGCCCGCGGTCAGCGTGCCCCTGGCGACCGGGATCTTCTTCCTCTTCTACCTCATCGGCGGCGCCCACTACGCGCCCTCGCTGGGCGCTGGCTTCTTCGCGGGCTATCTGATCTACGACATGACGCACTACTTCCTGCATCACTTCCGCCCGCGCGGGCGCATCGCGCGCGCCCTGCGCGAGCGCCACATGCGCCACCACTTCCAGGACGACACGCGCGGCTTTGGCATCAGCGCCCCGTACTGGGATGAGGTGTTCCGCACGTCCCCGCGCGCCAGGCGTTCTTCGCAGTGAGCGTCCTCAGGCCGTAGCGGGTGGCTGCGGGCGCTGCCCTGCGGTCGGCGCCCGCGTCTACACTCGTGCCCTGAAGCGCTAGCCAGCGCAAAGCAAGCGAAAAAGGAAGAAGGAAGCCGTGGCCGCCACAAACATCAACCGCGTCGTCCTGACGGGAAACCTGACGGCCGACCCCGAGCTGCGATCGCTGCCGAGCGGCAACTCCGTGTGCAGCCTGCGCGTCGCCTGCAACACGCGCCGCAAGAACAACAGCACCGGCGAGTGGGAGGACAAGCCCAACTACTTCAACGTCACCGTCTGGGGCGCGCAGGGCGAGAACGCCGCGCGCTACCTCTCCAAGGGCCGGCCGGTCGCGATCGACGGGCGCCTGGAGTGGCGCGAGTGGGAGGCTCAGGATGGCGCCAAGCGCCAGGCAGTCGATATCATTGCCGACTCGGTGCAGTTTCTCGGTTCGCGCGAAGATGGCGCGAGCGCTGGAGGGTTCTCGGCAGGCGGGCAGTCGAGAGGCGGCGACATCCCCGTAGACGAAGGGGATTTCCAGCCCGCACCGGTGGCCGGCGCGACCGGCGATGACGACATTCCGTTCTGAGCGAGCAAAGGCGAGGTATCAGTGATCTTCAGTGAGTGCGTGCGGGCGAGCGCCGCGAAAGCGGGGCGGAGCTGATGGCCAAGGCACGCGGTCGCGGCAAGCCCGTGCGCCGGCGCGACAAGCGCGGCGGCCCCGGGAGCGGCAGGCGCAAGCCCTGCCTGTACTGCAAGGACAAAATCGAGCAGGTCGACTACAAGGACGTCACCGCCCTGAGGAAGTTCATCTCCGAGAAGGGCAAGATCCGCTCGCGGCGCATCACCGGCTCCTGCCGTCGCCACCAGGTCCAGATCGCGCGCGCGGTCAAGCGCGCACGCGAGCTCGCGCTGCTGCCGTACGTGAACGAGGGCGGCCGCGACGACAACCCGCGCCGCGAACGCGGCGACCGCGGCGACCGCGGTGACCGCTAGAGACATGCCTGAGGCGATCCTGCTCAAGGACGTCGAGGAGCTCGGCGAGCAGGGCAATGTCGTCGATGTCTCCAAGGGGTACCTGCGCAACTACCTGATCCCGCGCAAACTCGCCCAGCCGGCGACGAAGGGCGCGATCGAGACGGTGCGCCAGCGCCAGGCCGCAGCCGAGCGCGCCGCACGCGAGGCGGTCGAGCGCGCGCAGGAAAACGTGAACCTGCTGAACCGCACGGTGCTCACGATCCCCCAGCAGGCCGGCGCCGACGGGCGCCTGTTCGGCTCGGTGACCGCGCAGGACATCGCGAGCGCCATCCGCGAAGCGCGCGGGCTGCGCCTGGACAAAAAAAACGTGCACCTTCCCGAGCCGATCAAGAACGTCGGCACCTACATGGTCGTCGTCGACGTCGTCGACGGTGTGACCGCGACGATCAAGACGATGATCGTCGCCAAGAGCTAAAAGCGGCCCTCAGGCCGTCACGCCGAAGTCGACCTCCGCCGTCGCGACGGTTCCCGCCGTCCGCCCCGGCGCCTCTTCGTAGGTCCAGTACAGGTTCGTGTGCACGATCACCTGCTCCGGCGGGGGCGCTCCCCACTCGGAGTTGTCCTCGGTCGTGTGGGCGTCGCTGACGAGCTTCGTGTCATAGCCCCTCACGAGCGCGCTGTGAAGCGTCGCGCGGATGCACGCGTCGGTCTGCGCGCCGACGACGACGAGGCGGCCGGCGCCGAGGTCCGACAGCGTGGCCTCGAGATCCGTCTGCTCGAAGGAGTCCCCATAGCTCTTCTCGATCAGCGGCTCGTCCTCGCCGGGGGCGAGCTCGGGGACGATCCGCCAGCGATCGCTGCCCTTGACGAGCTGCTCGTCGTTGTGCTGGACCCAGACGACCGGAACGCGCTCGTGACGGGCCTTGTCGACGAGGCTCGCGATGTTCGCGACGACCGCGTCGCGCTCGTGGCCTGACTCGACGACGGCGTTCTGCACGTCGATTACGAGCAGCGCGGTGTTCGGGCGGTCCTGAAGTGTGGTCATGGCCTCTCCTCGCTGATGCCGGGCTCGCTGATCCACACACGGTAGACATTCCCCGCCGAGCATTCACCGCCGACCCTCGAGCCGGCTGGCGGAGGGAGCTCCTGCAAGCCGGCGCTCAGCCGTCCGCAGCCCGCGCGAGGATCCTTCGGTGGGCACGCAGAGATTTGGCCGTAGATAGCGGGGAGCCGCCGAGTTGCACGCGGACGGGCTTTCTAGACTCGCTGATCCTATGGCCGCCAACGGCGTCACCCAGGCAAACGGCGCCGCCACTGCCCCCAACCTGATCACGCCTCCGCATAACCTCGAGGCCGAGCAGTCGGTGCTCGGCGCGATCATGCTCTCCGATCGCTCGCTGTACGCGCTGGTGATCGAAGAGGGACTGCTCTCGGAGGACTTCTACCGCGAGCGCCACGGGCTGATCTACCGCGCGATGCTGACGCTGTACGAGGAGAACGAGCCGGTTGACTCGCTCACCGTCACCGATCGCCTCAAACAGATGGGCAAGCTCGAGCAGGTCGGTGGATCGGCGGGCGTCGATGAGCTCACCGGCTACGTGCCGGCCGCCGGCCACGCGCGCCGCTACGCGCAGATCGTGCGCGAGAACGCGCTGCTGCGGCGCCTGCTGGAGAGCACCTACAGGATCCAGGAGAGCGTGCTCGAGCACCACGCGGCGCCGCGCGAGCTCGTCGAGCAGGCGGAGAAGTCGATGCTCGAGGTGGCGCGCGATGACCGCCAGAAAGACTTCCGCAAGATCGAGGAGGTCCTCCACGAGGAGATCGACAAGCTGCACCGACTCTCGCTCGAAGGGACGTCGCTCACCGGCACCCCTTCCGGCTTCAAAGACCTCGACGAGATCACTGGCGGCTTCCAGCGCGGCAACCTGATCATCGTGGCCGCACGCCCGGCGATGGGCAAGAGCGCGCTCGCCTGCAACATCGCCGAAAACGCCGCCGTCAAATACGGCAAGCCGGTCGCGCTGTTCTCGCTCGAGATGGCGGAGGCGGAGCTCGCGCAGCGCTTCGTCGCGACGCAGGGGGGGATCAAGGGCGACGAGCTGCGCAAGGGCCGCGTCGCCGAGAACCGCTGGCCGAAGATCCTCGACGCCTCCCAGAGGCTGTCCGCCGCCCCCCTGTGGGTGGACGACTCAAGCGACGTGGGCATGCTCGAGATCCGCGCGAAGGCGCGGCGCCTGCACAGCCAGACCCCCGAGGGGCTCGGACTCATCATCGTTGACTACCTGCAGCTGATGCGCACCGACAGCCGCTACGACAGCCGCGTGACCGCGGTCGGCGAGCTGAGCCGCGGGCTGAAGATCCTCGCGCGCGAGCTCGAAGTGCCGGTGATCGCGCTCTCGCAGCTGAGCCGCGCTGTCGAACAGCGCCCCGGAGAGAAGATCCCGCAGCTCTCGGACCTGCGCGAGAGCGGGAACCTCGAGCAGGACGCCGACCTCGTGATCTTCATCTACCGCGACGAGGTCTACACGCGCGAGGAGACCGAGCGCCCCGGCGAGGCCGACCTGGTCATCGCCAAGCACCGCAACGGCGCGATCGGCAAGGTCACGCTCACCTTCCAGCCGGAGTACCCCCGTTTCATGAACTACGCCGGCGGGCGCTTCGCGGCATGAGCGCCCCGGCCGGGCGTAGCCGCGACCCCGAGCGCGATCAGCGCCGCGCGAGCTGCCCGCTCGGGCTGTGCGACGGCAGCGGCTTTCTCGTCGATGAGGAGACCTCGACGGCGAGCGACTGCGGCTGCCGCGCGGGCCGGATCGCGGCGGGCCGCACGCGCAGCCTCGCGGGCCGCATCCCCAAGCGCTACCGCGGCGTCTCCTTCGAGCGCCCGCCCGTGAGCGACATGGCGCGCGTCGCGCCGGAGCACGTGCGCCTCGTGCGCCGCTACGTGCAGGACATCGAGCAGAACCTCGATCGCGGCAAGGGGCTGTGGATCGAGGGCGACGTCGGCACCGGCAAGACGACGCTCGCGATGCTCGTCTCGAAAGCGGCGCTCGACGCGGGACGCTCGGTCGCGATCTACTCGCTGCCGCGCCTGCTGAGCCTGCTGCGCGACTCGATGGACGCCGAGGGCGGCCTGCTGGACTTCCTCGACAGGCTCAGCGCGGTCGACCTGCTGCACATCGATGACCTCGGCGCCGAGAACCGCACCGACTGGGTGCTGGAGCAGCTGTACTCGATCGTGAACGCGCGCTACGAGGCCCAGCGGGCGATCGTGGCGACGACCAACCTGATGCCCGACGATCTCTCCGAGCGGCTCGGCCCGCGCACGGTCTCGCGCCTGGTCGAGATCTGCGGGGACCCGATCCCGCTATACGGCAGGGACCGCCGCCGCGAGTTCCGCCCCGAGCACATGGAGCTGATCAGCCCCAACGCCTGAGCCGCATCCTGCGAGATCGGCTCGAGATGCTCCCCACCGTGAAGTTGCGAGGGTTGTTCTGTCGGCGCATCGCCCAAGCCGCGGGGCTCATCAGCCTGATGGTCACGCTGGCGGCCTGCGGCGAAACCCCGGCCGCGGGCGGAAACGGTCCGGAACCCGCGAGAATCCCGATCAGCCTGACGTGCGTTGAAAGGGTCGCGCGCGGTGAGCGATTCGTCGCGGCCGTCGAAACCGCCGTGCCCAAGAGCGGTCCCGCCGCGGGGGCGAGCCGCTACGTCAACGTCCGCTTCAAGCGGGGCGGGAGCCTCGCCGTCAGCGGGTGGCCGAGCGAAGCAACGGCAGGCGCCGCGGCCGATAAGTACCAAAGACTGCGGCCCCCGCTATCACTTGCGATAAGCGAAACCAAGCCCACGATCCTCGAGGCGTTCCGCGACGCCGAAATCCGTGACTTCAAAAGCTGCGGAATCGGCTAACTCTGAAGAGCATCCGTGGCGCAAACAGCGTGAACGCCGGGAAGGCGCCGGCCGGCGGCAGTCGCCACGCCGTACGCTCGTAGACTGCTGTAGATGCCAAGCATCGTGATAGTCGGCGCCCAATGGGGCGATGAGGGCAAGGGCAAGATCACCGATCTGCTCGCCGAGCACGGCGACGCCGTCGTGCGCTTCCAGGGCGGCAACAATGCCGGCCACACGATCGTGCGCGGCGATGAGGAGTGGAAGCTCCACCTGATCCCCTCGGGAATCCTCCACCCAGGCAAGCGCTGCATCATCGGCAACGGCGTGGTGATCGACCCGCGCGTGCTGATCGACGAGCTCGAAGCGCTGCGCGCGCGCGGCATCGACGTGAGCGGCCTGCGCATCTCCGCCAACGCGCACCTGATCATGCCCTACCACATGCTGCTCGACTCGGCCGGCGAGGCGCGGCTCGGCAGCCTGCAGATCGGCACGACGCGCAGGGGCATCGGGCCCTGCTACGCCGACAAGGCGGCGCGCCTCGGCATCCGCGTCCAGGACCTGCTGGACGAGAAGATCCTGAAGAAGAAGATCGTCGCCGCGATGGAGCCCAAGCGCCTGTCGCTGCGACCTTTCGAAAAGGACCCCTCGCTGGACCTGCACACGATGACCGAGGACTTCCTCACCTTCGGGCACCGCCTCGAGCAGCACATCGCCGACACCTCCAAGCTGATGTGGCAGATGCTCGACGAGGGCCAGACGGTGATCCTCGAGGGTGCACAGGGGGCGATGCTCGACATCGACCACGGCACCTATCCGTTCGTGACCTCCTCGAACCCGCTCGCGGGCGCCGCCTGCGTTGGCACGGGCATCGGCCCGAAGGCGATCGATGAGGTCTGGGGGATCGCGAAGGCGTACACGACTAGGGTCGGAGCCGGGCCGTTCCCGAGCGAGCTGCAGGACGAGATGGGCGAGATGCTGCGCCGACGCGGGGGCGAGTTCGGGACGACGACGGGTCGGGCGCGGCGGACCGGCTGGCTCGACCTCGTCGCGCTGCGCTACGCCGCGCGTCTGAACACGATGACGGCACTCGTGATCACCAAGCTCGACGTGCTCTCGGGCCTTGACCGCATCTCGATCTGCACGAGCTACCGCGGCGCCGACGGCGCCGAGTTCGAGGACTTCCCCTACCACCAGACGGTCCTTCACCACACCAAGGCGGAGCTCACCGAGCTCGCCGGCTGGAGCGAGGACCTCGGCGAGTGCCGCAGCTCGGCCGACCTGCCGGATGCCGCGCGCGAGTACCTCGCATTCATCACCGAGCACACGGGCGTGCCGATCGCGCTCGTCGGCGTCGGGCCCGGTCGCGACCAGGTCGTCTGGACCGAGGCGGCCGAGCGCACGCTGGTCGCGGCGGCAGCGGATTCCTAAGCTGCTCTTTACGCGCCTCATAGCGAAACCTAACCTCCGCACTGCATGCTTGCTCGCTGTGAGGATCCCGCGGCTGCCCGAAGGGCCCACCCGTAGTCCGCGGCTCATATGTGCGGCGCTCGTGCTGAGCGCGATCGCGGCTCTGCCCGCCGCCGCTACAGCAGCGAACGTCAGCGCCAACTGGGCGGGCTACGTTGCGCTGCCGAAGTCCTCGAAGTCCTTCAAGAGCGTCTCCGGCAGCTGGACCGAGCCGACGCTCAACTGCAGCGCCGGCCGGGAAACGTACTCGGCGGTGTGGGTCGGCCTCGGCGGGTATCACACGAGCTCGCGCGGCCTCGAGCAGATCGGTACCGAGGCCGACTGCTCGCGCAACGGGCAGGCCAGCTACGGCACGTGGTACGAGCTGATCCCCGCGGGGCCGGTCGCTCTGAAGCTGAAGACCAACCCCGGCGATCACATGATCGCCTCCACGACCGTGATCGGGAGGGACGCCACGCTGCGCCTGAACGACCTGACCGCGGGCACGCGTTATTCGGTCACACGCCGGGTCGCGAGCATCGACACCTCATCGGCGGAGTGGATCATCGAGGCCCCCTCGAGCTGCTTCACCACGAGCGCGTGCCAGACGCTTCCGCTATCGGACTTCGGCACGGTCTCCTTCTCGAGCGCCACCGCGACGGTGGGAGCACAGACCGCGCCGGCCGACTCGCCGTCGTGGGCTGAGGTGGGGCTCGAACTGCGCCAGGGCACCGGCGTCTCCAGCCGCTCCGACGGGCGCCACGCGGGCCCCGAGACCGGGGCGAGCCTGATCGATGCCACACCCTCCTCGCTGTCGGGCAGCCAGGGCGCGTTCACGGTGCACTGGAGGGAAGCGCCGCTGCAGGCCGGCGAAGAACCCCCTCCCACCGCCCCGCCCGGCTTCGGTGGCCACGGCACGTTGCGCGCATGAGCCACGTCTGACGGGGCGCGCGCGCCGGGCGCGTCGGGCAATGACGCTACCTTCGGAGCATGGGACCGGGCCTAGCGCGACCGCAGTCGCAACGCTAGCCGTCGATGGGCGTCGTCTTCGCCCTGCTTGCTGCGTTCGCGAACGCGCTCTCCTCTGTGTTACAGCGGCGCGCCGCGATGCAGGAGCCCGGTGAGGAGACCTTCAGCCTGAAGCTGATCGGGGCGCTGCTTCGCCGTCGCGGCTGGTATCTCGGGATCCTCGCGCTGATACTCGGCTTCCTGCTGCAGGCGCTCGCGTTGAGCCGCAGCACGCTCGCCCTCGTCGAGCCGCTGCTGATCGCCGAGCTGCCGCTCACGATCCTGATCGCGGCCGCCACGCTCGCGCGCGATACGCACATACCGCACGGCGCGTGGATGGCGATCGCCGCCGTCACGATCGGCCTGAGCGCGCTGATGCTCTCCGCCGCGCCCTCCGGCGGGAACGCCGAGCACGTGCCGGTATTCCACTGGACGCTGTTCGCGATCGCCGCCGGGGGCGCGATCTGCCTGCTCGTGCTCGCCGCCTCGCGCGTGCGCGGCGACGCCCGCGCTGCGCTGCTCGGCGCCGCCGCCGGATCCGGCTTCGGCATCAGCGCGGCGCTCATCAAGTCCGCCACCGAAGCGCTGCACGAAGGCGCCGGCGCGCTCTTCAGCTCCTGGCAGCTGTACGCGATGGTGCTCGTGGGCCTCACGAGCCTCGCGCTGTTCAACAACGCCGTCCACTCCGGCCGGCTCGTGGCGGTGCAGCCCGCGGTCACGCTGAGCGACCCGATCGTCAGCGTGCTGATCGGGGTCACGCTCTTCCACGAGCACGTGCGCACGGGCCTGCTGCTGCTCCCCGAGCTGTGCGGCGTCGGGCTGATCGTCATCGGGACGATGGGACTGGCGAAATCGGCACAGATGCTCGACACACCGCTGCCGGCGCCGCCTGCCGGGCGCGCCTACGCGGTCGAGTAGCGAGGCACCGCCATCTGCCGAGCGTGCCGTCCTGCGCCTCGCCGGCGCGATAGCTTGATCGCGGGATGAGACGCGCCGCGCACGCAGGCTGGCCGCACACGCTGATGCTGAGCGCGGCCTGCGCGCTGGCGCTGCTGGCGGCCGGGCCACTGCTGGCGCACGGCGCGCATCATCACAGCCGCGCCCAGGTCAAGCACAAGCGTGCGGGCGCGGGCGCGGGCGAAGAATACGGCTGCCCGATCCTGCCCGCGAGCGACCCGCTGAACCAGGAAATCGCGAGCGCGCCGGTGAGCCCGCGCTCGGCCGAATACGTCGCGAGCATCGGCGCGAGCGCCCATCTGCACCCGGACTTCGGCACCGAGGCGAGCTACGGGATCCCCTACACCGTCGTCTCGGCCGGTCAGCCGAAGGTGCCGATCAAGTTCACCAAATACGGCTCGGAATCAGACGCCGGCCCCTACCCCGTGCCGCCAGGCGCGCCGATCGAGGGCGGCGGCAAGCACGGGCACGGCGACAAGCACGTGCTCGTGCTCCAGGAAGGCTCGTGCACGCTGTACGAGCTCTACGACGCGCGCAAGGCGCACAAGGGCTGGAGCGCCGCCTCGGGGGCGAGCTTCAACCTGCGAAGCGAAGCGCTGCGGCCCGAAGGCTGGACCTCCGCGGACGCCGCCGGGCTGCCGATCTTCCCGCTGCTCGCGCGCTACCCCGAGGTCGCCGCGGGCGTGATCGACCACGCGCTGCGCGTGACCGTGCCGCAGAGCCAGCGCGGCTACATCCACCCCGCCACGCACTTCGCCTCGAGCAGCTCCGAAGCGCGGCTGCCGCCGATGGGCCTGCGCCTGCGCCTGCGCGCGGGCTACAGCCTCGCGCCGTTCCACGGACAGTCGCTCGTGATCCTCGAAGCGCTGAAGCGCTACGGGCTCATCGTCGCCGACAACGGATCGCCCTGGTTCATCACGGGAGCCCCCAACGCCGGCTGGAACGACGAAGACCTCGAACAGATAAAGCAGGTGCCGGGCTCCGAATTCGAAGCGGTGGAAACCGGCCCGATCCTGCACGGGTAGGCCGGCAGGCGGAACGCTGTGGCTGCTAAGCGCTCGCCACGCCGTGCGCGAACAGCGTGCGCGCGAGCGCCTGTACCGCCGGCGCCTTCTCGACGACCTGCTCGACGCGGCCGCGCCGGGCGTAGTCGTGGACGTAGGCCTCGGCGGTGAGCACTATCGCCATGTAGGCGACCTCATCGAGCGCCGGCAGCTCGGCGCCCGCGCGGCGCGCGAGCACGGCCACGCCTTCGATCGTGCGCATCCACTGGCGGAGTGCCTGCGCGCGCGCCTCGAGGCCGCGGCGCCCGGCGTTGTGGATCTCGACGACGGTGCTGAGTGCGACATCGGGATGCTCGGCCATCCAGCGGAAGTACGTGTAGATGCCGACCTCGAGCTTGGCCTGCCAGTCGGTCACGCTCGCGGCCGCCTGCAGCGCAGTTTCGATGTAGGCCGCGGCCATCTGCTGGTAGGCCTCGAGAAAGCACTCCTCCTTGTCCGCGAAGTGCTCGTAGAAGGCCGTTCGCGATGTGCGCGCGGCGCGCACGATGTCGGCGATCGTTGTGCTGCGGTAGCCGCGCTCGCTCACGCAACCGGCGGTCGCACGCAACAGGCGCTCGCGCTGGCGCTCGCTGACCTCCTGCGGAGGGAGCGTGTGGCGCCCTCCGGGGATCAGCAGCTCGCTATCGATCTTGGAGCTGTCCACGATTCGCAGTCTAGTCGGCAAGTACACGGAAGTACCCGCACGCGTACCAGGTCGATCCTCCGGGATCTCCGACAGTATTTGTTTGAGAGCGCGCGCGATGGGTAACGCGGTACGGAGCCGTACTCAGAGCAGTACGGCCCGGTATCCATGAGCACGAGCGGAGGACGGCGCTGCCCTGCGGCGGCGCAACGGAAAGGGGAACCTGCGGCATGCGAGAGAAGATCCTGATCGCCACGGCGGTCTTGGCGGGGCTGATGACGTTCGGCGCGACGGGCGCCCAGGCACACGATGCGCTGTCGCTCCACGTCCTCTCCGACCGGGCGGATCTGATCTCGGGCGGCCAAGCGCTCGTCGCGATCGCGCTGCCGGAACACGTCACTTCGGCCTCGGTGAAGGTGAAACTCGACGGCCGCGACGTGACCAGCGAGTTCGCGGCGCGGGGCAACGGAAGCTTCGAGGGCCTCCTCACGGGCCTGCAGCTCGGCCCCAACGTGCTCGAGGCGAGCGCTGCAGGCGGCAGGCACGCGAAGGCGACGATCGTCGATCACCCGATCGGCGGGCCGGTCTTCTCCGGCCCGCAGCTGAAACCCTGGAAGTGCCTGAACGCGAACGCCACCGACGCCCAGTGCGATGCGCCGACGACATACGAATACCAGTACATGTCCTCGGTCACCAAACAGCTCGAAACCTACGAACCGGGCAACCCGCCGTCGGACATCGAAACGACGACGACCGAAGACGGCCAGACCGTGCCGTTCATCGTCCGTATCGAAACCGGCTACCAGGACCGCGACCAGTACAAAGTCGCCGTCCTCTATCAGCCCGGCAAGTCCTGGGAGCCGTGGGCGCCACAGCCGCAGTTCAACCACAAGCTGCTGATCACCCACGGCGCCAGCTGTGGCGACGAACGCGAGACCGGGACCGCACCGAGCGTGACCGCCGACGAGGTCGGCGTACCGGGCGCGGCCGGCGTCAGCGACAGCCCGACGACGGCGCTCGGGCTCGGCTTCGCGACGATGTCCACGGCGCTCGACAACGCCGGGCACAACTGCAACATCGTCACCGAGGCCGAATCGCTCGTGATCGCCAAGGAGCACCTGATCGACCACTACGGGACGCTGCGCTTCACGATCGGCACCGGCTGCTCGGGCGGCTCGCTCGTGCAGCAGCAGGTCGCCAACGCCTACCCGGGCATCTACCAGGGGATCCTGCCGCAGTGCAGCTTCCCGGACTCGTGGAGCACCGGGCAGCAGCTGCTCGACCTGCATCTCGCGCGCGAATACTTCGAGCACCCGACGGGCTGGGGGACCGGGGTGCTCTGGACGGACAGCCAGATCGCTGCCGTCATCGGCCACCCCGACTACGCCGACGCGATCGAGCTCACCACGCTCTATGACTCGCTGGGAGAACCCGAAGGCGCCTGCGCGGGGGTCGAAAGCTCCGAAGCATTCAGCGCCGAAAAGAACCCCGGCGGCGTGCGCTGCACGCTCACAGACGACGAGATCAACGTCTTCGGCCCCCAGCCGCAGAGCATCTGGAACGCGGCCGAGAAGAGCGTCGGGCACGGCTTCGCCGAACCCCCGCTCGACAACGTGGGCGTGCAGTACGGGCTGAAGGCGCTGCAGGCCGGAGAAATCACCGCCGCGCAGTTCGTCGACCTGAACTCGAAGATCGGCGCCATCAACGTCGAATACAAGCCCACGCCCGAACGCCACGCTGCCAGCACCCTGGTCCTCCAACGCGCCTACCGCTCCGGCGCGATCAACGAGGCCAACAACCTCAAGGGTGTCGCGATCATCGACCTCCGTGGCCCAGACTACGGGACCTTCCACGACGCCTACCGCTCGTGGGCCACGCGCGAACGCCTCGAACAGGCCGAGGGGCACTTCCCGAAGAACGACGTGATGTGGTTCGGCGAGACGCCGCTGATCGGCTCTCCGAAATACACCACCGAAGGCCTGCTCGCGATGAACGAATGGCTCTCCTCCGTCGAAGCCGACCACCGTCACGCCTCACTCGAACAGAAGCTCTCCGAAGACCGCCCCGCCGCCGTGCACGACCGCTGCCAGGTCGAAGAAGTGGCAGAAGTCGAAGTTCCCGGCGTCGGCAAGGTCTGCCAGCAGCCGCTCGTGCAGTCGCGCTTCGCGACCCCGCGGATGGTCGCCGGCGAGGGCGTCGCGACCGATCAGCAGAAGTGCCAGCTGAAGCCGCTGGTGCGCTCGGAATATTACCCGGTGCAATTCACCGAAGAACAGTGGTCGGCGCTCGTGAAGGCGTTCCCGGCCGGCGTCTGCGATTTCACGAAGCCGGGCGTCGCACAGCAGAACACCGTCCCCTGGCAGAGCTACCAGGACGAAGCCCACCACGGCTCGGTGATCTACGGCGGCGTCGGCCTCGGAGCCGCGCCCGCGAACTCCGGTGAAGGCTGGACCAGCGAATCCTTCGACGAATGGCTCCAGTAGCACGGGGGGTTCGATAGGGGGGATTACGAAGGCGCCCGTCCGCTTTGGGGAGCGGGCGGGCGCCTTGCCGAGGGGAGGAGCGGGGCTGCGCGCGCGTAGCGCCGACGTGTGAACTTCGGCGGCGCGCGTGTGAGGAGTGGGTGAGTCAGTCGGAGTCGCGCTCTGAGCGCACGCGCATCGCCAGGGCGGGTGCGCCGGTGCCCGCGCCGCTCTTCACCCGGTACATCGCGGCGTCCGCTTTCGCCATCGCCGCCTTCGGATCTGAGGTGCGCGCATCGAGCGCCTCGGCGCCGATGCTCGCATCCACCCCGACCGTCTCGCCGGCGAGCGTGATCTCGGCCGCGAGGATCACCCTGCGCAGCTTCTCGGCCATCAGGCGGAGGTGCTGCGGGGCGACGTTCACCATGATGACCGCGAACTCGTCACCTCCGATCCGCGCTACCGAGTCGCTTTCGCGGATCGAGTCCTGGAGGGCGCTCGCCACCGCCTTCAGCATGTCGTCACCGGCGGCGTGGCCGTGTGTGTCGTTGACCGCCTTGAAGCGGTCGAGGTCGATCATCAGAAGCGCCGCCTGCTCGCCGTAACGCCGGCACCGTGCCAGCTGACTGTGGAGCTCTTCCTCGAAGCGCCGTCGATTGCAGAGTTCGGTGAGCGGATCGTGGTCGGCGAGCCGGCGCAGTCGCGCCTGCAGATCCTTGCGCGCCGAGATGTCCTCGATGTGCGAGATGAAGTGAAGCGGGCGTCCCCCCTGATCGCGCACGATCGAGACGGACAGGTTCACCCACACCTGGTAGCCGCTGGCCGTGAAGTAGCGCTTCTCCATCGAGTAGCGGTCAGCTTTCCCCGCCAGCAGTTGGCCGACGTGCTCGAGGTCGGCGTCGAGATCGTCGGGGTGGGTGATGGCCTGGAAGGTCCGCTCGAGCAGGTCCGACTCGGCGTAGCCGGTGAGTTCGCAGAGCGCGCGATTGACCTTCAGGAAGCGTCCCTCGGGCGCGACCAGCGCCATGCCCATCGGAGCGTCGGCGAACGCCGTCTCGAAGTGCACGCTGGCTTCCCGCTGTAGCTGCTCTGCGTGTTTGATGGCCGTGATGTCTATGAAGTGCGAGACGATGTATGAAGACTTGCCGGCGGCGTCCTTCACCGTCTGGCCATGGGTAAGTGCCCAGATGACCTCACCGTCCGCACGCAGGTATCGCTTCTCTACGGAGATGGTCGATCCACTGGCGCGCAGATCGTTGAAGGCACCCGTCGTGAGCTCGACATCCTCGGGGTGGGTGAACGCGCTCGACGTGGAGCCGACGATCTCCTGTGCCGAGCGCCCGAGCAGCTCACACAGCGCGTTGTTGACGCGAAGGAAGCAGCCATCCATGTCGATCATCGCGACCCCCGTGGGCGCGCGCGCGAACGCGGTCTCGAACATGTCGTTGGCCTCGTAGGCGAGCTTTCGAAACTCGCGTTCGTTGACGGCCAGCGCCGACTGCGCCTGCCGGGACTCGGTCACATCTCGCGCGACGGCCAAGGCCGCCCGCACAACACCAGCGCTATCGCGCACGGGTGAGAACTCGGTGACGTAGACGCGATCGCCATCGATCGTGCCCGCCTCGATCACGGAGCGCTCGCCGGCGAGCGCGCCCGCGTAATGCGGCGTGTACTGCTCGTAGGTCGCCAACGGCAGGATCTCGCGCAGCTGCCGCCCCAGCATCAGCTCGCGGTCATAGCCGCGGGTCTGAAGCGCGTCACCGCCGACCGCGACGACCCTCATCGCTGGGTCGACCACGATCACGGCGGCCTCGGGCAGCGACTCGAGAATCGACCATGCGAACCCATCGGAGCCGAGCAGCCGCGCGAGCTCGTCCTGTTCGCCTACGACGGCCATCATCCGTGTACCAGAGCGCACAATCACTCGATCGTCACTCCGCCCGTCGAGCTTGAGGGTTGACGCCCCGCCCTATCGGGTCTCGAGCGAGCCGACATCCTGCCTGCCGTGCTCGATCGGCCCGCTCCAGGCGTGGGCTTTGATCGACGCAGTCAGAGTCTCGACCAGTGCCGGCGTTTCGATGCCCTTGCGGTGGTAGGTCATCGCTCCCGCCCTGATCAGCTCGCGGATGGTCTCCTCGGGCTGACCCGCAGACAACGCCACGATGGCAGTGTCGGGAGCGAACTTGCGAATCCCGTGCACGGCCCCCAGGCCGCCGCCCTTCGGCATGTTGACGTCCACGAGGGCGACATCTGGGCGACTCGCGCTCGCGAGCTCGATCGCCTGCTCGCCGTCGGAGGCCAGGCCGACCACGTCGAAGTCGTGGCCGAGGGAGGCGCTCAACATCGAAAGTGTCACGGCGTCGTCGTCGGCGATCATGAGTCGCGGATGGTCACCCGCGACGGCGAGGGGGGCCATCGGCTTGTCGGCGATTTGGGGGAGCGAGGACTCGTCGCGCTGTGGAGTCGTCGTCGCTTCGGACGCCATGTCTCTCGGCATCTGCTCGGGCCCATCTGAGCTCGCGAGGTCACACAACGCCGCGTACGCTTCCTCGAACGCGCCCTCGATCTCGTCCACGAGAGCTATCGCGCCCTGCAGCGAACCGGCGCCTACGCGGATCTCGAGCTCGCGACATTGCTCGGCCGTATGGGTCGCTGCGAGCTCGAGACAGCCGCCCTTGAGCTTGTGGGCGTTGCTGCTGACGGTCCCGGCGTCACCGGCCTCGATCGCCCATCGCATCTCACTCAGAAGCTCGCGCGCCTGCGTGCCGAACAATTCGACGATGGGGCGTCTGAGACCCCCCGTCGAGCCGAACTCCGAGCGCAGCCGTTCGACACCGGCCGGCTCCAGCGGGACCGCGGCGGTCGAGAAGTCAGCGGACGTCGCCTCCACCCGCAGGCGTCGATCCGAGGGCTCCGCCGTCCTCGGCGCCCATCGCCTCAGCACCCGGTCCAGCTCCTCGGGCGTGATCGGCTTGGGGAGGTAGTCGTCCATCCCGCTGGCCAGGCACTTCTCGCGGTCGCTGCGCGAGGTGTTGGCGGTCATCGCGATCACCGGAAGGTGGACACCGCCAGGCTCTGAGCGGCGCAGCTCGCCGGTGGCGTCGTAGCCGTCCAGCTCGGGCATCTGGCAGTCCATGAGCACCGCGGAGTAGCCGCCTGCCTTGAGTGCCAGCAGCGCCTGGCGGCCGTCTCCGACCGCCTCGACGATGTAGCCGCGACGCTCGAGCATGCGGATCACCAGGACCTGGTTGACCTCATTGTCCTCCGCGAGCAGGATCGACGGGGATGATTGAGCGCCTGCCTCGGCCTCCTCCGGAGCCTGCTCGCTCGCCCTGATCCCCACATCGAGAAGGAGGTCGGCTACGCCGATCACGCCGTTGAGCGGCGTGCCGATCTCATGGCTCATGCTCGCGAGCAACGCCGACCTCACGGGCGGGGACCCGGAGACGTCGTCGCGGGCGGCGGCAACTTCCGCCTTGGCTCTGCGCGCGGCCATCTGCGCGTGGACCCGACTGGTGACGTCGCTTACGACTCGCGCGATCCCGATCACTTGCCCGTTTGCGCCGTGGATCGGCGAATCGGTCACCGACACGTCGACGAGAGTGCCGTCCTTGCGCAGCTCCTGGGCGTCGGTCTGCACCGGCCCGCTCCCGGCAACGAGGCGCGCGAGCATCGCGTCGCGCTCGGCGGGATCGCGCGCCAGCAGCGTCGGCGCGTGCTGACCCACGGCCTCCTCGGCGTTGAAGCCGTACAGGCGCTCGGCGCTCTCGTTCCAGGTTTGGATCACGCCGTCCGTCGTCAGGCTGATGATCGCGTCGCCGGACGCCTCGACGATCGCCGCCAGGTGTCGCTGCGCGCGGTGCTCGCCTTGATCTCGGGCGAGGCGCTCAGCGTCCACTGACTGATTTGCTTCCGTGCCCATGTGATCCTCTCTTCTAAAGCGGGACGCACGCCGCTCGTTGCCACAGAGGATCAAGGGTGGCGCTGCGCGCTCAGAGCCGGGTCCAAGGACCTCACGAGCGGCGTCAGGCTCAATACTCCTGTCTCGGCGCTATCGGCTTCACCGCACGCTGCCTTGAGCTAGACCTTCGAGATTCGGCGCGGAGCCGTTCAATGGGCCGTGCAGGAATCGAACCTGCAACCTTGGGCTTAAGAGGCCCCTGCTCTGCCGGTTGAGCTAACGGCCCGAGAGCTGTCGGGCGGAGCCAGCGAGGGCTCGCCGCACGGCCAGCATTCTACTTGCCGGCGCTATTTCTTCGTTTTGGCTTTCGTCGTCGAGGTGGTCGGCGGCCCGGTCGACGTGATCACGCCTTCGGGCGTGGAGATCGTTTTCGAGCCACTGACGCTCGGGAGCGCCGAGGAGGAGCTTTCTTTTTCGACGTTTTTCTTGAATTCGGTGAGCTGGCGTTTCAGGCGTTCGCGCTCGTTGGCCGGCGCTAGCGAGACGGCCTTCTGAGATGCGAGGTCTGCGATGTTCGTCTCGTGCGCCTTGTAGGCGAGCTCGGCGAGGTCGGCGTAGTAGGAGACGTTGCTCGGTTCCGCGGTGACGATCACCTGCAGCAGCGTGACCTGCTGGGAGGGCTCGTTCAGGCCTTCTTCGCCGTAGATCCGCAGCATGTCCTTCGACAGTTCGAGGTTCGGTTTGTTCGGTTCGAGCGCGAGATAGCTGTTCCAGGCTTTGCTGGTTTCCTCGAAGACCTTGTGGCCTTCGCTCGTCAGCGACGTGCCCGAGCGGAAGCCTTCCCCGCCCGCTTCGTGCACGAGGTTGCGAGTGAGGTTTTCCCATGCCTTCACGTCGCGCGGGTTGCTCTGCACGAGCTTGCGGTACTTGGCGATCTGCTTCTGGTAGCTCGCGCTGTTGGACCCTTCGCTGTTCGTCGCCGCGCTCAACAGCCCGCCGCCGCCGAAGCCGCCGCCGACGCCGAAGCCGACGAGGCCGACGCCGATCAGCAGCGCAAGTCCTATGTAGAGGACGCGGACCGTGCGGCGACGGCCGCGGCCTCGGAGGTCGAAGAGCATCAGGCTGAGAGGTTCGGGTCTACGTGGTCGATGATCTGCTGCACTGTCGGCTGCCCCGGATGGTCGTCGGGCGGCGGCTGTCCCTCTGAGGCCTGTCCACCGGCTTGCTGCTCCGCGTCCCCCATCGCTTCCGGGGGCTTGACGAACCTCGTCAACAGGATACTCGCCTCATAGAGCACGTACAGCGGTACCGTCTCGAGGAACAGCGTGATCAGGTCGCCCGGCAGAAACGCCGCCACGACGGCGCAGGCGAGCACGGCGTAGCGGCGGTTTTTGCGCAGCTGGCGCGGGGTCACGAGCCCGAGGCGGGCGGCGCCGAGGATCACGACGGGGATCTGGAAGATCACCCCGAGCGCGAGCAGGATGGTGGCGGCGAAGCTGTAGTACTGGCTCGCCTGCACGATCACGTTGAACTCGCCGGAGTTGAAGTTCACGAAGAAGCGGATCGCCGCCGGCAGCACGATGAAGTAGCCGAACACCACGCCGGTGGCGAACAGGAACGGCACCGCCAGCAGCAGTGGCCTCGCCGCGCGACGCTCGTGCGGCTTCAGCGCGGGCACGATGAAGCCGTAGAGCTCGTACAGGATCACCGGCAGCGAGATGATCAGCGCGAAGTACAGCGAGATCGTGATCGTCGTCGTGAACCCCTCGCCGACCCCGAAGACCGCAGGGTTGTCCCCCGGCGCGGTGCTCGGCACGCGCGCGACGTCGGCCTTCAGCGCCGGGATCAGCGGTTCAAGCGCCGAGCGGGTGGGGGCGGGCAGGCCGCTATGCGGGTGCGTCAGGGCCTGCAGCGCTTTCTCCGTATCGTGTGCGACCTTCAGCAGCCCCTGCTGGGCGAGCAGCGCCTGGCCGGGCGTGTTCTGGCCCTTCTCCGCCTGCTTTCGCGTCTGCGCCTTCAGTGGTTTGTTGATGATGTGAAGCAGTTCGTGGTTCTGCCACAGGCAGACGCCGAAGGCGACCGCCAGCACCGCTCCGCTGATGAAGAGCCGCGCCCGCAGCTCTTCGAGATGGTCCACGAGGCTCAGCCGGTCTTCGTGGCTGATCGTGCGTACGGGCCGGACCATGGGTCTCATGAACCTACCATCGGCCGTTGCGCGCCTTCGCAGGCCAGCGGCCGGCCAGGTGCCGTGGCTGCCGCACTAAAGACGGCCGCTCGCAGGGTCGATGAGCTGGCCATGGACCCTAAGCGCAAGCCGAAGACTCCCCCGCAGGAGCCTCGCGCCAGCGAGCCCTCGGATGTCGCGCTCGGCGCGCAGCCGGGAGTCGAGGGCGCCTCCTCGGCCGAGCCGCTTTACGTCTGCTTCCACTGCTCCGGCGAGCTCGTCTACCCGCTCGACTGGGCCGAGGAGGGCCCGCGCCACTGGCGCGTGATCCTGCGCTGCCCGGACTGCGAGTCGCGCCGCGAGGGGGTATTCGAGCAGGGGGTCGTGGAACGCCTCGATGACGAGCTCGACCGCGGCGCCGCCGCGCTGCTCGCCGACCTGCGCCGGATGACGCACGCGAACATGAGCGAGGAAGTCGAATTCTTCGTGCGCGCGCTCGACGCGGACCTGATCACGCCCAGCGACTTTTAGCGGTAGCGCTCGACGAGCGCGTCCGCGAGCAGCGTCAGTAGCGACGCGCGCCGGCTCGCGAGCACATCGGGCAGCGCGCCCTTCGCTTCGGCGACGACCGTGAGCGCGCGCCTGCGCGCCTGATCGAGCGCGCCGGTGGCCGCGATGCGGTCGCACAGCGCCTCCGCCTGGCGGCGGCCGCGCAGCAGGCGCAGGTCGACGCTCGCGAGCAGCGGCTCGCGTTCGCGAGCGAAGATGAACGGCAGCGTGATCGTCCCCTCGAGCAGGTCCGTGCCGCGCGCCTTGCCCGTGCGCTCGGCCGGCCCGCTCACGTCGAGCACGTCGTCGAGCACCTGGAAGGCGAGCCCGATCCGCCGCGCGAACGCGCCGAGCGCGTCGGCGAGCGCGCGCGTGCTGCGCTGCGCCGAGAGCGCCCCGAGCCGGCACGCGGCCTCGAACAGCGCCGCCGTCTTCAGCTCGCAGCGGCGCAGGTAGCGCTCGAGCGTCACGTCCGCGACGAAGGCGTCCTCGCGCTGCAGCAGCTCGCCCGCCGCGAGCGCCGAGCTCGCCTCCGAGAGCACGCGCAGCTGCCCGAGGTCCTGGTTGCGTGCGAGCTCCGCGAAGGCGCGCGAGAACAGCACGTCGCCGGTCGCGACCGCCGCCCCGCGACCCGCGCTGACGGCGACGGTGGGAAGGCCGCGGCGCAGCGCGGCGCCGTCGATCAGGTCGTCGTGCACGAGCGTCGCGGAGTGCACCAGCTCGACCGCGACCGCGGCGCGCACCAGCCGGCACTCGCCCTCGCTGGTCTGGGGCGGGCCGCCGGCGGATTCCGCCGCGAGCACGACCAGCAGCGGGCGCAGACGCTTCCCGCCCGACATCACCGTCGTCTGGGCGAGGCTCGCGAGCGGCGCCCCCGCCGCCGCGGTCACCTCCTGCAGGTGGTGCTCTATCTGCAGCATGCGCTCGCGCAGGCCCTCGCCGCCGCGGCTGACGATCGCCTCGAGCGCGTCGCCGGCGACCTCGGGCGCGCTGCCGGCGGCTTGGCCGACCGAGCTCACGTGGCCCCCGCCGCGGGGACGGTGCCGGTGTGGAGCGCGACGATGCCGCCCGCGAGCAGCAGGTAGCCGACCTGCGAGAGGCCCGCGCGCTCCATCTCGGCGGCGAGCGCGTCGGGGCCCGGGAAGCGCTTCACCGAGTTGGGCAGGTAGAGGTAGGCATCGGAGATCGGCGCGGAGCCGTTTTGCCCGCCGGCGCGCCCGAGCGCGCCCTGGAGGGTCTGCGCCGCGTGTCCGAGCGCGGGCACGAGCCGGTCGAACCATACGCGGTAGAACGCCGACAGCGGCGGGCGCGTGGGGGTCGTTATCTCGAGCACGACGACGCGGCCACCCGGCTTCACCACGCGCGCCATCTCCGCGAGCCCGCGCTCGAGGTCATCGAAGTTGCGTGCCCCGAAAGCCACCGTCGCGGCGTCGAAGGCATCGTCGGGATAGGGCAGCGCCATCGCGTCCGCCCACTCGAAGCTCGGTTGCACGGTGAGGGCGCTCGCGCTCGCCTTCTGGCGCGCGCGCTCGAGCATCCCCTCGGAGAAGTCCGCGCCGAGGACCGCGCCGCCCGGCGCGACACGCCGCGCCAGCTCGAGCGCGAGATCGCCCGTGCCGGTCGCGAGATCGAGCACGCGGCTTCCAGGCCCCACGCCCGCTCGCTCGGCTGCCCGTGCGCGCCAACGGTGGTGCAGTCCCGCCGTCATCGCCGTGTTCATCGGGTCGTACACGCCGGCGATGCGGTCGAACATCGCCCGCACCTGGCTCGCCTGAAGCCTCCCTACGCCAGCTCCCTCGCGAGCGGCCACGGCAGCGCTACTTGAGCAGCGAGAGGAAGTTGACGATCGCGTTGAACTTCTTCGGCGGCAGGTTCGCGAAGGACGGCATCGGCTCCGTCGGGTTCACGAGCGTGCGCGCGATCGCCTGCCGCGGGATGCGCGAGCCGATATGCGTGAGGTTCGGCCCGGGCCCGGAGTTGCCGTTGTCACCGATCTTGTGACACGCCTCGCAGCCCGACTGCGCGACCACCAGCTTGCCTTCTTCGTATTGGCGCAGCACCGTCGGACCGGCCTGCACCACCGCCGTCGGCGTCGTCAGTTCGATCACCGTCGGCGAGCCCGCGTTGGCGCCCTCGTATGTGAGGAAGGCCATCGCGGCGATGACGAAGATCGCGGTGGTGGTGGCGATCGGCCTGTGCTCCGGCCTGCGCTCCACGCCGCGGTCGTAGAACGGCAGCAGGAACAGCAGGATCATCGCGATCGTCGGCACACCGATCGTCGCGAGCCCCACGAGGCTCGGCGGCTTGATCACGCGCAGCACCTCGAAGAGGAAGAAGAAGTACCACTCCGGCCGCGGCACGTAGGTGGTGGTGGTCGGGTTCGACTTCGGGCCGAGCTCCGCGCCGAGTACGAGCGACATCGTGATGATCACGGCCATCACCACGCACGCCATCGCGCCGTCCTTGGCCACGGCGTAGGGGAAGAATGGCTTGCCCTGCGCCTTCAGGATCGAGTATTCGCGTAGGTAGGACTCCTTCTGGCGGCGGTTCACGACGCCGCTCCTCGCGAGCGCCGCGAGCGGGCTCTGTAGAGAACGGGCACCGGCTCCCTAGACCTCCGCCTCGCGCAGCTCCGACGGTGCCTTGGCCTTCTGCCAGGGCGGGGCGGTGGTTCCGAGCTTCGCGACGAGGTACAGGTGCGCGCCGATCAGGGCGATCAAGAGGCCCGGCACGAGCAGCATATGGATGGCATAGAAGCGCGACAGCGTGGTCGCACCGAATTCCGAGCCGCCGCGCAGGAAGTCGCTGAGATAGGGACCGATCAGCGGCCCCGTGCCGTTGATGTTCACGCCCACCACCGTCGCCCAGTAGGCACGCTGGTCGAAGGGCAGCAGGTAGCCGGTGAAGGACATCACCATCGTCAGGATCAGCAGCACCACGCCGATCACCCAGTTGAGCTCGCGCGGGTACTTGTAGGCGCCGAAGAAGAAGATGCGCGCCATGTGCAGGAATACGAGCACGACCATCACGCTCGAGCCCCACTTGTGCATGCCGCGAACGAACTGTCCGAGGAACACGTCGTTGGTGACGTAGCGGATCGATTCGTAGGCGCCGCCGGCGGGGTCGGGGCGGTAGTACATCGCCAGGAAAACGCCGGTGACGGCCTGGCTGAGGAACGCGAACATCGTCGCCGAGCCGAGCGTGTAGAACCAGTTGGTGCCCTTCGGCACCTTGCGGAACATCAGCCAACGCGCCGCGCCGCTCAGCGAGGTGCGTTCGTCTACCCAGTCGACGACGGTGATGCCGGCCTGCTTGGCGCTCTCCAGCGGATCCGCGCCGTTGCCGTTCTGCTCGCCAGGCCGCGGCGGCGGTTCCTGCAGCGGACCCGGAAGCGGTGGGGCTGGGAGCTTCGGCAGTTTCGGCATCGCGCGCAGCGCCTACGGTTTCTGCGCGCCCGGCCGCGAGGGGTAGAGGTACTGGCCGATTCCGTCGAGCGGCTCGCCGGGGTCGCGCGGCGAGAAGCGCCGCAGTTCGCTGTTCACGCGAAAAGCGCGGGCCCACTTCCACGTATTCACCTTTCACGCGCGTGTAGAAGCGGTCCAGCGGTCGCACCGGCGGGCCGCCGACGCGCTTGCCGAGCAGGTCATACACGCCGCCGTGGCAGGGGCAGATGAAGCGCTCGGCGGCGTCCACCCAGCGCACCGGGCAGCCGAGGTGCGCGCAGCGGCTGGTGATAGCGATGTAGGGCGTGTTGCGTGTCGTACTTGTCGGTGTCGATCGCGGGGTTCCTCTTGCGGATGTAGACCGTCGTCTTGCCCGCCTCGCCGATGTGCGGTTCGACCGTCAGCACCGTCGGCACGTAGTTGGTGTCAGAGAATTGGTCGATCGATGCCGACTATTTCCCAGCGCGCCGGCGTGCTTTTGAAGACCGGCCCCACGCGCGAAGCCGAGCGCGGGCAGCGTGAACGCCGCCGCGGCGATCGCGCCGGCGCTGTGGGCGCTGCCGGTCATGAAGCGCCGCCGGGTGATCGTCTCGCCCTCGAAAGCCCCCGGAATGCCCCTGTCGAGCGTGTACTTCGACCTCTGTTTCGAGCGTCTGTCCGGCACGAGTGCGGCTAACAATACCTGGACGCGCGAGCTTAGCCGGACACTAAGTGCGGCGCTTGTGCGCATCGCATCGAGCGCCTCCGGACGGCCCGCGAAGACGAGCTCCTTGGCGCTGCGGTGTGTCTCGCTGGTGCCCCAGCCGACCGCGCGCGCGCCCGCCTCCCAGACCGCGTCGGCGAGCGCGTGCTGCCCCGCCGCCTGCGCGAGCGCGCTCAGCGTGATCGTGTCCGCCAGCTCGCGAGACGGCGGGCGCGTCGCCGATCGCCACCAGGCGCGCGAGGCCGACCGCGTAGAGCTGATCGCCCGCGAGCAGCCCGAGCCCTTCCTCGCTGTCGGGGACATGCAGCAGGCGCCCGCCGCGGTAGTGCAGCAGGTAGCCCTCGTAGATCGCCTCGACCAGCAGCTCGTACTCCTCGCGCATGCCCGCCGCGCGCGGGCCCGCGGCGGCGAGCTGCGCTACGCGCGAGCCCGTGCGCAGCGCGCCGTCGCCCGCCGCGGGTTCGAGCAGCGTCGCGACGAGCCCGCCCATCTGCTCCAGGAGCTCGCGCAGACGCCCGAGGCCATCGCCATCGCGCGCGCCATCGCCCTCGCGATCGCCATCGCTCGCACCCTCGCCATCGCGCGTGCCGGCGCCAGCGCCCACGCCGTCGCTCATGCGCTCGTGCCGCGCTCGGGCAGCGCCGCGAACGCCGCCGACGCCGCCTGCAGCGTTCGTTCGATCTGCTCCTCGGTGTGCGCCAGCGATGGGAACCACGCCTCGAACTGCGAGGGCGGCGGGTACACCCCGCGCGAGAGCAGCTCGCGACACCAGCGCGGCGTGCGCGTCGAGGTCACACGCGAGCGCGTCCTCGAAGCGGCTCGACCGGGTGCTCGCTGAAGAAGACGGTCAGCAGGCCCGGTCGCGCTCACGACCTGCACCGGGCAGCCGGCGTCCGCCGCGGCCGCGCGCAGTCCCTCCGCGAGCCGCGTGGTGATCGCCGACAGGCGCACGTAGGCGAGCTCGTCGAGCAGCTCGAGCGTCGCGAGGCCGGCCGCCATCGCTAGCGGGTTGCCGGAGAGCGTGCCCGCCTGGTAGACCTCGCCGACGGGCGCGAGCATGCGCATCAGCTCCGCCCGCCCGCCGACCGCCGCGGCCGGTAGGCCGCCGCCGATTATCTTGCCCATCACGGTCAGGTCGCCGTTCACGCCCGTCAGCTCCTGCGCGCCTCCCGCGGCGAGGCGAAAGCCACTGATCACCTCGTCGAGCACGAGCAGCGCGCCGTTGGCGTCGGCGCGCTCGCGCAGCAGCTCGAGGAAGTGCGCCTGCGGCGGGACGAGGCCCATGTTCGCCGGGCAACGGCTCGGCCAGGATCGCGGCGAGCTCGTGACGCTCGGTCGCGGCGATCAGCGCCTCGGGGTCGTTCCAGGGGATCACGATCGTGGCCGCGGCGGCGCGCGGCGGGCACCCCGGGACTCGCGGGCAGCGCCTGCGTCGCGAGCCCCGAGCCGGCCTGCGCGAGCAGGCCGTCGACGTGCCCGTGGTAGGCGCCGGCGAACTTCAGCACCGAGCTCGCGGCCCGTGGCCGCGCGCGCGAGGCGCATGGCGGTCATCGTCGCCTCGGTGCCCGAGGAGGTCATGCGCAGCATCTCCACGCTCGGCACGCGGCGCACGACCTCCGCCGCGAGCGCCACCTCGCCCGGCGGTCGGCGCGCCGAAGCTCGTGCCGCGCGCGGCGGCCTGCTCGATCGCGGCGAGGATCTGCGGGTGCGCGTGCCCGTGGATCAGCGGCCCCCACGAGCAGACGTAGTCCACGAAGCGGTTGCCGTCGACGTCGATCAGTTCGGCGCCCTCGCCGCGCTCGATGAAGATCGGCTCGCGCCCGATCGCGCGCATCGCGCGCACGGGCGAGTTGACCCGCCCGGCAGCAGCTCGAGCGCGCGCCGGTAGAGCTCGGCCGAGCGCGTGTCGGTCAGCGAGGCCGTCACGGCGCGCAGGCGCCGGCGTGCTCTGACTCCCAGCGCTTGAAGTCCTCGCGTGAAGTACAGCAGCCGGATCTTCTTGAACTCGGTCGAGGAGTACAGCGTCGCGCGCCCCTGGATCCCGGTCTGCTCGGCGATCGCGTCGAGCACCGCGTCGCACTCCTCCTTGGAGCGCCCGTGCGCCATCGTGAAGACCGAGTAGGGCCAGTCCTGATAGGTGGGGCGCTGGTAGCAGTGCGAGATGCCGCGCACCGCCGCCATCCTCGCGCCGACCTCGAGGATCTGCTCGTCGGGCACCTTCCAGACGCCCATGCCGTTGGCCGAGAAGCCCGCGCGGCGGTGGTAGAGGATCGCCGCGACGCGGCGCAGGAGCCCCCGCTCCTGCATCCTCGCGAGGTGGTCGAGCAGTCGCTGCTGGGATATCCCGAGCCGCTCCGCGGCCGGCGCGTAGGGTTCCTCCACGACCGGCATGTCGCCCTGCAGCGCGCGGATCACCGCGACGTCGAACTCGTCGTAGGGCTGGGGCTCGAGCTCGATCGGCTCGCTCGACCTGCCGCCGCCGTTGCCAGCGCCTGCGTGTCGCCCTCCATCTCGAGGTCCATGCGGATCTTGAACAGGCGCAGCGTCGGCAGCTGGCGCACGGACTCCGCGCCGGACTCGCGCGCGAGCACCTCGAGCGTGCCCTGCAGGCCGAGCTTCGAGTCTGGCTCGGTGGCGATCGTGAACCACAGGTTGAACTCGTGGTTGCGCAGGTAGTTGTGCGACACGCCGGGGTGCTCGTTGATCACCTGCGCGGCGCGGTGGGGATACTGCGGGTCGACCTTCGCCGCCACCAGCATCGAGGAGTAGCCGAGCGCGCGCGTGTCGAAGATCGGCGTGACCTGGCTGATGATGCGCTGCGCCAGCAGCTCGCGCACGCGCGCCGATCGCTCCTGCTCGCCGAAGCCCTCGCTGGCCGCGAGCGAGGCGACGTGCTGATAGGGGCGCGGGGCGATCGGGAAGGAGCCCTGCATCAGGTTCAGCAGCCGGCGGTCGATGTCGTCGAGCGCGACCGCGGCGCCGCCCGTGCGGCTGCGCAGCTTCGGCGCGGCCGTGCCCGGGTGCTGGGAGCCGGACTCGCTCAGCTCTGCTCTGCCAGCCATCGCGCCGCGTCCTTCGCGTGGTAGGTGACGATCACCTCGGCGCCTGCGCGCCGCAGCGAGGTGAGGATCTCGAGCACCGCCGCGCGCTCGTCGAGGTAGCCGGCCGCGGCCGCGGCCTTCACCATCGCGTACTCGCCGCTGACGTTGTAGGCGGCGATCGGCAGGCGCGTCGCGCGCCGGAACTCGCCGATCAGGTCGCCGTAGGCGAGCGCCGGCTTGACCATCACCATGTCCGCGCCCTCCTCGACGTCGAGCAGCGCCTCGCGCAGCGCCTCGCGTCCGTTGGCCGGATCCATCTGGTAGCCGCGCCGGTCGCCGAACGCCGGCGTCGAGTCCGCGGCCTCGCGGAACGGGCCGTAGAAGGCGGAGGCGAACTTCGCCGCGTAGGCCAGGATCGGCGTGTCGATGAAGCCCTCCGAGTCGAGCTCCTCGCGGATCGCGCGCACGCGTCCGTCCATCATGTCCGAGGGCGCCACGATGTCGGCGCCCGCGCGTGCGTGGCTCACGGCCGTGCGCGCGAGCAGCTCGAGCGTCGCGTCGTTGTCGACGCTGCCATCGCCCCGCAGCACGCCGCAGTGGCCGTGGTCGGTGTACTCGCACAGGCACACGTCGGTGATGACGAGCAGCTCCGGCAGCGC
The DNA here is from genome assembly GCA_963759445.1 of uncultured Solirubrobacteraceae bacterium. Classification (GTDB taxonomy): domain Bacteria; phylum Actinomycetota; class Thermoleophilia; order Solirubrobacterales; family Solirubrobacteraceae; genus Palsa-744. The sequence goes on from CAVWZC010000004.1 coordinate 919,284, forward strand.
CTGCTTGATCGCGCGCACGGCCAGCTGCACGACGCCGTCCTCGTCCCATGCCCCCGAGCCGTGCTCGTCCTTGGCGGCCGGGATCCCGAACAGCATCACCGCCGCCAGCCCGAGCGCCGCCACCTCGCGCGCCTCTGCGACGACCTCCGTCAGCGACAGCCGCTCGACGCCCGGCATCGTCGCGATCGGCTCGCGCCCGCCGCCGTCGGCCTGTGCGCTCACGAACAGCGGCAGGACGAGTTGGCTCGCGCGCAGATCCGTCTCGCGCACGAGGCCGCGCAGGCCTGCGCTCGCCCGCAGTCTGCGCATGCGCGTCTGGGGAAAAGCCATCGCCTCCTGAGGTTAGTTGGTCTACCTAAGCGGTGGAGGTGCCGGCCGGGCTGCGGCGGGCACCTGCAGCGCACGGCCCACCGGCCGCGCTCGCATGCCGTCCCCGTGCGGGTGAGCAGCCCCAGCGCCCGCGAAGGCCCCGACAACGGCAGCGGTGCGCAACCGCCCTCACTGCGCACGCGCGAGGCCGACGCGCGCGATCGCGAGGAACGCCGTGGCGAGCACCGCGAGATGCGCGATCGCCTCGCCGATGCCCGGGGAGCTCTCGTTGACGGCGGCGTCGAGGGCCTGCAGGCTCGCCTTGAAGGGGAACACGAACGAGATCACCGCGATCACGTCGTGGACGCCGCCGGAGACGGCACTCGCGGGCACGAGCGCGAGGAACACGAGCGGCAGGGAGGCGAGGAACGCGAGCAGCGACGCGGTGCGCAGCTCGCGCGCGAGCACCCCGATCGCGACCCCGAGCGCGCCGCAGGCGAGCGCGCCGCAGGCGAGCGCGAGCACCCACAGCCCGGCGCGGCTCCAATCGAGCGTCACGAACGCGCCGATCCCCGCGAGCAGCGCGAAGGCGAGCACGAACGAGCAGACGGCCGCGAGCAGCGCCTTCTCGGCGAGCAGCTGCCAGCGCCTGACGAGCCCGCGCAGCAGGCGCTGCGAGCGTTCCCTCTTCGGGCTCGAGCGCGAACCCACCGGCTGCCAGCAGGACCGCGAGGAACATCAGCGAGATGCTGACCGCGACGACCACGGCGAAGCGGTTCAGTGGCGTGCGCCGGCCCCGCAGCAGCGTGCTGGTCACGCCGATCGGCCGCGCGATCGTGCTCAGCACCTGCTTGCTCAGCGTCAGGTTCTGCGCCGCGAAGCCTGCGAACACCTCGATCCGTTGCAGCTGCGCGCGCGTGGGCCCGCGCGGCTCGCGCGCGATGATGCTCCTCAGCGTGCCCGGGATCAGCCGCAGGCCGATCAGGTTTTCGGGCGCCCCGAGGGTGCCGAGGTTGCCGCCTGAAAGCAGCGCGTCGATCGCCTGCGCGGCCGCCTGCTCGATCTGGCCGGAGAAGGCGAGGTCGGCCTGCGCGAGGTCCGAGTTGATCGTCGACTGCACCAGCGACTGTTCGAGTGCGTTGCCGTCGTAGAGCACTTCGACGTGCGCGCGCAGCGTGTCGGAGGCGAGCCTCGCCGCGATCCCGGGGGGGATCACGACCGCGGCGAGCGCGCTGCCGGATTGCACCTCCCTGACGGCCTGGGCGCGGCTCGCGGCGGGAACCGACTGCACGTTGCTGAGCACCTGGCGCGCGTAGCGGCCGACTTCGACGCGCTCGCTGCCCACGTGCACGGTTTCCCCGGGCGTGCTCTCATCGACGATCGCCACACGCGGGCGCGCGGGGCCGCGCGAGAGCGCGAACCCGATCAGCAGCGCGATGATCGCGGGGTAGAGCACGAGCAGCGCGAGCGCGAGGCGCGAGCGCCCCAGGATCAGCAGGTCCTTTGCGAGCAGCGAGCGCACGCGAGCCTCTAACCCGGCACACCGGCGCTCTCGCGCTCGAGGTAGCGCACGAGCGCGTGCTCGAGATCCCCGGCCGGGCCGGCCTCGCCCGCGGCGCCCAGCAGCTCGCCGGGCGCGCCGTCGAAGAGCAGCCGCCCGTCCGCGAGCACGAGCAGGCGCGTCGCGTGGCGCTGGGCCTCGCTGACGTTGTGGGTGGAGAAGAGGACCGCCGTGCCGCTCGCGACGCGCGCGGCGAGGAACTCCCAGAGCCGCTCGCGCTGCGCGGGGTCAAGCGATGCGGAGGGCTCATCGAGCGCGAGCACGGGAGGGTCGGCGATCAGCCCGAGTGCGACGTTCACGCGCTGGCGGCTGCCGCCCGAGAGGCGCTCGAGCTGCTCGCCGGCGCGATCCTCGAGGCCGGCCTGGGCGAGCATGCGCGCGACCGCCGTCTCGACGTCCTCGACGCGCTCGAGGCGAGCGAACAGCCGCAGGTTCTCGGCCACCGACAGGCGCGAATAGAGCGCTGGCTGCTGCGGGGCCCAGCCGATGCGAACTCCCGCCGGAGCGACCGCGCCGCTGCTCGGGCGCTGCTCGCCGGCGATGATCGACAGCAGCGTCGTCTTGCCGGCGCCGTTTGGCCCGACGACGGCGACGAGCTCGCCGCGGGAGAGCTCGAAGCTCACGTCCTCCAGGGCCTGCAGGTGCCCGTAGCGCTTGGAGAGGGCCTCGACCCGCAGCAGGGCGCTCACAGCACGCCGGTTGAGCCGCGATCCCACGGCTCGAAGGCGACGTGCCGATGCAGGTAGAGGACCGTCTCGCGCAGCACGGCGAGGATCGGCAGCGCGATCAGTGCACCGATCACGCCGTTGACCTGCAGCCCGAGGAGCAGCGCGAAGATCACCAGCAGCGGGTTGATGCGCAGCGTGTGTCCGAAGATCTGCGGCGCGACGACGTGGCCCTCGAGCTGCTGCAGCACGACGAACGTGATCGCGACCCACAGCGCCGATATCGGGTGCGTGAACAGGGCGACCGCGACGGGCGGCAGCGCACCGAGGATCGGGCCGACGTACGGGACGAGCTCCATCAGCGCGTAGAAGATGCCGAACACGACCGCGTAGCTGCGCCCGTCGGGAAACACGCCGACCACCCCCAGGATGTACAGCGCGAGCCCCGTGGTGGTCCCCATGATCGTGCTGAACATCAGCTGGCCGCTGACGTAGCGCACGAGCGCGCTCTGCACGAGCGTGGGGTAGTCGTCCGTGGGCGTGCCATTCCCGTCGGGCATCACGCGGCGCACCAGTTCCCCGATTCTTCGCCCGTACAGCAGCATGTAGACCGACAGCACGAAGATCAGCACGAGATCGAAGAGGCCGCTGACGACTTCGCTGAGCAGGCTCCCGCCGAAGGAGACGATCGAGCTCGAGCCTTTCACGATCTTGCCGCCGAGCGTCTGCAGCGCGGTCTCTCCCTGCTTGATGAATTTCACGTGGAAGCCGTCTTTGTTGAGCGTCTTCTGGAAGTCGAGCAGCGTCTTGTTGGCCTGCTTGACCAGATGCGGGACGTTCTTGCTGAAGGACTGGACCTGATTGGAGATAGGGTTGGCCAGCAGGACACCGATGCCGGTGAGCGCGAGGAAGAACGCGAGGAAAACGAGCAGGACCGCGAGGCCCCGCGGGAGCTTGCGCGCGAGGAAGCCGACGATCGGGTTCAGGATCAGCGCGATCAGCGACGCGACGATGAAGATGACGAGTACTTTGCCGGCGGCTTTGGCGAGCTCCCAGAGCGCGAGGATCGCGATCGGCAGCAGTACGAGCTGCACCCAGCGCGGCAGCACGACGCGCGGGGGCGCCTGCGGTGGCGCTTCTGTCTCGGTGGCGTCCGCACCCGGCGCGGCGCCATCGCCGGCGCCCTCGCCGTCGGGCGCTATCTCGCGCTCCTCCGTGCTCGGCGCGGCCGCCGCGGGCGGCGTCTCGGTGACGCGTGTCACGTGCCTGACCCCACGGCCCAAGTATGGCTGAGGGTGAGGCGGCGACGGTCCCGGCGCGCGTGAGCGTGCTGTTCGTGGGCGACGTCGTCGGAGGGCTCGGCCGGCACACGCTGCTCGACTGTCTGCCGGTGCTGCGCGAGCGCTTTGACCCGACGTTCGTGGTCGTCAACGGCGAGAACGCCGCGGGCGGGCTCGGGATCACGCCGAAGATCGCCGACCAGATGTTCGCGGCGGGCGTCGACGCGATCACGTTGGGAAACCACACCTATCACCGCCGAGAGATCTACCCGTATCTCGACGGCGGCAGGCCGATCGTGCGCCCGGCGAACTTCCTGCGTAGCCAGCCCGGACACGGCACCTGCATGGTCGAGCGCGCCGGCGTGAGCCTCGGCGTCGTGAGCCTCAGCGGCAACCTCTACCTGCGCGCCGGGCGCTCGGCGTTCACGGAGATCGAGACCGCGCTTGGGGAACTCGAGGCTGCCGACCACGTGCTCGTGGACATGCACGCCGAGGCGACCTCGGAGAAGGTCGGGATGGGCTGGCACCTCGACGGCCGCGTGACGGCGGTCGTGGGCACGCACACGCACGTGCCGACGGCGGACGCGCGCGTGCTCCCGGGCGGCACGGCGTACATCACGGACGTCGGCATGACGGGCCCCCGCGGCGGCGTGATCGGCGTCAAGCGCGAGCAGGCGATCGAGTCGCTGCTGACGCAGATGCCGACGCGCTTTGAGACCTCCGAGGAGGACCCCTGGTTGATGGGGGTGCTGATCAGCTGCTCAGGGCGGCGGCACGCGGACTCGATCGAGCAGGTTCTGATGCCGCGCCCGGCGCCAGCCGCGTAGCGGCCTCGCGGCTTCCGTAGCGCCCGAGCAGGGCGAGCATGACGAGCGGGAAGAACCACGGGATGTACAGGTAGAACCAGTGTTCCATGCCGAGCTGCACGGCGATCAGGATCGCTGCGCAGCCCGCGGCGAGGCCGACGACGTCATCGCGGCGGGGTAGCAGCGCGAGTGCGAGCGCGAGCGCGACGGCGCCCGCCTCGGCGATCACCTCGCCGGTGTGCAGGCCGTAGAGGCCCCACACCGAGAAGGGCGAGCCGCGGTTCGCCTGGTAGACGAGCGTGCGCTCGTAGATCGTGTGCAGCGTGTCGTGGGCGAGCGCGGGTATCAGCGCGAGCGCGCCGGCACCCGCGAAGCCAGCGCCGTACACCGCCAGCATGCGCACGCGCAGCCACGGCCGCCCGGGCGGCAGCGAGCGCAGCCCGTGCGTGGCAAGGATCGGCGCGAGCGCGAGCGGCGCGAGCTTCGTGAGCCCGGCGAGCGCGGCGAATGCCCCGCGCGCGGCGCCGGCGAGGGTCCCCGCAGCGCGGCCGGCGAGGGCGCCGCCGTAGCTCGCGGCGAGCAGGGCGGCGAGCACGAACGCCGCGACGAGCGTGTCGTTGGAGTTGCTCTCGAGCGTGAACAGCGTGAAGGGGTAGGAGACCCACGCGTAGGCGAGCGCGACGCCTAGCGTGGGGCCGCGCATGCGCCGCCCCAGCAGAAACAGCAGCGCGACCGAGAGCAGGTCGAAGAAGATCGCCGCGGCGTGCGCCGCCGGCAGCTCGTCCCAGCTGCCGCTCCATCCGAAGATCTGCTGGAAGGGGACGTAGGCCTCGTAGTTGGCGGGGCCGTAGGTGTCGCCGTGTTCGTTGTCGGAGGGGTAGTGCCCGTAGAGCGCGCGGTCGGTGGTGATGCGCTGCGCGCCGATCACGCCCGCGTACCCGACGTCGATCACGTTCGAGTCGCTCACGTTCAGGCCGATGCGAAAGCCGATCAGGAAGATCACCCCCACCGCGAGCCACGGCGCCGGGATGAGCAGCGGGAGCGGGCGCTCGCTCGCGCGCGGGCCCGAGCGGCTGCGCCGTCGCGCCAGCCACAGCATGCGCGCGAGCAGGTAGAGCAGCGGCGGGTAGGCGAGCGGCACCGAGGCGTAGATCTGCGCGTGGTTGAAGAAGGCAAGCGAGACCGAGAAGGACAGCAGCGCGAGCAGGTCGAGGTTGTGCAGCGACAGCGGTCGCGAGTAGGCGAGGAAGGGGAGCAGGAAGAGCACGCACAGGGGCAGCCAGACATAGAGCGCGTTTACGTGCTCGCCGAAGGCGCCGGGGTAGCCGCGCGCCATCGTCCAGGCGACCTGGAAGCCGGTCCACTGTTCGAGCACCTTGCCGTTTTCGGCGAGGATCACGAGACCGATCTCCTTCTTGCCGTTGGCGGTGAAGAAGCTCACCTGCCAGCGCGCGGTGCCCTTCAGGTAGACGTCTCCGAAGGAGCCGCGGTATTCGCGCTTCAGCGCGCGCATCTTCGCCAGTGCGCTGGCGATCGCGAGCACGCGGCTGGAGGACAGCGTGCGCCCGACGGGCGGTGTCGTTGAGACCGCGACGGCCTGGGGCACTTCGGGGTGCGGCTGGTCCTTCGCGGCCTGCGCGCTGACGGCGCCGGCGAGCGCGAGCAGCGCCGCGGCGGCGAGCAGCGCGAGCAGCCTGCGCATCACGGTCCGGCCGATGCGACGCGTGCGTGCTCGGTGACTCCGAAGTGCGCGCGCACGAGCGAGGCGACGTCGCGGATCGCCCATTGCTCGGGCTCGGGCCCCGGCAGCTCGACGCCGCTGAACAGCAGCGCGCCGAGCGAGTCGGAGGCGTGCAGCGAGCCGTGGCTGCCGCCGCCGACGTGCGCCTGCCGGCCCCAGTCGATGAACTCATACCCGGGTGTGGCCGAGAGCAGCACCTCGCCGGAGGTGGGGCAGGTGAGCGCGGCCCATGCGCGCGCGAGCGCGTCCGGGTAGAACGGCGTGAGCAGGCGGCCGGCGTCCACGCGCGCGTGCAGCACCTCGAGCGCGCCCTCGAGGTTCCACGAGCCGCCGCGAGCGTCGAGCGCGGCGCCGCCGGGCGCGAAGCGCAGCTCGCCGCGCTCGGGCGCGGCGATCACGCCTTCGCGCGGGGCGTCGTGGGCGTCGCGCTCGAGCCACATCACCAGGTCGATGCCCTCGATCGCGAGCGAGCGCGTGGCGACGAAGGCGCGCATCGCGTCGCGCTCTGACTCGCGCAGCGCGTAGACCATGGCGGCGCGCTGGGAGGGGCAGACGGCGATCCGCGGTTCCTCGCCACGGGAGCCCTCGGAGGAGCGCGCGGGCGCGAGCACGCCGAGCTCGTCGAGCTCGTCCTGAAGCGCTATCTCGGCGGTGACGGGCGCCTGCGAGTGGTCGGCCATGACGATCACGGCGTGCTCCTCGAGGAAGCTCTCGATGCCGCCGCCGGCGTTCATCACGCGCGCGAGCTGCAGGTCGGCCTGCGCGAGCGAGATGAGCTGTGCCTCGGGGCCGCGCTTGTGCGAGACCCAGTCGTTGTCGGGGAGCGAGAGCAGCAGGAAGTCGAAGAGGTCGTGTTCGACGAGGTAGGAGGAGACGCAGCCGGAGTGGCGGTCGCGCACGCCGGGCATGCCGAGGTTCGAGCGGCAGCCGGTGCGCCGCGAGGCGAAGATGTCCGCGTAGAAGAGCTCGCGCGGCCCGAGCACGGCGTGGCGCATGAGCGTCGCGGCGACGCGCGTGAGCGCGGTGTCGCGCTGGGGCTCATGGCGGTGTCGGCCGCGGTACATGAGGTAGGTGGTGCCGGCGGTGCGCACGTCGGCGTCGTCGAGGGACTCGAAGACGGTGAGCGTCTCCTGCGCGAGATGCGCGCGGTTCATGTTGTAGACGGTGTCGGTGAGCTGGCGCGCGATCCCGAAGCGCTGCGCGGAGCGGAAGCTCGAGCCGTATTCGACGTAGCGCTCCTCCTCGCGGTGGTACCAGTTCATGGCGGGTATGTGATGTGCGTCCTGCGCCTTGCCGGTGACGATCGAGGCGGCGCAGACCGGCGTGACCGACGGGAACGCGGCGACGCAGTCGGGCACGTAGGAGCCGCGCTCGATCAGCTGCTCGAGCACGGGCGCGGTGCCGGCGGCGATCGCGCGCTCGAGCATCTCGGGCGCCATCGCGTCGATCACGCACAGCACGAGCTTGGGGGGCATGGAGCTCACCGGAAAACCTCGTGTCCCTCGGCGCCTACCGGCGCAGGATGCGCAGGCCCGCGTACTTCTCGGCGGCGCGCGCGCGCCGGCGCGAGGCGAACCAGGCGAGCAGCGCGATCAGCACGTAGCCGAGCGGATGCAGGAGCGCAACGAGCGCGGCGGCGAGCAGTGCGGCTATGTCGAGATAGATCGTGAGCGCCTCGCGCGCGGCGCGGTCGGCAAGGCGCGCGCGCGCGCCGGCGATGACCGGCTCGGCGACGCGCTGGGCGAGCCCTGCGAGCAGGATGCCGCCGACGAGGCCTGGCCACCACACGTCGTGATGGGCGTCGAGCGTGCTCGCGAACACGACCGCGCCGGATCCCATGCCGAGACCGGTGAGCGCGGCGGCGAGCGGTGAGGCGGCGCTGGCGCGCCCACCCCCCTCGCGCGAATCGGAGGTGGGCGCGAGCCGCAGGCCGAGCTGCAGCGCGTATGAGAGGGCGTACGCCACGGTGACGGCGAGCAGCCACCCGCCGGACTGCAGGAAGTGGAAGGGCGAGCGGGCGAAGCTGACTTCGAGGTCGCCGGCGGAGGCGAGCGCGCCGGCGAGCAGCAGGGGGAGGAAGGGGCGCAGGCCACAGGCCGCGGCAAGGCCGGCGCCGAGGCCTATGTCGAAGAAGGTTCCGTGCATGCTCTGGGTGCTGACTCTGAGACGATACGGCAATGAAGGGTTCGAACATCGGGGGTGGGGACGCCCGCGGAACGCGCCCGGCTGCGCACGAGCTGCAGCGCTACGAGGACCTGTTCGCGGCGCGCACGCGCGGCATGAAAAGCTCCGCGATGCGCGAGATGATGGCGCTGACCGAGCGCCCGGACGTGATCTCGCTGGCGGGCGGGCTGCCCGACACGAGCACCTTCCCGCCGGAGCTGTACGCGAAGCTGATGGCGCGCGTGGCGGCGGACTCGGCGGCGCGCGCGCTGCAGTACGGCCCGACCGAGGGGATGGCGGTGACGGTGGGCTGCATCGTGGAGGTGATGGCGGAGGAGGGGACGTTCGTAGACCCGGAGAGCGTGATCGTGACGACCGGCGGCCAGCAGGTGATCGACCTGGTGTGCAAGACGCTGATCGACCCGGGCGACGTGATCGTGGCGGAGGCGCCGACCTACCCTGGCGCGGTCCCGACGTTCAGCGCGTATGAGGCGGCGGTGGAGCAGATCGAGACCGATGGCCAGGGGATGCCGATCGACGCGCTCGAGCAGACGCTCGACAGGCTCGCCTCGCAGGGGCGGCGGCCGAAGTTCATCTACACGATCCCGAACTTCCAGAACCCGGGCGGCGAGACGATGCCGCTCGACGCGCCGCAGGCGCCTGATCGAGGTTGCGCGCGAGCGCGAGCTCCTGGTGCTCGAGGACAACCCCTACGGCCTGCTGCGCTACGAGGGCGAGGCGCTGCCGACGCTCTACTCGCTCGACGCGGCGGCGGTGGGCCGCGGCGGCGCGGCGGACCTCGTGATCTACCTGGGGACGTTCTCGAAGATCCTCTCACCGGGGCTGCGCCTGGGCTGGGCGGTGGCGCCGCGGCCGGTGCTCGAGAAGCTGAACCTCGGCAAACAGGGCGCGGACCTGTGCTCCTCGCCGGTGACGCAGATGTTCGTGGCGGCGTACTTCGAAGAGCGCGGCGCCGATGGCGGTCCGCGGTGGCGCGAGTACGTGAGCACCCTGCGAAGCCTCTACGGGGCGCGCCGCGACGCGATGCTGGCGGCGCTCGATGAGCACTTCGGGGAGAGCGCGCATTGGACCACGCCGCAGGGAGGCCTGTTCATCTGGGCGACGCTCGACGAGCGCATCGACACGACGGATCTGCTGGCGCTCGCGCGCGAGAGCGAGGGCGTGGCGTTCGTGCCGGGACGCGCGGCCTACGTCGATGGCCGCCGCGGATCCTCCTCGATGCGCCTGAACTTCGCGGGCGTGCCGGAGCCGGAAATCCGCGAGGGCGTGCGGCGGATCGGACGCGCGATGCGCGAGCAGCTCACGCTGCTTGGATCTTTGAGCGGCTCGCGGGCGGGGACGCCCGCGAGGGAGCCCGAGCAGGACGCGGTGCCCGAGCAGAAGCTCGCGGACGTCGTGGCGCTGCCGCGGCGCGAGGGCGCCTCACCGACGCGCAGGCGCAGGGACCGATGAGCGCGGGCAGGCGGGTGGCGGTCGTGAAGGGCGGCCGCTCCCTGGAGCGCAGCGTGTCGCTGCGCTCTGGCGCGCAGGTGCAGGAGGCGCTGGCGCGACTCGGCCACGAGGTGCTCTCGATCGACGCGGGCGAGCGGCTCGTGCCGGAGTTGATCGAGCGCGCGCCCGAGGTGGCGTTCATCGCGCTGCACGGGCGCGACGGCGAGGACGGCAGGCTCCAGGGCCTGCTCGACGCGCTCGGCATCCCCTACACGGGCTCGGGCCCGGCGGCGTGCATGCGCGCGACCGACAAGCTGCTGGCGAAGCTGCTGATGCTCGAGGCGGGCATCCCGACACCGGTCTTTCACGCGCTGCGCGAGGACTCGATCAAGCAGCTGGGCGCGGGGGCGGCGCTCGAGCGGATCCAGGAGGAGGTGGGCTTCCCGCTGGTGGTGAAGCCCGCGACGGGTGGCTCGGCGCTGGGCGTGAAGTTCGCGCGCTCGGCGCTGGAGCTGCCGGCGGCGCTCGTGGGCGCGTTCTCCTATGACGGCACGGTGCTGCTGGAGCGCTTCGTGCGCGGGCGCGACCTCGCGGTGTCGGTGCTCGGCGACGGGTCCTCCGCTGAGCGCGCGCGCGCCATGCCGGTGGTCGAGGCGGTCCCGCGCACGGAGGACTTCTACGACTACGAGTCGCGCTATGAGATCGGCATGACGACCTTCGTGTGCCCGGCGGAGCTGCCGCCGGCAGCGACGGAGCGCGCGCAGGAGCTGGCGCTCGAGACCTACGAGCTGCTCGGCTGCCACGGCGTCGCGCGCATCGACCTGCTGCTCGACGAGGAGGAGCAGCTGTGGGTGCTCGAGGCGAACGTGGTGCCGGGCATGACCGAGACGAGCCTGCTGCCGCAGGCGGCGGACGCGGCGGGGATCGGCTTCGACGAGCTCGTCGAGGGCATCCTCGCGAGCGCGTTCTCGCGCGAGCGCCGCGCGGGCGTCAGCCTTTAGCTGTCGCCGGCGGCGAAATCCTCGGGGGAGACACGGTCGAGGAACTCCTTGAACTTCTCGACCACGTCCTCGGACTCCTCGACGTCGTGCTCGAACTCGATGGCGGACTCCGAGATGACCTCCTCGGCGGCGTAGATGGGGGCGCCGGAGCGCACGGCGAGGGCGATCGCGTCGCTCGGTCGGGAGTCGATCTCGACCTCGCGCCCGTTGACGCTGAGCGTGATCGAGGCGAAGAAGGTGTTCTCGCGCAGCTCGGTGACGGACACCTGCGTGCAGCGGACGTCGAGCTCGCCGAGGATGTCGCACATGAGATCGTGCGTCATCGGGCGCGGCGTGCCCGCCCCTTGGAGCTTCATGAGGATCGACGCGGCCTCGGGATGGCCGATCCAAATCGGCAGGAACTTGTTGCCCTCGACAGTCTTCAGAAGCACGATCGGCTGCTTGCCGACCATGTCGAAGCTGACTCCGTAGATGACCATCTCCTGCACGAAATCCTCCGGGATGGGTGAAGTCAGAGTATAGGTACCCGACTGCGCGGCTGGACGGGGCCGCGGGCGCCGATCGGCGCCTCCAGGGGCCCTCCCGCCGCCGCTTTCAGGCGGCCGTCCTGAAGCTCCAGAGCTTGTTTCCGAGGAAGTTAAGCGGCGTGGCACAGCCGACCGCGACGGCCTGCGCGAGCACCTTGTCGAGGCCTCCGGACTCGACCAGCAGGGTCAGCACGAGCAGGGTGAAGGCCTCGGACATGAGGCTCACGGCGAGGAAGCGCACAGCCTGTCGATGCGCGCGCTCGTGGCGGGCGTCGAAGGTCCAGTGACGGTTGAGCACGAAGTTGTTGGTGACGGCGACGAGCCAGGCGACGACGTTGGCGGCGAGGTAAACGACGCCGAAGCCGCGCACGAGCAGCGCGTAGACGGCGAGGTTGACGACGAAGCCGACGCCGCCGACGAGCCCGAAGCGCACGAGCTGAAGCCAGTTCGCGGGCTTGCGCATGCCGTGCAGGACGCGGATGTGCGGGCGGAGTTCGACTACGGTGGCGTCCTCGCGCATCGGAAGAGGGTAGCGGCACCTTCGGGCGGGGGCGGCCGCTAGCCTACCCACCCATGAGGTTGCTTCGGAGGGCGAGCGCGACCGGCTGGTCGCTGCTGCTCGCTGCGCTGTTGGGCCTCGCGCTGAACGCATGCGGGAGCGCGGGCTCCTCGGGCAAGGGCGCCGCGGGCTCGACGGCCCACAAGACGGCGGCCACCTCGCGGGCGACGCTGTCGGCGTCGGTTGCTCCCGGAGCCGGGGGCTCAGGGGCGGGCGCCGCCAGGGAGGTCGCCGATCCCGAAGAAGCGGCCAGCTACCCGGCAACGGGGACGGTGCACCACGCGGCGGCGGCGGCACCGGCGAAGGCGGGTGAAACGGTCGTGGCCGCCGGCGCGCTCAGCGACGCGGAAGTGAGCCGGGAGCTCGCACAGACCGAGGCGGCGCAGGCGAAGGCCAAGCGCGAGCAGCGCGCGCAACTGCTCACGCCGGTGGCGGGAGGGCAGTCGATCGCCGGGAACGGCACGATCCCGATCCCGACGAACGTGCCCGAAGTGGTGCAGAAGGTGATCGCGGGAGCCAACGCGATCGCGGACTTCCCATACGTTTTCGGCGGCGGGCACGGCTCGTTCATCGACAACGCCTACGACTGCTCGGGCTCGGTCAGCTACGCGCTCGCGGCGGGTGGACTGCTGAACCAGCCCGAGGTCTCCGGTGAACTCGAGCACTGGGGTGCGCCGGGCCCCGGGCACTACATCACGGTCTACGCGAATGCGGGTCACACCTATATGTACATCGACGGGATCCTCTACGACACCGCTGGCCGCAGCGGCGTCTACGCCTCGCGCTGGCTGGTGGGCGCGACCGACAACCGCGGCTACGTCGTGCGCCACTGGCCGGGCTTTTAGCGGCGAGCGGTGGTGCACCTCGCGGCGCTTATCCTCCACCTCCCGCTGGCGCTGGGCGGTGAAGTCGAAACACCCGAAGGCACGGGCAGCGGCATCGGAATCGGCGTGCTGTCGCTCGTCTCGATCGCGGTCGGCTGGGTCGGACTGTTTGCGCTGTGGTGGTTCGTCTTCCGCGACCGGGGGCGCGCGCGCCGGCGCAAACGCCGCGGGGATCCGCCGAGCTAGGCCTTCGCGCCGTGCTTCCTCGACTTCGTCTTCGAGGAGAGCGTCACGGTGGTCATCACGGTCGTCGTGGCGGGATTCTGCGTTGCGGCGTTGTGGACCACCAGTCGCAGCTCGAGGGCGAGTGTCTTCACGTGGCCGAGAAGCTTGGCGACGTGGGGGTAGAACTTGATGCGCGTCGCGCTGTGTCCGCCCTTCAGCGTCACGAGCAGCGCTCTGCCGATCACGATCTCAGGCTGCGATCCCGCCGGCAGGCCGACGGCCGGCGTGCCGGTGATCCCGAGCTGGTGGGCGAGCTTGCTGTTGAGCAGCACCTCGAAGTGGCCCGTGACCTGCTCGCTTACGTAGTACTCGACAGGCAGACCTTTGCTGAGCGCACTCTGCAGGGAGCCCTTGGCGATCTTCGCGTACGCCTGTGCAGGGGGTACGGCGGTCGATGTGTTGGAGTTGTTGCCAGTGCCGGTGCCGGCGCCGGTCGATCCGCCGCTGCCGGCCGACCCCGGCCGTGCCAGTCCGACGACGGTGATCGGCTGGGTGATGCTCGTGGAGTTGCCGCCAACGTCAAGGACGGTGAGCTTCACGTTGTATGTGCCGGCGTACTGGTAGCTGTGAAAAACGCTTTCCGCGCATTCACTCGACCACGGCATTTCACACGGAGGTGAGCCCGGGGCGTAGCCGGTCACTTCCGGTGTTCCGTCGCCGAAGTTCCAGGTCAGTTTCGCATAATTGTTCGTTTCTTTGCCGCCCGAGAAGCCGATCGCGGCGTTCAGTGTGATGTCCGACTCGCCGCCGTCGAAGCCCACGACCACGCCGGTATCGACCGGGTTGGGTGCGGTGAATTTCGGTTCGAGACGCAGGCCGGTGAGGCACGGGATGCCGGGGTAGTTGAGTCTCAGCGCCGCGAGGTTGAAGGCGTCGTTGAGGTAATACTTGCCCGGTCCGAACTGCTGGTTAAAGAGCGTGCCGGCGCCGGTTTCGATGTTCGCCGTGGAACCCCCGCTGGCGGGCGCGAAGAAGTTGCGGCACTCATCGGTGGCCTCGTTGCCGGCCGGGTCCTTCCACGCGTTCAGGAGCGGGTTGGTGACGATGTCCTGCTGCTCGGATCCGATCTGCGTGATCTCGAGGTCGGCGAGTCCCGTGTCGCAGAAGCCGTCGGGGCTCGGGCAGGGGACCTGGTTGGGCTCCTGCTCGTGCGGCCTTGCGAGGTGTTTCGCGAGGAATTCCGCTTTTTCGTCCTTGGACATTTCTTCAAACTTGGTTTCTTCTTCTTCGGTGAGGGTGCCCTCGTGCTGCTCGATCGGGTTCGAGGTCGGGTTGAAGCCGCCGTCCTGGCAGTAGGTCGCCTGCGTCTCGTCTTCGAAGCCGAGCTGGCCGTCGCCCTTGCCGCCGGCGATCCACGGGATGACGCCGTAGAGGATCGTGTTGGCGTCGCCGCTCGCGAGCCCTCCGGGGTTGATGTCGGCGTGGTAGCTGCAGAAGCTGTTGGCGAAGCTCGCCGTGGTAAATTTCTGCGTTTCGAATTCTTCCTTGGTGGCTTCGAAGTCCGAGCAGTGGCCCGCCGGACCGCCCGCGTCGAGGCAGACCGTGACGCCGGGAGGCGTGAGCATGTAGTAGACGGTCTTCATGCCGCGGTCGAGTTTGTGCGCAGAGACGAACGCTTCGAGCTGTTCGGCCACCTCTTGGCTCGTGAGGCACCCAAGCGGTCCGATTTTGTGCACCTTGTTTTCTTCGAGCGCGCGCGGGTCTGCGCATTTGGAAGCGGGATAGGGGGTCGTGTCGGTGTAGGCGCCGCGGAAGGCCGTGTGGTTGTAGGCGGGGACGTTGGTCGCGTCGGTGTACTGCCCGTCCACGGCGAAGACGTCACCGGTGGCGCCGCTCGCTTCCCCCAGCTGCTGGAAGAAGCCGTCGATTACGGCTTTCCAATCGTTGTGGTAGTGAGCGGTGGGGTCCCAGTAGACCGCGTACACGTTGCTTTCGTGGAGCACCGGGTTCTCCGCGGCGTTGTCGAATTTTTCCGGTTCCGGGTTGTAGAAGGCTTTGCCGCTTTCGTTGAGGAAGAGGTTCCCGTCAAACAGAGACGAGCCGTTTGCGGCCTGCTCGCCCACCGTCATCGAGCCGGGTTTTGTGATGAATGCCGCTGCGGGCGCGGGAGCGAGCGCGGGCGCGATCAGCGCTGCGGCGATGCCCGCGAGCGTGAGCAGGCGGACGGAGGCGAGGCGGCTTCGGGCGGCGGTGGGGAGGATGCGCGCAAACATGGTCACGAGCCGCTCATCGGCACCAGCGTCCGCTTGCCTTAGCGGGTAGCCGCGATTGCACGCTGCGCCCCGTGCGTGCAGGACCCTGTGGCCGCCGTTAGAAAATGTGTCGAGTTCCGCCCCGGGCTGGCCGATGAGGGCTATATGCCAGCCGATCCGACCGAGAATGCGCCGCGCGGCGAAGCACGCGCCGGCGGCGCTTACCACGCGAGCAGGAACGGACGTGTCTAGAGCTCACAGCCCCCGCCGCCCGGCCGGCGCGCCGGCCCGCAGGAATCCGGGTGGGCCCGGTCGCCCTCGGCGAGAGGCCCTGCCGGCGCTGCCCGGCGCGCTGCTCGCGCTGATCGCTCGCGCGCGCCATGGTCAGCACAGGGTGGTGCTCGCGGCGGTGACGACCGCGCTGATCGTCGGCGGCGCGCTGGCAGCGGTGCTCGGTGCGCGCGCGGTCGCGTCCTCGGAAACCGAGAAAGCGCGCCTGGCGTTCCACCTCTCTTCGGAAGAGATCGCCTCGACGCTGCAGCTCTCGATCCAGCACGAGGAAGACCTGGTGATCGCGGCGAGCGCGTATGTGACGTCGAACCCACACGCCTCTCCGGCGGAATTCGACCGCTGGGCGGCGTCGGTGCAGGCGATGCAGCGCTATCCCGAGCTCGAGAACATCGGCCTCGTGAGGCTCGTGCCGGCTTCGCAGCTGAGGAGCTTCGAGCGCTTCATAGCAGCGCGCCCCGTGCGTCCGCTCGGGCCGAGTTCGGTGGCCCCGGTCGAAGGCTTCGAAGTGCTGCCGCCCGGCAGGCGCCCGTTCTATTGCTTCGCGGTGGCGGGGCTCGCGCGCAGCGCGTTGACCTATATCCCCGCCGGCTCTGACTACTGCGCGCTCGCGCCCCAGCTGATGAGCGGCCGCGACTCGGGCATGGCCAGCTATGCACCGTTCCAGACGGGGAGCACGACGACGCTCGGGGTGTCCACGCCGGTATACCGCGGCGGTGTGGCGCCGGGCACCGTGGCCGCGCGGCGGCGCGCCTTCGTCGGCTGGCTGGGCGAGCTGCTCGTGCCGCAGGTGATACTCGCGCGCGCCCTCGAAGGCCACCCCAACCTCGCGGTGAGCTTCCGCTACGACTCGCACGAATCGCACGTCTCGTTCAACACCGGCCACTCGCCGGCGCACGCACAGAGCGCGACGATCAACCTCCACAACGGCTGGCGCGTGAGCACCTTCTCGCCGCCGCTCGTGACGGGCGTCCTGCGCGACTGGCACGCCCTCGCGCTGCTGATCGGCGGGGTGCTGCTGAGCCTGCTGTTCGGGATGCTCGTCGCCACGCTCGGCACCGGTAGGCGGCGCGCGCTCGCGCTCGTGCTCGAGAAGACGCGCGAGCTCTCCCACCAGGCCCTGCACGACGCGCTCACCGGGCTCCCGAATCGCGCGCTAGTGCTCGACCGCGCGCAGCAGATGCTCGCGCGCACCGCGCGTCGCCCGGGCACCTACGCGGGCGCGTTGTTCATCGACATCGACGGCTTCAAGCATGTCAACGACAACCTCGGCCACGCCGCTGGCGACCAGCTGTTGAAGGCGGTGGGCCAGCGGCTGCAACGGACGGCACGCGACGGCGACACGGTGGGGCGCCTCGGCGGTGACGAGTTCGTCGTGCTCGTCGAGTCCGCCAGCGGCGAGGCGGCGCTGAACCTGCTCGCCGACCGCCTCACGGAAGTGCTGCGCGAGCCGGTCGAGCTGCGCGACGGCCGCAAGCTGTTCTCGGTCACCGTCAGCATCGGCGTCGCGATCGGCCACTACGACACGCCGGACGCGCTGCTGCGCGACGCCGACCTCGCGCTGTACTCCGCAAAGGCTGCCGGCAAGGACCGCTACGCGCTGTTCGACGCGAGCATGTACGAGGGCATCGAGGACCGCCTGGCGCTCGAGGCGGATCTCGCCTCGGCGCTGCAGTCGGATCAGTTCTTCCTGCTCTATCAGCCGATCTTCGAGCTCGCCACCGGCCGCTTGACCGGAGTCGAGGCGCTGCTGCGCTGGCGCCACCCCGGGCGCGGGGTGATCCTGCCCGAGCGCTTCATCCCGCTGGCCGAGGACAGCGGCATGATCACGCCGATCGGGCGGTGGGTGCTCGAGCAGGCCTGCCGGCAGGCGGCGATCTGGCGCTCGCACGGCCTCTCCGTCGGGATTTCCGTGAACGTCTCGGCACAGCAGCTTGGGCGCAGGGGATTCATCGAGGATGTGCGCAACGCCCTGCGCGAAGCCGCGATCGAGCCCTCGCAGCTGACGCTCGAGATCACCGAGACGACCCTCACCGGCGACATCGTCGCGGCGAGCGAACATCTCGCCGCCCTCAAGCAGCTCGGCATACGCGTGGCGATCGACGACTTCGGCACCGGCTACGCCTCGCTGTCGCAGCTGCGGCGCATACCCGTGGACATCCTCAAGATCGACCGCAGCTTCGTGGCGGCGCTGACGCCAGAGGGGGAGGGACGCGCGCTACTCGAGGCGGTGATCAGCGTCGGCAGGGCGCTGTCGCTGACGGTTGTCGCGGAGGGAATCGAAGAGCCCGAGCAGCTCGCCGCGCTGAAGGAGATGGGCTGCGAACTGGCCCAGGGCTTCCTGCTGGGCGAGGCCGGCGAGGCATCGGCGGTCGAGGCGCTGCTGCATCCGATCGCCGTGCGCAACGTCCTCGGCTCCGTCGCGCCGTAGCCGCTCGCGCCCGCGGGGTGCGCAAGCGCCCGCGCTCCGCTAGAAAGAGCGGGTGCCGACCGCGCTCGAAGGTGTGCGCATCGCCGACTTCTCGCGCGTGCTCGCCGGCCCGCTGGCGTCGATGGTGCTCGCCGATCTCGGCGCGGAGGTCGTGAAGGTCGAGCGACCCGCGACGGGCGACGACACGCGTGGGTGGGGCCCGCCCTGGGATGAGGCCGGCAGGGCGACCTACTTCCAGGCGATCAACCGCAACAAGTCGAGCGTCGTGCTCGATCTGGGCGTGCCCGAGCAGGCCGAGCGCGCGCGCGAGCTCGTCGGCTCCTGCGAGGTCCTCCTCGAGAACTTCCGCCCCGGGGTGATGGAGTCGTTCGGGCTCGGATACGAGCAGCTGCGCAGCGCCCAGCCGGGGCTCGTGTACTGCTCGATCACGGGCTTTGGTGCCGGCGCTGGCGCGGCGCTCCCGGGCTATGACCTGCTCGTGCAGGCGCTCGGTGGACTCATGAGCATCACCGGCGAGGCGGGTGGCGAGCCGCAGAAGGTCGGCGTCGCGCTCGTTGACGTCATCTGCGGGCTGTTCGCGGCGGTGGGGATCCTCGCGGCGCTGCGCCACCGCGAGCGCGCCGGTGAGGGCCAGCGCGTCGAAGTCGATCTGCTCAGCAGCCTGCTCGCGGCGCTTGTGAACCAGTCCTCGGCGTACACGCTCGCCGGTGTCGTCGGGCAGCGCATGGGCAACGCTCATCCGAGCGTCGCCCCCTACGAACTGGTGCGCTGCGCGGACGCGATGATGGTGCTCGCGATCGGCACCGACGAGCAGTTCGCTGCGCTGGCGCGCACGATCGGCGCCCCCGCGCTCGCGGGCGACCCCGCCTTCGCGAGCAACGCGGCACGCGTGGCCAACCGCGAGGCGCTGCGTGCGAAGCTCGAGCGCCAGCTCGCTCCGGAGCCGGTCGCGCACTGGGTCGCCGCGCTGACGGAGGCGCGCGTCCCCGTCGGGCAGGTCAACGACATCGCGCAGGCGTTCGCGCTCGCCGAGCGTCTCGGCCTCGAGCCGACGGTCGAGCTGCCACGCGCCGACGGAAGCTCGGCGAGCCTCGCGCGCAATCCGATTCGCATGTCGGCAACGCCGCCGCGCTACCGCAGCGCCCCGCCCGAGCTCGGCGAGGCCTGACCTGACACGCGCCCAGAGGTATCACGAAAGGCCCGCCGCACCTATACTTTCGCGGCCTCGCGAGCCTGATCCGGGGTCTAGGAATGCGCCATTACCACGACCCAGGGGGTTCCCCGTGAGAAGTATCTTGACGCGCACCTGGCTGCCACTCGTGGCGGTCATCGTGCTCGCCGGCTGCGGCAGCAGCAGCAAAACCACTTCGACGACGACGACCGGCACGACGCCATCGACGAGCTCGAGCAGCAACTCTGCGGTCGCCGCGGAAGTGCCAGCGGCGATCAAATCCAAGGGCACGCTGAACGTCGCCACCGAAGCGCAGTACGCGCCCAACGAGTTCGTCGCGCCGGACGGCCACACGATCATCGGCATGGACCCCGACCTGGTGAACGCGATCGCGGGCGTCATGGGCCTCAAAGCCACCCTCGTCAACTCGAACTTCGAAACGATCATCCCGGGGCTCGCCTCGGGCCGTTACGACATCGGCGCCTCCTCCTTCACCGACACGAAAGAACGTGAGAAAACGGTCGACTTCGTCGACTACTTCAGCGCGGGCGAGTCCTTCTACGCGAAGAGCTCCGCGAATCCGGAAGTGACGACTATCGCCGACCTGTGCGGCAAGACCGTGGCCGTCGAGAAGGGCACCGTCGAGCAGAAAGGCTCGGAAGCCCAGGGCAAGACCTGCACGAAAGAAGGCAAGAAGGGCGTGAACGTACTCGTCTACACCGGGCAGAACGCTGTGAACCTGGCCGTTTCGAGCGGGCGCGCCGCACTCGGCATGGCCGACTCGCCGGTCGTGGCCTACCAGATTCATCTCTCAAACGGCGCCTTCAAGCTCGTCGGCAAGAGCTTCGGCTTTGAACCCTACGGCCTCGCGATCCCCAAGACGGCCGGCCTCACCAAACCGATCGATGCGGCGCTGAAGGTGCTCATCGCCAACGGCACCTACCACTCGATCCTCGCGAAATGGGGCCTGACGGAAGGCGCGATCAGCGAACCCACGATCAACGGGGCGAAGTCCTAGAGCAGATAGCCGGTGTCCTCGACTGAGGAGGTCACCGAAGCGGCGGGGCGGCCGGAGGAGATAAAGGCCGTCCCGCTCCGCCGGCCCGGGCGCTGGGTGGCGGCGGTGATCGTGCTGGTCGTCGCGGCCTCGCTGATCCGCTCGGCGGTCACGAACCCGCGCTTCGAATGGGGAGTGGTCGGCGAATACCTCTTCGACCACCGCATCCTCGAAGGGCTGCTCGTGACGATCGAGCTGACCGTGATCGCGATGGCGATCGGAGTCGTCCTCGGTGTGGTGCTCGCCGTCATGCGGCTCTCTCCCAACCCGCTGCTCTCGCGCGCGAGCTGGCTGTATATCTTCTTCTTCCGCGGCACACCCGTGCTCGTGCAGCTGATCTTCTGGTACAACATCTCGGCGCTGTACCCGAAGATCGGGCTGGGCATCCCGTTCGGTCCGGCGCTGGTGCACCCCGATGCGAACACGCTGATTACGGCGTTCCGAGCGGCGGTGCTGGGCCTAGGGTTGAACGAGGCCGCCTACATGGCGGAGATCGTGCGCGCCGGGATCATCTCGGTCGATCCGGGACAGAACGACGCCGCGCAGTCGCTCGGCATGACGCGCGTGCAGACGCTGCGGCGGATCGTGCTGCCGCAGGCGATGCGCGTGATCATCCCGCCGACGGGCAACGAGACGATCTCGATGCTGAAGACGACATCGCTCGCGAGCGTGATCGCGGTCGGCGAGCTGCTCTTCGCCGCGCAGAACATCTACTCCCAGAACTTCAAAATCATCCCGCTGCTGATCGTCGCGAGCATCTGGTACCTGGTGTGCACGAGCGTGCTCTACGTGGGCCAGCACTACCTCGAGCGTTACTACGGCCGCGGTGCGACGCGCGAGCTGTCTCCGACCGCGTTCGCGCGCTGGCGCGGCATGCTGCTCACCTCCGAGAGACACGAAGGAGGACTGTGAGCGCGCCGATGGTGAACGCCGAGGCGGTGCACAAGAGCTTCGGGCGCATCGAGGTTCTGAAGGGCATCACGCTCGCAGGTGAAGCTCGGTGAGGTGATGTGCCTGCTCGGGCCCTCCGGCTCGGGCAAGTCGACATTCCTGCGTTGCATCAACCACCTCGAGAAGATCAACGCGGGGCGCCTGTCCGTGGACGGCGAGCTCGTGGGCTACCGCCAGGCCGGCGACAGGCTGCACGAGCTGCGCGAATCGGAGATCGCGCGTAAGCGCGCGGAGATCGGGATGGTCTTCCAGCACTTCAACCTGTTCCCCCACATGACGGCGCTCGAGAACGTGACGTGCGCGCCCATCCGTGTGAAGGGCGTGGCGCGCGACGCGGCTGGCGCGAAGGGAAGGGAGCTGCTCGAGCGCGTGGGCCTCGCTGACAAGATCGACGCCTACCCGATGCAGCTCTCCGGAGGCCAGCAGCAGCGCGTGGCGATCGCGCGCTCGCTCGCGATGGAGCCGAAGCTGATGCTCTTCGACGAGCCGACCTCGGCGCTCGACCCCGAGCTCGTGGGGGAGGTGCTCGCGGTCATGCAGCAGCTCGCACGCGATGGCATGACGATGGTCGTGGTGACGCACGAGATGGGTTTCGCGCGCGAGGTGGCGGACACGGTCGTGTTCATGGACGCCGGCGTCGTCGTCGAGACGGGGCCGCCGTCGCAGGTGCTCACCTCCCCGCGCCACGAGCGCACCCGCGCGTTCCTCTCGAAGGTGCTGTAGACCAGTTCAGGCCGCGAGCGGTAGACCAGTTCAGGCCGCGAGCGGTAGACCAGTTCAGGCCGCGAGCGGTAGACCAGTTCAGGCCGCGAGCGGTAGACCAGTTCAGGCCGCGAGCGCGGACAGGTGGGCCTCGAGGCGCTCGAGCGCCTGCGGGATCGCGGCGCGCCCGAAGCCGAGCCGCAGGTGCTGCGGGTGGCCGTAGACGTCGCCGGGCAGCAGCAGCACGCCGGCGCTCTCCGCGGTCTGCTCGCAGAAGGCGCGCACGTCGCAGTCGCCGAGCACGCGCGGGAAGCCGATCGGCCCGCCGCTCGGCGCAACCCATTCGAGCCTCCCGAGTGGCGCGCGAGGAACGCCTCGACGAGCGGCAGGTTGGCGAGCAGCAACTCGCGGCTCTCACCGATCAGTGCGTCGGCGTGGCGCAGCGCGAGCGCGGCGAGCTGCTCGCTCGGCGCGCTCGAGCAGATCGTCGTGTAGAGCTTCAGCTCCTTGACGCGCTCGAGCAGCGCGCGGTCGCGGCAGGCGAGCCAGCCGGTGCGCAGTCCGGGCAGGCCGTAGGCCTTCGAGAGGCTCCCGAGCGAGAGCGCCCGCTCGTAGCGGTCCGCTGCCGCGGGCAGGTGTGTCGAGGAGTCGTGCTCGAGGCCGCGATAGACCTCGTCGCTGAAGATCACGAGCCCGCGATCGGCGGCGAGCTCGGCGACTCGCTCGAACACCTCTCGAGGCATCGTCGTCCCCGTCGGGTTGTGCGGGCTGTTGATGTAGATCATGCGCGTCTGGGCGCGCAGCAGCTGCTCGAGCGCGTCGAGATCGTGCGCCCAGCCGCGCTCGTGGTGGCGCTCCCACTCGCTGACCTCGGCGCCCGTGCTGCGTGCGAGCTCGAGCGCGGAGCCGTAGCAGGGCGTCTCCACGATCACGTGGTCGCCCGCGCCGAGCAGCGCGTGGTAGACGAGGAAGACCCCCTCCTCGGCGGCGGCCAGCGCGAGCACGTCGTCGGGCTCGACGCGCTCGTAGCCGGCCGCGATCGCCTCGCGCAGCTCCGCCGAGCCCGCCACCTCCGTATAGCCGAGGCGCAGCTCGAGCAGCCGCTCATGAGCATCGGGCTCGAGCTCGAGCAGCTGCGCAACCGTGCGCGACTCGCAGTCGCTGCTGGAGAGCATCAGCTCGGCGCTGAACTCCCAGCGCTCGTAGAAGCGCTCGATCTCGAAGGGTGCGACCTGCATCCGCTACACCATGCCATCCCGCGTCGCCGATCGCCGCTAAAGCACTCGCGCTGGAGCGCCGAAGAGAGGAGTGATGGCCTTCCGAGGAGCCTCACTCCGCACGGGTGCCCTGGCGCTCACGTGCCTCGTGCTCGCGAGCTGCGGCTCGAGCTCCCCGTCAGCGTCTTCGACGCACGCGAAGGCGGCGAGCGTTCCGGCGCAGAGCACCGCGACGAGCGCCAAGCGCGCCTTTGCGACGCACGCGGGCCTCGCCTTCGGCGCCTTCTACCACTTCATCTACGCGCCCTACACCGCGGGGCAGCTCCGCCCCGGCGCAGCCAGCCGCGCCACGCTCACGCGCGCCGCGCTCGCCGCCGCCTACGTCGACGCACAGGTCCAGCAGGCGACCGCGGCGGCCCGCGGGAGCGCGGTCCTGGCGAAGCTCGTCCCGCCGCTGATGCTGCTCGACAGGGGCTTTCGCTCCGCGCTCGTGAGGCTGCGCGCGGGGCACTTCAAGATGTCGCAGATCCAGGTCGCCAATCTCGCGATCAGCTCGATCAAGGGCTCCGCGATCAGCGCCGGCGCGCCGATCACCGAAGCCTCGCCCAGCTCGATCTGACGGCAGCCGGTGCTCAGCGCCGAGCAGCGCGAGGAGGCACACCGGCTCTTTCGTGCCCATGGCTATGAAGAGCCGCTGCGAGTGGCGCGCATCACGAGTGAGGACGAGCGAATCTTCGTAATCGCGCCGGCCGCGCTCAACGCTGTGCCCCTGGAAACGCTCACCCGTGAACTGCAGGCTGCGCTCGGTCGCAAGGTCTGGATCGTTCCCGAGGGCTCCGGGTGGTCGGACACCCAAGAGCTCAGCTGAGCCAGCTCCCCATTCGTTTGGCGGCTCTCGAAACGCGGCTCGGTAGACCTCCTCGGGGCCTGCGCGTCGGTGCCCAAATATGCGAGAGTCGCAGACGTCAACATCGAGGAGAGGATGGCTGTGATGGCTGATGGGGTCTATCGGGTCACCGAGGTGATCGGTGTGAGCAGCGAGTCCTGGGAGGCGGCCGCAAGGAGCGCGGTGGAGACCGCGGGGAAAACCGTGCGTGACCTGCGCATCGCCGAGGTCGTCAGGCAGGACGTGGCGATCGAGGACGGAAAGATCAAGAACTACCGCGTTCGGCTTGCGATCTCGTTCAAGTACGAGAGCAGCGACTAAAGCGCGCGCCGCGGTGTCGTGATGAGGAGGTCGCGCTGTCGCAGCGGCTGAGGCACGACACGCTTGCGTCGGGCGAGCTCAAGCGCTCCGACGACGCCGTAGGCTGCGGACTGATGACGGGCCCGCAGCCCACAGCGCGGCCGCTGCTGGTGCTTGACGATGGACAGCTGGTCGCGTTCACGATCGCCGACCTGATGCGCTACCACGGCTCACGCTCGCCGGGTGGCGTGGCACACGCGTTCAAGGTGCTCGAGCGCGGCCTGCCGTCGCTGGAGGGCGGGAGCCCTCCCGAGCGCCGCGAGATCACGGTGCGCACCGCGTTCGCGGGACCGGGCGCACGCGACGGCTTTGAGCTGGTGACGCGCGCGGTTACCGACGGTCGCTACGAGGTGGACGCCTCGCTGCGCCGACCACAGTGCGGGCCGCAGCGCGAGCGGTTCGTCTTCGGCCTGGGCTACCGCGGCCGGCAGGCGACGCTCGTCCTGCGCGAGGGATACGTCACCGAGGAGTTCCTCGAGCTGGCCGGTCGGCCGCAGCCGACCGGCTCAGCGAAGGCACGTTTGACGGTTCTCAAGCAGGAGATGGCCGATCGCCTGATGTCCTCGCCGGCAGCGGGTGTCTACGACATCCTCGAGGAGTGAACGGCCGGCTGGGCACGCGTCCGCTCAGGGCCTCAGCCGGAACGGCGGGTACTGGTCGGTGACCAGGATCAGCGCGTAGGCGACCACGCGGTTGTGCCAGCGCAGGACGCCCTCGACGTAGTCGAAGATCGAGCGCGGGTAGCGGCCGCTGAACAGGATCGCGAACCACGCGCCGATCACCGCGAAGAAGACGCCGATGTAGAGGAAGAACAGGATCACGTAGTGGGGGATCGCGAGCAGCCACTTCACGAGTGGCAGCCAGCGGTTCAGATCGCGGCTCGCGTCCGGGTAGTCGAAGTCCAGGTGCACTGCTTGCTGCTCCTCGGTCGAGGGATAGCGGTCATCCATGAGCGCGAGGTAGATGCCGACGCGGTTGGAGAGGCGCAACAGCTGCTGATTCCACTCGAACCACCAGCGGGGATAGCGCTGGCGGAAGACGATCAGCAACAGCGGTGGCAGGAATAGCAGCCCCGTGCCGCCGGCGGCGACGGTGCGCGCGTCCTGTGCGCCATAGCGCGCGCTGAAGCCGTCGATCGCGCCAAGCACGATCAAGATCGGAATCACGGTGAAGATCCGAAGTGCTGAGGTCAGGCGGTTGAGCCGGCGCTCCGGGTAGTCGACGGAGAACAGGACCGGATACTGGGGATTCATGGCGATTCCTCTCTGCTCAGGTGTACGATGTACACTTCTGCCGTGGACTATAGGTGTACGCCGTACGCTTGTCAAGCGCCATGACCCAACCCGCGAAAACCCGCCGGACACCGCTCAACAGGCCGCGGATCCTGCAGGCTGCCGT
The DNA here is from genome assembly GCA_963759445.1 of uncultured Solirubrobacteraceae bacterium. GTDB lineage: Bacteria > Actinomycetota > Thermoleophilia > Solirubrobacterales > Solirubrobacteraceae > Palsa-744. The sequence goes on from CAVWZC010000004.1 coordinate 945,110, forward strand.
CGCGCTCGCTGACGAAACCGGGCTCGGCGCTTTCAGCATGCGCCAGCTCGCTCAAGCGCTCGGCGTCGTACCGATGGCGCTTTACAAGCACGTCGCCAACAAGGACGAGCTCCTCGACGGCATGGTCGACATCGTCTTCGGCGAGATCGAGACGCCGTCGATTGGACCCGCTTGGAGATCGGCGCTGCGTCGCAGGGGAATCTCCACGCGCGCCGCACTCAAGCGCCACGGTTGGGCGATCGGGCTGATGGAGTCACGCAACCCGGGTCCAGCCAATCTGCGAAACCACAACGCGGTGATGGGCTGCCTACGGGAGGCTGGCTTCTCGTTCGCCGCGGCGATCCACGCCTATTCGATCCAGGACGCCTACATCTACGGGTTCGCGCTTCAGGAGAGGGACCTCGGGTTCGAGACCTCGGGCGACGCGGGGGAGGCCGCTCAGAGGAGGGCGCAGGCGATCGGTGCGCTCGAGGAGTACACCTACCTCGCCGAGATCGCCACGAGGCTCCCCGAGTCCGGATATGACCCCGGGGTTGAGTTCTTGTGGGGACTGGACCTCATCCTCGACGCCCTCGACCCTCTTGCTAGCGGGTCCTGACGATCACCGCAGCGGTTGCGCTCGACGCTGCAGATCAGCGCCTGCATCAAGACGCGCGCCCCGTCAAAGCGTCGTGCTCTGCGAGGAACGCGTCCACCAGCTCGAGGAAACGCTCGGGCTGCTCGAGATGCGTCGAGTGGCTCGCGTCCTCGATCAGCTCCCATCGCGCGTTGGGGAGAGCGTCGACGAGGGCGCTCACCACGGCCGGCGTGGCCTCGTCGTACTCGCCCGAGATCACGAGCACCGGCACTTGCACCTCCCCGAGTCGAGGTGTCACGTCCCAGCCCTTCAGCGTCCCGACGACGTGGAACTCACTGGGGCCGTTCATCGTGTGGTAGACGGTCGGGTCCTCGCCCATCTGGGCAAACGAGCGCTGCAGACCGTCGGGGAAGGGGATGCGGCAGAGATGGCGCTCGTAGAAGACCATCACCGCCTGCTCGTACTCCGCGGAGCCGGTCGTCCCTGCGGACTCGTGGCGCGTGAGCGTGTCCCGCACGTCCGCCGGCAGAAGCGTGCGTAGCCGGTTCGCCTCGGCTACCCAGAGCTCCAGCGACGCGGGCGAGTTCGCGACCACGAGCGAGCGCAGGCCCGCTGGGTGCTCGAGCGCGTGCTCCATCCCCAGCATGCCGCCCCACGACTGGCCGAGGACGTGGTAGCGCCCACCGATGCCGAGATGCTCGATGAGCGCGGCGAGCTCCCGGCGGAACAGCTCGACGCTCCAGAACTCGACCGGCGCGTCTCGGATGTGCTGCGAGCGCCCGCAACCGATCTGGTCGTAGAGGATGCAGGGCCGGCCCGCCGCCGCGAGGTCCGCGATCGGCTCCACGTAGTCGTGCGCGGCGCCGGGGCCCCCGTGGAGGATCAGCAGCGGTGCTGGGCCGTCCGCGCGCAGCTCGCCCTCGACGCGGTACCAGGTCCAGCCGGCATCCCAGTCCATTCGCCCCGTGCTCATCGATCGCAAAACTACCCCCACGGCCCGTAGAAGCGACCAGCGAAACTCGTTCGTTTTGGCGGGCTCGTGGGAGTATCGTTTGGGGAGTACTGGCCCTGCGGCCAGAGCGCCGGCCGAAGCCCGCAAGCCGCCGAAAGCGCCTCAGGCGCGGACGAGGAGTGGAGCGGAGGCAAACAGCGTTCGACTGCGGGGCCAGCGCGTTGTCGGGCGCCCGATGCCTGCGCGCGAGCGCTGTCCCATCAACGTCGAGGCGCTCGCCCGGCAGCCTCCCAGGCGAGCCGTTCTCGCTGTCGCGTTGACACTTCGCTCACGTGGCGGACAGGCGCTGGGCGAGAGCCGTGAGGAGTCTCCGGAGACGGCCGCAGGCTATACGCTTGATCGGAACTCAGCTGGCGCTGAACGCGCTGCAGCGGGCCAGCGGCCTACCCAGGAGGAGCTCGCGATGAACGGAGGGCCGACGCAATGCAGAACGTGACGATTGGAGCGCGCGGCACATTAACCGTTGCAACGCGCGGCAGGGACGGCCCCGGTGAGGTGCAGGTGGACGAGGGCGAGTCATTTATTGCCTACTCCACGGAGCCGCTGTCCATGGGCACGGTCGTAGTGATCTACGACGTGCATGGCGGCCGTCGGGTAGACGTCGAGCCGTTAACGACAGGAGGCTGAGGTGTTGGGATACCGAGTACCCGATCCGGACGAGGCGATGCTCATCTCTGGTGGAAGGGCCGGAAAAGATGACGCTCCATTTCGAGTCGTGACGGGGCGTGGGGCGTTCGTCCTGCCGTTCTTTCGTCACACGAACTTCCTCACGCTTGCGATGCAGGAGTCGGTGGTGCAGGAGCACTGCGTCACCGAACAGGGAATCACGATCGAGGCGGACGCCGTGTGCGCGTTCAAGGTCGGGAACGACACGGCGTCGATCGTGGCGGCTGCCCAACGATTCCTCTCCGATGAGAACCAGATGTCCGTCCTCGTTGGACGGATCGTGGCCGGTCACCTACGCTCGATCATCGGCTCGATGACGGTTGAGAAGATCGTGCGCGAGCGTCAGGCCCTCGCCCAAGAGGTACTGGAGGCGTCAAAGAGCGAGCTTGGATCACTCGGCCTGCTGGTCGACTCCTTCCAGATCAGCTCGATCGACGACATGGGGTCGGGCTACATCCAGGCGATGGCTGCTCCCCACACCGCGAAAATCCAGCAGGAAGCGAAGGTGGCGCAGGCTGAGGCGAACCGCATCTCCGCCGAAGCCGAACAGGAGTCGGCGCGTAAGCAAGCCGAATATGCGCGCCAGACCGCGGTGGCGCAGGCCGGGTACAAGGCAGAAGTCGACAAGGCCCAGGCTGCAGCTGCACAGGCGGGGCCGCTCGCGGAAGCGGAGGCACAGCGAGCGGTCACCGAGGAGCAGACGAAACTCGCTCAGAAGAAGGCCGAACTGCGCCAGCAGGAGCTGGTCGGTGAAGTCGTCAAGCCCGCCGAAGCCGATGCCGAGCGAACGCGCGTGCAGGCGTCGGCGGAAGCCGAGGCGATGACCGTCAAGGCAACCGCAGCGGCGTCGAGCAACCGCGTAGCGCTTGACAGGATGCTCATCGAACAGCTCCCCGAGATAGTCGAGAAGGCCGCCGTGGGACTCTCGCACGCGAACGTGAACGTTCTCGACGGGGCCGACGGGCTCGCGAACATCACGGCCGGCCTGTTGTCGCAGGGGATGATCGTCTACGAGTCGGCACGCAAGATGTGGACGGATAACGGCGACCGTGCCGGTGAGACGCCGGCGGTGACACCCGCAGGTGAATCCGGCGCTGAGCAGGACGCCACGCTCACGGGCGGCGAGGGGCGCGCGTAGCTCCGGCCGAGGAGCATCGCGGCGCCAACGGCGGCAAGGTCATGGCCGGCGGGCCTGGGGGTTCACCGGCGGCCACTCCCACAATGCGAGCGCGAGCAGCACGACGGCGAGCGCTCCCGCGAGCGCGATCGCCGGGAGGTCGCCGGCCAACGCGAGCGCGCACAGCACGAGCACGATCGAGACGCGCTTGGGGCTGACCGAGCCGATCATGCGCAGGCGAAAGAGCGTCTCACCGAACAGGTAGAGCGCGGGGCCGCCGAGCATCATGATCACCCCCGCGGTGCTGAGAGCGCGCGTGGGGTGCGCGATCAAAAGGTCGTCGCCGACGGCGACCATGATGATTCCCGCGACGATCGGCAGGTGCAGGTAGGTGTAGGCGTCGCGCGCGAGGCTGCCCGGATCCTCGGACTCCGCCAGGTGCCGCCGCGAGTTCTCTGCGACCTCGCCGAAGTACAGCCACCACAGCGTGCCCGTGATCAGGAACGCCACGGCGAGCGCGGCGACGGTACGGCTCGCGAGGCCGCTCGCGCTCGCGGCGGCGCCGGTGACGACGATCGACTCGCCGAGCGCGATGATGATGAACGCCTGGAAGCGCTCGGCGAAGTGTCCGCCCTCGACCGGGTAGTCATCGACGCCGCTGCGCCCGAGGCCTGGCGTCCAGTAGCCGGCGAAGGGCGCGGCGAGGTCGAGCATGAGCGCAGGCGCCCACAGCGCGAAGCGCAGCGAGGCGGGCACGAACGCACCGACGATCCAGAGCGCACCCGACGCGAGGCTCCAGGCGACGATGCGCTCGAAGACTCGCCGCAGCGGCTGCTCGCGCCCGAGCAATGCCATCCCGGCGATGTTGCGACCGACCTGGAGCGCCACGTAGGCACCGGCGAACAGCGGCGCCTGGCTGGTGAAGGCCCTAGGGATCGAGGCCGCCATGAGCAGGCTCGCGAGCCCCGCGAGCATGAGCACGAGGCGCACCTTGCCGGAGCCGGGGTCGAACCAGTTGACCATCCAGGTCGTGTAGATCCACGCCCACCAGACGACGAGCAGGAGGAAGGCAACATGTCCCGCGCCGGCGAACGTGAGCCTGCCGATGAGCAGTTCGGAGAGCTGCGTGACCGCGAACACGTAGACGAGGTCGAACAACAGCTCCACTGCTGTGGTCGGCTGTGGGCTGCCGTCGCGCGGGCGCAGGTGCACCGACGCCGGCGCGGCCTCGCTCCCCGAGCCCGTTGCCGAGGATGCCTCCAGGGAAGTCGACATGCCGGGCCGACCATACCTTCGAGGGAAGGTCCTCCTCGAGGGGCCGCCCGCGCGTCGCGCGCTCAGGCGGTCGTCGGCTGCTCTTCGCGCCCGCGCGAGTCGATCTGTTTGAGCAGGCGCTGCATGTCCGCGTCGCGCTCGAAGCGGGCGTCGCTCAGGGGTCCGAGCAGGCCGCGCAGCAGCGACATCGGCACCCAGGCGCGCGGGCGGATGATGCGCGGGCGCCGGCGTTCAATGCCGCTCACGATCGCCTCGCCGGCGGCGGAGGGCGGCAGGCGCTTGCGCAGCGGTCGCGGCAGCGACTTGAGCATCTCGTCGGCGAGCTCGTCGCCGTCGATCGCGCGGTGGACCATCTCGGTGTCGATGAAGCCGAAGTAGGCGACGCTCGCGCTCGCCCCGTGCGGGACGAGCTCGACGCGCAGCGCGCGCCCGAGCTGCTCGACGGCGGCCTTGCTCATCGCGTAGGGGATCGCGCCGACGCCGTTTGTGAAGGCGTAGATCGAGGCGATCACGACGACGTGGCCGCGGCGCTCGATCACCTGCGGCAGCGCCGCGTCCACCGTCCTGCAGACGCCGAGGAGGTTCACGTCGAGCACGCGCTCGAGCGTCTCCGGCGCGATCGCGCGGAAGGTTGCCACGCGTGACGCGATGCCGGCGTTGGCGACGACCACGTCGAGACCGCCGAAGCGCTCGACGGTGGTAGCGACTGCGCGCTGGATGGAGCCGCGGTCGGTCACGTCCGCCGCTAGCCCGAGGGCACGCGAGTCGTGCAGCTCGGCGGCCGCGGCGGCGGTGGCCTCTGCGTCGAGATCTACGATCGTGACGCTGGCGCCGCGCGCGATCAGCGCCCGCGCGGTCGCAAAGCCGATCCCCCTCGCGCCGCCGGTGACGAGCGCCACCTTGCCGCCAAGCTCGAAACGCTCCATCTGAGCCGGGAGCATAGTCTCGTGGCCATGTCCGCGGCGGGCTCGAGCGTGGCGGTGATCGGCGGCGGGGTGGTCGGCTGCGCGGTAGCGCACGCGCTCGCCTGCAGGGGCGTGCCCGTGCTGCTATTGGAGGCGCAGGCGCAGCTCGCAACCGGCGCGAGCGCCACCAACTCGGGCATCCTGCATACCGGCTTCGACTCCCGTCCCGGCGAGCTCGAGACGCGCCTGATCCTGCGCGCGGCTCAGCTGCGCCCGCAGCTGCTGCGGGAGCTAGGGCTCGAGGTGTGGCGCTGCGGAGCGCTGCTCGCGCCCCACGGCGGGCAGGAGCGCGAGGCGGTCGCGACGCTCGCCGCCAACGCGCGGACGAACGGCGTCGAGGCGGTGGCCGAAGGGGGCGGCTCGCTGCGTGTGCCGGGCGAGACGGTGAGCGACCCGCTCGCGTTCGTGCAGGCGCTCGCGGCGGCCGCGCAGGCTGGTGGCGCCGAGGTGCGGCTGGGCGCGCAGGTGGTCGGCCTCGCAGCCGGCACCGACGCCGACGGCATCGATCTGGCGCTTTCCAGCGGCGAGCATCTGTGCGCGGGAGCGGTCGTGAACTGCGCGGGGCTTTTCGCGGACGAGCTCGCGCACGCGGCGGGTGATGAGCTGCCCGCGATCTATCCCCGCAAGGGCGAGTTCCTCGTGTTCGAGCCGCCGCCCGGGGAGCCGCCGCTCGAGCAGATCCTGCTGCCGGTGCCCTCGAGCATGGGAAAGGGCGTGCTCGTGTTCCCGACGCTCGACCGGCGCTTCGTGATCGCGGGCCCGACGGCGCGCGAGCGCGAGGACAAGGGCGACTGGACGGTCGAGGATGACGCGCGCGAGCTGATCTTCGGGCGCGCGCTCGCGATCTACCCGGCGCTGCAGCGGGCACGGCTCGCGGGCGCCTACGCGGGCCTCAGGCCGGCAGGGCGCGAGGGCGCGAACTACGTGATCGAGCGCTCGCGTTCGCTGCGGGGGCTGGTGCACGTCGCGGCGATCCGCTCGACGGGCCTCTCGGCCTCGCCCGCGATCGCAGAGCTCGTGACGGAGATGCTCGCGCAGGACGGCCTCGTCGAGCTCGACGCGCCGCGCGCGCTGCGCCCCGCGGCGGGTCTACAAGCGCCGGAGGACCAACCGTGGTGGCAGTGGGGAAGCCGCCACCGCGACCGCGACGTCAGTGGGCAGGTTCGATGAGCGATCAGCTGCTGCTGGGCGTGGACGAGGGCACGACGGCGGTGAAGGCCTCGTTGCTCGACACCGCGCTGGCACCCGTGGCGCACGCGCGCAGGGCAGTGCCGCTCACGCATCCGCGCGAGGGCTGGGTGGAGCAGGACCCGGAGCTGATCCTGCGCGCGGTCGTGGAGGTGGTGGCGGAGGTCCTCGAGCAGGCCGATGGCCGCGAGGTCGTGGCGGCGGGGATCGACCACCAGGGAGAGTCGGTGCTCGCGTGGGACGCGAAGGACGGAAGGCCCCTGACGCGGGTGATCGTGTGGCAGGACAAGCGCCAGCTGGCGCTGCTCGAGCAGCTCGACGGCGGGCTCATCGAGGCGCGCTCGGGCCTGCCGCTGGACCCGTATTTCTCGGCGGGCAAGCTCGCGTGGCTGCTGGCGAACGACGAGGAGGTGCGGGCGGCGCGCGCGCGCGGCACGCTGCGCATGGGCACGGTCGAGTCCTTCCTGCTCGAGCGCCTCGGCGGCGGCTTCGCGACGGATCTCTCGACGGCCTCGCGCACGCAGCTGCTCGCGCTCGGCGGTGGCGACTGGGACGACGAGCTCCTCACGGCTTTTGGCCTCGAGCGCGAGCTGCTGGCGCCGGTCGGCGCGAGCTACGGCGAGCTCGGGACGCTGAGGCATCCCGCCTGGCCACACGAGCTGTCGCTGTGCGCGCAGCTCGTGGACCAGCAGGCGGCGCTCGCGGGCTCGGGCGCGGTGGCGGCGGGCGAGCTGAAGGCGACCTACGGCACGGGCGTGTTCGTCCTCGGACGCACCGACGCACCGCTGCGCGCGCCGGGCCTGCTGCCGACGGTCGCATGGGCGGCGCCATCGGGCAAGGTGGCATACGCGCTCGACGGCGGCGTCTTCACGGCGGGCTCGCTGCTCGACTGGCTCGCGCGCGACCTCGGCCTCGCGGCGGACACCCCCGCGCTGCTGGCTGGCGCGGCGAGCGTGAGCGACAGCGCGGGCGTGCGCGTGCTGCCGGCGCTGTCGGGCCTCGGCGCGCCGTGGTGGCGCTCCCAGGCGCACGGCGTGATCGCCGGCCTGCACGCGGGCGTGAGCAGCGCACACATCGCGCGCGCGGCGCTCGAGTCGATCGCCTGGCGCGTGGCGGACATCGTCGAGGCGATGGCGGCGGTGATGGACGTGCAGGGCGTGCGCGTCGACGGCGGCCTCAGCAACGACGAGACGCTTCTGCAGCTGCAGGCGGACGCGCTCGGCATGCCCGTGCGCGCAGGAGCAGCGGATGCGACGGCGCTCGGCGCGGCGATGCTCGCGGGCGTGGGCGCGGGCGTGTTCGCGAGCGTCGAGGACGCCGCGCGGCGCCTGCCCGAGGGGCGCGTGGTGAGCCCGGCGATCGGGGAGGGAGAGCGGGCGCGCCTGAGGGCGCGCTGGAGGGAGTTCGTGGAGGCGAGCTCGGCGCTGTAGGCGCGGGCGACCGGGCTGGCTGCCCCGGCGGCCGTCGGACCGGACTCGGCGCTGTGTGCGCCGGCTAGGCCGTCGGACCGGACTCGGCGCTGTATGCGCCGGCTAGGCCGTCGGACCTGACTCGGCGCTGTGTGCGCCGGCTAGGCCGTGGCAGCCGTGGGCGGCGCGCTGGCGTTGCGGAACGCGCGCGCGAGCGTCGCCGCTATCGCCGTTGCGAGGCTGAAGGCGGCGAGCGCGATGACCGCCGCGTCGTCGCTCGCGTACTGCGCGATCAGCCCCATCGCGAGGGGCCCGAGCCAGGAGACCGAGCCCCCGAGGAAGGAGCTGCTCGCCTGCACGCGCCCGCGCAGGTGATCGGGCGCGAGCGCGAGACGGCGCGCGACGAGGATGGAGCTCGAGAGCGTCACCGGCACGAGCATGACCCCGAGCAGGGGACCCACGGTGGCGACGGCGTGCAGCACGAGCAACAGCGGAACGAGCAGCGCGTAGCACCAGGGCTCGAGCAGGATCCCCGTGCGGTCTGAGAGCCTGTGCCTGAGCGGGCCCGCGAGTGCCGCGCCGGCGAGGCCGCCGGCCCCGACGAGGGCGTAGGCGAGGCCGATGCCCGCCGGCGAGGCGCCGTGGTGGCGCAGTATCAGCAGCGCGAGCAGCTCGACGCCGTTCAGGACCACGTTGGCCGCCGCGTACAGCAGCGCGCCCGCGCGCAGCATCGGCTGGCGCCACAGCCAGCTGAAGCCCTCGCGCAGCTCCGCCCCGACCGTGCGCACGCCCGCGCTTGGGCCCGTGGGTGTGTCCCGCGTGGGAGCGGCGAGACCGGCGGGCGCCCCAGCGCGTCGAGCCGGCGGCGTGCCACGCGCGGGAATGCGCAGGCCCACGAGGGCGCCGATCGCGACCAGGAACGATGCCGCGTCGGCTGCGAACGGCAGCGCTCGCGTGAGGCCGAACAGCGCGCCGCCGGCGGGGGGCCCGGCGACGTAGGCGATCGCCGTGCGCGCCTCGTTCAGCGTGACCGCCTCGGACAGCTGCGAGGGCTCGACGAGATCGGCGAGCAGGCTGCGCTCGGCCACGAGCGAGAACGAGAAGAGGCTCGCGTCGAGCAGGGCAACGAGCAGCAGCTGCGGCAGTGTCGCCGCGCCGAGCACCAGCGCGATCACCACGCTCGCGCTGGCTGCCAGCCTGCCGAGCGCACAGCCGATCATCAGGCGGCGGCGGTCGACGCGGTCGGCGACCACGCCCCCCGCGAGCACCGTCAGCGGCGAGGCGATCGAGCGGGCCGCTGCCACGAGCCCCGCCTGTGCCGGGGAGTGCGTCAGCGAGAGCACGAGCAGCGGCATCGCGATCGTCGTGATCTGCGAGCCGACCTCCGAGAGCGTCTCCCCTACCCATAGGCGTCGGAACGCGCCGCCATGCGACAACAGCCTTCGGCTAATCGACCGTGACCTCGTAGCCCTGCTGCTCGAGCGCGCGCACCACCTCGCGCGTGTGCTCCGGACCGCGCGTCTCGAGCGTGAGCTCGACGCCGGTCTCGCGCACGTGCAGCGGTATCGCCTCGCGCACGTGCTCCAGCGACACCAGGTTGGCGCGCGCCGCCGCCACGAGCCCGAGCAGCTCCGCGAGGCCGCCGGGGCGGTCCGCTACGCGCGTCAGCAGGCGCACGCGCCTGCCCTCCTCGGTTTCACGCCTGCGCAGGATCGCGCCGAAGAGGCCGCCATCCACGTTGCCGCCGGAGATCACCGCGACCGTGCTGCCCTGCACAGCGGGCAGGCGTCCGCTCATCAGCGCCGCTACCGCGACCGCGCCCGCGCCCTCGGAGAGCAGCTTTGCGCTCTCCGCGATGAACACCATCGCAGCCGCGATCTCGTCCTCGCTCACCATGTGCAGTTCGTGCAGCAGCTCGCGCAGCAGCGGCAGCGTGATCTTGCCCGGACGCTTCAGAGCGATGCCGTCGGCGATCGTGGAGCCAGGGGGCACGGCGAGATCCTCGAGCGGGCCCTCGTGCTCGAAGATCCTCGCGTAGGGGGCGCAGGTCAGGGCCTGCACGCCCACCAGCTGCACATCCGCGTGCGCCTGGCGCAGCGCGAGGCCGACGCCGCTCGCCAGGCCGCCGCCTCCGACCGGCACCACGACGCGCGCGAGGTCCGGGACATCCTCGAGCAGCTCCAGCCCGAGCGTCGCCTGGCCCGCGATCACGTCGAGGTCGTCGAAGGGGTGGATCAGGCAGGCGCCCATCGCCTGCGCGCGCGCCGCGGCCAGCCCGACCGCCTCCTCGACGGAGATGCCCTCGAGGTTCACCAGCGCTCCCAGGCGCCGCACCGCCGCCACCTTGGAGACCGGCGCGTCGCGCGGCATGAAGACCTCGCAGGCGATCCCGCGGATGCGCGCGGCCTTCGCGACCGCGCGGCCGTGGTTGCCCGCGCTCGCCGCGATCAGGCCGTCAGCCGCGCTCTTGCCGAGCGCGTCCACCTTCGCGAGCACGCCGCGCAGCTTGAAGGAGCCCGTGCGCTGCAGGCACTCGCCCTTCAGCTTCACCGGCCCGCCCGCGAGCTCGCCGAGGTCTTCCGAGACGATCGTCGGCGTGCGGATCGTGCCCGCCGAGACCGCCCTGCGCGCGCGCTCCAGATCGAGATCCGATATCAGCTCCTCCGCGGTGCCCATCACCACTGACGGTATAGGGTGGCGGGCCCACTCGCGGGGGTTGCAACGCTTGCGCTCATCGCGCGGACGGGCCTGCGCGCGGGGCCAACGAGGTGGTGTCGTTTCGTGAGGGAGCTGTCAGACATCGTTGCCGAGCTCGAGGCCACGCTCGGCGCGCGCGAGGGCGAGGCGAGCGCGCTGACCGGCGGCATCACCAACCGCAACTTCCGCGTCGCGCTCGGCGGAGTCGACTACGTGATCCGCCTGCACGGCCGCGACACGGAGCTGCTCGGGATCGACCGCCGCTCCGAGCGCATCGCCACGCAGGCCGCCGCCGCGCTCGGCCTCGCGCCGCCGATCGCCTCCGCCGGCGAGGACTATCTCGTCACGCGCTACATCCCCTGCTCCGCGCTCGGCGAGCAGGAGGTGCGCGAGGAGGCCGAGCAGCTCGGCGCGGCGCTGAGGCGCTTTCATGACAGCGCCGTGGCGCTGCCGAGCCGCTTCTCGGTGCCCGTGCTGCTCGAGCGCTACGCCGAGATGGCCTCGCGGCGCGATCGCGTCCTGCCCGAGCCCTACCTGCAGGCACAGGCGATCACCACGCGCATCCATGCCGCGCTGGGGGCGCCCGAGGAGCGGCCCTGCCACAACGACCTGCTCCCCGGAAATATCATCCGCGCGCGTGAGCGGGGCCACCTGATGATCGTCGACTGGGAGTACGCCGGTATGGGCGATCCCCGCTTCGACCTCGGGAACCTCGCCGTGAACAACGGCCTCGATTCCGAGCGCGAGGAGCTTCTCCTGAGCAGCTACCTCGGTCGCCCACCCCGCGAGCGCGAGCGAGCGGCGCTATCCCTGATGCGACTCGCCTCGGACGCGCGCGAGGCCGCGTGGGGGGTGATGCAGGGCGTGCTCTCCGATCTCGACTTCGACTTCGAGTCCTACGCTCGCGAGCATTTCGAGCGGCTGCTGGCAGCCGCAGCGGGGCCGGACTTCGAGGAGCGGCTCGCGCTGGTCGCGGGCTAGGCGTTGGCGCGAGCACGGGAGCTCCCCGACCGCGCGCGCGTGGTCATCATCGGCGGCGGTGTCGGCGGCGCCTCGATCGCGCACCACCTCGCGCGCATGGGCGAGCGCGACGTCGTGCTGCTCGAGCGCTCAGAGCTCACGAGCGGCTCCACCTTCCACTCCGCCGGGCTCGTCGGGCAGCTGCGCTCGAGCGTCTCGCTCACGCGCATGATGATGGACTCCGTCGAGCTCTACCGCACGCTCGACTGCGGCTGGGTGCAGTGCGGCGGCATCCGTCTCGCGTGCACGGCCGAGCGCGAACAGGAGGTGCTGCGGCAGGTCGCCTGGGCGCGCACCTTCGGGCTCCCGCTCGAGCTCATCTCCGCCGAGGAGGCGCGCGCGCTGTTCCCGCTGATGAGCACGGAGGGCGTGCGCTGCGGTTCCTATCTGCCGAGCGACGGCTACCTCGATCCCTCGCTGCTCACCACCGCGCTCATCGACGGCGCCCGCGCGGGCGGAGCGCGCGTCTTCACGCACACCCGTGTCACCGGCGTCGAGGTGCAGCGGGGCCGCGTGCGCGCCGTGCAGACCGAGTGGGGGAGGATCGAGGCGGAGGTCGTCGTGAACGCCGGCGGGATGTTCGCCGCGGAGATCGGGCGGCTCGCCGGCGTACGCGTTCCCGTCGTTCCCTTCGCGCACGAGTACCTCGTCACGCAGCCCTTCCGCGACCGAGGGAGCGCCGCGGGCGATGCGATCGCGCACCTGCCCACGCTGCGCGACCCCGACCTGCTGATCTACTTCCGCGAGGAGGGCGGCGGCCTCGTGATGGGCGGCTACGAGCGCCACTCCGCGCCCTGGTCGCTCGACGAGCACCAGCTCGACGCGATCCCGCAGGACTTCAACGGCCGCCTGCTCGAAGAGGACTGGCCGCGCTTTGAGGAGATCGCCGTGAACTCCCGCAGGCGCGTGCCCGCGATGGACGAGATCACAGTCACGCGGCTGATCAACGGGCCCGAGGGCTTCACGCCCGACAACGAGTTCTGCCTCGGCGAGAGCGACGTGCGCGGCTTCTTCGTCGCCGCCGGCTTCTGCGCACACGGGCTCGCCGGCGCCGGCGGGCTCGGACGCGTGATCGCCGAGTGGATCCTCGAGGGCGAGCCCGCGAGTGACGTCTGGGAGATGGACATACGACGCTTCGGCGCGCACTACCGCTCGCCGAGCTACACGCTGAAGCGCGCCAGAGAGGTCTATGAGACCTACTACGACATCCGCTACCCCGGCCACGAGCGCGAGGCGGGCAGGCCGCTGCGCACCTCGAGCGCCTACCCATGGCACCTCGCTCACGACGCCGCCTTTGGCGAGAAGTCCGGCTGGGAGCGCGTGAACTGGTACGAGCGCAACGCGCCGCTCGGTGAGGAGTCACTGCGCCCCCGCGGCTGGGCCGGGATGCACTGGTCGCCAGCGATCGGCGCCGAGCACCTCGCCGCGCGCGAGCGCGCCGCGCTCTTCGACGAGTCCTCCTTCTCAAAGCTCGAGATCTCCGGGCCCGGCGCCGGCGACTTCCTCGAAGGCCTCTGCGACAACCGCGTCGCCGGCGAGGTCGGCGCGATCACATACACGCAGATGCTCAACAGCCGCGGCGGCATCGAGTGCGACTTCACCGTCACCCGCGTCGAGGAAGAGCTCTTCTCGATCGTCACCGGCACCGCCTTCGGCAACCACGACCTCGGCTGGATCCGCCGCCACGCCCCCGAGGACGGCAGCGTGCGCTGCGCCGAGGTCACCTCGCGCTGGTCCTGCTTCGCGCTCTGGGGCCCGCGCGCGCGCGACATCCTCGCGCCGCTCACGAGCGATCCGCTCGACTTCCCCTACATGCGCATGCGCGAGATCCCCCTCGGCGACGTGCCCGTGCGCGCGCTGCGTGTGACCTTCGTCGGCGAGCTCGGCTGGGAGCTCTACTGCCCCAGCGAGTACGGCGCAGGCCTCTGGCGCACGCTCTGGGAGGCCGGCAGGGAGCACGACATGCTCGCGGGCGGCTACCGCGCGATCGACTCGCTGCGCCTGGAGAAGGGCTACCGCGTGTGGGCCGCCGACATCACCTCCGATGAGACGCCCTTCGAGGCGGGGCTCGGCTTCTGCGTGAAAAAGGAGAGCGGCTTCCTCGGCGCAGAGGCGCTCGCGCGGCCGGGCGCGCGCAGCCCCGAGCGGCGCCTGCGCTGTCTGGTGCTCTCCGACCCGCGCTCGGTCGCGCTGGGCAACGAGCCCGTGCGCATCGACGGCGAGGTGCGCGGGCGCGTGACCAGCGGCGGCTACGGCTACAGCGTCGAGCGCTCCATCGCCTACGCCTACCTGCCTGCGGGGGTCGAGATCGGCGCCGGCGTCGAGGTTGACATCTTCGGCGAGTGGGTCTCTGGGGAGGTCGTGCGCGAGCCCCTCTATGACCCGCGCGGGGAGCGCGTGCGCGCGTAGGGAGACGCTCGCCGCTCAGGCTTCGAGGGTCGCGTCTTCGCCCCTGCTCGTCCCGGCCGCGTTCGTGGCCGCGATCCTGAAGTGATAGGTCGTTTTCGCTTTCAGCGATTTCACCGCAGCCGATACCTCGACGGGGCTGAGGCCCGGCGCCGGCAGTTTGCTGCAGGGCGCGATCAAGCCGTATTTCGTGCTCGTGCCGTATTCGAAGCGGCAGCTCGTCACCGGCTGGCCAAGGGGGTTCACCGTCGCCTGCAGCATCGCGGCCGTCGCGCTCGAGGCCGAGCCTTCGCCGGTACGCACCGACGGTGGCACCGATTTGCCGGTTTTGAACGTCGCGTCTTCGCCCGTGCTCGTGCCCGCCGCGCTCGCCGCCGAGATCCTGAAGTGGTAGACGATGCTCCCTTTCAGCGATTTCAGCGCCGCCGAGACTTCGACCGGACTCGTCCCTGGCGCCGGAAGTGTGCTGCAGGGCGCGCTCAGGCCGTATTTCGCGGTCGTCCCGTATTCGAAGCGGCAGCTCGCCAGCGACTGTCCGTTCGGGTTCACGGTCGCTTTCAGGGTCGCGATCGTCACACCGACTTCCGCGGCTTCGCCCGTATGCGCGGAAGGCCGCCGCGAAGCGTTGGTTTTGAACGACGCGTCTTCACCGTTGCGCGTGCCGCTGTGATTGACCGCGGTGATCCTGAAGTGATAGACCGTGCCCGCTTTCAGTCCCACGAGCGCCGCCGACACTTCCACAGGCGCGCTGCCCGCCCCCGGCAGTTTGCTGCACGTCGCGGTCGAGCCGTATTTCGTCGTGGTGCCGTATTCGAAGCGGCAGCTCGTGACCGTCTGGGCGTTCGGGTTGACGCTCGCGTGAAGCGTCGTCGTGGTCGTCCCGATCGCGGAAGCTTCGCCCGTGCTGACCGACGGAGCCTGGGGGCCGCTCGGGATGACTTCGTATTTCACCCTCCGTTCGGCGCTCTGGCCGTCTTTGCTCGCCGCCGTCACGACGAATTCGTGGTTGCCGAGCGTAGATGTGTCGAGCGGACTGGCGCTCGCGACCGTGCCTTTGCAGCCGGCCGAGGCCGGCGCCAGACCAGGCCCGTATTCGCCCTCCTGGCATGAGTAATCGGCAAGCGCTTTTTCTCCGAGCTTGTAGATCGCGCCCGCCGCGGGGGCCACGAGGGTCACGCTCGGCGGCGCCGCGACCGTGTAGTTGAGGTGCGCCGTCCCCGTCAGTCCATCTTCGCCTTTGGCCAGCACCGTGTATTCGTGTTCGCCGAGCGCGGAGGTGTCGAGCGTGCCATGGCCCGCCGAGCCCGAGTTGGAGTCGCTGCACGATTCGATGCCCGGGCCATATTCGCCGTCTTGGCAGGAGTATTCGCTCGGCACCGACTGGCCTTTGGAGTACACGCCACCGGAGCTCGGGAGGCTGATTTCCGCTGCCGGAGGGGCGGCCACCGTGTAGGTGATCTGCGCGGTCTGCGACTGCCCATCGGAGCTCGTCGCGGTCACGGTGTAGGTGTGTTCGCCGGCGCTCGAGGTGTCGAGCGTGCCCGCGGTGCCCGATCCACCGTGAGAGTCCGCGCACGATTCGATCCCCGGGCCGTATTCACCATCGGCGCAGCTGAAGGAGGTGGGAACGGTCGTGCCCTGCCCGTAGGTCTTGCCGGAGCCGGGCGAGCTGATTTCAGCCGACGGAGGCGCGGCGACCGTGTAGTGGATTTCGCTCGTCGTCGTAGCGCCGTCATAGCTCGTCGCGGTGATCGAATAGGCGTGTTCCCCCAGCGACGAGGTGTCCAAGCTGCCGGAGCCCCCGCCGCCTCCCGTGGAGTCGTTGCAAGATTCGATCCCGGGCCCGTAGGCGCCGTCGTTGCATTCGTAGCTCGTCGGCACGGATTCGTTCTGCGCGTACACGCCGCCTGAGCCGGGGAAGTCGATCTGCGCGGTGGGTGGCGCGGCGACGGAGTAGCGCACGCTCGTGGTGGCGCTGAGCCCGTCACTGCTCGTCGCGGTCACCGTGTATTCGAATTCGCCGCTGCTCGATGCCTGCAGGGTCCCGGAGCCGGTTGCACCTTCGGGCGCCTGTGCGCCCGTCGAGTCTTCGCAAGTCGAGATGCCCGGGGCGTTTTCGCTGTCTTCGCAGGAGAATTCGGTGTCGATCGTCGTGCCTTCGGCGAACACGCTTCCTTCCGTCGGATGGTCCGCGACCGCGCGCGGCGGAGCCACGACCGTCTCCACCTCGCCGCCGCAGCTGCTGACGGAGGGTTCGTTCAGCGAGTCGCCGGAGTAGGAGGCCTGCCAGTAGTACACGCCGGGCGAGAGCGACTGCGATTCGGAGCTCGGCACGAAGCCGCCCTGCAGCTGCATTTCTTCGGAGTGGATCAGGTTCGTGCATCCGCTGTCGGAGTAGAGCGCGTAGGTGATCGTGCCCGTCGCGGTCGCGGCGTTCGGGCCGGTGACTTCTGCGCCATCGCTGACTTCGGCGCCTTCGGGCACCGTGATCGCGGTGCCCGCAGCGCCGCCGCCGCGGAGTTCGGTGCTGACCTGCGTGGGTTCTTCGGGCGTCGCGTGGCTGATCACGACCTCCTCGGGCACGCCGGAGCCCGATTCGACTTTCGCGCCGCTCGCAGCGGCCGCGTGGAAGCTCGAGCCCGCGCCGCCGCCGCCGCCGCTGCCGCCCTGGCAGTTGCCACAGCGCCCCGCCCCGCCACCGCCACCGCCGTGGTAGCCGCCCCCGCCTCCGCCACCGCCCGCGTACTCGCAGTCGACCGAGCCCGCGCCGCCGGCGCCCGCGCTCGCGGCGAGGCCCGCGTGTGAGGCGTCGCAACCGCTGCCGCCTTTGCCTCCCGCGCTGGCTCCTCCGGCTTCCCCGCCGCCCGCGCCATCCTGGCTGCCCGATCCGTTCCCCGGCGTCGGCGCGGCGTTGCCGCCACCGCCGCCTTCGCGGCCGTACGCGCTTCCTCCCCCGCCGCCCCCCCCGCCGGCGACGAGCAGTTGCGCCGATGCGCCCGACAGGACTTCGGCGGCCCCGCCGCCGCTGCCGCCCGAGGTTCCCCCGCCGCTGCCGGCGCCTCCGCCCTGGCCGAAGCGGATCTTCAGTTCCTGCCCTTCGCTGACGCTGAGCGTCGCTGTGAGCTTCGCGCCCGCGCCGCCGGGCGCCGGGCCGTCGCAGTAGAAGTTCGGGATCGGGCAGCGATTGCCCCCGCCTTCCTGACCAGCGCCTCCGGCCACCGTGACCTGGACTTCGCTGACGCCGCCGGGAACGAGGAAGCTCTGTTCGGTGCCCGCCCCGGGCGTGAACGTGAGCGTCTTGGTCCCGGCGAGCGCGCTCGTGCTGAAGGCGAGCGCCAACAGCATGCTGACCGCGAGCGCGCTCGCTAGCGCGCCAAGCATCCTGCTACCCACGGCTACCCTCCGTCCCTGGCCCCCCGGCCGGTCGTCGCGTCGTTGGTGGTCGCGCATGTATACCAGAGTCACGGGGGCAGGCCGCGTAAGGTTCGCTCAGTGGGCGAGATCCAACTGCTGAGCGCGCTGGCGCCGCCTGACTCCCCGGCGCGCACGCGTGAGCCCGAGCGGGGGAGCTTCACGATCGGCGCGGTGCAGCAGCGCTGGCACGCCGACCCCGCCGAGCATGAAGCGGCGCTCGAGGCGGGGATCGCGATCGCGGCGGGCGCGGGCGCGCAGCTGGTCTGCCTGCAGGAGCTCACCCTCAGCCGCTACTTCGCCGTGGATCCAGCGGGGCCGCGGGCGAGCGGCGTGGAGCCCGAGGAGCTGCCCGGCGGGCCCACGCACCGGTTCGCCGCGCGCGCCGCCGCGGCGAGCGGCGTGCACGTCCACGCCTCGCTGTTCGAGAGCGCCGGCCGCGGGGAGGAGCTCGGCTACAACACCGCCATCATCGTCTCGCCCGAGGGCGAGCTGATCGCGCGCACGCGCAAGCTCCACATCCCGGTCACCGCCGGCTACCACGAGGACCGCTACTTCAAGCCCGGCCCCGGTCCGACCCCGGGGGCCGGCGGCGGACCCGGCGGGCCGCTCGACGCCTTCCCGCTGGCCTCGATCGGGGAGGCACGGCTCGGCCTGCCCACCTGCTGGGACCAGTGGTTCCCCGAGCTCGCGCGCGCGTACAGCCTCGAGGGGGCGGACGTGCTCGTGTATCCGACCGCGATCGGCTCCGAGCCAGACCACCCGAGCTTCGACACGCAGCCGCTGTGGGAGCGCGTGATCATCGGCAACGCGATCGCCAACGGCGTGTTCATGGTGGCGGTGAACCGGATCGGCGAGGAGCCACCGCTCACCTTCTACGGCTCCTCGTTCATCTGCGACCCCTACGGGCGAAAGCTCGTGCAGGCGCCAAGGGACGAGCCCGCGGTGCTCGTGGCGCGCCTCGACCTCGACCAGCGCCGCGACTGGCTCGAGCTCTTCCCGTTCCTCAGCACGCGCCGGCCCGATCTATACGCGCGCCTGGCCGAGCGCGCCGCCGAGGTCATGAATACGCGCTATGCGGCCCCTGCGGGCTCCTAGCCGGTGAATTTCGGTCTGGCCTTCGCGGGACGCGCACGCACGAATACCGCCGCGCGCGCGACCTTCCCGCAGTCAGCGGGCTTCAGAACCGCGCTGATCGAGACACGATGCGCCCCGAAGGAGAGTCTCCTGGGATTGATCCGCACCACGAACTGCCCGTGCCTTGCCTGCGCAGGCGAGAGCGTCTTCAGCTTGCGCCCGTCGAGGTAGAAGGTGATCTTCCTGATCCCCGCGGAGTTGACGCGCACCGTGAAGATCCTGCGCTTGGAGCCGTTTGCGCCGTGGAGGGCGAACGCTTTTGCCGAAACCGCGCACACGGCCGGGAGCACCTCGAACTTCGCGACCACCACGGTGACCCGTTGGAGGGCAGTATTTGCCCCCTGCTTCGATCACGGCTTCGTTGGTCCACGGACCCGCGCCCGTGAGCACGTGTTCGCACGTGTAGAGCGTGGAGCCCCCCGGAGCGAGCTCGGCGGTGCCCCCGGAGATGTTCGTGCAGTTGGGGTCGCTGAGGTGGCCAAGCGCCACCGTCACGTTGCCCGTGTTCCTGACGAGGATCTCGTAGTCGACCGTCTGCCCGAGGGTGCCGGTGAGCTGTTCCTTCGTGAAGGTGCGCGGAGCCCTTGATCTCTGCAGCTTTTCGATGCTCAGTGCGGGTTCGGGCGGCGGCACCTTCGCGGTCACGGTGCACTCGCTCGGGTTGCCGTTGCTTTCGACGCTGTTGTCGTTGTTGTAGTTAGTGCCTCCCGCGGTGATTTCCTTGGCGTTCTGCGCCGGCTGGCCAACTTCGTTGCCGTGCGGGTCGTACATCACCGGGCAGATCGTGTGCGGGCCCGGCGTGGTGTACGTGTGCGAGATCGGGCCCCAGGTGCCGCTCGGGAAGCCTTTTTCGGGTTCGCTCGGGTCGCTGTTGCCGATCGTGACCCCGTCCATAAGCGATCTGTGCGGTGGGCCCGCAGCTGCTGACCCAGCGTTCAGCGTCGGCGTTGGTGGGTATCGCTGTGCTCGCGCCAGTCGAGATCCCCTGCGGGCCGAAGCCGCCGAGCATCGCTTCGGGAGTTTCGCCGAGCATCGACTCTTCGAGCGTCGCGGGGCCCTTCTTGAATGGGCCAGCGACACACTGGGTGCCCTGGGTCACCGAGTGCACCCAGTCGTCACTTGCGCTGCCGACGTAGATCGTCGGTTCGCCGGCGTGCTTCGACTTCAGCGGGTTGGCGGTGTTGTCGCCCCAGCCCACCGCGTAGCCGACGCCGATACGGCTGTCATTGCAGTCCTGCTGCGCGCCGTTGGGGACGAGCCAGGTCCACGTACCCGACACCGTGACGGTCACTTCCGAGCCGTGCGCGACCGCGCTGTCGACTTTGATCGAGGTGGGGTTCGGGGCGTTCGCGAAGGCCGAGCCCGCGCCCGCGCAGAGCAATGCGAGCGTCGCCACCAGCGCAGGGAGCACCAGCGTGCAGCGCCTGCGCAGCACCGAGCGCCCGGCGCTCCCGCCCGCGATCAGACAACCCTGCTCCATGGTCCACCCTCCTGCCCTGGCGCTTGTGGTGCAGTAGCTGCCCCGCGTTAGGAGCATCCCGCCTCTCTGGACGAACGTATCACCACGCGCGTCCGCCCGCAACGGACTGCTTGCGGGCGGATCCCTTACGCGCTGTCACGTGGGAGCGAGGCTCGACACCTCGCCCCCGCGGTGTCTCCACGACTCAGCCGGTGAACTTCGGCGTAACCTGAGGCGGCTTCGGGCGAACGAACACGCTCGAGCGGGCAAGTTTCGCGCAGGCCGGCTCGGTCATGATGGTCCTCACCGACACGCGGTGCGGCCCATAGCCCAGCTTCTTCGGGTTGATCTTGACCGCGAACTGGCCGTTCCTGGCCTGGCTGGACTTCAGCGTCTTGTACTTCTTGTTGTCGATGTAGAAGGTGATTTCCTTCACACCGAGAGCGCTGATGCGCACCGTGAACGTGTTGCGCTTCGAGCCGGTCGCACCCACCAGGTGGACGCCGCTCTCGGAGACCGTGCATTCCGCTTTGACCAGCTGCCCGGGCAGAACCGCTTCCACCGGAGGCGATTCTTTCGGCGTTTTGTTGCCTTCCACGATCGCGACGTTCTTGTACGTTCCGGCTTTGGTGTATTCCATCGAGCACGTCGACTCGACGGCTTCCTGACCGGAAACAAGCGGAGTCTGCAGGCCCGGTGCCCTGTCACAGGCGGGCACGTTCGCGTCGCTGACCTTTTCCACAGCGAGGCTCGCTTCACCGGTGTTCTTCACGATGATCTCGTATTCCACCGTGGCCGGTGTCGCTTTGGCTTCGAGCTTTGCCGTCGTGAACGCTTCGCCCGTGTTCGCGAAGCGCTGCTTCTTGATCACTTCGAAGCCTTCCGAGGGCTTTTCCAGTTCGACTTCAACCGGAGGCGATTCTTTCGGTTTTTTGTTGCCTTCGACGACGGCGACGTTCGTAAACGTCCCGGCGTTCGGGTATTCCTTGGAGCATGTCGACTCGACAGCTTCTTCTTTGGAAGCCAAGGGAGTCCTCAGGCCCGGCGCCCTGTCGCAGGCGGGCACGTTCGCGTCGCTGACCTTTTCGACCGCGAGGCTCGCTTCGCCGGTGTTCTTCACGATGATCTCGTATTCCACCGTCTTTGGAGCCTTTCCTTTCAGCTTCGCCGTCGTGAATTCTTCGCCCGTGTTCACGAAGCGCTGCTTCTTGATCACTTCGAAGCCTTCCGATGGCGAGCCGAGTTCGACTTCGACTTCGTTAGACGGTTTGGGCTGTTTGTTGCCTTCGACGACGGCGACGTTCGTGAACGTGCCAGCCGTCGTGTATTCGATCGAGCAGGTCGACTCGACAGCTTCTTCTTTGGAAGCCAAGGGAGTCTTCAGCCCCGGAGCCCTGTCGCATGCCGGCACGTTCGCGTCGCTGACCTTTTCCACAGCGAGGCTCGCTTCGCCGGTGTTCTTCACGATGATCTCGTATTCCACCGTCTTGGGCACTTTGCCCACGAGCTTTTTTGTCGTGTAGGTCGGTTCGCCGGCGAAACGCTGCATCTTGATCACTTCGAAGCCTTCCGAGGGCTTTTCCAGTTCGACTTCAACCGGAGGCGATTCTTTCGGTTTTTTGTTGCCTTCGACGATGGCGACGTTCGTGAACGTCCCGGCGTTCGGGTATTCCTTGGAGCATGTCGACTCGACGGCTTCTTCATTGGAAGCCAAGGGAGTCTTCAGCCCCGGAGCCCTGTCGCAGGCCGGCACGTTCGCGTCGGTCACCTTTTCGACGGCCAGGCTCGCTTCGCCGGTGTTCTTCACGATGATCTCGTATTCCACCGTCTTCGGAGCCTTCCCTTTCAGCTTCGCCGTCGTGAATTCTTCACCGGAATTCGCGAAGCGCTGCTTCTTGATCACTTCAAACCCTTCGGAGGGCTTCGCGACGTAGAAGATGCCTACGCCTTCGCCGCCCGCGGGCACGGTGACGGTCTGCGTGGAGCCACCGGTCGTGCCGTTGCACGCGACGAGCTTGAAGCCCGCCGGCGAGGCCGCTTCCATCGTGTAGGACCCAGCAGGCACCTTCACAGGTTCAAGCGGGTTGGACTGAGAGGCGATCGTCGTCGGCCCAGCCGTCACGGCGAGTTTGCCGCCGGACACCTCGGTCGTCGTGGCTACGCCACCCTGGCAGGAGTAGATGTGGCCAGAGATCGTCTGCGTCACCGCCGCGACGTAGAAGATGCCGACACCTTCGCCGCCCGCGGGGACCGTGACGGTCTGCGTGGATCCACCGGTCGTGCCGTTGCACGCGACGAGCTTGAAGCCCGCCGGCGAGGCCGCTTCCATCGTGTAGGACCCAGCAGGCACCTTCACAGGTTCAAGCGGGTTGGACTGCGCGGCGATCATCGTCGGCCCAGCCGTCACGGCGAGTTTCCCGCCGGACACCTCGGTCGTCGTGGCTACGCCACCCTGGCAGGAGTAGATGTGGCCAGAGATCGTCTGCGTCACCGCCGCGACG
Organism: uncultured Solirubrobacteraceae bacterium; assembly: GCA_963759445.1. Taxonomy (GTDB): domain Bacteria; phylum Actinomycetota; class Thermoleophilia; order Solirubrobacterales; family Solirubrobacteraceae; genus Palsa-744. The sequence continues at coordinate 967,950 of CAVWZC010000004.1, forward strand.
TAGAAGATGCCGACACCTTCGCCGCCCGCGGGCACGGTGACGGTCTGCGTGGATCCACCGGTCGTGCCGTTGCACGCGACGAGCTTGAAGCCCGCCGGCGAGGCCGCTTCCATGGTGTAGGACCCAGCAGGCACCTTCACGGGTTCAAGCGGGTTGGACTGCGCGGCGATCATCGTCGGCCCGGCTGTCACGGCGAGTTTCCCGCCCGTCACCTCGGTCGTCGTCGCAACGCCACCCTGGCAGGAGTAGATGTGGCCAGAGATCGTCTGCGACACCGGCGCCGGCGGGAAGGATTTCACGCGGAAGCCACTCGTGTCCGTGATTTCCTGGGCGATGAGCTCACCTTCAAGGATCTTGTCGTGCACCGTCGCCGAGCCCTTGACGAGGATCGTGCCGAAGTAGGTTTCCCCACCGCCGCCCGTGATCGTAAGGCTCCCGCCGATGTTGAACACCACGTTCTGCGGCAGCACACCGCCCGACAGCACAACATCGCTGTTGCTCGTCGAGAAGTTCCCCGACACGTTGATCACGAAGACGCTGTTCGCGTTGCCCGACAGCGTCAATGAGCCGTTGCTCATGCTCACTTCGCTCGCGTCTATGACGTTGAAGCCCGAGCCGCCTGTGACCGTCTGGTTCCCAAGGTTCCCGAAGTTCTGGTTCGCGGTCAACGCCGCGAATTCGCTCTCCGCGTTCGTCGCCGCGGACACCGCCGCGGACACCAGCGCAGCATTGGTTTCCGTGCCACCCGAGGGCGTCACGTTCCCCGACACCGAGCCACCCGCGCCCAGGAACAGCTTGCCCTGGATTTCGAACGGGTGATCCAGTGAAGCTTTGCCCCCAACGGCAACGTTCCCGAAGTCCGTGCCGGGGCCGTTGGCCGTCAAGCTCCCCAGAGCGATCATCGTCCACGGGGCGCCTTCGCCAGACGGGCCGGCAGCACCCAGATATTGATCGATCGACTTCGACGGAACCACAGCCGGCGACAACGCCGACGCGCCCACCGAGGACGGGAGACCAGAGCTCGCCAGTGCGGCGCTCGAGTACAGCAGGGACGCGGGCACCGCTACTGCCATCACGCAAATGAGTCGTACGAGACTAGCTAGTGCACGTCTGTGCTGCCTGTCGAAACGCCTATCGTCCATGACGCAATTCATCTCCTGTGAGACGCGTGGTGGCTTGCCTGCTCCCGGCATCCTTGCGCGGTTGAGCAAATACCCTTGTAGTGGACGAACGTAGCAGACGTATTAGGGCCCCGCAACCGATGAAACGCGCGCGGGGGCCTCACATCTGGTCAAGCCTCAGCAGGCCGCGTTGAAGCGCTCAAAGCAGTCGCGAGGAGGCCTTGAGTACGGGCTCAGCGAGCAAGCGAAATGGCAGGATTTCGAGCTCGCTGGCTACTGGATCGTGACCGGCGTGCCGACCGGCATGAGCCTGCCGAGCCGGAGGATGTCCTGGTCGCGCATCCTGACGCAGCCGTGGGAGGGATGCCCGGGGATCAGCTGCGGTTCGTTGGTGCCGTGGACGCCGACCACGCCGCCGCCGGGCCAGTCCGTGAGTACCGGCGACTTGGCGCTCGTGCCGAAGGCGAGCGGGCCGTACTGCCCGCCGTAGCCGAGGTCGTCGAGGCGATCGATCACGTAGAACTGGCCGTGCGGCGTCGGCGTCGATGCCGCACCGATGCCGATCGGAGCGGAGAAGACCGTGCGGCCCGAGTCTACGAGGGTGGCGCGCAGATGCTCGGTGTTGATGACGAGCCACGTGCGGACCGGAATCAACTGGCTGAGCACCGAGCGCGGAATCCAGCCGGTGCGCGAGTTGGGCAGCACCGGCATGTGGATCTCGAGCCACTGGTCACGCGGCGCGGTCGTCTCGGCGATCGCCTCGACGACCATGCTCGTCCCGTCGGCCGTGCTCGTCGCGAGGTGCTCGACCACGCGTCCCCGGTAGCTCGGGGTGCTCCGCACGCGCACGGGTTCCTCGACGAACCCGTAGTAGGTGATCACGCCGGGGTGGTAGAGCGACAGTCGGTCGCTCAGGCTGCCGGGGGCGGCGAGCGCCTGGGTCACCGCGAGCGACGCTGCGATGAGCGCCAGCAGGAGCGCCGCTCGTGGTGCGCGGCGTCGCCTAGCGCGTCTTCTGTGGCGCCCGGCGACGCGAGGTCCCCGGGAGCGGTCTTGCGCCTCCATCACCCCATTCTGCGCCACGACGCAGAGGTGGGCAAGCGCGAACCGCTCCCGGGTGTCCTCGTGCAGCTACTCAGCCGGTGAATTTCGGCGTGACCGTCGCGGGCTTCGGGTGGACGAACACGCCGGCCCGCGCGATGTTCGCGCAAGTCGGGTCGGTCATGATCGTCTTCACCGAGACCTTGTGCGCCCCGAAGGGCAGCTTGTTCGGGTTGATCTTGACTTCGAACTGACCGTTCTTGGCCTGGCTCGAGGTCAGTTTCTTCAGTTTCTTGCCATCGAGGAAGAACGTGATTTCCTTGATGCCAAGCGAGCTGATGCGGACCGTGAACGTCTTGCGCTTCGAACCGTTCGCGCCGTGGAGCTGGATCGACGGCTCGGAGATGGCGCAGACCGCTTTCGGTTCCTGCTTCGGCACTTCGACCACGACTTTGTTCGTCGGGTGCGGTTCTTCGTTGCCCGTCACGACTGCGACGTTTTCGTAGACACCCGATGCCGTGATCTGCCGTTCGCAGGTCCACGAGGTCGACTGGCCCGACGGCACCGGTCCAGTCGGGCCGCCGCTCAGGGTCGAGCAGCCCGGATCCACAGGCGTCGGGAACGTCTCGGGCGCTTCGCCCGTGTTCGTCGCCGTGATCCTGTAGTCGATCGTTTCGCCGATCTTGCCGGTCAGCTTTTCCTTCGTGTACCCGGCCGTCGAGCCGGACAGCTTCTGTTCCTTGACGGATTCGAAGCTCTGCGTGGCGAGCACGACTTCGACTTCGTTTGACGGCTGTTTCTTCTTGTTGGCTTCAACGAGGGCGACGTTCTTGAACGTGCCGCCTTTCGTGTAGGTGACCGAGCACGTGGCCTCGACCGCCGATTCGCCGGAGGCGAGCGGCGACTTCGCCGCGACGCCTTCGCAGCCGGGCGCGTTGGCGTCCGTGACCTTTTCGACCGCCAGGCTCGCTTCGCCGATGTTCTTCACGATGATCTCGTATTCGACCGTCTTCGGCGGTACGCCGCTCAGCTTGCCCGTGCGATAAGCCGCTTCGCCGCTGAAACGCTGCTCCTTGATCACTTCGAAGCCTTCCGTGGGCGTCGCGAGTTCCACTTCGACTTCGTTCGAGGGCTGCTTTTTCTTGTTGCCTTCCACGAGCGCGACGTTCGTGAACGTCCCGCCTTTGGTGTAGGTCATCGAGCAGGTAGCCTCGACCGCTTCTTCGTTAGGAGCGAGCGACGCCTTCGCCGGAGCGGTTTCGCAGCCGGACGCGTTCGCGTCCGTGATCTTTTCGAGCGCGAGCGTCGTTTCGCCGGTGTTCTTCACGATGATCTCGTATTCCACCGTCTTGGGCGCCTTGCCGGTCAGCTTCCCGGTTCGGTACGCCGCTTCGCCGGCGAAGCGCTGCTCCTTGATCACTTCGAACTTCGTCTGCGGTTCCAGTTCGACTTCGACCGGAGGCGATTCTTTCGGTTTTTTGTTGCCTTCCACGAGCGCGACGTTCGTGAACGTCCCGCCTTTCGGGTAGGTCATCGAGCAAGTAGCCTCGACCGCTTCTTCGCCAGCCGCCAACGGCGACTTCAAAGGAGCCTTGTCACACGCAGGCACATTCGCGTCCGTGATCTTTTCGACCGCCAGGGTCGTTTCGCCCGTGTTCTTCACGACGATCTCGTATTCCACCGTCGCCGGCGGCACACCTTTCAGCTTTTCAGTCGTGAAGCTCCCACCCGTCGAGAACTTCTGCTTCTTGATCACTTCGAACTTGGTCTGCGGTTCCAGTTCGACTTCGACCGGAGGCGATTCTTTCGGTTTTTTGTTGCCTTCCACGAGCGCGACGTTCGTGAACGTCCCGCCTTTCGGGTAGGTCATCGAGCAAGTAGCCTCGACCGCTTCTTCGCCAGCCGCCAACGGCGACTTCAAAGGAGCCTTGTCACACGCAGGCACATTCGCGTCCGTGATCTTTTCGACCGCCAGGGTCGTTTCGCCCGTGTTCTTCACGACGATCTCGTATTCCACCGTCGCCGGCGGCACACCTTTCAGCTTTTCAGTCGTGAAGCTCCCACCCGTCGAGAACTTCTGCTTCTTGATCACTTCGAACTTGGTCTGCGGTTCCAGTTCGACTTCGACCGGAGGCGATTCTTTCGGTTTTTTGTTGCCTTCCACGAGCGCGACGTTCGTGAACGTCCCGCCTTTCGGGTAGGTCATCGAGCAAGTAGCCTCGACCGCTTCTTCGCCAGCCGCCAACGGCGACTTCAAAGGAGCCTTGTCACACGCAGGCACATTCGCGTCCGTGATCTTTTCGACCGCCAGGGTCGTTTCGCCCGTGTTCTTCACGACGATCTCGTATTCCACCGTCGCCGGCGGCACACCTTTCAGCTTTTCAGTCGTGAAGCTCCCACCCGTCGAGAACTTCTGCTTCTTGATCACTTCGAACTTGGTCTGCGGTTCCAGTTCGACTTCGACCGGAGGCGATTCTTTCGGTTTTTTGTTGCCTTCCACGAGCGCGACGTTCGTGAACGTCCCGCCTTTCGGGTAGGTCATCGAGCAAGTAGCCTCGACCGCTTCTTCGCCAGCCGCCAACGGCGACTTCAAAGGAGCCTTGTCACACGCAGGCACATTCGCGTCCGTGATCTTTTCGACCGCCAGGGTCGTTTCGCCCGTGTTCTTCACGACGATCTCGTATTCCACCGTCTTCGGCGGTACCCCGGTGAGCTTCGCCGTGGTGTACGCCGGTTCGCCGGCGAAGCGCTGCTCCTTGATCACTTCGAACTTCGTCTGCGGTTCCAGTTCGACTTCGACCGGAGGCGATTCTTTCGGTTTTTTGTTGCCTTCCACGAGCGCGACGTTCGTGAACGTCCCGCCTTTCGGGTAGGTCATCGAGCAAGTAGCCTCGACCGCTTCTTCGCCAGCCGCCAACGGCGACTTCAAAGGAGCCTTGTCACACGCAGGCACATTCGCGTCCGTGATCTTTTCGACCGCCAGGCTCGTTTCGCCCGTGTTCTTCACGACGATCTCGTATTCCACCGTCGCCGGCGGCACACCTTTCAGCTTTTCAGTCGTGAAGCTCCCACCCGTCGAGAACTTCTGCTTCTTGATCACTTCGAACTTGGTCTGCGGTTCCAGTTCGACTTCGACCGGAGGCGATTCTTTCGGTTTTTTGTTGCCTTCCACGAGCGCGACGTTCGTGAACGTCCCGCCTTTCGGGTAGGTCATCGAGCAAGTAGCCTCGACCGCTTCTTCGCCAGCCGCCAACGGCGACTTCAAAGGAGCCTTGTCACACGCAGGCACATTCGCGTCCGTGATCTTTTCGACCGCCAGGGTCGTTTCGCCCGTGTTCTTCACGACGATCTCGTATTCCACCGTCGCCGGCGGCACACCTTTCAGCTTTTCAGTCGTGAAGCTCCCACCCGTCGAGAACTTCTGCTTCTTGATCACTTCGAAGGATTCGCTCTGGACCTTGACCTGCTCGGCCGCCTCGCCGCAGCCCACCGGGCCGACGGACAGGTTCGAGTTGTTGTTGGTCGAGGTGAACGAGGCCACCCACTGGTAGACGCCACCAGTCGGGACGGTGGTCGCCGGAGACGTGTAGGTGTTGTTGCCGTTGACCGTCACCGGGGCCGATTCGAAGACCGGTTTACCGGTGCAGCTCGTTTCGGTGATCGATTTGCTCGAGCTGAACGGACCGTAGAGCTTCCACGAGAGCGTGCCCTGCGGATTGTTGCCTTCGATCTTGGCTTCGTCCTTGAGCGACTGGCCGGTGAGGGCCGAACTCGGAGTCGACGTCGTCGTGAGCTTCGGGATCGTCAGTTCCTTCACGCAGGGCGTCACGTTGCCGTTGCTTTCGACGCTGTTGTCGTTGTTGGAGTGCTGGCCGCCGGCGATGATCTGGTTTTCGTTGCCCGCGTTACCGCCGACTTCGTTGCCGTGCGGGTCGTACATGACCGGGCAGATTTTGAACGGGCCGGCGCCTTTGTAGACGTGGGAGATCGGTCCCCAGGTGCCGCTCGGGAACCCCTGTTCGGGTTCGGCGGGGTTGCTGTTGCCGATCGTCTGGCCGTTGACTTTCGATTGCTGCGTCGGCCCGCAGTTGCTGACCCAGCGTTCCGCGTCCTGCTTGGTCGGGACCGCCGCTGTGGCGCCCGTGGAGATTCCTTGAGGGCCGAAGCCGTACAGCATCCCTTCCGGCGTTTCGCCAAGCATCGACTCTTCGACCATGGCCGGGCCCTTCTTAAATGGCCCGGCGACAGTTTGGGTGCCCTCGGTCACCGAGTGCACCCAGTTGTCGGTGGCCGTCCCGACGTAGATAAGTTCGTTCCCGCCCTGGACCTTCAGGGGGTTCGCCGTGTTGTCGCCCCAAGCGACCGAGTAGCCGACACCGATGCGGCTGTCGTTGCAGTCCTTCTGCGCACCGTTCGGGACGTTCCACGTCCAGGTTCCCGAGATCGTGATCTCGACTTCGGAGCCTTTGACCGAGTAGCCGTCGACTTTGATCGACGTCGGGTTCGGCGCGTTCGCGAACGCGGAGGCGGCCGACAGAGCGCCGACCACGAGCAGGGCTAGCAGGGCGCCGAGAAGGCGCCCGGCGACGGGCAGCTTCGCTCGGCGAAGCCAGCCGGCTTGATTGGCCTGCTGGTTGCGGACTTCAACGCGGGAACGGTCATCCATGATGCACGGGCCTCCTCTGGCGCCTTGCGCTCGATCGAGCGCTCTTAAGGCCTACCTGGCCTATCTGGACGAACGTACCAAGCGCGCTGTTTACGCGCAAGCACGAGCGCCCTCCAACCCTCATCAACGTTTGCCAGCGCGGGACAAGGACTACGCTCCCGAAGCGGCTTCGCAACGAGTCATGCAGCGGCCCGCCCGCCGGCGTCGCGAGCCTGGCCGACAGCCCGCCGCGCACCCTTCCGTCCAGCGCGACGTAGCCTCGCCGCCTGGGGCGCCGAGGCCCCCGGCACGCGCTGCCGAGGGCCCCTGTGCTCGTACGCATTGTCCCCTTTGGCTCAGCCGGTGAAGGCCGGCTTGATTTTCGCCTCGCGCGGGTGCACGAACACGCCCGAGCGCGCGATCGTGGCGCAGGCACCGTCGGTCATGGCGGTCTTGATCGACACCTTGTGAGCACCGAACTTGAGCTTGCGGGGGTCGACCGTGATCGCGAACTGGCCGTTCTTCGCCTGCGAGGACGTCAGCTTCTTGAACTTCTTGCCGTCCAGGTAGAACGTGATTTCCTTGATGCCGAGCGAGCTGATGTAGACCTTGAACGGCCCGCGTCGCGCGCCGGCTGCGCCGCGCAGGTTGATGTTCTCCTCGGCGATCGTGCACGCCGCTTTCACGGCCTGGTGGGCGGCCGCCACGTTGACGGTGACCTTGTTGGAGATCTTCTTGCCGGCTTCGGGGTTGCCTTCGACGCTAGCTTCGTTCGTGTATAGGCCGGTCGTCGTGAGCTTGTGTTCGCATGTCCACGTAGTGCTTTCGCCAGCAGCGAGGACGGTCGCGCCGGGGCCACCGCCGATGTTCGTGCAGTTCGCGTCGATGAAGTTCGCGAACGACAGCGGTAGCGGACCGTCCGTCACCACGATCTCGTATTGCACGGTCTGTCCGACTTCGGCGTTCAGTTCGAGCGTCGTGAATTCGCTGCCGGTCCCGGCTATGCGCTGGAGCTTCGTGACCGTGAAGGAGGGGTCGAAGACCACGACCTGGTTCGAGGTCCGCGTGAGTTCCTTGCCTTCCGGATCCGTCGCCGTGAGCGTCGCTTCGTTGGTGTGATCGCCGTGGATGGTGCTCACGTAGAAGCATTCCCACGTGGCGACTTCACCAGGTTCGAGCGACGCGACGCCGCCTTTCAGGCCTTCGCATTTCGCGTCCTTCAGTTCGCCGAGGTTCAGCTTTACGTTGCCTGTGTTCGTGACGATGATCTCGTAGTCCACCGTCTGGCCGATGCTGATCAGGAGCGAGTTCTTCGTGAAGCCCTTCCCGGAGCCCTTGATTTCCTGGAGCTTTTCGATTTTGAAGTTGAGCAGCGCGGCAGGAAGGATTTCGACTTCGACCGGGTTCGAGCCCACCTCGGCTCCGTTCCCGTTGATTGTGGCGGTGTTGACGTATTTCCCAGCTTTCAGATCCGTTTCCGTGATCTTGTGTTCGCATGTGAACAGCTCGGACTTTTCGGGTTCGAGTTCCGTCGTGGTTGACGGTTCGATGTTCGAGCATTTCGGATCAACCAGTTGAGAGAGTTTCTCCTTGACGTTCCCCGTGTTCGTGACCTTGATTTGGTATTCGATCACTTGGCCGACGCGACCCTTCAGGACCGCCTTTGTGTAGACGGGTTCACCAGCGATCCTCTGTTCCTTTTCGATCGCGATTGCTTCCATGCGTGCTTCGTTCACTTTCACGACCACGGGGTTTGAGGTCTGTTCTTTGGCGTTCCCGGCGATCTTCGCAGTGTTTTCGTAGACGCCGGCTTTTTGGTCCGCTGACGTCAGCAAGTGCGTGCACGTGAACGTCTCCGATTTGCCCGGTTCAAGCGTCGTTTCTTCTTCCGGCGCTATACCCGAGCATTTCGCGTCCACGAGCTTCCCGAATTTCTCGGTGACCGCACCGTTGTTCTTCACCGTGATCTGGTATTCGACGAGCTGCCCCACTTCGCCCGAGAGCGGCGTCTTCACGTATTCGTTCGCGCTGGATAGCCGCTGCTTCTTTTCGATCGTGAACGACTGGACTTTCACGATCACCGGCGGAGTTTTGTGTTCTTTCTCCGTCGCCACGTTTTCGACTTTCCCGGCTTCCCGGTCAGCTTCCGTGATCAAATGCGAGCACGTGAACGCCCCCGTTTTCCCAGGTTCCACTTCGATCGACGCCGGGCTCATCCCCGTGCAGTTCGGATCCGTCGGCTGCGCGAAGGTCCTCTTCACGACCCCTTCGTTCTTGAACGTGATCTTGTATTCGATCGTCTGACCCACTTCACCGGTCAGTTCCGCTTTCGTGTATTCCGCCGCGCTCGACAGACGCTGTTCCTTGACGATCGAGAACGGCCCTTCGCCAACGGTCACTTCGACTTCGTTGGACTTCCGTTCCTTCCCGTTCCCCGTGATCGCCGCCTGGTTCACATATTTCCCAGCGGTCTTGTCAGCTTCGGTCAGCAAGTGCGTGCACGTGAACGTCTCCGATTTGCCCGGTTCAAGCGTCGTTTCTTCTTCCGGCGCTATACCCGAGCATTTCGCGTCCACGAGCTTCCCGAATTTCTCGGTGACCGCACCGTTGTTCTTCACCGTGATCTGGTATTCGACGAGCTGCCCCACTTCGCCCGAGAGCGGCGTCTTCACGTATTCGTTCGCGCTGGATAGCCGCTGCTTCTTTTCGATCGTGAACGACTGGACTTTCACGATCACCGGCGGAGTTTTGTGTTCTTTCTCCGTCGCCACGTTTTCGACTTTCCCGGCTTCCCGGTCAGCTTCCGTGATCAAATGCGAGCACGTGAACGCCCCCGTTTTCCCAGGTTCCACTTCGATCGACGCCGGGCTCATCCCCGTGCAGTTCGGATCCGTCGGCTGCGCGAAGGTCCTCTTCACGACCCCTTCGTTCTTGAACGTGATCTTGTATTCGATCGTCTGACCCACTTCACCGGTCAGTTCCGCTTTCGTGTATTCCGCCGCGCTCGACAGACGCTGTTCCTTGACGATCGAGAACGGCCCTTCGCCAACGGTCACTTCGACTTCGTTGGACTTCCGTTCCTTCCCGTTCCCCGTGATCGCCGCCTGGTTCACATATTTCCCAGCGGTCTTGTCAGCTTCGGTCAGCAAGTGCGTGCACGTGAACGTCTCCGATTTGCCCGGTTCAAGCGTCGTTTCTTCTTCCGGCGCTATACCCGAGCATTTCGCGTCCACGAGCTTCCCGAATTTCTCGGTGACCGCACCGTTGTTCTTCACCGTGATCTGGTATTCGACGAGCTGCCCCACTTCGCCCGAGAGCGGCGTCTTCACGTATTCGTTCGCGCTGGATAGCCGCTGCTTCTTTTCGATCGTGAACGACTGGACTTTCACGATCACCGGCGGAGTTTTGTGTTCTTTCTCCGTCGCCACGTTTTCGACTTTCCCGGCTTCCCGGTCAGCTTCCGTGATCAAATGCGAGCACGTGAACGCCCCCGTTTTCCCAGGTTCCACTTCGATCGACGCCGGGCTCATCCCCGTGCAGTTCGGATCCGTCGGCTGCGCGAAGGTCCTCTTCACGACCCCTTCGTTCTTGAACGTGATCTTGTATTCGATCGTCTGACCCACTTCACCGGTCAGTTCCGCTTTCGTGTATTCCGCCGCGCTCGACAGACGCTGTTCCTTGACGATCGAGAACGGCCCTTCGCCAACGGTCACTTCGACTTCGTTGGACTTCCGTTCCTTCCCGTTCCCCGTGATCGCCGCCTGGTTCACATATTTCCCAGCGGTCTTGTCAGCTTCGGTCAGCAAGTGCGTGCACGTGAACGTCTCCGATTTGCCCGGTTCAAGCGTCGTTTCTTCTTCCGGCGCTATACCCGAGCATTTCGCGTCCACGAGCTTCCCGAATTTCTCGGTGACCGCACCGTTGTTCTTCACCGTGATCTGGTATTCGACGAGCTGCCCCACTTCGCCCGAGAGCGGCGTCTTCACGTATTCGTTCGCGCTGGATAGCCGCTGCTTCTTTTCGATCGTGAACGACTGGACTTTCACGATCACCGGCGGAGTTTTGTGTTCTTTCTCCGTCGCCACGTTTTCGACTTTCCCGGCTTCCCGGTCAGCTTCCGTGATCAAATGCGAGCACGTGAACGCCCCCGTTTTCCCAGGTTCCACTTCGATCGACGCCGGGCTCATCCCCGTGCAGTTCGGATCCGTCGGCTGCGCGAAGGTCCTCTTCACGACCCCTTCGTTCTTGAACGTGATCTTGTATTCGATCGTCTGACCCACTTCACCGGTCAGTTCCGCTTTCGTGTATTCCGCCGCGCTCGACAGACGCTGTTCCTTGACGATCGAGAACGGCCCTTCGCCAACGGTCACTTCGACTTCGTTGGACTTCCGTTCCTTCCCGTTCCCCGTGATCGCCGCCTGGTTCACATATTTCCCAGCGGTCTTGTCAGCTTCGGTCAGCAAGTGCGTGCACGTGAACGTCTCCGATTTGCCCGGTTCAAGCGTCGTTTCTTCTTCCGGCGCTATACCCGAGCATTTCGCGTCCACGAGCTTCCCGAATTTCTCGGTGACCGCACCGTTGTTCTTCACCGTGATCTGGTATTCGACGAGCTGCCCCACTTCGCCCGAGAGCGGCGTCTTCACGTATTCGTTCGCGCTGGATAGCCGCTGCTTCTTTTCGATCGTGAACGACTGGACTTTCACGATCACCGGCGGAGTTTTGTGTTCTTTCTCCGTCGCCACGTTTTCGACTTTCCCGGCTTCCCGGTCAGCTTCCGTGATCAAATGCGAGCACGTGAACGCCCCCGTTTTCCCAGGTTCCACTTCGATCGACGCCGGGCTCATCCCCGTGCAGTTCGGATCCGTCGGCTGCGCGAAGGTCCTCTTCACGACCCCTTCGTTCTTGAACGTGATCTTGTATTCGATCGTCTGACCCACTTCACCGGTCAGTTCCGCTTTCGTGTATTCCGCCGCGCTCGACAGACGCTGTTCCTTGACGATCGAGAACGGCCCTTCGCCAACGGTCACTTCGACTTCGTTGGACTTCCGTTCCTTCCCGTTCCCCGTGATCGCCGCCTGGTTCACATACGGTGCTTTCGCCAAGAGATCCGCTTCGGTGATCTTGTGTTCGCACGTGAACGTCTCGGATTTACCGGGTTCGAGTTCCGTCGGGGTCGACGGTTCGATCTTCGTGCACTTCGCGTCGCTCAACGCGCCCAGTTTCTCCGTCACGCCGCCCGTGTTCTTCACGGTGATCTTGTATTCGATCGTCTCGCCCACTTCGCCAGCGAGCGGCGTCTTTACGTATTCCGCCGCGGGAGACAGTCGCTGCGCCTTTTCGATCGTAAAGGCCTGGACTTTCACGATCACCGGCGGAGTTTTGTGTTCTTTCTCCGTCGCCACGTTTTCAACTTTCCCGGCTTCCCGGTCAGCTTCCGTGATCAAATGCGAGCACGTGAACGCCCCTTCCTTGCCAGGTTCCACTTCGATCGACGCGGGGCTCATGCCCGTGCAATTCGGGTCCGTCGGCTGCCCGAACGTCTGCTTCAAGTTGCCTTCGTTCTTGAACGTGATCTTGTATTCGATCGTCTGACCCACTTCACCGGTCAGTTCCACTTTCGTGTATTCCGCCGCGCTCGACAGACGCTGTTCCTTGCGGATCGAGAACTTGGGAGCAATCACCAGTACTTCGACTTCGTTGGACTTCCGTTCCTTCCCGTTCCCCGAAACCGACGCCTGGTTGATGTATTTGCCAGCCGCCCTATCCGCTTCTGTAAGCAGGTGCGTGCACACGAACGTCTCAGATTTGCCGGGTTCAAGTTCCGTTTCGGTGCCTGGAATGATGTTGAAGCAGTTCGGGTCCGCGAGCTTCCCGAGTTTCTCGGTCACGGCGCCCGTGTTCTTCACGGTGATCTGGTATTCGACCGTCTGTCCTACTTCGCCGGTCAGTTGGCTCTTCACGTATTCCGTCGCGGGCGGGATGCGCTGCGCCTTTTCGATCGTGAACGCCTGGACTTTCGTGATCACCGGCGGAGTTTTGTGTTCTTTCTCCGTCGCGACGTTTTCGACTTTCCCAGCTGCACGGTCAGCTTCCGTGATCACGTGCGAGCACGTGAACGACCCTTCCTTGCCCTGTGCAACTTCGATCGACGCCGGAGCCATGCCCGTGCAGTTCGAGTCCGACGGCTGCGTGAAGATCTCCTTCACGTTCCCTTCGTTCTTGAACGTGATCTTGTATTCGATCGTCTGCCCGACTTCCCCGATCAGTTCGGCTTTCGTGTATTCCGCCGCGCTCGACAGACGCTGTTCCTTGAACATCGAGAATAGTTGCGGGCCCACCGTTACTTCGACTTCGTTGGACTTCCGTTCCTTGCCGTTCCCGGTGATCGAAGCTTGGTTGACGTATTTCCCGGCTGTCTTGTCGGCTTCGGTAAGCAGGTGCGTGCACGTGAACGTCTCGGATTTCCCCGGTTCGAGCGTCGTTTCTTCTTCGGGCGCGATGCCCGAGCACTTCGCGTCCACGAGCTTCCCGAATTTCTCGGTGACCGCCCCATTGTTCTTAACGGTGATCTGGTATTCGACCAGCTGACCGACTTCTCCGGCCAACGGCGTCTTCACGTATTCGGAGACCGCTGAGAGCCGCTGCGCCTTTTCGATCGTGAACGACTGGACTTTCGTGATCACGGGGGGAGTTTTGTGTTCTTTCTCCGTCGCGACGTTTTCGACCTTCCCAGCTGCACGGTCAGCTTCCGTGATCACGTGCGAGCACGTGAACGACCCTTCCTTGCCGGGTTCAACTTCGATCGAGGCGGGGCTCATGCCCGTACAGTTCGCGTCCGTCGGCTGTGCGAAGACCTCCTTCACGTTCCCTTCGTTCTTGAACGTGATCTTGTATTCGACCGTCTGACCGACTTCCCCGATCAGTTCCGCTTTCGTGTATTCCGCCGCACTCGACAGACGCTGTTCCTTGAGCATCGAGAACTTGTCGGGCACCACCACGACTTCGACTTCGTTGGACTTCCGTTCCTTGCCGTTCCCGGTGATCGACGCCTGGTTGACGTATTTCCCGGCTGTCTTGTCGGCTTCGGTGAGCAGGTGCGTGCACGTGAACGTCTCGGATTTGCCGGGTTCGAGCGTCGTTTCTTCTTCCGGCGCGATGCTCGAGCATTTCGCGTCTACGACCTTTCCGAATTTCTCGGGCGCGCCACCCGTGTTCTTCACGGTGATCTGGTATTCGACCGTCTGCCCCACTTCGCCGGTCAGTTGGGTCTTTACGTAACCCGTCGCAGGCGCGAGGCGCTGCGCCTTTTCGATCGTGAACGACTGGACTTTCGTGATCACGGGCGGCGTTTTGTGTTCTTTCTCCGTCGCTACGTTTTCGACCTTCCCGGCCGCACGGTCAGCTTCCGTGATCACGTGCGAGCACGTGAACGACCCGGTCTTCCCGGGTTCCACTTCGATCGACGCCGGAGCCATCCCGGTGCAGTTCGGGTCGGTCGGCTGCGCGAACGTCTCCTTCACGTTCCCTTCGTTCTTGAACGTGATCTTGTATTCGATCGTCTGACCAACTTCCCCGATCAATTCTTTGGTCGTGTATTCCGCGCTGCTCGAAAGGCGCTGTTCCTTGACCATCGAGAAGCTGGTGTTTTCGGCGAGCGTGACCTGCTCGACGCTCGCGCCGCAGCCGACCGCGGGCACCGAAAGGTTCGTTGAGGTGTTGGTCGATTCGAAGGATGCCGTCCACTGATACACGCCCGGTTTGGTGAGGCTCGTGGTGGGCGACGGGTAGGTGCCGTTGGCGCTGATCGTCAGCGGGGTCGATTCGAACGCGAGCTTTTCTTTGGTACAGCTGGATTCGTTTATCGAGGCGCTCGAGCTAAACGGGCCGTAGAGCTTCCAGAAGATCTTGCCTTCGGGTTTGTTGCCCGAGATCGTCGCTTCGTCCTTGATCGCCTGGCCGGATTTCGCTTCTTTCGGTTCGGCCTTGGTGCTGAGCGCCGGGACCACCAGTTCGACGACGCAGGGCGTCGTGTTGCCGTTGCTTTCGACGCTGTTGTCGTTGTTGGAGTGCTGGCCGCCCGCGATGATCTGGTTTTCGTTGCCCGCGTTCCCGCCGACTTCGTTGCCGTGCGGGTCGTACAGGACGGGGCAGATTTTGAACGGACCGTTGGATTTGTAGACGTGCGAGATCGGCCCCCACGTGCCGTTCGGGAAGCCCTGTTCGGGTTCGCCCGGGTTGCTGTTGCCGATCGTCTGGCCGTTGACTTTCGACTGCTTCGTGGGCCCGCAGTTGCTGACCCAGTGTTCGGCGTCTTCCTTGGTCGGGATCGCGGTGGTCGCGCCGGTCGAGATCCCCTGGTTTTTCCCGAACATGTACATCATGCCTTCGGGCGTTTCGCCGAGCATCGACTCTTCGAGCGTGGCTGGGCCCTTCTTGAAGGGGCCGTCCACGGTCTGCGTGCCGACGGTCACGGAGTGCACCCAGTCGTCCTGCGCGGTGCCGACGTAGATCAGTTCGTTCTTCCCCTGGACCTTCAGGGGGTTCGTCATGTTGTCGCCCCAGCTGACGGCGTAGCCGACGCCGATGCGGCTGTCGTTGCAGTCCTTCTGCGCACCGTTCGGCACGTTCCAGGTCCACGTGCCCGACACGGTGATCTCGACTTCGGTGCCTTTGACCGAGTAGCCGTCGACTTTGATCGACGTCGGGTTCGGCGCGTTGGCGAAGGCGGAGCTCGCCCAGACGGCGGCGAGCAGGAGCAGGGCGACGAGCACGCCGAGCACGCGTGCCGCCGGGTGGCGGGAGAGACTTCGGTGGAGACCCTCTCGACCGCTACTGCCAGCGTGCGGTCGCGGTTCGCCTGACTCGAATCCCCCTACAGCTACCTGACGCCTTCCATCCATGAGTCGCCCGCCTCCTAGCGCGCGCTGAGCACCCGACGGCTCCGCACCTATTTAGTGATCTCCGTTCTGCTGGCCGAAAGTATCAGACGATCGGCGTCGCCGCGTTCCCCGCGGGTGGCGAAAGGAAGCAACTTGCGGGTGCTTCGAAGGGGCGCAAGCGCCGCTCGGCCCTCGCCAGTGGCGCCCGTGCGGCGCGCTGCTGGCCACTGGTCAGTGGGCGATCCAGGACTCGAACCTGGGACCTCTTCCTTATCAGAGAAGCGCTCTAACCGACTGAGCTAATCGCCCGCTCGCTGCGCGTGGCGCGAATGCTAGCGCCGTCCGTGCCGAGCGATCACGCGCGCCTGAGGCTGCGCGCGAGCGCGAGCGCCTGCTCGGAGCTCTCGAAGGACAGCTCCGCGCGATAGCCGCTGCGGGTCGGGCGCACCTTCACCTCCGAGCCGAGCGCGCCGGCGAGCGCGTGCGCGATGCTGCGCGCCGCCTCCACCTGATCGGGGTGCGAGATGCCACCCGCGCGGCGCGGCCGCTCACCGTTGCGGGCCTGGCGCGCGTTGCTCTCTCGCGCGCGCTCCTCGAGGACTCTGACCGACCACCCCTCCTCGCGCGCCTCGCGCGCGAGCCGCTTGCGTCCGTCGTGGTCCTCCGCCAGCAGCAGCGCGCGCCCGTGACCCTCGCTCAGCGCGCCCGCCTCGACCAGCTCGAGCACCTCGTCGGGCAGGTCGAGCAGACGCAGCAGGTTGCTCACCGCCACGCGCCCGCGACCCACGCGCGCTCCCACCTGCGCGCGCGTCAGACCGAGCTCCTCAACGAGCGCCGCGCAAGCGCGCGCCTCCTCCACCGGGTTCAGGTCCTCGCGCGCCATGTTCTCGATCAGCGCCGCCTCGAGCGTCGATGAGTCCTGCGCGCGCACGAGCGCCGGGATCGTCTCCATCTGCGCGAGGCGCGCCGCGCGCCAGCGACGCTCGCCGGCGACCAGCTCGTAGCGCCCGCCGTGCAGCGGGCGCACGAGCACCGGCTGCAGGACACCGCGCTCCGCAAGGGAGGCCGCGAGCGCCTGCAGTGACTCCTCGTCAAAGCGCCTGCGCGGCTGGTTCGGGTTCGGCACGATCAGCTCCACCGGCAGCTCGCGCAGCTCGCGCTCTGACTCCTGCGCGCTGCCCGCCACCGACAGGATCGCGCCGAGGCCCTTACCCATCCCCGGCTGCGGCCTAGCCACGCGCGGCCACCTCCTTGGCGAGCTCGAAGTACGCCTCCGCGCCCGCGCTCATCGGGTCGTGGTGGGTGACCGGCAGGCCGTGGCTCGGCGCCTCGCCCACGCGCACGTTGCGCGGGATCACCGTTTCGAACACCAGCTCGGGGAAGTGCTCGCGCACCTCGCGCGCCACGTCCTGGCCGAGCCTCGTGCGCGCGTCGTGCATCGTCAGCAGCATGCCAGCTACCGACAGGCGCGGGTTCAGCTCGCGCTGCACGAGCTCCAGGGTCTCGAGCAGACCCGCCAGCCCCTCGAGCGCGAAGTACTCCGTCTGCACCGGCACGATCACGCGGTCCGCCGCCACCAGCGCGCACACCGTCAGCGGGCCGAGCGAGGGCGGGCAGTCGAGGATCAGGTATCTGAAGCGCTCGCGCAGCGGCTCGAGGCATTCGCGCAGCCGGTACTCGAAGCCCTCAAGGCGCGGCAGCTCGATGTTCGCGCCCGCGAGCCCCGGGCCCGCCGGGAGCATCTCGAGCCCCTGCACCGAGGTCTGCACGAGCGCGCTCTCCGCCTCCGCCTGTCCCGCCAGCACCTCGTACAGCCCCGGCGACTGCGCGCGCGCCACGCCGAGGCCCACGGTTGCGTTCGCCTGCGGGTCCACGTCCACGAGCAGCGTCGGGTAGCCCGCCTCGGCGATGCACGCCGCGACGTTCACCGCGGTCGTCGTCTTGCCGACACCGCCCTTCTGGTTCGCCACCGCGTAGACGGTTGCCATTCGCCCTCAAGCTAGCGGACGCTTGCGCGCCGCGCCGGCACGCCGCGGGAAGCGCTCCGGGGTCGGGTGAGCCTTCACGTACAGGTGCAGGTGGTGCTCGCGCGAGTCCTCGTAGGGCCGCACGCGGTGCACCTCGACGAGCTCCATGCCGAGCTCGCTCGCCGCTGCGAGCGCCGCCCGCTCCTGCTGCGCCTCGCGCTGCCCGCGCCAGTCCACCAGGTGCCCGCCGAGGCACAGCAGTGGCGCCGCGTACTCGAGCACCACCGCTGCCGGCGCGAGCGCGCGCGCGCTCACGAGCTCGCACGCGCCGAGCCCCTCCCCCCACTCCTCCGCGCGCGCCCACACCGCGCGCGCGTTCTCGATCATTGCGCGCGCGAGCATCGATTCGATGAACTCACACTTGCGCCGCTCGCTCTCCACGAGGCTCACCGAGCACGCCGGCAGCGCGACCGCGAGCAGCGCGCCGGGCACGCCCGCGCCCGAGCCGAGGTCCGCGAGCGTGGCCGCCCGCGCGAGCTCGCGCAGTTTCCGCAGCGGCTCGAGCTCGAGCGCCACCAGCGAGTCCGCCACGTGCACCTCCAGCGCGCGCTCGCGCCCGCGCACCGCGGTCGGCGCGCGCTCATCCTGCTCGAGCGTCTCGAGCAGCAGCCCGAGCTGGCTCAGCTGCCAGGGCGAGAGCGAGTAGCGAAGCGCGAGCTCCTGGAGGTCCGACACGGGGAGCGGCGCGGGCGCCCTTAGGCGGGCTGCGCGGCGGCCGCCGGCACGGGCGCCTCGTGGGGGAAGCTCCTCGCACGCGACACCAGCAGCGCGAACAGCCGCTGCTCCTGGCCCTGCGCGAGGCGGGGAAAGCCGACGTCGGAGAGCATCACAACGGCCGAGCGGTATGCGAAGCCGAGCAGGTCGAAGCGCAGCGGGAGGTTCAAGCCGTGCGCGGAGATCGTCGTGGCAACGCGCCAGCCGAAGCCGCCCGCGGTTCCGGGCGCGCTCGGGTTGAACGCGTGAAGAGTGATCCCTCCGATCGAAGCACCATGCACTTTCAGCTGCCCGATCAGGCTCGCGAGGAAGTGAGACACGCACGCACGCGCGTGCGCGCTGCGCACGACCTCGAGCTCGAGCCTCGCCGCGGCGGCGCTCGCAGCAACGTCCACAGTCGAGCTGACCGTTTCGACGCCGAGAGCGCCTTCGCGGCTGAACTTCGGCGAGCCGCGTTCGGCGCGCTGGCGGGTGTGCCTCTGCGCCGGCGCCCCGATGCACGTGCGCAGCGCTTCCCCCGCCCGCTTCTGCGCCGCCGTTTCTGGATGCTGTGGTTCGCGCGATTCCCTGAAGCCGGGCAGGTCGGCGGGGTGCAGCGCCACCAGGCGTGCGAACGCAACCGCTTCACTTCCCGTCAGGGGCCCGGAGCCCCGCGCGGACGCTCCTCCGCGTGCCTGTGTTTTGGCCGCCGCTCCGGCGCGGGCATGGGTGCCACCGCCACAGGCGCTCACGAGCGCGAGCAGCGCCAGGGCGAGCAAAGCTGTCGGCGCTGCGCGCATCGGTCGCCTCCGATCCTATGGCGAAGCGGGGCTGGTGCGCGCGATCGCCCTCAGCATCGAGATGAAGGTGATCAGCACCCACAGCGTGAAACCCACGAGCACCGCCCAGAAGGCGAGCGCGCCGTCCCAGCCGAAGGCTCCTCCCTTCACGAACAGCGTCGGCCCGCCGGCCGCGAATACGAGTGCGAGCGCGAGGTCGAAGTAGCCGACCCATCGCGGGAACAGCGGTCGCTCGCTGCCGTCGAGCAGCACCGCGATGCCGACCGCCGCGTACTCGAGCGCGGGCGCGGTGAACGCCCACAGCAGGAAGGTGAACGCCGTGTCGTTGAGCGCCTGGGTCACTTCCGGCGAGCGCTCCGGACGGAAGGCCGCCGTACCGATCAGCACCACGCAGATCAGCACCTCCACCACGAGGATCGCGCCGCAGATGAGCTGCACCTGCGCGAGCGGCGCGAGCCGCGGGTCGCTGCGGCGCAGCAACGAACTCAACAAAACGATGAAGGGCACCAGCAGCGGCGTCGCGATCAGCGCCAGCAGCATGCCCGCACGCAGCTGGTCCGCATTGCCCGTATAGAAGTGGGCTATCCGCTGCGCGCCATCCGACGCCGATGGCGGCGGCACGAGCCCCGCCACGAACCAGAAGCCGGTCACGAACAGCGCCACGAACGCAAGCCCGCTGTAGGCGCATAGCATCTCGATCCTGCGCTCGAGCATCTCCTCACCGCCGCATGCTGCCAGCTCGCGGCGGCCGGCGGCCGCTCGCCGCGGGCGCCCGCGCCGCCGCCGGAGGTGTTTCACGTTTTACAGCGCCCCGCTCGCAGAGCCGCCCGCGGCGCCCGGCCCAGCTCGGCGCCCCCGCGCAGCCCGCCGCGATGCGGCGCCGCGCGTCAGCCCCTCGCGCAGGCGTCCCAACCGCCCGCTTCGAAGGTGGCACTCGAGCAGTACGCGCTCTGCGGGTAATAGGGACCCATCACCGCGCTCGGGGACTCGCCTGCAGCGATCGCCTGGACCGACTGTGTGAATGTCGGCGACGGCAGCATGTTGCGCAGGATCACGACGCCGTTGGTGAACGTCCCGCCCCAGGGCAGCCATGTGACTCCATGGGCGGCGGTCGCATTCGCCGGGCGCGCATCGGGGTCAGAGATGACATACGTGTAATCGCCATGACTGTTCGTAGCGAGGTAGTCGGGCGCGCAGGCGATCACCCTCGTCGTGTCACTGTTCTCGCATATCGACCAGTAGCGCACCTGCCGCTCGGCGTAAGCGGGTTGGCCCTTTGAGGTATTGGGGAACGTCGGTGCCTTACCGTGAATGACGACGAGCGGTCCGTACTGCCTCGAGATGGTGGCAGTGAGGTATGCGTTTTGACTGTTGCCGTAGAGGCCGTAGTAACTGTTGGAGTAGGCGCGGTTCCAGCTCAGCGGATCGGTGGCGCCGGGAACGTCGGGCGTGGGGGCACCCGCGGGGTAATTCGTATTCGCGAGCTGTTCGTTTAGCTGACCGCCGAGTTCCACGTAATCAGAGCCGCACGCGCCGTAGCTCGCGAGCGCTTCACCCGCGGCGTTCTCGAGAGTCAGTTTCGGCAGCGGCACGCCGCCGGCTGCTTCACCTGTGTCACTGGAGACGTACACGCGGTACATCAACGTCGCGAGCGGCGAAGGTGCCCCCTGAGGAGTGCCCTTGATATAGATCGTGTTGGGGGCGGGGTGGGTCGGCTTGGAGGTGAAATCGACGTACTCGGTGTAAGCGTCACCCGCTCCCTGAGGGCGCTTTGAGCGGAACGGGTTCGCGCTCCCCGCGTCCGGCGAGATCTCGCTGTCATACGCGGAGTCGATCGTCACGAGCGTCGCGTCGTAGACGTGGAAGGAGAAATAGCGCGCCGCAGGATACTCGCCAGTGATGACGAGTCGCTCACCTTCCACCGGAGAGAAGTAGTGCGCCCAGTAGGTCGCGCTCAGGTCCGGGTAGGCGACGTTCACCGTGGCCGGTTCAGACCGAGCGCTCCACGAGCAGCTCACCTGTTCGCCGGGCTGTGCGCTCGCAGCGCTTGTTGGATGCGCAGTGAGTAGCGAGACGAACACGACGCACAGAGTGACGCGGATCCTCAAGCGGGGCAACTGTTCTCCTTCGGTTCGGTCACAGTTCACTGCGGCCATCCGGCCGCAGCAGCGCAGCTACCCATTCCACGTAATTCCAACCAGATTTATGAGATATAGGAGCGAGACCCGGTGAAGATCGTCTTGACGCGTGAGATCGAGGAGGTCGACGATGGGGCCGGCGAGTTCCTCTCGCGGGGAGTGGAGCGCAACGTGCTCGCGACCCTGCTCGCGCAGCTACAGGCCGGCGGGCGCAGCCACCCAAAGCGGCTCTTCGGTTGGGGCGCGGACAGCTCGGGGGCGCTGCGCTTCTTCGCGATGCGTACGCCGCCATGGCCACTGCTCGTAAGCGAACTCGGGCAACGCGAGGCGGACGAGCTGATGGAGCGCTGGCTACTCGAGGACCCCGGGCTGCCCGGCGTGACCGGCGTCCCGGCCGCGACGCGTGCGCTCGCGGCGGCGTGGCAGGAGCGCACGCAGGGCCGTTGCCGGTGCAGGGTGAGCGAGGCTCTGCACGTACTGGACGCCGTGGTCGACCCACCGCGCTGGCCGAGCGGGCACCTCAGGCCGGCGGAGAGGGTCGAGCGCGAGCTCCTGGGCGCTTGGGAGCGTGATTTTCAGCTCGAGGCGAACGCGACCCCGGGCGCGGCGATCGAAGCACAGGCCATCGTCGACCGGCGCATCGCCAGGCGCGCGCAGTTCGTCTGGGATGACGGCGGCCCCGTAAGCACGCTCGGGCTGAACATCCCGATCGCCGCCACGGTCAGGATCGGGCCGGTCTTCACGCCTCGCGAGCATCGCGGCCGCGGCTACGCGAGCGCTGCCGTCGCCCGCGCGTGCAGCCAGACGCTCTCCCAGGGCGCGCGCTGCTGCATGCTCTTCACGGACCTCGAGAACCCGACATCCAACAAGATCTATGCGGCCGTCGGCTTCCGCCGTCACTGCGACTGGGAGGAGGTCGAGTTCCTCCCCCAAGCGCGGACGTGAAGCAGGCGCATGCGCGGCGAGGTGTTTCACGTTTTACACCCGGGTGGGAAATCGGCGGACGGACGGAGTGCCAGGCTCCGGCGCTCAGGTGTCCCAGCCGAACGCGAGCAGCGCCCCCGACCTACCAATCTGGACATGGCGCTGTGCCCCCGCCAGGCGCTACGCCGCGCGAGAGACCGCACGGAACGATCTCCCACCACGCGCGGGCACCCGCATGGCGCCGGCCTCGATGGGGCAGCCGCCGAGCACGGCGCCCTTTCGGCGCGTAGCTTACTCGCGCGCGCGCGAGGTTGCGCGCGCGAGCCGCACCAGCGCGGCGCCGTTCGTGCCCGCTGCCCGCCGGGCGCTGGGGGCTGAGCGGGTGTTTCACGTTTTACACCCACCTCTGGCCAAGCGGCGCCTTTTGCAGCGAGCCTACCCAGCGCGGCTGCTGGCCGAACGCGAGGCGCCCGATGCCCGCGGCGGTCGATTCGTTTGGCCGCGCCGTGAGAAACCGGGCTGTTCACGGGGATTTGGGCCGGATCGGATCCCACGTGCCCGATCCCCGACGGTCGCCGCGCACCGCGCGAAGCGGTGTTTCACGTTTGGGGATGACTTACTTGACGCACCCCGCTGCCAAAATCGGTGGGGTGAGGTCCGGTTGATCCCGAGCCCCGCATAAGGCGACCGTAGCTCAAAGGTAGAGCCCCCGGTTAGCAACCGGGGCGGTGCGGGCTCGAAACTCGTCGGTCGCCTTCTGGCCCGTATTAGTCGCGCTTCTTGCGCCGCTCATCGATCTCGGACTTCGGGACCTTGACGAGCTTTGCGGTCAGGTCTTCGAACCGGCCAAAGTCGCTATGCGTAGCCTCTACCGCCGGCTCCGACGCTTGATCGTCGGCCTCGACAAGCACCGGCCCCGCAGGGTTCCACGTATCGCTCATGCTTCACCTCCTACGACCCAAAATGGCGTCCGCTCGGTTGCATCCCCCACAGTTAGCTCCCAGACGTAGCCGCCGGGAGGAAGCACCAGCCCACCGAATTTGAACACCATCACGGCGTTAAGGTCGCTACCAGCCTTGATCCCTGGCGGTCGGCCAATCTCAAACTGACCCTCATGCCCGACAGTCAAGAGGCCCTGCTCACCTTCCTGGGTAATCGGCGCTCCATCTTCATCGACCAGGGCGACGCGGACTCGGTGGCGGCGGTTCGCGTCGCCCCACGGCACCGCAATCACGACGGCTAAAGCGACCGTCAGAGGCCCGGCAGCGAGTACGTGAGTCCAGCCGCCACCGAGCATGTAGAGCTTTCCGTCGACGGCCTGGGCCGAATCGCAAAGCACGACGCTCAGGCGCATCAGCAGACCTCAGCCAGCTAAGGCGGGCTTCATGGCGTCAGGCTCGGGGTCCAGTTTGCTGACGTAGGCCGTCGCGAACTCCTGGGAAGGAGGCGGCGCATCGACTTTGCTTAGCCCTATCGTCGAAACGTCCAGCCGTCGGGCGAGGAGGGCACGCAGTTGAGCCTCCGTCCAGTGGCCGCGTGTGAACTCGGCTAGGCGCAGGTCAACCTCTCGCGTGTATGAACTCTCGCTCTCGCGGTTCGCTCTGCGCCAGCCGACGAACCAACGGTGAAAATCTGCGAGGGTCTCGGCGCCGAGAAGGTATTGCTGCAGATGCTCGCGAACCTGAACGGCGGGGGATCTAGACATGAACGATGCGCTTCCGGTCGAGCTGATCTTGCCCCACCGCCTTCGCGAGATGTTCAACGACGCACGGATGGCAGATAGAGCACTTTTCGGCGATCTCTACGCTTCGCTTGAGGTTGACGGGCATCCAAGTCCTCCAATTGCTGGCGAACCGTACTGCACGCGTAGCCAGATCGTTGCATACAGAGACGACACGGGCGCCGAAGTAGCCCGCGTGCATCAGTATTTGCGGCCCGATGGCCGCTTGGGCCTTGAGGGCAAGCCCGATCCGCAGGAGATGCTTGGATCGGACGGAGTCTGGTACGTCGCGGGCCGCTACCCCAACGCCGAGGGCAATGACCAGTAGGCCATCCTCAGGCACGGCCCGTGACCTCGGCCCAAGTCAGGCGTCGGCCGGTGACGGCGTTCAGGACAGCCTCGAACCGGCCGTAGTCGGAGCGGTCGCGCAGGTTGTAGGTGAACACGCGCTCGTCGAGGTAGCGGAACAGATGGAAAGGCTCGACGCTGATGTACGTGCCGAGCAGCCCGCGCTTGACGATCGACCAGAAGTTCTCGATCCCGTTGGTGTGCACGCGGCCGTCCACGTACCGTTCGGCGTGGTCGATGACCCTGTGGGCGTACTCGGAGTCGAGGCCGTTGTAGGCGGCGTAGGAGTCCGTGTACACGACCGAGCCGGGCTTGACGGCCTCGCGGATGCGCGGCTGGAGAGTGCGCTTCTGGACGTTCGGGACGACCTCAGCTTTGACCGCCCCGTCGCGCTGGCGGATGCCGAGCACGATCGTCTTGTTGCCGGGGCTGCGTCCTTTGGCTACGCCCCGCCGCTCGCGTTCGGAGGGGTGCATGTTCCGCGCCTTCTCACCGATGTAGGTCTCATCGACTTCGACCTCGCCAGTCATCAGGAAGCTCTCAGTCTGCATGGCGAGCCGGATTCGGTGCAGCATGAACCACGCCGACTTCTGAGTGATCCCGAGCGCGCGGGCCAGCTCGTGCGAGCTGATCCCGTTCTTGGAGTTGGCGATCAGCCATACAGCGGGGAGCCACTTGTCGAGGCCCAGCGGCGAGTCCTCGAAGATCGTGCCGAGCTTGACGGAGTACTGCTTCTTACAGTCTTTGCACTTCCACAGCCGCCGCGTGCTCACGTAGCTGTATTCGGTGCAGCCGCAGCGCGGGCATACTGGGCCGTCAGGCCAGCGGAGTTTGGCGACGAAATCCGTGGAGACGTCGAGGTCGGCGAAGTAGCGGACGGCCTCGATGAGACTTGTGGGGCGCTCCGATGACTTGCTCATGCGGTGAGTCTACTACATCACGGCGGGTGCGTCAAGTAAGTCATCCCCTCACGTTTTACACGGGGCGCCTGCGAACCTGCATCTGCGCGGCTCGTTTCGGGGTAGCGCGGGGCGGCGCCCCCGCCGGCAGATGTGGTGGGGGGTCGGTGGCCGAGGCCATGGTGCCCCGGCCCAGTCGGAGTTCCAGCGCCGAGATCGACGCGCACGTCGCGCGGTGGCGGGAGAGGCGTGCGCCCGCGTTGCACCGAGCTCTTCGGTAGAGACCGCGTCGAGCGGCGCGAGCGCCATGGAAACTGGGGAAGGCGGGCGGCGGCCCGGTGTTGGGTCCGGGCCGCCGCCGCTCCCCTGCTCTGCGCAGGGAGGTCTAGGAGGACCAGCAGTGGGTGTCCACTTCGAGGTTCGGAGGCTGGGCTGTGGCGCGTGGACGCAGAGACCGGCGCTGTAGGCGGCGTTGACCGACGCTTTGGTGTGCGGTTCGCAGTATTCGATCTTGAAGTATTCGTACCGCGCGAGGTTCGGCGTGGGCTTTTCGCAACGGGGGTCGGCCGGTTCGGGTAGGTGTGGGCGGCGAGCACTTCGAGGGCGCAGACGTTACGTGTTCGCACCGGCACGTCGGGCGGTAGCCGACGGCCGTTTCGGTGCTGTCGGCCCAGCGGACCTCGCCGGGGATCGTCGGGGGGCACACGAACCGCAGGTTCCGGTAGCCGCGCGCGAACCAGCCCGTGCTGATCCATCGCTCTCGGAGCATTATCCTTGCGCCAGCGCGAGCGCGGACGCGGAGAAGGTCGAGTTGACCGATGCGGAGGCGCTCGATGCGGAGGCGCTGAGCGCGGCTATGGCGACGGCAGCGAGCAGCACAAGAGAACCGGTCCTCTGGAGCGTGGTGCGGAGCATCTCGGTCCTTTCGCAAGACGTGGTTGGCTACCTGGCGGGAGCGTGCCAGCGCGTAGCTCGCGTGTGTGTGGGCGGTCGCACGCAACGAGCGTGAGCGTGCTCACACGGATCTCCGGCGCTCGGCGAAGGCCGGTGGGGCGCTCGCGCCGATAGTTGCCTGCCGGCAAGCAAGTATCCGCTGCACGCGGCGAGTGCTGGCGCGTCGAGCGCCCCGCGTGCGGGCTGGCTAGCCCCGAGCGAGCGGCGAGATCACGAGGTAGCGGTCGGGCTCATCGCCGTCGCTGTGCGTCTCGACGTCGCCGCGATCGCGCATGTACTCGTGCACGATCCTGCGCTCGAAGGGGGGGAGCGGCGGGAGCTCGACGGGCTTGCCGGAGGCGATGGCCTCCTCGGCGGCCTCGTCGGCCTCGGCGCGCAGCGCCTCGGCGCGGCGCTCGCGGTAGCCGTTGGCGTCGATGACGACGCGCACGTCTGAGGGCCCGGCGGGGAAGACGATGCGCTGGGCGAGGTGCTGGACGGCGTCGATGGTCTGCCCGCGGCGGCCGATGAAGAGCCCGAGGTCATCGCCCTCGAGGCGGGCGGTGAGGAGCCCGTGCTCTTCGCTGATGAGGACCTCGGCATCGAGGTCGAGGCCGTCGAGGATCTCCTCGAGCAGCTCCTCGAGCGCCTCGGCGGGCTCGAGCTCGTCGTCACCGGTGGCGAGCTCGCGCTCCTCTTCGCTGTGGTCGGGGCTCATCTCCTCCTACCGGAGCGCTTCTTCTTCTTGCGCGGTGGCCGTGGCGGCGTGGCGGCGGGCGCGGAGCCACCGCTGGCGGGCGCACCGGCGCCGGCGCCGGCGACGCCGGGCGCGCGCGGGGCGGTGGCGGCGGCGATGGCCTGGCGCAGCGAGCGGCTGGGTTTGCCGTTGCTGGCGGCGGCAGAGGGGTCCCGCTGGGGCGGTGGCGGCAGCGTTCGTTTGATGATCATCTGCTGCACGATGGTCCAGAGGTTCGTGGTGATCCAGTAGACGAGCAGGCCCGCTGGGTAGCGGTAGAGGATGATGACGAAGATGATCGGCAGCAGCAGCATGAGCCGGCGCTGGTTGGCGTCGGCGGTGGCTGTGGCGATGAAGGTGGAGGCGAGCTGCGAGCCGACGTAGAGGACGATCAGCACGATCAGCGCGGCGCCGGTGGCCTTGTTGGTGATGTCGGGCAGGAAGAGGAACTTGGCGGAGTGGGGGGCGACCGTATTGCAGCTCGTTTTTTCGATGTACTTGGTGAAGGCGGAGAGTTTCGAGTTGGCGGTGACGACGTGCAGGTGCGCGTGCGTGGTGTTGAAGCGTTCGACGAGCTGGCTGCCGCAGATGTGCTTCTTCAGGTCGGTGCGCAGCATGTAGAAGAGGGAGATGAAGACGGGGAGCTGGAGGATCAGCGGCAGGCACGAGGCGAGCGGGTTGATTTTGTGCTCCTGGTAGAACTTCATGAGCTCCTGCTGCTGGCGCTGTTTGTCCTCCTTGTACTTCTGTTTGATCTCCTGCATCTGGGGAGCGAGCGCCTGCATCGCCTGCATTGACTTCAGCTGTCGGTAGGTGAGCGGGACGAGGATCGCGCGGATGACGACGGTGAGGCCGACGATCGCGAGGCCCCAGCTGCCACCCACGATGTCGTTGTGGATGAAGACGAGGACCGATTCGAACAGCGTGATGAGCGGCGAGAACGCGTTCTGGATGACGTTGGCGGAGATGAACATGGGTGCTTAGGGGGAGGGTGTGGTCATCGGCGCTTGCCCCGCGAGTGCTCGCCGGCGAGTCTCACCGCGCGCCTGGCTCGTGCGCGTCGGCGCGGGGGGTCCTGAAGACTCGCTGGGCCTCGACTGGATCGTAACCGCCGTAGCTCCAGGGGTTGCACCGCAGAAGGCGCCAGCCGGCGAGCACCAGCCCTCTGAGTATGCCGAAGCGGTGGATCGCTTCGAGCGCGTAGCGCGAGCAGGTGGGCTCGTACTTGCAGCGGCGGGGGATGGCTGGCGAGATGAGGCGCTGGTAGATGATGATCGGCAGGGAGATAGCGGCGCGCGCCGCCCTGGCGGGCGGGCGCGGGAGGCGTGCGCTGTTCGCATCGGCGGCACTCACGGCTGCGCCTCCTCGCGCGGGGCCTCGTGCGGTTCGGACCCAGCGGTGGCAGCATCGCTCGGGGCCGGGGCGTCCGCCGCAGCGTCGCTCGGCTCCGTCGCAGCGGCGGCGGTTCCCTCCGCAGCGGCGGCACCGTCGCTCGGTTCCTGCGCGGCGGCGGCGGCGTCGGTCGGCTCGGGCGCGTGGGCCGCAGACGTGTGGCTCGGTTCGGGCGCAGGGGCGGCGACGTCGCTCGGTTCCTGCGCAGCGGCCGCAGACGCGTGGCCCGGTTCGGGCGAAGGGGCCGCAACGTCGTCGCGCGGCCCGTGCACGGCGGCAGGCGCGTCGGCGAGTTCGAGCTGCTCGCCCGCTGGCGCGTGCAGACCGGCCTTGACGAGCAGCTCGCCAAGGCAGGCGCTGACGCCGGCGAGACCGTCGCGCTCGACCAGCTCGAGCGCGGGCGGACGGGCGACGATGACGAGGTCCTGGCCGGCGGGCAGCTGCTCGCGTACGGCAGCGAAGGCCTCGCGCAACAGTCGCTTTACGTGGTTGCGCTCGACGGCGCCGCCGACCTTGCGCGAGACGGAGAGGCCCAGGCGGGCGCCAGCGCCGGAGGGGCTGGCGAAGGTGTAGAGGACGAGCTGGCGGTTGCCATGCGAGCGCCCGTGGCGGTAGACGCGGTCGAACTCAGCGCTTCGCGAGAGGCGTCCCGCGCGAGTGGAGCTGCCCGGCCGGATCGTGTTCCCGTCGGCCACCGATGCGTCAGGAGCCTCGAGCGCCGTCAGGCGGACAGGCGCTTGCGCCCCTTGTCGCGGCGGCGCTTCAGCGTGAGCCTGCCGGCGCGCGTCCTCATGCGCGTGCGGAACCCGTGCGCGCGGGCGCGCTTGCGCTTCTTGGGCTGATAGGTGCGCTTCATGGGCAGCGTGAAGTATAGGCGCGCCTGCGCGCGGGAAGTCGCCTATTGCCGGCGGCCCGAGAGGAAGAGACGATCGGAGAGGAGCATCGACGGACCCGGTGGTGCACATCGAGATGCCCGCGGAGGACAGCGCGCGGGCGGCGCGCTTCTACGGCGCGGCGTTCGGCTGGACGGCCGAGCACATGGGCGAGGAGATGCTCCAGCCGAACCCGCCGGGCGCGAGCGCGGCCGCCTAGCGCGAGCGTCGCGCGCGACGCAAAATTCCTCCGCCAAATGCGAGCAGCCGGTGAAGGGGCGGACGGCCCTTGGTTATAGTCGCGAGCCCCGGGTCGTGATCGGCCCCCTGGATTTCAGATGGCAAAAGCTTCTGGAGAGGAGTCGATGCACGCTGCGCTAGACGGCGAGCTCGAGCGGATGTGGTCGCGTGTGCAGGCGCAACTGGCGCTCGTGGTGGACCAGCCGACGTACCGCATCTGGCTCGAGCCCCTGCGACCGGTGCGGCTCGAGCGAGGAGCGCTGTGGCTGCAGGCGCCGGCGCAGCGGCGCGACTGGCTCGAGGACCGTTTTGGAAGCGTGATCCAGGCGAGCGTGGAGCTCGTCGCGGGCTCCGGCACACGCGTGGAGTTTGCGAGCGAGGCGGCACCGGACGCGGCGCCCGGACGCAGAGCGCCGCGCGCGCCGCGCCGGCGCGCTGGTGGCGCCGCGGAGACCACAGCGATCGAGCCCCCCTCCCCGATCGACGGGGCCGGTCCGCTCGGGAACCCGAAGCTGACCTTCGAGCAGTTCGTGATCGGCGACTGCAACAGGCTCGCGCACGCGGCCGCGCTGACAGTGGCGGAGATGCCGGCGCAGGCCTACAACCCCCTGTTCATCTACGGCCCGCCGGGTGTGGGCAAGACCCACCTGCTGAGCGCGATCGCGAACCTGCTGGCACTGCACAACCCGGAGATGATGGTGCGCTGCACGACGGGCGAGGCGTTCACGAACGAGTTCCTGAGCGCGCTGCAGGATGGCAACGGCGAGAACTTCAAGGCGCGCTTTCGCGACGTGGAGGTGCTGCTGATGGACGACGTGCAGTTCCTCGAGCGCAAGACGCGGACCGAGGAAGAGTTCTTCCACACCTTCAACGCGCTGCACGACGACGGGCGCCAGATCGTTGTGAGCTCCGACCGCGCGCCGCAGGACCTGCAGGCGATGGAGGACAGGCTGCGCGAGCGCTTCCAGGCGGGCCTCGTGGCGGACATCCCGGCGCCGGAGCTCGCGACGCGGATCGCGATCCTGCGCAAGCGCGCGCACCACGACCACGTGGAGCTCGCCGAGGAGAGCGCGCTGGAGGTGATCGCCGAGCGCGTGGACTCCAACGTGCGCGCGCTCGAGGGAGCGCTGATTCGTGTGGTCGCATACAGCTCGCTGACCGGCCGCCCGTTGACGGCGGAGCTCGCGCGCGAGGTGCTGAACGGCCTCTACCCGCGGCCGCCCGCGCCAGCGCGGGCACAGCGCACGGTCGTGGAGATCCAGACGGCGACGTGCAAGCTGTTCGGGATCTCGAGCGAGGAGCTGCTCTCCTCCTCGCGCACGGCACGCCTTACCTGGCCGCGCCAGCTAGCGATGTACCTGGCGCGTGAGCTCACCGGCCAGTCGCTGCCGGCGATCGGGCGCCAGTTCGGAGGGCGCGACCACACGACGGTGATGCACGCTTGCAGGCGCACCTCGGAGCGGATCGGCTCCGACGAGGTCTCGCGCGAGGCGCTGGGGCAGCTCCTGGGGGCGCTCGGCGTGGAGCCTGTGGGTATGGCGAGCCGCGGCGACCGCGGCGACTGAGAGACTACGCGGTCGGCTTTTCAAGCCCACAGGCTTGTCAACGGCCGCCCACAGGCCCTGACGAGGCGCACATGCGATATCCACAAGCGAACACCCCCTACAACTCCTGAAAGATCTCTAAGTAGATGAAGCTCTCGATGCCGACGGCGGAACTGCTCGCGCAGCTCCAGACCACCTCACGCGTAGCGTCCACCCGCAGCGCGGTCATGGCGCTCTCGGGTGTGATGATCTCAGTGCCGCCCGACGGCATCCCGGAGCTGCGCGCGACCGACATGGAGATCGGCATGCGCGTGCCCCTGCCGGGGGCGCAGGTGGAGCGCCCCGGCACGGCGGTGCTGCCGGCGCGGCTGCTGCTCGAGGTGGTGCGCTCGCTGCCGGCGGACCAGCTGACGCTGGAGCTGCGGGCGGCCGAGCAGGACGTGGAGCTGATCTGCGGGCCGGCGAGGTTCCATCTGCGCACGCTGCGGGCGGAAGACTTCCCGACACTGCCGGAGCCGCAGGCCGAGGGCCGCATATCGCTGCCGACGGAGGCGTTCGTGAACACGGTAACGCGCGTGGCGCGCTCGGCATCCCGCGATGAGACGCGCCCGGTGCTCACGGGCATCCTGATGTCCGCGGCGGCCGCGGAGCTGCGGATGGTCTCGACGGACTCCTACCGCCTGAGCGTGAAGCAGACCGTGCTCGATCCGCCGCTGCCGGCGGAGAGCGCGCTCGAGGCGAACGTGCCGGCGCGGGCGCTGCAGGAGCTCGCGCGGATCGCGCAGGGCGCCTCGGCGGAGACGCTGTCGGTCAGCGTGGGCAACAACCAGGTCGTGTTCGAGCTGGGTGACGTGGTGCTGTCCTCGCGCCTGATCGACGGGCAGTTCCCGAATTATCGGCAGCTCCTGCCGGAGTCGGTGGACCACGAACTGCGCCTGTCGAGCGCGGAGATGACGGACGTGGTGCGGCGCATCAGCCTGCTTGCGCAGAAGAACGCGCCGCTGCGCCTGAGCTTCAGCGAGGGCACGCTGACGGTGTCGGCGCAGACGCCGGATGTGGGCGAGGCGAGCGAGGCGATCCCGGTGCCCTTCCACGGCGAGCTCTTCGAGATCGGCTTCAACCCTGAGTTCCTGCGCGACGGCCTGGAAAGCATTGAGTCCGAGGACCTGATGCTGAAGCTGATCAGCCCGCTGCGCCCGGGCCTCATCGAAACGCCGGAGGGCGGCGACTTCGTGTACCTGATCATGCCGATCCGCCTGAACGTATGAGCGCGCGCCCGCGAGACCGCCGCGGGGACTAGAGAGAGAGCGAGGCGCGAATGTCGGTGACCGTGCTCGCGGTGGGGGTGCGCGACTTTCGCACCTACACGCGCGCCCAGGCGCACCTCGGCCCGGGCCTGAGCGTGGTGCACGGCCCCAACGGCGCGGGCAAGTCGAACCTGCTGGAGGCGATCTTCTACGGCTGCACGGGGCGATCGCCGCGCACGCGCAACGATCGTGAGCTGACGCGCTTCGGCGCGAGCGCGAGCCGCGTGGAGATCGAGCTGCTCGAGGGCTCGGAGCGCCACGAGCTGACGGTGGGCTTTGGCGCGCTCGCTGAGGGCGCGGGGCAGGTGAAGCGCATGCGCGCGGACGGCGCGGAGGTGGAGCGGCTGCTCGAGGTGCCCTTCCGCCCACTCGTGAGCGTGTTCCTGCCCGAGCGCCTTGAGCTCGTGAAGGGAGCGCCGACGCTGCGGCGGGCGCACGTGGACCAGTTCGTGGCGGCGATCTGGCCGGCGCGCGCGGATGCGCGCAGGGAGTACGCGCGCGTGCTGGCACAGCGCAACGCGCTGCTCGCGGGAATCCGCTCCGGACGCGCGTCACGCGCGACGCTGTCGGCGTGGGACGCGGAGCTCGCGCGGGCTGCGCTTGCGCTGCGCGATCTCCGCGCGCGTGCGCTCGAGCTGCTTGCGGAGCCGTTTTCCGCACGCGCGTCCGCGCTCGGCCTGAGCGGAGGCGCGGAGCTCCACTACCGCCCGCGCACGCGCGCGGGCAGCGTCGAGGAGCTCGTTGCGGAGCTCCAGGAGCGCCTGCAGGGCGACCTCGAGCGCGGCTTCAGCGGCCACGGCCCGCACCGCGACGAGGTCGCGCTCGTGCGCGAGGGCCGTGAGCTGCGCGTGTACGGCTCCCAGGGTGAGCAGCGGATGGCGCTGCTGGCGCTGCTGCTGGCCGAGCGCGCGGTGATCGCCGACCTGCGCGGCGAGCCGCCGCTGATGCTGCTCGACGACGTGATGAGCGAGCTCGACGGCGACCGGCGAGAGCTGCTCGCGCGCGAGCTGTCGAGCGCGGGCCAGAGCGTGATCGCGAGCACCGACCTCGCGCACGTGCCGGGAGCGCTCGAGGCCTCGGTGACGCGGCTTCGGATCTCCCCCGGCACGATCATGCAGGAGGCGATCGCAGCGTGAGCGTCCGCCGCAACGAGGGCGCTGAACGACGGTGAGCAGGCGCGCGCCCCGTCCCCTCTCCCTGGCGGTCACGGCGCTGTCGGACTCGCTCGCGCCGGCCACGCCGCTCGCGCGCGTACAGAGCGCGTGGGAGCAGGCGGCGGGTCCAGCGGTTGCGTCGGCGGCCCACCCGACATCCGAGCGGGAGGGCGTGCTGACGGTCGTGTGCGAGGCGTCGGTTTGGGCACAGGAGCTCGAACTGATGTCGGAGGTCCTGATCGAGCGCCTGAACGCCCAGCTCGGCGAGGGCGCCGTGCGCGAGCTGCGCTGCCGCACTGGCTGAGACGCGCGTCGACGCCCCCGCGCTCTAGGTCTCGCCGTGCCCCGGGGCTCTGCGCGCCATGCAGACGATCGTGGCGTAGGTCATCGCGAGGCGCCCGCCGCCCCGCGCGATCGCGGCGCGCAGCTCATCGAGCAGCGCCTCGCGGCGGTCGGCGGCAAGCAGGATGTGGTCCTGGTGGGTGGAGATCAGCTGCGCGTAGTCCTCGGCGGAATAGACCTGCGACCAGGGGTGCGCGCTGACGCTCGGCTCGAGAAAGCGGCCGCTCGCCGCCACCTCCGCGCGCCAGTCGCCAGCGAGATCGTCCGCGGCGCTGCCGGGATGCATGGGAAAGCTCGCGGTCATCTCGGGCACGATCCGCTCGTAGACCTCGAGCAGGGTCGCTCGCAGCTCGACCTCCTGCCAGCGCGGGAGCGTCCAGATCGCGGCGAGCGTCCCGCCGGCAGCGAGCGCCGCGGCGGCGAGCCGGTAGCGCAGGCTGGCATCGACCCAGTGCCAGGACTGCGCCGCGAACACGAGCTGCGCCGACGTGGCGGGGCGATGGGACTCGAAGTCGAGCTCGCGCACCTCGACCAACGGTAACTCCCGGCAGTTCTCCCGCGCGAGCGCGGCCATCGCGGGGTCCGGCTCGAGTGCGAGCACGCTCAGCCCCCGCTGCGCGAGCAATACGGTGGCCTTGCCGGTGCCCGCGCCGACCTCGAGCACCACATCGCCGGCGCCGATCGCGGCACGGGCGATGACCTCATCGATCGCGCTGTCGGGGTAGGAGGGACGCGCGCGGTCATAGGCGCGGGCGACGCGCCCGAACGCCAGCCGCTGCTCGTCGGAGAACGCCGGAGAGACCCCTTGGGCGGACGCGCCGAGGGCTAGCCCCCTAGCTCGCCCGCCTCGATTTTGCGCCTGATCTCGGCGGAACCAGGCCACCGCGCCTCAACCCCTGCGTCGCGGAGCAGCTCCTCGCGAGAGGCCAGAAATTGCTCGGCGGTTTCGCCGGGCGCTAGAGCGAACCCCCTAGGGGCCAAGCCCCGATCCTCATCATCAGCTGGTAGATCTCGTCTGGCAGCCATGACGGCTTTTCTCGTCTCCCCGCGATCCGCTCGCGCATGAGGAGAGCGTAGGTTTCAGCGGTTAGCTCGTGGACGTACTCCCGTCGAGGATAGTGACCGCGGCGGATGCGTTCGGCCATACCGGCGGACGCCAGTTCTAAGAGCCTCACACCCTCGGTTGGATCGTGCGGAGCGCTGGTGACGCTAAGCGCGTGACCCCACTCATGCCACGCAACCCACGTCAGGAGCGCTTCGCGCGTAGCCGTGTTGGCACCGAGAATCGCCGGGTGTGCCTCGTTGACAAGGACGAGGCGGAGGCTGGGTACCCATGCCCAACGCTTCGTCGTCGGCTCTGGCCTGGGCCGCGCTGGGAACTGGCTCACCGGCGGATCCAAGGCGGTCCGCGGCCGCTCCCCCAAGGCCTGCGTCGACTATCTCCCACCGCGAGGCGCCGATCTGCGTGAGCAACTGGGAGATGAGACGCAGGCAGCGCATCCCGGGCCAGCTGGACAAGCTCCCTTGTGTTCAGTTCGCTCACGTCTCGTCCGGTTTCGCGACGACAGCGTCGACGCGCCAGCCGTCTACGCTTCGGGCACAGCGGGCCGGTTCCTGCTCAATGGTGGAGACCAATGTCGCACCCCGCCGCTCGCGTGCACCCGGAACGCCAGCGTGTGGCCGGAGGACCCCGTGCTGCCGATGGGTTTGTCAGGCACACATCGGACCATTTGACGCCAATTTGCAGGCATTTAGCCCTTTTGAAGCACAGTTTCGAGGGGGTCCTCCTGCTATGATTTGTTCATAACATCCCTCGCCCCGGCCGTGGACTGCAGTGCCCCGGAATCCGGGGCGCTTTCACGTCATCGGAGGGCAGTTGGCGACGCGCCCGAACAGCTCCGGAGAGAGCTCAGACTCGAACAACCTGAACGATAGGTCCTCGCTGGAGGGCTCCGCGAGCTACGACGCACAGGACATCACCGTCCTCGAGGGCCTGCAGGCGGTGCGCAAGCGCCCCGGCATGTACATCGGCTCGACCGGCGTGATGGGGCTGCACCACCTGGTCTACGAGGTGGTGGACAACTCTGTGGACGAGGCGCTCGCGGGCTTCGCAACCGAGGTCGCGGTCACGATCCACCCCGACAACTCGGTGACGGTGGTGGACAACGGGCGCGGCATCCCGGTCGCGAACATGGAGAAGGAGGGGCTGCCCGCCGTCCAGGTCGTGCTCACCGTGCTTCACTCCGGCGGCAAGTTCGGCGAGGGCGGCGGCTACAAGGTCTCAGGCGGCCTGCACGGTGTCGGTGTCTCCGTCGTGAACGCGCTGTCCGAACGCCTGAACGTGGAAGTCCGTCGCGACGGACACGTCTTTACACAGGAATACGCGCGCGGCGCACCGCAGGGCGACCTGGCGAAGGGCGAGAAACTGGCCCGCGGAGCATCGACCGGGACGACGATCACGTTCCTTCCCGACGCCGACATCTTCGAGACCCTCGACTTCGACTACATAACGCTCGAGGAGCGCCTGCGCGAGACCGCCTTCCTGACGCGCGGGCTGAAGATCTCGATCACCGACGAGCGCGCCACCGGCCACTTCGCGGAGTTCCAGTACGAGGGAGGGATCGAGGACTTCGTCTCCTACCTGAACGAGAACAAGGAAACGATTCACCGCAAGGTGATCTTCTTCGCGAGTGAGTCCGAGGAGGGCGCGGCGGAGGTCGCGATGCAGTGGAACGGCTCCTACCAGGAGTCGATTCACAGCTTCGCCAACAACATCAACACGCCCGAGGGCGGCTCGCACCTGAGCGGCTTTCGCTCGGCGCTGACGCGCACGGTCAACAAGTACGCGCGCGACCACGGTCTGCTGAAGGAGAAAGAGGACAACCTCTCCGGCGAGGACGTGCGCGAGGGACTGACCGCGGTGATCTCGGTGAAGCTGCGCGACCCGCAGTTCGAGGGACAGACGAAGACCAAGCTCGGCAACCCAGGCATCGCGGGCTTCGTGGAGGCGATAGTGAACACCGGCCTTGGCGAGTTCCTCGAGGAGAACCCGAGCGAGGCGCGCGCGGTCATCTCGAAGGCGGTCCAGGCTCAGCGCGCGCGAGAGGCTGCCCGCAAGGCGCGCGACCTGACGCGGCGCAAGTCCGCGCTCGAGAACTCAACGCTCCCCGGCAAGCTCGCGGACTGCTCGGTGAAGGACCCCGCGCTCGCGGAGCTGTTCGTGGTCGAGGGTGACTCAGCCGGCGGCTCGGCGAAGCAGGGACGCGACCGCAATACGCAGGCGGTGCTCCCACTGCGTGGAAAGATCCTCAACGTCGAGAAGTCACGCATCGACAAGGTGCTTCAGAACACCGAGGTACAGGCGCTAATTACCGCAATTGGAACCGGTGTCCGCGATGAGTTCAACCTCGAGAATGCGCGCTATCACAAGATCGTGCTGATGAGCGTCGATGCCGAGGAGCACGTGCTCGTCCGCGACGACCAAGGCGTCGTGCGGATGACGACGATCGGAGAGTTCATCGACCCGCTCGTCGAGGGACGGCCCGTGGAGGGGCCCGACGGGCTGGTGCGGTCGGTGTACGGGAACTTCGGCGAGGTCCTCTCGGTCGGCCTCGACGATCGCACCCCTCACTTCGGCCAGGTCAAGGGAGTCGTCCGCCACGAGGTCTCCGAGCCGCTC
The DNA here is from genome assembly GCA_963759445.1 of uncultured Solirubrobacteraceae bacterium. Taxonomy (GTDB): domain Bacteria; phylum Actinomycetota; class Thermoleophilia; order Solirubrobacterales; family Solirubrobacteraceae; genus Palsa-744. The sequence goes on from CAVWZC010000004.1 coordinate 1,005,384, forward strand.
TATGAGGTGCGCACGATGTACGGGCACTCGGTGCGCGTGACCGCGAGCCATTCGATCTACGTCCACGAGGACGGCGAGCTGCGTAAGAAGCGCGGCGATGAGATCAAGCCTGGCGACGTCGTTGTGGCACCGAGGGCAACCCCGCTGCCCGGCGACGGGGCGCCCGAACGCATCGACCTCCTGCGCGAGCTGCACTGCCACCCCGACGCGGCCCGTCAGGTATGGGTGCGCGGACCCGCCGTAGAGGAGTGGGGCAGGCAGAAGATCGTCCTCGAGCACGCCGAGAACCCCCAGCTGACGGAGGCACGCGTCGAGGTCCCCGAGGACGTGCGCATCGAGCTCGCCGCGCTGCGCCGGCGCAACCGCGTCTCCCAGCGGGCGCTCTGCCAAGCGGTGGGGATCCGCCAGCCGGTGACCTTCTACGCCTGGGAGAAGGGGACCTCGCGCCCGATCCTCTCCCACTGGGAGGCGTACGTGAGCGCGGTCGGCGCGGATGTCGAGGCGGTGCGCAGCCGCGTGCGCGTCTGCGACAGCGCGCTCGAGCGCACATGGCGTCGCCAGTATCGCCGCGCGCGTCGCAATCGCCTGCGCCACGAGGTGCGCCTGTCAGAACTCGACGCACAGGACCTCGACTGGTTCGAGGGCCGCGAGGACCTCGACCTGACGGCCGAGCACTACGCCCACCAGCCCGTCGCGCGCTACGTGAAGGTCGATGAGCAGCTGCTGCGGATCATGGGCTTCTTCCTCGCCGAGGGCACCTGCTCCGAGCGCGGCGGCGTGCGCCTGGCGATCGGGAACGGCAACTCGCGCTACGTCGTCGAGATGTCGCGCTCGCTGGAGCACGCATTCGGGATTGTGCCGCGCACCTACGCCGGCCACGGGCCGATGGAGGACGTCAAGGTCGTCAATCGCATCGTCGCGCTCGCATTCAAGTACGTGCTCGGCTTCGGCGAACACACGGCGGTTCACAAGTGTGTGCCGGATCTGGCGTTCAATGTCGATGAGGGTATGAGACTCGAGTTCTTGCGCGGCTTCTTTTTGGGCGACGGGTCCGCGACTTCCGCCGGCGCACTTTTCTGTTCGTCTTCGCGGCACATCGTGGCCGGACTGCACCGCTTGCTTTCCTCGCTCGGCGTCGTGCCGTCGGTCACCGAATGCGCGCCGGGTCGGCCCGTTAACATCCGCGCACGGGCCTACACCACGACCAATCCGAGCTGGACCTTGGGTGTTTGGACGAGCGTGGACCTCGACCGTCTTCGCGCCGTCTGGTGCGACCATCCTGGGGCCGAAAAACTCGAAGCGAAGCTCGCCGGCGCTTCACAGAAACATCAGCGTCGTTACCAGCCGGTCGGCGATGGCTTGATCGGGTTGCCGGTGCGCTCGATTAGGCGGGTGCCCGCGAGCAATGGCTGCGTCTACGACTTCTCGGTCTGGGACGACGAAAACTTCGTCGCGGGTGGGGCTGGGTTAATGACGGCCAACACCGATGCCGACGTTGATGGAGCTCACATCAGGACGCTCGTTTTAACTCTTTTGTTCCGCGAGATGGAAGAGTTAATTAAGGCTGGCTACGTGTACATCGCCAAGCCGCCGTTGTACAAGCTCAAGCAGGGCTCGCGCGAGCGCTACATCGAGAAGGAGTCGGAACTCGAGGAGATCCTGCTCTCCGACAAGTGGGAGAAGATCGCCATCTTCGATCGCCATGGCGCCCAGTTCAAGCTGACCGAGGCTCGCTGGCAGCGCTTCACCCGTCTACTGAAGCAGTACGAGGGTTGGTCCTCCTCGTTGCGCGCTGCGCACGGAAGCGACGTTGTGCAGTTCCTCGAGGAGTCATCACTGCTGGGCGAGGGCGAGCTCACCGCGGAGGGGGCGATCGAGATGCTCTCCCACGAAAACGGCGACGGTGCGACGCACTCCACGGAGCTGATCGATTCCGACGCTTTCGAGCTGAGCATCCGCGCTGTCGAAGAGAAAACCGGCTTCGCGCGCGTGCACCGCATCAGGCGCGTGCTCTTCGATTCGCCCGAGTACAAGTCGCTGGCCCGCGTGCACGCGCAGCTGGTGGAGCTTGCGGGCACGCCGGCGTTCGAGGTGCGCCTGGGGGACGCCGGCGAAACCGCCGCCTCCTTCGAGGCCCTGCGTCCCGCGGTGCTCGCGGTAGCGCAGAAGGGCACCAAACTCCAGCGCTTCAAGGGGCTCGGCGAGATGAACGCCGAGCAGCTTGGCGAAACCACGATGGCCCCGGCCACGCGCACGCTTGCGCAGGTGACGCTCGACGATGCCTTCGCGGCGGACCGCGTCTTCTCGATGCTGATGGGCGACCAGGTCGAGCCGCGCCGCGCGTTCATCGAGGACAACGCGCGCGCGGTCGCCAACCTCGATGTGTAGGGAGGTGAGGCATGGCATCAGCTGATGTGATCGGCGGCGGCAACGTCGAACCGCGCGCGCTCGAGGAGGAGATGCGCACGGCTTACCTCGACTACGCGATGTCGGTGATCGTCGGGCGTGCGCTCCCCGACGTTCGCGACGGGCTGAAGCCCGTGCACCGACGCGTGCTGTATGCGATGAACGAGCTCGGCCTCGGGCCGACCCGCTCCTACGCCAAGTGCGCGAAGATCGTCGGCGAGGTGATGGGCAACTATCACCCGCACGGCGATTCGGCCATCTACGACACGCTCGTGCGCATGGCGCAGGAGTTCTCGATGCGCAACGAGCTCGTCGACGGCCAGGGCAACTTCGGCTCGATCGACGACGACCCCGCCGCCGCGATGCGCTACTGCGTCGTGGGTGACACTCGCGTGTCGCTGCCATTTGGCAGCGTCCGCATCGACGAACTTGCGGTCGGGCTCGGGGCTGACAGCGAGCGCGCGGCGGACTTCGCGGTGCTCGACCGGCTCGGCCGCCCCGTTCATGTGTCCCGGGTGTTCAACTCCGGCGCGCACCCCACGCTGAAGCTGCGCACCAGCGACGGCCATCAGCTGCGGGGCTCGCACAACCACCCGGTCCTCTGCCTCGTCGATGTGATCGGCGTGCCGCTGCTGCTCTGGAAGCGCCTCGACGAGCTAAAGAGCGGTGATCGCGTCGTCTTCAGCCGCAGCTCGCTGCACGCATCGGGTAGCCGTAGCGCGGACCCGGGCGCCCGGCCCGTCCCGTTCCTCGACAGCTACATCCGGGCCGAGTCACGCGACGCGCGTACTTCGCCGGCGGGCTCGCTCGGCCGCCGCGATCAGCATGGAGGGACAGCGGTCCTAAAGCGGGTCGAATCCGAGGAGGCCAGGCGCGTCCTGCGGCCGCTGCTCAACGAGGACTACTGCTACAGCGAGGTGCTCTCCGTCGAGCCCGCGGGCGTCGAGACGGTCTACTCGCTGCGTGTCGACAGCGACGACCACTCCTTCCTGACGAACGGGTTCGTCAGCCACAACACCGAGGCGCGGCTGGCCCGCATCGCCACCGAGATGCTGCGCGACCTCGACATGGACACCGTCGACTTCGCGACCAACTACGACGGCTCACGCAAAGAACCGCTCGTGCTGCCGGCGCGCTTCCCCAACCTGCTCGTCAACGGCTCCTCGGGGATCGCCGTGGGCATGGCGACCAACATCCCGCCGCACAACCTCACCGAGGTGATCGCCGCGACGATCGCCTACATCGACGACCCCTCGATCGAGACCGAAGGGCTGATGAAGCACATCAAGGGGCCGGACTTCCCGACGGGCGGAATCATCCTCGGCCGCGAGGGGATCCGCGAAGCCTATGAGACCGGCCGCGGGCGCGTGCGCGTGCAGGCACGCGCGCACATCGAGCCGCTCAGCCACGGCAAGGAGGCGATCGTCGTCACGGAGCTGCCGTTCATGGTCAAGAAGGGCGGCGAGGGCAACCTCATCACGAAAATCGCCGAACTCGCGACCGACAAACGCATCCCCGAGATCTCCGACATCATCGACCAGTCCGACAAGCGCGGCATGCGCCTCGTGATCGAGCTCAAGCGCGACGCGATCCCCAAGGTCGTGCTGAACAAGCTCTACAAGCACACGCCGATGCAGAACACCTTCGGCGTGAACATGGTCGCGCTCGTCGACAACGTGCCGCGCACGCTGAACCTGCGTTCGGTGATCCACAACTACGTCGCACACCAGCGCGAGGTCATCGTCCGCCGCACCAAGCACGAGCTCTCCGAGAAGGAGGCGCGCGCGCACATCCTCGAGGGCCTGCTCACCGCGCTCGATCACCTCGACGAGATCATCGAGCTGATCCGCGCCTCGCGCGACCGCGAGTCCGCGCGCGAGCAGCTGATGGGCCGCTTCGAGCTCACCGCCGTGCAGGCGACCGCGATCCTCGACCTGCGCCTCTCGCAGCTCACCGCGCTCGAAGCCGATTCGATCAAACAGGAGCACGCCGATGTCACCGAGCGCATCGCGGAGCTGCGCGCGATCCTCGGCGACGAGTCGCGCGTGCTCGCCGTGATCAAGGAGGAGCTCACCGAGATCGGCGAGCGCTTCGGCGACACCCGGCGCACCGAGATCAGCCACGCCGAGGGCGAAATCGACATCGAGGACCTGATCGCCGACCAGCAGATGGTGATCACGATCACCCAGAGCGGCTACATCAAGTCGCTGCCTCTCGCCACCTACCGCCAGCAGCAGCGCGGCGGTCGCGGCGTCACCGGCATGGACATGAAGGACGGCGACTTCATCGAGCACCTCTTCGTCTGCTCATCGCACGACTACCTGCTGTTCTTCTCAAACCGCGGCAAGGTCTACCGCTCGAAGGTCTACGAGCTCCCCGAGGCCCAGCGGACCGCCAAGGGGCGCGCGCTCGTGAACATCCTCCCGCTCGCCGAAAGCGAGCGCATCCAGGCGGTCGTCTCCACGCGCGACTTCAGCGAGACGCAGTTCGTCGTCTTCGCCACGCGCAACGGCACCGTCAAGAAGACCGAGCTCGCCGCCTACAACACCCCGATCAAGGCCGACGGAATCATCGCGATCAACATCCGCGACGACGACGAGCTGCTCGCCGTGCGTGCCGTCGACCCCGGCGACGAGGTCATCATGGTCTCGCGCGCGGGGCTCACGGTGCGCTTCGCAGAGTCCGACGTGCGGGGGATGGGCCGCGACACGACGGGCGTGCGCGGCATGGACGTCGGCCCCAAGGGCAGGGTCATCGCCATGGACGTCGCGCGCGATGACATGGACCTGCTCGTCGTCACCGAGAACGGCTACGGCAAGCGCACGCTCATCAGCCAGTACCGCAAGACCAACCGCGGCGCCAAAGGCGTCAAGACGATCAAGCTCACCGAGCAGAAGGGCGCGCTCGCGGGCGCGCTCGTCGTGCGCGAGCACCAGGAACTCGTCTTCATCAGCGTCGGCGGGATGGTGCAGCGCACCTCCGCCGGCGGCATCTCCCAGCAGGGGCGCTCCGCCACCGGCGTGCGTGTCATGAACCTCCGCGACGACGACGTAGTCAGCGCCGTCGCGCTCGTCGTCGACACCGGCGAGAACGGCGAGAACGGGATTGCCGCCGACGCGGACGCGCTCGATGGAGGCGCGCTCGATGGAGGCGCGCTCGATGGAGGCGCGCTCGATGGAGGCGCGCTCGATGCAGACGTGGTCGATGCGGTCGACGTTGAAGCGGACGAGCCCGAGCTCGACGAGCCAGACGCCGCCTACGACCCCGACGAGGAGTAGCAGCCCGCCCCCGCGGGCCCGCGCCGGCCGCCAAACGGGCCTCGCGCAAACCGCAAGCGCTGGCCCACAGTCGCACTTTCGCCGCCGCCGCTCAAATGGGCGCGCCCATCGGTCGAAACACAGGGGGTGCACCCGTCGCACACCAGTACCGTCGGCGCTCGCCGCACGGGACTTCGCGTCCGCATTGCCGCGCTCACCGCGCTCGGCATGCTCCTGCTGGCGCTCGCGCACGCCGGCGCCGCCGGCGCCGCGATGAAGACGCACCGCCGCAGCTGCGCTGCCGCCAAGGCCGGCCGCCAGCGGGCCCACGGCGCGCAGCGCTCCTGTCGCGGGCACAGGACGCGCGCCCAGCGCCGGGCCGTGCGCTCGGGCGCACGCAGCCACACGAGAACCAGCACGCGTCACGCGCGCAGGCATCGCGTCCATAGCCCCAGCGAGAGCGCGGGCAGCGAAGCGATCAGCGCGAGCATCGCCACCGTGCTCGCAACCCCCTGCACCAACACCGCCCTCACGCCCGAACCCTCCAACCTTCCGCTCGTGCGCGCCGCCGTCCTCTGCCTCATAAATCGCAAGCGCGCCGAAAACGGCGAGCCGCCGCTGCTCAAGAGCGCGGACCTCGAAGCCGCCGCCGAATCGCACGCCTCCGAACTCATCGCCGAGGACTACTTCGCGCACGTGGCGCCCGAGCGGCGAGACGCCCGTCGAACGGATCCTCCACACCGGCTATCTGCCCTCGCCCGCACGACGGCTACATCCTCGGCGAGAACCTCGCCTGGGGCACCTACCAGCTCTCCACCGCGCAGGCCATCGCCGAAGCCTGGTTCGACTCCCCCGAGCACCTCGCCAACATCCTCGAATCGCAGTACCGCGAAACCGGCATCGCCGTCGTCGCCGCCGTGCCCCCGCCTATGGAGAGGGGCCCCCGGTGCCACACGCGCGCGCCCGGCGCGACATCCACTGACCCGCGGGAGCTCGGCGCACATCCGCGCCCGTGCTGCCCGCTTGCTCGGCAGCACACCCTGAGCACCCCCACCCCCCAATCGTCTCGCCGCGGTGAGCCGCCCTGGTCTGGCGGGTTCGCTAATCTGGCGATACCAGAGAAAGGAGGTGGTCCTAACGTTGTCTGACAGTTTTTGCGGGACCCTGGAGGTGACCGGCCGGTAGGTCGGAAGGCTGGTCCGCCTAGCGGAATCCAACCCGGGACACCCCGAGAGCGGCCGCCGGGCCTGGTCCCTCCGGCATCATGTGCCGCCTCGGTCCATCCAGTCATCTGCAGCACCGCGAGGGGCGCCAGGGCGCCCTCGCGCCTACGCCGACGAGCGCGCTCCGCGGGCTACCGCCCCTCCGGCCTCTCGTCCTCGAACGCCTCGCCGTGCTCCAAGCGCTGCAGCTGCGCCTCGGTGAGGCCGTCCCTCGCCTCCATGCCCGGCAGACGGCCTGCGCCTTTCGAGCGGCGCGTGAAGAAGAGGCCCACGGGTATCGCCACCAAGATCGCCGCGAGGACCACGTCTCCGACCACATGGTCGATGGTACGCCGCGACCGGGCCGTCTTCGCGAACGGCGCCGACGGCCGCAGCGCTGCTCAGGCGGCCTGCGGCAGGTACTGCAGCCAGGCCGTCGGGATCGTCGGGCTCGCCACGTGGATGAAGATCTCCGCCCGCGGCGTGCGCGGCACCCTGCGCGGGTGCATGCCCGCCTGACGCGGCAGGCGGTCGCCCTTGCGGCGGTTGCACGGTGCGCACGAGGCGACGATGTTCTCCCAGCTCGAGGAGCCGCCCTTCGAGCGCGGGATCACGTGGTCCACCGTCAGGTTCGAACGCGAGCCGCAGTACTGGCAGGTCCAGCTGTCGCGCGCGAACACCGCGCGCCGCGTGATCTTGCGACGGTGCGCATCGCGCGGCACCTTCACGTAGCTCACCAGCCTGATCACCACCGGGCGCGCGAGCGTCGAGTTCTCCGAGTGCAGCGCCCACGCGCCGCGCTCGAGAAGCTCCGCCTTCTCCTTCAGCAGCAGCACCACCGCGCGGCGCACCGTGCACACGTTGATCGGCTCATACGTCGCGTTCAGCACGAGCACCCGACCACCCATCGCCGTGGTCGGCGATGACGCAGGTCCGTGCCGCTGGTGCACTGATGGCGACACGGACCCCACTGGCGCTGGTGGGACCACGCTATCCATGGCTCTAGCGCGGGAGTCTAGCGGCGGCGTCCCCGTTGCGCACTGCTCACGCGGCGCGGTAGGAACCGAGCACGCGCACCTCTTCGCAGCGCTCGCGCAGGCCCGCCACGGCCTCGCTCACGGGCCCATCCTCGGCGCGGCCCGCGAGGTCCACGAAGAACACGTAGCTCCCCAGGCGCTCGCGCAGCGGGCGCGACTCGATCTTCGTCAGGTTGATCTCCCGCCGCGCGAACTCCTCCAGGCAGCGCACCAGCCAGCCCGGGCGCTCCGCGCCCTCGCCCCAGAACAGCAGCGAGGTGCGCCACGCGCCCACGGCTCGCGCGCGCAGCGGCGGCTCGCGCTGCTCCTCCGCGCGCGCCAGCCACACGAAGCGCGTCTCGTTGTCGTCGCGGTCCTGCACGCCCGCCCGCAGCACCTCGCCGCCGTAGATGCTCGCCGCCAGCAGCGTCCCGAGCGCCGCCGTCGCGCCGTCGCGCTCGCCGCACGCGATCCGCACCGCCTCCGCCGTCGAGGACGCCGCCAGCACGCGCGCCTGCGGCAGCTCGGAGCGCAGGAAGCGCGTGCACTGGCCCGGCACCTGCGGGTGCGTCAGCACCGTCTCGATCTGCCCCAGCTCCACGCGCTCTGCCGCGATCAGGTAGTGGCGCACCGCCAGCAGCGTCTCCGCGACGATCCTCACGTCGCTCGCCTCGCCCGCGAGCAGGTCCAGCGTCACGCTCACCGAGCCCTCCAGCGAGTTCTCGATCGGCACGACCGCCCACTCGAACTCGCCGCGGCGCAGCGCCATCACCGTCTCGTAGATGCTCGCCTGCGCCACCGGCTCGAGCGCGTCCTCCTCGGCGCCCGCCAGCAGCGCCTCCTCGCTGAAGGTGCCCTGCGGTCCCAGGTAGCCCGCGCGCGCCCGCCGCGAGGGCTCAGGCGAGGCGCTCATCCCCCACGGGCACGCCCACGCGCGAGCGAGCGCGATCGCAACCGCCTCAGCCTCCTCCGGGGACAGCTCGATTTCCCCGCGCCCCGCGCGCACCTGCTTGCCGTACACGCGCGCCTGGTCGCGGTGGTGGATGCACGTCAGCACCACCCCCGACTGCTCGGCGTCGAGCAGCGCGATCGACATCGACTGCTGGCCCGAGTGCTCGTTGTACGCGTCGTAGCGCACCAGCGCGCGGTGCGCGATCGCGCCCCGAAGCGAGGCCTCCGCGCCCGCCAGGCGCGCATCCAGGCGCTGCGCGCTCGCGTCCACCGCGTCGCGCAGCGCTTCGAAGCCCCGCTGCACGCTCGCCGCGTGCGCGATCAGGTCCTGCTGGCCGCTCTCGCCGAGCAGCACGCGCTGCGCCGCGCGCAGCCTGCGCACGCTCACGCTCAGCGCCACCACGTAGATCAGCGCCACCACCGCCACCGCGGCGGCCGCGATCGCGATGATCCCCTGCGTGTCGGTGATCGAGGCGAGCATCGATTGGCTTCCCAACTTAGCGCCGGACGCCCTATTCGAAGATCGCCAGGTAGCTCTTCTTCGTGCCTTCGCGGCTCACTTCCCCGGGCACCATCGCGACTTCCGCTTCGACTTTCGCCGCCACGCCCGTCGGCACCCCGCTCAGCTTCACTTCGCTGTTTGAGATCTTCCCCGGTTCGGTCTTTTCGATCGTGCTCGAGCCTTTCACCTGCCTGCCGCTCGCGGTCACCACCACGTTCACCTTCACGTTCGACTCCGTGAATTCGCCGTCGTCTTCCACCTGCACCGTGAACGTCGGGCTGCTGCCCCCGCTCAGGTGGTTCAGCGTCGGTTCCGGCGCGAGCGTGTTGTTCGCCACGCTCACCCCCGTGAGGATGCTCCCGTGGTGCCCGCCCGTCGTCGCCGTGCTCGTCTGCGTCGACTGGCCCGTCAGGCGCGTGCTCACCGCGTTCGTTTCAAGCCAGCCCAGGTTCGGCAGGAAGCGGCTCGCCGCCGTCGGCAGCGAGCTCGCCGAGTTCGCCGACAGCGCCTGCTGGATCAGCGGCACCACCCGCTCGGAGTAGATCACGTCCGAGGCCAGGAACAGCTCCATGTCGCCCGCGATCTCCGCCGCCGCCTTCTTCGCTTTGCTACCCAGCGCCATCGGCAGCAGCGTCGCCAGCTTGTCCATGCCTTCCACGCGCAGGTCCAGCGCCTGCAGCAGGTCGCGCTGCGCGCCTTCCATTTCGCTCGGCACCGTCAGGTGTTCCACGCGCGACTGCAGTTCGCGCGCCTTCAGGCTCAGCTGGTTGACCTCCTCCTCCACTTCCAGCGGTTTCTTGCTCGAAGCGCTCGCCAGCGTCGTGAACAGTGGCTGGGAGACCTTTTCCACCGATTCGCCCGCGATCGTGCTCACTTCGCGGTTGTAGGTCTTCAGTTCTTCCACCTTTTCGCTTTTCAGGCAGCCGTTGATCACGAGCACGATCACGATGATCACCACCACGCCGATCGCCGCCGCCACCGCGCGGCGCACCATCAACGTGCGCTGATCCGGGCCCATCGGGCCGCGCGCGCGCTGCGGTCGCCGCGGCCGCTGCCCACCACCCGACCCGCCCCCGCCGGAGCGCGGGCGTACCACGCGAGTCGCCGGCTCGCGAGCCGTCTCCTCGCCATCGTCGAAGAACGACACCCATCAACCGCCTTTGCAGGGACTTCTCAAGGCCCGACAGTATGACTGGCAGCTCGAACGGCGGCCATCCTGCAAATTCGCGCTCATTCCCCAACTTCCCTGCGCATCAATGCAGGGACGCGCACGCGCCGCGGCGAACGCGCAGGGACGTGGACACGCAGCGCACCCTCCTGCGCCGCTCCGGCGGGACCGAGCACGCGCTCACCGCGCCCCTGCCCGCGCGCCCGCGCATCGCGCAGCCGCGCGTGCTCGAGCGCTACCGCCTGCTCGAGCGCCTCGGTGCGGGCGGCTTCGGCGTCGTCTGGAGGGCCCACGACGAGCTGCTCCACCGCGACGTCGCCCTGAAGCGCATCTGGCTCGGGCCCGACGGCGACAGCGAGCGCGCCACCCGAGAGGCACTCGCCGCCGCGCGCCTGCGCCACCCCGCGATCGTCGCGCTCTATGAAGCCTGCTCGCACGACGGCGCCTTCTACCTCATCTCCGAGCTCGTCGAGGGGGACACGCTCGCGCGCCTCATCGCCGCCGACGAGCTCACCGACGAGCACGCCATCGAGATCGGCCTCGCGCTCGTCAGCGCGCTCTCCCACGCGCACGCCCGCGGCGTCATCCATCGCGACATCAAGCCACACAACGTGCTCGTCCCCGCCAGCAGCGCCCACCGCGGCGAAAGCGCCAAGCTCACCGACTTCGGCGGCGCCAGCCTCGCCGGCGAGGACGCGCTCACGCGCACCGGCAACGTCGTCGGCACGCTCGCCTACATGGCCCCCGAGCAGTCCGAGGGTGCCGACGCCGGCGAGGAGGCCGACCTCTACTCGCTCGCGCTCGTGCTCTACGAGGCCCTCTGCGGCGTCAACCCCGTGCGCGGGCCCACGCCCGCCGCCACCGTGCGGCGCATCGGCCGTCCGCTCGAGCCGCTCGCCCGCCGCCGCCGCGACCTGCCGCGCGAGCTCTGCCTCGCGCTCGACCACGCGCTCGCTCCCTCCCCCACCGACCGCGGCACGCTCGCCGAGCTCGGCCTCGGCCTCGAGGAGGCGCTCGAGCTCGGCCTGCCGCGCCGGCGCAGGAGGATGGGGCTTGGGCGCGAGCACGACCGGCGCCATCCATCACGAATCCGGGCCGCCGCGCAGGTGCCGCCCGACTCGCAGATACGACCCGACCCAGGGCTGCGAGCCGCGCCGCTCGCCGCCGGCGCCCTCGAGCACGCCCACGCGCTCGACGAGGATGCCCGCGAGCAGGACGAACGCGCCCGCGAGGCGGACGGTCAGCCCTACACGCACCTGCGCGAGGACGCCCGCGCGCAGCGCAGGCCCGTGCTGCCGCGCAAGCTCTGGCTCGCGCTGCTGCTCGCCTTCGTCTTCTGGGAGGCCTTCTCCGGGCTCGCCGGCGTCTCGCTGCTCGTGCTCGCCGCGCTCCTGCCCGCACTCTTCGTGCGCGGCGAGGACGGCTCCGCGCGGCTACCGATCGGGCGCCTCTACTGCGCGCTCTCGCCCCTGCTCGGCGTGATCGGCCTCGCCGGTGCCTTCCCCGCCATCGCCGGCCAGCCGCGCGCCGCCGTCGAGCGCGCCGCCCGCGGCGCCATCGGCTACTGGTGGCTGATCCTCGCCTCTCCGCTCCTCGCGCGCGTGCTCTGGCTCGCGCCCGCCTCGAGCTACCCCGCCCGCGGCGCCTGGGAGGGCTCGCTCACGCTCACCGCCACGCGCATCATCGCGCCCTCGCTCACGCTCGCCGTCGCGCTCGGCGCGCTGCTCTGGGGCGCCGCCGCCGTCGTCCTGCCCTGGATCGTCCGCGGGCGGCGGGCCTCACTGGATCTGCTCGCCGCCGCCTGCTGGGCGGCCGCTCTCGCGCTCGCAGAGCGCGCGCTCGACTCCGGCCTGTCCTCGGGCGCGCACCCCGAGCCGCGCGGCGCTCTGCTCGGCGCCGTCCTGGCTGGCGCGCTCGCGATCGCGCTGCGCGCCGTGCGCGGCCCAACCTGACCGCTTGTGCGTAGCATGGCCTCTCGGTGCCGGTCCTTTCGCGGCCGCTAGCCGTTGCCCATGGGTCTGCTCAAGAGCGTCGAGACGACGATCGCCAACCTCCTCGAGGGAGCATTCGGACGCGTATTTAGATCCGAGGTGCGCCCGATGGAACTCGCGCGCAAGCTCGCCCGCGAGATGGACGCGCACCGCACGCACTCCGTCTCGCACGTCTACGTGCCGAACGAGTACTCCGTCTGGCTCTCCCCGCGCGACCGCGAGCGCTACGAGGGCATCGAGAGCGAGGTCGTCGAAGAGCTCTGCGCATACCTGCTCGAGCACGCGCGCCGCGAGGACCTGATCCTCTCCTCGCCCCCGCACGTCAGCTTCCACACCGACGAGCGGCTCTCGCTCGGGGAGTTCGGCATCCAGGCGCGGCTCGTGCGCTCCGACGCCCCCGAGCACGCCCCCGCGTTCGCCGGTCCCGCGCTCGCGCGCGAGCGCCCCCCGCGCCCGAGGTCGATGACGAACACGGCCAGACGATGATCTACAGCGGCGCCCAGCGCCTGCGCGAGCCGATCGAAGCCGCGCGCCCGCAGCCGCGGCCCCCGCGCGCGCTGCTGCTCACCAGCGGGCGGCGGCTGATGCTGCCGCCAGAGGGCGGCATCATCGGGCGCAGCCGCGACTGCGCCGTCGTGCTCGAGGACTCCGGCGTCTCGCGCCGCCACGCCGAGCTGCGCCCCGCCGGCGAGGGCTGGACGGTCGCCGACCTCGGCTCCACAAACGGCGTCCTGCTCAACGGGCGCGCGCTGCGCGGCGCGCAGCCGCTCTCGCCCGGCGACCGCATCGAACTCGGCTCCACGCAGCTCGTCTTCGAACTGCAATGAACAACCTCGAACCGGTCTCCGTCGCGCTCAAGTTCGGCTTCATAGCCGTGCTCTACCTGTTCCTGCTGTGGGTCGTGCGCAGCGCGCGGCGCGACATGCGCATCGGGCCGCCCGCCGCGCGCGAAGGCGAGCTCCAGGCCGCCGCCATCCCGCCCGACGCCACCGGCCTCTACTCCGCCTCCGCCGTCGGCGGCGCGCACATCGCCGAGCGCTCGCCCAAGCTCGTCGTCGAGCGCGCGCCCGGTCACGACAGCGGCATGATCTACGACCTCGACTCGCGGCTCGTGCTCGGCCGCGGCGAGAACGCCGAGATACGCATCGAGGATCCCTTCGCCTCCGCCCGCCACGCGATCATCTACGAGCAGGGCAACATCGTCGTGATCGAAGACCTCGGCTCCACCAACGGCACCTACCTGAACGAGGAGCTGCTGCAGAGCCCGCGGCCGCTGCACCCCGGCGACCGCGTGCGCATCGGCGACAGCGAATTCAGCTTCGAGGTCGACTAGATGACTGATTCCGTTTTCACGGGTTCAGTGGTCGTAGTTGATGAAGTGGCGTCCGGGGGCGTCGGCCTGGTTGTTTTCCCAGAGGAGCCAGCTGTGCCAGATGCCGGCGGCGAGGGCGAGTATGCGTTGGCAGATGCGGGCCCAGACGCCTTCGGGGATGTGGCCTCCGTGCTGCTCGAGGGAGAGCTGGCTCTTGGTGGTCTGGTAGACCGACTCGATCCATTGGCGGGCGTGGCTGAGCTTCCCGAAGCGGGGCGGCTCGTCCTTGCGGTCGGGCCGGATGAGCGTGGCGTCGAGTTCGGCGACGATCTGCTCGAACTCTCTGCCTGCGAAGCCCTTGTCGGTGACGATGATCTCGCCTCCGGTGAGCAGCTCTTGCTTGCGGGCGCGTTCGAGCAGCGCAGCGGCAACCTCACGCTCGGGCTCGTTCGCGGGAGCCAGGCAGAAGCTGACCGGCATCCCGTCCGGGGCGCACAGCAAGTACAGCCGCAGCCCCCAGAAGTAGCGGGAATGGCTTTGGCAGTAGCCATAGGCCGCCCAGCCCGCGAGCTCGGAGCGCTTGCGGGTCTCGCGCGAGGCGCCGCACGGCACGGGCGTGGAGTCAAGCAGCCGCAGCCGGTCACAGAACGACGGCGAGATCCTCGCGAGATGCCCGATGAGAACACACACCTGCGGGGTGAGCGCGCGCAGCCGCTTGTTGTAGCCAGGCTGCTTGGGGATGTACGGGAACAGGTGCGACAAGCGCCGGCGCGCGAGGCGCAGAAACCGCCGCTCAGAAGGGCATCCGAGGACGATCTGCGCGACCGCGAGCGCGATGAGCTCAGCATCGGTGATCCTTGGGCGACGGCCTGCACCCGTCCGCACCGGCAGGAGATCATCCGCCAGCACATAAAGTGCGATGAGCAGGCTGTCGAGGTCGGCGTGCACGAGGCCACCTCCGTGGTCGACGTTGCTTTAGCAACGCCGACCTTCGACAGCTGCGCAAACACCCCTCGCGTCGGGAACATGCCCCGCGCCAATTCGGAATCAGTCATCTAGGGGGTGCTCTTCAGATGCTGCGCGTAGCAGAGCAGTACACGGGCACCGACACCGGTCGCCAGCGCCGCGCCAACGAGGACGCGCTGCTCGCGCGCGCGCCGCTGTACGTCGTCGCCGACGGCATGGGCGGGGCGCAGGCCGGCGAGGTCGCCTCGCGCATCGCCGTCGAGGTCTTCGAACCGGGCCTGCGCGACGCCGCCGAGCCCGAGCGCGCGCTCGCCGCGCTCGCGCTGCTCGCCAACGAACGCATCCACGAGCTCTCGCACTCCAACGCCGAGCAGGCCGGCATGGGCACCACGCTCACCGCCGTCTACGTCGGCGAGCACGAGGTCGCGATCGCCCACGTCGGCGACAGCCGCGCCTACTGCCTGCGCGAGGGCGAGCTGCTGCGCCTCACCGACGACCACACGCTCGTCGACGAGCTCCTGCGCCAGGGCCGGCTCACGCCCGAGGAAGCCATCGAACACCCACAGCGCTCGGTCATCACGCGCGCGCTCGGCCCCGAAGGCGTCGTCGAGGTCGATACGCGCACCTTCCAGGCGCGCGCCGGCGACGTCTACCTGCTCTGCAGCGATGGACTCACCACGATGCTCTCCGAGCAGGAGATCGTCGAGCTGCTGCTCGCCCACCCCCGCCTGCACGACGCCGGCGAGGCGCTCATCGCCGCCGCCAACGCCGCCGGCGGGCGCGACAACGTCACCGTCGTGCTGCTGCGCCTCGAGGACATCGACACGAGCAACGCGCTCGCCGACGCCGGTGCGCGCGAACACCAGACCGTCGTCGGGCTGCCCGCCGTCGTCGCGCGCGAGCAGGAGCCCGACGGCGACCCTGATCTGGCGGCGCGCGCCGAGGAGGGCGAGGGCAACGGCAGGGCGCGCACCGCCGTGCAGACCCGGACGCAGCCCGCGAGCGTCAGGCGCACGCCGCGCCCCCCGCGCCCGCGCGCAATCCCCAGGCGCCGGCGCTGGTGGTCGCTCCCGCTCAGGCACGTCAAATCGCTCGCCTTCTCGCTCGTCATGATCGCGCTGCTCGCCTGCGCCGCCTGGCTCGCGCTCACCAACGTCTACTTCGTCGGCACCAACGCGCGCGGCCTCGTCACGCTCTACCAGGGCGTGCCCTACCAGCTGCCCGGCAGCATCGACCTCTACAGCCGCCAGTACGTCTCCGGCGTCGCCGCCTCGAAGCTCACCCCGCGCCGGCGCAAGGCGCTGCTCGACCACTCGCTGCGCACCGAACGCAACGCCGGCTCGGTCATCCACGGCCTCGAACTGGAAGAGCTCGAATGAGCCCGCGCGGGGCGAAGCCATGAACCGCCCGATCACGCGCCTCTACGGAGTCGTCGCCGCGCTGTTCCTGCTGCTCGTCGCCTTCACCTCGCGCTGGACCGTCTTCGAAGCCTCCTCGCTGCGCGCCAACCCCGAGAACCGCCGGCCGCTGCTCGAGCAGGAGCGCATCGCGCGCGGGCCCATCCTCGCCGCCAACGGCGCCGTGCTCGCTCGCAGCGTGCGCGGGCCCGAAGGCGTCTATGAACGCGTCTACCCGCAGCGCTCGCTGTTCGCGCACCCCCTCGGCTACTACTTCGCCGAAATCACCGACTCGGGCCTCGAGCGCTCCCGCAACTCCGAACTCGAGGGGCTCTCGAGCTCCGGCCTGCAGTCGGTCCTCAACCAGCTGCAGGGGATCAGGCCGGCCGGCGATGAAGTCATAACGACCCTCAACCCCTCCGCGCAGGCCGTCGCGATGAAGGCGCTCGAAGGCCACCGTGGTTCCGTCGTCGCGATCGAACCGCGCACCGGCGCGGTCACCGTGATGGCCTCCTCGCCGAGCTATGACCCCAACTCGCTGCGCCGGCGCGGAGGCTTCGAAGCGCTGGAGAAGGCGTCGCAGTCGCCGCTCATCAACCGCGCCACCCAGTTCGGCTACGCGCCCGGCTCCGCCTTCAAGGTCGTCACGGCCACCGCCGCCATCGACACGGGCATGTTCACCCCCGAATCCACGATCAACGGGCGCAACGGCATCGCCATCTCGGGCGTCCCGCTCGACAACGACTACAACCAGAGCTTCGGGCAGATCACGCTCACCAAAGCACTCGCGCTCTCGGTCAACACCGTCTGGGCGCAGGTCGCGGAAAGGCTCGGCCGCCAGACGCTGCAGCGCTACATGGAACGCTTCGGCTTCGACTCAAAGCCCCAGCTCGACTATCCCTCCCAGGAAATGTCCGCCAGCGGCGAGTACCCGAACCCCAACAAGCTGATCCCGCCAACCAACGAACAGGTGGATCTCGGGCGCCTTGGCATCGGACAGGACAAACTCGAGGCCACGGCGCTGCAGATGGCGGAGGTCGTCTCCGCGGTCGCCAACGCCGGCACGCTGATGGTCCCGCACCTCACCAGGAAGATCCTCAACGCCGAAGGCCAGACCGTGCAGAACGTCGCCCCGCGCGTGCAGTCGGTCGTGATGAAGCCCTCGACCGCCAGCGCCGTCACGAAGATGATGGAAGCCGTCGTCAACGAAGGCACCGGCGGCCCCGCGAAGATCCCCGGCGTGCAGGTCGCCGGCAAGACGGGCACCGCCGAAACGCAGTTCGCCAACGCCCCCAACAACGCCTGGTTCATCGCCTTCGCGCCCGCCAACGAACCGCGCGTGGCGGTCGCCGCGACGCTGCAGGACGTCCCCGGCTTCGGCGCCACCTTCGCCGCCCCTGTCGCGCGCGCGGTCATGGAAAGCCTGTTGCGATGATCGAGCCGGACACGATCGTCGACGGGCGCTACCGCGTGATCTCGCGCGTGGGCTCCGGCGGCATGGCCGACGTCTACCTCGCCCAGGACCAGCTGCTCGGGCGCGAGGTCGCCGTGAAGGTGCTCCACCACCACTTCGCCGAAGACCACGAATTCGTCGAGCGCTTTCGCAAAGAGGCCTCGAGCGCGGCCGCGCTCTCGCACCCCAACATCGTCGGCATCTTCGACCGCGGCGAGTGGAACGGCACCTACTACATCGCCATGGAGTACGTCGCGGGACGCTCGCTGAAGGCGATCGTGCGCGAGGACGGCGCGCTCGAGCCGGCGCTCGCGATCGACATCGTCATCCAGATCCTGCGCGCCGCGCGCTTCGCGCACCGCCGCGGCGTGATCCACCGCGACCTGAAGCCCCACAACGTGATCCTCGACGAGGAGGGGCGCGCGCGCGTGACGGACTTCGGCATCGCCCGCGCCGGCGCCTCCGACATGACGCTCACCGGCTCGATCATGGGCACCGCGCAGTACCTCTCGCCCGAGCAGGCGCAGGGCTTCGCCGTGAGCGACGCCTCCGACCTCTACTCCGTGGGCGTGGTCCTCTACGAGCTGCTCACGGGCGCGGTGCCCTTCGAGGGCGACTCCGCCGTCGCGATCGCCTTCAAGCAGGTCTCCGCCGCGCCGCGCCCGCCGAGCGAGCTGAACCCCGCGATCCCGCCCTCGCTCGACGCGGTCGTGATGCGCGCGCTCGCGAAGGATCCCGCCGCGCGCTACGCCAGCGCCGATGAGCTCATCTCCGCGCTGCAGCACGAGCGCGAGACGCTGCCCGCATACAGCCCCGCCGCCGCGATCACCGGCGTCTACGAGACGCTGCCGACGCGGCCCGCCGCGCCCGCCACAGCGATCGCGGCCGCCCCGCTGATCGCGCCCCCCGCCTACGGCGCGCCCGTCTACGCCGGCGGCGCCGAGCCCCCGCTTCCGCCGGAGGACCGCGTCAGCCGTCGCTGGATCTGGCTCGTTGCGCTCGCGCTGGCGCTCGCCGCCGCCGCCGTCGCCGCCGCGCTGCTGCTCGGCAAATCGCCCGTGCGCGTCCACGTCCCCGACGTGCGCGGCGACACCGAACCCGTCGCGATCACGGCGCTTCACCGCGTCGGCCTGCAGGCCGCGCCCTCGCGCGAAGCGAGCACGACGCCGGTCGGCCTCGTCACCAAAGAGTCGCCAGCGCCCGGCGTGAGCGTGAAGAAGGGCTCGCGCGTTGACATCGTGATCTCCAGCGGCCCCGCGCTCGTGGGCGTGCCGAGCGTCAACGGCGAGCGCTCCGCCGAAGCCGTCAAAAAGCTCGAAGAAGCGGGCTTCAAGCCGAAGGTCAAGCAGGCGCCCAGCCCGACCGTGCAGGCGGGCAAGGTGATCGGCACAGAACCCTCCGGCGCCGCCGTCCAGGGGGGACAGGTCACCGTACTCGTCTCGAGCGGGCCCGCCCCGGTGAGCGTGCCCGACCTCTCCGGCGACTCCCGCGCGGGCGCCGAAAGCACGCTCAAGGGCGAGGGCCTCATCGTCGGGACCGTCACCAAGCAGCCCTCGAGCACGGGCACGCCCGGCACCGTGATCTCGCAGACCCCCGCCTCCGGCACCTCGGTGAAGTCCGGCAGCGCCGTGAACCTGGTGCTCGCCGAAAAAGAGAAGGCCATCGACGTCGTCGTCCCCACCGTCGTCGGCATGACCGAAGCCGAAGCAGAAGCCAAGCTCACCTCTGTCGGCCTGATCACACAGTCCTTCACCACCGAAACCACCGAAGCCTCGCAGCAGGGCAAGGTCCTCCGGCAGAGCCCGAGCGGCGGGTCGCCCGCGCGCAAAGGCGCGACCGTGACGATCTTCGTCGGCCTCGCCGGCGGCACCACCTCGACCGGCACCAGTACCACCACCACGCCGCCCGCCTCATCGCCGACCCCGCCGGCGGCCGCGACGCCATGAGCGCGGTATGAGCGCGGCAGCCGCCAACGGGCACGCCGGGCCGCGCGCCGGCGCGCTCACGGTGGCGGTGCTCGCCGGCGGACGCTCCTCCGAGCACGAGGTCTCGCTGTCCTCCGCGCGCGCGGTGCGCGAGGGGCTCCTCGCCGCAGGGCACGCCGTCAGGTGGATCGAGATCGGCCGCGACGGGGTGTGGCGCAGCGAGGGCGAGGCGATCGCGCTGTGGCCGGGCGCGGGCCTGCTCGACGCCGACCTCGCCTTCCCGGTGCTGCACGGCCCCTACGGCGAGGACGGCACGCTGCAGGGGACCCTCGAGACGCTCGCGCTCCCCTACGTCGGCTCGGGCGTGAGCGCCTCCGCGGTGAGCCTCGACAAGGTGCTCTTCAAAGAGCTCGCGGGTGCGGCTGGCATGCCGCAGGTGGACTTCGTCGGGGTGCGCGCCGCGCGCTTTCTCAGCGAGCGCGAGCGCGTGCTCGAGCAGGTGGCGGCGCTCGGCCTGCCGGTGTTCGTGAAGCCCGCCCACCTCGGCTCCTCCGTGGGCATCGCGAAGGTGAGCGAGCCGGCTTCAATGGCAGGCGCGCTCGAGGACGCCTTCGCTCACGATGAGCTCGTGATCGTCGAGGCGATGGCGCCGGGCCTCGAGGTCGAGTGCGGGGTGCTCGAGGGCGCGCGCGAGGACCCCGCCGGCGCGCTCGTGTCGGTGCCTGGCGAGATCTCCTACGAGGGCGAGTTCTACGACTACAGCGCCAAGTACGAGCCCGGCGGGATGCAGCTGATCGTGCCCGCGCGCATCTCGGCCGCCGCGGCGCAGCGCGTGCGCGCGCTCGCGCTGGAGGCCTTCGAGGCCGCTGGAGCGGCCGGGCTCGCGCGCGTGGACTTCTTCGTGGACGGCGAGCGCGTGCTGCTCAACGAGCTGAACACGATGCCGGGGTTCACCCCGACGAGCGTCTACGCGAAGCTGATCGAGGCCTCGGGCATCCCCTACGCGCAGCTCGTGGACCGGCTCTGCCGCCTCGCGCTCGAGCGCGCCCGCCGCGAGCGTGCGGCGGCGGGGCCCCGGTAGCCTGTCGCCCGCCCGATGAGCGATCTCTTCGACGTCTCCGGCAAGACAGCACTCGTGACCGGCGGCTCGCGCGGGATCGGCCTGATGATCGCCCGCGGGCTCCTGCGGGCGGGCGCGCGCGTGATCGTCAGCTCGCGCAAGACCGAGGACATCGAGACCGCCGCGCGCGAGCTCGCGCAGCACGGCGACTGCGTGGCGATCCCCGGCGACGTCAGCTCGCCCGAGGGCGTCGCGGCGCTCGCCGAGGCCACGCGAGCGCGCTTTGAGCGCCTGGACATCCTCGTCAACAACGCGGGCGCGACCTGGGGCGCGCCGATCGAGGAGTTCCCTGGGCTGGCTGGGAGAAGGTGATGCACACGAACGTGGAGGGCATCTTCGAGCTCACCGTCGCGCTGCTGGGAGCACTGCGCGCAGCGGCGAGCGCCGCCGATCCGGCGCGCGTCATCAACATCGGCTCGGTCGACGGCCTGCGCACGCCGTCGGTGGAGAACTACAGCTACAGCGCGAGCAAGGCGGCCGTGCACATGCTCACGCGCCACCTCGCCAAGCGCCTCGCGTCCGAGCACATCACGGTCAACGCGATCGCGCCCGGGCCATTCGAGAGCCGCATGATGGCCTGGGCGCTCGATGACCCCGAGAACCGCTTGAGCATCGAGCAGATGGTGCCGCTCGGGCGCATCGGCCGCCCCGACGACGTCGCCGGGCTCACGCTGTTCCTGGCCTCGCGCGCGGGCGCCTACCTGACAGGCACGGTGATCCCGCTCGACGGGGGCATCACCGGCTGCGGCTGACGGCGCCCCTGGCGGAGGGGCCCTTACGTCGATTGATGTCGTCCGCGGGCGACACCAGACAGGCCCCTGCACGCGCCGCGGTATGCATCGAACGGAAAGCGTTGACCGAACGAACGTTCGTTCGGTTAACGGCAGACGACAAAATGAGCGGCCCTGAGGGAACGTGCCACTCCGGCAGCTCGTGCTTGCCTGCGCAAAGCAACGGACGCTCCCTGATCACCCATTACCTGAACAGCGTCAGTTCGGACATCGAGGCGGAGCCGCCGGGCGGCAGCGCGGTCAGCCAGATGAGGTAGTAGCGCCAGGCGTGCCCGCCGAGGTGCAGCTCGACGCGTTCGCCGCTGCGCACGAGCGAGCTCGAGCCGACGGGGCCATGCCAGCCGCGCTGCGAGAGCGGCGTGGCATCGCCGTAAGAGAGTTCCTTGATCGCGTTGGCGACATAGACCTGCATGGGGAACCCGGGGGTGGGCGTCTGGATCTCGAGCGCCTTGGCGGCCAGGCGCGGGGCGGCGTCGAGGTAGACGCCGGTCCCGGTCCCGTGTTCCTTCTTGAGCGTGCCGTTGAAGTACTGCTCGGTGCTCCAGGTGGTTTGGGGGTCGCCGTCGATCAGGTTGGAGAGCTGGCCGCGGTCTTCGGGCCCGGTGCCGAAGGGGTTGTAGGAATAGGCGGCGCTCTGGCCGAGCGAGACGGCCACGAGCCCGTGTCCGAGCTGGGCGCCGCCGGCACCTACGCCTTTGTGGGTGCGTCCGAGGACGAAGGTGAGCACGAGCGCGACGGCGAGCGCGAGCAGCGCGAGCACGCCCCCCCAGGCAGCGGGGTGGCGCACGCGCAGCGGCAGCCGCTGGCGCGCATCGCCGGGGAGGGTGCGCAGCACGCTCGTGACCTCGGCGGTGGCGGCCTGCCCGGAGCGGGCGGTCTCGAGCGCGAGCGCGTCCTCGAGGTCGACGAGCATGCTGGCGGCGTCGGGGTAGCGCTGCTCGGGGTCCTTCATCGTGGCGCGGTCGACGACGGCGGCGGTGGCGGCGGAGAGTCCGGGCCGCGCGCGCTGCACGTCGGGGAGCTCCTCGCGCACGTGGCGCATCGCGACGGCGACGGCGGAGTCGCCGTGGAAGGGCACCTCGCCGGTGAGCATCTCGTAGAGCACGACGCCGAGCGAGTAGATGTCAGAGCGCGCGCTGACGGGCTGCCCGAGCGCCTGCTCGGGCGCGATGTAGTCGGTGGTGGCGAGCACGCGACCGGTGCCGGTGAGCCCCTCCTCGGTGAGCGGCCGGGCGATCCCGAAGTCCGTGATCTTGGCGGCGCCTTCGATTGAGATGAGGACGTTCTGAGGCTTCACGTCGCGGTGCACGAGGGCGCGCTCGTGGGCGGCGCCGAGTGCGCGCGCGATCTCGATCGCGTAGGCGATCGCGACGGGGATCTCGAGCGGAGCCTCGCGGCGGATGAGGTCCTTGAGCGTCTCCCCCTCGACGCACTCGAAGACGATGTAGGGGGTGCCGACGCCGTGGGGCGCGCCGGGCTCCTGCTCCTCGCCGGCGTCGATGACGGTGACGACGTTGGGGTGGCTGAGTTGCGCGACCAGCCGCGCCTCGCGGCGGAAGCGCTCGAGCTGCGCGGAGTCCTCGGCGATCGAGCTGTGCATGAGCTTCACCGCGACGGCGCGTTCGAGGACGCTGTCACGGGCCCGGTAGACGGTGGACATGCCGCCCCTGCCGATGACGACCTCGAGCCTGTAGCGGCCCCCGATCAAGCTGCCGAGGACGGCTGCCATGCGCGTATAACTACCCGCTGCGCCGCGCGCGTGCGAGCACGAGCACGGCGAGCATGCAGCGATAGAGCGCGTAGGGCAGGAGCGGGACCTCTGAAAGCGAGCCGCGCAGGAGCGCGGCGGAGGCGAGCGTGGAGCAGAACGCGCTCGCGAGGCCGGCGAGCAGCGCTCGCCGGATCCGGGAGGCTCCGCGGGAGCGGGCGACGCGCATCCCCTGCAGCGCGCTGGCGCCGGCCATGACGGGCAGCGCGACGCCCCACGAGAGCGAGTGCGCGGCTGCGCGCGAGAAGCCGCGCGAGCGCGCGGCGGTGAGCGCGGCGCCGCTGCGCGAGACGCCGGGGATGAGCGCGCTGGCCTGCGCGAGCCCGAGCGCGAGCCCGTCGCGCAGGCGCGCCTGCGAGCAGCTGCGCCTTCCCTCGGGCGCCTCGGCGTCGGCGAGCGCCATCGCGACGGCGCCGCCGGCGAGCGCACAGGCGATCGTGCGCGGGCCGCCGAGCCGGGTCTCGACCGTGCGGCCGAGAAGGAGCCCGGCCAGGGCGGGCGGGCCGCAGGCGAGCGCGAGGATGCCCGCGCCGCGGAGCCTCATCGTGCGCGCCTGCGCGCTCAGCTGCGTGCGCATGGAGAGCGCGAGCGCGAGCGCGGCGCCGCCGTGCAGGGCGACCTCGAAGGCCTTGCGCAGCTCGCCGTCGAGCTCCTCATAGGGCCAGCGCGCCAGCCAGGGCAGGAGTGCGGTGTGCGCGGAGGAGGAGATTGGCAGCAGCTCGGTGGGGCCCTGGAGCAGGCCGAGTGCGACGGCGTGGCGGAGCGGCAGCGCGCCCTCCTCGGAGCGTTGGCGCGTCCTCAACCGATCACGTCGAGGGCCGCCTGGCGCAGGCGCCGGCGGCGCACGACGGTGTAGGCGATCCACACGACGATCAGCGCGAGCACCACGTAGGTGGCGTACTCGAAGCCCGTGCGCGTGCTCTTCCAGTTGCTGCCGAGCGCTTCGCCGGCGAGCGTGAGCCCGAGCACCCAGGGGATCATGCCGATCAGCGAGTAGAGGGTGAACTTCGCGAGCGGCATGCGCGCGATGCCGGCGGGCAGCGAGATGAAGGCCCTGATGATCGGGATGTCGCGCCCGACGAGCACGGCGATGTCGCCGCGGCGCTTGAACCAGGCGTCGGCCTTCTCGATCTGCGCGGGCCCCATGTGGAACTTGCCGCCGTGGCGTTCGAAGAACTCAAGACGCCCGCCGCGGCCGACGGCGTAGGCGACGTAGGAGCCGAGCATCGAGCCGATGACGCCGACGATGACGACGCTGAGCAGCGTGAGGTGGTGGCTGACGCCGGCCTGATGGGGGTCGGCGACGGCGAAGCCGGCGAACAGCATCACGAACTCCGAGGGGACGGGGATGCAGGCGCAGGAGGCCGCCATCAGCAGGAGGATCCCGGGGAGCCCCGCTTCGCCCACGAAGTGCGAGGTTTCGTTGACGAGGGTGTCCGATAGCGAGGCGAGCAGGAGCACGGTCGCTCAACGATACCTGCAGGACCCGCGTGGGTTTCGCGCATGGGGCCGAGCATGGGCGGACCCTCATGCACGGGCGAGGGGCGATGATGCGCGGCGCATGCGCGTCTGGATCGACCTGACCAACAGCCCGCACGTGCTCGTGATGCGCCCGCTGATCGAGATCCTGCGCGCGGAGGGCCACGAGGTGAGCGTGACCGCGCGCGACTTCGCGCAGACGCTCGAGCTGTGCGATCGCTTCGGGATCGAGCACGAGGCGATCGGCCGCCACCGCGGCGGGCGCGTGGCGGCGAAGGCGACGGGCCTGCTGTCGCGCTCGTATGAGCTCGTGCGCTTCGCCCGGGCACGCGGCGCGCGCTTTGACATCGCCCTCGGCCACGGCTCTAACGACCTGAGCGTGGCGGCGGCGCTGCTGCGGGTCCCGAGCTCGACGGCGTTCGACTACGAGTGGGCGAGTGTGCAGCACAACATCAACTGCAGGCTGGCGCGCGCGGTGGTGGTGCCGGAGGCGATCCCGCCGCAGCGCCTTGCGCGCTACGGCGCGCGAGCGGGCAAGCTACGCCGCTACGCGGGCCTGAAGGAGGAGTACTACCTATCGGACTTCGAGCCGGACCCCGCGGTGCTCGGAGCGCTCGGCCTCTCGCGCGAGCGCGCGCTCGTGGTGGTGCGCACGCCGCCGCAGGTGTCGCTGTATCACCGCTTCGAGAACGACCTGTTCGCGGGTGTGCTCGCGCGCTTGCGCGAGGCGGCGCGGAGCGAGGGGGTGCAGGCGGTGGTGCTGCCGCGCGTTGAGTCGCAGCGCTCGGAGCTATCGAAGGTGGAGGACTTCACGGTGCCCGAGCGCGCGATCGACGCGCAGTCGCTGGTGGCCTTCGCGGACCTCGTGATCTCGGCGGGAGGCACGATGAACCGCGAAGCGGTGGCGCTTGGCACGCCGGCGTGCACGACCTTCGCGGGCAGGCCGGGCGCGGTTGACGAGCGACTGGTGGCCGAGGGCCGCATGCGCCTGCTCTCGAGCCCTCGGGAGCTCGAGCTCTCGGCGGCCTCGCTGCTCGGGTCGCGGAGCGAGCGCGCGGGGGCGCCCGCGCGCGTGCGCCGCGACCCTCGGAGCCTGTTGGAGCTGATGCTCTCGCCGCTGTCCAGCGGATAGTCAAGCGCGCGCCAAGGTCGCCCCTGCGCCATACACTTGCTGCAATGCGCCGACGAATACGTTCGGTGGCGCTGCCGCTTCACCGTCACTCGCTGCCACAACTGGCGGTCGACGGCGTACTGGTAGCGCTCGCGTACTACCTCGCCTTCCAGCTGCGCTTCCAGCACGGTCCCACGCACGAGTACGCTCTCCTGCGCGAACGCACGCTGCTGTGGGTGCTGTTCGGGAGCATGCCCGTGCTGGTGCTCTCGCGCGTCTACCAGCGGCGCTTCCGCTACGCGGGCCAGCGCGACTACGAGGCGGTCGTGCGCGCGGTCGTGGCGATCGTGCTGCTGACGGTGGTCGCGATCGCGGTGCTGCGGCCCCTCCAGCGCTACACGTTCGACGCGGCCAAGCACGTCGAGGTCGCCACCTCGGCGGTGTACCTGCCCAACGGCGTGATCGTGCTTTTTGCGCTGATCGCGCTGGTGCTACTCGTGGGCGTGCGCGCGGTCTCGCGAAGCGTGTACGAGCGCAGGCCGCTGGCGTTCTTCCGCGGCGGACGCAAGGGGGAGCGCACGGTGCTGATCGCGGGCGCGGGCGAGGGCGGGCGCCTGGTGCTGCGCGAGATGATGCGCAACCGCGAGCTCGGCCTGTCGCCGATCGGCTTCCTCGATGACGACCCCCTGAAGCTGCGCCTGCGCTACGACGGGGTGCGCGTGCGCGGCAACACGCAGGAGGACCTGCCGCGGATCCTCGATGAGTCCGAGCCGGACGAAGTGATCATCGCGATCCCCTCCGCGCCCGGCTCCACGCGTGCGCGCATCGTGCGCGAGTGCCGCAAGCGCTCGATCCCGGTGCGCACGCTGCCGACGGTGTTCGAGCTGCTGCAGACCGGCGGCGGCCTCGCGCGCCAGGTGCGCGAGGTGCGCGTGGAGGACGTACTCGGCCGCGACCCTGTGCAGATGCAGCTCGAGCGCGTGGGCGCCTACCTGGCCGGCCAGACAGTGCTCGTGACGGGCGCGGGTGGGTCGATCGGCTCGGAGCTGTGCAGGCAGATAGCGCGCGTGGAGCCGCACAGGATCGTGCTGCTCGACCACGCGGAGGACAACCTGTTCGCGATCAAGCGCGAGCTCGAGGAGGAGCGCCACGTGCCGCCGTCGATGCTCGCGGCGGTACTGGCTGACTGCAAGGAGGAGGAGCGCATGCGCGAAATCCTCGACGAGCAGCGGCCGGCGATCGTGTTCCATGCGGCCGCCTACAAGCACGTGGGGCTGATGGAGGAAAACCCGGTGGAGGCGGTGCGCAACAACGCGATCGCGACGCGGGTGGTGGCGACCGTCGCGGGCGACCACGGCGTGCGCTGCTTCGTGCTCGTTTCGACCGACAAGGCGGTTGCGCCGGCGACCGTGATGGGCGCCTCGAAGGCGCTCGCGGAGTTCGCCCTCGAGGCGGCCACGGCGCGCTTCCCAAAGACACGCTACGCGGCGGTGCGCTTCGGCAACGTGCTCGGCTCCTCGGGCAGCGTCGTGCCGATCTTCCGCAGACAGATCGAGCGCGGCGGCCCGGTGACGGTCACCGACGAGCGCATGACGCGTTACTTCATGACGATCCCCGAGGCGGTGCAGCTGATCATCCGCTCGGGCTCGCTCGTGGGCGAGCCGAGCGGCACGGTGCTGCAGGGGCCCGCGGCGCGCGGCGCGCAGGTGTTCGTGCTCGACATGGGCGAACCGGTACGGATCATGGATCTCGCGCGCGCGATGATCGAGCTCTCGGGCCTGGACGCGGACCGCGACATCGACATCGAGGTGACATCGCCGCAGCCGGGCGAGAAGCTGAACGAGGAGCTCTTCAACAGCTACGAGCGCCCGCGGCCGACGACGGCAGAGAAGATCCTGCTGGCAGACCGCGAGCCGCTGGCGGTGGCGGAGGTGGAGGCGATGTTCAGGGAGATCAACCTGTTGGTGCTCGAGGGAGACGCGGCGGGCCTGGCCGCGAAGGTCTCAGAGCTCTCCTCGGCCCGCGACCGTGCTGCGCCCGCGGGCGCACCGGAGGAAGGGGACGGGGGACGCGACGGGGGGACCGGCGGCCCGCGCGAGGGCACGCCTTCCGAGCAGCCGCGCGAGGCCGAGGACCCGCCGAATGGCGCCGGTGTGAGCCCGCACGACGCGCCTGTGCCCCTCGTACACTCCCCCCATTCATGACGCTGATACCGCTCGCGCTGTCGCTGTCGAACAGCTTCACGAAGATCGGTGCGATCGTCGCCTTCGCGGGCGTCCTCGGCGTGGCGATCCTGGCGCTGCTGGTCTTCTCCCAGGCGCGCGAGATCAAGCGTCTGCGCGAGTGGGCGGGACGCGCGCCCGAGCGTGCGGCTGAGATGGAGCAGCGCGTCGCGGCGACGCCGGCGCGCGCGCAGCCGCAGGGCACTGGCGTGCAGGGCGTGAAAGCGGTTCCGCGCCCCGGTGCGCCGACCGCAGCGCCGCCCGCGGTTGGCGCGACGGGCGCCCCGGCGCCGGTGGTTGCGGCGACGGCGGGCCAGCTGGCCGGGGCTGGCGCGGCCGTGGCGCAGGCAGCCGGTGCGGCGCCAGGCCCGGCAACTCAGGCCCCCGGCGCAGCGAAGCTGCCCGCGGCGGCGCAGGCCTTGCCGGCAGCCGGCGCGCCGGGCGCAGTCCCCCCCGGCTCCACCGAGGCCCCGGCGAGCTCTCCCGGGGCAGCACAACCTCCCGTGGCGCCGAACCCGGCCCCGGGCGTCCCACGCGTCCCGGCGGCGGCGACGGCAGCGGCCGCGGCAGCCGCAGCGCCCTCAAGCGGGGCGTCCTCGCCAGCCGCAGCGCCCGCGAGCGTGGCGTCCTCGCCAGCCGCAGCGCCCTCGAGCGTGGCGTCCTCGCCAGCCGCAGCGCCCTCGAGCGTGGCGTCCCCGGCGCCCGCAGCCGCGTCAAGCGGGGCGTCCTCGCCAGTCGCAGCGCCGTCAAGCGCGGGGTCCTCGCCAGCCACGGCGCCTATCGGTGCCGGCGTGCCCCCCATGGCCAGCGGCTCCTCGACGCGGGGACAGGGCGAGACGGTGCCGCCTCTGACTCCTGCGGCGAGCAGCAACTCGGCGGCGATCTCCCACCAGCAGGCCGACGAGGCCCCGGTGGAGACTCTGGCATCAGCGGCTCTCGGCGCTTCGCAGCCCGGCGAGCAGGCAGCCGCCGTCCCGCAGGCCGTTAGCGCCCAGCGGGCAAGCCAGCGGGCGGTCGGGGTCCCACAGCCCAACCAGCATGCCGAGGCGGCGGAGCGCCATTCGGCTGGCGCTCCGGCGTCGGCCGCGGGGCAGGCGCCGCGGGTCGCGGCGGCAGCGGTACCTGCGGCGGCCGCGAGCTCCGCAGCGCCATCGCGCGTCGCGGTGGGCGCGAGCGCGGCGGCGGCGGCCGGGGTGGGAGCTGGGGCAGGAGCGGGAGGGCAGGCACCGCACGCACCGGCGCGCAGCGCCTTCCCGCCCGCACCCCGGGAAGGCAACGCCCGCAGACGCTCACCTGACGGCGCGTCCGCAGGGTCGGCGGGCGCCGGCGGAGCTACCGCGGACCGCAGCGCGGGTGCGGCAGGCGAGCCGCCCGCGCGCAAGCATCTGGGCCGCGACGAACGGCGCCCCAGGCGCCCGCGCCGGCTCGGCTTGGTCCTGGCCGGCCCGGCGGTGATCGCCGTGATCGTCGTCGCGGCCGTCGTGCTGAGCGGCAAATCGGGGAGCGCGACGCACTCAAAATCCTCGCCGCCTACGGCCCACGCGGTGCACGCCGGATCGATCACCGTGGCCGTACTGAACGCCACCGAAAAGGAAGGGCTCGCGCATCACGTCGCCGCTGAACTGCGCGGCAAGGGCTACACGAAGGCGACCGCGCTCGACGGCCGGCCGGCGGGCGAAACGAGCACGAGCGTCGTCGAGTACTCCCCCGGCGAGCGCGCCGCCGGCGAACGCGTGGCCAGCGCGGTCTCGGGAGCGAGCGTAAAGCCGCTCGAAGGCGCGGTCGCACCCCTCGGGGCGGGCGCGCAGGTGGTGGTGATCATCGGCGCCAACACCGCCGCCACGGTCCCATAGCGGGCTTCCTTGACATACCCGCGCGGTCCTCCAAGCCGCGCGAGCACGGCATCACCCACGTGATCGACAGGGGGATGGCGGTTGCCGAGGTCGAGAGCATGCTCGAGGTGGCTGGCGGGCTCGTCGACATCGTGAAGCTGGGCTGGGGCACGGCTCTGGTGACGCCCAACCTGCACGCGAAGCTCGAGCGCTACGCCGCGGCGGGTATACCCGTCGTGCTCGGCGGGACCCTCACAGAGCTCGCGATCCGCCAGGGCAGGGTCGAGGGACTGATCGCCTGGATGCGCGAGCTCGGACTGGCGCACGTCGAGGTCTCCGACGGGACGATCGCGCTCGAGCCAGGCGTGAAGGGCCACCTGATCAGGACGCTCGTGGCGAACGGGTTCACGGTGCTGGCCGAGGTCGGCAGCAAGGATGCGGATTTCATCATGCCGCCGTACGTGTGGGTCGAACAGATCGAGCGAGACCTGCAGGAGGGCGCATGGAAGGTGATCGCGGAGTCGCGCGAGTCGGGGACAGCGGGCATCTACCGCGCCGACGGCGAGGTTCGTACCGGGCTGATCGAGGAGATCGCCCACGCCATCGACCCCGACAAACTGATCTTCGAGGCGCCCAGGCGCGAGCAGCAGGTGTGGCTGCTCAGCCACTTCGGCACAGAGTGCAACCTCGGCAACATCGCGCCTACCGACGTCGTCTCGCTGGAGACGCTTCGCCTCGGACTGCGCTCCGACACGGTCGAGCGCTTCGCCCTCGGCGGCGGCGAGTGAGCGCAGCCGGCGTTGGCGCCGGAGGAAGCTCGGAGGCGGGGCGAGCGGCGCAGGGGCAGGGGGGGACCGAGGCGCTCGCGCGCGCGGCCTTCGTAGCGCTCGTGCTCGCGTGCATCGGCGCCTTCTTCCTGGTCCAGCACCTGAAGCACACGCCGACGGTCCTGCGTGACTTCAAGCTGACGCCTCGCTTCTCGCCGCGCGCCGGCGGAAACCTCAGAGACGAGGCGATCTCCTTCCAGATCGCGCACCGCGAAGCGGTCACGGTCGCGATCATCGACGCCGCCGGCAACACGGTCGCGACGCTCGTGCGTGACAGGACGCTCGAACGCTACAAAACGTTCTCGCTGCGCTGGAACGGCCGCCGAGGGACGGCGCGCCGCTACGAACACCTCGAAAGCGCCACGGGACGGCCGATACTGCTGGCGCTCT
This sequence comes from uncultured Solirubrobacteraceae bacterium, assembly GCA_963759445.1. GTDB lineage: Bacteria > Actinomycetota > Thermoleophilia > Solirubrobacterales > Solirubrobacteraceae > Palsa-744. The sequence continues at coordinate 1,036,470 of CAVWZC010000004.1, forward strand.
CGCCCGGTGCGATCGCCCCGAGCGCCGAATACCGCGTTGAAGTGACGCTGCACCGCGCCCACAAGACGGTGCGCTCCACGCGCAGCTTCACCCTGGTGGCAGCGAAGTGAGCACGCTGCAGTCGCTGCTCGCACTGAAGCTCCCCTCCAGCGGCGCGCTCGCGGCTGCGTGCGCGGCAGCGCTGCTCGTGCTCGTCGCGCTCTGTTACGCGATCCGCCGGCGCCCGCAGGCACTCGCCCCGCTGGCGCTGTTCGCGATGCCCTTCCGGGTGCCGATCAGCACGGACAGCAGGACCGTGAACCTGCTGATACCGCTCTACCTGGTGGTCGCGGCCGGCACGATCGTGCGCCTGCTGCCGCCGTTCCTGCACTGCAGCGGCGGCCCGGTGATGCGCGTGCGCGCCGTGCTCGCGGGCGTGCAGGTGCGCGAGGGGGACGCCGACGGCGTCTCGCCGCGCAGCCTCGCGTTCTGGACCTCCGCGCGAGGCCTGCAGTGGCTGCTCGTGATCACGGTCGTGCTGTACGCGCTGCAGGGGATCTACTCCGGCGACCACACGAAGGCCGCGGAGAACTTCGCGTTCTTCTACATCCCCTTCGGCCTGCTGTTCATCCTGCTGGCCGAACTGGACTGGACGCGCGAGCTGCTCCTGCGCTGCCTGACCGTGCTGGTGGTGCTGGCGGTGCTATTCGCCGGCGTCGGCTTCATCGAGTACGCCCGCAAGTCGCTGTTCCTGAACCCGAAGGTCGTGGCGGCGAACGAAAACAGCAACTACTTCCGCGTGAACTCCGTCTTCTTCGACCCGAGCATCTACGGGCGCTTCCTCGCGCTCGTGATGCTCGCGCTCACGACCACCGTCCTGTGGAGCGCGAGCAGGCGGTACGTGCTGCTCGGGACGGCCGTGCTCGCGTGGCTGCTCGCGGGGCTGGTCACGAGCTTCTCGCAGTCGAGCATCGCGGCGCTGCTGCTCGGCCTCGCGATCCTCGCGGCCTGGCGCTGGAGCGTGCGCGCGACGGTGTACGTGAGCGTCGCGGCCGCCGTGCTCGCGCTGGCGGTGCTGCTCGCGGCCCCGTCGAGCCTGCACTTCGGGCTGAAGGGCTCGGGCGGCTCGGCCAACAACGCGACCAACGGCCGCGCCAACCTGATCGAAGGGGGCCTCGAACTGTTCGCGAAACGCCCGCTCGAGGGCTACGGCTCGGGCTCCTTCGAACGCGAGTACAAGCTCCACAACATCGCGAGCGGCCAGAACGCTGTGTCCGCTTCGCACACGATCCCCGTCACGATCGCCGCCGAGCAGGGGCTCATCGGCCTCGCGGTCTACCTGGCGCTGGTCGCGAGCGCGCTGATGGTGCTCTTCCGCGGCGCCGGGCGCTCGCCCCCGCGGATCGCGCTCGCCGCCTGCTTCGCGGCGCTCGTGCTGCACACCTGGACCTACGCGGACTTCCTCGAGGACCCCTTCACGTGGGCGCTGCTGGCGATCGGCGTGGCGCTCGCGCGCGGGCAGCACGCGCCGGCCCCAAGCCCCGGCCGCGTGCTCGCCGGGCAGCCGGTCGCGCGCAACTACAGCCAGTAGCTTCTGGCGTCCTGACGTGCTCGCCTACCTGAAGCGCCTCGTGGTGACCGGCGCCGCCTACCAGTTCGGCGACATCCTCGCCAAGGGCTTCGCGCTGATCACGCTGCCGCTGTACCTCAGCCACGTCGGCCCGAAAGGCTACGGCGCGGCGGAAACGCTGCTCACCGCCGTGATCCTCACGAGCATCGTCCTGCGCCTGGGCGTGGGCGAGGCGTTCATCCGCTTCTACTTCGACGACTCCGATCCGGCTCGGCGCACACGCCTCGCCCGCACCGCGACGGCGGTGGTCGCGTGGACGACGACGCTCGCGGCCGTGCCCGCGGTGATCTTCGCCTCGCCGCTTTCGCGTCTGCTGCTCGGTTTCCGCGACCCGCTGCTGTTCGACTCCGCGCTGCTGGGCCTGTGGGCCTTCACGAACCTCGAGATCGCCTACGCGCAGCTGCGCGTGGACGAACGCGCCCGCACCTATGTATTCGCCTCGGGCGCGAACGTCCTGATGACGGTCGCCTTCACGGTCACGCTCGTGGTCTTCGAGGGCCAGGGCGCGCGTGGCCTGCTGCTCGGGAACTTCGGCGCCTCGGCGGTCGTGGTGCTGGGTCTCTGGTGGGTGCTGCGCAAGCGCTTCTCGCTGCGTGTGCGCCGCGCGGACCTGCGCGCGATGCTGCGCTTCGGGCTGCCGACGGTGCCCGCCGATGCGAGCGTGTACGCGCTCCAGGTCGCCGACCGCTTCTACCTCTTCCGCGAGGACTCGCACGCCGCGGCGGGGCGCTACGCGTACGCGATCAGGCTCGCCACCGTCGTGTTCGTCGCGGTGCGGGGGTTCCAGTACGCGTGGCCGCCGTTGGCGTACTCGGTGGACAGCGATGAGGAGGCCGGCAGGCTGTACTCGCTGGTGACCACCTATTACGCGCTCGCGACCGGAGTGGTGGTGTGTGCCGTGGCCCTCCTCGCGCGCTGGCTGGTGCGCCTCCTCGACGGCGGCAACGCAAGCTACCTCGGCGCCTACCGGGCATTGCCATGGCTCGCGCTGGGGTGGGCGCTGTACGGGCTGTTCCTCGTGTTCCTCGCGATCAGCGCCCGTGCGCGCGTGACCTCGCGCAACCTCCCCGCCGCCGCCTGCGGGCTCGCGGTCAACGTCGCGCTGCTGGTGGTGCTCGTCCCATCCAGCGGCGCAGGCCTCGGCATCGCCGGCGCGGGGCTCGCTCTGTGCGGCGCGTACGCGGCGATGCTGATCGTGATGTACGCGCTCACGCGCAACCTCTTCAGGGTCGGCTTCGAATGGCGCCGGCTCGCACAGCTGGTGGCGATCCTCGGCGGCGTGGCCGTCGGCGGGGAGCTGCTGCTGCCGACTCACGGCCTCGCCGGCCTGCTGCTGCGCGCGGCCTGGCTCGCGCTGGTGCCCGCAGCGCTCCTGCTCACGCGCTTCTTCCACCCCCACGAGATCGCCGGCGCACGCGCCCTGCTCGCCGACGGCCGCCGCCGCGTGCGCGACTTCCGCGCCCAGCGGGGGGATCTCGAGGCCTACGCCGAGGACCCTCTGAGGGACGTCTGAGGGGAATCGCGGGCCCTCCCGACCGCGGCGGCGACGCCGAGATCGACGCCGAGGCCCAGCTGCCATACGGTTCGCTTATGGCAGCGGGCTAAGTACATATTGGTCGCGGTACCTGTAGACTTGATACAGATTGCGCAGGAGGCAGCGGCTGCTGCCAGCCGGACACCGACGGGGGGATGGAACCGCCTGTCGTCAAGCGACGGATCGCGACCACGGGGGAAAACTTGGCTCGGAGGAGTGCTCGGGTAGTTTGCAGGGCCAATAAGCCCCTGCGCGCGTGCGGTCGCAGTCTCCCCGCCGCGAGGATCGCGTTGGTCTGCCTGCTCGCGGTCGTGCTCACGACCGCCCTTTACGTCACGGGCGCCTCGGCGGCGAAAGCGAAAACGACGAAGGTCGAAATGATCGCCACGTGCGAATCGGTGACCTTCAAGTACAGCGGCTTCCCGAACGCCCCCAACAACACGGTCTCCGAGGTCATCAACGTCAACGGGTCCAAAATCAAAAACGAAAAATTCGTCTTCAACGGCCCGACGGGCGAAAACACGGTCGCGATCAACCTCCCGTCCGGGACCTACACGCTCAAAACGACGGTGACCTGGAACACCAACGGGATCAAAGGCGAGAGCGCGACGAAGAAGACCCAGATCGTCTGCAAAGCCGCGCCGAAACCCGAATTCACGATCGAAAAGCTCCAGAAGATCGAAGGCGAACCGGGCTTCACGAAGTCCGAACTGAGCGCCAAAGACGGGCGCACGGTGGACTACGAGATCATCGTCAAGAACACGGGCAACGTGCCCCTGACGTTCAAGCCGCTCGTCGACACGAAATGCGAAGGCATCTCCCCGAGCGGCGAAGTCACGATCGCGGCCGGCGGCTCGGAAACCTACACCTGCCACCACGTCCTGGCGGGCCCTGGCTCCTACACGAACACGGCGACGATCGAAGGCAACGAAGGCACCGGCTCGAAGACCTCCAACGAAGTCGTCGTGAAAATCGCCGAACCGTCGTTCACGATCGAAAAGCTCCAGAAGATCGAAGGCGAACCGGGCTTCACGCAGCTGCCGCTGAGCGGCAAAGACGGCCAGACGGTCGAATACGAGATCATCGTCAAGAACACGGGCAACGTGACGCTGAAGTTCAAGCCGCTCGTGGACGCGAAGTGCACGGGCATCTCGCCCAGCGGCGAAGTGACGATCCTGGGCGGCGGCGCGCAGACCTACACGTGCCACCACCTTCTGAGCGGCTCGGGCACCTACACGAACACGGCGAGCATCGAAGGCAACGAAGAAACCGGCTCAAAGACCTCCAACGAAGTGATCGTGAACATCGCCTCCGAACCGAAATTCACGATCGAAAAGCTTCAGGAAATCGAAGGCAGCAAAGCCGGCTTCACGAAGTCCGAACTGACCGGCAAAGACGGCCAGACGGTGGACTACGAGGTCATCGTGAAGAACACCGGCAACATCAGCTTGAAATTCAAGCCGTTGAGCGACCCCGGATGCGAAGGCATCTCGCCGAACGGCGAAGTCAGATCCCGGCCGGCGGCTCCCAGACCTACACCTGCCACCACGTGCTCGCGGGCTCCGGGACCTATGGGAACACCGCGAGCGTTGAAGGCAACGAAGGCACCGGGTCGAAGACGTCGAACGAAGTCGTCGTGAAAGTCGCCCCCGAACCGAAATTCACGATCGAAAAGCTCCAGGAAATCGAAGGCAGCAAAGCCGGCTTCACGAAGTCCGAACTGACGGGCAAAGACGGCCAGACGGTCGACTACGAGATCATCGTCAAGAACACGGGCAACGTCACCCTGAAATTCAAGCCGCTGAGCGACCCTGCGTGCGAAGGGATCTCCCCGAGTGGTGAAGTCACGCTCACGGAAGGGGCATCTCAGACCTACACCTGCCACCACGTGCTGTCCGGCTCGGGCGCGTACAGAAACCAGGCAAGCATCGAAGCCAACGAAGGCGCCGGCTCGCAGAGCTCCAACGAAGTGATCGTGAACATCGCCAACGAACCGAAATTCACGATCGAAAAGCTCCAGGAAATCGAAGGCAGCAAAGCCGGCTTCACGAAGTCCGAACTGACCGGCAAAGACGGCCAGACGGTGGACTACGAGGTCATCGTGAAGAACACCGGGAACGTCGGCCTGAAATTCAAACCGCTCGTGGACGCGAACTGCGCCGGGATCTCCCCGAGCGGCGAAGTCACGATCGCGGCCGGCGGCTCGCAGACCTACACCTGCCACCACGAACTCACGGGCTTGGGCTCCTACGGGAACACGGCAAGCATCGAAGACCCCGAAACGGCTGAGACCTCCAACGAAGTCGTCGTCAAAATCACCGCGGAACCCAGCTTCACGATCGAAAAGCTTCAGAAGATCGAAGGCGAAGCGAGCTTCACGATGCTGCCGCTGAGCGGCAAGGACGGCGAAACCGTGGAATACGAGATCGTCGTGAAGAACACCGGCAACGTGAGCCTGAAATTCAAGCCGCTTGTGGACGCGAACTGCGCCGGGATCTCGCCGAGCGGCGAAGTCACGATCGCGGCGGGTGGCTCGCAGACCTACACCTGTCACCACGAACTCACGGGCTCCGGGACCTACGGGAACACCGCGAGCGTCGAAGGCAACGAAGGCACGGGCACGAAGACGTCCAACGAAGTGGTCGTGAACATCACCGCGGAATCGAGCTTCACGATCGAAAAGCTCCAGGAAATCGAAGGCAGCAAAGCCGGCTTCGTGAAGACGAAACTGAGCGGTGAAATCGGCCAGACGGTGGATTACAAGATCGTCGTGAAGAACACGGGCAACGTGAGCCTGAAATTCAAGCCGCTCGTGGACGCGAACTGCACCGGGATCTCCCCGAGCGGGGAAGTCACGGTCGCGGCCGGCGGCGAACAGACCTACACCTGCCACCACGAACTGACGGCCGTGGGCGTGTACGGCAACGAAGCGTCGATCGAAGGCAACGAAGGCACCGGCACCAAGACCTCGAACAAGGTCGAAGTCGAAGTGGCCGCGAAACCGTCGTTCACGATCGAAAAGCTCCAGGAAATCGAAGGCAGCAAAGCCGGCTTCACGAAGTCCGAACTGACCGGCAAAGACGGCCAGACGGTCGACTACGAGATCATCGTGAAGAACACCGGCAACGTGTCGCTGAAATTCAAGCCGCTCAGCGACGCCAACTGCGCCGGCATCTCCCCGAGCGGCGAAGTTACGATCGCGGCTGGTGGCTCGCAGACCTACACCTGCCACCACGAACTCACGGGCTCCGGGACCTACGGGAACACCGCGAGCGTCGAAGGCAACGAAGGTACGGGCACCAAGACCTCCAACGAAGTCATCGTGAAAATCACGGCCGAACCGTCGTTCACGATCGAAAAGCTCCAGGAAATCGAAGGCAGCAAAGCCGGCTTCGTGAAGACCGAACTGACGGGCAAAGACGGCCAGACGGTGGACTACGAGGTGATCGTGAAGAACACCGGCAACGTGAGCCTGAAATTCAAGCCGCTGAGCGACACGAAATGCACGGGCATCTCCCCGAGCGGCGAAGTCACGATCGCGGCTGGTGGCTCGCAGACCTACACGTGCCACCACGAACTCACGGGCTCCGGGACCTACGGGAACACGGCGAGCATCGAAGGCAACGAAGGCACGGGCTCGAAGACCTCCAACGAAGTGGTCGTCAAAATCACGGCCGAACCGTCGTTCACGATCGAAAAGCTCCAGGAAATCGAAGGCAGCAAAGCCGGCTTCGTGAAGACGAAACTGAGCGGTGAAATCGGCCAGACCGTGGATTACAAGGTCGTCGTGAAGAACACGGGCAACGTGAGCTTGAAATTCAAGCCGTTGAGTGACGCGAACTGCACGGGGATCTCCCCGAGCGGCGAAGTCACGGTCGCGGCCGGCGGCGAACAGACCTACACGTGCCACCACGAACTGACGGCTGTCGGCGTGTACAGCAACGAAGCGTCGATCGAAGGCAACGAAGGCACGGGGACGAAGACTTCGAACAAGGTCGAAGTCGAAGTGGCCGCGAAACCGTCGTTCACGATCGAAAAGCTCCAGGAAATCGAAGGCAGCAAAGCCGGCTTCGTGAAGACCGAACTGACGGGCAAAGACGGCCAGACGGTGGACTACGAGGTGATCGTGAAGAACACCGGCAACGTGAGCCTGAAATTCAAGCCGCTTGTGGACGCGAACTGCGCCGGGATCTCGCCGAGCGGCGAAGTCACGATCGCGGCTGGTGGCTCGCAGACCTACACGTGCCACCACGAACTCACGGGCTCCGGGACCTACGGGAACACGGCGAGCATCGAAGGCAACGAAGGCACGGGCTCGAAGACCTCCAACGAAGTGGTCGTCAAAATCACGGCCGAACCGTCGTTCACGATCGAAAAGCTCCAGGAAATCGAAGGCAGCAAAGCCGGCTTCGTGAAGACGAAACTGAGCGGTGAAATCGGCCAGACCGTGGATTACAAGGTCGTCGTGAAGAACACGGGCAACGTGAGCTTGAAATTCAAGCCGTTGAGTGACGCGAACTGCACGGGGATCTCCCCGAGCGGCGAAGTCACGGTCGCGGCCGGCGGCGAACAGACCTACACGTGCCACCACGAACTGACGGCTGTCGGCGTGTACAGCAACGAAGCGTCGATCGAAGGCAACGAAGGCACGGGGACGAAGACTTCGAACAAGGTCGAAGTCGAAGTGGCCGCGAAACCGTCGTTCACGATCGAAAAGCTCCAGGAAATCGAAGGCAGCAAAGCCGGCTTCGTGAAGACCGAACTGACGGGCAAAGACGGCCAGACGGTGGACTACGAGGTGATCGTGAAGAACACCGGCAACGTGAGCCTGAAATTCAAGCCGCTGAGCGACACGAAATGCACGGGCATCTCCCCGAGCGGCGAAGTCACGATCGCGGCTGGTGGCTCGCAGACCTACACATGTCACCACGAACTCACGGGCTCCGGGACCTACGGGAACACGGCGAGCATCGAAGGCAACGAAGGCACGGGCTCGAAGACCTCCAACGAAGTGGTCGTCAAAATCACGGCCGAACCGTCGTTCACGATCGAAAAGCTCCAGGAAATCGAAGGCAGCAAAGCCGGCTTCGTGAAGACCGAACTGAGCGGGAAAGACGGCCAGACCGTGGACTACGAGGTGATCGTGAAGAACACCGGCAACGTGAGCCTGAAATTCAAGCCGCTGAGCGACACGAAATGCACGGGCATCTCACCGAGCGGCGAAGTCACGATCGCAGCCGGTGGCTCGCAGACCTACACGTGCCACCACGAACTCACGGGCTCCGGGACCTACGGGAACACGGCGAGCATCGAAGGCAACGAAGGCACGGGCACGAAGACGTCCAATGAAGTCGTCGTCAAAATCACGGCCGAACCGTCCTTCACGATCGAAAAGTTCCAGGAGATCGAAGGCAGCATGACCGGCTTCGTGAAGACGGAACTCTCGAGCGAAATCGGCCAGACCGTGGATTACCGGATCGTCGTGAAGAACACCGGCAACGTCACGCTGAAATTCTCAAAACTGACCGACGCCAAATGCGAAGGCATCGCGCCGAGCACCGAAGTCACGATCACTGCCGGCGGCGAACAGGTCTACACCTGCAGCCACAAACTCACGGCCTCGGGCGCCTACACGAACACGGCGACGATCACGGGCAACGAAGGCACGGGCAGCAAGACCTCAAACGAAGTCGTGGTGAATGTCGCCGAGCCGGCGACGTGTCCCAAAGACGCGATCGTGTCGAACTTCAACGGCACCAAAGTCGAACCCGGTGAATGGGTCTACTTCAACGCCGTCATCAATCCTCACAACACCGGCGCGGGTGACACGATCAAGTTCACCAAACAGAAGATCACCGTCAAACTGCACAACGGCGAAGTCATCAAACTGGAAGCCCCGAACTCGACGATCAAATTCGAAAACATCGCGCAGGGGACCACCGAATTCGTCGGCGGCGAATGGGTCACGAAAGTGCCAGCGAAATTCACCGACAACATCTTCCTCGGTGCGCTCGACTGGCACATCCCGGCCGGCGTGCAGATCGCCCAGGCGGAACCCGTCACGTGGGAAGGCGACTTCACGGACGCTCCCCCAGGCTTCGAACTGCAGTGGCAGTGGGCCGCCGCGGTGTACTCAACGCTGCCGGCGAACTACAACGAACTGGAAGTCAAGCCGCTTCACAGCACCAGCGAAGACAAATACCACAACGGCGACCAGGCGGGCACACCTGAGAACGAAGTCGTGCAGGAAAACCACACCGAAGGCGCGCGCGGTGGCGGCGGCTCGAACTACACCGGGTCGTACACCAACACCGGCTCGTGCCCCGATCCTCCCGAAGGCCCGACGGAAGGCAACCCATACGCCACGCAAGAGGAAGAACCCGTGTGGCTGCCGTGGCCGGGGGAATAGCCGGCTAGCGCGTAGGGACACCAGTCCGACGGCGTCGCGAGATCAATAGGTGGCTATCAGAGAGGCGGGCGGAGTCCCGCCTCTCGGCGTCTAGCGAGGCGTCGCTACTACGGCGGCGCGCGGCGCGGCTGCTTAGCTCAGGCGGAGCGCGAGGCCAGCATGTATCCCCAGCCGGCGAACAGCAGCGCGAACTTGGTGAGCGCAGCGTTGCGCGCCAGCGCCGGGACGCGACTACGTGTCCCGGCGAGGACCAGCAGCAGGGAGACGTTCTCGACGTAGTCGAAGAGCGCGGCCGCGAGCTGCGCCCACGCGAGCGCAGGTGCTGCGGTGGCGAGTCGGGTGCGGCCGCGTTCGCGGTGACGCTCGCCGGCGGCGGTGCAGGCGAGGCAGTGCAGCAGCGCGTAGGTGGCCGGGTACGGGAAATCGAGCAGCAGCGAGGTGCGCGCCGCGCGCTGGCCGCGCTCGCCCCACTTGTCGAGCATGCGCTCGGCGCGCTCGGGGCTCCCGGCGAGCTCGAAGGCGAGGATCCCGGGGCCCCCGCTCGCTTTCATCTCGCGCTCGGCCGACAGCAGCGGCCCGAGCTGTGCAAGCCCCGCGGCGCCGAGCGTCCAGATCGCGCGCCTGCGGGCGCGCCTGCCGAGGCGTGGGAAGGGAGCCTGCACGTCCGCGCTAGTCCAGCGAGCGCAGGAACTCGAGCAGCGGTCCGTTCACCGCGTCGGGGTGCGTGAGGTTCGACGCGTGCGGGCCGCCCTCCACGCGCACGAGCCCGACGCATCCCGGCAGCGCCGCACAGAGCTCCTCGGCGCGCTCCATCGGGATCGACGCGTCCGCGGTGCCGTGGAAGACGATCGCCGGGCAGGAGATCTCGCCGACGCGCTCGGTGATGTCGTCGCGCTCGAACAGGCAGTCGCCCGGCGCGCCCAGCGTCTGCGGGTCGCGCGCACGCCACTTCTCGATCCACACCTCGTTCAGCCGCGGTTCGCCGATGATCAGGTCCGCGACGGTCTGCGTGAGCTGGTCCACCGGCCCCGCCTGCAGCCATGTCTGCTGCATCTGGCGGTACGCGGGCAGGCGCTCGGGGTCCTCGACGCCCGACTGGGTGTCGATCAGTACCAGCGCGCGCACGCGCGCGGGCGCCTGCAGCGCCGCGCGCATCGACAGGAAGCCGCCCTGCGACATGCCAGCGAGCACCGCGCGCTCGATGCCGAGGTGGTCGAGCAACCCGAGGCAGTCGCTCGCGGAGTCCCAGTAGGTGAAGGGCTCATGGTCGTACTCGGTCTCGCCGAAGCCACGCTCGTCCCAGGTGATCACGCGAAACTCGCCCGCGAGCGCCTGCACCTGCGGATCGAACATCTCGCGGTCCATCAGGAAGCCGTGCGAGAAGATCACGGGCGGTCCCTCGCCGCCGCTGTCCTCGTACCGGATGCGCTGCCCGTTGACCTCCGCGAACGACATCGCTCCCTCCCTTTCCCCAAGCGGGCCCCGACTCGGCGCCCCGTTGCGGCGGGATCATATCCACGGCTCGATCGCGCGGGCGCTCGGGCGGCTAGGTCGACGGGCCGAGCTCGCGCAGGCGCCTGCGCAGGAACTCGCGCTCGGCCTCGCGGCTCGCCAGAGCGAGCGCGCGCTCGTAAGCGCCGCGTGCCGCCGCTGGCTGCTGCAGGCGCCGGAGCAACTCCGCGCGCGTGGAGTGCAGGTACTGGTAGTCCTCGAGCGCAAGGTCCTCGAGCATCGCAAGCGCGCGCTCGGGCTCGCCAGCCTGCGCCACGGCGACAGCGTGATTCAGCGTCACGACGGGCGAGCCGGTGAGCTCTGCGAGCCTGCCGTAGAGGGCCGCGATCTCCGCCCAGTCGGGCTCGGGCTCGCACTGCAGCGAGGCGATCATCGCCTGCAGCGCGTAGGCGCCGCGCCCGCGCAGCGCGATCGCCCGCTCGAGGCTCGTGCGCGCCGCCGCGATCTGCCTCGCATCCCACAGCGAGCGGTCCTGGTCCTCCAGGAGCACCAGCTCCTCGCCATCGAGGCGCGCAGCGCTACGGGCGTCGTGCAGCATCATCAGCGCGAGCAGAGCATGCACCTCCGGCTCGTCGGGCATCAGCTCCGCGAGCAGCAGTCCGAGCCGTACCGCCTCAGCCGCCAGATCGCCGCGGCCGCCGTAGCCCTCGTTGAAGATCAGGTACAGGACCGCAAGCACGGTCTCGAGGCGGTCCGGGAGCAGTCGCTGCTCCGGCACGGCGAACGGGATGCCCGCGTTCCTAATCTTCCCCTTCGCGCGCGAGAGCCTGCGCTTCATCGTCTCCGGCGTCACGAGGAACGCCCGCGCGATCTCCTCCGTCGAAAGGCCGCCCACCGCCCGCAGCGTCAGCGCCACCTGCGCCTCGGCCGCCAGCGCCGGGTGGCAGCACGTGAAGATCAGCTCGAGGCGCTCGTCGGGGATGTGCACTTCGTCCATCTCTTCCTCCGCCTGCTGCGGTACCGCCAGCAGGGGCAGCTTGTTCGCGAGCGTCCGCTCTCGCCGGATGCGGTCGATCGCGCGGTTGCGCGCGGTGGTCACGAGCCAGCCGCCGGGGTTCGGGGGCACGCCCGCCGCCGGCCAGCGCTCCGCGGCGACGGCAAAGGCCTCCTGAGCGGCCTCCTCGGCGAGGTCGAAGTCGCCGAGGAAGCCCACCAGGTGGGCGAGCACGCGCGCCCACTCGTCGCGAAAGACCTGCTCGATCAGCGCTAGCGCTCCACCAGCGGACGGACCTCGATCGAGCCACCGTGATGCGCCGCCGGGATGCGTCCCGCGACCTCGAGTGCCTCGTCCAGGGTGTCCGCCTCGAACAGGTAGAAGCCGCCGAAGACCTCCTTCGTCTCCGCGAACGGCCCGTCGGTCATGAGCGCGCTGCCGTTGGGAACGCGGACCGTGGTCGCGGTATCGATCGGCTGCAGCTGCGCTCCGCCGACGCAGCGTGAGTCCGCGCTGAGCGCGCCGTATTCCTTCATGTCGGCCTCGCGCTCGGGCTCCGGCAGCTCAGCGAACGAGCCGGGCTTTTCGTATATCAACAGGGCGTACTTCATGGGGACCCTCCTTCGGGAATTTGGTTTATGCCTCTACCACGAACGGGGATCGCCTAAGGGGACAGCCGCCGCGAATTCCCTCTGACGGGGCTCACGTGGTCGCCTCCTCGCGTGAGAGCGAGGCGTTGAATCGCCCCGCGGCCTCGCGCAGGCCCTCGCCGCGCGCCGGCGCGAGTGCCGCGCGCACGTGCAGCCAGTAGCGCCGCGCGTTGTGGCCGGGAAGCGCGAGCGCCGCGAGCGCGCGCAGCGCGTACGTCCACGCGGTCAGCCAGCGAACCGCGCGCGCGGCGAGCGCCGAGTGATGCTTTCGCATGTACACGTCGCGGTTGCGCGCCAGTTCGATGATCCGCGCAGCCGCCCCCGCCGCGTCGCTCGAGAGCTGCTCGTGGTGCACCGCGCGCGCCCCCGGCACGTACAGGCTCTGCCAGCCCGCGTCGCGCAGGCGCTTCGCGAAGTCCACCTCGTCGGAGTAAACGAAGAAGTCCGGATCCAGGTAGTCCACCGCCGCCGCCGCGGATCGCCTCACGAGCAGCGCAGAGGACTGGCACCAGTCCACCTCGCGCACCGCGTCGCCGCGGCTCTGCACCACCAGCAACCGGTGCAGGAAGAGCGCGCCCGCGAGCGCCGTGAGCGGCGAGGGAAAGCGCCACGCGCACGGCTGCGGGCGGCCCTGCGGGTCGAGCAGCCGCGCTCCCGCGAGCGCCGCGCGCGGATGATCCTCGAGCGCGCTCAGGAGCGCGAGGCTCGCGCCCGGCAGAAGCTCGGAGTCCTCGTTCAGGAGCAGCGCGTAGCGCCCGCGCGCGCGCTCGAGCAGGAGCGAGTCGTTGGCCGCCTTGCCCGTGCGTCGCGCGAGCGCGATCGTCTCGTCGACCGCAGGATGCGCCGCCGCCGCCTCCGCGGAGCCGTCGCGCGAGCAGTTGTCGAGCACGAGCACCTCGCTCGCGAAGGGCAGCGTCGCGCGCTCGCGTGCGATCGCGTCCAGGCCGCGCAGCAGCAGCTCGCGCTTTGCCGTGTTGACCACGCAGTAGGAGAGTTCGATCCCCCCGGCTTCGCCTAGCGCCATGCGGTCATTCTCGCCGCTCGCATTCGAGACGCCGCTCTACGGTGCAAGACCTGACGAACCACATCGTGTAGGTCTCGGCGCAGGACGAGCTATCGCCCCGGACATTCGAGCACTTCGGCCGCAGTAAGCAGCTCCACCGTGAACCGCGACAGCTCGGCTCCGCCGAGCTCCGCTAGTGCGAACCAGCCCGTTGCGCTGATCTCCTCGCCGTCGGCGCGCGGGCGCCCGCCGATCACTCGCGCGTCGAAGACCGTCGACACGTAGCTCACGACATCGCCGTTCGGGTAGGTCAGCCGAAACGGCGGACCGCCCACGACGGCGCGAATCCCCGTCACATCGAGACTGACCCCGGCCTCCTCCTCGGCCTCCCGCAGCGCCGCAGCCACGGGCGCTTCGTCGGGCTCCACGGAGCCGCCGATCGTTTGCCATAGTCCCGTCTGCGCCTCGCGCACGAGCAGAAGCCGCCCCTCCTCGTCCCACGGGAGCACCGCCACCGCGGGCATCAGCACCAGCTCGTGGCCCACGTGCTCGCGCAGGCCTCTGATGTATGGCGATATTCCCATTGGCCGCGAGCGTACCCCTCGCCGGCGGCGTTCCCGCGCGGCGGCGGCGTTCCCGCGCGGCGGCGGCGTTCCCGCGCGGCGGCGGCGTTCCCGCGCGGCGGCGGCATTCCCCCGCGGCGGCGGCATTCCCGCGCGGCGGCGGCATTCCCCCGCGGCGGCGGCATTCCCGCGCGGCGGCGGCATTCCCCCCCGGGGCGGCGTTCCCGCGACGGCGTTCCCGCGCCGGCGGCGGCGTTCTCGCGCAGGCGGCGGCGTTCTCGCGCAGGCGGCGGCGTTCTCGCGGTGGCGGCGGCGTTCTCGCGGTGGCGGCGGCGTTCTCGCGGTGGCGGCGTTCCTCCGCGGCGGCGGTCCGGGGGCGGTGGCGTTCCGGCGTGGTGGGCCGATCGCGCCTATCGTCCTCACGCCGTGCGCGTCCACATCGTCGACCCCTCCGCATACACGCCGCCGTATGACCACGCGCTCTGCGCGGCGCTCGCCGCGCACGGCGCAGACGTCTCGCTCTACACGAGCGCCTTCGCCTACGGCTCGGTTGCGCCCGCGGAGGGCTACGAGCGCAGCGAGAGCTTCTACCGACTCGCCGCACGTGTCGCCGACGCGCGTCTGCGGCGCCTCGTGAAGCTGCTCGAGCACGTGCCCGACATGCTCACCTACCGCCGCGCCGCACACGACGCTGACCTCGTGCACTTCCAGTGGCTCACCGTGCAGCATCTCGACGGCCGGCTGCTGCCGCGCGGACGCCCGCTCGTGCTCACCGCGCACGACGTCCTGCCGCGCGAGGCGCGTCCGGGCCAACGCGCCGCACAGAGGCGGCTCTACCGGCGCTTTGACGCCGTCATCGTGCACTCCCGCCACGGCGCTCGACGCCTCACCGAGGAGCTCGGCGTCGATCCCCAGCGGGTGCATGTCGTCCCCCACGGCGCGCTCCAGCACCTCGCGCAGGGAGCCCGCCCTGGGCGGTCGGCGGTCGGGGGCGCGGACGCATCTGCCCCTGAGCCGAGCGTCACGGACGCGCTCCCCCTCGAGCTCCGCTCCGTCTCGCCGGACAGGAAGGTCGTCCTCTGCTTCGGCCTGATGCGCCCCTACAAGGGTCTCGACCTGCTGCTCGACGCCTGGCGCGAGGGCGTGGACGGCGCCGAGCTCTGGCTCGTCGGCATGCCACGCATGGACATCTCCGGGCTGAAGGCACGCGCGCCCGAAAGCGTCGGCCTGCTCGCACGATACGTCGATGAGCGCGAGCTCGCCGCGTGCTTCCAGCGCGCCGACCTGGTCGTGCTGCCCTACCGCGAGATCGACCAGTCCGGCGTGCTCTTCACAGCCCTCGCCTTCGGCAAGCCGATGCTCCTCAGCGACGTCGGTGGCTTCCCCGAGATCGCCGCCAGCGGAGCCGCACGCTGCTTTCCCGCCGGCGACGCGCGCGCCCTGCGGGAGGCGCTCCTCGGGCTCCTCGCAACCCCCGAGGAGCTCGCGCGCATGGGCGCCGCCGCCAGCGCCGCCGCCGGTGCCGAGTACTCCTGGGACGCCATCGCGACGCGCACGCTCGCGCTCTACGAGGCGTTGCTCGAGGAGCGCCGCGTGCGCGCAGGCGAGGTGGTGGGGTGAACACGGCGCTCGAGATCATCTTCTGGCTCGCACTCGCGCTGATCGTCTGGACCCAGGTCGGCTACGCCGGCGCGCTGTGGCTCACCGCGCGTCTGCGCCACCCCCCGCCGCCGCAGCCCCCCCTGCGGCCGGCGCCAGCCGAGCCGCCCGCTCTCTCCCTCATCATCGCCGCGCACGACGAGCAGGAGGTGATCGAGCAACGCGTGCGCAATGCGCTCGCGCTCGATTATCCGCGCGAGCTGCTCGAGGTCATCGTCGCCTGCGACGGCTGCACCGACGCGACCGCCGAGCTCGCGAGGGGCGCGGGTGCGGATCTCGTGCTCGAGCTCCCCCGCGGCGGCAAGATCCGCGCGCAGGACCGCGCCGTCGAGAGCGCGCGTGGGGACATCGTCGCGTTCTCCGACGCCAACGCCGTCTGGGAGCCCGATGCCGCGAGGCTGCTCGTCGAGGCCTTCGCGGATGCCCGTGTCGGCTACGCCTGCGGGCGCGTCGCATATCTTGCCGGCTCCGGCGCCGAGGGCAACCAGGAGGGGCTCTACTGGCACTACGAGCTCATGCTCCGCGGCCTCGAGTCGCGCCTCTCCTCGATCACCGGCGGCAACGGCGCCATCTACGCCCTGCGTCGCGACGCCTACATCGTCGTCGATCCCGTCATGGGCCACGACCTCTCGCTGCCCTTCAACATCGTCAAGCGCGGCCTGCGCGCCGTCTACGTCCCCGGCGCGCTTTCGCGCGAGAAGATGGTCCCCTCGCTGCTCGGCGAGTTCCAGCGCAAGCGCAGGATGATGAGCCACACCTGGCCCATCGTGCTGCGCGGCGGCATGCTCTCCCCGCGCGGCTACCCCCCCGGCTACGCGCTCATGATCCTCTCCCACCGGCTGCTGCGCTACCTCACTCCCGCGCTTCACCTGCTCGCGCTCGCGCTCAACATCACGCTGCTCGCGCTCCGCGCCGGCGCGCTCTATGAAGTCACCCTCGCGCTGCAGCTCGCGCTGCTCGCCGCCGCCGCGCTCGCCGGTCTCCTGCCCACGCGCGCGATGCTGCTCGCGCGCTACTACGTGCTCACCACCGCCTCACCCGCAGCCGGGCTCTGGGACTGGCTGCGCCACGGCACCGACGCCTCCTGGGAGGCCGCCGAGGGGACGCGCTGAAGAGCCTGTTGAGGGCTAATCGGGCGTGCGGGAGATCGCGCGGCGCAGCACCACCCCGAACCATCTGTCGAACGCGGCTCGTGCCTGTGAGCGCACCTGTTCGCGATGGCGCATGTAGGCGAACAGGTGCGCGAACGCGCCCACGCGCATCGCGAGCTCGAACGCGCCCTCGAGGTCCTCGCCCCATGGCTCCAGGTAGGCCGCGCGCAGCCGCGCGAACAACGGGGCGCCCGGCCGCAGCGCCGTGATCTCCTCGAGCAGGCGAAACGTCACCACGAGCGACGCGAACGGGTGCGAGATCGATGCGTCGCCCCAATCGAGCACGCGCAACCGCCCGGCTTCGGCGTACACGTTCGCCCCGTGTAGGTCGTCGTGTTGCACGGTCTCCGGGACTCCGTGTGCCGCCAGCTCCGCGCACAGCTCTGCGAAACGTTTCGCGAATCCTCGCAGCCGCGCGATCGCCTCGGCCTCCAGGGGGAGCTCCGTCCGCACGAGCTCCTCATAGCGCGCCGGAAGCGTCGACAGCCTCAGGTCGGGTACGCCGCCGTCGAGGTGCGCTCGCGCGTGCGCCGCCTCGCCGCGCTGCAGCTCCGCGTATAACGGAAGCACCTCGAGCCACGCCTCCGGCGGGCTGCCGTACGCGCCGATCGGGGTGCCCGCGTCCGCCAGCAGCAACCACGCACGCGCGGGCTCATGAGCGAGCACCCGCCCCACCCGATCGGGCCAGCGCGCAAACAGCTCCGCCGACAGTCGCGGCTCGAACGCCTGCACCGGCGCGCATGCCTTGAACCACACCACGCCTCCGCCGCGCGTGGGCACGCGCAGAACCGTCGCCCACGGCCGCTCGTGCTCGGTCTCGATCGCGCCTGACGGCTCGACGTGCGAGCGGATCCACTCCTCCGCGCTCGCTCGATCCATGCGCGAAGCTTCCCAGCCGGCGAGCAGGCCCGACGCGGGTGGGGGTCGGCGGCCGCTGTAGCCTCTTAAAGGGTCGTGAGCAGCCTGAGGCGCTTTCACACCTACAAGGCGTACACCCTGGGCTGCGTGATCGCCTGGGCGATCGTGTGGGTCCTCGTGGGTACCCTGGCCAGCCAACACAAGCGGGAAATCGTCCTCTACGTTTTCCTCGGCTGGCTGATCGGCTGGACCTCGGCGACAATCGCCAGGGCCGTCTACCCGCCGCCACGGCGCAGATCGAACTGATCCGCCCTCCCGGGGCGCGCCGGCCCGGAACGGGTAAGCGCCTCTAACGCAATGAAGCTCACCGAACGCATCGACAGCGCCCAGCAGCGTTCGCACCGGGCGAGCATCGCTGTCGCCACCTACAAGAAGTTCTCCCAGGACCAGTCGACCAACCTCGCCGCGATGATCGCCTTCTGGGCGTTCTTCTCGATCTTCCCGCTGCTGCTCGTCGCCGTCACCGTTCTCGGCTGGGTCCTGCCCACCAGCGACAAGAACGAAGTCCTCACTCGCATCGCTGAAATGTTCCCCCTGCTCGAAACGAGGTCCATCAGGGGTCTCACGGGCTCCACCTGGGCGCTCCTCCTCGGCGCCTTTACAACCCTCTGGAGCGGCCTCGGCGTCGTCTCGGCGATCGAAACCGCCTTCAACTCGATCTGGGAGGTCCCGCGCCACCTGCGCCCCAACAAGCTCCGCCAGATCCCGCGCAGCCTGCGCGTGCTCGCAACGATCGGCCTCGGGCTCGTCCTCACCACGCTGCTCTCCTCCTTCATCACGAGCTCAGCGAACGGCGTGAACCTCGGCACTGCCGGCCATATCGCCGGTTACGTGATCGCCGCCGCGCTCGACGTGGCACTCGTCCTCGCTGCCTTCCGCCTGCTGCCCGCGCGCGAGGTCAGCATCCGCGACGTGCTCCCCGGCGCGCTGCTCACCGGCGTCGTCTTCTTCCTGCTGCAGGAGCTCTCCGCCTTCATCATCTCGCGCCACCTCAAGAACGCCCAGTCCACCTACGGCCACTTCGCCACCGTCATCACGATTCTCTGGTGGTTCTACCTGCAGTCCATCGTCACCCTGCTCGGCGCGCAGCTCAACGTCGTGCTCAAACAGCGCCTCTATCCGCGCTCGCTCTTCGGCCCCCCGCGCACCGAGTCCGACCTGCGCGCGCTCCAGGCCTACGCGCAGGAGCGCACCTACGACCCCGAGGAGGAGGTACGCACAGACATCGCGCCGCAGCCCGAGGCGCGCTGACGCCTGGACGTCTTGCGCGTCATCCTTCGCCGCATGTGGCCGCTGTGGTCCCGGCTCGCCTTTCGCGCATCACGTTCCCTCTTCGGTGAGCGCCTGCGGCGAGCGTTCGAGGAGCGCGACCCCGCAGACGCCGCGCCGCTGGCACGCACGGGCAAGCTGTTCGCGGTGTCCTGGCTCTTCGCTGTGTGGCAGGTCGCCAGCGAGGTCGCGTGGATCATGGGCGAGCACCCACGCTGGTCTGCACGCCGCTTCCGGCTGGGGCCCGCCGCGGAGACGTTCGCGGCGCTCGCGTTTAGCCCGCCGCGCACTCGCACCAAGCAGCACAGGTCATAGGCGGCGAGAGCGCCCGAGGGGACGGGGAGCGCGCGCCGACGCTACGCTCGCCGCCGGCCATGCGCAATCCCCGAACGCCCGGCATGATCGCCGCGTGCAGGACCTACGCACTGCACGCCGACTCAGAGCGCTCCGGCGTGCCGGTCGCGGAGCTCGCCGGACAGCGCGAGCAGCGCCAGCATGAGCTGCGCGCCGAGCGCGTGCACACGCGCCGCGAGCTGCTCGCCGCAGGCGCAGGACTCGCAGCGGCGGGCGCTCTCACGGGGCACCCGGCTGCCGCGCTCGCGCGCGCGTCGAAAAGGGTCCCTGCGCCCTCGCGCATAGCGATCGTCGGCGCCGGCCTCGCCGGGCTGCGCTGCGCACACGTGCTCTGGACCGCGAACCCCGCCAGCCCGCTCGCCGCAACCGTCTACGAGGCCAACGCCGAACGCGCCGGCGGGCGCTGCTGGACGCTGCGAGGCTTCTTCGAAGAAGGCCTCAGCACCGAGCACGGCGGCTCGTTCCTGAACTCCAACCAGACCGCCGTGCGCGCGCTGGCCGCGCAGCTCGGCCTACGTGAAGAGGTCGTCGATGGCGGCGACCTGCCCTCCGGCGTGGAGACCTTCTTCATCGACCGCGCCCCCTACACGCTCGTCGAAGCCAGCGCCGACTGGGCGAGCGTCGGATACCCCGCCTTCCGCAACGCCGCCCACCAGGCGCGCAGCGAAGCCGGCGAAGCGCGGCTCGACGCGATGTCCGTGCCCGACTGGCTCGAGAGCACCGAGATCGGCGCCAGCAGTCGCTTCGGCAAGCTCATGCAGACCAACACCGTCACCGAGAACGGGGGCAACCCCTCCGAGCAGTCAGCGCTCGACCTGATCGAACTGCTCGAGCGCAACAGCCGCTCTTCGCTGGTGCCGCTGCCCGGAGACGACGAGCGCTTCCACATCGTCGGCGGCAACGACCAGCTCGTCTCGCGCATGATCGCGCAGCTGCCCGCCGGCGCAGTTCAGCACGGCCACGCGCTCGCGGCCGTGCGCTCGAACGCCGACCGCAGCATCACGCTCAGCTTCGAGGTCACGGGAGCAGGGACGCTCGATGTGAACGCCGACCTCGTCGTCTTCGCGCTGCCCTTCAGCACGCTGCGCGACGTGGACCTCTCACGCTCCGGCCTCTCCGCCGCCAAGCGCCGGGTGATCAGCACGATGGGCATGGGCACGAACGCCAAGATCCACCTCGAACTCACACACAAGACATGGCCCGCGCTGGGCTACAGCGGCGCCACCTACGGCGAATGGCAGCGCCTCGCCTGCGCCTGGGATGACTGCGTCCAGCTCGGCCCCGACGCCTCTCCCGCGCTCTACCTCGCCTTCCCCGGCGCTCGCGTGGGCGCCAACGGGATCACGGGGCAGGCACATGGCGCCGCGCCCACGGGCGACGCCAGCTGGGCGCTCGGGGAGATCGAGCACGTCTTCCCCGGCACCACGAGTGCCTATACCGGCCGCGCCTACGAGGACCACTGGGCGCTCGACCCCTGGGCGAAGGGCGCCTACTCCTACTACCGCGTCGGTCAGGCCACGAGCTACGGCGAAATCGCCCGCGCCTCCGAGAGCCGCTACCTGTTCTGCGGCGAGCACACCTCGATCGCGAACATCGGCTTTCTCGACGGCGCCGTGGAAACCGGCGAGCGCGCCGCGCGTTCGCTGCGCCGGCTCGCGCGCGCTGCCTCGTCCTGAGCCCGGGGTGTACTGCGGCGCGCCGGTGGTGCGCTTCAGCTGCTCGCCAGGATCGGCACGTCGTGGACGATTCATTCCGCCTCACCACGTTCAGCCATCTCGAAAATCGGCGTAGGCTGTAGGCCGGTGACGTCGGTTCCGCTCGCCTCATCGCTTGTGTTGAGCGCCGCCGTACAGCTCGGGCCGCTCGTGCTGCTCGGTTACCTCTACGCGCGGCGCGTGCGCACGCTCGCGCGCACTGGCCAGCCGATCCCTGGCTGGCGCCAAGCGTGCTTCTACGGCGGGTTCCTGACGATCGCTGCAGCGCTGACAGCCCTCGGGTCAGGCAGCCAGGAACTCCTGTGGGTCCACATGATCGAGCACCTGCTGATCGGCGACATAGCAGCGCTGTTGATCGTGCTCGGACTCACGGGCCCGCTGATCGCGCCGATCCTTCGAGTGGGGTTCTTCAACCGCCTGCGCGTGCTCGCGCACCCCGCGATCGCGCTCCCGCTGTGGGTCGCGGACCTCTACGCGTGGCACCTCCCCGTCTTCTACCAGGCCGCGCTTCGCAGCGGCGGGGTGCACGCACTCGAGCATGTGATGTTCCTGTCCTTCGGTGTGAACATGTGGATGTGCCTGTTCGGGCCGTTGCCGATGCCGCGCTGGTTCGGTGGCGGAGCGAAGGTGGGTTACATCCTGGGGGTGCGCTTGGCGAGCACTTTGCTGGCCAACGTATTCGTGTGGGCGGGCACGGTCTTCTACCCCTTCTACGGCGCGAGCGACCGTGCCTCACACATCTCGCCGATGGCCGACCAGCAGGTCGCGGGAGCGATCATGATGGTCGAGGGGAGCGTCCTTACCCTCTGCCTGTTCGGTTGGCTGTTCATGAAGGCCCTACGCGAATCGGAGGAACGTCAGGGCCTGTTGGAGTTCGCCAGTTCGCGTGGGCTCGAGCTGAGCGATGAGCGCGCAGCGCGCGCGGTCCGCGCCGGCCGCTCCGCGGATCTGCGACGACGATTGGAGGCCGCAGCGAAGGCTCCCGCTGCGGGCGGCGCGGGCCCAGCGAACGTCGTAGGGCTCTAGCTCCGCAGCAGGGCCGGAACGTCGTGGACGATTTCCGCTGGCTTGAAGGTCGCGTCGTAGATCGTCGTGAGCTTGCCGCTCGCGCTGATGCCGTAGACGAGGGCCGAGTGGTTGACGAATTCGGGGTTACCGACGTCCTGTGAGGAGCCCACGCCCCACGCGCTCCAGACCGGCGCGAGTTCCTTGGGAGATCCGATCAGGTATTGCATCTCCCCGACGAGCTCGTGCTTGTGCAGGAAGCTCGCGACCGCGGCGGGCTTGTCCCCGCGCGGGTCCACCGAGACGGCGATCAGCTGGACGTCGCTAGCGCGTGCTCCGAGCTCGTCGAGCACACTGTGCAGCTGGGCCGCGATCAGCGGGCACACGTCGGGACAGTGGGTGTAGAGGAAGGTGACGAACACGGCCTTGCCGCGATAGCGCGCGAGGCTGACCGGCTGACCTTCGTAGTTGCGCAGCGTCGACAGCGTCGGCGCCGAGCGCAGCGGTTTCAGCAACAGACCATCCAGACCGGTCGCGTGGGCGCTGTTTGCTCCTCCCGGGAGTTGTGCTTTTCCAGACCCGCCGGCGAGCAGCACACCGAACACTCCCAGCACGGCGAATATCACGATCGTTGGCAGCAGCAGCTGCAGGCGGCGCCCGTGCGGCAGTCCTGTCGGGGGCGCTGGTTCTTCGGCGGAGTCCTCGGAGGTGCCCGGCGATGGCGTCCCGCCGGGCTCTTGGGCGCTCATCTGGCTCAGTCTCGCACAGGCGCTGCGCGCGCGGGGCGCTCGCGGCCCCGGCAGCGGGCGGAGCCGGACGGGCGAGGAGATGTTGTGAACGCCAGCCCACCGACTTCCGGCGTCTCCCGGCCGTTGACCGCTCCGGCTCGCGTCGGCCTCCGCCCGCTGCCGCCTACGCGGCGGTGCGCATCCTCCTCACCGCGAGCAGCGCTGCGATTCCGATCAGCACGCCGAGCGCCCCGACGACGAGCGCGGCGACGGCGAGCCCTTTCGATGCTCCAGCCGTCGATTTCGCAGGCGCAATGGCCGGCGCCAGGGAGGGCGAGCTCGCGCCGGTCTGGCCCGCTTCGGGGCCGGCCTCATGGCCGGCGAGGTCCTCGATGACCCCGCCCTTGGCGGTCACGTTGATCCTCGGCGAGGGGTGTTCGGCTGAAAGCGACGGTTCGATCCAGTGCACGACCTGCCCGTTGCTGTAGCTCTGGACGGTCCTGAATTCGAGCGCTTTGCCGGCCGTGTGTTCCGGGATCGCCAGCGACAGCGGGAAGTTGATGAACTGGGCGTTCTCGACCTTGTCCAGCGGACCCGTCCAGGTCCACACGATCTGCGAGACCTCGGCGTCGATCGTTTCGGCGCCTTCCTTGATCGGCGTGGCCAGTTTGGCTTCGATCACGTGTGTCGACCATCCGGGGACGTTTTCGTAATCGACACTCGTGAAGCCCGGCGGGAACAGCAGGTCGACCTTCGTCACGTATGCGCCTTCCTGCTCTCCGGGAACGCGCACGTCGAGCGTCGCGAACGCACCCGCCGGGATCGTGTTCGGGTGCAGGCTGATGTGCGCCTCAGCCACCGCCGGCGCGAGTAGCGCTCCGACTGCGGATAGCACGGCGATCTTGCTGGCTCTCATGGTGTGGCCTCCTGTGAAGTCGTGGTGGGCGGGACCCCGCGAGCGCTCCCTCGTGCGGGCAGGGCAGGGCTCGCTCGGTCCTCGTGAATTCGCAGCTCTAGGAAGAGCGGGCGGGGGGCGCTCGTCCCGCCAGCGAGGTGGCCAGGAGCCGCCCGCCGCGAGGAAGGGCGTCGGCGTATCGCCGCCGCGCCCGTGTCCTCACCCGCCGGCGGCGGCAGCGCGAGTGCGCCGCAGTGACGAGCGCCAGAATCCTCTGCTCGGCGGGATAGCGCCCGCAGCCAGAGCGCCACCAGCATGACCAACGCCGGGGCGACGTACAGCACGGCGCTCACCGAATCGGCACCTTCACGGTCGTCGAGTACGACTGGAATTCGGAGACGCGGTCCGCGAGCGCGAGCTCCCACGTGCCCCCGGGCGTGAGCTCGGCCGAGCTGAGGATGTAGTGCCCGGGGCCTGCGAGGCTCACGTGCAGCGGCAGCGGGCCGATGCCCTTCGCCGGCAGCCGCGCCGTGACCGTGAGTTCCTTGGTCTGGGTGAACTGCGTCCCGGTCTTGGCATCGATCAGGTAGAGATGGACGGTGTTGAGGCCGACGCGCGCGGGTTCGACGGTCATCTCCAGCACGGCCGGCCCGAGCGCGGTGCTTGTCGAATACGGGCCCGACGCCGCGTCGATCGGCGGCGCGTAGCTGATCAGCGCTGCGGTCACGCCGAAGACGCACAGCATCAACAGCGACTCCGCGCGTAGCGTGCGCCGCGCGAGCACCCGACGCCGCCGGGGCTCGCACCCGCCGCGGCGATCGCCTTGAGCGCAGGAATGACCTGCTCGCGGTTGACCCAGCCGAGACCGATGAGCCCCGCGAGCAGAGCCGGTCTTGGCAATGATCAGGGAGCCATAGGTCGTGTGCAGCAGGCCGTCGAGGCTCCGCACGTCGATGTACGCCTGCAGCACCCCGGTCAGCGCGATCGTGATCACGGCCGCGAGCGCGAGCGGAGAGAACCGCGCGAGCGTCGCGAGCAGCAGCCGGCTTCGCTCCGCGGGCTCGAGCCGGCGGGTTGCCGCGGGCAGCGCGAGCAGCAGGCAGGCGATGCCACCGACCCACACGCTCACGGCGAGAACGTGCAGCACATCGGAGGGGAAGAACGCCCACACCGGGCTCTGCACGCTCGCGTGGCCGCCGAGCGCAGGCGTGAACACGAGGTAGAGGCCTCCGACTGCCGAGCAGCGCCGAGGGCCCAGCGCGGCGGCGCTGGCATCGAGCGCAAGACCATCCGCGCCGAGCGTCACGGGCCGCAGCACGGGGACCGCTGAGCGCCTCGCTGCACGTGCGCCCGCGAGCAGCGCGCCGAGCGCGAGCCAGTCGAGAGCGCGCGCCCCCCACACCTGCCCGAAGCGGCTGTCGAGCGTGTTTTCGAGGACCGTCCCTTTCAACGAGGCCCACAGCGACACGCCCGCCGCGCTCGCCCCCTGCAGCAGGAATCCGAGCACGCTCACGATGACGCCGAGCAGGATCGCGGCGAGCAGCACCTGCTGCAAACGGCCGCGCGAACCCGCGCGAGGCCGCCTGCCAGCGCGGCTCGGCGCCGGCGACGGCGGCGAGACCCGGAAGCCACGCGCAGGCCAGGAACGCAAGCCCGCCGAGCAACAGCGCGATCGAGACGTAGTCCAGGAAGCGCACGACGCCGAAGGCGATCGTCGTGACCTCGCCGGTCTTGTTGCGGCTGATCAGCCCGGCCACCGTGAAGCGCGGCGCCGCTCCCGGATGGCCGATGTTGAACACCGATGCCGCCGTAGACGATGTGGGTGTCCGCCGAGATCACGCGGTAGGTCGCGGTGTAGGTGCCGTCGGGCAGGTGCGCCTTCAGCCCGACCCCCATCCAGTGCTCCTGTCCCTGCGGGTGCGAGACGTCGAGGTTGTCGACCTCCTGGCCCTGAGCGTCGTAGACGCGCACCGCCCCCAGCGTGCCGCCGACGGACTGGTTGAACTTGAAGATCACCTCGGCGGGCTGCGTCGGCACTGTCGCCCCCGAGGCCGGCGAGGTGCCGAGCAGCTGCGCGTGGGCGAGCGCCGCGGGCGCCGCGAGCAGCATCGCCACACCCGCCAGGGCGAGCAGCAGACTGCGAGCACACCGATCGCGCGCCTAGCCTCGAGCGTGCCCATGCCCGCTCACCAGGCCTCTTGCTGCCTTGGCGGCTGGCTCCGCGTCCTCGCCGCCCGTCGGGCTCGGGCGCTGGCGGCGCCTGCGCCGCACGACGAACACGAGCAGGCTCCCCCGATCACGATCGCGACGAGCGCGACGATCGCGCCCGTGGGAGCCTTCGAGCTCTCGGGAACCCAGAACAGTTCCCCGTCGATCGCGCCCTGCTGATGTGCCGACCTCGATCGGCACGCTCCAGTCGAAGATCTTCGTGCGCTTGCCGGTGTCCTTGACCTCCGGGGGCGTGACCGGGCTCATCCAGTGGATGCGATGGTCGTGCCATTCGAACTGGCCGGTGCGGTCGACGGCTTCCCACCTCGGCGGCGCGCTCGCGTTGGCCGACGGCGGGACCGTCACGCTGGCGTAGAAGTTGGTGTTGAGGTAGACCGCCGGCGAGCGCGCATTCTGTTCGGCGGCGCCGTCGGGGAGCACGCGCGCGTAGGGCTCGCCCGAGTACCCGTACACGGTGACGGTCTTGCCGGTGTGGTTGCGCAGCAGCAGGCGGTCGGCGAACTCCAGCACTTCGACGCTCAGCCCGGGGACCTTGGGCGTGATCGAGGTGATGTAGGTGCGGTAGTGGTAGCTGGCGCCCTGGTCGTTGATCGGGTTCCCGCTCTCCTTGGACGGGGGCTGGCTGGGGCTCGCAGCGTGCGCGGCGAGCGCTGGCAGCAGCGCTGAGCGCGCCCAGAAGGGCAAGCATCGGACGGCGTGACATCACGGCTCCTCGTGAGCTCGAAGGGACAGGACGATACGGCCCCAGCCGCGCACCGCGCGGCCTCGAGCTCACGGCGAGCACCCCCTGCGGGGCCGGGCCTCTAGCTCGCCGCGAGCGAGGCAGGCGGGCGGCGGGCGAACCGCCAGCGAGCGCGCGAGCAGCAGCCCGCCGCGCGGCACGCGACCTCGCGGCGCGGCGAAAGCGGCGCGCTGACGAGCGCGGCCGCGGGCGACGATCGCGGCTGGCTGAGAAGCGCCGCGAGGATTCGCTCGCCCGGGTAACGGCGCACGACCACGAGCAGCGGGCAGCACGAAGCGCGGGCAGCGCGCACAGCACCATCGGATCGCTGCCCGCGAGCGCGAGCGACGGCGATCGTGAGCGCGAGAGCGCCCAGAAACGCAGAGCGCGTCGCGCCGCCGGCGCCGGCTGATGTGCCCGTTCGGGTTCATCGCGCTCGAACACGACGAGGGCGAACTTACTCCTCGGCGGCTTCTCGCACGCGCACCTCAGGTGCCCGACCGCGGACAGCAGCCACAGGCCGAAGCTCGTGAACGCGACCATCACGGTCAGCATCCAGTACTGCGAGCGCACCGCCTCCTGCGCGCCGCGGTAGATGCTGAGCGCGCGGTCGTGTGCGAGCGTCAGTCCCCCCACGTGGCCGGCGACGAGCGCGGCCACCTGCACGTACCAGATCGCCGCGTAGGAGATGATCGTGTAGTCGATCTGGTAGGAGCTCGTGCCGAAGAGGTTCGCGCCGTTGCCGAGCGGGTCCGAGGCGAGGTAGCCGATCGCCTGGCCCTGCCAGATCAGCAGCGAGAAGTAGTGCGCGAGCACATAGGCGAAGCCGATCGGCACGAGCGTGTGCGCGAAGCTGTGGCTGAGTTCAGTCGGTGCTGTAGCGGCGGCTGACGCTGCGGACGCCTCTGATGCCGAGCTCGTAGACCCCCAGCGATCAGCGCCACGCACAGCAACAGGCCGACCGTGTAGGCGAGCTCGATCGCCGGCGTCTGATGAAAGCCGACGTCGCCGAAGACGCTCTGCAGGTGCGGCTCGAGCTTGCGCCAGACAACGTCGTTGGAGAAGCCGTCGAAGGTGGTCGTGCCGATCACCGCGCAGACGAGCGCGATCGTCCCGGGCCCGACCGGCATGTCCGTCAGCCCGCTCAGCGGGCGGCGTCTGTAGACGATGCCGTCCTTGTCAGCGCACAGCGCCGACATACGCGAGAGCAGCTTGAAGTAGGCGCCGAACCCGTCGGCCTGCTCGCTCCACTCCTCGATTCCGAACAGCAGCATGCCGCGAGCATCACGACGAAGTAGCCGAGCGACAGCGCCGCAAGCTTTGACGGGCTGTCTCGTTCGACGTACACGAGCTCCAGCCAGGCGAAGCCGACCAAGCCCGCCACAGCCGGCCACTGGCCAAGGCGCGGCGGATAGCGAAGCGGCGGTCGGGCGAACAGGCCGGGCGCCAGGCGACGCGCGACCCACCGGATCGATTCGCGCGCACGAGCGCCACGGGCTGAGCAGGGCGAACACATCGCCGAGCAGCACGCTCAGCACGGGCATGCCGACCCAGAAGATCACGTAGATGAACGTCACGCTGAAGTTCGCCGACCACACCTGCGTGCCGGCGAAGCCGCTGTAGAGCACGAGCGCGAACAGCCCCATGCCGATCAAACTGACGAGCCACCCCAGCGGCCGCGGGCACGCGAAACAGCCGCACGCGCCGCTCGCTCTGAAGCTGCGGGCGCGTCCACAGCGCCGACAGCGCCACGAAGGAGACGATCAGCACGATCGCCGCTGCCCAGCTGAACAGCCACACGGGGATCGGCAGGTCCGCCCTGCCGACGATGCCGTGCGCGTCCGCTGTCGCGGGAAGCAGCAGCGCCCCGATCCCCAGTGCGCCCAGAATGCGCGCTATCCGGCGACGACGGGCGTTCATTTCGATCCGAGTGTATGCCAGGGTGCGCAGACCGCCAGCGCTGCCTCAGGCGCCGTCACACGGCGGCATCTTGCGCCACAATCCGAGATGAGCGTGGTCCCCGTGATCGCCCACATCGGCAACATCCCGGTCGAGGAGTGGGTGCCGTTTGTCGCGCCCGTCGTCGCCGTGTACATCTTCGTCCGGCGCAAAGAGCGGCGCCGCCGCGAGGCCGTCGGGCGACTCCCCGACGCCTCTCAAGCGCTCGACCCTGTCACCGTCGACCGTGTCCTCGCCGGCTGGTCGGAGGCGAAGCACAGCGATGTCTCCTCCGAGCACCTGCCCTTGCTGTATCCCCCGGGCCCCGACGGCATGAGCGCAGCTGAGCTCGCCGCCAGGGTCCACGCCGACTCCGACTTGGTTGACCAGCTCTTGGAAGAGCTGGAGGAGCTCGAGTACCTGCAGCTGGAGGACCGCGAGGGCTCGGGTGGCCCACGCGTCTCGCTGACCTTCAAGGGCTACGAACTCGTCGATGCGACGGAGACCGCGCTGCTCTCGGCGCTCGGCCACCACACCCAGCGCGCCGTCGCGGACACGGCAGAGCCCAACCCCTAGAGACTCGCTCGAGCTTCTCGAACAGCCCGACTCCGCCAGCAGCGCTCGCTGAGCGCCAGGCGGACGCTCAGCGAGGGTTGCGGGGCCTGCCTTCCTAAGCCGCGACGGGCTCGTGCTCGCGCACGCTCTGCGCGCGCGCGACGAGCTCTCCCAGGATGCCCGCGAGGGCCGCCTGGCGCTCGGGGTCGAGCAGGTCGCCCTGCTCGTCGAAGGCGCCGTCGGCCTGTGCCACGCCGAGCTCGCCGTCGATCACATCCGAGCCGATGATGCCGAGCGCCTTGCGCGCGTCCGCCTGCGCCCAGACCGCCCCGAAGAGGCCCGTCGAGGCGCCGACGACGGCCACCGGCTTGCCGCGCAGCGCGCCCTCGCCGAACGGTCGCGAGGCCCAGTCGAGCGCGTTCTTCAGCGCGCCCGGCAGCGAGCCGTTGAACTCCGGCGTCGCGATCAGCACCGCGTCTGCGCTTGCGATCGCCTCGCGCAGATGCGCCACCGCCGGCTGCGCCGGCGTGACGTCGTGGTCGGCGTCGTAGTGCGGCACGTCGCGCAGCGAGCCGTAGATCTCGAGCTCCGCGCCCGCGGGCAGCAGGCGCTCGGCCGCACGCAGCAGCTTCGTGTTGTGCGAATCGCGGCGCAGGCTACCGCTGATTCCGAGTATCGCCGTCATCGTGTTAGGCCCTCTGCAGCTCGAGGTGGACCTCGAGCCTCACGTCCCAGCCGAGCGCGTCGCCGCCGTTGGGGAGCGGCGCCTGCCAGCTGAGCCCGTAGTCGCGTCGGTCGATGCTCGCCTGCAGGTCGAGGCCGAGCACGTCGGTGCCCGCCATGCCCACGCCCTGCGCGTAGGTGCCCTTCGCGGTCACCGGGCGCGTCGTCCCGCGGATCGTGAGCTCGCCGTCGACCTCCACGCCGCCGTCCTCGTTGGCGCGGATCTCGTTCGAGCGGAACTCGATCGCCGAGTGCGACGCGGCGTCGAAGAAGTCCGGCGCCAGGAGGTGGTTCTTAAGGTCCACGATCGGAGTCTTCACCGACTCCACGTTCACCTTTCCCTCGAGGACGCCGTCCTCGAGCTTTGCCTCGACCTCCTCGAATGTGCCCCTGAAGAGGGACACGCCGTTGTGCTTCACCGCGAAGCCGAAGCTGCTGTGGATCGGGTCGCCCACGTAGGTGCCGGTGGGGATCCGCTGCTCAATCGTCGTAGTGCTCATCACTTGCTCCTTCCAGCTACCCGGCCGCCCTTTTCTCGTGGACGCCCCGCGTGCTGATTGAGTTGGAAATAGTTTGCTTGGAAAGCAGACTAGCGGGTTGTAGTTTCCTTGTCAACTATTTCCCCGAGTACTATCATCACTCCTATGAGCGAGAGCACCTTCGACTGCTGGCGCGCCGTTGTGAGCACGCACGCGGCCGTGACCGACCGCGCGCAGAGGGCGCTCACCGCCGCAGACCTGCCGCCGCTGAGCTGGTTCGAGCTGCTGTGGGCGGTGCAGCGCAGCGAGCAGGGGCACCCGCGCATGAGCGACCTCGCCGCGCAGCTCACGCTCAGCCGCGGCGGCATCACGAAGCTCGTCGACCGCCTGGTCGAGGCCGGCTACCTGACGCGCGTCGCCTGCCCCGAGGATCGCCGCAGCCTGCGCGCGGAGCTGACGCCCGCCGGTGAGGGGATGCTCGAGGAGATGCGCGTCGTCTACGAGGAGGAGATCGATCGCCATCTCGGTGCGCTCACGTGCGAGCAGGCCCAGCAGGTCCTCAGCGCGCTCGAGACCGTCACCGTCAGCACCTGCCAAGGCGCACACGCGGACGCGCCTGTCGCGGCGCCCTGATCAGGGCGCGACTGCCTGCCGTGCGGGGGTCTACCGGGGATCGGCGCGGTAAGCGACCGAGCGGTGACGAACCGCGAGCACGCGAACTGTCTGCTCAGCCTCCGCGAGCTGGTAGATGATCCGGTAGCTGCCGACGCGAAGCGAGCGCAGCCCCTTGAGGCGACCTCGGAGCGCGTGGCCGGCAAGTGGGTCGCGTTCGAGCAGCCCGAGCGCGTCCTCGGCGGCGTCGATCAGGGGCCAGTTGAGCTCGAGTATCTCCACGCGAGCGCGGCCCGCGAGGACGACCCGCGCCACCGTTCAACGATCCGAGCGGCGCGTCTCGAGCTCGGCGCGCAGGTCCGCGAGCGTGACGACCTCGCCGCGCGAGACCTCGGCAAGGCCGGCCTCGATCGCCGCGAGCGTCTCGGAATCCGACAGTATCTCCGCCGTCTCCTCGAGGGCGTCGTACTCGTCGATCGGGATAAGTGCAGCGGCGGGTTTGCCGTTGCGGGTCACGAGCACGTGATCGCGTCGATCGGCGACGTCGCTCAGCAGCGTGCTGAGACGGGCCCGAAGCTCGCGGACCGGTACCGTCTTCGCCATGCCCGGAGTGTACCGTATTGCGTACGCAGACTGCGGTCGATCGCAGCCCACCGGCGAGCCTCACGCGCGCAGCCGCCTACACGCTCCTGAGCGCCGCCGCCGGCGCCAGCCGCGCCGCGCGCAGCGCCGGGTACAGGCCCGCGAGCGCGCCCAACGTGATCGCCGCCGCCACGCCGCCCGCGACGGCGAGTACCGGCACGACCACGATCCACCCCTGTATCGAGGCGTAGCCCGCGGTGGCCGCGGCGCCGAGCGCGATCCCGAGCATGCCGCCGAGCAGCGACAGCAGCATCGACTCGCCCAGGAACTGAACGCCGATGTGCACGGCACGCGCGCCGAGCGCGCGGCGCAGGCCGATCTCGGGTCGACGTTCGATCACGGAGATCACCATCACGTTGGCGATACCGACGCCGCCGACGAGCAGCGCGACCGCGCCGAGGCCGAGGAACACGGCCGTCAGCGTGCTCTGCGCGTCGGCGCGCGCCTGGAGGGCGCTGGAGGGGCGGCTGACGCTCGTCTGTTCGGGGTTCTGGGGGTCCGAGGCGGGGCCGAGCAGCGAGTCCGCCTGAGAGACGTGTTCGGGGGCCGCGCGCACGTACAGCATGCTCGCGTGCCGGCTCGTGCCGAAAAGCCGATGCGCGACCGGGTAGCCGATCAGCGCGGCGCGTTCGATTTCCGGCGCGAGCGGCTGCGGGCCGATCACGCCGGCCACGGTGAACCACTGTTCACCGAGGTAGACCTGCACGGGGCGCCCGTGGACGCTGAGCCTCTCACGCCGAGGCGCTGCGCCGCTACGGCGCCGAGCACGACCAGCGGCAGCCGTTCGTTGGCGGCTCCCAGGAAGCGCCCTTTCGTGATCGTCGCCGCCGAGCGCCGCCAGCAGCTGTGGTTCGCTCGCGTAGACGCCGATGCCGCTCGTTTCGGCGGCTTCGATGAAGGGGTCGCGCCGCACGCTGACGCCCGCGAGCTCGGTGACGCCGGCCGCGGAGCGCACGCTTTCGAGGTTGCGCACGTCGCGCACCGCCGCCGCGGGCAGCTGCGCGTTTTCGCCGTAGAAGTTCTGCCCTGGTGCGACCGTCAGCAGGTTGGTGCCGAGCTGGTTGAGCTCTTCCTGCAGGCCCGCTTTGCTCGAGTCCGAGATGCCCAGCACGGCGACCATCGCGGCGATGCCGATCGCGACACCGAGGGCGGACAGGCCGGCGCGCAGCTTGCGTGTGCGAAGTCCCACGCTGGCCACGCGCAGCACGTCCGCGGGCAGCAGACGGCTGCGCGGGATGACCGAACGAACGTTCGTTCGGTAATCGCCGGCGTGCGCGAAGCGCACTCATGCGGGCACCCCCACGAGCCCATCGGCGACCATGTGCCCGTCGCGCAGCTCCACGCGCCGCGGCAGCGAGGCGGCGATCTCGTGGTCGTGCGTGATCACGACGACGGTCGTGCCGGCATCGTTGAGCGTGCGCAGCAGGGCGAGGATGTCCGCGCCGTTGGCGCTGTCGAGGTTGCCCGTGGGCTCGTCCGCGAGCACGATCGCGGGCCCCGCGACGAGCGCGCGGGCGATCGCAACGCGCTGGCGCTCCCCGCCCGAGAGCAGCGCCGAGGTATGGCCAGCGCGATGGCCCAGCCCCACCCGCTCGAGCGCCGCACGCGCGGCGCGCCGTCGCTCCGGGGCCGGCGTGCCGCTGTAGAGCAGCCCCGTGGCGACGTTCTCGAGCGCGCTTTGGGCCTCGAGCAGGTGGAATTGCTGGAAGACGAATCCGATCCGCCGCGCGCGCAGCGCGGCGAGCTCGCGGTCGCTGGCGCTCGCGACGTCGACGCCCGCGATGCACACGAGCCCGCTGCTCGCGCGCTCGAGCGTGCCGATGATGTGCAGCAGCGTCGACTTGCCCGAGCCCGACGGCCCGACGATCGCGCACAGCTCGCCCGGCTCGATGCGCAGGTCGACGCCGCGCAGCGCCTGTACGCCGCCCGGGTAGTGCTTGACCACGTCGACGAGCTCCAGTACCGCGCTGGCGCTCATTCGGACTCGAGGACTGTCAGCCCTTCCTGTACGCCCTCGCCTTCGACCTGCACGTAGCCGTCCGCGAACATCCCCGTCGTCACCGGCAGCTGCACGCGCCGCCCGTCCTCGAGCGCCTCGATCGCGTAGCCGCCGCCGGCGGTCGCGATCAGCGCGGTGGCGGGCACGGCGAGCACGTTGCGGCGGACGGCCTTGACCAGTTCGACGCTGACGGGCGCCTGGTCGAGGTGGCGAACGGTGCGCTCGAGCGCGAGCGTCACGGGGACCGTCGCCGATTCCGCTTTCGCCGCCGCCGCCTTCGCCCGCTTTCGAGGATTCGCTCGCCACCGAGCCGACGTCGATCACGCGGCCCTGCACCACGTTGCCGCTCGGAAGCGTCACGGGAGCGCTCTGGCCGGTGTGCACGAGCTGCTGTTGGTCCGGCTTGAGCTTCAGCTGCACGAGCTGCTGCGTCGGCGTCGTGCTGAGCACCGCCTCGGTCGCGCCGCTGCTTGCGCCTTGGCCTTCCTTGGCGGCCGATTCGCCTGACGGGGATTTCGAGGAGGGCGGGTCTTTGGACGCGGGTTTCTTGCTGGGCGATTTCTTCGGGGAGCCGCCTTTAGAGGGCGATTTGCCCGGCGCGGATTTGCTCGAGGGAGATTTGCCGGGCGAGGATTTCCCAGGCGATGTGGCGCCCGACGGCGATGATTGCCAGCTGGCGCGCCGGGAGGGTCCTGGCCGAGCTGCACGTGAACGGCTGTGATGCGGCGGGCGCTCGGAGCGAAGGTGACTCGGCCGAGTTCGATCTCGCCGGTTTCGTGCAGGCCGTTGGCGTGCTGAAAGCGGCGCACCGCGTCGGCGCTGGCTTCGCTGAAATCTTCGACGTCGGTGATCGCGCGGTCGGGGTCGAAGCCGAGGTCGATGAGGTTGCGGTTGAGCTCACCGACATCGGGGCCGGAGCTGACGCCCTCCTTGAGCGTGCGATAGGCAGGCACGCTGCCGTACATGAGCACGACGGGCAGGTTGTCGATACGCCAGAGCGTGCCGCCGCGGCCGACTACGGCGCCGACTGAGGGCAGCCAGGTGTAGGTGCCGGCGAGGCGGTCATACAGTTCGAGCGGGGAGCCATACGCGAGCGTGCCATCGACGCTGGCGCTTTCGCTGAGCGTGCGGCGCGTGACCGTGGCAGTGGTCTCGCCCGCCGGCACGCCGCTGGCGCTGCTCCTGTGCGAGGGCGAGCTCGAGCTCAGCAGCACGGCGGCGGCGACGGCTGCGATCACGAGGACCAGGGCGCCGGCGAGGAGCAGACGCCCCCGGCGCCTGCGCCCATGCTGGCCCGCCGCCGCCGCCGCCGCCGCCGGCGCCGGCGTTGGCGCGCCCGGCGCGAGCTCGGCGGTGACGGCGTGCGCCCCATCCCGCGAGCCGTCGGCGGCGACGGGATCGACGGGTGCCGAGCCCGCGTGCGCAGGGGGTGCCGTGGGCTCAGGCACAGGCGACCGCGATCGGGACTGGCGGGGGCATCCCAGCGGCCTTCAGTTGGCGGGGGCGATGGAGAGGTTC
This sequence comes from uncultured Solirubrobacteraceae bacterium, assembly GCA_963759445.1. Classification (GTDB taxonomy): domain Bacteria; phylum Actinomycetota; class Thermoleophilia; order Solirubrobacterales; family Solirubrobacteraceae; genus Palsa-744. The sequence continues at coordinate 1,071,794 of CAVWZC010000004.1, forward strand.
GCTCCGCTTTCCCCGTGTCCGCTTTCCCCCTTGGGGATCTCGGGAGGCCGACCGTGCCCGAACTTCCCCTTCGCGCCCCCGGAACAGTTCGAGCATTCTTCCTGTGCTTTCTGGAAGGCGGGCTTTCGGGGTTGGGTCCGGCTTAGGCTAACCAGTTCCTTTATGTCTCGAACACGGAATCGAAATATCAATTAAATGCCTATCCCGAACCCAAGGGCAAAAATAAGCCCATTTTTAAGTAAGCAACCTATTCTTTATCCCTCCTGGACCTTCAACCCCGAGGAAGTTTCTTATGTCGATGGGACACATGGTTACTTCTTTGTTTTGAATTTGAAAACCGGTAAATCAGCCCCTGTACTTTCGGATGAAGAAAAGGCGGAAAGACTAAATTACCGAGAACTTACCATTAAAAAAATGGTCTTTCCAACCAATGGATTTTAGGGTTAACTTGTTGTGGATAAGGATAAAAGCACATCCCTTTGGTCCGTCTGCATGACGGCACAAAACGGAAGCCTATTTACGTGACCAAAAGCGATCTTCAACAGTTTGCGTGGTTTCCGGACGGACAAAAAATAATATTCGAGGAAGAAAAAAGGCAATTCGGATTTTTGATGAAAACAAGGACGATCCGGGTGTTGGACGCCAATTTAGAGACGATTGACAATCTCATTCCTCCTCAAATTGAGCATTGGTCGCCGGCCATTTCTCCCAATGGTGTAAAGGTTGCCTTTGCCGGGGACCAGGGCCTATGGTATCGAACCTCAATACCGGGGTTTGGGTGGCCGTTTTGCGTTAAATTTTCACCCCTAAAGGGTTCCCATGAAGTTCATCGCGGCAAATCAACTCAAAAAATTTTTTTTGTCGCCGTTTTTATTTTTATTTACCCTTTTCGCCAAGTCATTCCTGGGCCCTCCCCTTGGCATTAATAAAGTTCGTTTTCACACGATCATAATTGGAAAGTCCTCGAGACCGAGCATTTTGAAATTTACTATTACCAGGAATGCGAATCACTGGCCCAAAAGGCCGCCCAATATGCCGAACATGCATTTTGTCCAAACAAGTAAAAAATTTGATTTTGTTCCTAAAAATAAAATTCCATTGTTTGTTTTGGGACTGGGCCGATTTCAGGAAACCAATATCACTCCGGAGGTTCTTCCTGAGGGGGTGGGGGGCTTCACCGAGGTGTTTAAAAACCGAATCGCCGTTCCATGGGTGGTTCCTATTATGAATTCGAGAAGGTACTCCATCACGAATTAACGCACGCCTTCCAATACGATCTGATTTACGGCGAGGGTTGGCGATCGGTGAATTTGTTCAAAGCGGTTTTTGTCCCCAATTGGATGATGGAAGGAATGGCCGAGTGGAACGCGCAGCACGTGGACTGGCAGGGTGAAATGGTCCTCAGGGATGCGATCATCAACGACCAGGTCATCCCCTTGCATTTACTCGAATCTTTCGGGCATTTCGAGCAGGTTTACATGGCTTACAAGGAATCGGAAAGCATCCTGGATTACATCTCCCAGGTTTATGGTCAGGAAAAAGTAGTTCAACTGTTCAAGAAAATGGCCACCAATCAGCAGCCGGATACGGCCGTGAAGATGATTTTAGGCGTGTCTTTAAATGAGTTGTATACGAACTGGCATTTTTTCATGAAGTCGGCAACCTGGGCCAGGATTAATGGGCTGCCGGCCCCAGAAAGATTTGGGGATTCGTTGGACGAGGGGGTGTCGAAGTCTGCGGTTTCGCCGGATGGGAAAACCCTTGCTTACATTAAGGGAAATGAGCTTGTTCTGTGGGAAATCACCACGAAGAAAAAAGAGGGGATATTTAATAAAAATTTTCAGGCACAAGGTTCGGGCCTGGCTTGGTCGCCGGATGGAAAATTCCTCGCTTTTTGCGTGGAGGAAAATGGGGAAGATGTCCTCTCAACGATTGAGATAAGCTACAAAAAGAACCAAGGAATACCGGCTTTCCAAAATCCCGGGAGTTTATTCTCCTTGCTGGTCGCCGGACCAGAAATACTTTGTTTTTTCCGGATTTGATTACATTTCGGTTGATTTGTACCGCTATGAAATAGCAACTGGCCATCTGGAGCGACTGACGAACAATTTGGAAAGTGAGTCATGGGCCAGTTATTCCCCGGATGGAAAATCGATTTATTACCTTGAGGAATCATCCGGCCAAAGCTCCGTCAAACAATTGAAGCTAGATGTTGATGGATTGCCAGCCGGGCCTTCAATGCCCATTGGGTCTGATTTGGGCCTTGTGACTTCTTTTCGCTTGGCGCAAGGAGCCTTTTATTTCACTTCGAACCGAGATAAAAAAATTTTTAACCTGTTCCGAATGAATATGGATGGGGGAGAAGTGACCCAATTGACTAACACCTTCACAGACATTCTGAGTGTTGCTCCGGCGCCCGACGGATCCCGATTTTACACCTGTCTTTATCAGCACGCCAAGGAGAGTCTTTATGCCGTTGCGCCGGAAAAACTTATTAATGTTGAAACGCCGCCGCTGTCATTAGGCTACCTTTCCAATTCTTTTGAAAACGCCTCAAAAATTATTCCCGTTAACCCGGCAAAGGACAAGATGCAAGAATCGGAGGCGGCGAGTAATTTTGAGAAAATAGAGCCGGAAACCCTCAAGGAAAAAAAGGCACCCACTCAAGCTCCGGTGGCGGTGAATCGTTTGGATGTGATTGAGGCCTCCAATATCGTCCAATTGCAATGGCCCTTGGTGGACTGGGATTCGGTTGACAATTTCCGGGTTTACAGGTCGGACTCCGCCGGGACGTCTTTCCAATTGATCGGGTCGACCCCGAACGCTCGGCAAAGTAAATACGTGGACTACGATGTTCAAATTGATCAATCCTATTTCTATTACGTCACCGCCGTGAATAAAGTGGGGGAAAACACGCCCTCGCCGGTGGCGGAAGCTCATCCGGTTTTCAAAATAACCTCTAAGGAATACCAACTTAAGCTTTCCCCGGACATCCTCCTTTTTTATCGCTGGCTATGACAGCTCTTTGGTTTTGTCGGGGGCGGAATAGCCCAAGTCAGCGATTACCTTGGAGACCATCGATTAGGCATTATCGGTGACACGATTCCCAGTGTTCGAACCGGTGTCGAGGCGAATTATGAATTCTCCGCATGGCGAACGACGGTTGACTTGGATTTTTATTATTATCAGAATTATTTCAACATATACGACCTTCAAACGGGCAGCATTGTTAACGAGTACCGGAACAATGAAAACGGCTTGTCCTTGAATTTCTCTTATCCTTTAAATAGCAGCTCTCGTTTTGAATACGGCGTTGGAACTCAACGGTTTTTGGGAAGCCCGGTGTACTTACAATTTTCAGAAGGCATTTCAAATTATGCCCAAAACTCCGACCAATGGAGCCTGGCGAACTATTACCGGCTTTCATTTGTGCAGGATAAGAGAAAAGGAACCCAGTTTTGGCCAAGTAGTGGTTACGCGGTTAATTTTACGTTGCTGAACGCACTTCCGGTTTTAGACGCAAATGTTTCTTTTGCCAATGTCCTGTTAGAAACACAGGTGTTCGCGATATTTCGTTTTTAAACCATCTTATCTGGGCTAACCGGTTCATCGCCATGACCTCCCAAGGGCCGAATCCACAGTCCTTTTTCATTGGGAACGACGCGCCGTTTCAAGCTTTTTTCACAACGATCCGTGGGTATGGTGGAGCGACTTTTTCGGAACAAATTTGGGACTTTGGAACACGGAATTTAGGTATCCCATCGCAACTAATTTGAATTTCCCCCTTCAACCACTTTCTTTCATCTTGCTTAAGGACATTGAACTGGCAGGATTCATGGACGTAGGGATTGTTTCCAATCAATTGAATAATCTGGCCAATGTTCCTGTTTTAAGCAGCGTTGGCGCCGGAATAAGATTTTACAATTTCATTTACCAACGGGCATTGGTCATGTTGCGTTTTGACGTGGCTTGGAGGCTGGATCAAAATTCCCCTCCCACATTCAATTTAATTTGGTTCCCATGTTTTAGGTTTTGGCTTTTAACGTCGTTGAAACCGATCAGTTAATGGGTAAAAACCATTTGGTGGGACTGTGAAGAACCGCTATAATGAGCCGCTCTTTTAAAAGACGGCCATTTCACCCAGGAGTCGTTTTGTGAAAAAACTATATTTCATAGCGCTTTTTGGCCTTCTTCTAACGGGGTCCATCATCGCTAATCCCATCCCCCCGAACTTCGTGTTGAACTATGATGTCATTGATTTGGATTTTTTACGGACCCGCTATTTTGAGATTCAAAATTGGCGGCCCATCCAATTTGAAGGAATTTTCTCCTCATACAAATGGATTCCCCCCTACCAATACAAAGAAAGATTGAGTGAAATAGGTTTTAACGTCGATCAGTACCATGTGGTTCAATTCACCATTAAGGAAAAAGACGATTTCCATTACGTTTTCCCCATTTGCTTGTTCAAAACAAATACCGGTGATTTGAACGAGTTGGACCAATTAGTCAAAGGCGACCGGATGATGGTTTATGAAAATGTTTCAATTTGAAAAAATCCGAGAACGCCATTGAAATAGATGCGTGAAACGATCTGAAAAGGCGGGCATGACCGCAAAATCCTAATAAAGCCATGGTGGCTCCAACCGCCACTCCCACCGTGACAGTGACCAATACTCCTGGGCCTAACTCATTCCAAAAAATCAATAACTGGGTAATCCAAAGGAAACACCAACTCCCACTAACTACCACCCCCGGGCCGAATAAATAATTTCCCAGGCCTTTTCTTGAAAAAAGGGTCCTCATTACCAATAACCTGCCTTGGTAGCTTTCCAAAAGCTCTCAAAAAAGTTTCAAGTCACCTGAAATGAACAGGAACTTAATGAAAAACAACTTCAGTCCAAAGTCGGGCCTTACCACGCCCTTTTAACAACCCTTGCCGACCCCATTTCAGCTGAGGTGTTAATGGCAGGGCCTCACTTACGATGTGTCGCTAATTGCGCGGTAGGGTACAACACATTGATATCCACAAGGCTGAAGAACTAGGCATTTGGGTCACCAATACCCCTGAGGTTTTAACGGAGGCCATGGCGGATGTCGCCGGGCCTTCTTTTATCCTGCGCCCGCCGAATCCCCGAAGGTGAAAAGTTGGTGAGGGGTGGAAAATTCAAGGGCGCCCATCCTTTAATGCTTTTGGGAGTTGATCTGTACGGCAAAACCCTTGGAGTTTATGGTTTTGGAAGAATTGGGAAGGCAGTTGCCCGGCGGGGAAGGGGATGGAACATGAAGGTCTTTACCACCAGCGCCGAAGAGAATCCCGCCAGGTTGAAAAGGCATATAACGCCAGTACGTTGCCTCTGAGACTTCTTAAATATTCAGACATCCTCAGTGTTAACAGTCCCCTGACTTCTGAAACACGACATCGTTTTACGGAAAAAGAATTTAAGCGGATGAAAAAGACTGCTATTTTCATTAATGCAGGCCGTGGAGCTATCCATCGCGAGCGGGATCTGATCAAGGCCCTCAAACGAAAATGGATACATTCCGCCGGGTTGGATGTGTATGAATTTGAGCCTAAGATCAAAAGGGAACTGTTAAACCTCCCTAATTGCACCTTATTGCCCCATATCGGCAGTGCCACGGTTGAAACCCGTAATAAAATGGCCCTCCTAGCCTCTGAAAATATTGAGTTGGTCTTGTTGGGTCGCAAGCCCCGGACCCCTATCCTTTAAAGAATCGACTTTATGGGTTAAAGTAAACCATTCAAACTGGCAAACTAAACACTTATTTACAAAGGTTTTCTTCGTGTCTCTTGCATCAATTCAATCCATCGAAATTGGAAAAGGCCAACCCCTCGTTCTTTTGCATGCATTTCCGCTTTCCCATTTGGTTTGGAAAGATATCCAAGCCCCTCCAGGTTATCGCTTGGTTCTACCGGATTTTCCAGGCTTCGGCTCATCGCCCATAGGTCCTGATGGATTTACCCTACAAGACGCAGCGCTGGAGCTGCAAAACCATCTTGAAGAATCTAGAATTAAAGAACCGTTCCTATTGGGTGGCATTTCCATGGGTGGTTACTGGGCCCTGGAGTTTGTCCGCCAGTTCCCGCAAAAGATCCGTGGTTTAATTCTAATTTCCACCCGGACGGGGGTAAATCTACCAGAAAACCGTCAAAGAGACTGGACATAGCGTCCGAGTTGAGAAAGAGGGAACGTTTCTTGTTATGCAATGATGCCTGGACTGCTGGGAAAAACCACCCGGGAAAGAAACCCCTCACTGGTGGCAACCGTGAGCCAGTGGATCCGGGAAACTCAGCCTAAGGCTATCGCTTTAGCCCAAAGGGCTATGGCTAATCGCCGCGATCAAACGTATTTATTGGCTCAAATAAAAGCCCGAACATTGGTTTTGGCGGGTGTTGCGGACAGCTTGATCCCGGTTCAAGAAGCTGAAACGATGTCGAAAACCCTTTCAAACGCCCAATTGAAATTATTCCAGGCACTTGGTCACTTGATACCTCTCGAAAATCCCCAAGAATTTCAAAAATCACTGAATGAATTTTTCTTGCCAGGCTTCGATAATCCCGCTTTTGACAAAGGGATATGACTTATGGTTGGTTAAGATCGCCGAAAAGAATGCCGATTTTGCGCAAAATCGCCATGCATTGGGCTTCGTAAAAATTATCGTCGACCGCCAAAGTTATAGCTTTTGCTTGACAGGTCTGGCTATAACTTCTATAACTTCAATTATAGAAGTTTATTCCAAGGGGAGCGATTGACGGTTCCTTGTTTTTTGCAGCACACATTCATCCTCTTTTGCTCCCCTCGGAATAAACTTCTATAATTGAAGTTATAGAAGTTATAGCCAGACCTGTTCAAGCAAAAGCTATAACTTTGGCGGTCGACGATAATTTTTACGAGAGCCCAATGCATGGCGATTTTGCGCAAAATCGGCATTCTTTTCGGCGATCTTAACCAACCATAAGTCATATCCCTTTGTCAAAAGCGGGATATCGAGCCTGGCAAGAAAAATTCATTCAGTGATTTTTGAAACTCTCGGGGATTTTCGAGAGTTATCAAGTGACCATTCCTGGAATAATTTCAAATCGGCGTTTGAAAGGGTTTTCGACATGGTTTCAGCTTCTTGAACCGGTATAAAGCTGTCCGCAACACCCGCCAAAACCAATGTTCGGGCTTTTATTTGAGCCAATAAATACGTTTGATCGCGGCGATTAGCCATAGCCCTTTGGGCTAAAGCGATAGCCTTAGGCTGAGTTTCCCGGATCCACTGGCTCACGGTTGCACCAGGGAGGGGTATCTTTCCCGGGTGGTTTTTCCCAGCAGTCCAGGCATCATTGATACGACCAGAAGACGTTCCCTCTTTCTCAACTCTGGACGCTATGTCCAGTCTCTTCTGACGGTTTTCTGGTAGATTTACCCCCGTCCGGTGGAAATTAGAATTAAACCACGGATCTTTTGCGGGAACTGGCGGACAAACTCCAGGGCCCAGTAACCACCCATGGAAATGCCACCCAATAGGAACGGTTCTTTAATTCTAGATTCTTCAAGATGGTTTTGCAGCTCCAGCGCTGCGTCTTGTAGGGTAAATCCATCAGGACCTATGGGCGATGAGCCGAAGCCTGGAAAATCCGGTAGAACCAAGCGATAACCTGGAGGGGCTTGGATATCTTTCCAAACCAAATGGGAAAGCGGAAATGCATGCAAAAGAACGAGGGGTTGGCCTTTTCCAATTTCGATGGATTGAATTGATGCAAGAGACACGAAGAAAACCTTTGTAAATAAGTGTTTAGTTTGCCAGTTTGAATGGTTTACTTTAACCCATAAAGTCGATTCTTTAAAGGATAGGGGTCCAGGGGCTTGCGACCCAACAAGACCAACTCAATATTTTCAGAGGCTAGGAGGGCCATTTTATTACGGGTTTCAACCGTGGCACTGCCGATATGGGGCAATAAGGTGCAATTAGGGAGGTTTAACAGTTCCCTTTTGATCTTAGGCTCAAATTCATGACATCCAACCCGGCGGAATGTATCCATTTTCGTTTGAGGGCCTTGATCAGATCCCGCTCGCGATGGATAGCTCCACGGCCTGCATTAATGAAAATAGCAGTCTTTTTCATCCGCTTAAATTCTTTTTCCGTGAACCGATGTCGTGTTTCAGAAGTCAGGGGACTGTTAACACTGAGGAAGTCTGAATATTTAAGAAGTTTCTCAAAGGTAACATACCTGGCGTTATATGCCTTTTCAACCTGGCGGGATTCTCTTCGGCGCTGGTGGTAAAGAACCTTCATGTTCCATCCCCTTCCCCGCCGGGCAACTGCCTTCCCAATTCTTCCAAAACCATAAACTCCAAGGGTTTTGCCGTACAGATCAACTCCCAAAAGCATTAAAGGATGGGCGCCCTCGAATTTTCCACCCCTCACCAACTTTTCACCTTCGGGGATTCGGCGGGCGCAGGATAAAAGAAGGGCCCAGGCGACATCCGCCGTGGCCTCCGTCAAAACCTCAGGGGTATTGGTGACCCAAATGCCTAGTTCTTCAGCCTTGTTCAAATCAATGTTGTTGTACCCTACCGCGCAATTAGCGACACATCGTAAGTGAGGCCCTGCCATTAACACCTCAGCTGAAATGGGGTCGGCAAGGGTTGTTAAAAGGGCGTGGTAAGGCCCAGACTTTGGACTGAAGTTGTTTTTCATTAAGTTGCGTTTTATTCCAGGTGACTTGAAACTTTTTTGAGAGCTTTTGGAAAGCTACCGAAGGCAGGTTATTGGTAATAAGGACCCGTTTTTTCAAGAAAAAGGCCTGGGAAATTATTTATTCGGCCCGGGGGTCGTAGTTCCAGTGGGAGTTGGTGTTTCCTTTGGATTGACCCAGTTATTGATTTTTTGGAATAAGTTAGGCCCAGGAGTATTGGTCACTGTCACGGTGGGAGTGGCGGTTGGAGCCACCATGGCGTTTATTAGGATATTGCGGTCATGCCCGCCTTTTCGGATCGTTTCAATCGCGTCTATTTCAATGGCGTTCTCGGATTTTTTCAAATTGAAAAATTTTCCATAAACCATCATCCGGTCGCCTTTGACTAATTGGTCCAACTCGTTCAAATCACCGGTATTTGTTTTGAACAAGCAAATGGGGAAAACGTAATGGAAATCGTCTTTTTCCTTAATGGTGAATTGAACCACATGGTACTGATCGACGTTAAAACCTATTTCACTCAATCTTTCTTTGTATTGGTAGGGGGGAATCCATTTGTATGAGGAGAAAATTCCTTCAAATTGGATGGGCCGCCAATTTTGAATCTCAAAATAGCGGGTCCGTAAAAAATCCAAATCAATGACATCATAGTTCAACACGAAGTTCGGGGGGATGGGATTAGCGATGATGGACCCCGTTAGAAGAAGGCCAAAAAGCGCTATGAAATATAGTTTTTTCACAAAACGACTCCTGGGTGAAATGGCCGTCTTTTAAAAGAGCGGCTCATTATAGCGGTTCTTCACAGTCCCACCAAATGGTTTTTACCCATTAACTGATCGGTTTCAACGACGTTAAAAGCCAAAACCTAAAAGATCGGAGCTAAATTGAAATTGAATGTGGGTGGACCGTATTGATCCAATCGCCAAGCTACGTCAAATCGGAACATGACCAGTGCGCGTTGGTAAAGAAATGTGTAAAACCTAAGTCCGGTTCCAACGCTGCTTAAGATCGGCGAATTCGACAAATTCTGTAATTGGTTGGAGACGATACCCGCGTCTAAAAAGCCGGCGAGCTCAATGTCTTTCACCAAAATAAAGGACAAGGGTTGAAGTGGGAAATTTAGATTGGTCGCGAGAGGATAACGGAATTCCGAGTTCCAAAGTCCCAAGTTGGTCCCAAAAAAGCTGCTTCCCCCATATCCCCTGATTGTCGTGAAAAACGCTTGAAAGGGCGCGTCATTGCCAATGAAAAATGATTGTGGGTTCGGCCCCTGGGATGTCATCGCGATAAAACGGTTAGCCCAAATCAGATGATTTAAGAATGTAATATCAGCGAAAACTTGGGTTTCCAATAACACATTCGCGAAAGAAACGTTCGCGTCGAAGATAGGTAAGGCGTGTAATAGTGTCAAATTAACCCCATAGCCGCTGCTTGGCCAAAATTGAGTTCCCTTTCTCATGTCCCGGACAAATCAAAGCCGGTAATAGTTGGCCAGGCTCCATTGATCGGAGGTTAAAGAATAATTGGATATGCCTTCGGAAAACTGCAAATAAATCGGGCTTCCCAGAAAACGTTGGGTGCCTAATCCGTATTCAAACCGGGTATTAGTGTTGAAAGGGTAGGAAAAGTTTAAGGCAAAACCATTTTCGTTGTTCCTATACTCATTGACGATGTTTCCGGTTTGGAGATCATAAATGTTGAAATAATTTTGGTAATAGTAAAAATCAAAGTCAACTGTTGTTCGCCAAGCGGAGAACTCATAATTCGCTTCCACACCAGTCCTTACGCTGGGGATAGTGTCGCCGATGATCCCCAGCCGGTGATCCCCCAGGTAATCACTCACCTGGGCGATTTCCCCGCCGACAAATCCAAATGAACTGTCGTACCCCGCGAAAAAAAGAAGGATGTCGGGTGAAATTTTTAGTTGATATTCCTTGGAGGCGATTTTAAGCACGGGATGGGCTTCAGCCACCGGCGAAGGTGGGCTCTCCCCCGCCTTGTTTACCGCGGTAACATAATAAAAATAGGAATGATCGATTTGAACATCATAGTCGACATATCTGCCCTGTCGCCAAGTTGGGAGTCGACCCAATCATCTGGAAAGTGCGATCCAGCGGAATAGACCTATAAACCTGGAAATTATCGACAGGTCCGTTTCCAGGCCGTAACGGGCCATTGCAATTGGACGATGTTGGAGGCCTCTATAACATCCAACCGGCTTACCACCTCCGGTGCCTTGGTTGGCATTTTTTTCTCCTTGAGGGCTTCGGGCTCTAATGATCAAAATTGCTTGCGGCTTCAGTTTCTTTTGCCTTGTCTTTGATGGGGTTAATAGGAATCACCTTAGAGGCGTTTTCAAAAGAATTCGAGAGGTATTCCAGGACCTGGGGCGATTTCTCGATGTTTCCCAATTTTTCCGAATCAAAAGCATAGAGTTTTTCTTCCGTGTGTTGAAACAAGCAGGAATAAAATTGCGATCCATCGGGAGACGGAGCCACGCTGAGGATATCCGTGTAACTATTGGTCAATTGGGTAGCGCTCCCACCATCCTCTTCCATTCGGAACAAATTAAATATTTTTTTGTCCCTATTGGAGGTGAAATAAATCTTTCCTTGCGACAGATTGAAAGAAGTAAGCAGGCCAAAATCAGAACCCTTAATGACTGAGGTCCGATCGGGCAGGCCATCCGCGTTCAACTCCATTTTTTTGATGGAAGTTTGGCCGGAAGTTTCTTCAATGTAATAGATTGATTTGGCATCCGGGGAATAACTGGCCCAGGATTCTGACTCCAAATTATTCGTCAGGCGGTCGACGTGACCGGTTGAAATCTCATAGCGGTACAAATCAACGGAAACATAATCAAACCCGGAAAAAATCAAATATTTCTGGTCCGGCGACCAACTGGGTGAAAAAATCCCAGGCATTTTGGGGACTTTGTAATCAAGCGTTCTTTTGGAACTTATCTCAACGCTGGATAAAACATATTCCCCATCTTTCTCCGAAGCAATAGGCCAGTAATTTACCGTCCGGCGACCAGGCCAATCCCGAACCTTGGGTTTGAAAGGTTTTCGACAAGATTTCGTTCTTTTTTTTTGTCCCTGTATCCCATAGAAACAGATGGTTCCCTTTTATGTAAGCTAATGTTTTTCCGTCGGGGGAAACCGCTGCCTTCGAAACGCCTTCATCCAGGGAATCACCATATTTTTCTGGCGCGGGCAGTCCATTGATCCGTGACCAGGCCGCCGACTTCATAAAAGTGCAAATTCTTCAGATAGTCGTTGAGGGATATCCCAAAACCATTTTCATCGCGGTGTCCGGTTGCTGGTTCGCCGCCATTTTTTTGAACAATTGGACCACTTTCTCCGATCCATAAAATCGGGAGACATAATCCAGGATACTTTCTGATTCCTTGTAGGCCATGTATACCTGTTCAAAGTGCCCGAAGGATTCCAATAAATGAAGGGGCATGACCTGGTCGTTGAGGATCGCGTCCCTCAAAACCATCTCGCCTTGCCAATCCACATGCTGGGCGTTCCACTCCGCCATACCCTCCATCATCCAATTCGAAACAAAAACAGCCTTAAACAGGTTGACCGACCTCCAGCCTTCCCCATAAATCAAGTCGTATTGGAACGCGTGGGTCAATTCATGCTGGATAACCTTGTCGAATTCGTAGTAGGAGCCGCCCATGGGAACGGCAATTCGGTTTTTGAACACCTCGGTGAACCCGCCCACCCCCTCCGGAAGAACCTCGGCGGTGATATTGGTTTCCTGAAACTCGGGGCTGGTGCCAAAAATAAACAATGGGATTTTATTTTTAGGAACAAAATCAAATTTCTTGCTGGTTTGGACAAATGCATGCTCGGCATATTGGGTGGCCTTTTGGGCCAGGGATTCGCATTCTTGGTAATAGTAAATCTCAAAATGCTCTGTCTCGAGAATCTTCCAATGATGATCGGTGTGAAAACGGACCTTATTAATGCCAAGGGGCAATGCCCATGAATGATTGGCGAAAAGGGTAAAAAACAATAAAAATGGGACAAAAATAATATTCTTGAGTTGGTTTGCCGTGATGACCTTCATGGGGCCCCTTTAGGGGTGAAAATTCAACGTAAAACGGCCACCCAAACCCCGGTATTGAAGGTTCGATACCATAGGCCCTGGTCACCGGCAAAGGCAACCTTTACACCATTGGGAGAAATGGCCGGAGACCAATGCTCAATTTGAGGAGGGATGAGATTGTCAACCGTCTCCAAATTGGCGTCCAAAACCCTGATCGTCCTTGTTTTCATCAGGAATCCGAATTGTCTTTTCTCTTCCTCGAATATAATTTTTTGCCCGTCCGGAAACCACGCGAGGTGCTGGAGATTGCTTTTGGTCACGTAAATGGTTTTTCTTTTTGTGCCGTCAGGTAGTACGGACCAAAGGGATGTGCTTTTATCCTTATCCACAACGTATAAAAACCGGAATCCATTGGGGGCTGGAATGACTTCTTTAACGGGCAAGTTCTCGTAATTTCATCTTTCCGCCTTTTCTTCATCCGAAAGTACAGGGGCTGATTTACCGGTTTTCAAATTCAAAACAAAGAAGTAACCATGTGTCCCATCGACATAAGAAACTTCCTCGGGGTTGAAGGTCCAGGAGGGATAAAGAATAGGTTCGCTTGAGGAAAAAATGGGCTATTTTTGCCCTTGGGTTCGGGATAGGCATTTAATTGATATTTCGATTCCGTGTTCGAGACATAAAGGAACTGGTTAGCCTTATCCGACCAATGAATGCTGTGTCCAAAAGGCTGAACTCCCTGGCGCTTGATAATTAAAACAGCACCGGTTTCCGTATTTACTTTCCACAATCCCCTCTCCCCTCCTTTTACCGCGTCAATCATCAGAATTTACCACCCTAAACGAATATGGGACGGAAATAGTCCTCACCAGCTGCAATTCCGAAGTCGATTACTAGGAAGTGGAATCAATGGATTGAAGGAACCACCCTTCTTTTGTCTTCAGGGAAAAGGCAACTTTTTTATTATCGGGGGAATAAGCCATCGCCACAATTTCCCCATTGGGATCTTTTGAGGCCAAGCCCAAACCCACAAGGTTCATGTGGGTTTTTCCAATTTGGCTTCCGTTGTAGCCAACATAAGCCAAAATTCCAATGGTTGCCGCGATACCGATGTACCTTGCCCAGCTCTCTCTCTGTTCTGTTTCCTTGGAGGAAGCGATGCTGATGCTCGTGATAGCGGCTATCACCGCGAAAAGCCCAAAAACGAGGCTTATGAAGATAAGTTGGCCGGTCCAGGTCAAAAGGGATATTCCCGCGAGACCAAGTCCGATGAGCGCGACCACATAACTTGCGGATGACGGAAAATCGGCTAGAAGGTCGGAAACCACGTACCACAAAACATAACCCATAAACAAAAGTAAAATAAATATCAAACCAACCAAATTTTGAACAATAGGTAGCCAGTTAAACCCGATGGAAATAGCGTAAAGACCAATTCCCTGCAATATAAAAACCTGGGCGGCGATCAGCGAAATTTTCCAAGCGTGTGGAAATTTCCTATCCTTCTTATAGGCGGCGGAATAATCTTGGCGAAGCAGGCTTCGGATATGGCCAATAAACATCAATCCAATTCCCGCGAAGAAATAAGGAAGGTGGGGGATAAAATGCGCCAAGGTGATCTGAAAAAATTGGGGAAGTTTCTGACTAAACCTGATCTTGTGCTCGAGAACGCCTAAAAACAGGAAGAAAAAACCCAGCACAAGCCAAGTGGTTGAGGTTAAAAATCTCGAGATATATTTAAATAATTTACTCTCGGGTTTAGGCTACTTGAACCTCGGGTGCGGCCGTTTCGCCGGGACTGGCGCGGGAACTGGTGCCGCGGGAGCTTTGGATGGATTTGCAGATTCAGCCACGTTATCCCCCTTAGAATATCGGTTTTAAGCCAACATTGAACCACAGAGTAAGCTGAGTACACAGGGTAAAAAAACCATTTAAAACCACTCATTTTGAGGCGTAACCACGACTTGACCAGATGGCAAATACCATTTCCGAAGCCCTTTAAAAAGCCCTGTACTCCAACTGAAACCCGTTATTGGCCCTAGTCAAAAAAGAAAAGGGTAAAAGACCGTTCAACAATTGATCCAATTTTATCGATTGATCTACCTTTACCACCGGTTCACCTTTAATTCCCGCCAAATCAGCTGTCAGTCGAACCGCGTCATAATAATTTCCAAGTTTATCAATAAAGCCCAATTCAAACGCCCGTTTCCCGTTAAAACCCTACCGTCGGCGTAGGGCGTAACAAACTGGATGATTTCTTGATCTGTCACTTGTTGCGGTTTTTTATGGAAGATTTTTGAAAGTCTTTCCTGGAACGTTTCGCGGCGGCATTCAATCACGAATCCAGGAATTGATGGAAAACATCATTGATTGTTTCTTGTAGATAAGCCCGTTCCTGAGGTTCCATGGGGCGGTTAAAAGCTCCGGTGTCTTTAAACTTCCCGCTTTTGACCGTTTGATAATTAAGTCCAACTTTTTTCAATAGGCCCGAGGCGTCAGGAAATTCCGCGATAACCCCGATGGAGCCTGTTAAGGTTCCGGGATTCGCCACAATCTTATCGCAAGCGGCGGCAATATAATAAGCTCCCGAGGCCGCCAAACTGGACATGCTGGCTACTACAATTTTCTTGGATTCACGGGCGCTTAATATTTCTGAATAAATTTCCTGGGATGGAGCCACTGCCCCACCCGGGCTGTTTAACCTGATGAGAAGCGCCTTCTTTGAGCTTTTCTTGAATTTTTTAATGCGGCGGACAATGTCGTCACTCTGAAAAATGGGTCCTTGGATTTCAATAAGGGTGATTTCATCCGAATTAGTGAGAAAGGAAGTGCCGGTCGATTTGCCCACCATGTGTTGGATCAATCCAACCACCAATAAAAAACTAAACAGGGCCCCAAACCCTAATAAAACGTACAGTAATGTCCTGCTTTTGCGTGGCTGTGGTTCGGGATTAATTTTCATAGGGTGGTTATGTTAACAGACCCGAAAAACGATTCAACATAAAGGCAGGTATGGGACGCTATGTTCCAGGCGCTTGGTACAGTAATTAAATCTTTAAAATTTCGATTTTGCTAAAACCTGGTCCCCGAACCTTGAACCTGAATTTCAATCTTTCCACTGGTTCCCCAAATATGGAGCAACTATCCATCCAAATATTGGAAATCCCATCCATGATTTCAGCTTTGATATCAGGGTTTACGGGCATCTTTGGGAATTCAGTGAGGGGGTAAAAATTCGCGTCCTTCAAAACGGCATCCGGAGTCACATGAATTTCAGTTTTTTCAGCGGTTACCAGGAAGTAAAGATTTAAGACTTGCCGATGACGGTTAAGGGGGGGATGGAATCATGAACCAGAACCAACTTTCCCACCTCGATGTCCATGCCAACTTCCTCACGGTATTCCCGGGACAATGCTTCTTCGACGGTTTCCCCAAAATCAACCCCGCCTCCAGGTATCAGCCAGTAACTCTTCCCGTTTTTTTCGTGACGAACCAAAAGGATTTGACCATTTTTGACCAAGATGCCGGCGACCCGATTCAATATTTTGCACGGTAGTTCCCCGTTTTAATTTGCGATCTTTTTTTCCAGAAAATCCACAACTTGAAGGATATCAGAAAAATCGTCCAAGTTGATCCACTCTACATCATGCTGATGTTTGAACCAGGTCCATTGTCTTTTGGCGTATTGGCGGGTCCGGCGGAATATTCGCTCTAAAGCCTCCGGTTGAGTC
>CAVWZC010000005.1:0-423799 GCA_963759445.1 uncultured Solirubrobacteraceae bacterium
GACGTAAGCAACACGTGCGAACAAGTTGGGGCGGCGGGCCCTATACCGCCCGACATGCTAGAACGATTGTGAGAACCGGGCCTCCAGGAATTCACCCAGCTTGGCTGTCGCCCTGAACTGCGGAATCGGCTCCAGTTCCTTGAACGCAGACGTGAACGCATTGGAAAGACTCCAGATCATTCGCGCCCGGAATTATAGAGGTTAACTTAAAAATTTGGCTTCTCTCAAATATCTGGAACTGGGCAGATGATGCTTTCTGACTATCGCGTCTCAGCCACCCAAAACAATAGATAAGTCGGACCCAAATGAGGTTGCTCCTTCCGATCTGGGTAAAGTCGTCTGCGTTCAAAAGATCAGGGCGGTGTAGGGGGCGGCGAAAACTCCAGCAGACGCGAAAAAGATGGTCAATGAAATTCCGTCAATGGGCTATAACACGCTCTTGTTGGATGTTTTCTATAATGGCCAAACCTATTTTCCGAACAATATGATTGCTCCCGAAACTAAAGAAGCCTCAGGAGTTCTGGATGCGGCGGTCAAAGAGGCAGCCATTAAACACATCGCTCTTTACCCTGTTATGGATCTGCTCTTGCTGGCGCAAAGATAGCACGTTTGATAGTCCCAAACCCTGGCCTTCACGTTTTAATGAAGACCTGACTATTACCGTAAGCCGTCCGATGTCATGGTGCGTCGCCGGTTGCAATCAAAAACAACCCGTAGTGAATACGACTCCAATTGGTGCCTCTTGCCATAGAAGGTAATCAAATCCTAGGGTGGAGTCCAATGGATTCGAATGTCTCTTCCATGCTGCCAAGCCTTGTCGAAGCCCTGGCAAAAAACAAAGGAATTACAGGCATTATGTTCGAAGATACCGTTCCCCCCGGATATTCAGGGCAAAGGGAATATCAAGGTTCGCCAACATCCGGCCTGGGCTACGGTATCGATCAAAGGCTCGCTTTCTTGCGAAAGGCGCATTTCGATCCCATTGATGATGCCAGCAATTATTACTCACAGCTCTTCCTGCCGTTTGAAGGCTTCTCCACGCAATTCAATACTGATGTCGAAGGGTTTCCATCACAGGGTATTCATTTTTCCGGGAATAAACCGAATCAAACTGTCAGTTGGGATCAAATGCTTAACAAGGCGGATAGCGATTTACTGAAAGCTTACGATATTCAAGTTATAAAACAAATCCTAATCTTTCGCTTTGGATCCGGTCCAAAGGAAGTAGCTGGGCTTTTAATCCCTGGACAGATCGCACTCAAAATCCTAGCAGTTCCGGCTGGGATGTTACCGATAAGAGCATAGTGACAATTATCTACACGCCAAAAGAACTTATTCCTATCTGGCATGTACTCCCTATTACCTATATGTACAGGGATATGGCGGGTAACCATTCCGATGGTATTGGGCTTGATCTCATCAATGGGGGTATTGATCAAAAATCGCTTACTTTATTGCAAGAAATTGATCCGTTTTTTGATGCAAACTCCGTAAAGCCTGCAATGATTAAGAAAGCCCCCTAACGTTAATAGACAAAAATATATACCAATCGACAAGTTACGCAGACCTTAATGATTAGCACCCCCTTCCCCCGCGAAGCGAATGTTGGGGAAGGGGGAAAGCGCGCTAAAGCGCCGGGGGGTTAGGGGCGGAGGTTCCTTTTGGTTTTCCTTCCGGTACTTGACAAATAACACTATTTTCAGTATAATTCAAACTACTTTGTGAAATAAAGTGATAAAGTCAGGATTATGTTGACAGACGCGGTGACCGTACGGGTATTATAAAGTATTCGTGCCGCATAGAAAGAAGTGTTCAACGATGGAGAGCAACACTCAATTGCTCGATACAATCAATAGCCCCGCCGATTTGAAATTGCTCAACTCGGATCAACTCCGTACTCTCGCCAAAGAAATACGCCTTTATCTCACCGAATGTGTCTCTAAAACCGGCGGGCATCTCGCTCCTTCTCTGGGTGTTGTCGAGCTTTCTATCGCATTGCATAAAGTCTACGATATTCCTAAAGATAAATTAATATGGGATGTCGGCCATCAGGGCTATGTCCATAAAATTTTGACCGGACGCCGCAAAGAGTTTCCGACTATCCGCCAGCATGGCGGTCTCTCAGGTTTCCTGCGCATTGAAGAATCCCCATATGATCTTTTTGGAGCTGGTCATGCCTCGACTTCTATCTCGGCGGCCATGGGCTTCGCGAAAGCACGCGATTTTAGAGGCGGCAAGGAATCAGTATTGGCGCTGATCGGCAACGGGGCCTTGACCGGCGGTCTGGCGCTTGAAGGATTGAACAATGCCGCAGCCGATGAAACGAACATTACCATTGTCCTGAACGACAATGAGATGTCGATCTCCGAAAATGTCGGCGCGCTGGCCACTTATCTCTCAAAACTGCGTATGCAGCCGACCTATCAAAACGTAGAGAATACCGCCAAAGGAATGCTGGCCGGTATGCCTCTCATGACCAAGGCGGCCCAGGCCGCCAAGCGCGCGGCGACACACCTGGCAACTCCTGCGCATACCGGCCTGTTTTTTGAAGAGATGGGTTTTAACTATATCGGTCCGGTGGATGGACACAATATAGATGCGCTAATTAACCTCTTCAATCACATCAAGCGTCTCAAAGGTCCCATTCTGGTGCATGTGCTGACTGTCAAAGGCAAAGGAATTCCTTATGCCGAGGCCGATGCGCGTAAGTACCATGGACTTTCGAAATTCTGTTCGGATGATGGACGGATCGAGACAAAATCAACAGGTGTTACCTACACAAGCGCCTTTTCCGAAATGTTGATCGATCTGTCCGAAACGGATGATAAAATTATCGGCATTACGGCTGCTATGCCGGATGGCACCGGGTTATCGGCTTTTGCCAAGCTGCATCCGGAGCGATTCTTCGACGTGGGTATTGCCGAACAGCACGCTGTTACCTTTGCTGCGGGTCTTGCTGCTGATGGCTTTAAGCCGGTTGTGGCAATTTATTCGACATTTTTGCAGCGCGCCTACGATCAAATCGTTCATGATGTGGCCTTGCAGAAACTGCCGGTGCGCTTTTTCTTGGACCGCGCTGGGCTAGTCGGCGATGATGGCGGTACGCATCATGGCGTTTTCGATCTTGCCTACCTGCGCTTTATCCCGAACATGGTGATTATGGCTCCCAAAGATACCGATGAACTGCAAGCGATGACCCGCTTTTCGCTCAGTTATTCGGCGGGACCGATTGCTGTTCGCTATCCGCGCGGTGGTTCTCCGGCATTGGGCAACGCTCTCAATCAAGAAGACATTGTGCTCGGTCAAGCAGAGATATTGCGATCAGGCGACGATGTCGCGATCATCGCACTTGGAGCCGGTGTGGAAATTGCAGAAGACGCGGCAGACAAATTGGAAGAGCAGGGCATTGTCGCAACAGTCGTTAACGCCCGGTTCTGCAAACCATTGGATGAGGAAACTATTCTCAATGCGGCGCGTCACTGCCGCCGCGTGATCACTGTTGAAGACGGTGTCCTTCAAGGCGGATTCGGCTCCGCCGTTTTAGAATTGATCGCGGAGCACCAGCTTGCAATTCCTGTTATTCGCATCGGTCTGCCCGATGATTTTATCGAGCATGGCCCGGTATCTGTATTGCGTCAAGAAGTAGGATTAACCGCAGACGAGGTCGTCCGCCGCGCATTATCTCTGCTTCCCGAACAAATAACTACTGTAGACGCGCGAATCGCCGAACGCATTCCCCTTAACGTCCACTAACAATCCAAAGAAACAATCACATCTTGCTCCCCTCTCCTGTTCTTGGGAGAGGGGCTGGGGGTGAGGGCAGTTAAGAGGCAATAACTTTTCGACAATTTCTCTCCCCAGACTTTCTCATATCTCCCTCCTTTCCAAGGAGCCTCCAGCCGCTACGCGGCGCAATGCTACAAGAAAGTGCTTCGAGTGTATCCTTCTCCTACCCCTCTCTCGTCTTCGGGGGAGGGGTGGCGAGGAACGAGCCGGGGAGGGGGCATTCTTTCGTACTTTCTTAGAAGGGACTAAGGGAGGTTATCTTCTCTATTAACAAATTGTATAAAAATACCAGTCTGATTGCCGGTAACATTTACGCCCATTCCCGCCGACATTGAGAGTGTAGCCCGCGGTCACGCGGCCGAAAACCACCATTGTGCTGAATATAGTGACGCGCAATGTTCGATCAACAAGGCCTGGGCCGGGGAGAAGCCGAAGTAGGGCAGACCCCCGGCCTTTTATCATGAGTGCCTTGTATCCTCAATCGCAGGTGTGTCACTGTTTACAATCGTAAACTTCCCACGCAGGCAGCCGAACGGCGCTTTAGCTGGCACATGCTAGGATGCATAGCTCGACTTCGCCCCTTAGCGGCAACCTTCAGCTTGCCGTGGATGGCGTTTCGCTACCGATAGCGCATCATCCCTTCGTCCGTATAAGAGGCACTGCCACCCGGCAATTCCTCCCCCCAGACTTTTGGGGGGCCGGGGGCATTCTTATTCATGCAATAGCAATCGTTGGGTGCCATGCTTATAGCCTTGGATAAGCATGCTTCTTTCCGAGTTCCCCATTATTAGGGGCCTCCCATCTCTTTCCTAATCATCCCAATCATTTAATCACATAAATCACAGTTCAAGACAAAATTCTGGCTCTTGACTTACGAACTTGCGTACTGTAAGTCGTCGCATCCTATCTTCCCGTCGCGGGAGGAACCTGCGCCGCGAGGAACGAGCAAGCAAGGAGGTAGGTTCCGGGCTTACAGGGTATAATACCAACATGGCTGGACATACACACGGGGCGACAAGTGGCCGGTTGCTTTGGATTTCACTGTCGCTGACTGTGGCGTTTGTGTTAATTGAGATTATTTTTGGCGTTCGCGCACATTCGCTGGCGCTGCTATCCGATGCAGGACACAATGCGAGTGATGCGCTGGCGCTTGGTCTTGCCGCCTATGCGGTGTGGGTCGCGAAGCGTCCATCCAATCCAGATAAAACCTTCGGCTATCACCGTGTCGCCATTTTAACGGCCCTCTTTAATGCCACTGCTCTCGTGGTGATCGCTTTCGCAATTCTCGCAGAAGCGTTCCGCGATTTCCTGCATCCAGGCATGGTGCATGGCGGCCTCATGATTGGCGTAGCAGTTATCGCCGTGTTCATGAACACGGTCATTGCCTATTGGCTTCGTGGCGATAGCCACTATAGCCTGAATGCGCGCGCGGCCTATGTCCATATGGCGGGTGATGCCCTTTCATCGCTCGGCGTAGTTATCGCCGGCGCGATTATCTATTTCACGAAATGGACCCTCGCCGACCCGCTGGTCTCCGTTTTGATCGCTCTTTTTATTCTCTATTCGTCCTGGGGAATTATTATTGATGCCACCAATATCCTCATGGAAGGCACGCCTAAGCATTTGGATGTCGATGCGCTGGTTGTAGCCTTTAAGGAGACTGCTCCCGTTTGCGATGTGCATGATCTTCATGTTTGGACAGTCGGCGATGGCATTCAGTTTCTTTCCTGCCACATTGTCCTACCAGATACCTGCACGATGAGCGAAGTCACGTCGGCGATTGCAGCTTTAAATACCCGCCTGCATGATGACTTCGGCATCGGCCATGCGACCATCCAAGCCGAGACCATGGATGCCGAAAGCTGCCGAATTGCTTCCCAAGAGCTCTATTGCGCCCTCGAAGCGCATGGGCATGTCCATTGCGGACATACCCACGCGACTTAACCCGCATTATTCATGATCCTTCATATCTCCCTCCTTTCCAAGGAGGGACTAAGGGAGGTTTTTCTGTTCATGAATAATCCGGGTTAATCAGGTTCCGCAGTCACAATCCTAATCCTCCCTTTTAGGGAGGACGATGCGAAGTGAGTTGCGAATGAAGCAATCAGGTGGGGAACTTCGCCCTATCTATCGATAGTCTGCACGGTAATTTCAGTGGTGCGGGCCGCTTTAAGCTTGGCTTCAACTGTCACTTCTACCTCGCGTCCATGATTAATTGGGACAATCGAAAGTATTTTTGCGTTGGCAAGAGTACTTTTATCTTTATAAGCGATACTTGCAGAGACTGTTAACTCTTTTTGTGGCTTAGGGGTCGGAATATAAAAAGTAATATGCTTTGCTGTGACTGATTGGTTGTTCGTATTGGTCACCAGAGCTTTTTGCATGTTTGGCGATTTTTCATTGCTCTCGGGATAATCGACTGACAAATGCCAAGGTTGGAGAATTGATGTACTGACAGTTTTATCCTCGACAGTGACTAAAACATAATGCAAAAATCCACCTTTTTCAGGGGATGCATCCATCGGTGCGCCAGCGCCGCCAGAAATATAATAGTCAACTCCGTCTTTATTCTCGTGCCAGTAGATATGATTATGACCAGCGAAGACTGCACGGACTCCATATTTTACCATCATGGCATGAAATCGATCACGTGCTTCCAGGCTAACCCAGCCGGTGTCAAGTTTAGTATCTACAGCAGGCCCGAATACATAGTGATGTAAAAAGACAAAGATATTCGATGAATTATGGTTGACCTTAAGATCATTTTCTAACCAGGTCCATTGTGTATCGTCCAAGGAGCCATCGGTGATCTTTCCATCGGGTCCAATCGCATTGGTGTTCAGACCAATAAAATGGCTGTTGCCATAATCGAAAGAGCCATAGAGCGCGCCCATCCGTTTTTCATAGATAGGCAACAGCGCTGTATCCGAACTGAACTCATGATTGCCGGGGACATTGAACATTGGGACACCGGTAAGTTTTGCCGATGCTAAAAAGACATCGTACTCTTGATTCGCCTCATCCGGAGTATCGCCGTAGCCTTCGATATTGTCCCCTGACCACAGGGTGAAAGCTGGATGGATCCAGCCAATTTCTCGACAGATTTGCTCGAAGGAAGGCGGCATGGGGTATCCATGACCGCTCGAACGATTGTCGCCACTCACAATAAATGTGAAGTGGGACGCGTCAGAGGGGGCCGCAAGCTCCGTATAGGAATTGGGAATTGGAGCAAACGGTTTCGTACTTGAAGCCGAAGCACTTATTCCGATGAGCATTGTTAATATCGAAGTAATAAAAATTGTATTTTTCATAAAATTGTCTCGCCAGGTCCGAAATATTAAACAATAACACGCCCATAAGTATATGGGCGTGTTAATTGATAGATTGCTTTCATGCTAGGATGAAATTATTTGTTACGTTCCAAACCTAAGGTATTACAAGAACCATCACCGTAGGGTTGCGTTGCACTATAACCTGGGTTGTCCTTATTACGAATTGGTGAGTAAGTAGGACCATCGCAGAAACTATCAAATTGCCGCTGGCTGTTAACTGTTTTGACATGACCATCCATGAAAGCCATGATATCGACATCCTTATGCATATGGTTAGGCGTGTTGGCCGCGCTTGCCACGGCATCCCATGGAGCTACGAAACAACGCATGACGCGAGTTTCTGAGGGACGAGCAAAGAAACTGTACGGCATTGGGAACGGTGGATTGGCTGTAGTAGGTGCCTTCCCCTGATCCAGGAGCACCAAGATCATCACCATTTGCACCTGCACCAATTATGTTGTATGCAGCGTTCTTAGGGAATGCCGTTGTACTCTGTCGGGAATTGGCTGAAATTTTCCTTGGTAAACTTGTAGGATGTGCCCCATGCTTGCCAAACCTGAGTGCCAGTAGGAATTGTATTGGTGGGTGCTCCAGCCGTGGCTGCACCCACGAAGCCTTGATCATCTGGACAGTGAAAAACATCCGCACTTTTGACATAGGGCATAATTTCCCAATGAATGCCAAATTGTGGGACATTATATAACTTGGAAGGAAGTGCACCAATCTCATTTGCGTTCGAAACAGAAAGAGGCATATTATCATCTGCATCCTGTACATACTGCAAAATGGCGAGTTGGAATTGTTTTAAGTTCGACTGGCAAGTGGTTTGCCGAGCCTTTTCACGAACACTTGCAAAAACGGGGAATAATATTGCCGCGAGAATTGCTATAATAGCGATGACGACGAGTAATTCAATGAGGGTAAAACCCTTGCGCAAGGTGCGCTTAGTTAATTTTATAGGTATCTCCTTAGACAAATAATAAGCGCCAAATTATTTTATTTATTGAACATTAGGTAAGTTCGCCCTCATTATACGCCCTAATCGCGCTGAGACATGTTAAGAGAATGTTAAATTTTGATTAAGAAATTGTTAAGTAGCGCACAATCACTATGTACTTCCGTATCCTAATCGGAATTGTGCAGAAGTCCCGGCTCTGCGGGACTTTCTGCTTTTTATAGATGGGAAATTTATTTGCTGGCCTTCTGTATCCTTCCTTAATCATCCCAATCACTTAATCACATAAATCACAGTTCAAGACAAAATCCCCTTCTTGACACAAGAACATATGTGCTGTATAATAAAGGTGTGAGCAACCATCTCAGAGATAAAGAGAAACAAAGATGAATGTGTATTCAGAGATAGAGAGCGACAATCAGCGACTCAGAAAGTACGATTTCGAAATGAAGCAACGCATTTTCGCATGCTATTATCCAATAATGAACGGAAGGGGTTTTTCACAAGCGGGGCATCGCAAAATTCCTAACAAAACTTTTACACATTGTAATGACAACTCAGAGGCAATAGCTAGTCCTTCTTCCCTTGAGGGAGGACCCTGCGAAGTGAAGAATGAACGAAGCAAGGTGGTAGGTCTCCTTCTGGACCCCATGAAGCGAGGAACGAGCAAACAGGGGTAGGTCTCTAATTGCCCGTGAAAACCCAGCAGCCTTTGGATCGGCGAAATGGATGCGGAAATCGCGAGCTGGCTCAGTTGCCGTTTGCGAAAGGGAAATGCGGATCTCATCGCCAATGCGCAGCGGTGTGGAACGTTCCAAGCGTAAACCATTGTGAAAAATGGTGTATGCCTTATCGGTTGATGAGATGTCTGCCGGGATCAATTCTGCCCCACCGCGTATGGCTTTGACAAAGGCAGCAGGAGATGACAGGCCTGCAAGTGGAAAAACATCGTCTCCCGGACCTGCGGCTGTGAGAGAACCGCCAAGATTGATCTTGGCTCCGGGGCGCAGATGGTAATCGCGTGGGGACCCTTTATCGCCTAGTTTCAAACGCATTTGAACCGGGCGATTAAGCAGTGTCAATATAAGCATACCGAGAATGATCAGAATTGCAGCGACGCCGGCAATAATCGGTGTTTTGGAGGATTGCTTTGCCGATATGCTGGGCTTTAAGATTATTGGAGTGAGTGTTGATGCGGTATCATCGCTGTCTCCCTGACCAGGGCCTGTAGGTAATCTCTCGATAGGACGACCGCTGGGAGCAATACCTACTCCGACGCCGAACTGTGAAAGTTTTCCACTCTCTTTCAGTTTGCTAAGGAGCCGCTCATAGCCAGAGTTTTCCGGCGTATCCGGATAGATCGTCAGGCTTTTGAGCGTGTAGTAGGCCAGATACTTAGGATAGTTAGGGTCGGTTTCCAAGGGACGATCATTGAAAGAATCTTGTCAATAGAATGACTATTCCCGGCAGCGGAAGTCCCTGATCAATCAGTTTCAGTGCTTCATGGTGCGGCAGGCGAATATTGGTGCCATGTCCGGGTTCGAAGTGGTCGGGAATCTGATCAATTAGTTTGCCGGCATCTTCGGGTGAAGAGAGAGTTTGGTCAAAAACTGTTTCCATGCCTGTGCCAAACTTAAGCAGTACGATGCGGTCTCCTGCAAGGCAGCCATTGCGGATAATGGTCGCCGAAGCCTCGCGCTCCTCTGAAAAAACACCGTTATGCCTCGTGCTCTCAGTGACATCAAATACCAGGAGCACCGTTTTTGGGTGCAGGGTTTTGATTTGACCCGGCAGATCTGAGCAGGTGAGAGAGGCTTTGCGGATTCTTGCGCCAACACAGGAACCGCTAAACAAAGAAAAATCAGCAACATTGTTAGAAATTTGATCATTAACATTATGATAACAGAAATCGCGCGATAATTGCACTTGCCAAGGAAAGAATGGCAACAAAGACCGGGGCGCAACCGGCATGTTGCCAATATTGACGACATCGCGAATGACACGTACCCGTACCTCGCACTGCATTTCGCGCCAAAGTGTCATTGTCCCAACTTCTACATCGACCAAATAACTTACAATGTAGGTTACGGTTGCTTTATAATCTCCGCCCGGTAAGATTTGTCGAGATAATGGAGAAACCCGAGATATTCTGTTGTGCCGGGATCGATCCAAATTGGCTTAAATTCGCCGGGGTAGGCCAGCCACGAAGGGGAAGTGCTTAATTTATCGACACGCATTCGCCGTTGCCCAATATTTTGGATACCCACATGCACCACGCCGTACTGACCATAGCGAACCAGTCCAGGGTCAGGGTTCTGTGTGCATGCAATTGCCGGATTTTCATCCATTGGCGAAGCAAGAATGTGATGTTTCCGTAATCCTACTGCGAAATCTTGGCCTGCGGAACCGCTTTGGATGCTCGGCAACCGGTAATTTTTCTGTAATGGCGCTTGGTTTGTGCCTCTGCGGGTTGTCCTTTCACAACCACCGGCAGTGGAAACCGCTGCTCGTGCCACGGTGTGCCTGTAGGTGGAATTGATGTCATCATTCCATGATTGGAGCGAACAATAAGATTAGTTTGATAAGCGCCCGGTTGCAGGCGAGCGCCGGAGATGGCAAAAATGAGTTCGCGACCGGTATCCGGAGGCAGTACAAACGGAGTAAACCGGGTGTGATAGTTGAGCCAAACCACATCCGCCCCTACTGTTTCCACATGTAAGTTCGTAGTCGCCTGCGTTGCGAACGGTCAGAGTCACCGATCCAACTGCACCAGGATTAATCTCGATACTTGCCGGTGTTAATTGGCTTTCAAGTCTGGCGCTCCGGCGCTGGTAGCGCTTGCCCTGCTCCACCGCTTCGGAGTTAAAGCCTAGCAATGCCGCCATTTTAGTGACTGCACCCAGTTTATAGTGCAGCTCATCGATACTGGCGCTGCTGAGCTGTACTTCGCAGAGGTTGCGCAGCAGGCGTTCACGGGCTTCGACACCAGCCTCATCATCGGGGGAGCGCTCAGGAAGAAACTCTTTATAAATCTCGCAAATGGCATAAAAATCGGCGCGGGTTGTTGGGTTACCTTCATTGGAAAAGTATTGCGCAGGAGCATACCGGCTATTTCCGTTTCTTTGCCATTTTACGGTCGCAAAATCGGACAGCATTGCAGTACCCTCAGTAGTAATGAGGACGTTCTCAGGAGTGATGCCGCCATGTGGAATTCCGGATTTATGTGCATAATCCAGCGCTTCTAAGAGTGGATCGAGTACGGTTTGCATACGATCTACGGCGCGCAAAGTGGAGTTTGCCAAACGCTGCCGCAAATTCGCCGGGGATATACTCGCGCACTACATAGAATGCCCCTTGATCGCGCATCCAGCAGTGTGTAGATACGATCTTAGTATTTTGCAGCGCAAGCGACTGAGTTGCGCGTATCTTTGCGCCATCATCGGGGAGACGCTTAATTAAGACCGTGCGATCCTGCCGGTCACGTGCGATCCAGGCGCTGGTTTGCGCCGTTGCCGCGACTTCATGACATCCTCAAACTGCGTGAGAACACGATCCATTATTGAGTATTATACCATTGTGAGGTAGGGAGATAGTTCCCGAATATCTGATCTCCGAAAGAACCTACCTCCTTGTTTACTCGTTCCTCGCCGCAGGTACTCAGGACCTACCACCCTGTTTGTTCGTTCCTCACTTCACGGGGTCCTCCCTCAAGGGAAGAAGGACTAGCGAGTGCCCCTGGGTTCTCTTGTCATTGCCCTATTCTTCGTCCCTTCCGGCGTGATGCCCTGCAAAACTTGTGTTACACTTTTTTATTTCCCCGCTTTAAGCCGGGTGTATGTTACACATTTTGCGTTGCACCGCTTTATGCACTTACGTCCTTGTTTGTTCGTTCCTAGGCTTGCGTCAGCTAGGATGCGTAGCTCAACTCACTGCACAGGTTCTTCCCGCAACGGGAAGATAGGATGTGGCGTGTTGTGTTACATTTTTCACGTTGCCCCGCTCGCGGTGTATGTTAGGAATTCGCTGTTGCACCGCTTGACGCGAAAATGGCAGGAAATGTCGCTCTCTATCTCTGTTTAACATATATCTATTTGCTTTCTTTTTTCGATGATTTGCATGCCTACACTTTTATTATACAGTACATATGTTCGTATGTCAAGCTGAAGATTTTGTCTTGAACCGGGATTACGCAGATTTAGGGATTTCGCTGATTAAGAAGGACCAGCCGCCTTGTTTGTTCGTTCCTCGCGACAAGGGTCCCTACGAACGAAAATAAAATTGCAATAATTCTATTTTCTAGCAGGAAAACGTATAGTGTATGGCAAACAAGCATTTATTATTGCTAATCCATATCTATAAAATCTTGATAGATTTTATAGGAGAAAACTCATGAAGAATATTGACATGGACAGTCTTTTTCTGGGACTGCAAAGTAAGATGTTATGTGATCTTGATTATAACCGCAGTGTTATCGATCACCCCGGCACATTGGGAGATGCTACGGAACTTGATTGGATTGGCATGCTGCGTGATTTTTTACCGGCAAGATATTCCATTGATAAGGCCGCGTATTAGATTCCAATGGAGATTCCAGTGATCAGATCGATGTTGTTATTTACGACAGGCAATATTGCCCGTTGTTGTTTAATAAAGCTGGCGCATTATATGTGCCTGCGGAGAGTGTTTACGCTGTTTTAGAAGTGAAGCAAAAATTCAATAAGCCACATATTACTTATGCCGCGAAAAAAGTCGCATCCGTGCGGCGTCTTTATAGAACTTCCAGAGAAATAACGCATGCCGGTGGCATCTATCCACCTCGAATACCCTTTCGTATTCTTGGCGGTATTCTAGCTCTAGACAGTGTATGGAATCCAGCGTTGAGTCCCGCGTTATTTAAAGAGCTTTGTAAACATTCTGGCGAAGAACAATTAGATTTTGGCTGTGCTTTGCGCCACGGCTCGTTTGAAATGATTTACTCTGTAGAAAACACACCATTGATTAAGAAAAGCAAGCCAGAGACGGCTTTGATGTTTTTCTTGTTGCGGCTATTGCCTCGATTACAGGATTTGGGAACTGTTCCGGCGATTGACTTAGAGGTTTACGGCAAATCTCTCTGACGGATAATACATAAATGCCATACTCCTTTATTCTAACTCTTAAGCGAACGAACGATGCGCCTTTGCCTAATTCTCTTGGCGAGGTGGTCCATGCCGCCTTTTTCAAGCTGCTGGCCGGAAGCTGCGAAGAAGCCGGCAATGCATTGCATGCTTTACCCGAACGCAAGCCGTTTACACTGTATCTATTAAATGGCAACCAGGGCGCTCATTATAATCGTTCGGAAGATGACGCGCATTTGCGAGTGACATTGCTGAACGACTCGCTTTTTGCTATGATCGCCGGTGGGTTGCTGGCCTGCGAAAGCCAGGCTTTGCACATCGGCGATGCCCACTTTGAAATGACCGGCCTGCTGACACACCCATCCGCGCATCCGCTGGCCGGGGCCGGCAGCTACCTCTCGTTATGGAAGGACACTGCGCCTGCTGCTTCTGTACAGATGCGGTTTCATACTCCGTCGGTCTTTCGTTTCCAAAAGCGGGACGTTCGCTTCCCGGAACCGCGTCTACTCTGGCAGTCCTGGGCGCGCGCCTGGAACCAGAACGCTGGTCTGCCGGATTTGCTCATCGACGAGCCGCGTGTGCTGGCCCTTGCCAATCTCATATCGCGCTCAAAAATACCGGATTGCGACCCGCGATGTGCCGTTTGCGAATTTCAAAGAAACCGGTTTTGAGGGCTTTTGCCAATTTGATTTTTTCGATTTGGAAGAATGCGATCAACACTTGCTCTGTGTCCTCGCCGAATACGCCTTTTATTCCGGAACCGGACGCAAAACCGCCATGGGTATGGGCAGACCCAACGCCTACCCGAAAGGAGTCGCGCGGGCACCACAAGTGATGAACCCGCTTACTCAAGAGGTTCGCGCTCGCTTTGTGAAGCCGCGAACACAAAATTGGTGCGACCCAATAAAATTAAACAGGCAGGAATAAAGACATTCCATCGGGAATTAACCGTTGCAACGGGGATTCGCTCCTAACGGGGATTGAAACTTTTAATCGTTTAGCTATTCTTTCAGCTACTTGTGTTGCAACGGGGATTCGCTCCTAACGGGGATTGAAACATTAACTACTGATAAACGAGTGTTGTCTGACTTAGTTGCAACGGGGATTCGCTCCTAACGGGGATTGAAACTACTTCTGACAGATCCTGAACACAATATAGAGCGTGTTGCAACGGGGATTCGCTCCTAACGGGGATTGAAACATGAATCCGATAAGCCTCAGGGTCAGCGATATAGTGTTGCAACGGGTATTCGCTCCTAACGGGGATTGAAACTTTTTAAATAGTGCCATATGGTTATACTGTCAAAAGGTTGCAACGAGGATTCGCTCCTAACGGGGATTGAAACACCAGCATCCAGATATTTTGAGCGCCTTGCAAATAAGTTGCAACGGGGATTCGCTCCTAACGGGGATTGAACGTCATACGACCTCCTTTTCCCATCGTGAGGGATGTGTTGCAACGGGGATTCGCTCCTAACGGGGATTGAAACTTAACGCGGTCTTTTAATATTTTAGGTGCGTTATGTTGCAACGAGGATCCGCTCCTAACGGGGATTGAAACAGTGGCTCCGAAACTTTAGTGATTGGGACCGGCGGTTGCAACGAGGATCCGCTCCTAACGGGGATTTGATTGGATAAAATGGCTAAGAAAAACCTCCCCTAGCCCCTCCTTGGAAAGGAGGGGGACAGGAATGGATAAGGCGGGAAGGAATTATCGAATGCGATTGCCTCTTTTCGGCCCTCACCCCCGGCCCCTCTCCCAAGAACAGGAGAGGGGAGTAAGAGCATTCGCTTATTTTCTTATAGCATTGCGCCATGTAGCGGCTGGAGGCACCTAAGAAAGTACGAAGGAAAGCCCCCTCGGTCCCCCAAAAGTCTGGGGGAAGGAATTATCGGGTGAGATTGCGTTTAGGAAACATGCCCACCCAAAGCTGAGGGCATGCCACCCGGCAACGAGGGATTGAGATTGGACAATTTGCAAAGATGAAGAGACCTCCCCTAGCCCCTCCTTGGAGAGGAGGGGGATAGGAAGGAATTGTCGGGGATGTAAGAGATGTTTAAGAACATGAGATTATTAGACGTAGTCAATAACAAATTGGGAGAATGATGGATTTTACGGAATTACAACCGCTTGACCGTTTAAGTTTTGCGCCGTGGCTGCCGGAGGCAGACTGGACGGCTTTGCTGGTGACTGCCGAAGAGCAGGCGATTTGGCGGCGGGTTGTAGAGTTGCTGGATTTGAAATCGATTGACGAATGTGTTCCGTTGCAGACGCCGTTTTCATCGCTCTCGATTCCGGCGATTGAAGGGAAGCGGCAATGATTGCCCCGCCGGTAACGTATTGGCCTCAAGACGAAAAAGTCGCGCCTTCTGTAAAGCCGCCCAATATTGCCCAGACCGTTCGTAACTGGCATAACGCGGTACACCGCTGGAAAGACAAATACCGGAATTCGCTGAATAAAACAGGCTATGCGGAAGCTTACAATATGCTTTATGGCATAGCGCAAACCCACTGGCGCACTCTGGCGGCGGACAACCGCCAACCGGATATTCCGCTCTTGGAATTACGGCAGCTTGCCAGTGCAACCGCCATTTGCCACTGGAAAATGAATGAGCAGGGAAATGGGTGGGAAGAAGGCGAGTTGGCGCTTTTGGCGCTGGATATGTCCGGTATCCAGAAATACCTGTTTGGCATTGCGGACGTAGGCGTTGGCGGCGGAATCGCTCGTTCTTTGAGAGCGCGTTCGTTCTTATTAACGCAGATTGTGACGCTTTTTGCCTGGCATTTAACGGATGTACTTGATCTTCGGCCCAGCAATATATTGCTTGATGCAGGCGGCAAGTTCTACCTACTCATTCCGAATACACAATCCATGCAAGTCAAGATTGACGAAGTCCGGCAAGAAGCTGCTCACTGGTGTTTGCAAAAGATGAACGGCGAAATCGCATTGAATATCGCCTGTTCGGCATTTTCTCAGGATGAATTACGGGATGGCGCTTTCGGCGCAATTTGGCAGAGTGTTCATGCGGTGATGGCAAAGTGCAAGCGGCAGCAGCTTGCCGGAGCGATTTAAGATCATGAAGGCTGGAATATGGAGGCGTTCAAGCGGCCATATCCCTTTAAACCAGATCAACCGCCGTGTGAGACTTGCGGGAAAGTGGCGAGCGAGCCGGAAATCAAAAAATGCCGGTACTGCCGGGATGCGGAAGAGTTGGGACGCAGCCTGATTAAAGCCACTTGGATCGCATATTCGAAGAAAAAGCTCCCTGACAGGGCCGATACCGTGAACGCATTCGGCTGGAGTGCGCAGATTGGAAGCGGTAACCCGCCCACCGAGGCAAATTGGATCGCAATACTCGGCAGACAGAATAAGCAAGAATCATCATTCTTACCGATACAGCCGCTTGCGCGGCATGTTCCGGCAAAAAATGGAGAAACGCAGATATTTGAAGACATCGCGAAACAGGCTCCTGGTCGTCCCTATCTCGGCTATCTCAAAATGGATGTAGACAGGTTGGGAGAGCGGTTTAGCTTTGGCTATAGGAAAGAGGGCGACAAGGCGCATGATCATCCGGCGCGGTTGGCGCATTTATCCCGCGCTCTTGCACAGTTTTTTGCGGATAATCTGGAAGCTTTGATCAGCGATAAGTATAGTCTTTGCTACATTGTCTATTCAGGAGGAGATGACTTAATTGTCATTGGGCCGCATAACCAGATTTTAGGGCTTGCCCGTTGGCTAAACCAGAGATTCCGGCGGTATTTGGGATACGAGTTTGGTTCCGGCCAGGAGACGGATGTTTTGACACTTTCGGCAGGGATTTCATTTGCGCAAAGCCATCTGCCGGTTCCTGTTGCGGTACAGCAAGCCGAAGAAGCATTAGCAAAAGCCAAAGCCGGAAAGCAAGGAAAGGCGCGTAATGCGATACACCTATTGGGCGAGACATTTTCCTGGGTCGAATTCGAGCAACTGACCGGGCAGATTTGGGATATAGACGGAAATCCTGTGGGGCTTGGCGCAGAGATGCTGGATAGTAAAAGAGTTCCGTCGGCGTTTCTTTACAATCTGCTGCAATATGGCGAGATGTGGCGCGGTTTCCGCAACGGCGACCGTAACCGATTAAGCTACCAGCCGTTATTGGCTTACCAAATTGCGCGGAATGTCAAAAAGAATGTAACGCCTGAAGTGTACGAATGGGCAAGCTGGCTTGCCCAAGTTTCGTTACGAAAGGCTGGTTCATGGCAACAAGCAATGGATCAACTATCAGTAATGACAAGGCTTGTTTTATTGCAACGCACAGGAGAACTCGATGGCAAATGATATCCAACCACGCTGTAAAGAATGTGGAAGACCAGTTAAGGATGCCAAATTTACTTATTGCTGGGATTGCGATCAGAAGGTAAAAAATAGTTTGCCAGCAGGCTATTTAAAAACTGGATATTTTCAGAATGATAACATACTTTATGATGACTTAATCACTACACATCCACTAGCATTGGCGCAAGCGTTTATCAATATTCGATTAACAACAGGTCAGCTACGCCGATTTTATAGCCATGTACGACAGGCAGGAAAACTTTCAGAAAAGTACGAAGAATTTGGATATGCACGTCAGATGTTGTTAAAATTGGATTTATCAGCAGCAGATGCAGTGGCTCGTGCATCAAAGAATGATGGACTTGATTATTCGTTATTTAAAGATTTTATCAAATTAAATATCGACCTGGCGGTTCATGGAAAAGCACATCTTGAGAAGGGATTTATTCCGCATTTTCAGTGTGTGGTCGCTTATTTTAACTATTTAGAAGCAGGAAGGAAAAAACATGGCAGATGAACTTCGGCTAGCAAAACATGTAATTATTAGTGGGACGATAAAATGCTTGACGGGATTGCGAATAGGCGGTACAAAAGATGATATTGAGATTGGCGGTCTTGACAACCCTATCATTCGCCATCCTGTTACACTTGAGCCTTACATCCCCGGCTCATCGCTGAAGGGAAAACTTCGATCTTCGTTAGAATACAAGCATGGTCGCGTTCAACCGAGTGGCGAACCTTGTAACTGCGCTAAAAAAGAATGTCCGGTTTGTCGCCTATTTGGTCCTCATTATAGTAAAGATAACAAGAACCATACGCTTGGTCCTACAAGATTATTAGTGCGAGACTCGAAACTACGCCAGCGAGATGATGACAATGAATGGGTTGAGTTGAAAACAGAGAATATCATAGATAGACGAACTGGTGCTGCCTTACATCCACGCTCTATGGAACGTGTAGCTGAAGGATCGGAGTTCGAATTTGAGATTTCTATGCGAGTGTTCACTGGTGATGATGAAAAGTCAATGCTTAAGACCGTCAAAGAAGGGCTTGATTTGATTGAAAAAGAATATCTCGGAGCCTCCGGCAGCCGGGGATATGGTAAAGTTAAGTTTACCTACAATGAACCGCCTGAATGGCGAAGTTAAATATGCAAACTTACCGCATTAAGATAACAATGGCTTCGCCGAGCTTAACCGCCTGGCAGGCGGATACGCTGTTTGGGCATTTATGCTGGGCTCTCGTTCGCCGCGAGGGAGAGGCTGGCTTGCACCATATGCTGGATCGCTATCGAGATAATAATCCCCCTTTGATTTTATCCGATGGTTTTCCGGACGATTTATTGCCCCGTCCGTTATTGCCGGCAAAGCTGAGAAAAGAAGGCGAACTGGCCGACCAAATTGCAGCGACGCGCCGCGCCCAAGAAGATAAACGTTCCGAATGGTATACGACAAACGAGTTTTCTCAATCTTTACAAGGCGGGCATGTTCACGGACAGGCAGCCGTTTCTAAGACAAGTTCATTTTACACGCTGCATAATCAAGTGAACCGAGCCTCAGGCACGACGGGAGGCGATGATAGCGGGCATCTTTTTTCTTTAACGGGAGAATGGACTGAGCAGCGTATAGTGTATATCAAAGTCGCGGATGATTGTGATGTAGACTGGCGCGAATTATTGAACGATCTTCAGAAAATGGGATTTGGCAAACGCAAGTCGGTGGGATATGGAGCTATTGAATCCGGAAGATCGATGAGGCGTTTACAGGTTTTCCATTGCCGGCAGAGGCTAAATGGGTTTGTGAGTTTATCGTCTTTCGTTCCTGCAAAAACAGATCCGATAGATGGATATTGGAAGACAGATGTGAAATATGGAAAGCTCGGCGAAGAGCGCGCCGTTTCAAGTCATCCCTTCAAATACCCGCTTGTCCGCATTCTTCCAGGGGCAGTATTTCACACATCCACGCCCCCGAAGCCATTTTATGGGCGACTTGTCGAAGATATTGCTCCGCAATCTCCTGATGTCGTACAGTACGGCTTTGCCTTCGTCGTCCCAATAAGAATCGACTAAGTTTGAAAGAATGCCCCCCGGAGGTGGGTGTTCTCCACCCAACCACTTTGAGCACATAGAGCAATCCGTTGGTTGCAGTGAAGACCAGGGTGTCGCCGTAGAGGGCCAACCCGGCGCTTGCGAGACGCGCGCCGGGAGTGGTCTCATAAGCAAGCTGAACATTGTAATCCGTATCCAGGGTGTAGAGGTTGCCATCATCCGCTGCTATAAATACAGTGTGCCCGCAGCAGACTGGAGATGATCGTAATGGACTGTCGCTCACGCGGCGCGACCGTATTAGGTGACCGGTATCCGCCGCCAATATATGCACAAAACCATCATCGGCAGCGACAAAGAGCAGGCCATCCGATGAGATCCCTGGTGTCACCGATATGCTCTTTTCGGTAACTTCGGTTTTCCACTGTACTTTTCCGGTTTGCGTGTCTAAGGCATAAAGATTTCCGGTCATAGTAGCAGCATAGAGAAGATTTCCAGAAAGAAATGGCGCGGCATCGAACGGTCCGTCGGTCAGGGTCTGCCACAACTCGGTTCCTGATTTCGAGCGAAAATGCATGTAATACATGGTCATCCGAGGCGGCATAAACAGTACAGTCATCAGCAGCCGGAGCAGTATCGATACGTCCTTTCATCGAAAATGTGCGAAGTAATTCACCCGTTTGCCGGTTGAGCACGTACAAAATCGTGTCCGCTGGAACGATCAGATAATTTCCAGAGATGATCACTCCGCCATAGACAATTCCAGTGGCCTGAGAGCTCCAGCGGCGAGTGCCTCGAATGGCATTCAACGCTACGATTGAGCCACCCAGTGTGGCTGCATAAAGCGTCCCATCTTCCGAAAAAGTCATTGCACCCCTGTCAGGATAAATTCCGCGCGCGTCCGGCAAATCGAAATCCCACAAAGGTATTCCGCTGGTGAGTTCAAATGCTTGTATGGAAGCGCGTCCTGCACCGGTCTCGATAGAGGCCGCTGTTACCAGACCAAAAGCGGCGAGTGGCGCGCTCCACTCCTGCACATCGGCAGTGCGTGTGACGGGAAAAGATGGCGAAGACCAGCGCCGCGCCAGATGGATACCGAGCTGCTGCTGGAGTGCCGTTGCATGCGCGGCATTGCCGCCAGGCGCAGCCAGCCAATCTTCTTCGACGCGAATGATATGCGCAGGATTTAGCCGGCAGTTTTTAACTATCCAGGTGTTGGGTGTGCCGCATACCGGACAGAGACGGATACGCTCGCCGCAGCGGCGGCACTCTTGCGCGCCTTCAGAAAGTTCTGTTGTACAGTTTGGGCAACTTGATTTAGGAGGGGTGGTCATTATCTCCAGGCTGGTATCTGGCGGAAGATTAGGAATATCGCTCGCATCCAGCGCGAGATACTGGCCCACAACGACTACAGTCGCCGGAGCCAACACGAAGTTTTTGGCGCGTTCCGGATACAATTCGGCGGTAATCATTTGAGATGCGCCCGGCGCAAGCGCGAATTCAGTGGGATAGACTTCAAGCCACGGAACCGGCGACTTCACCCCCACATGCAACACTGCCTGCTCGGTTGTATTCTCTATACGCGCGGTTCGGTGCGCTACTTTGTTTCCGGCAATCGCATATTCCTGCGAAAAATCAAATTCGGTCACATCGATAATAGGCATATATCTTTAATGATACCTGGAAAATGCTCCCGCGTGCTTATCATGAGCTGTACGCATGGTGTCCAATGGTTGAAATATCGAACAGATCGTCTTCAGATACTGTGCCTAGCGCATGTTCGAATTGCGCTTTGTACAGGTGGTAGTACAGACTTTCGTTTGCCAGAAGCTCTGCGTGTTTGCCGATTTCGACAATGCGTCCTTCCTGCATGGCGACAATTTTATCGGCATGCATGATGGTCGAAAGACGGTGCGCGATAATTAACGTGGTGCGTCCCACCATCAAACGGTTAAGCGCTGCCTGAATAAGCCGTTCGCTCTCGCTGTCGAGCGCCGATGTGGCCTCATCCAAAATGAGAATGCGTGGGTCACGCAAAAAGGCGCGCGTAATCGCGAGACGCTGCTTTTGGCCACCGGAAATCCGCGCGCCGCGTTCGCCAATCTCTGTCTCGTATCCTTCAGGCTGCGATAATATAAACTCGTGCGCGTTCGCCGCAATGGCCGCCTCGATCATCTCTTCTTCAGTCGCTCTGGGCAGGCCGTACATAATATTATCTCGAATGCTTCCTGTGAAGAGAATATTGTCTTGCAGTACGATCCCGATATTATTCCGCAGGGATTTAACTTTGACACCTGCAATGTTCTGCCCATCGACTAAGATTTCGCCGCTGACAACATCATAGAAACGGGGAATTAGGTTAATGAGAGTCGATTTTCCCGCTCCCGATGGGCCGACAAACGCCACCACTTCGCCGGGACTGATCTTTAAGTTCAGATTTTTAAGGATCGGGACATCAGTGTCATAGCTGAAACAAACATTGCGCAACTCGATCTCGCCATTGACTGATTCTGACAACGCTTCGGCATCCGGCGCATCCTGAATGTCTGATTTAATATCGAATACTTCAAAGATACGCTTCGATCGCCGCAGTCGCCGTGGCAATGACAGCGCTTAAGTCCGTAATGCGCTGCAGTGGGAAATAGAATATGGCTAAAGTCGACCAAAATGTGATCAGCATGCCCGGCGTAATCGTTCCGTTGAGCACCTGGTGCATGCCGTAGAGCATCACGACCAATGGCGCAACGCCTGTTAAAATTGTAGATGACGCGGTATTATAGGCCATGAAATGGACGCCGATAATCTGCTGGTCGAGCAGTTTACGCTGAATCTTGTGGAACAGGCGCGCTTCGCGCTTCTCACGAGCAAATGCCTGCACGACTGTTGCGCCGGCGACTTTCTCCTGGACCTGGCCGGTTAAATCCGAGAGACCTGCCTGAACGCTATGAGAAGTTTTGCGGATTCGAGTGCCAAAATAGCGAACACTCATGATCCAAAAAGGGAGCACCAACAGCGAAACCCATGCCATGCTGGGCTGGATAAAAAAGAGCCAGATAGCGATCCCTATTACCGAAAACATATCCATCCAGAGAACCGCACAAGCGTTACCGATAAAGTTCTGCGCCATGCCGATATCTGATGTTAACCTGGACACAATACTGCCTGAGCGATTTTGCTGGAAGAATTTCAGGGACAGGCTTTGGATATGCTCGAACAGATCGTTGCGTAAATTAAAGATGACACGTTGCGCGCCTTCGTTAATCAAAACGACGCGCGTGAAGATAATCAACCCGGATAACAAAATCATCCCGATTGCGCCAAAGAGCAGGATATTGACCTGAAGCGCCGCGGTTGCGTGCGGCGCCACATGTGCAAGCATCCGATCGAGTACGGGATAAAGCGGGTTTGTATGTGCGGAATGATGCGAGCCAAGCAGCAGAAACCGGTCGATCAGATATCCCGTAATGCTGGGAATGAGTGCACCAATACCATAATTGATCATTCCGAGGATTGCGCCTACGGTAGAAAGCGGCAGGTAAGGTTTGAGATAGGCCAGAAATCGGAGCAGAGCCTTGCGTTCGCTGCGTGGGTCGCGCTCTTTTTTATCATCCAATCGCGATAGCGCGTTGGAGTTACTTGAATTCCTGACCTCTTGTAAGCCAGGTGGCTTACTCGCTGTGGGTGTCATTAATAGCTCCTGCATCTTCCTTCGATTTACAGTATCTATTATTCCGCATCGTTACAGAAACTTCAAGCTTATGTATGAAAATAGTTTTGAATTGCATCTTGATTCCCCCTCCTCGGATCGGACTACCACCCTGTTCGCTCGTTCCTCGCAAGCTAAGAGGACCTACCACCTTGCTTGCTCGTTCCTCGCTGCGCAGGGTCCTCCCTCAAGGGAAGAAGGACTAGCAATTGCCTCTGAATTATTCTTATACCGGGGAGGTTTTCCTTGTGTTACAAAAAATAAAATTCCCCCGTTTTATGCCAAGGTCCAGTGTATGTTACATAAATTCATTTGCACCGCTCGCGGCTGTTATTTGTAATCAATATTACAGTAGTGTCCCTATTTGGCAGGATTTGTATTCATTTTCCCCAATTTTTATATATCCTGGTTTCCAAAATAATTGTTTGCCCCCGAAAAATAAGTGTTTTAGTTATGACTTGAACTTACGCTTACCGATGCTTTTATTGCAGTAGACAGTAATATTATACAGAATATTTGTTCGTTTTGTCAAGCAAATAACGACCCCAGCAATTGAGATCGCGGCTTCTGCAAAAGCTGGGCTATCGACGAGTTTCAACTAAGTGAGTAAAGGGTACTATTCTTCATCCCTTTCGGCGCTTACATATCTCCATAATCGGTGTCGTTTTCCACTTTCAAGTAGCCAAATTTCGTCTTGATTAGTGTTAGCCCATCTAACGGCATTAACAAATAAAATATCAAAAAGCCATTCAGTTCTTTTAATTTCTTCTTCTACCGTCGTCATACTCCCATTTATATTCAATTGTGCCTGGCTACTAGCTTTACTCACATCGTGCGGGAGAATGAACCGAAGCAGTATGACCGTCTTCGTGATGAGGCTGACCAACGGCTTTGCGAGGCATACGCCGAACAAAATGGTTGCGCCTACTAAATATTTATTACGCGGGTCCTGTAATTCCGGACCCGCGTTTACTATTTGAATTAAATAATCATTTAATCAGGAATTATTTTCCAACTATCATTCTCAACTACTATTGCTTGCTCATCGGTAATGATGGCAAGTTCTTTATTGTATGGCAGTAAGTCATCTCTAAGTTTTTCCAAACCAGATTGGAATTTTGGTGTATTCCAGTGAGGAAGAGGAATAAAATCAATTAAACCAAGGCCCTGCCAGATCACTTCAGTCGCCTGATTGGGTTCATCAATTGCATCGAAGTGATTAAGAATAGGGCCAGCAACGATGGCTCCTGCGCTACCACCAGCATAGATGACACCTTGCCCTAAAAGACTATGGGCTATTTGATCAAATCCAGAGATTTTCATCATGTATCTGAGATAAAAAGTGTTGCCACCACCAAACCAGATAACATCAAAACTCGATAATGCTTCCTGAAGTGCTGCTGGCTGGTCAATATAGTCTTTGAGGCTAAGCTTGGTAATTTTCAGGTTTGCCTCTTGTAGCTCCTGATAATTCCGTTCAACAAATCCGCGTTTTTCGGGAGGATATATATCGGCGGCATTTTCAAATAGTGCGACACTAATTTCTTCAGCTGGTTTACCAACGAATAAATAAAATTTTTCTTTGAGTTTTCCAGGGAGGCTTGTTGATGAGAGGAAAAGTTTCATGAGATGACTTTGTTATACTATATTACACTACCAAAAAACAGCCTTGTGGGCTGCTTTTTCTTTCGAACTCCACTGAGAGATCTAGCGCATTTAACCTGATAGTTCATTGGTAGTGCTTTCCCCTTCTGATGCTATTTTTTCACGCGCGATCTTTCTCAATATATCAAGGCTTTCGAGTTTGTCAGTGGCTTTGTTAATATACTCCCAATGCACCCAACCATTACATCGCATTTTGTAGAGTTCTGAGCTTACTGCATGTATTGACCCATGAATGTCTCCGGATTGTATGGTGCCATCAGAAAGAACAACCGCTTCATGTTTCTTTTTACTTAAATAAAGTTTTTGTCCAGGTTCGATAAGTCCGAATTCAAGTAGCCGTCCAAACGGAACTCTCGTTTTTGGCTTATCGCTTTCACCTGTAATTAGATCGTCTGTTGCTAGTGATGGAATGACATTCTCAATTCTTTCCTTGGCAACACTTATAT
This sequence comes from uncultured Solirubrobacteraceae bacterium, assembly GCA_963759445.1. Lineage (GTDB taxonomy): Bacteria > Actinomycetota > Thermoleophilia > Solirubrobacterales > Solirubrobacteraceae > Palsa-744. Next base: position 25,368 of record CAVWZC010000005.1, read on the forward strand.
AGGTTAAATCTTGTTCAATACCGATCCACTGACGGTGTAATCGTTTTGCCATGGCAGCAGTTGTGCCACGATTGATATCGCGGTTCAAACCGATAATGTTTAGCGGGATGGCCGGAGATGGTCGATAAGGCGTTCGTCGCCGTTGCTGTCCACGTAGTACCAGGTTGTCCAGCCGTTGCAGGCGGGGGCATCCTGGCAGAGAGCGCCGACTTTGTGAATCGAGCCGCGATGGCCGTTTGCGGAAAGTGTGCCGTCGGCGTTAATAGTGGCTGTGATATTCGATTTGTGCAGCTTTAACTTGGTCCCAATGGGCAGTGTGCCATTTTCGACCAATGAGACAAACGGAACACGCGGCTTCGGCGAATCAATAATCATGTCCATCGAGGCTTCGAACAAGGTAGGTTCAATTTTTGCAATTCTTTTTTCGGCGACTGCAATATAATCCCGCTCGCGGTCGATTGTGATAAAGTTGCGCCCGAGCCGTTTTGCGGCCACGGCTGTCGTGCCGGTTCCACAGAAAGGGTCGAGAATAATGTCGCCGGGATTTGAAGTCGCGTTGATAATGCGCTGCAGCAGCGCTTCCGGCTTTTGGGTAGTATGCGCCTTTTTACCATCCACAGTCTCGCGTTCGCTGCCTGAACAAACCGGAAAGTACCAGTCAGATCGCATCTGCTTATCTTCATATCCCGGCCTTGAGAGCATGGTAGTGAAAGGTGTACTTTACTTGCTCCTCCGATTTTTTGACCCAAAGCAATGTCTCTTGCGCGTTGCAAAATCGCTTTCCCCGGCGGCGGCGCGCCCGGGAGGCGGAACTCGACGCCGTGAAGGCGCGTTCCGTCATCGAGGCGGCACGCCGACCAGACCCACTCCGCGGACCACCAGTCGCGCGTGCCCCAGGAGTGGTCGCGCTGCCCGTAACCCCCGAGCGCGATGCTCTCGCCGGCGAGGGTGAGCGTGCCGTTGACGCGGCAGGGGATCTCATAGCGCGTGGTCACGCGGTAGGCGTAGGGATCACCGAGCGTCTCCCAGACGAGGTCGAATGAGACCTCGATCGGCTCGCCGCGCTCGCCGCGCAGCAGCCCGGCGGGGTCCTCGAAGACCTCCCCTGACCCTTGCAGGCGCACGCGGAAGCGCTCGAGTGGGGCCTCGCACTCGTGCTCGATCAGCGCGTGCTCGCCGGCGACGCTGAGCTCCTCGCCGGCGGGCAGCGGCGCGGCGAAGTCGATGATCGCGACGGTGGGGCGCTGGGCCCCGCACACGAACGCGGTGATCCACGAGACGCCGAGGTTCGGGTACAGGCCAAGGCGCGTGTAGAGGCCGGTGGACCCGTCGTCGGAGACGAGGTCGAAGTACCAGCTCTCGTTCCAGAGCTGCTCGGCGCCTGGCTCGTGGCGGCCCTCGTCGGTGCTCGCGGGCCGGAGCGCGGGCGGGCGTCCGGAGCCGGGCTCGGGTAGCAGCTCGAGCGCCTTGAGGTCGAGCACCTGCTGGGCGTAGCGCGAGAAGCTCGCGATGAACATCTCATCGCCGCGCTCGGTGCGCTACACGAGCATCGCGGGCGCGATCGTCATGAGGAGTCCGAGGAAGCTCGCGCGCCGGTAGCCCTCCCAGCACTCCTCCCAGCAGAAACCGCGCACGCCGTGGTTCTGCAGCGCGTCGTGGTACTCGCGCAGGAGCTCCTGCTCGTGCGCGCTGCGCTCCTCGGGCGCGAGCGAGCCGCCGAGGAAGTAGGCGGCGTCGGTCATCGCAGGACCCCAGCCGACGGTCTGCCAGTCGACGATGGCGAAGCGACGCGTCGACCCATCGAGGCCGAAGAGCATGTTGTCCAGGCGATAGTCGCCGTGCACGAGCCCGAGCGGCGGCCTGCGGTCCGCCGACCAGCCATCCATGGAGGCGACGAAGCGCTCGGCGACCTCGCGGTGCTCGGGTGCGACGCGGCCCTCGTAGCGCTCGAGGAACGCCGGCAGGAGCTGCGCGAGTAGTGCCTGGCCGAGCACGTTCTCCTGGTTCAACCACGGCGTCCCGCCCAGCTGCGGGTCGGCGAAGACGGGCGCGTGCAGACGCGCAAGCTCGTGGACCGCCACGTGCGCGTGCTCGACGTCGCACCCTTCGATCTGGTCGCCCTGGCGCGCGGGCGCGAGGTCCTCGAGCACGACCGTGAACCAACCGTCGGCGTCGATCACCGCGAGGTGACAGTGGGCGAGCGGACCGCCGATGCGGGGCGCGAGCTCGCGGTAGAAGCGCACCTCGCGCTCGTAGATCCCGAGGTTCACTCCCGTGGAGCGGCTGGCCTCGTCCTCGGAGGCCGTCTTCAGCACCACGCTCGCGGGGCCCGCCTCGCCGTCGTCAGCGTACGCGATCCGCACGCGCGTGGTCTCGCTCATCTGTCCGGTGCCCACGCGCTCGAGTTCGAAGCCCTCGATCGACGCCGCGCGGAGGACCTGCTCGAGCCAGTCCGTCGTCAGCGCGTTCGTGCCTCGAAGGACCGGTGCCTGTGCCTGGTCGCGCCGCCCGCTATGGCGAGCCGTTGCCATGGGCGCACCCTATGCGGCGCTCGGCAATTGGTCAATAATCGCGAGCCTGGGGCCCCAAGGACCGACGGAGGGGTGGTGGCGTGCGCCGACGCGCACGCCACAACCCGACGCCTTCTGCTTCCTAGCCTCGATTCGCCGATAAGGCTGTGAGTCGGGACGGCTTGGCGTCCTCTCTGGCCGGGAGAATGCGGGTGTTCGAAGCTCGCAATCCCGACCAGAGGAGGACACCTTGCAGGTGAAGCCTACGACTCGCCCGCGAACGGTAGAAGTCACGTCGGACGGCGAGGGTTTGGTGTCCCACGCGGGGGCGGCGCTGCTGGTTGAGCTGGCGGACCGCGTAGGGCTGACGGCGGCGTTGTCGGGCGCGCTCGCGATGAGCCGCGAGCGGCGCTCGGTGCACGATCCCGGGCGCGTGCTGCGGGACGTGGCGGTGATGCTCGCCGATGGTGGGGACTGCGTTTCAGACCTCCAGGCGCTGCGCGGACAGGGGCGTCTGTTCGGCCGTGTGGCCTCGGAGACGACCGCGCACCGCGTTCTGAAGGCGATCGACGAGCAGGCCTTGGAGCGGGTGCGCGAGGCGCGCAAGGCGGCGCGGGAGCGGGCGTGGGACGCGGGCGCGCGACCGCAGACGCTCACGCTCGACATCGACGCCACGATCGTCAGCTCTCATTCGGAGAAGGAGCAGGCGGCCGGCACCTACAAGCACACGTTCGGCTTCTTCCCGCTGCTGTGCTACCTGGATGAGACCGGGGAGGCGCTGGCCGGGCAGCTACGTCCGGGCAACGCCGGCGCGAACACCGCTACAGACCACTTTCACGTGCTGTGCCTGGCGCTCGAGCAGCTACCCGAGCAGGACCTGCAGCGCGAGATCCTGGTGCGCGCTGACATCGGCGGCGCCACGCACGCCTTCACGCACGACTGTTATGAGGCGGGCATCCGCTTCTCGGTCGGCTATGAGCTCGACACGCGCGTCCGCGAGGCGATCCTCGCGCTCGGGGAATCGGCGTGGAAAGATGCGATCGAGGCCTCCGGTGAGCAGCGCGAGGGCGCCTGGGTGGCCGAGCTCACCGAGCAGCTGGACCTCTCCGCCTGGCCTGCGGGGACACGGCTGATCTGCCGTCGCGAGCGCCCGCATCCCGGCGCCCAGTTTCAGATCTTCGACGAGCACGGCTTTCGCTACACGTGCTTTCTCACCGACCAGCGCGAACACGACATTGCCTGCCTGGAGCTGCGCCACCGCCGCCACGCCCGCGTCGAGGATCGCATCCGCCAGGGCAAGGACACGGGTATGCGCAACCTGCCCCACCACGCCTTCGCTCACAACCAGACCTGGCTCGAGCTGTCGCTGCTCGCCCAGGACCTGCTGTGCTGGATGAGGCTGATCTGCCTCGAGGACGCGCTCAAGACGGCCGAGCCCAAGCGCTTGCGCCACCGCCTGCTGCACATCGCCGCCCGCCTGGTGCGCTCCGGCCGGCGCAGCCGCCTGCGCCTGCAGTCCGACTGGCCCTGGGCCGAGAAGCTCGTGGCCGCCTTCAAGCGCCTGCGAGCGGCACCAGCGCTCTGCTGAGCGCGCCGGCAGAGCACCCAGGACGACCAGCCGCGCCGCACCGCTCACCCCTGGGCTGATTCCCGGTCGATCAGCATCCACGCTACCGCGCGGGCAACACCACCCGCAGCGCACCCAGACGCAAGCGAATTCACCTTCGCCATCAGACGCCGCCGCGACTTTGCCTCAACTACTCAGGCGAAAACGGCGGATCGAGGCTAGGGGAAGTAGCTCCACTTTGCGGTCAGGTGAACACCTTTCCCGCCGAGGATGGAGGAGTCTTCACCTTCGGCCAGGTTGAGCTGGCCGCCGCTGACCGAGGCCTGCGAGCCGATAGCGATCTTTTCCTTATAAGGCCCGATGCATTCGACTTCTTCGCCTCCGAAGCGTTCTTCTTCGCATCTTTCTTCTTCGCCTTCGCCGCCGGCGCGGTTTTCGATCCCGCCGCTCACCGACGTGTTGTACCCGAAGGCGTCATTCTCAGCCCCGCCCGAGACAGCCGTCGAGTCGCCCTCCGAGACGTTTTTCCAGCCGCCGCCTACCCAGGCTCCGAGCCCACCACCGCTGACTAGTTCGCTTTCTCGCGTGACGTTGTAGTCACCGCCGCTAATTGAGGAGAGGGCGGCTTCCGCGACGTTCTTGAACCCACCGTCGACTGCGGAGTCGTTGCCGCTCGCGTCGTTTTCTTCACCACCCGCTACAGACGCAACCTCGCCCGAGGCAAGGTTCTTGAAGCCGGCGGCTAGCGACGACCACTCTCCTTCGGCGGTATCGAGGTAACCACCCGCTACAGAGGCGAGCTTGCCCTTCGCTTTGTTGTCCTGGCCGCCGCTGACTGCCGAGTCTTCACCTTCAGCCTTGTTTTCCTGGCCGCCCGTGACGCTTGCAAACGGACTCGAGGCGAGGTTGTGGATGCCTGCCGTGATCGTCGAGCTCACGCCCGTCGTCTGGTTGCCCGCGCCGCCGACGATCGTCGAGAATTGGCCCGGTCGTGTTTTCTGTTCTGCGCAGAAGACTTCGACTTTCGGGTTCGACACGCTCGTCGGGGCGATCGTGTTATCGCAGCCACCAACCACCGCACCATAAGAGGCCGAAACCGTGTTGCGATCTCCGCCCAGGTCGCTGCCGGCAAGGCTGCTCACCGTGTTGTAGAAGCCGCCGACGAGACCAAAGGTGCCGCTCGCGGTGTTATGGCCGCCGAAAAGGAGGTCGCTGTAGCTCGTGAAGCTCTGCCCTTCTCCCAGCACGAGGTCGTGGGAACCCGTCTGTTTCCCCGGACTCTCGTCATAGCCCAACACCAGGTTCCCGGCCCCGTTCGCGGTCGCTGTTTTCCCCGCACCGTTGACGATCTGCACATTGACCGTTGAAAACTGCACCGTGGGCTTCCCGCCGATGCCAGAGGAGACATAGGTTGGGGCCAGAGCCGCCGTGGTACCGGCACCGCACGACGGTGCCGATCCCGTACCGCCCGAGACCACCGGCTGGCCCGCCGTCGTCGGCACACACTCCCAAGCAGGCGTCACCGCCGCAAACGCCGCACTCGCCAACAAACCGAGCGCGCACGCCGCGATGACCAAGCCCCACATCGTCTTGAACGTCCGCATCACACTTCCCCCCATTCCTTAGGTGCGGACGAACACGAGCGCCGCCCGCGACAGCTACATGCTTCACGAATCAGCGAGCGGTGTCACTCGCGGATCACGGCATGTCAGGACCCCGTGCCAGGTGTCACCCAGGCGCCGGTCATGTTCGGCGCGACCGTTCCGTCCGCACCCCGTTTTGACGCCGGGCTCGGTCCGTTCGGCCGAGTCGCACGGCTGTGGTGGGCTCGACTGCGCCCCTACACCGAGCCCGCAGGAGCGCGCCAGCGCTCCTCGATATGCGCGAAGCGCCAGATCGCGAGCGCGAGAATCCACGTGAGGACGAACAGCCCCACGATCGCGTAGCCGACGGTGTTGAGGTTGAAGCCGGAGATCGTGGACCAAAGACCACCGCTGAGTCCGAGCTCTTGCGTGGCGAGCGAGGCCAGCTCGACCGTCCCCACCAGTAGGGCGACCACAACCGACAGCCCCGTGATCGTGAGGTTGTAGTAGAGCTTGCGCGTGGGCTGCGAGAAGGCCCAGCCGTACGCGAAGTTCATGAACGAGCCGTCGATCGTGTCGAGCAGCGACATGCCGGCTGCGAACAGCACGGGTAGGCAGAGGATCGCGTAGAGGGGCAGGCCGCTGGTCGCGGCCCCGGCCGCGAGGAAGAGCAGCGCGACCTCTGTGGCCGTGTCGAAGCCGAGCCCGAAAAGCACGCCCACCGGATACATATGCCAGGACTCCCGAACCCTGCGCGAGACGGGCGCGAGCAGGCGGCTCATGAGCCCGCCGCCACACACGAGCGCGTCGGGCTCGGGGTCGTGCCCGGCACGCATTCGCGCGAGCGTCCTTGCGATGCCGACGAGCACGGCGATGTTGATCGCGGCGATCAGGTAGAGCATGCCTCCGGAGATGCCCGTCCCGAGCACGCCGCTAAGCGCGTGCAGGGTGGAGCCCGAGTTGCCGACCTGCGATCCGAGAGCGCGCGCGCCCAGTCCGAGCGCGAGCGCAAGCCCAAAAACGATCGAAGAGTGCCCGAGCGAGAAGAAGAAGCCGACGCCGAGCGGCCTCTTCCCGTCTGCCATCAGCTTGCGCGTGGCGTTGTCGATCGCCGCAACGTGGTCGGCGTCGAATGCGTGGCGCAGCCCGAGCGTGTAGGCGGTGATTCCGAGGCCGGCACCGAAGACGCCGGCGTGCCCGAGGCTGAGGTGCCTCGAGACGGCAAGCGCGAGCAGGCCGAAGCCGATCACGTGCAGGGCGAGTACGGCGCCGGCGAGTCCGCCCGCGCGCCGCCACTCGCTGGGGCTGAGCGCCCGTCGCAGGCGCCCAACCTGAGTCCTCACCGCTCGGCCCGCCAGTCAAGCTCTGCGATCTCTCCGCCCTCGATCAGCACGCCGCGGGCGCGCGCCTCGCCCTCCAGCCAGAGCGTGTACGTGCCTGCAGCGAGACCGTCGTACACCGCCGTGAACTCCGCGCGTCCGCCCGCGCTCCGCTCGAGCACCTGCTTGTGGCTGCGGCGCTCGTCTTCGCCCTCCGGGCTGATCTCGATCTCGACGCCATGCATCTCGGGGTCGCAGTGCAGGATCAGCGCCCCGATCTCGCCGCCGATGTCGAGGGCCACGAACTCCGGGTGCTTGCGAGCCGCATAGTCCTCGACCGCGGGGGCGTGCGGATGCTCGTGCACGCCCCCGTGCCCGTGTTCGTGCTCGCCCATCGCCTAGCTCGAAGGGGTGTCGAAGCCGTCGAGCGGCGGCGCTAGGTACGGGAACGTGGCCTGATAGCGGTTGGCCAGAGGTTCCAGGCCCTCGGTGAGCTTCCCAGCCGTTTCATCGGGCGTGAACGTTTTGTCCACGAGCGCGTAGGTAGCGCCGGCGAATGCCTTCAGCTCGATGCTGACGACGTCGTCAAAGACCCGCCGTCCGTTGGGGAAGCCGGCTACGTCGTTGCCAAGCAGCCCGAAGCGGCTCGGTTTCGTCGTCGTCGGCGGGATCGCCAGGTTCAGGTGCAGCTGGTCGGCGAGCACCTTGCCCGAATAGTTCTGGAACCCCGGAACGACACCGCTCGGCAGGCCCGTCAGCAGGATCGCCACGAGGTCGGCGCGGGGCTTCGTCAGTTTTTCGAGGTTGGGGAACACTTTCGGATAGAGCACGGGCAGCAGTTTCGACAGTTCGGGCTGTTCGAAATGCGCCTTGAACGCCTTTTCGCCGACCGGGTAGAGCGTGTTCCAGCGGTCCTTCAGGCCGAGCGGCAAGACGACCTCGTTGACCAGCGGGTTGCCTAGGCGCGAGACCTGCACCCACGGCCCCGACTCCGAGTGTTCGTCGTTGTTCTTGTCGATCATGCGCACCTTGCGACGCGACGCGGCGCTCCATACGCCGATCACCGATGACGGGCTCGTGGCGTCCGTCGGCGCCGTTCCGCTCGCGGTGAGCTGCGAGATCGGGATCTGCAGCGCGATCGTGTGGATGTTGAGCGTCTTGGTCGCATCGACGCCCATCGCTTTCGCGCTGGGGATCAGATGCGCTTCCTGGAACGGGCGCAGGTCCAAGAGGTCGAAGGTCGAGCCGAGGTCGACGTAGAAACCGTCGGTGCGCTGCCCGGCGAACACCTTCCCGCCTCCCGGAAGGCTGTGCACGGCGGCTTCGCCGAGCGCGGCGTAGTTCGGGGTCGATCGCGGGCCGATGTTGCAGGGCGGGCACGCGAGCCCTGCTCCGAGCACTTTCGTGTGCAGCTTTGGCCTGTGGGCATGCTTCTTGTGTCCGTGCGCGTTCGCGGCGGCCGTGCCGTAGGCGGTCGTGTCATGCCCATCGACTCGTGTGACCGAGTAGAACTGGCGCTTGTTCCAGTTGGGGCTTTCGAGTGAGGTGATCGGGCCCGTGTTGTAGAGGAACGTGTTGGGGCTGCGGAGCGTGGTCCCGAATTTGAAGACGTAGGAGATCTCGGGCACGCCGTCGCCGTTGTTGTCGATGTAGATCGAGTACATGACGTCGTCGCCGAACTCGAAGAAGTTGGGACCGCCGGGCGGGTCCTGAAGGGGCACGAAGTTGCTGATGAGCGTGACCGTGCTCGGATCATCGGGGCTGACGAACGCGTAAACGTCGGCGTTGTCGGCGACCGGGTCCTTGCTGATCTCGGGAGCCTCACGATGCGAAGACATCTACTCATCACCTCCGTTGTTCTTGGACTCGGGCGGGGCGGCCGCGAGGATCCGCTTGACGAGCTTGCGGTCGCGGTAGGTCGTCTCGTCGGTGCCGCGGATCACGGTCACCTCGCCGCGCTCGGCGTCCCGCACGTACGCGAAGACCGGTTCGGACGGGTTTGGCCCGGAAGGGTCGGTCGGGGTGCCGCCTTCGACAGCGTTCGCCACCGCGGGAACGCCGATCGCGCTCGCGCCGACCCCGGCGGCTACGCCGGCGCTCGTCTTGATGAAGGAAAGGCGCGTGAACCCGCCATCCCCAGGACTTGCATCACTCATGTTGGCTCCTCATCTGTTGACCCCCTACTGGTGCCTTGCAGCGGCACCGTATCGACTCTCTATACGCGGGGGCCGGGACCTTGGATCACACGTCGCGCGCGAGTCGCATGCGCCCGATCTTGAGCGCCCCCGACGGCTCCGGAGGACCCGCGAACCCCGGGGGGTCGCCCCGCCGCCGCTGATCTACCTGGGCGGCCTCGCGCTCGGCTTCACGCTCGACGCACTGCTCCCGAGCCGTCGCCTAGGAGGCCCGCCCGCAAAGGGCTGCGGGCGCGGCATCGTCCGTCACGGGCGCTCGGCTAGTACGCTCGTCACCGACGGGCCATACAGGTTCACGCGCAACCCCGCTTATCTGGGGATGGCGGTGCTATACACGGGCATCACGCTGCTGCGCGGCGCAGTGTGGCCGTTCGTATCCTTGCTGGGGGTGCTCCGCATGATCGACCGCAGGCGTGATCGAGCGCGAGGAGCGCTACCTTACTGAGCGCTTCGGGGAGCCTTACAGCGACTACCGCTCGCGCGTGCGGCGCTGGGTCTGAACAGCCGAGCAAGACGCTCCGGCCGGAGAAAGCGAGAGAGGCGGGCCGGAGCCCGCCTCTCTGATTGCTTCGGTTGGTTCGCCTGCCTGACTAGGTTCTGATTAGGCGTAGCCGTCCTTGCGAATACGCTCGTCCGGCTCGAGCAGCCGTCCGTGCGCGTCGCGCCCGGGTCGCAAGCGTCGAGTGCGCACTTGACTCGTACGCCGCGGTGTGGCTACAGGCTTCTTTGCACTGGGGATTGTTGCTGCCTTTGCATTCCTTCGTGCATTTCGGGTTATTGTTGCCGTCGCATTTTTCTATGCATCCGGAGTTGTTATTGCCGGTGCAGTTCTTCACGCAATGCGGCAGGTTGTTGTTGTTGCAGTTTTCTGTGCACACTTCTGATCCGGAGCCGCCGCCGCCCCCGCCGCCGTTCGGTGGAGGTTCACAGAAGCTCGTGCAATGCGAGTTGTTATTGCCCTTGCAGTGACTCGTGCAGTTCGAGTTGTTGTTGCCTTCGCACTGTTCCTTACATTCAGGGCTGTTGTTGTTGCCGTAGCAGTTCTTTTCACACTTCGGGTTGTTGTTGCCCTTGCAGTATTCTTTGCACGCCTGGTTGTTGTTGCCCGAGCAACGCGCTTTACAGGCATCCAGGTCGTTACCTTCGCAGCCGCTTTCGCAGCCGCCGTACTGGGCGAGCCCTGCGAACTCCCCTGGCGGCGGTTCGTTCACGACGCCCGAAGCCAGGACGCCACCCGTCCCTGCGGCCATCAGGGCTATGGCGAGCAACGCCATTACGAGACGTGATCTCAATGCAGTTCCCCTTCCGTGAGAGGCCCTGGCTCGCGCCACGGCCCTTAGCTTGATCTGATCGAGCTCCAAGGCGCTTGCCTGCGGCCGCGCGTCACGAAGCCGCGACGCGACATCTGCAACGTCTGGCCTCTCGCTCGGCTCGTCGGTACGGCTCATCAGCAACCCCTTTCGAAGGCTCTTCTAGCCCTTATACGAGCGAGCCGCCCGTTTCCTGACTGCGCGCACCGGATTCTTGGCCCGGCGCGCCCCGGGGCGATTCCCGCCGGGCAGCATCTCCCGGCCGTCGAATCGACCACAATGCGCCGATGGTGAGTAGCAGCGAAGGCCTGTCGCACCGGGCCGGAGACTCGGTAGATCTGGCAACCCCCACGCGCCTCGAGCGCTTCTCCAGGCGCCTCGGCGTGGCCGCGCTCCTCGCCCTAGGGCCCGCGGCGATCCTCTATCTTGCGTTCAGCAAGGGCGGCTATTTCCCCAACACCCAGGGGTTCGCCGCGATCATCTTCGCGCAGGCTCTGGTGCTGCGGACAACCCTGAGCGAGCATCCCTTCGAGGGCTACAACGGGCGCTTCGCCCTGGCCCTGATCGCGCTGACGCTGCTCGCCGCCCAGCAGCTCGCCTCGGCGCTGTGGTCGCATAGCACGGCGCTCGCCCTCGACTCCTACACGCTCACGCTGCTGTACCTGCTGGCTTTCGCGCTGCTGGGATCGCTTCCGCGCAGCTGGCTGCGTCTGCGCTGGCTCGTCTACGGGCTCGCGGTCGTGCTCACCGCCGTGTGCCTTGCCGGCCTGATCTCGCGCGTGCTGCCACACGTGTTGCCGACCGAAGGAGAAGGCTACTCGGCGCGCCTGGCCTATCCGCTCTCCTACTGGAACGCGCTGGGTGTGACGGCCGCCATGGCCACGGTCCTGCTCGTGCATCTCAGCTCGAGCCTCCGTGAGCCGCGGGTCGTGCGCATTCTGGCGGCGATGTCGGTGCCGGCCACGGCCGCGACGCTGCTCTTGACCTACTCCCGCGGCGCGATCGTCGTCGCCATAATGGGACTGGTCCTGTACGCGCTCGTGGGTCGGGCCCGGGCGCTTCTGAGCAGCGCCATTGCGATCCTCCCCGCGGCGGCGATCGCGCTGCGGACGGCCTACGACGCGACGCTGCTCTCAAGCGACACCCCGAGGTCAGCGGCGGCAATTGTGCAGGGGCGCCACGTCGCGCTCATGGTGGGCATCGGGATTCTGACCGCAGGCGTGCTTCGAGCCGTCCTCAGCCTACGCATTGACCGCTGGCTGGCGAGACCGCACTCGCTCCCGGAGCGCATGAGGCGCCAGCCCCGCTGGGCACTGCTCGGTGGGCCGGCGCTGCTTGTTGTGATTGTTCTGGTCGCCCTAGGTGCGCCGAGCTACTTCAACCGCCAGTACCACCGCTTCGCGGATGTGAACGCGGCGCCGAGTCAGACGCAGGTACGGAGCAGGCTGACCTCCGCGGCCAGCAACGGCCGGGTGGCGCTATGGAGCGTCGCTACGCAGCAGTTCGATGCCCATCCGTTCATCGGCGAGGGAGCCGGCACGTTCCAGTCCTACTGGGATCGGCACCGCCCCGAAACCGACAACGTCGTGGACGCGCACAACCTCTACCTGCAGACACTCGGGGAGCAGGGGGTCCTCGGGCTCGCACTGCTGCTCGTCGTGCTCCTGAGCATCCTCGTGACCCTGGCGCTCCGCTGCCGGGGCAGTGAGCGTTCGCTCTATGCGGCTCTCCTCGCAGTGGTGCTCGTGTGGGCCGTGCACGCCGGGGTCGACTGGGACTGGCAGATGCCAGCCGTCACAATCACGATATTCATCCTCGGCGGCGCAGCGCTCGCCTCCACGGACACCGAGGCCGGCCCGAGAGCCCTCTCGCGGCCGCGCAACGCCACTCTCATCGCCGTCGCTCTCCTCGCACTCGCGGTCGCTCCGCTGTTCGTGGGCGTCTCCTATCAGCGCCTTCAGGCAGCCGCCGCCGCCCTGCGCGACGGGCACTGCCCCGTAGCCAAGCAGCGAGCGCTCTCATCGATCTCGCTCCTGTCAGTGCGCCCGGAGGCGTATGAGGTCCTTGGCTACTGCGACCTGGAGCAGGGCTTCCCCGCCGAAGGCCTCGCGGCCATGAGGAAGGCGGAGACCTACGAGCCCGGAAACTGGAATTTCCACTATGGCCTTGCCATTGCCTTGGCCGCCGACCAGCTCGACCCGCGGGCTCAAGCGCGACGGACGCTGCAGCTGAACCCCCACGAGGCGCTCGCGATCAACGCCGCCCGGGCTTTCTACCGTGCCCCGCCCGGACAGTGGCAGCTCATCGCCGTGAGCGTCATGCACGAAGGCTTGCACTCGGGCTCGCTGTCGCTCAACACGCTCTGATCATTCCGTCGAGCGGCGCAGGAGACAGCAGCCGTAGACCCTCACCTTGGCGACACGGCTGAAGCCGTCGACGTAGCCCTGCGGATCGACCGTCACGCGATACGTGATGCTGGCGCCTCGGGGGTAACGCACCACGCAGGACCACGGGTTACGCAGCTGCCCTGTGCCCTCGGCCCTGCACACCGCTGCAGTTCCCTTGCCGCCGCCCAGGCCGGGACGCGGGTCGTGCGCAGAGATCATAAAGCGCTCGAGCAGACTGGCCGGGATCGACGAGAGGCTCTCCTGGCGGACGACGAACTGAGTGTCGCTTTCGCGGCCTTTGACCGCGACCACCGTCGCGGCCAGCCCAGCGAGGAGGAGTGGAAGGAGGAGTAACGCTGGACGCCGGATGGCGGCCATTCTAGGGCGCAGTCTCACTGTGCGAGCCGGAGTCGCGAAGTCTCGGACGATCTATCGGCGATGATTCGCGCATGCGCGACGAGCAATTCGAGCGGCTCTACTCCGAACACGCCCAGGCGTTGTTTGGTTTTCTCAGCTACCGAACCGGCGATCGCGTACTCGCCGAGGATCTCCTGGCCGACACGTTTGAACGTGCGCTGCGTGCCCGGCGGCGATTCGATCCGCGTCGAGGGAGCGAGAAGACCTGGCTTTATACGATCGCGCTCAACTGCCTGCGTGACCATGCAAGACGTCGGGCGACAGAGGCTTCGGCGCTAGAACAAGTGGGAAGCGTCCCGGGCACGCATGAAGGCGAGATGCTCGAGTCGCTCGCGGAGCGCGACCGTCTCAGTCGCGCGCTAGGAACGCTGAGCGAGGAGGAGCGTGAGGCGATCGCGCTGCGCTTCGGAGCGGACTTGAGCATCCCACAGATCGCGAAGCTGACTGGCGAGCCGCTTACCACCGTTGAGGGCCGTGTCTACCGCTCTCTGCGAAAGATGCGCGACGCGCTGACGTAACGCCGCAAAGGACTCGAAGCAGTCTCGCCCAGCAGAAACCCAACCGCATGGCATGTTCCATCCGCCACCCGGAGTGAAGGAATGCCGCACCGAATCTGTCGTTCAACCAAGGCGGCTACTTCTCGAGAACGCCTGCGTTCGCGGCGATCGGGACGCCGGGCACGGGCGCTGTGCGAGAAGCGAGGTCGAGCAACGTCTTCGCGCGCTGCTGCCGGGCGCGTTCTGTCGGGCGGGGCTCTGCAAGGCCGCGGGCTTCTAACGCCTGCGATTCGACGGAAGCTCTCTGGCGATGCTGACTGATGGGGAGGATCTGGAGATTATGCGCCCTCGCGGGGGTTGGTCTGTGTCCGTGATCGCCAGCCATACCGGTCAGGATCGCAAGACGGTCCGCAAGCAGACGCAGGGGGCCGGGCGGCCCGAGCCTCGGGCGCACCAGGGTCAGTGGCCGAGAAAAGGGCGAGCGGAATCTTCAGATGGCGTTAGAGGGCCCCGACGTATTCTCGCTGAGGCTAGGCTCTTGAGTGTGCGCCTCTCGCTCGATGCCTTATCACCCCTGCTTCAGTGCCCCGCCTCCCAGCAACCGCTTGACATCGTCGCCGACGGTAGCTTGCGTACTCCCGATGGCTCCCACCGGTACGCGGTTCTCAAAGGAGTGCCGCTGCTCTTGGACGCCGAGAGAAGTCTTTTCGACCCCGAGGCGCTCATCGCACCTCATGCCAGCTCGAGATCGCGTGGCCCGCTCGCGCGAGCGCGCCCCTTCATCAGCCGATTTTTGCATGGCCCCCCGAGCAATGCGCGCAACGTTTCGGCGTCCGCTAATTATTCTGCGCTCGCCCGTCTGCTGCTTCGGAGGGGAGAAGCCACTGGTAGACGGATGCGAATACTCGTCGTCGGAGGGGGCACGGCCGGCTCGGGCGCTGACGACATACTGGTGTCGTCAGCATTCGACGTGGTCGAGACCGATGTTTACGTCGGTCCGCGCACTCAGGTGGTATGCGATGCGCACGATCTTCCTTTTGCTCCCGGGTCGTTTGATGCGGTCATCTGCCAGGCTGTGCTCGAGCACGTTCTCGACCCGTGGCGGGTCGCTCAGGAGATTTGGCGCGTCTTACGCCTTGACGGCCTCGTTTATTCCGAGATCCCGTTTATTCAGCAGGTTCACCTGGGTGCGTTCGACTTCACTAGATTTACCCTGCTCGGCCACCGCCGTCTCTGGCGATCGTTCGATGAGATTAGCTCGGGTGCGCAGTGCGGTCCCGGCATGGCTCTCATTTGGAGCATTCAAGCCTTCTGTAGAGCACCATTTCCGCGCATGGCATGGCCCGTTATAGATCGTCTTACGTCGCTGGCGTTCTTTTGGCTCAAGTATTTCGATGACCGTCTCGTAACGACGCCCGGGGGCCTTGATGCGGCATCAGGGACGTTCTTCCTCGGAGCTAAGCGCCTGACGGCCATCGAGGATCGAGTTCTCGTCCGAGGCTATCGTGGGGGCGGACCGCGTCTGCCGTGAAGAAGCTCGATGTGCGGTTAGCCTGTTGTTCGGCCCGTGAGCTCCCGAACGAAGCTTCCAGCGTTGAGTAGGCAACGCGGCAAAATGCTTACGCGAGGTCGATGGAGGCAAAAGCCCCTTCTTCCCCACTCGCCTCAAGTCGTTTCGTTTCGCACCAGCCCGACGCCGGATAAGGCTTCAAGGAGGGCCTTGACGACCGCCACGAGTTCGGTGCTCAAGTTGCCTGTGACTGCGCCCTGCTTGCCAGGCACGTGAGAGAAGAACCCCATTTCTTCCGCGTTGAATGCGAGTGCCTTTCTGGGGAATGTCCCAAGAATCAGCGGACTCGCTGTGTCAGAGTTCGCTATATAGAGCTTGTTCGAGCCTTCCTCTTTGAGTCCGGCGTTGAACCCGATCAGCACATTCCCACTCCCCAGCACACCTTCTCCGGCCTGCGCGCCAACCGCCACGTTCTTTTTTCCTTCTTTGTTGTTGAGCAATACTCGGTCGCCCACTCCCACGTTCTGGCTGCCCGTCGTGGTTGCTTCGAGGGCATACGTGCCTATTGCGGTGTTGAAGCTGGCCGTATTCATCAGCAGAGCTTCGTGACCCACTGCCGTGGTGTGGAACGCAGTCGTTTGCGTGTATGCGGCGTAGTGACCGACCGCTGTGTTTCTGAGGCCGGTGAGGTTTGACGCCAGCGCGAGGCGCCCCACCGCGACCCCAGTACCGGTGGTGTTGGTAATTAGGGCACCCTCTCCAACAGCGGTGTTACCATTCGCTAGGTTGTTGTTCAGGGCACCGTGTCCAACGCCGGTGTTTTCCGAGGCCGACGTGCCTCTTTCCAGCGCCCCCTGACCAATGGCGGTGTTTGATGAGCCGCTTTCGTTTTCTTGAAGGCAGCCGTCGCCGACTGCCGTGTTGCTAAGCCCGGTAATGTTCTTTTCTAGCGCGGAGGAGCCTAGAGCTGTGTTGAATTCACCCGTTGTGAGACGTGCCAGCGCTCTGCGCCCGAAGGCGTTGTTGTTGGTTCCGACGGTGAGAGCTTTTAGTGCTTCGTATCCCACAGCGTTATTGCCGCCACCGCTGTTAAGTTCGGAGAGGGCATGATTGCCGATGCCAACATTCTCCCCACCGCTACTTAGATTGCCGAGAGCGAGGCGGCCGTAGCCGGTGTTATATTTCCCTGTGGTGAGCACCGGCAGGGCAGAGCCGATGGCAACGTTACCTTTGGCGTCTTCGGAATGATGGGTGCCGGTGACGACCGAAGCCGGCAGGTGTTCTTCGACTTCCTGCGTGGTAAGGGTCCCTTCCGCCTTGGCCTCTGCCGTGCCCGTCAGGGGAGCACCCAATGCGGTGCCCAGTGCGACCGCACCCAGCGTCTTAGCGAACCGCCGACGACTCAGTGAGCGCTCAACATCCCCGCGCTGCAAGTTGTGCTCCATGACTAGTAATCTCGATGCATAGACAAGACGCTTCCGTGCGATCCAGATGGTACTACAGAGCCTCCAGGAAGCACAAGCCGCGATGTCGCTTGGCTCGTCGACCCACAGTCGGTGAGCTCTCGACCGGGAGGGTCGCTCCGCGGGAAGACACGCTGGTCGGTCACGGGCATGTCGCTTGCGTCATGGCGCTGCCGGTTGCCTACGGCGCTCCGGGACGTACACTATGCAGCGATACGCTGACACGCAGATGACACGCGAGCCCAACGCAGACGCTCGGGGGGTGCGGGCAAGACACGTCGCCGCCTATGATGGCCTCCACGCCGAAATCTTCAATACGAGGGAGCAAGAGCGCATCGCAGAAGCCCTCGCAAAGTCATCGGCAGCCGTGCGGTCGAGGCAAAAGGACGCGCTCGATTTCGGCGCAGGATCAGGCAATCTGACGCGCCACATGATCGACCTTGGCTATACCGTGACAGCTGCCGACGTCTCGCCCGACTTTCTCCGCGTCGTAAAAGACCGTTTTCGCGTCCAAACGATCGAGCTGGTCGGCGGCTTCCTTAGCTACCTTCCCGACGCCTCCTTCGACCTCATCGGCGTGTATTCGGTGATGCATCACATCCCCGACTACCTTGCAGCCGCGACCGATCTCGTGAGGAAGCTGAGGCCAGGTGGTGTCCTCCTGATTGACCATGAGTGCAACAGCAACTATTGGTGTCCGCCGCCGACGCTTGCCGCATTTCGACGTGAGAACGCAAACGCTCGGACCGGCGCGTTCTGGGATCCTGAGCATAAGCCGTGGCAGCACATTCTGCGCGCCACTGTCGTCCCCTCGCGGCATTTGGCGCGCCTCAGATACAGGCGGCGCATTTCCGCGGAAGGCGACATACATGTCTACCCTGACGACCACATAGAGTGGGATCGCCTGCTGACGGCTCTTGAGGCAGCAGGTGCCGACTTGATCGAGCGCATGGACTACCTGCTCTTCTCCGCCAGCTACGACGAGGCCGTTTGGGAGCGCTACAGGCATCGTTGCGATGATTACACTGGGGTAATTGTTCGTAGGCGTGATGGCGGCGCGCACGCGGCCGGCCTTGGCGGACGATCCAGCGCCCGCGCCGCCGCGCCTTGATCGGCAGGGGGAACTTCGAACTGGGTCGCGCGAACGAGATCCTGAAGTCCGCTTCGGGGTTTGTGCCAAACGAACTCGACCCAGACCGGAAGAAGTAAGCCGCTACTGGAGGAGCATCGCGGTCGCTTCGGGTTGAGCCGATCTGCAGCACCTGGGCGTGTCGCCGTCCGCCTACTGCGACCGCAGGACCGGCGAGTGCTCGCCCCGCCGGCACGAGGGGCGCTGCTGGAGCGGATGCGGGAGATCCACTCACAGAGCTACGAGGCCCATAGCTACCACCCGACGTGAAAGGCGCTGCTGCGCCCTAGCGCGCTCCAACGCTGCCGAGTGCACCCGCACGGCATCCATGGCGCCAAACCCGCGGCGCAGACACTCCACTGGCGCACGGTCGCCGAGGCGGCTCGACGAGGATCCACAGCAAACCCGGTGCGTCACCATTGAATCCGCCCAGTTCACCTCGTGGGCGTTTAGCGAGCGCGTCAGGACCGGCAGGCTGGCGCTCTCAATGGGTATTGGTGATGCGTTCGACTGCGATGATTGAGGCGCTCTGGGCACGGCTTCAGACCTAGCTCCTCAACCGCGGGGCGTCGGCGTACCCGGCTGGACCTCTGCTAACGGAGTTTCGAGCACCTCGACATCTTGAGCAGCCGCAAGCGCCGCCACTCAGCGCTCGGGAGTGGCCGTAGGACTCGAGCGCGACCGTCTCGCAGGGGAGGTCTTGACGTTCGGCAACACTTCCGCGCGGACGCGCCCGCAGCACTCGACCATGCCGACACTGGCTGCTGGTGCGTAGGCCTGCCCTGACGGGCAGGGAATCTCATGCGGTCCGGTGACCCGGCAGGCGTAAGGATCGTGGAGCGTCTCCCAGACGAGATCGAAGGAGGCCTCGACCGGCTCGCCGCGGCCGTCCGGCGGGATCCTCGAACACCTCGGCCGGCCCTGCGGCCTCAGGTCAACATCGTTCCGGCAGAAGACGGGTTGTTCTTTCGCATGTATGGCGAGCTGAAAACATTCTGAGTACCCGAGGCTCTGCTGCGCGTAGTTGTCGTGGCATCCACCGTGGCGTCGCCTATCTCTGGCTGGGTAGCCGCTCGGAAGGGGAGGCGCCGTTCTGGGACGACTGCGCTCTCTGACCGCTTCCTGCTGGCGTGTAGTCGTACCCGTACCCATATCCGTACGCGCTCAAAGCGCCAGATTTGAAGCCATTTGCGACTACACCGAGGAGCGGCGCCCCGGCACCGGTGAGGGTTACGTGCAATCTCTCGGCGACATCTCGACGGTTGCGCCCGACCCGCCCGACGATCACAACTCCGTCGACCTTACTCAGCAGCGGGAACGCGTCTGACACCGCCGTCAGAGGAGGGGTGTCTATGACGACTAGGTCGTACGCAGCTCGTGCTCGCTCGAGGAGGGTCCCCATGGCGTTGCTCTCCAACAACTCGCCTGGGTTAGGCGGGAGAGTGGCTCCGGCCGCCATTACGTCGAGAGTGCGCCCAGCTGCGTCGTCGTCGATGTTCGAATCAAGCTCGACGACTTGGGTGGCTTCGGCGATCGATGATGCGCCTATCAGGACATCCGAGAGACCCGGTCCCGGGTTCGTTCCGATCTGCCGCGAAAGCGTCGGGCGACGGAGATCGGCCTCGAGTAGTAGCACGCGCAAGCCCACCATCGCCGACGCGCTCGCCAGGAATCGCGCGACAGTCGTCTTCCCGTCGCGCGGGGCAGCAGACGCGACAAGGAGGGTACGGAGCTCGCGGTCGACGTTGAAATAGCGAAGATGTGCGCGGATCAAGTGGAATGCCTCTTCCTCGCTGTGTGGGAGCATCTTCCCGCTCTTCCCCTTCCCAGGGCGGGAAAGGGCGGCGCTCTCCGGCACCACTCCGAGAAGCGGAAGTCGGTAGATCTCCTCCAAATCTTTGGGGTCTCTGATTCGACGGTCGAGGCGCTCGAGCAGGAACGCAAGGCTAAGCCCAAGTAATAAGCCGAGGGCGGCTCCGAGAATCGTGTTACGAGACACCTTTGGCGACGACGGTGACGTTGGGCGCTCGGCGGCTTGCGCTACCTGTACCGTACCGTTGCGCAGTTCGGCGAGTACGCCAAGAGACTGTGCGCGATCCTGCAAGGCGAGGCCAGCAGCTCCCACGCGTTCTTTCGCCGAGAGCGCAGCGAGCTGCTTATTGACGAGACGGAGCGCGGCGGCGTAGTAAGCGTGCCCACTGCTTTGCTGCTCTTCGACAAAAAGGGTGGTGTAGGTATTCGCGATTTCGGTCGCCCGGCGGGGGGTATCCGCCGTCGCCGCCACATCGACAATGTCCGATTCCCCCTGGGCGGTTATGCTGAGATCGGAGAGCACCTCTTCCTTTGTCGAGCCACCACCGAGTGCTGCTGCGGTTCTGGCCGCCATGTCGCCGAGTTGCACCAGCCTTACGTTCGTGTTCTGTTGGACCTGGGGGCTGCTGTTGTAGACGACGGGCAGCCCGGCTATCTGCTGCGCCTGCTGATCATTGTTGAACACGAGAGATGCGGTCGCGGTGTACATCTTCGCTTGCCGCTTGGATACAGCGTAGGCTGCTCCTGCTCCAATCAACAGACAAAGCACGATCCAGGGTGTACGACGACGCACCGTCCGCAAAACGCGCTCCAGTCCGATGGTTGCGTGGTCTGAGTGCATGTCCTTGGAAGTAGTGGGAGGCTGGGGACGGACGCTTAGCCGACGCCTGGCGAATAAGACGGAGCAGCGGGCAGGTGCTCCTGCCACTGCCCCGCCAGCATCTGGCACCTTACCCGAAAGCGCAGCGAGCTATTGATGCTCCGCGAGCGGCCCCGCCAAGAGACTAGCGCAGCGGTTCCCTGCCGCGCGGCGTGGGTTAATTGCTGGCCGCGTTGCTGGCCGCGCGGACCGTGGGTGGGGCGCGATCCAATCGTCGGGCTAACCGAGACCGAAGCGTGCCGCCACGGTCGGAAGGCCAGCCCGATACACATCGGGGAGGCAGACGCGGACCGAGCGCGAGGGACGTCAGCCCAGATCCTCACCACTGGGCCTCCTAGGCGTAGATGCTGCGTCCTCGTCCGCGTCGAGGCGAGCCTGCCACGCTGCCATCTCAGCCGGAAACCGCTCCGACGAGTAGTTCGGCCACTCCGCCGCCGGGATTACGGTCGGGGGATGTTCAATCTCCGTCATGTGCTCCCCATCATCGAGCACGAAGACCGGCTGAACAACAACCTTAAGCAGGCGAAGCCGGCTCACGCAACGAGACCAAGCGATTCCAAAACTTCCCAGATCGCCTTCGTGGTTTCTTCGCCCCTTATGGGCTGAGGCACAGGAGCGTGTCTAAAAAAGCCCATTTCTCCGGCGTTGAACTGGAGCTTCGCGTTGGGAAATTCTCCGCGGATTAGCGGCGCTCCCGTTTCTGTGTTCGCAATGTACAGTTTGTTTTCGCCGAGCTCGTTAGCTCCGGCCATGCAGCCGATGAACACGTTGCCGCTGCCGAGGGCCGCCCGGCCAGCTTCCTTGCCGACCGCGACGTTGTTGCGGCCGGTCTTGGCTTCTTCGAGTGCGCTTCGACCGACCGCGACGTTCTGCGCGCCAGACGTACTCTGGCGGAGCGCCAATGACCCCAGCGCCGTGTTGTGGCTTCCGGTGCCAAACGGCAGCGATTCGTGTCCCACCGCTGTGTTATCGAACGCCGATAGGGAGCTAAACATCGCGTAGGACCCGATGGCGGTGTTCCTCGTGCCAGTCGTATTATGTGCAAGCGCCAAGAGTCCTATCGCGACGTTAGGGCTGCCGCTTGTATTCCGGAAGAGCGAACCCTCGCCAATCGCAGTGTTGCCAGAGGCGGTGTTGTTTTTGAGCGCGGAGTGGCCAACTGCCGTGTTTTCCGCACCCGTGAGGTTTTTTTCGAGCGCCCCCTGGCCTACCGCGGTATTGAACGATCCGGCCGTGCTTTCTTGAAGAGCGCCATCGCCGAACGCGGAGTTGCTGAAGCCTTCACTGTTGTTTTCCAGCGCAGATGAACCGACTGCGGTGTTGAATTCACCGGTTGTCATGTGCCCAAGCGCTCTACGACCAAATGCATTATTGTTCGTCCCCGTAGTTAGCGCTTTCAAGGCTTCGTAGCCGAGCGCGTTGTTACCGCCCCCCGATTCAACGCTTTGGAGTGCGCCCGCACCGAGCGCCACGTTTTCCGCACCTGTGGTAAGCGATGGGAACGCGGAGCCGATCGCGATGTTGTGTCGCGCGTCTTCGGCCCGATGTGCCCCGGTCACCACCTCGCTTGGGAGATGTTCTTCAATTTCCTGCGTCGTGACTGACCCTTCCCGTGCCTGGGCGACAGCGGTGCCCCGGCCGCCCAAAGCCGTGCCGAGCGCCGCGACTCCTATGATCCCCGCAAGCCGCCGCCGGCTGAGCTGATCATCTGCTGGGAGTCGATGCTCCGTATCCCGTTCCATGCCTAGTTTCCTCCATGCTTCCATGTGACGCTTCCTTGCCGTCGCATCGAGCACGCGACTGACACCAGCACGGTCAGTCTACGGGATGAGCCTTGCGGCGGCAAGTGTGGGAATCGCCCTTGCGCGGCCTTCCTCCGTATGTCTCCGCAACGCAACTCACCGCAACGCAGTGCTCCGGCGGCGCTGGCGCCGGAGCCGGCCGCTCCTCCGCGCGGTGTCGGTGCGTGCGCGCGGCAAAGTGGGAGGGCGGAAGCGAGGAGTAGTCCCTGTCATCCTGGGCTACGTCCTCACGCTCTCCCAGCAGGGCGCCAGCGTGCAGGACCTAGCTTGTTGACGGGGCCGGCAACTGGAAGCTGTCGAGCGGCTAGCGAGTCGAACAGCTCGAGGTACGCGAGAGCGCAGTCCGATATATCGTATTGCGCCACCGCGCGAGCGTGAGCCGCCTCACCGTGTGCCGCTCGAAGCCGCGGTTGCATCGCGTACGCGAGCAATGCCCCCGACAGTGCGCGAACGTCGCCCGGCGGCACAAGGGTGCCGGTGACTCCGTCGATAACCAGCTCTGGGATGGCACCGCTGCGCGTAGCTACGACTGGCCTCCCGCAGATCATCGCCTCGAGCGTGACCATGGAAAACGACTCGCTCAGGGTGTCCGGAGGAACAGCGACGATATCCGTGGCGCCCCAGAACTCCGGCATGTCATCCACGAGGCCAACGAACTGTACGTTGTCGGCTACCCCGAGTCGTGCAGCCATCGCTTCGAGGCTAGCCCGATCCGGTCCCTCGCCTGCGATGATCACAGATGCCGGGCAGGTTCTCGGGAGCTCTGCGACAGCTTCGATCAGACGGTCGGCCCCCTTGCCGGTCACGAGTCGGCCCCCGAAGCCGATAGTCGCACTGTGCCGAATCGTCGGCGCAGCGAACACAGGCCGATAGTCGTTTGGATCGATTCCATTCGGAATAAGGCGAATGGGACGTGCGTGGGCATGCGTGTGCATTGCGTCCAATACGAAGCGCGAAACGGCTACCTCTGCGTCGCTCGCGTGCGCACCACCTACGAGCGCAAGTCGATAGGCAAGGCGTCTCGGCCAAGGCAGCTTAGGGAGCTCTAACAAATCCCCGTGCTCGACGGCAACGATGGGGCCACCATATCCGCCGCCCCGAAGGGCTGCGCCGAGGACGCCGCGCGAGGCCAGCAGCGCTCCATCACGCCCCACGTCCGCTACCACCTTCGCGTATCGCCTCGGGTGACGCACGACCGCACGCCCCCGTCGAAGGCCGAGGCAACGGTATGGCAGTCCCACAGTCTCGAGTCGTTCAGCCAGGGGATGTGGATGCTGAACGAACACCACAGTGACTTCCGCTCCGAGCGAGCGAAGTCGCTCGCCTAGGGAAACGGTCATCCTCTCCGCACCGCCAATATTGCCATTCCAAAGTACGAGCGCGAGCTGCCGCGGCCGCCTTGAGGTGCCGCCGTGCCTGGTCACTGGCAGTCCCTATCAAGCGCCAACACGAGGTCACAGACTTCAACTGGCTCGTTGACGGACTCTTCTAGCCTGAAGCCGCCGCCAGTGCGCCGAAAAATCGATGCCCGATTGACGCCGGTCTCTAACGTTCGACAGAGCACCAGTATGCCGCCGTCGCGAAGTCGCAAATGTAGATTCCTCAAAATCCTGTTCAAATAGGAGTCATCGAAGTAGATTCTCTGCACCAGGTTCGCCACCCTGATGACGTCAAAGGCGCCGGTAAAGCGATTGGGGATCGCGATATCGTCCTCGATGACTTGAATTAGCGGATTTTGCCGTAGATCTGTCGTTACTAACGGAATGGGCTGGTAACAGAAACCCAATCTTGACCAGAGTTTGGAGCTGCTCGCGGCACGTCCTCGCCGGCCGAAGCTGCGCAAGACCGAAAAGACAAGCGGCCGAAGCAGCTTGGCGGGGATCCTCTCTGACCGAATTGGGATCGGTACTTGACCGATCTCGAACAGTAGTGGCTCGCGGCCGCCTTTCTGGAACACGACAGCGACCCGGCCTCGCCAGCTCGCGAGCTCGGCGTCAACCACGAGGTCTCCGGCGACCAGCCGATGGGCTATCGCGTGCCTCGTAAGAAAGTCGCTCCACTCGACGGTCGATATTCCCGACGATACAGCCACATCCATGATGTCGAGGCTGTCAGCTGGAGAGAGGAACGGTAAGAGGCCGGCGTTTACGTCGTCGAGGCGCCCAGGGTACGTCATCTTCACCGTCCCGTTCGGTAGTCGCAGGTTGCTAAAGAAGCGGCGCTCAAGCGCTTCACCCGCGGAGTTGCCTCCGGCATAGAGGACCAGAGACATCGGCGATCGCCCGACGCGAGCGAAGCGGTCGAGGATCGTCAACAGCGTCGTCAAGAGAAAACTGAGAGGCGCGCCCGCAGGTGGGCGCGCAGTTCGAAGCCGGACACGCGCGCGGCTATGCGCGGATATGCTGGAGGACTTCCCCATTGTGTGTTACCCGTGCGCAACATGCTCGACCGTGCGCACGTGTTGGGCTCGAGCCGTGCGCTTGCTAGAGACATGTGTGAGAATCGAGATCGCGAACAGTGCGAGAAGCACGATGAGCGGCGGGCTGCCCTCGATGGCATTGTATCCAGCTATCGCCACGAGGATCGTGAGGAGCGCGGCCGCGTCTCCTGCACTCGATGCGTCTCGTAGGCCCAGTATTACGATAGTTCCCAGCAGTGAAGCAATCAGGAGGACGCCTGGGACCCCCAGGCTCACCGCAAGTTGGGCGTAGCTGTTCTCGAGGTCAAGTTCAGATCCCGGAAGCTGCTTCGCGAGGCGGTAGGCGTCGGACTCACCGGGACCGGCACCGGTTGCGGGGAGCTGGCGAAGGGTTTCCGCGGCGCGAGTCAGTACCGTCACGCGGACAGCCGTTGAGGCGCGGCCTCCCACGGATTCATTGCGTGCTTGGAGCGCTAAGAAGATTACGGCCGCGCCCAAAAGAGAGCTGACCAGCAGGACGAGCCGCCGGGTGCTCGCTCCAGGCTGACGACTCCGGTGAAATGCGATGATCGCGACCAGACCCACGCCAAGCGCGATGGCCGCGCCGCGCGAGTGGGTCGCGACGACGGCACCAATGAGGACTGCTAGTCGCAGCCAAGCCGTTGCGGACCGTTCGCGTGCGTCTAGGAGCTCGGCGGCGGCTAAGGTCGCGGCCGCGGCGAAGACCGTGCCGTTGATGAGGGGATGCCCGAGGAGCGTCGTAGCCCGGTACGACACGTCCGCTTCAAGGCTTGGCCACCACGTGGCGTGCTTGAGTAACGGAGCGAAGAGGATATTCTTGTGGAGCACGAAGCCTTCAAGGAGCGCATATGCTCCCAAGGCGGTCGTTATCGCGAGAAACACGGAGCGGAGCCTTCGAGGATCCAGCCCGGCGGGACATCTGACAACGGTGAGGACGAGACCCAACTCGGCGGTGACGAGCCAAGCCCACCCGCGATGAGTGTGGAGCGGCGCGAAGACCTCCGAGAGCCCGAGCCAGAGACCAAGTCCTGTCGCGAGGATGACGCAGACCGCTGGGACTCGGAGTTCGCCCCCGGAACGCGCGAGCCAGACCGCTAAGGGTACAAGCCCAATCGCTGATGCCTGGAGGACGAGAGGCAGCAGAGTCGTGTCCGTCGGGATGAGAAGCGTGGCGATCAAGGCGATGATCGGCAAGACCCGGACCGGAACAGCAAACAGAACTCCCAGGGTAACGACGAGAAGCACTGCTCCCACGAGGGGACCCAGATAGCCGTGCGCGGCTGAGACCGGAATCGCCAGCCCAATGGCCGCGACACCGGCGCACACCGCAAGCACCGCAACGACAGCCGGCGAGGGCACAGGTCGGCCCAAGCCTTGCGCGCCGCGCGTCGTCATCGGCGCTGCGCAGGGTGTCGCTCGTCGCAAGCCGCGTCTGTCACCGGCATGTGAGTCACCGGGACTCAGCCGCCACACGTCGAGCTAGCTGCAGGCCGTGGAAGCCGGTATCCATGAGGCGTCGCATCACAAGCAGGTAGAGTCCGCCATTGAGAAACTGGCACAGCGTACTTGACAACGCGATGCCGGATACACCGAGCCAGCGCGCTCCGACGATGTCGAACGCGAGATTCGTGAGCGCGTAGAAGCTCGCGAGCCCCGGAAGAAGGTAGGTACTGCGGGTCGCCGTTAGGAAGCGCGCTCCACAGGCGACTACAAAGCCGCCAGGCAGGCCAGCAAGCAGAAGCATGACTATGACGCTTAACCGGCCGCTGGGAACGCCCGCGAACTGACTCCCAATTACGACGCGTGCAACAACAACAGTCGCGAAGCTGACGATGAGCAGCGCGACACACACTACGCTCCCGCGAACAAGTGTCTTGCGCACGTGACGCCGAAGAAGCGGAATGTCGCTCGTACGAATGTCGGCCCAGTATGTCCCCGCGACGAGGACGAAGGATGTTGATAGTACAGTTAGCGGCACAAGGAAAACCTTCTCGCCGAGATCCAACACTGTCACCGAGCCAGTGTGAAGTGAGGCGGCGACGCCACGGTCAATAAGTGGGCTCGTGTAGGCGATCAGCAGTGACAGGCCGACAGGTGCCGCTACGCGCCACAGCGGCAAGTCAACAGCGCGACTAGTAGTCCGACTAGCCGGGAGCGTCGCGGAGGACTTGCGCAAAAGATGCAGCAGCAACATGCCGCGGAGCAGCTCGCCCCCCGCGACAAGCGATGCAATGAGTAAGAGGCCTCCGCTCGTGCGGGGAACGAGCGCAACGGCGGAGAGCGGTGCGATAGAGCGGATCGCCTGGGTTGCGGCTGGGGCTAGAAATCCATCGAGAGCGTTTGCGGCCGCAACGATTACGCTGTTGACCGCGCTCGCGATGACGAATACAGCGAAAATCGCTGTGCTCGCTAAGAGGATATGGCGTTGCTGAGCTGTCCAGTGCGAGTGCGTTACATAGGCGACTGCGACTGCGCCAATCACGAAATACAGGACCACAGACACAGCCGTGGCTTGCGTTGTGATCGCTCTCAACCGCCTAGTGAAGACCTCCCTTCCGCTGTGCTTGGCATGCTGAAGAATTGGGAGGACGTTCGTCTGCAGGACGCCCACGAAGAGACCGGACGCGAAAAGCGCGATACCCAGCGAAAACGCGTAAGCGTCAGTCAGAGCGCCGATATGGAATCGCAGCGCAATAGCGAAGGGGAGTAGAAAGCCGGGCACATTCCCGATGATGGTGCCCGCCAGAGCCCGGGCCGTTGCACGGCGCGCAAAATCGCCGATAGTTCGGGCAACCTGTGTGGCCGGTTCGGGCCACATCGACGGGCGAGCCCGGGACGGGGCGGGGCGAGGCGGCGCGGGCTCGGCAGAGGGGAGCGGCATCTCAACTCACGCCGAGCGGTGGATCGCCCTGGTCCTCGCCGCGACGAGTGAGTACGACGACCAGGGCTCTAGCGCAGCCCTGCGATCGGCTCGACACCTCGGAGGCGCGACCTGCCTACAGCCACGCGAAACGCGCTCGGGGAAAGTAGACACTCCACGGTTCCGGACGAACGAGGATCGACGGTCGCCCATTAGGAGGGTTCTCACGCGTCACCGATCACGAGCAGGCCAAGGACGCGCTCGCATACTCGGCTCGCGACGAGTCGCTCGTCGCGAGAACATGGACTCGAGCCGGCGAGGTCCGTGGGGCCCGCGCAGGCACACCACTTGATAACCAAGAAGTCTCTGAAAGTACTGCAGGCCAGGAGCCAACGAAAGCGCGTTACCGCCTTGGACGAACAGATACCGGACGCCTCGCCGGCCCAGATACCTCACGAGCTCAGTGTGCAGAAGATACCTAGCCTCACCGCGCGTCGCCGCCAGATTCCGAAGCATCGCCCATTCGGAGTCGATCGTCGCCCACAGCAATCCAACTTCTTGATCCTTCTCGTCGCGAGCGACCCATACCGCATCGTCGCGCTCGCGCATCAGCGTGCCAGTGCCCTTGGGCATACCCAGACGCTCGGCGGCCTGATCCAGGGCGTCCACCGCGACGAGAGGGTGGCACCGCAGCTTCGAAGACTCGGCGCGGTGGAGGTTGGTACGTACGGCTTGCCGCGATCGTCCGCGCAAATACGCCACATACTGTGGAGGGATCTCTAGAACACCCTGTGCAATACGATGATAAAAGACGCCGTGCGCCCGCGCACGAAGGAACCGGTCGATCTCTCGCCCCGCGGCGTCGTCCGATACGTTGACCTCGAGCCTCGGCAACCTCACTAGCAGGTGTACCAACGCGATTGCGCCTGCGACGGGCGAGCGCTCCCGCGCGGACCAGCCCGAAACTCTGGATCCGATACCAGCGCTCGCGTCGGAACGCCTGGATGCAAAGGCCGAAGCCCTCGCGAAGACGTTCCCTCCGTACTGAAACCGCAGGTCAGCCGCCACGTCGGCCTCTGCCAAAGGACGAAGGCAGCCGATCACGGCTGGCGAGAATCCTCGGCCACGCCGGGCAAATCCGTTGGCGCGGCGTGCCATCGCATTCGCGGCGTCCGAACATCCAGCGAAGCGGCATCACACTAACTGCGCGTAGAGCTTCTCATAGGAGGGCGTGATCTGGTCCCACTGGAATCTTTCCGCGACTTCGCGCCGGACCGAACGCATGTGGTCGACCGGTACTGAACCACCCAGCACGCCTTCCAGCACACAACGCAGCCGATCCGCGTCTCCGGAGCGGAAAAGGAACGGATAGGCGGGGCCGACGACGTCAACATTAGCCGGAATGTCCGAACAAACAACGACCGGCGCTACGGTAAGCGCCTCCAGCAGCATCATCGACATGCCCTCAACCTCCGACGGAAACACGAAGACCGCGGACATCGCCACAACCCGCAGAAGCTCAGCTCGTCTTAGGAGACGCGGGAAAAGCACGACACGATCATCCGAGCTCGCCGCGGCTCGGACCTCGTCCGTGTAGCCATCGTCATGTGAAAAATCTCCCACGACGACAAGCGGCAGTGTCGACGAGTCCATCCCGCGATAAGCCGCGAGGAGATGATGAAGGCCCTTTGTCCGGTCGAGACGCCCGCACGCGAACATCAGGAATCCACCAGTTCGCAGTCGACTGTCACCGAACGGCAGGAAGTCGTGTTCCGCCGGGTCAGGAGGAGCTTGGTCGATCCCGTTGGGAATGTGGTGCACCGTATGCCGCTCGAGCCTCTTGCTCGAAGCGACGGAAGTGAGAGTATCGCAGCTATAAATGAATGCGCGCTCAGATACCCTCAGCAGAAGCTTGGCTATACGGCCCCACTTCTCACGCGTCGCCGGATCGCCGTGGAACGTTCCCACGACACGAATTCGAGGCTTAAGCTTAAGCAGAAGACAGAACGCCCCAAAGTCAGAGTTGTGGACGTGCGCGACCTCGGCCTCGCCTCGCAAAAGGAAATGCAGGCAACAAAGCAGGAAGTAAGAGGCGGCGCGCGAGTGCTTACCACGCAGCGCCGGGATATATATGTATCGGATATGCGCCTGGCGCGGCGCGAGCCTGGGCCCCTCTCGGAGCAGGTAAACCGTGTACGCGTTTCGTGACGATGAGGTGGCTAAAAGGTTTTCGACAACCCTATCGGCACCAGCAAAGGCCGGCAAGCTCTTGATCCCGAAAACAACTACACGCCTAGGCGTCGCGCAGTTCGATTTCATCGGTTGAAAAACTCGCCGATCTGCGTATACCGACGGCTCTCGGGTGGTTGCATCTGCTTCTTGTATGGCTCCGAAAGGTAGGAGCGGCGTTTCGGTGGCTTTGCATCTACACGTACGTCGGTGTAGTCGATGTAGCGCTCGAACCGGATCGGCCGTCGCGCAACAACGCGCATCTTGTTCCACAGGACCCAATGGAGTACGGCGATCTTTGGTAGCCGCGCGAAGTGCTTGTTGCGAATCGCCGTCTTTGCCGAGGAGACCATCCAGCAGTTCTGCGGACACCCAGCTACCTGAGCGCGCACTGCGACGGCACGGGCGCCGTGGTAGATGTCGTCCCAAGATTCAACGTGGAGGTTCCCCATGTGGAGATCATTGCGGACGTTGCAGGCGTACACGTCGCCCCAGGGGTCAATAAACACGTTGTCGGTGCCTTGCGTGCAGGGATGAAGGCGATCCTGCCCGAGAACCTTGGCGATCAAGCCAAGGTTCATATATGCGCGAAACCAATTCTTGACGCTCCAAGATGCGAGCATCTCGGTGACAAGATCCTGGATGCGGCGCGCCACACGGAGTCGGTCGTAAATGGCGTTGTCGTTCTTGTGGAACTGAAACGCATTGTGAAGAGCGGAGGTCGCGAACTCCACGTTCAAGCTCTCGGCCAGCCGGTACAACTCGACGACCTCAGTGATATTCTCGTCCTGGAAGGTGGTGGCGAACCCAAGGTCCGTGCCCCCTGCGGCGATAAGGCGTCGCATCGCGTCCATCTTCTTCTCGAAGCCGCCGCGCTCGCCCCGGATAGAGTCGTTGGTGTCGTCGAAGCCCTCGACGCTGATGCGTATCTTCACGTCAGGATACGCCGAGACGACCTTCTCCAAGACGGCGCCCCGTAGGCCGTTCGTGCTGATCTCAAGCGTTGCGGCCTTGGGATAGAGCACGTCACAGATGTCCATCAGATCGGTACGCAAGGTCGGCTCACCGCCGGTGATGTTGATGTGGTCGAAGCCAGAAGGCAGCTTGGCCAAGGTCGCAAGATCGAGCTCGTAGTCGGGATGCGTGGGATGCTTCCATATGTTGCACATCGAGCAGCGCGAGTTACAGCGGTATGTTGTGATAATCGAGAGATCCATAGCTCAAGCTCCGTGAGTCGCGACACGCGATGTGTCGAGGTCCGCGTGCTCATCGTAGATGGCGACGAGCCGCGTCGCGACCGCGGTTGCAGACAGCTCGGATTCGATGCGGGCGCGGCCGTTGGAGCGGGTCGGTGCCGACAAGAACTCGACGAGCGCGTCAGCGAGTTGGTGGGCGTCGGGCGGGCAGAGATATGAAGGTTGAACGTCGCGTAAGAGCTCGGAGACATCCCCGGACGGGGTTGCGATCACTGGCAGGTTGCACATGAGGGCCTCCTTGACCACGTTGGGCGACCCCTCAAGCGAAGCCGTATGAATAAGGCAATCAGATGCGCTCATCAGCAGAGGCATGTCATCGGGCGGCGTGAGCCCGGACACCAAGAGCCTGACTGGGCCTAGCCGCTCCGCAGCCAAGGAGCACGCTTCCTCCGCGAGCCACCGTCGCTTACGGGGGATGCCGGGCTTGGTCGCGGCGAACAACACCACCCGCTCGTCGAGATCCCAGCCGAGGACGCGGCGGGCCTCCCCGCGGTTGTGTGGCACAAAGAGCGTGTCGTCGACCCCGTTGGGCAAAACCGTATTACTTCGCTGTACGCGAGCGGGTAACTGATCGTGCATCTCATGCGACTTCGTAATTGTCGCCGTGCAGGTCGCCGCGTGGCGTCTGATGACGGCAGCACGGACTCGGCTGGCGAAAGTGAGGCGCCCGTCGTCACGCGGATCGCCCATGACATCGTCGCCGCAATAAGAGACAAGCATTGGCGGCCCGACGAAGCAGCGGGCGACTAAGGCCGTCTCTCCTGCGTGGACGTGCATAAGGCGATACCGATTACGCCATCGGAGAGAAGCGGCAAGGAGTTGCGCGGCCGCGAAAATGTACGCGAGCGGCGAGAGGTAGCCGCGGATATACATGACGTCGCACCGCACTCCTCGCGCCCTCACCGAGTCAATCTGCCGCTTTACGAAGATCCCGTAGACCGGTCGAGCTGCGTCTGGCCACATATTTGTGACGACTAACACGTCGGCGTCGGTATCCCGCTCAACGAATGCCACAAAACGGTTGCGCAAGGCGGAAGCGCGCATCACGAGCGACTGCCGAGTGCGGAGGGTTGCCTGCCTGGACCATCTGGAGTCCGCGAGGCAGCATCCAGCGTCCTATGGTGCCACGCCACCTGCTCTCGGAGACCATCGTACAGTGATCGTGAAGGCGAAAAGCCGAGATGTGCGTGAGCGTGCGTTGTGTCAGCCGCGGTGTCGCGAGCGTCCCCCGCTTGCGCGCCCGACCTTCGAACGATGAGGTCCGTCTCGGCAAGGGCCGCGACTATGCTGAGCACCTCGTTTATAGAGGTCCGTGCGCCGCCGCCTAGGTTGTAGACAGCGCCAGGCTCACCTTTGAACGCAGCAGCAACAGTGCCATCGACAGCATCGCCCACATACGTGAAGTCGCGCGTCTGCTTGCCGTCTCCATAGATGACGATCTCGTCGTGCCCGAGCGCCGCCTGGATTAGGCGATGAAACGCCATGTCGGGACGCTGGCGGGGTCCGTAGACAGTGAAGTAGCGCAAAGTGACGACCGGAAGTCCGTGTGTATGGTGGTAGACACGGCACAAATGCTCGCCTAGCGCCTTCGTAGCACCGTACGGCGAGATCGGGTGCAGGGGACAATCCTCGGCGGTTGGGAGGAGCTCGGCGTCACCGTATACGGACGACGACGATGCAAACACGAACTTATCGAGATGAGTGGAGCGGGCCGCCTCTAGTAAGCGCTGCAACGCTACGACATTGTTATCCACGTAAGCGCTAAACGTTTGTCCCCAACTGGAGCGAACCCCTGGCTGCGCAGCCAAGTGAAAAACGACGTCCACCTCCGCAAGAAGTGCGCTGAGGTCAACCTCGATGAGATTCCCCTCGATGAAGCGCCACGTGTCATAACGATCCATGTCCGCCACGTTGGCGCGCTTCAGCTCGCGCCCATAATACGGTGAGAAAGAATCGATGCCAATGACCCGATGACCATGCGCCAAGCAGGTCTGCGCGAGGTGCGAGCCGATAAATCCCGCGGCGCCGGTGATGAGAATGTTGGCCATTGGCGTGGTCTAGTTCGCGCCGCGACGACGTAGTACCGCTGGTAACGTCCGAAGTATTAGCCGCACGTCTCCCCACAAGGACCAGTTGGTCACGTAGAGGTAGTCGAGCTTGACCATCTCCTCGAACGGGATGCTGGTTCGGCCTAGTACTTGCCAAAGACCGGTGATGCCGGGCGTGAGGTCGAGACGCCCGCGTGCCCAGTCGTCGACCATGCTGTCCTCCTCCGCAACGAGCGGTCGCGGCCCAACAAGGCTCATGTCACCCTTCAGCACGTTCCAAAGCTGCGGAAGCTCGTCCAAGCTGGCCAGCCGAAGCAAGCGTCCCACTCGCGTGACGCGTGGGTCGAGGTCGAGGTGTAGCCAGCCCGGATCTTTGCTGAGGGCGACAAGGTCTGAACGCTGTCGCTCGGCATCGCGGTTCATCGTGCGCAGCTTCAATAGCTTGAATCGCTTGCCGTCGCGCCCGATACGCTCCTGGCGAAACAGTGCCGGGCCCGGAGAGTCGAGGCGCACGATAGCCGCGAGTACGATTAGGACGGGTGATACTACCAGGAGCGACAGCGCAGCGCCGACGATGTCCAGGAAGCGCTTGGACCAGCGCGAGGACCGCGAGAGCACGGGCGGGTTAATGGCAAAGAGGGTCACGCCGTGGACGTCCTCTACTTCGATTGAGGGCCCCATGACACTAAACGCCTCCGGCAGCAGGCTCACCTTCACCGCGAGTGGCTTGCATTCCCTCATGAGCCCAGTGAGGCTGCGCGAGTCAAGCTCACCGTTCGCTACCACGATGCGGTCGACGCGGTACTTCACGAGGGTGCTCGCGAGGCTCGTCGGATGTAGTCGCCCGAGGACTGGTAGCCAGCCGTCGTCTGTCTCGCGCTCGGAGGCCATGAGCCTGCCCACTAGCTCGGCCCGACAGCTCGGATCGCCGTGCAGGCTTGCTACCAGCATGCCTGTCGCGTCGCCCGTCCCGACGAGTGCGACGCGCTCGGGAGCGGCAATACTGTTCACCGCGGCGCGCGCCGTAACGCGCAGAACGACGGATAGAGATAGAACCAGCAGCGCGAACAGCAGCAGCGGGATGAAGGTCAGCTTTTCGCCTGGAGCGAGGTCGTAGTACACCCAAGTCAGCACGGCTCCGATCAGCACCGCGTGGAAGAGGCCAGGGATGTCGTCGAGTGTGGAGTGGGCGATCCGCTTCGCGTCGCGCTGATAGAGCCCGTAGCAGTTAAACAGCACGAGCCATACGGGCAGAGTGAACAGCCCGAGCACCAGGTGGTGCGAGGGCGAATGCGCGTCGGTGAGGAACAGGGCTGTGCACAGAGCGAGGACGATCGCGCCAGCGTCGCTCACGGCAAGCAGGCGGCGCAGGTAGTAGTCGCGGCCGGCATACGACGGTGCCACGAGCTTTGGCGAGGCCGCCGCGCGCGCGCCAATCCGATGTTGAGCGTCCTCGGCGGTGCGCGTCGCGGCCTCTCCTGAGGTGGAGAGCAAGGAACTGCGCAAAACGACTCCCATCAGGCGGTGCTCGAGAGTGCTCGGGAGTTGAGCGACACCTCGGCGCCGCCCTTGGCCATGGAGCGCTCGGCTGCGTCGAGCATCATCACCACGTCGCGTGCCATGCCCGCGTGCCAGCTCATCTGCTCGCCCCGACGTGCCGTGTCGATGAAGTCGGAAATCTCCGCAGCGAGCGGCTCGTAGCTGTGGATCTTCGGCGAGGTGATCGCGCCCGTCCGATAGGAGAGGTGGTACTCGCCAAACGTCTCCGGATCGCGGTAGACCACGCCATGGTCGAAGATGCGGACTGGCTCAGGTGAGCCGTCCTCGTAGACGACCATCTTCTCCTGGCCCACGAGCACCGTGCGCCGCAGCTTGCTCGGGGCGAGCCAGCTGAGCTCCACGTTGACGAGCAGCCCGGTTGGGTAGTTCAGCGTGATAAACGCCACGTCGGGGATCCCCCGGACGATCGCGTCACGGCCTACGGCGCGGATGCTGTCGGGCACGTCCTGGAGCCAGTAGCAGAGGATCGAGAAGTCGTGCGGCGCGAGGTCCCAGATGACGCTTACGTCGCGTTGATGGAGGCCCAGGTTCACGCGGCTCGCGGAGATGAAGTGCAGGTCGCCCAGCTCTCCTGCCTCGAGCATCGCGCGAACGCTGCGAACGGGCGGGCTGTAGATGAACGTGTGTCCGCAGAGCAGCACGAGGCCGCGCTCGTTGGCAAGGGCCAACAGTTGCTCGGCCTCTGCTACGCAGGACGCAAGCGGCTTCTCCACGAACGTGTGCTTACCCGCGCGCAGGGCTTGGCCGGCAAGCTCGAAGTGCGTGAAGACGGGAGTCGCGATGAAGATCGCGTCGAGATTCGGATCTTCGAGCAGATCCTCGTGGCGGGTCGTCGGCCGAGCGGAGGGGTAGCGGCGCCCGTGCTTCCTGAGACGCTCCTCGTCGCGGTCGCACAGCCACGCGAGCTCCACATCCTCTTGGTCGAGGATGACTCGAGCTAGGTTCGGCCCCCAGTAGCCGAGCCCTACAACACCTACCTTGAAGCACTCCTTCGCTTCCACGGTGTGACCCCTTATGCCTTCGTCCGCTGGCTAACCCCGTCTTGTAAGTCGCGGATCTTACCCGACGTACAGCTCAACGCAAGGTGCGTCGCGACGCATGCAAGTTATTCGCAAATTGCGGACAAAACGTCCCAAATCCTCCTCAACTCTGCGGCTTCGAGCTCGGCAAACATCGGCAGCGACAGCTCCCGCCCTGCCCACACCTCCGCCAGCGGCAGCTCGATCGGCCGCGAGGCGGCGGGGAGCGACTCGAACGCGGGGTGAAGGTGGGCGGCCGGCGCGTAGTGCACCTTCGTCTGGATCCCCGCTCGCGAGAGCTCTTCAGCGAGCCGGTCGCGCTCCTCGTGGCGGACCGGGAAGAGGTGGTAGACGCACGGGGACTCCGCCCGCTCGCCGAGCAGCTCGAGCGCCTCTGGGAGCTCGGCGCGGTAGCGCCGCGCGTGCTCGCGCCGCGCCGCGTTCCAGCGATCGAGGTGCGGCAGCTTTACGCGCAGCAGCGCTCCCTGGAGGCCGTGCAGGCGCTCGTTGAAGCCGAGGGCGACGTGCTCACCGGGTGCGCGCTGCCCGACGTTGCGCAGCACGGCGATCTTCTGTGCTAACTCGGCATTGCGCGTGGTCACTGCGCCTCCCTCGCCCAGGGCGCCCAGGTTCTTGCTCGGATAGAACGAGAATGCCGCGGCGTCTCCGAGCGCGCCGACGCGCTGCCCGCGCCAGGTCGCGCCGTGCGCTTGGGCCGCGTCCTCGAGCACAAACAAGCCGTGTCTGCCGGCGAGCGTCACGATCGCGTCCATGTCCGCCGCCTGGCCGTAGAGGTGCACTGGGATGATCGCTGCCGTGCGCTCGGTGACGACCGCCTCGGCCGAGGCGGGGTCGATCAGCGCCGTGTCGGCCTCGACGTCGCAGAAGACCGGCGTGGCGCCCGCGTGAACGACCGCCAGCGCAGACGCGATAAAGGTGTGCGCGGGCACGATCACCTCGTCGCCCGAACCGATTCCCGCGGCGATCAGCGCCAACGTGAGCGCGGCTGTCCCCGAGTTGATGCCCACGCAGTGGGCGACATCGCAGTAGTCTGCGAACTCCTGCTCGAACGCTTCGACCTCGGACCCGAGGATGAACGCGTCGGCCTCGAGCACGCGATCGA
Organism: uncultured Solirubrobacteraceae bacterium; assembly: GCA_963759445.1. Lineage (GTDB taxonomy): Bacteria > Actinomycetota > Thermoleophilia > Solirubrobacterales > Solirubrobacteraceae > Palsa-744. Next base: position 62,284 of record CAVWZC010000005.1, read on the forward strand.
ACGCAGCACGCAGGTCGTCGGCGATCGCCTGGTGCTGGCGCCCGAGCGCTACGAACGGGATCTGCGCCATCTGGGTCTGGTCGCTCACGGGCCGCATTCTCGCAGCGGCCCGCGTCGATTCGGACGATGGCGCTCGCTTTGAGCCGCGCGACCCTCGCAGAAGAACTCAGCTCACGAACACGACGCGGCTGCGCCCCGACAGCAGCGAGCCTTCCTGCATTTGCGCGAGCACCCGGTAGCGACCACGGTGCGCGTGCGTGATCGTGCGCGCATACACCGCGAGCCCGGTGGTGATCGGATGTGTGGTGGCGCGCGCGATCGTCACCCAGCGGCCCCCGATACGACGCTGGATGTGGATTCGCACGGGCGCTCCGCCGGGGGCGATGAGGCCGGAGATGTGCAGCGTCCTGTTGTGGCGACGTACGTGGACGCTGACGCGCACGAAGGCCTGCTCGAGCACGACCGGGCTCACGAGCGACGGCGAGCCGCCCACGGTGACGGCGCGCACGATCGTGTTGATGGCGAGGTTCGGCAGCGTGAACGAGAACGCGCCTGTCGCGCTCGTGAGCTCGGCGGCGCCCACCTGCACAAAGCCGCCGGAGTAAGGGTAGGGCTCGACCTCGAGCGCCACGGTGCGCACGCCGACGCCGGTGCCCGCGAGCACGCCGCTGAAGGTCACGGTTGTGCCGGCCCCGACCGGGTTGGCGGTGCTCATCAGCGTCAGCGACAGCGGGATCTTGGCCGTCGTGAAGGTACGCGTGGCGCCGATCTTGGTGCCTGCGCCGACCGCCACGAGCCGGTAGAAGTACTTGGTGGCCGGGGTGAGCCCGCTGAGCCGCGCGTTCACCGTGACGGTCGTCGTTCCGGCGCCGGCCGAGGCCGTGGGCGTGCGGGTCGTCGGCGATTTCGTGCCGTACTCGAAGTAGTAGGTGGTGGGCACACCGCCGGGATCCACGGTGCCGCTCACGCTCGCCGTCGTCGTGCCCACGGTGCTCACGCCGCCGGTGATGACCGACGGCACCGCCGAGCCCGTCGTGGTGAAGGTGAGCCCGGCGCCCATGACCGTGCCGCCCGCGCTCGCCGCGACGAGCCGATAGTGGTAGATGGTGCGCGGCTGCAGACCGCTCAGCGGCTCGCTCACCGTCGCGGAGCTGGTGCCAGAGCCGGCCGAGCGCACAGGCGTGCTCAGCCCGTAGGCCGCGCTCGTCCCGTACTGGAAGTAGTAGGTCGTGGCAGCGCCGTTGGGATCGACCGCGCCCTCGAGCACCGCCGTGCTCGGGCTCACGCTCGCGGCAGCCCTGGTCACCGCGGTGGGGGCGGGCGGCCTGGTCGTCGTGAAGCTGAGGTCCGAGCCCACGACGGTCCCGCCAGCGCTCACCGCGACGAGCCGGTAGTGGTAGGTGGCGGTGGGCGCGAGCCCGCTGAGCGATGCGCGCACGGGGACCGACGCGCTCCCCGCTCCGGCGGCCGAGGCGGAGGTCTTGGTGCCGTAGGCCGCCGTGGGGCCGTATTCGAAGTAGTAGCTCGTGTCGCTGCCGTTCGGGTCGACAGCCCCGGTCACCGTCGCCGAGTCGAAGCTCAGCTGCTGCGCCGGGCCGGTGGTGGCGCTCGGGGCGGCGGCGGCCAGCGCCTGCGAAGGAGCGAGTGCACCAGGCGCGAGTGCGAGCACCACAGCGCTCGCCCAGCCGAGCGCTAGGCCCGAGCGGGCGCCTCTGGCGATGTTCATCCTCCGCGGGCGCGGCATACCTCTCTCAACCCGCGGAAGGCGCCAAGGGTGCGGCCGGGCCGGCCGTCGACCGTGGATGCACGAGCGCGTCGCGCCTCGCCAAATGGCCACGGCCCAGTTACCCTCTCCCGGGGGTCGTGGGAGCTCGCGTTCGAGGGGTTCGCGCCGCCGGCCAACCAGAGGGGCCCTTCCGTCGTTGTATGGGAAGAGGGCAACAACCGCGACTGGAGGTCAAGGGTGGGGGGTTCATGATCCGGGGGAGCCTTGCGACGGCGCTCATCGCGCTCGTGCTGGCGGCCGCCGGCACCCTCGCGCCCTCACCGGCGCTCGCCGCCGAAGAACACTGCCGCAACCTGCGCGGCGCCAGCGCGGTGCTCGACTGGGGAATCAACGGCGCCGAACAGCTCGCCTCGGGCTTCGGCAGCGGATATGAGAACGCGCCGCAGCCCGTCGCGGGCGTGAGCGGGGCGACGCAGGTGAAGGCCGGCTACCGCTGGGCGCTCGCGCTGCTCGGGGACTGCACGCTGCGCTCCTGGGGTGGCAACGGCTACGGCCAGCTCGGCAACGGCAACCAGGCGCTGCAGATACACCCCGTGCGCGTGCAGGGGCTCTCGGAAGTCAAGGAAATCGCGGTCGGCAACGGGCACGCGATGGCGCTGCTCTTCAACGGCACCGTCTGGACCTGGGGCGCCTCGGAATTCGGCGAGCGCGGCAACAAAGAAAAGGGCTGGGAACGCAACGCCCGCCAGAACGAATCGTGGTTCGTCGCGCGCGACCACCCGACCCAGGTGCCGGGGCTGACCGGCGTCGCGCAGATCGCCGCCGGCGGCACGCGCGACTATGCGCTGCTCTCCAACGGCACCGTCCAGGCCTGGGGCGAAGATCGCAACGGCCTGCTGGGGGTCGAAGAGACGCCCGCCGAGGAAGAACTCTGCTACGGCGAAACCCACTCGGTCACACCCGCACAGTGCAGCACCGTGCCGCGGCCTGTGAAGGTCGCAGGGCTCGGCGCCATCACCGGCGTCGAACGCATCGCCGCCGGCGAAGAAAACGGCTACGCGATCCGCACGGGCGGCAGCGAAGTGATCGCCTGGGGCGCCGGCACCAAGGGCCAGCTCGGCGACGGCGCCACTGTGAACAGCGCCTCGCCGGTGCGCGTCAGCTTCGAACCCCCCTCCCCCGTGCGCGACGTGGCTGCCGGCGGCCAGCAGGTGCTCGCGCGGCTGGCCGACGGAGAGGTGTATGCCTGGGGCAACGATGGCTCGGGGCAACTGGGCTTCGAAGCAGGAAGCGAACCCACTGAAACGTGCGGCCACGGCCACCCCTGCGCCACTGTGCCGCTGCCGGTGCTGGGCCTCGAACACGTCGTCTCGGTTTCCGCCGGCGAAGCCACGAGCTTCGCGCTCCGAAGAAGAAGAAGGCGGCGCGCACGTCGTCTACTCCTTCGGCTCCAACGGCGCGCTATGAACTGCTCGGCCTCGGCAACTCCCTGCTGCTTGAAACATCGGCGCCGACACCGATCGCGGGCCTCGGCCAGGTCAGCCAGGTCGCCGCCAGCACGAGCACCGCGGTCATGCTGCTGCAGGGCGGGCCCTCACGCCCGCCGGCGATCTCGCTGAGCGCCTCGACCGAATCGCTCACGCTCTCCTGGAGTCTCGCGAGCGAAAGCTACCGCGTGCGCTATCGCCCGGTGGGCACGCGCGAATTCAGCAAACCCGTGGAAGGGAGCTGCAAAACCGCCTGCTCGATGACGATCAACGGGCTGCGCCCGCAGCCCTACGAAGTCAGCCTGCGCACCCCTTCCGAAGGACGGGAAGGCAAAGAAAAGCCGCGCAAAGCGATCGGCGTGCCCAAGCCCGGCAAAGGCTGGCCCGTCAACACCGCGCCGCCGACCGTGTCCGGCTCGCCCGCCACCGAAACAGGGCGCCTGCGCCAGGGCCAGACGCTCAAAGCCTCCCCCGGTACCTGGACCGAATCGCCTGAATTCTCATACCAGTGGCTGCGCTGCCTCGGTAACGGCGAAGCGGGGGTCGATGAAGAAATCGGCACCGAATGCGAAGTCGTCGGGAGCGCGCAGACCTATGTCGTTCAGGCGGCCGACGTCGCGCGCTCGCTCGTCGTGCGCGTGGAAGCGAAAAACGCGTCCGGCTCCAGCGCCGCGACCTCCGAGCCCGAAATCATCCTCGCCTCGAGCGAAGAATCCGAACCCCCGTACCCCACGCCCACCGCCGCCCCCACGATCACCGGGACCGCCGTCGAAGGGCACACACTGAAAGCGCACGCGGGCTCGTTCGAAAACTCGCCGACCCACCAGGAAGACCGCTGGTACCGGTGCAAAGGCGCCACCAAAGAAGGCACCGGCGCGAGCTGCAGCGCGATCACCCACAAAAACGGCATGGGCGAAAACGAACCGGTGACCGGCGAAACCTACGTGCCGGCCGCCGAAGACGTCGAAGACTTCCTCGAGGTCCAGGAACGCGCCGAAAACCCCGGCGGGTATGAAATCTCCACCTCGCAGGCGCTGCAGATCGCGCCGCAGGCGGCGCCAACGAAAAGCACACCGCCGAGCATCTCGGGCACGATCGAACAGGGGCAGGTGCTGAGCGTCGTCGAGGGCACGTGGACGCACGCTGCGATCAACCCGCACTGGCAATGGCTGCGCTGCGAACCAGGCGGCGGCGGCTGCGGCGCGATCACCGCAGCGACAGGATCGAACTACACGATCAGCCCGGGCGACGTGGGCCATTCCCTGGAGGTCAGCGAAACGACCGAAAACGGCGTTGGGCGAAGCGAAGCGGCCTTCTCCGCGGCGAGCGAAACCGTGCCCGTGCCGCCGAGCGCGCCGCCCGAAGCGAGCGCGCCGCCGACGATCAGCGGCAGCGCCGAACAGGGTCACACGCTGACCGCGCAAGCCGCCACCTGGAACGGCGAACCGAAGAGCTTCGCGCGCCAGTGGAAGCGCTGCGAACCGCCGGCCAACAGCAATTGCCGCGCGATCGCGGGCGCGACAGGCGCGACCTACGTGCCCGCCTCCGCGGACGTCGGCAAAACGCTGCTGCTGCGCGAAACCGCGACGAACGCCGCCGGCACCGGCGTCACGCAGTCGAGCTCGACGGGTGCCGTGCTCGGCGCCGTGCCGGTCGCGAGCGCGCCGCCCGCTATCCGCGGCAGCGCCCAGCAGGGCCGCGAACTCTCAGAGCGCCACGGCAGCTGGAGCAATGAACCGACCTCCTACGCCTTCCGCTGGCTTCGCTGCGAAAGCTCAGGCGAACACTGCGAAGAAATCGGCGTCAGCGCGCGCACCTACGAGCCCGCCGCAGCGGACGTCGGGCGGCGCTTGCGCGTCGAAGAGACAGCGCGCAACGAAACGGGCGCCGGAGCCGGCTCGATCTCCGCGGCGAGCGCGATCGTGCTGCCGCCGGCGCCCGTGAGCACCTCGCCGCCGACGATCACCGGCACGGGCGCCGAAAACGAAACGCTGAGCGCCCACGAAGGCAGCTGGAGCGGTTCGCCGACGACGCGTGCCGATCAATGGCTGCGCTGTGAAGAGGCCGAATGCGCGCCGATAGAAGGCGCCACGAAATCGACGTACACGCTGAGCGCAGCCGACGTCGGCTTCTCCGTGGCGGTGCGCGAATCGGCGCACAACTCGGGCGGTTGGGAAGCGGCGGTCTCCGAAGGGCTCCCCGTCGGCGGCGCGCCGGTGCCGTTCCTGACGGCGATCTCCCCCGCGAGCGGCCCGACAGAAGGCGCCACCGTCGTCACGATCACGGGCGGCAACCTCCAGGAAGCTCAGACCGTGGACTTCGGCTTCACGGCGGCGAGCTCGTTCGAAATCATCTCGCCGAGCCGCATCCGCGCGGTCGCGCCCGCCGCGAGCGCGGGGACGGTGGACATCACCGTCACGACGCCCGAAGGCACGAGCGCGGTGACCTCCTCGGCGCGCTTCAGCTACGGCGTGCCTCCGAGCGTGAGCGGGATCGAACCGGTCGAAGGGCCCGAGGCAGGCGGCACGGCGGTCACGATCAGCGGCGCGAACCTCTCCGAAGCCACAGCGGTGAAGTTCGGTGCAAGCGATGCGAGCAGCTTCGGCGTGCTGTCATCGAGCACGATCACCGCGGTCGCGCCCGCGGGCACGGGCAAAGTCGGCGTGAAGGTGATCACCCCCTACGGCTCGACGACGCCGGGCGGCGCCGAGCAGTTCACCTACCTGCACACCGGCAACCCGCCAGTCGTGGCGGCCCTCTCATTGAAGAAAGGGCCCGCTGCGGGCGGCACGAGCGTGACGATCAGCGGGCACTACTTCACGAGCGCCACGCGGGTGCTCTTCGGCCCCGTGGCGGGCTCCGCGAGCTTCACGGTGAACTCCGACACCTCGATCACGGCCATCTCGCCGCCGGGCGCGAGCGGCATCATCGACGTGCTGGTGAGCAACGAATTCGGCACGAGCGCGCCCACGACGAAAGATCACTTCAAGTACGAAAACCCCACGATCACGAGCGTGAGCCCCTCGGGGGGTCCGCGCCCGGGCGGCACGAGCGTCACCGTCAAGGGCAGCGGCTTCGTGCCCGGTGAAGCCAAGACGATCTTCAAGTTCACCAAACCCGAAGCGACCTTCGTCGAATGCGCGTCGACGAGCGAATGCACGATGATCGCGCCCGCCGACGGGCGCACCGCCGCGGTCGACGTGCGCGCTAAGTCAAACGGGAAGACCAGCGCGAAGGTGCCCGCGGACAAATACACCTACGAATAGGCGCTGGCCTAGGCCGGCATCAGGCGTGCCCTCCGACGGGCGCCCCCGCGGACGGGATGCCCGCCGCTAACCGGCAGCAGCGCGGGTCAGCCCAGGCTGCCTCGCGGCGCAGCCCACACGCTCGCGTACGACAAGGAGCTGTACTCGGCAATCGTGTCGTAGTCGTGGTCATAGTGCAGCACTCCGAGGCCGTGCGTTGCCGCCACGGAGGCGATCAGCAGATCGACCGGCTTGACGCGATGGGAGACCTGCGGTGACGCCGCCAGCTCGGCTTGGGCCGAGAGCGCGGGCGCCGAGGAGGCGACGTCCAGCGGGGCGTGCGGGAGGGCTTGCCGTTCGCGCGCGAGGCGCGCGAACGGCTCGGCGCCGCGGGCGCTGTAGCGCATCTCCAACAGCGCCGGCGGATACGTCCACAGCTCCCCGGCGGCGAGAGCCTCCTCGAGCGCGCTGCGCGGGCCGCCCGTGAGGCGACCGTCTAGCAGCCTCGCCCATACGGAATTGTCGAGAAGCAGCCCCTGCCCGTAGGTCAATGAGTCCAGCCGCGTTCGCGCACGTCGTAGGCGGCCTCTACATCCAGACCGTCTCCTGTCCGCAGGCGCTGGATCAGCTCGAGGCGAAGCTCGGCATTGTGGTGCTCTTCGTCGTGCCCGGCGTCGATCTCCCGCAGTCGCTCACGGGCTCCACGAATGACCAGATCGTCGAGCCGCACATGCTCTCCTCGGCGACGAAGGGCATCCAGAGCGTCCCGCACGGGCGGCGTCTCCGTGATCGAGTGGCGCGGGTGGCGGGTCGGCACGATGCAAGTGTAGGACTCGGTAGAGCACCAAAGTGGACGCTTCCCGGTCATCCACGATCATCGCAAACTCACTCTACTCGTGATATAACATCTCGCCATGAGTGATGCGGCACGGATGGGAAGCGCGGTGCTGTTCCCAACCGACCATCCGCTCGCGCCGCACACCATGATCGGGCGAGCGGCCGACGTGGAGCGTGCCGCGCTCGCGCTGCTCGGGGGAGCCAACGTCGTGATGGCGGGCCCGCGGCGGATCGGCAAGACGACCGCCGCGGACGCCGCGCTCGAGCTGTGCCGCGGGGAGCGCGCGTACACCGCCAAGGTGGACCTCTTCGAATGCGGCGACGCGGGCATGCTTGCGCACGTGCTCGCGCTCGAGCTGCTCGCGAACCGCGCGCCGCTGAGGCGCGCGATCACCGACGCGGTGCGCGCGGGCAGGAGCGTGGTGGGGTCGCTGCGCACCGCCGCCACGCTGCGCGCGCGGCAGGACCTCGGCGAGGAGGTCGAACTGACGATCGACCTCGGACGCGCCGAACAGGAGCCGCTGAGCGCGCTCGACGGCGCGCTGCGCCTCACGCAGCGGCTCGCCCAGAGCGACGGCCGCCGCGTCGTCGTCTTCTTCGATGAGTTCCAGGACATCACCACTGGGCGCTTCGGCGACCCGGACGTGCTCACGCGCCGTATCCGCGCGATCCTCCAGCGCTCGCCAGATGTCAGTGTCCTGTTCGCCGGCTCGATGGAGCACATGATGCGCGACCTGTTCGCTCCGAACGAGCGCGCCCTCAGCCAGTTCGGCTCCTTCCACGACCTCACCGCGATCAGCTCCGAGGAGTGGGCCAAGGGGATTCGCGCGCGCCTGTCCCGCGACCGTACGAAGATCAGTGAAGACGCGCTCGGGCGGCTGCTCGAGCTGGGTCAGGGGCACCCACGCACGACGATGCTGATTGCCCAGAACGCGCACATGCAGGCCATCGAGGAGCTGCGACGCACGATCGACCACGCGATGGTCGTGGCGGCGCTCGATCGCGCCCTCGCGTGCGAGCAGCTGCGCCACGAGCAGCAGCTCGAGCGCATCCGCGCGCTCGGCCGCTATAGCGAGCGGATGGCGGTCCGCGTCGCGGCCGGCGCCGAGCTCTACCAGGGCCTGCGGCCCCAGCAGGCCGCACGCGCGCTGGGGGCGCTGCGCGACCTCGGCGTCGTGGAGCGCATCGGACAGGGACGCTGGCAGGTCATCGACCCGCTGCTGAGTCGCTATCTCGCTGCGCGCCGACTGGAGCAACTCAGCTTCGCCTGACCGTCGCCGCGCCCTGGCGTGCACACCACGGCCGCCGCTACGCCGTGGTCGTTCAAGCCGATGATCTGTTGACGCTCGCTACGACCGTCGTCTGCAACACGTCGCAGTCAGCACCATCTGCCGGCTTCCACCCCGCGATTTCGGTCGAGGGGCAGGCCACCTTCGTCCTCTGCGAGATGGTGGGCGCGATAGACGCCCGGTCGCTCGGCAGGGAGGTCACGCATCTGACCATCGAAGAGATGCGCACCGTCGAAGACGCTCTGCACCTCGTCCTCGACCTGGCATAGGACGGAAGCCCTAGACGTGACGACGTAGGTAGAACCCCGTCGCCCGAACGCGATGCCGACGCGTGGCCGGAGGCACTTCCGGGATGACCCTCTATCCCGTCCCAGCGCGCCCGGTACCGTGTCGCCGTGGCGAAGGTGTACAACCAGAAGTCGATGCGCAAGCTGCTCGAAGACGACGGTTGGAAGGCGACGCTTGGTGGCAAGCACAACGTCAAGATGGTCAAGCCCGGCGAGGCGAGGCCGATCACGTTGCCGGCGCACAAGCGCCGCGGTTATGGACCTCGACTTGCAGCGTCGATACTGAGGCAAGCTGGCCTATCATGAGAGGCAGAGCGATGGGAGAGGCCAAGCAGATCGAGCTGAACGTCGCCGTCCACGAGGAGGACGGCATGTACTGGGCCGAGGTTCCCAGCCATCCCGGCTTGTTCGCCTCCGGGGAGACGATGGACGAACTACTTGAGGCGCTAGGCGAGGCGTGGGTCATGTACACGCACGACGATTCCTCGCGGCCGGCGGTCCATCCCGCGATGCAGTCGCTCAACGTGCTCGTGCCGGCGTAACGACCGACCCTCCAGACCGCGTGTCGCTCTGATCGCGGCTTAAGCCAGCGGGAAAGCCCTCAAGCCAGGTCGGTAGGGCTACCTCCCCGACGTTTCGCTCTTAACAGATGATCTGTAACGCGCGTCGCTCCTAACAGCGGCGCTGTAGCGCGCGACGCCCGGGGGTACGGCGCCCTCCGACCGCCGCCCCGCGGGCGGGACGCCCCCCGCTAACGTCAACACGAAGATGATCGACCTGCACACACACGTGCTCGCGGGCATAGACGACGGCCCCAAAGACAGCGAGGGCTCGCTCGCGCTCGCCCGGGCGGCGTGCGCAGCGGGTACCGAGACGCTGCTGGCAACGCCGCATGTGAACTGGCGCTATGACAACCGCTCCGAGCGCATCGCCACGCTCGTGGCGCAGCTGAACGAGCAGCTCGTGGCGGCGGAGATCCCCGTGGAGGTGCTCCCCGGCGCGGAGGTCGCGCTGACGCGCGCCGCGGAGCTCGAGCCGCAGGAGCTCGCGCGCCTTCGGCTCGGCGGCGGCCCGTGGCTGCTGGTGGAGCCGCCGATCACCCCGATAGCGATCGGCCTCGAGGGGATGGTGGCCTCGCTGCAGGCGCAGGGCCACCGCGTGCTGCTCGCGCACCCCGAGCGTTGTGCCTCCTTTCACCGCGAGCCGCAGATGCTCGCCTCGCTCGTGCGCGCGGGCGCGCTCGTGTCGATAACCGCCGGATCGCTCGTCGGCGAATTCAGCGCCACGGTGCGCCGCTTCGCGCTCGAGCTGGCGCGCGAGGGCCTCGTGCACAATGTCGTCTCCGACGCGCACGACCACATCAACCGCCCCCCCGGGATCCGCGAGGCGCTGGCGCGCGCGCACCTAGAGGAGCTTTCGGAGTGGTTCACGGTCGAGGTTCCGGGAGCGATCCTCGCGGGCGATGAGATCCCCTCGCCGCCAGCCTTCGCGCAGCTGCCGAGCCCGCAGCGCAGGCGTTGGTCGCTGCGCCGCCCCGCGCGCACCTCCTGACCCCTACGCGATGCCGTGCTTGAAGGCGTAGCGCACCGCCTGCGCGCGGTCGCGCGCGCCCGTCTTAGAGAAGATGCGGTTCACATGGGTCTTCACCGTCGCCGGGGAGACCACGAGACGCTCCGCGATCTCCGCGTTCGACAGTCCTTCGGCTATCAGCGTGAGCACCTCGGCCTCGCGCGGGGTCAGCTCGTCGGGCAGGCCAGGAGCGCCCTCGGCGCTCGCCGTCGCCGTCGGTGCCTCGAGCGCAGCGGTCAGCAGCCGCCCCTGGATCGCCGAGTCGAGGTGCGTGCGGCCCGCGTGCACATCGCGGATGGCCTGCGCGATCTCCTCGGCGCTCGCGTCCTTCGTCAGGTAGCCGCGCGCGCCGGCCGCCAGCGCCGGGAAGAGCGACTCGTCATCCGCGTAGGTTGTCAGCACGAGCACCTCGGTCCCCGGAGCGCTTGCGCGGATCTCGCGCGTCGCCTGCGCTCCGTCCATGCGCGGCATGCGCAGGTCCATCAGCACGACGTCGGGATGCAGCTCGCGCGCGAGCTCGAGGGCCTCCTGGCCATCGCCCGCGATGCCGACCACCTCGACGCCGTCGATCAGGCCGACGAGCATGCGCAGGCCGTCGCGCACGACCCGCTGGTCGTCGGCGATCAGCACCCGGATCGCCTCGCCCGCGGGACCCTGCTCAGGCGGGCACATCGATCTCGACCAGCCAGCCGCTCGGCGTGGGCCCCGCGCGCATCTCCCCGCCCGCGCGCCGCGCGCGCTCGCGCATGCCGTCAAGGCCCCGGCCGCCACCGGCCCCGGCAAGCGCGGCTGTAGCGACGGCCGCGCTGCTCCCCGCCGGCTGACGGTCCTCGACGCGCAGGCGCGCCCCGCCGGGCTCGTAGCTCAGCAGCACCGTCGTGCTCGCCGCCGGCGCGTAGCGCGCGACGTTCGTGAGCGCCTCCTGCGCGCCGCGGTAAAGCGCGAGGCCCGCGTCCTCGGGCAGCGTGCGTGCCTTGCCCTCGATCACCAGGCGCACGTCGATGTCCATGTCGCGGCGGAAGTCCTCGACCAGCGCCGCCAGCTGCTCGACGCCGGGCAGCCGCTCCCCGCGCAGCGCAGCCACGGCCTGTCGCGCATCGGTGAGGCCATCCTTCACGAGCGCGCGCCCGCGATCGATGGCGGCGCGTATGTCATCGCCGGCATGCTCGCGCTCCGCCAGCATGCGGGCACCCTCCAGCTGGATCGCGGCGCCCGAGAGCGAGTGGGCGAGCACGTCGTGGAGCTCGCTGGCGATCCTCCCCCGCTCGGCGATCGCCGCCGCGCGCGCCTGCTCATCGCGCGCGTCCTCGAGCTGCGCGAGCAGCATCTCGGTGCGGTCCTGGCTCTCGCGCGCCTGCCTCATGAAATAGGCCATCAGCCCGAGCAGCGCGCACAGCAGTGTGGTCGCGAGCACCGAGGCGGAGGAGCTGTCGGCGCTCGCCGCCGCGACGTCGAGCGCCAATGTCGTCGTGCCACCAAGGGCGATGCCCACGGCGAGCGGAAGCCTGGCGACTGCCATCCACACCGCCGCGCCGCCGGCGAGCTCGGTCGCGCCTTTCGGCTGCAGGGCGAGCAGCGCCACGCCGCCTGCGGCGAGCGCGAGGATCACGGCCGTCTGCGCCGCTTGCGCCAGCCGCGTGAAGGCGGGGGAGATCGCGAGCGCGAGCGAGGCGACGAATACGACCAGCGCGAGTGTCAGCGCGGCGGCTTCGCCGTGGGCGCCGGGGGCCGGATGCCCATCGAATGCCTCGACTACGACAGCGATCATCACCGCCCAGCCCAGCGGCCGCAGCATGCCGCGCTGGCGGGCGAGGCGGCTCTCGGCGCGCGAGAGCGCCTGCGCTACGCGCTGGCTGGTGCCCCGCGGCTGCGCGGAGGGCGACGCCCGATCTCCCACAGCGCTCTCCACAGCGTGACGATAGACCCGAACGAGCGGATAGGACGCGCACAGCCGGCCGAACGGATACAACGCGCGCCGGCCCGCCGAGGCGAGCCGGGCACCGCGGGTTGACTGGGGGAAGCTCAAGCTGGCGCGCCGGCGGAGATCGCCTGCGCTGCGCGCTCGCCGTGCGGGCGCCTCGCGCGCAGCTGGACCACGAGGATCCGCACCACGACCTCGAGCAGTGCCATCGCGACCAGCGCGACCGGCCACGCTGCGGCGCCGAGCTGGTTGGCGATGCCGAAGCTGCGGATCGCCGGTCCGGCGCCGTTTTCGACGGCGAGCACAAAGCCCATGCGGGCGAGGAAGCCTGCGATCAGCAATGCGCCGGCGATCCAGCCCACGCGGGCGTAGGCCGAGCCGTCGCGATCGCGGCGAACGTGCGTCGCGAGACCGCCGAGGATGCCGAGCGTGAGTCCCACTGAGGCGAGCGCGCCGATCAGGACGAGGTCGTTGCCGGCCGTCGGGATCGTGTGCAGGTAGCTGTGGGCGACGGTGAACACCAAGAGCAGCGGCACGAGCATGCTCCTGAGGTCGAGCTTGCGCTCGCGGGTCTGGCGGAGGACGAGGAAGACGAAGACTGCGTTGAGTAGGTAATCGGTAGTTGTCATGGGCCGATCATCGTCTCGCCGGGGCGCCACGTCATCGGCGCACGGGTTGGTCGTGGGTTGATCTCGCGCCTCAACCCGTGGGTTGAGTCCTCGGCCCAGGGAGCCGCGCCGTCCTCCTCAGCGACGGGCGGGGGTGCTGCCGTAGCCGAGCACGGCGAGCTTGGCGATCGCTCCTTGCAGCGCGGCCTCTGACTGGCTGATGCGGGCGGCAGCATCCGTGCTGCCCGTGGCGAGGGCCCGGTAGCTTTCCGCGCTCTGGCCGAGCGCGCTCGCGAGCGCCGACTGCGCCGCGGTCGCGTTCGAGGGCGCTTCCAAGGAGCTCAGCGAGGAAGCGGCGGCGGCGAAGCGGCCGCCGAGCTGCGCGGCCTGCCGTGAGACGGCCGCGTTTACGCGAGCGTGTCGCGCCGCGGCGAGCAGGCGGTCGCGTTCACCCGGCAGCGAGCCGATCACGCCGTCGAGGCGCCGTGCGTAGGAGGCATCGATCAGCGTGCCGGCGCCGGTCGGGCTGGATAGCGCGATGTGCGCGACGATCTGTTCGCATTTGCGAAGGTAGGCGGCCAGCCGGGGTTCCGCATAGCACGCCACGCCCGTCGCGTTCTGCTGTTCGCTCGTTTCGCTCCCCCCGGGGATCACGTACAGGTCGACCGTCCGCGGCTGGCCTGCAAGCCGAAGCTGGCGGTATCTATAGGCTTCGAGATAGGGCTGCTGGACGACTTCGGTGTGGGGCGCGCCGCCGAGGCTCGCGAGGAACGAGGCGGGCAGCGGCGTCTTTGCGGTCCCGGCGATCTGCCCCGCCATCAGCCCCGCCCGCGCGGCGTTTCCGTCAGGCGCGAGCACGAGCTCGTGCGTCAGCTGCAGGCCGGGGAGCGCGATGGGTGTCCTGGTGGTATGCCAGGTGGAGGGGTATTCGACGATGAGGTTCGCCACGAATGCCGAGCGCGTCTTGGGCGCGAGAGCGGTGTGGGGCGCGTCGGGCGAGCGGATGCCCAGCACGAACCCGATGACCGCGACGATGAGCAGCAGCGGGATCACGACGTGCGCCGAGCCCCGCGCCGAGTCGAGCGCTCCGGCTATTCCGAGCTGTCGAATGAGCTGCCGCCCTGCGAGCTTGAATGCGTGCGAGCTGGTGCATGCCCGTGTGTCGAGGGTTCGGGCGCGCTGACGGGCGCGGGTGTGGCCGCCGGGGTCGGTGTGGGCGTGGCTGTGGGCGCTGGCGCCTGCGTGGGCGACGGAGCCTTCGCAGCGGCGCGCTTGGGAGCCGTGGCCCTGTTCGGCCTGCGAGCTGCAGGTCTGCGGTGTGCGTGTCTGGCGGCCTTCGGCGTGCTGCGCGCGAGGACCGTCGTCGGCGCGGCGGCTCGAGCGGCAGTCTCGGGTGGCCCACCCACCGACGCGATGACCGACAGGCCCGACAGGTGTTCACGCGGAGAGGCGGCGGGCGTGAGCGCCCGGCCCGCGAGCAGGGCGAGTGCGAAGACGGCGGCGCTCGCGGCGAGCATGCTCACGACCCTGAGCGGGCTGAGCTGCTGGCGGGCCAGGAGCTCGGAGGCCCACTTCTGTGCCTCGCGCAGCGCGTGCATCAACTGGGGCAGCGGATGGGTTGGGAGCCGTCGGGGCTCAGGCACTCGTCGATGCGGGTCGGCAGCCTGCCGCGGCGCACCGTGAAGCGTGTGTACTTGCCGATCTCGGCGGCCTTCGAGACCCTGACTTCGAGGACGGCGCCGGCGCGCAGCAGGCGCTCGAAGCTGCGGAAGGTGACGACTGCCGTGCCGCCGGCGCCCGGAGCGGAGAGCGTGCGCACGCTGCGGCGCCTGGCCGGGCACCCGCGGCCGCGACAGCGCACCTGGACGCTCGCCCCGGGTGGCGCCTCGACCGTCAGGAGCGCCACCTTCGTCCCCCTCCGGTTCTCCGAGCCCGCGATCCTGACGACGGGGAACGGCTGCATCAGTGTCGCCGGCGGCGCACTCACGACGAGCGTCTCGGTCGCGACGCTCGAGAGTCCCGCCGCGTTACTCACCCGCAAGCGAATCTGGTAGGTGCCCGCCTTCGCGAACGACGTCGTCAGCACGCCTTCGCCCGCTGCGAAGGGCGCTCCCGGGCCGAGCGCCCACGCGAGCGCGGTGATCGGGCTCCCCGCGTCGGTCGAAGTCGACACCAGCGAGACCGCTTCGCCGCTGAGGGGTCGCGAGGGGAACCACCGAAACGACGCTGTCGGTGGCGCTGCTTCGCTCGATCCGCCGGACTTCGCCACCGCGACGGCGAACGTGACCATGCTGCTGCCGATGTTGCCGGCGCTGTCGGCTTGTTCGACGAGGGCGGTGTAGATGCCGTTGGCCAGCGCCGGTCCCTGGACCCCGGCGCTCCACTGCGCCGCGCTCAGCTTGATCGCCTGGACCGTCGTCCCGGAGGCTTTCGTGCCCAGGTACACGGTCACAGTGATCGCTGGCAGGTCGCCGCTTTCGCTGCCGGCCGCACCACCGTAGGTGGGGGTGGAGGTGCTGAGCACTTCTTCGCTGCCGGGCGTCCTGATCGAGATCTTCGGCGCGGTCGTGTCCACGGTGAAGGTGACCGGCGCGCTGGCTTCGGTTTCTCCCGCTTCGTTTTCCTGGGTGGCGGTGGCCGTATAGGTCCCGTCGGGCAGGTGCGGCGCGGCGTAGGTCCATTCGCCGGCGAGCACCGCGACCGGCGCGCTCAGCAGGGGCGTCCCAGTCGCGTGCTCGCCTTCGTAGAGCGTCACTTCGACTTCTTCGAGATCGCCCGGCGCCGTGCCGGCGCTACCAGTCAGGACGGGCATCGCGTCACTGCTGGGAGACGCGACCGGGTCGATCGAGGCCGCCGGCTTGGTGTCGATCGTGAAGGTCACGGGTTCGCTCTTGAGCGCCCCCGCTTCCTGTTCGGCGAGGGCCGTATAGACACCGGGTGCAAGCGCTTCCTGCGGCGTGGCCGACCATGCTTCGCTCACTTCGACCGCTGGCACTTCGAGCGTCGCTGCGATTTCGCCTTCGGCTTTCGACCCCTTGAAGATCTTCACGCTGAGTGCTTCGCCGGGGTCGGTGGTGGAGCCGCTGAGCGTGGGCGTGGGATCGCTGGTCGCAGCCGGCTGGGCGATCGTCAGCTTGGGCGTCTTTGCGAGCGCGGAGGTCGGTCCGCACAGCAACAGCGCGAGCGCGCCCAGCGCGCTCGCGATCGTTATTGCCGGCTTCCTTGACGGTGTCATTCGGGCATGCTCACAGCCGTGTGGGCCTCGGTGACGCTGGCGCGCCCGAGCCCGCTCCCCGCTCTCCCGGGCCGCGCATCATAAAGCGAACGCGCTCGTACGGCGTCTGCGTGAGACGCGGTTGACGGCGGCGCAGGCGCGCGGCGGCCCCGCTTCCCCGGTCTGAGGGCTACCGGCCGCCGCTATCGGCCAGCCGCGCAACACGACGTGCGGCCGAAGTTGTAGGCTCGCGCCACAGGAGCCTGGAAGTCCCGCAGGGAGGCGTATGACCGCAACCGGGAGGGAGGAGCCCGGGGTGAGCCTTTTCGCAAAGAAGCTCTTGGTTGTCGGGATCGCCACGGCGGCCGTCGCGGCGCTGATCGCGCTGTACGTGGCCGACTGGGCGACGAGCTTCCCGCAGGACGTGCGAGCACCGGCTGCGCCAGCCGCGGTCGGCGGCGCCGAACTGACGCTGGAGACCGTCGCGGCGGTCGGCAAAAAGCTCAGCCCGCAGCACCCCGACTGGGTCTCCTACCTCGTCAAGAGCAACGGGCACTGGATCCGCGACACGGACTTCAAGGTGCCCGCCAACTCGGTCGTGCACGTGACGCTGTACGAGTTCGATAGCCCGACGGGGCTGCGCAACCCGCTGCTCTCGCAGGTGCAGGGGACCGTCGGCGGCACGATGACCGTCAACGGCAAGACCGTCTCCTCGGTCAGCTCCGAAGAACCCGCGCACACCTTCGCGGTGCCCGAACTGGGGGTGTTCGTGCCGCTCCCCGGCGTCTCCGAAGAAGCGAAGAACTTCTGCGAAGAAGGGCCGTGCGAACCGTCTCAGAGCGCGCACAACACGATCACCTTCAGCTTCCGCACGGGCAAGAAGGGCCGCTACCACTGGCAGTGCTTCGTGCCCTGCGGCGCGGGCTTCATCGACGGCAACGGCGGCCCGATGCAGACGCTCGGCTACATGGACGGCTTCATCGATGTCGTCTAGCGCTCAGGGTGCCGCCGGCTCGCCCGCGGGCGAGCGCAACCACGCGCGCAGCTTCCTGCTCGTGTGGCTCGTCTCGACGGTGATCGCGCTGCCGCTGGTGATTCTGCTGGTCGGCCCGCTGCTCGCTCCCACCGGCACCAACCAGGCGTCCGAGCAGCGCACCGACATGACGGTGCTAGCCGGGGTCGCGACCCCGGTGATCCTGCTCGTGATGCTGTTCCTCGCCTACACGGTGCTGTTCTTTCGCCAGCCGCCGGGCGCGGCCCTCGAAGGCCCGGCGGTGCGCGGTGACGCGCGCATCCAGACGGTCTGGATCCTCATCACCTCCGCGCTCGTGCTGGGGATCGCGGCGTTCGGGACGGTGGTTCTCGAGTCCACCGCCGGCGCCGGCTCCGGCAGCGGGCCGAACCCCGTGACCGTGCCGAGCGGCCCGAAGCTCCCGATCCAGGTGATCGCGCAGCAGTGGGCCTTTACCTTCCGCTACCCCACCTACGGCGGTGTCGAGACCTACAAGCTCGAGATGCCGGTGGACAAAATGGTCGAATTCCACGTCACCTCCCTGGACGTGGTGCACTCCTTCTGGGCCTACGCCCTCGGCGTGAAGGCCGACGCCACGCCCGACGTCGACAACATCGCGTTCGTGAAGCCCGAACGCCTCGTGGACTTCAAGGTGCGTTGCTCGGAGCTCTGCGGGATCTGGCACCCGGACATGAAAGCCGAAGGCAAGGTCGTGAGCGCGAGCGCCTTCCACTCGTGGATCGCCGAACAGCAGACGAAGCTCGCGCCGGCGACGAAGGCGCTGCCGAAATACAGCACGACCTACGTACCCGAACCGACGAGGAGGGCCGGATGAGCGCAGCCGAGGCGACGCCCTACAACCCCCTGCCCGCGAACAAGCCGCTGTGGCGGCGGCTGCTCGACTTCAACCTGCTCACCGCCGTCGTGCTCGGCGTCGGCGGCTACTACCTCGGCTGGTTCATCGGCCACCACATCGGCGGCCCGAGCTATGACTACGCGAAAGCGACCGACGAGAACGACGTCGCGCTGCTGCTCGCCTACGTCTTCGGCGTCGTCGGCTTCCTGATCGGGCTCGGCTTCGCCAACTATCCGATCTCGCGCCTGCTCGGCCGCCCGCCCTCGCTGCGCGAGAAAGAGGAACACGGGATCAGCCGCTACTTCGGCCTGTGCACCGACCACAAGGTCGTCGGCATGCAGTACCTCGTGGGGATCGGCGTGTTCATATTCATCGCGGGGCTGAACGCGATGCTGATGCGCTCCGAGCTGCTGCACGATCAGCCCACGACCGTCGGCCCCAACCAGTACCTCACGCTGGTCGGCATGCACGGCACGATGATGATGGGGATGATGACCTCGGGGGTGCTGGGGCCCTTCGCCAACTACTTCGTGCCGCTGATGATCGGCGCGCGGCGGATGGCCTTCCCGCGCATCGAGGCGCTCACCTTCTGGCTGCTGATGGCCGCCGGCTTCATCCTCACCTCGACGATCTTCTTCGGCGGCTTCCCCACCGGCTGGACCGGCTATCAGCCGCTGAACGACCAGGCCGTGATGGGGATGGACTCCTACATCATCTTCTTCGCGCTCGTCGGCGTTTCGATGACGCTGCTCGGCCTGAACATGATCGTCACGATCGTCACGCTGCGCGCGCCCGGGCTCACCTGGTCGCGCCTGCCGATCTTCGTGTGGTCGGTGTTCGCGACGGCGGTCCTGATGGTGCTCGCCGCGCCGACGCTGATCGCGGCGCTGTCGATGGCGGCGCTCGATCGCACGATCAACACCTCTTTCTTCATCGTCGGCGGCGGCGGCAGCGCGTACCTGTTCGAGAACCTCTTCTGGTTCTTCGGCCACCCCGAGGTGTACATCCTCGCGCTGCCCGGGATGGGGATCGTGCTCGAGCTGCTGCCCGTGTTCACGCGCAAACCGCTGTGGGGCTACCGCCTCGCGGTCTCGGGGATGCTGGGCGTCGCGCTGCTGAGCTTCTTCGTGTGGCAGCACCACCTGTTCGTGAGCGGCATCAACGCCGACCTGCGGCCGTTCTACATGCTCTCGACGGAGATCATCTCGGTGCCCACGGGCTTCATCTTCCTATGCGTGATGGGGACGCTGTGGAAGGGCAGAGCCACCTTCACGGTGCCGATGCTGTTCTGCATGGCGTGGGCCTTCAACTTCCTGATCGGGGGAACCTCGGGGGTGGTGCTCTCGGACGTCGCGACCGACACGCAGCTGCACGGCGGCTTCTTCGTGGTGGCGCACTTCCATTACACGATCGTCGGCGGCCTCGTGTTCGCGTTCTTCGGGGCGATCTACTACTGGGTGCCCAAAATGACGGGCCTACGCTTCAACGAGCGCATGGCGAAAATGCACTTCTGGCTGATGTTCATCTCGTTCAACGCGGCCTTCCTCGGGATGTTCGTGCTCGGCCTGAAAGGGATGCCGAGGAGGGTCAGCACGTACGAACCGAACCTCGTCGGGGTGAACACGTGGGTCTCGATCTGGGCCTTCGTGCTCGGCTTCTCGATGCTGATCTTCGTCGCCAACGTGGTGTACTCGATGGTGATCGCGCGCCTACCCACGGAGCTGAACCCGTGGAAGTCGCGCTCGCTGGAGTGGCAGCTGCCGCACCCCGTGCCCGTGAACAACTTCGAGCAGATCCCGGTCTTCGACTCCGACCCATACCCCTACGGCACGCCGGTCCCCGCCGGCGCGACGCTGGGTGCGGGAGCGGGGGCCTAGCGTGGCGGCCGAGAGCGAACAGCGACCGCTCGGGCTGATGATCCCGCCGGTGCCGGCGGGCGTCGAGATCCCGCCCGAGCCGCCCGATGTGAGCGCGCGTGCGCTGTCGGTCGGCGCACGGCTCTTGTGCGGCGCGAGCACCTTCTTCTTCCTCGGGTTCGTGTTCGCCTACTTCTACCTGCGCTCGCTCAACCAGGACCACATGTGGCGCCCGGCGCACGTCCACCCCGACCAGGCGTGGGGCGCGGTGTTCATCGCCTGCGTGGCCGCGAGCGTGCTCGCGACGATCCTCGCGGGGCGCCTGATGAAGAGCCGCTCGCACAACTGGGTTGGCTGGGCGGGCGCGGGGGTCGTGCTCGGCCTCGTCGCGATCGCCGCGCAGTGCCTGGAGTACACGGTGCAGGACTTCGGGCCCACCGACGGCGCCTACGCGAGCGTGTTCTGCGTGTGGAGCGCCTTCTACCTGATCTCGATGCTGGCCACGATGTACTGGCTCGAGACGCAGGTCGCTACAGAGCTGCGGGCGCGGCGTGAACCCGCCGGCAGCGGGGGGGACGTGAAGGACCCCGACCGGCTGATCGCGCCGGGCCTCGACGCCGCCGTCTTCTACTGGAGCTTCCTCGGCGCGATCGGGTTGTTGACCTACGTGGTCCTCTACCTGCTGCAGGCGTAGTGCACGCGGGCGTCGGCTTCCGGGACTGGTCGTTTGCCCCGCAGCAGCTCGCCGCCGGCGTGATGTGGGTGCCGGGGTCGGTCACCTTCCTCATAGTCTTGTTCGTATACGTACACCGCTGGCTGCTGCCCGCGAGCGCCAACGCGGCGCCGGCGACGCGGCTCGCGGGTGAGCACTAGGAGCAAACGTGATGGCAGCACTTCAACTCCCACTCGCCGCGCACATCCTCACCGCCTCGATTCTCACGCTCGTGCTCCCGCTGGGAGTGCTCGTGGTGGTCTCGATCTGGTACCTGGTGCTCTTCATGCGCGGCGCGGGCGAACGCTGAGCGGTCCTCTGCGGACGAGCGGCGCGTGCGCTCGAGCGCGCGCCGGCCGCCGGCCGTGCGGGCGCCTGTCGCTACTTGGGATGGGCGCATTGCTCCTGGCCGCGTGCTCCTCGTCCACGACCTTCCAGGGCGAAGCCAACAGCTTCCTGCGCGAACACGCCGCGGCCGCGAGCGCCACGGCGCTCGCCGCCCGCACCGTCGAGTCCGAGGCGGCCGCACTATCCGCCCGTGCGCCGAGCGCCGAGGCGATCAGGCGGCTGGCGCACGAAGCCATTCGGGCGCACCGCGCGGCCGTCCACGCGAGCGAGTGGAGCCCGCCGGCGAGCAGCCAGGCCGGCAGCGAAGAAGAAGACCTGCAGCGCGCCGAGGCCCAGGTGACCGAAGGCGCCGATGAACTCGCGCATGCGACCGCCGCCATCGAGGGCTACGTACGCTCGCCGCGCGCGGCCGTGCTCGCGCGCTATGAGAGCGAGATGGCACACGCGCGCGAACAATGGAACGAAGGCATCTCGCAGGTGTGGTTCCTCGCGCGCCGGTCGAACCCGCCGACGTTGTAGGCGGGGAGAGCTGGGAGACTGACGGCATGCGAAGGGCGGGCTTGGTGGCGATGCTTGGTGCGCTGGCGGTGCTTCTGGGCGCGCCCGCGGGAACCTCGGCCAAGGCGCACGGCACGCCGCAGGATCGTGCGGCCACGCGCGCATATCTGGAAGCGCAGTACGCCTACGATCAGTCGCAGCTTGCCACCGCGGGCGCGGCGAGCGCCGCCAGTCAAGCGCTCGCGCACACGCTCGCCTCCGAATGCCCCGGCGTGCTCGCGGCAGCGCCGCGCGAGCCGTTTCCGGAAGCCGGCCCCGAACCGCGGCTGTCCGCTCGCGAGCGGGGCGAAGCCAACCGCCACGAAACACAGTTGGGAGCGCTCCGCGCGGAGCTCTCGTTCGCGATAGCGCTGCCAGCCCTCGACGCGGATCGGCAGGCCGCGCTCGCGTACGCCCACACCGTGAACTCGCTGCGTTGGAGCAGCCCGGCCGTGACCGCACTCGAGCATGTTCAGTCGAGCGTGTTGGAAGCAC
Organism: uncultured Solirubrobacteraceae bacterium; assembly: GCA_963759445.1. Taxonomy (GTDB): domain Bacteria; phylum Actinomycetota; class Thermoleophilia; order Solirubrobacterales; family Solirubrobacteraceae; genus Palsa-744. Next base: position 84,283 of record CAVWZC010000005.1, read on the forward strand.
AGCTCGCCGCCAATCCTCCGCCCGTCTGCGCGGACATGAGGGCGTGGGCCGCGAGCGGATTCCAGAAGCTCTCGGCGGGAACGAAGATCGCGTTTGCCGCGGAGGGGGCTTTCCTGCGCCCGCTCATCCAGGCGGTACGCAAACTCGGCGGCGATCTCGCTCGCGAACCCCTGGCCGGCTACGAGGGGCCGCACGAGCAGGCGCTGATGCGCATGCTCGCGGATATCAGACGTCGGCTGGGGCAGGTCAGCGGGGGAGTGATCGCTATCACCGAGCCGCTCGAAGTCGTGCTGGGACTGAGGTCTGCGGCCGAAGCCGAAGGACTCGCAAGCGAGCTGAGCAACGGTCCGCCAAAGGGGTCGATCGAGATCGGCCACGGCCGCACTGCGGCGGGAACGAGCTACGCCGTCTGGGTGGTGCCCAAGCAGGCCGCCAGCGGCGCGCGGTCCATCGGGTGCAGCGACGGCATCGCCATCTTCGAACACTCGTCGGGCGGTCGCGGCGGTAGCAGCGAAAACTGCCTCTCGCGCTCACACCCCGAGCCACCGAACGACGGCTGCACAGAAGGCCAGCGCGCGAGGATCGAAGCGCAGACCCTGCCCAGCGCCCGCACTGTGCGCCTCAACCTCAGCGACGGGCGGCAGATCATCTCCCGCGTGGCGCTCGTGCCAGCCGGCCTCGGCGGCCCGGCCGGCATCTACTACCAGGTGGTGCGCACGCGCAGCTCGTTCCCCGTGTCGCTGACGGAACTCGACGCGCACGGCAGGACGCTGCGCACCGTCGCGCTGCCGGGCGCGCACAAATGCCCCAAGCGCGCCTTTCCGCAAACTGTGGGCCGCCCGCGGACGATCGCGCGCGGCAGCCTGCCGCAGGGACTGAGCTTCTCGATCACTGGGGAACGCTCGAGCTTCGAAGGCCAAAGCCACTTCGACGTGCGAGCGGAAGTGCTCCCTTCCGGCGAAGCCGAGGGACTCGTGATCTCGGGCTCAGGCGAAGGCTTCTCCTCGCCGGCAGGAGGTAGGGCGGACCCGTTCGCCCGGCAACTCCAGACCGGCTGCCTGCCGCACGAATACGCGATCCTCTACGGAGTCCTGAAGGCGTCACGCGACACCGTGCTCGCACGCACCGCCGCCGGACTTCAGGCGCTGCGGCGCGTACCGATCCCGAGGAGCCTCCACGTTCACGGAGTCCTCGCCTACATCGCGCTGGCGTCGGTGCCCAGTGAACTCATCGCTCGCAGCCCGCACGGGAAGACAGTCTTCGTCGAGCACCTCGCCGACCGCGCGCGCGAGGTCCGCGAAACCTGCGAAGGCGAAGCAGAACCCGCTTGAGCGCGGCCGCTCAGGCCGCGATGTCCCACGGCTGCGGCTGCGCCCGCTCTGAGCTGTGCTGCAGCTGGTGCAGGTGGCGCGCGTGGACGTGGGGGCGCAGGCGGCGCGGTAGCGCCATCGCGAAGGCGAGCAGCGCGAGCAGCGCGACGTCGAGGATGACGATCAGGGCTATGGCTAGTGCGAGGGACATTGGGGCTCCTTTCCGTTGTTCTCAGGTCTCGTGAGGAGTCTCGCCTCCTCACCTGAGCCGCCGCTTGCAGGAAGCTCAGAGTCGCCTGAGAGCGCTCTCGCCCCCCTATACCCACGTGGGGCGCGTCTAACGCGCCGCAGCGCCGAGGTCCGCTACGCGGACATGATGCGCTTGGCGATCGACAGCGCCACGCCGCGCGGGGCGTAGCGGTTGCCGGCCGAGGAGGCGCTCACGAGCGCTCCGCCGGGGATGACCATGCGGCTGCCGCGCTCGGCGGCTGCGACGGCGTCAGCGGCTACGCGCTCGGCGGGGACCCACATGATCTTCGGCAGCTTCTCGGCAAAGGTGGCTTCGTTGACCTCCTGGAACTCCGTGCGCACCGGGCCCGGGCAGACGGCGGTGACGGTCACGCCGAATTTCTCGACCTCCGCGTGCAGCGCTTCGGAGAGCAGCAGCAGATAGGACTTGGCCGCGGCGTAGCCGGCGTTGTAGGGCAGCGCCTGGAAGGCGGAGGTGGAGGAGATGTTGATGACCGCGCCGCGACCGCGCGCGACCATGTCTGGCAGCCAGCGGTGGGTGAGGTCGAGCGGCGCCTCCGCGAGCAGGCGTAGCTGCTGGAGCTCGCGCTCGCGGTTGCTTTCGTGGAAGGACGCGTACACGCCGAAGCCGGCGCAGTTGACGAGCACCTCGACGTCGCGCTTGGCGTCGGCGACGAGCGCGAACAGCATCTCGCGGGCGGCCGCGTCGGTGAGGTCGGTGGGCAGCGCGTGCGCGTTGCCGAGCTCGGAGGCGAGCTGCTCGAGGCGATCGGCCCTGCGCGCGACGAGCGTCACGTGGTAGCCGCGCCCGGAGAGCTCGCGCGCGATCTGCTCGCCGATGCCGGCGGAGGCGCCGGTGACGAGCGCGGTCGAGCGGTTGCTGGGAGCTGGGAGCGCCATCTGCTGGCGCGATGCTACCGGCGCAGGGCAGCTCGCGCTGGCGCGGCGTGATGTCTGTGAGACTCCCGCGCGTGAATCGTCTGCTCGGCCACTTCGCGAGCCTCGGACGCTTCATGGCTCAGCACGAGCAGCGCGCGCACGCCGACGCGAGCGCGCTCGCCGAGCTCTCGGCGGCGTCACTGAGCACGCTCGACATGCCCGCCGGACTCGAGATCGAATGGCTCGGCGTGGCGGGCTACCGCATCACCTACGAGGGCCAGACGATCTACCTCGACCCCTACGTCTCGCGCTGCTCCTTCAGGGCCGTCGTGCGCAACCAGCCGGCGCTCGCAGACGAGGCAGCGCTCGCGCGCTGGCTCGCTCCGGTCGGGGAGGTTCGCGGCGTGCTGGTGGGGCACACGCACTTCGATCATGCGATCGACGTGCCCGCGCTGTGCGCGCGCGAGGGTGCCAGCGCGTACGGCTCCTCCTCGCTCGTGAGCCTGATGAGGTTGCACGGGCTCGGCGATCAGGCGGTGCAGGTGCGAGCACACGAGGCCTTCGAGCTCGGCCCGTTCCGGATCACGTTCGTGCCGAGCCTGCACAGCAAGCTGCTGCTGGGCTACAAGGTCCCCTCCGACGGCGAGCTCACCTGCGAGCACCTCGACGCGCTCTCCCCCGGCGCCTACCGCTGCGGACAGGTGTGGGGCATCCACGTGGAGGTGGCGGGCTTCAGCTTCTACCACCAGGGCAGCGCGAACCTGATCGATGAGGAGATCCGCCACACGCACGTGGACGCGTTCCTCGCCGGGATCGCGGGCCGGCGTTTCACCGATGACTACTGGCAGCGGATCCTCGGAGCGCTGCAGCCACGCGTGGTGGTGGCCAGCCACTTCGACGACTTCTTCCGCACGCTCGAGCGGCCCGCGGGCTTCTCGCTGAACGTGAACCTCGCGTCCTTCCCAGAAGAGGTCGCGGGCGTCAGCCGCGAGTTCGCGGTCGCCGCGCTGCCGGCGTTCGAGCCGGTCGGCACGCGCTCGAGCGCCTAGCGCAGCGTTCCCGAAGTGGCTTGTCGATGGGTGGCCTCGGTGACGTGCGCCCGGACGCCCGCTATGCGCGCCAAAGCGCGAGTCAGCCGGACGCCCGGGTCGCGTCCCTGAGCTGCTGTAAATTCACTGCGGCTCGGGTTCCCGGTGGCGGGTAGTTTAGGCCGCGATCACCTCCTTTGCTTCGGCCTTTGTTTCCGGTGGGTCGTGGTGGAGCCGGTGGAGCTTTTGGCGGTCGATCTCGGAGAGCCTGACTCCGTTGCAGGTGTTGTTGATCTGGAGGTCGAGCACGGCCCAGACGAGTGAGAGGCAGCTCTCCTCGCCGCGGAACCTGCCGATCACCTGACAGCGACCTGCGTTTACCTCGGCGCGGCACTACCGCGTCTGGTTCAGAGCTGGTTATTCACGTCGCGCGGACTCGTCCGTTCTCGCCGAGCTGGAACCCAGGCAGACCGAACTGCTCGAGCTTCCCCGGGATCGCGGTCCGGGGCTGCTCGGACGACTCGACGCCGTCGGGGGCCATCGTTATTGCCTGGAGGGGTCCGCTCCAGTCCGAGATGGCCTCGCGCCGGCCGTTGTCGTGGTTGATCGAGGCGATCAGCCCGAACACAAACGGAGAGCGCGGGTTGGTGCAGATCCACCAGTTGTTCACTTCGATGTCGATCCGCGGAACTCGACGCGGCACAAATCCGTAGACGTCCGACCAGGCGTCCGGGCCGCGTGTCTGGAGCACGAGCTCGGAACCGTCCTCAACGACGCGGTAGCTCCAGCCCGACTGCTGGTGCACCGTGTCAGGGTCCGCGCCGAACGGGATCGGATCGAGCAGCGTGCCGAGGCCGAAGCCAACATCCGCATGCCATTTCTTGCCATCGCCGTCGGTGACCCGCAGCACGAGGTGTCCGGTCGGGCGTGCCTCAGGGGGCGCGCCGCCGACGCGGACGCGCGCGAGCATCGGCTCGACCTGCAAGCCGAGGTGCTCGAGCGCGGAGGCGAGCAGCAGATTGTGCTCAAAGCAATAGCCGCCGCGCCGCTCTGCGACCAGCTTGCGCTCGAGGTCCTGCTGCTCGAGCGAGACTGGGATGCCCTGGTGCGAATCGAGGTTCTCAAACGGGATCGACGTGGCGTGCGCACGGTGGATCTTCTGCCAGGTCGGCGAATCGGCCCCCGCAAGACCGATCCGCTCCAAATAGGCGTCGAAGTCGAGCATCCGGCGCCTGCACCGTATCCCTGCCGAGCCTCGCTCCACAAGGATCGGGCTCGTTGACCACAGAGAACGGCACGATCGCGGCGACCAGCCACTCCCGCTTTGACGCTGCGACGAGCATCTCGTCGACGTCCACGAACGTCCTCGCTTCGCGCGGACTGCAGGTGCCGGACTTCTATTACAGGCGCCGGAGTGTCGCGTCGATATCGGCGGTGAGGAAATAGAGGTCGAGCCGGTCTGCATGGCGGTCGAAGGGGTTGAAGCCGAGTCGTTCCCACCAGGCGCAAGCCTTGGAGTTCAGGGCCGTGACGACGACTGCTCGGCAGGCGGCTGTCTCGTTGAGCTCTGCGGCGGTGGCGAGTACGTGCCCTGCGAGTGCGGTCCCGATCCCAAGACCGGCGTGGTGGCGATCGACAGCGAGCCGGCCGAGAAGCAGCGCTGGGACGGGATCGGGTGCTCCTTTGGCGAGCGTCTCGGGCGCGGCTGAGCGGTCGATGCCGGTCATCGCGATGCTCGCGTATGCGATCACGATGTGGTTGGTGTCGGCGATGACCCAGGTCGCGGCGGTGTCGCGGCGGCGGTTCTGGCCGGCGTAGCGGCGTAGCCACTCATCGAGCACGGGCTCGCCGCTGCTGAAGTGCTCGCGGTCGTGTCGGTGAACGTCGAGGAGCGCGGGGCGGTGCAGCTCAGTCAAGCCAGCTGAACTTGCGCTTGCGGCGCAGCGCCTTGGCGAGGCGGTCGTTGACCTGTGCGGGCCGTTCAAGTGCCTCGGTGAACGCGGCCGCAGCGTCTGCTGAGAGTCTGATGCTCGAACGCTCCGCGAGGACCTCCTCCGCCTTGGATGCCGCGGCCTGGACCACGAACGCGGACATGTTCAGATGCGACGCTGCCGCCGCTCGCTCCAGCAGGGCCTTCTCGGCCGGGTCGACGCGGATCTGCAGCCGTTCTTCCTTGGTCGTTGACATGTACTCACGATGGCAGTACAGCATTGGTTTGTCAAGCCAGCCAACGACAAGGGAGGACTCATGCAATCCATTTTGCTTGATGCTGCAGGTCACCGGCGCTCGCGGGCGACCATGCCGGGCTACCACCGCGATCGTCCACCGCGCAACAAGGTCGAGCACTACCCAGCGAGAACATTCGAGTCCACAAGATGGCTCAGCGCCATGCCTGCTCACGAGGAGCCAGGTCGGCACGCGCGAGCGAGTCAAAGGACTTCTTTACGGTCGCCTCATCGGCTCCGCTGGCTCGGCGAAGCGCGCGGTTGACGGTCTCCTTGATCGTGTTCGTACCCAGCCTGGCGCGAGCTGCCCGTAGCGCCCGCTCATCGATGTCCAACAGATGCTTGCTCATCCCATCCGTATATACGGCGCCTCAGCCGTATATGTCGTCGCACGCGGAGCGCCCTGGCCGCCATCGCCAGGCGGCACGCTCGCGCAGCCCCCCGCCTTCTCGCCGAACGTGGGGGAGAAAAGGACCTGCGTCACACGAGCGGAGAAGCCAGGCGTTGGCCGCGAGCGTTGATGAGGTGTCGCCTCGTTTCTTCGGGCAGCCCAGGTCAGCGCTTGAGCAGGAACGCCCAGCATGCGCTCTCGGTTCCCGCTGGGGCCTCGATGGCGCCCCCCGCCCTTTGCCAAGCTTGGAATCCCCCGTCGAGGTGGGCGACGCTCGGGAAGCCCATCGCTCTGAGCGTCAGCGCGGCGAGTGCCGAACGGTTCCCGACGGCGCAGTACAGGACGACGCGGCGACTCGGATCGAGCTCCGTGGCATGCACGGGCAAGGCCGGATCGGCGCAGAACTCGAGCATGCCTCGGGGAATGTGCACCGCGCCAGGGATTGCGCCGTGCACATCGCGCTCGGCCTGCTCGCGAACGTCGACGAGGGTGATCTGATCCTGCTGGATCTCGTGCGCGAGCTGTTCGACCGTAATGTTCTCGATCAAGGCTCGAGCATCTGCGACGAGTTGATTCGCTGGCGTCAGCTCGCTAGTTGACATGGGTGTGCGATTCGCGATCGAATGCGCGCGAGCCATCGGTGGACCGCTGGATCGTGGGCGGCGTGGGACTCCCCTCCCCGCTGGCCGCAGATGCACAGGCCAAGCCTCGCGCCCGAGGCGCGGCGGCGGCTGGCGACACCGCGAAAAGCGTTCGTCTGATCGTTTGCAACATGCCTGCCTCCTTTGACATCGGTCCGCTTACACGGAATGTAGGCACGGGCCGCGAGCGTGTCATGGGCCATTAACCTCATTGTCGCGCAGAGTGGTGGTCCCTGCTACTCAGCTCGCCTCCCGCCGGCCCGAGTCACGGGCTGTTCCCCCCAGGAACAGCGCGCTAGCGGGTTGCCGGCCGGTAGATCGTCACGACAGCGGCGCCGCCGAGGCCGATGTTGTGCTGCAGCGCCACCTTCGCGCCCTCGACCTGGCGGGCGCCCGCGTCGCCGCGCAGCTGCCACGTCAGCTCGCTGCACTGCGCGAGCCCGGTGGCGCCGAGCGGGTGGCCCTTGGAGATGAGCCCGCCCGAGGGGTTGACCACGGGCCCTGAGCCGCCGTAGGTGGTCGCCTGCGAGTCCACGAGGTGGTGGCCCTCGCCCTCGGCGGCGAAGCCGAGCGCCTCGTAGGTGATCAGCTCGTTGGCCGAGAAGCAGTCGTGGAGCTCGCACACGTCGACTTCCTGCGGGCCCACCTGCGCCTGCTCGTAGGCCATCGCCGCGGCCTTCCTCGACATGTCGTAGCCGACGATCTTGATGCAGTCCGCGCCCTCGTCGAAGGAGGAGGCGAAGTCGGTGGTGAGCGCCTGTCCGACGATCTCGATCGCGCGATCCCACAGCCCATGCTCATCGACGAAGCGCTCGGAGGCGACGATCGCGGCGGCGCTGCCGTCGCTCGTGGGCGAGCACTGGAGCTTCGTCAGCGGCTCGTGGATCATGCGCGCGCTCTTGATCTCATCGAGTGAGTACTCGGTCTGGAACTGCGCGTAGGGATTGTTCACCGAGTGCTTGTGGTTCTTCCAGCCGATCCAGGCGAAGTGATCGGGCGTGGAGCCGTAGCGCTGCATGTGGTCGCGGCCGGCGTTGCCGAACATCTGCGGCGCCACCGGCGACTGCTCGAGGTCGCGTAGCTCGAGCATGCGGCGCAGGTGGCGCTCCATCGGGTTGGCGCGGTCGGCGAAGGCCGTCCCCGGCAGCGAGCCGAGCTGCATCTTCTCGAAGCCGAGCGCCATCGCGCAATCGGCGCCGCCGCCGCGCACCGCCTGGCGCGCGAGGTACAGCGCGCTCGAGCCGGTCGAGCAGTTGTTGTTTACGTTGATGATCGGGATCCCGGTCACGCCGAGCTCGTACAGCGCGCGCTCGCCGGCGGTCGAGTCGCCGTACACGTAGCCCGCGAAGGCCTGCTGCACCTGCCCGTAGGAGATGCCCGCGTCCGCGAGCGCCGCCTGCCCCGCCTCGCGCGCCCAGTCCGGATAGTCGCCCTCCTTCGTGCCCGGCCTGCTGAACGGCGTCATGCCGACGCCGATCACGAACGTGCGGTTCTCACTGGGCATCACGATCTCCTCTCACGCTGTCCTGGCGCGCGCCCCGGATCCCGACCGGCAACGCACGATGATCACCTACAGGGCCTGCACTGAAACGGCTCGCTGCGCCTCGGGACGCGTCTGCGCGCTCGAGGCGAAGATAACCTACGCGATCGCCCTGCCTGCCGAGGCGGCGGTCAGCCCCACGGTGGCGACGGGCCAACCACCTGCAAAAGAGCCACGAACATGGTCCGTGCGCCGCCGGTAGGCGTGGCCCAGCCAGGCGCGCCCGGGCCACGCTCGTCAGACTCCGCCTCAGGCGGTCTGAAGGTTCACTACCTGCGCCGCGCGCTGCTCGGGCTGCCCCTCGACGCCGCCCTCGATCGGCATGCTCGCCATCAGCTTCTCGCGCAGGAACCGCTCGTAGGACTCCTCTGAGTCCCACACGGCGGCGATCAGGATGCCCCCGTCGCTCGGGCCCGCCGCGTGGTAGAGCTGCCCCTCGGGGAGGCCGCTCGGCGGGTGTACGACGGCCACGGTGGCGCGGTACTGCGCCTCCGATGCGCCGGGCCAGAAGTGCGTGATCAGGTACGCCATCTCTCCTCCTCTTCGGTCTTGGTCGGGCCGAGCCTAGTTGGTTTGGGCCGGCGCGCGGCCTGGAGGCGATTGTGGGAGCATCCGCGCCGATGGCCGAGCTTTCCGGCAAATCGAGCGTCGAGATCGACGCGCCGCTGGATCAGGTGTGGGCGATCGTCGAAGACGTGCTCGACGCGCCCAACTGGCAGGGCGGGCTCGACGGCATGACCGCGCTCGAGCACGACGACGCCGGCCGCCCGACGCTGGTCGAGACCGAGAACGACCTGAAGGTGCGGCGCGTGAAGACGCGCGTGCGCTTCAGCTACGCCGGCCCGACGCGGCTGTCTTGGACACAGGAGAAGGGCGACCTGAAGTCAGTGGAGGGCTCCTGGACGCTCGAGGACCTCGGCGGCGGCAGGACGCGCGCCGGCTACGAGCTCGAGGTCGACCCGGGACGCATCCTCGGGATGCTCATTCGCGGGCCCGCCGAAGGAGCGATCATGGCGTTGTTCGTGAACGGCCGCCCCGGCGAGCTGCGCCGGCGCGTGGGCGGCGAGTAGCACCCAACCAGTAGCCGGCGTCTTCGCCGTTTCGGTGGTGGCCAGCCGTGGCTTCGCGGGCCTTGAGCCCATCGCCCCGCTTTCTTACAAACGACGATCACGGGCGCGTGCGCCGATATGTATAGTCGCGCGTAACGGCGTTGTGCAGCACATGGGAGCGTGCGCGTGGTGCGGTTGGGGGCAAGGCGGAAGTCGGGCAGCGGGTCATCCAGCACTAGCGCTGATGGGACCTCGCGGCAACCGGCGCGCGCCCTTCGCCGCGCCCTGCTGCTGGCCGCGCTGATGGCCGCCGCGATCCTCGCCGCCACGATCGCGCCGGCCGCGGCGCACGCGGAAAACGAAGAAGAAATCATCAAACCGAGCGAAACGCAGCTGCGCTCGGACCTCTTCACCAGCGAGGTCATCTCCGAACTGAGCGAAGGCCAGGAAGGCGAAAACGGCACGCTCGTGCTGCTCGAGACGCGGCTCATCGACAAGGTGCAGGAACTGCACCCGCTGGGCGAAGCCGAGGCCGGCGAACTCGGCGCAGGCCTGAAGGCGGTGCACTCGCCGAACGCCGGCGAAACGCTCGGCGCCGCGATCGAGGACCTCGACGCGATCGTCGCGCAGCTCGGGCTCTCGCAGACCCCGCAGAGCCTGACGCCGCTGCTCGCGGTGGTGCGCGTGGCAGCCAAAGAACTCGGTAGGGAACTGCTGCAGAGCGCCGCCTTCGCGCGCCCGGGCAGCTTCGACCCCTACGCGACGAGCCTCTACTGGTGGCTCGGCCCGCCGGGCAGCCCTCCCGCCACCGTCAGCGCGCTCGCGACCGCCTTCACCTATGCGCAGAAGAACCCCGCCTTCGAAGGGCTGCTCAGCAGCGTGCTCGGGCCGAAGCGCCCGCAGGTCAAATCGTCGCTTGAAAAACTGCTCGCCAGCGTTTCGCCAAGCACCTCGAGAATGGCCGAACGACTGCAGACGGGCGCGCGCCTGAAAGAAATCAAGATCGCGCAGCGAGAAACGCGTCTGGAACTGCAGCTGCTCTCGACGAAGGGAGACCTCGAAGCCCAGAGGCAGATCATCGACAAAAACCAGGCGCTTGCCTTCGAGGACAGCAGCCTGTTCACGAAACTCGGCTCCACGATCACGACCGAGGGCGACATCATGCTCGGGGACGCGGCCAAGATCGCCGGCAAAGCCCTGCTGGAATCCTTCGGCGACCCAGCGGCCCTCGCCCTTCAGCTGCCGACGATCATCAGCACGATCGTCTCCCTCTGCAGCGGCACGCCCAGCGCCGAAGAAGTCATGCTCGAACAGCTGGTCGCGATCGAGAGAATGATCGAACAGCTCGGCAAGCAGGTGCAGGCCGGGTTCGCGCACGTCGACGCCAACCTCGAATCGCTCGGACAGGCGATCGCCGAAGACACGCAGCTCTTGAAGGACGCCAACGCCCACATCGGCGACCTCACCAACGACGTCGCGCAGCTGCAGGAAAAGCTCAACGAGATCGAGGCCAACCAGTTCGAAATCGCCAAGACCCAGCGCGAAGAAGCGCTCGTCACCGACCTCAACACCTACGTCGGCTACAGCGAACGCACCCCAGGCCACTCGCCGCTGCCGCTGACGGAGTTCGAGCAGGCCGTCGGGACGCTCTTCACCTACGGCACCTACGACCCCACGAACGCCATCTCCGAGCTTCCCCCGAGTGCGTGGCCGACCGAACCGAGCGAAATAGCCGAAAAGCTCAGCGCCCCCGCCTCGACCAACCAGCTCGACTTCAACCTCGACTACCTCGGCGCCTTCGCCAACCCGTGGGGCGACGGGCTGCGCTTCTCGGCGGGCCTGCCCAACCCCTCCGTCTGGGCCGACGGTGCGAGCGCGTTCTCCCAGCTGCTCCTCGAAAACCCGCAGTACGTCACCGAACCACTGCTGAGGGACTTCACGCGGCTGAAAGAAGTCGGCGCCACGCTCGTGCCGGAACTCAGCAAGCTCGCCCAGCAGGGCGCCAGCGGCGCGGGCGCCGGGAAGGAAAGGACTCCCAGCAGCGTGCTCAACCACGCGCTCGAAAACTATCTGCAGGACGGCTCGAGCTTCCTGACGCGCCTGCAGGCCGAGGAGCGCTACTTCCTCGCACAGCAGGATCCCGGCAAGGAAGGCGAACCGAACTGCTCGGCATGCGTGCTCGCGCGCGCCCCCGAACGCGGCGTGCTCGTCGAAAAGGAAGGGCACGTCGTCGAAGACACCGGCGAAGCGAACCTCGAACTCTGGGGCGAAGCCGAACAGGCGCCCTCAAAACACCTGACGAGCCTGGAAACCACCTCGGCCGGGGACCAGCCCGAAGAAGGCGGCGCGCGCACGCCCTCACAGATCAACGCCTGCAACTCGCAGGCGGGCGAAGGCTACGCCAGCCATCAATGGTTCTCAACAGAAGAAACCCCCGGCTCCGTTTCGCTCGAACAGACCGTGCCAGTAGTGAAGGAACGCACGAACCCCTTGGTCGATCCGCTCGCCAACGTGTTCTCCAACGCCTGGCACCTCGGGCTCGGCCACGTCACGACCTGCTACGAGGCGCACCCGATCGACTGCACCAAAGAAGGCCCGTTCATCACGTGTCACAAACTGGAAACGGACCTGCTCTGGACCTGGTATGACAACGCCACCGGCAAGCACGCGCCGCTGCTGACGCTGGGCATCACCGAGCCGATCAGCGAAGAAAATGGCCTGACGTGCAACGGCAAGGACCTTCCACGCCGCATCCGGACGATGTGGCACGGCAGCAGCGAAGAAGAAAAGGAATGCATCTTCGGCGAACTCTTCGCCGGTGAACACTTCGGCGCGCTCAGGGGAACCACCGGCCTGTTCATCGGGATCGGACCCGAAGCGCCTTACGAAGACGCCTTCGCACTCGGTCTCGCCGAACTGGAAAACGTCAGCGGCGGCAAGCTCAGCTGGGCCGATCACTCCTTCCAGGAAGTCCCGGGGACCGACCGCTACGTTGAAAAGACGCTCGAAGACGCCGGCCACCGCCTCTGGACGGTCAGCGAGCAGTACGAATTCCCGACGCTCGTGCGCGTCCACAAAGAGGTCGAAGACCAGCTGAGGGCGCTGCGGCTGGCCACCTACCGCGACGTCGCCCCGCGCGAAGTCCCGGGCCTCAGCTCGGCCAACGAAGACGTGCACAAGGCGGCTGCCACGCTGAACGGCGCACGCGTGCTGCTCGACGACTACACCGAGCTCGCGCTGCCGTCCTCGGCCACCGGCGACCCCACGCTCGGCAAACTCCTCTTCGGTCCCGGCCACCTGCTCGACAACGCGGCCGGCGCCGCGGGCGAAAGCTTTGAAATCCACGAATACCTCACGGGCGAAATCCAGCACGAAGAAGAACAAGCCGAACACGGCCTCATCCCCGCGGTGCTTGACCCCTCGCAGAAGGGCTCGGCCCTGGAAAAGAGGCTGACTGGCCGCGCCGAAGAACTCGCCTCACAGCTGAGCCACGATCTCTCCCAGCCCGGTGGCAAAGCGCAGGCGGCCGAAGGCGACCAGCTGATCCCCGAAACGCTCGCGCATCTCGAACTTGCGGAATTCGCGCTTCTGCCGGAAGAAGCCCCGCAGGTCAGTCGTCAGCCGGTTGTGACCGTCGTCGTCGAACCCGCCGCGGCGAGCTTCACCGCCGAAGCCTCCGGATCGCCCGAAATCCAGTGGGAAGTCTCAACGAACCGCGGCACGTCCTTCAGCCCCGACACCAAGGACCCGGGCAACAAGACGAACACGCTGACGGTCGAACCGACGAGCGCCTCGAAGAGCGGCTACGAGTATCGCGCCTCCTTCTCGAACACGATCGGGTCGGTCACGAGCGAACCCGCGATGCTCACCGTGATCGCGCGCGTGGCGCCGAAGGTCACCAAGCAGCCGAGCGCGGTCAGCGTGACCGAAGGCGAAGCCGCCGCCTTCACCGCGGAAGCCTCCGGATCGCCGCACCCCTCCGTGCAGTGGGAAGTCTCGAGCGATGAAGGCCTCACGTTCAAGCCCGACACGACCGACTCCGGAAACACCACGACGATGCTCACCGTCCAGCCGACGAGCCTGTCCGAGAGCGGCAACCTCTACCGGGCGCGATTCTCAAACGCCGTCAGCACCGTCATGAGCGAAGCGGCCACGCTGAACGTCCACCTGCTGGCGGACCCCAACTTCACGCTGCAAGCGGCGCAGGAAATCAGCGGCTCAAAAGCCGGCTTCACGACCGGCGAACTGAGCGCCACCCTCGGCCAGACGGTCGACTACCAGGTGACCGTCCGCAACACCGGCAACGTCCCGCTGAGGATGTCGAACTTCAGCGACGCCGGCTGCGCGGGCCTGTCGGGCGGGCCGGGAGCCGAAGAACTCGCTCCAAGCCACTCCTCGGTGTTTGACTGCCAGCGGCAGATCTCGCATTCGGGCACGTACCTGAACCAGGCCTCCCTCGAAGGCACGCCGCCACCCGGTGACGGCTTCACGCTGCTGCGCGACTCGAACGAGCTCGTCGTGCTCGGCCCGAACCCCGAACCGACCGTCGAAACCGCCAGCGCCCTCGAAGTCGGGCAGAACACCGCAGCGCTCACCGCCGAGGTCAATCCGCGCGGACGCGAAGTGACCAGTTGCAAATTCGAATACTGGAGCACCGCGCTCGTCCACGTGGCCCCCTGCCTGAAGGCACCGGGCGCCGGCAAGGCGCCGGTGGAAGTGAGCGCACCCGTGGAAGGTCTCACTCCCGCGACCACCTACCACTACAGGATCGCCGCCGGCAACACCACCGGCATCAGCAAGGGCGCCCAGCGCGAATTCACGACCGTCGCCGCGACCGCACCGAACGCGAAAACCGAAGCCGCCACCGAAGTCGGGCAGCGCAGTGCCGTCCTCAACGCGGTGGTGAACCCGAAGGCGGGCAAGCTCACCAAATGCAGGTTCGAATACGGCACGAGCTCGCTCGAACACAGCGTTGCGTGCGCCAGTCTGCCGGCACCCGGCACGAGCCCGGTGAAGGTCTCAGCGGCGCTCGTCGGACTCACTCCGGCGACGGTCTACCGCTTCAGGATCTCCGTCGCGAGCTTCAGCGGCGGCGCCGCGACGGGTGCGGAAGCGATCCTGAAGACGATCGCCGCGCTCCCGCCCACCGTCCAGACCGCCGGCGTCAGGGAAGTCACCGCGCACACGGTGCTGCTCGGCGCCACGGTCAACCCGAACGGCGCCAGCGCCAGCTGCAGGTTCGAATACTGGACGAACCCGTCGGTCAAGACCAGCGCCCCGTGCACGCAGTCGCCCGGCGGCGGCACGAGCGCAGTGACCGTTTCGGCGGCGCTGAAAGGACTCGTCTCGAAAACGCTCTACAGCTACCGGATCTCCGCGAGCAGCCTCAGCGGCATGAGCCAGGGCGCGACTCTCAAATTCAAATCCGAATAGCGCTCTGAGCGGTCCAGGGGCGGCCGAGCTCACAGGTCGAAGGCCGCGAGCATGCTGTTCGCGCGCGCCGCTTCGCCGAGCAGGCGCACGTGCAGCAGCCGCTCAGTGCTTCCCAGCAGCGAGTAGTGGTTGAACAGCTCCCGCGAACGGGTGCCGGCGCGCGTGCTGGGGCTCACGACGATCGTGGCGACGTGGCAGCCGACGTCGGCGGTGTTGCGCGCGCAGGCGTTCGAGCTACCGCCCTCACCCTCATCCCAGGTGATGAACACGGCGACCTCGCCGCCGCGGTAATCGCCGGAGTCGAGAATCGCGGGCAGGTGTGTGCGCAGCCAGTCATCGCCCTGCCCGACGGTGCCGTCGTGCATGTCGTGGATGAGGTTCGGCGTGATGAACGCGAACGCCGGCAGCGCGGCGTGCGCGAGGTCCTGCGCCAGCGCGGAGTAGGGCACGTCGTGCGCGGAGCAGCCCCGCAGCGAGGTGTAGTAGGGCGGCGGGTTGTGGCGCACCGCGTACTCGCCCGCGTCTTCGCGGGCGCAGCCGCGCGGCATCGACTCCTCGTAGGCCCTCCAGCTTTGGACCTCTCCGAAGATGCTCTGGGCGGAGGTCTCACACGAGCCTCCAGGTTCGCAGTCGGAGCCGAAGACGGACAGCCGGCCGAGCGAGAGCCCGGAGGTGGCGGCGATGTAGTTGGGCAGGCTCGGGTGGGTGATGTTGTGGTAGTTGGTCGCGAGGCCGCACTCGCCCGCGAGCCGGTTCACGTACGGCGCTTCGCGCGAGCCGACGATCGCACCGTAGCCGTGGTTCTCCATGAAGATCCAGACGACGTGCGAGTAGCGGGCGGCCGAGGTCGGTAGCGCTCCGCAGGGGCCCTCGCCACTCATGTGCGCGACCGCCCTGGTATCCCGCGCGAGCGCTTCGCGCGCCTGGCGCGACGGTCCCCCGCAGGCCGACAGCATCGTCGCGGCGAGGCCGATGCCGAGCCAGAGCGCCACCCTCGACACCGAGAATCTCGGGTAACGCCGTCCCAAGTGCCGGCTATGGTCGCCCTTTCCTTGCCGCAGAAGTATCGCGATGTGCGGCGCGCGCTCAGCGCGGCGGGCTGGCAGGTAGTGCGCCGCCAAGGCTCTCACGAGGTGTGGGCACACGTGCGTCACGCGCGGCCAATCGTGGTCGCGGGGAAGGACAGGCGACACCGGACCGGTCGGGACGCTGGCTAGCATTCGACGTGCGAGTGGATTGGGACGGCTTCGATGAGCGAGTACGTGGTCATATACGAGCAGGCGGAAGACGGCGGCTGGGGCGCCTACATCCCCGATCTCCCCGGTGTTGTTGCCCTGGGCCGGTCTCGAACAGAGGTCGGCAAACGGATCCAGGAGGCGCTCTCCGCATACGCGGAGGATCTCGAGCAGCGTGGTAGCGCGCTTCCACTGCCGCACCACCGCACCGGCACCGTAGCGACCTAGCGCGGCTAGATCCGTCCGCTCAAGGCATAAGTCTCCCGTGGGTGGGCTCGGCCCGAAGGCGCGCGCGGCGCGTCACGACGTTCACGATCCCTGTGCTCGCGCCGCTGCTGATCTGCACCCCGCTGGTCGTGCCGGCGGACGCCGGGGGGTACGCCCCGACGCGCTCGGTCCCGCTCGCGCGGGCGCGCGCGGCGATCATGAAGAGCTCCCCGCGCGGCACGAGGCCCACGATCGGCCGCTGCCGGCGCAGCCGCGAATGGACGACCTGCGAGGTCTACGAACGGCGCACGCTCAGCGAAGAAGGAGGCCGCTCCTACCCGGTGACCCTGGACTTCACCGAATGCGTAGGTGAACGGGCCCACGAGCTCATCTTCAATACGCGTGAAGTGAAGATGATCGTTCCCGCCGCGGCCGCGGGCTGACGCGCGCCTTCAGTCGCGGCGCCACTGCGGCCAGTCGAGCTGCCCGGCGAGCTCCCGCGGCCCCAGCTCGACCGGGCGCTGTCCTCGAGCGGTCGATACTCGCCGTCCGCAAGCGCGAGCCATGTGACGCTGCGCTCGCGGGGGTCGACGATCACGAGCTCCTCGGCAACGGCGCCGGCCTGGGCTGCGAACTGCAGAGCAACAGCCCGACGATCGCCGGGAGCGAAACGAGGCCGCAGCCAAGACGAACACTGCAACGGGAAAGAACGAGTAGAGGCCGTTGCTTGACGGCGTGCGTGTCGCTCGGATAGCGTCGCCTAAATATCGATAGGGGGGCTGGCGATGGGACGGACCGCTTGGAGCGTGGCTCACACGAGGATCGGTGGGCTAGGAAAGCTGTTTGGCAGGCGGCGAGTGCTCGGCCTGCTCGCGATATCCGGCGCCCTGTCGGCGTGGGCGCTGCCCGCGCTGGCGAGCGGGCCGACGATGATCACCAGCTGCACGCAGTCCGCCGTTGAAGCGGGGATTGCCCAGGGCGGGACGGTCGAGTTCGCGCAGAACTGCGAAGTGATGCTCGGCTCGAGCCTTTCGCTGACGAACCTGAACGTCGATCTGGAGGCAAACGGACACGCGGTCGTTTTCAACGGCCAGTCCGCGGGGCGGATCATGTCGATCAGCGGCGGCAACGTGACCATCGGGGGTATCGACTTCTACTACGGGTCCGTCACGGGAGCGCCCGGCGCCGCCGGTACGCCGGCGCACGTGGGCGCGCCGGGTGCCGATGCGAAGGGCGGCTCGATCCTGATCAACTCGGGGACCGTCGTCCTCAACGACGACACCCTCTCGCACGACGGCGTCCACGGCGGCAACGGCGGCACCGGGGGCAGCGGCACGGCGGGCGCCGCGGGCGCCGGCGGCGGGACCGGCGCTCCCGGCTCCAACGGCACAGCCGGGACCGCGGCGGCGAACGGCGGCGCGGGCGGCGGCGCTTACGGCGGCGCGATCTCAAACGCGGGGACGCTCACCGTGATCGGTGGCGAAATCAGCGGCGAAGCGCGCGCCGGCTACGGCGGCGAAGCCGGCCAGTCCTACGCGGCGGGCGGAGGCGCAGGGGGCGCTGGCGGCACCGGCGCAACCGGCGCCGGAGGTAGCCCCCCGACCACCGACGGCGAGTCCGGCGGCAACGGGTCGCTCGGGGGCAACGGCGGCAAGGGTGCCAATGGCGCCACCGGCGCCGCGGGCGCCAACGGCGGCACCGGCGGCGGGGCGTACGGCGGCGCCATCTACAACACCGGTCAGCTGACCCTCGAAGCGGGCGCGAGGGTGTCCGGCATCGCGGTCGGCGGCAACGGCGGCGAGGGCGGCTACGGCGGCGTCGGCGGCAATGGCGGCCGCGGCGGCAACGGGGGCTCCGGCGGTGAAGGCGCAACCGGTTCGGATAGCGCCAGACAGTTCGTGCCCGGCGGGCATGGCGGCGAAGGCGGTCCCGCGGGTAACGCCGCAGCAGGAGGCAACGGCGGCAGCGGCGGCAAGGCGGGCAAGGGCGGTAACGGCGGACTCGCCGCGGGCGGCGCGATCGCGACCACCGCGGGCGCGACGATCAGCAACTCCCAGATCCTCAACAGCGGCGTCGGCGGCGGCCTGGCCGGCCCAGGGGGGCGCGGAGGCCAAGCCGGCGACGGCGGCGCCGGGGGCACCGGAGGACAGGGGGCCACCGGCGGCAACGGCGCCAGCGGATTCAGGGCCAACGCCGAAGAAAATGGCAGCTCAGCCGGCTCGGGCGGTGCCGGCGGCAACGCGGGGAGCGCGGCCGCGGCGGGGACCGCGGGCAACGCCGGTAAGGCCGGTGCGGGGGCGACGGGGGGAGCCGCTGAGGGCGGCGGTATCTGGCACAAGGGCTCCGGCACCCTCACTCTCGTTGGCGATACGCTCGCCAACCTCAGCGCATCTGGCGGCACCGGCGGCCGCGGCGGTGAAGGCGGCGTCGGCGCCAGGGGGGGTGCAGGCGGTAGCGGCGGCAGCGGCGGACACGGCGGCTTTGCGGGCGACTTCGGCACTCCCGCCGCCGGTGGCGGCGGCGGCAGCGCCCTCGCGGCCACGGCTGCGGCGCCGTCCGGCGCGGGCGGCAACGGCGGGGCGGCCGGAAAGGGCGGCGCCGCCGCGGGCGGCGCCGTATATGACGCGAGCGGACTCAGCCTCGCCAGCACCGCGTTCTCGAACGGTCTGGCGGCCGGCGGCAACGGCGGCTATGGCGGCTTCGCGGGCAATGGCGGCAACGGCGTCAACGGCGGCGTGGGCGGTCAGGGCGGCGACGGCGGCCCCGGCGCCAGCGAGAACGGGGGTGGCGGTACCGGCGCAAACGGCGCGGCCGGAGGAAACGGCGGCAAAGGCGGCAACCGTGGCAAGGGCGCCAAGGGCGGCGCGGCGATCGGCGGCGCGGTCGATGCCGGAAGCAAACACATGCTCGGCAGCGGCGTCAGCTACAGCTCCGATTCCGTCAAAGGCGGCAGCGGCGGCGAAAGCGGTCCGGGCGGCAGCGGCGGCGGCCCCGGAGCCGGCGGAGAAGGCGGCCGGGGCGGGCACGAAGGCAACGGCACGCGCGAATCGCAGGCAGGCAACCCGGGCCCGGCCGGGAAAGCCGGCGCCAACGGAAACGCCGGCGCCGTGGGCGCGGCGGGAAGCGCGGCGGACAAGGACAGCAACATCTGACTGAAGGCTCTGGACACTGGTGCCGAAAAATTTGGCACCGTTCCCGTTTGGCACAAGCGCTGGCGAGTCCTACCTTTGGCCGCCGCGCTCTTCGGGCCAGTCAAGCTGCTGGGCGAGCTCCTGCGGGCCCAGTTCGACCAGGACGCTCGCCTGGACCGGGTGATACTCGCCCTCGGCGAGCGCGTGCCATTGCACGCTGCGCTCGCGAGGGTCGACGATCACGACCTCCTCAACCTCGTGGCGCGCATAGAAGGGCAGCTTCTCGAAGGTGTCATCTTCGGGAGAGAGGACATCGACGACCAATAGCGCTGTCTTGTGCCAGACGCCCATGGACGGGTCACGGTGAAGTCCAACTCGGGTATGCGGTGGTCCTCTTTCACGCCCAGGTTGAACCCACCGCTCGCCACCAGCCCCGTTTCGCCAGCGAGTGCATTGAAAAGCAGAAGAGGCTGCGTGCACACCAGCGCATGCGCCATGGTCGGTGCTGGATTCACGTGGTAGACACCCGCCCAGACCTCGTCGTGTCGGTCGTTGCCAAGACGCTGGCGACGCTCGAGCAGGGCAGCCCAATCGCCCGGCACGGGCTCGCGGATGAGGATCTGCATGGCTCGCAAGGGTACTCCCGACCAGCCATCCCTCACTGAAATCCCGACGGCGCTGCGAGCGTGGGACCAGCCCCTGGTTGGCCAGCGTATCCACGAGCGCGTAAGCGCTCCTCGCTCTACTGAGATCGCGGTTGTGCCAGCTCGGCCATCTGCTGGAAGGCGAGCAGCGGGTTCGCGGGCTCGGGGTCGTCCTCGAGCTCGCGGTAGATGCTCGCGATGTTGACGACGAGGCGCTCGTGCTCGCCCCAGTCAGCCCAGCGCTCGAGCGCGAGCGAGCGCGCCGCCTGTAGCGCGCTCATCCCCTGCTCGTGGCGGGCGCGGCTCTCGGCGTAGAGGTACTCGAAGTAGGCCTTCAGCTCGCTCACCGCATGCAGGTCCGCGAGCGGCCCGTGACCGGGCACGATCACCTCGGGTTCCATCGCGATGATGCGCTCGCACGCGGCGATCCAGTTCGACGCCGGGCCGGCCCACACGATCGGGTGCGCGCCGTTGAAGAGGATGTCGCCGCAGAACAGCACGCGCCGCTCGCGCACGAACACCAGCGTGTCACCGCGCGTGTGTGCCGGGCCGACCTCGACCAGCTCCAGCTCGAGGTCGCCCACCCGCAGCGCGAGCTCGCCGCTGAAGGTCTGCTCGGGGAGCTTCAGCTCGACGCTCTTGAAGTCGAACGCGCCGAAGCAGTGAAGGAAGAAGCGCCCGACCTCGCCCATCTGCGGGGCCTGCTCGACGAGCGCCGCCATCGCGGCCGGTGGCAGCTCCGCCATCTCCTGCGCGGTCCGCTCGGAGGCGAGGATGCGGGCTCCGCCCACGAGCTCGTTGCCGTAGCAGTGATCGCCGTTTGCGTGTGTGTTCACGAGCGTGTCGATGCTCGCCGCCGCGGGCACGGCGTCGCGCATCGCCTTCAGCATCTGCTCGGTGAGCGCGCGGTCATAGAGCGTGTCGATCAGCAGCGTGCGCTCGCCGTCCGCGACGAGCCCCGCGTTGCTCCACCCCCAGCCGCCGTCCGGCTGCAGGTAGGCGTAGAGGCCATCGCCGACCTCGTGCAGCCCCTTCGTGTAGCTCATCGCGTGCGCTCGGACTGCTCGAGGAACGCCTGCAGGCACGCGTTGTAGGCGCCGCCCACGGCGGTGACCGAGTGCGCGCGGCCGGGGATCCGCACGTGGCGGGCGCCGAGCTCCTGCGCGAGGATGTGGCAGACGGCCTCGAACACCGGCGAGTGCCCGCCGGAGATGACG
Organism: uncultured Solirubrobacteraceae bacterium; assembly: GCA_963759445.1. Lineage (GTDB taxonomy): Bacteria > Actinomycetota > Thermoleophilia > Solirubrobacterales > Solirubrobacteraceae > Palsa-744. The sequence goes on from CAVWZC010000005.1 coordinate 105,462, forward strand.
AGCTTCGGGAACTCCGCGCGCCGCAGCCCCGGTAGCGGCGGGTCGGCCTCCCAGGGCGGGCGTTCGGCCATCAGAAGGCGCGCGCCCGCCAGGAGCTCGCCCTGCAGGCGCGCCGGCGTCTGGCGCAGCGAGCCCGTCCCGAAGCGAAAGGCGCGCAGGAAGTCCTCGGGCGCAAGCTCCCCGGCGCGCGCGTACAGCTCCTCGCCGTGGGCGATCTGCGCGTCCGCGAGCGGGTCGCCGGCGGCGAGCTTCAGGCAGCCGGGCTCGGAGACCGTCAGCGAGCGCACCGCCTGCGGGCGCAGCGCGGCGGCGTAGAGCGCGATCACCGCGCCGTAGGAGTGCCCCACGAGGTGCGCCCCGTCGCCGAGCAGCTCCGCGATCAGCGGCGCCTCCGCCTCGAAGTCCCCTCGCTGTAGCGGCGGGCTCGTGCCGAAGCCGGGACGGTGCGGGATCACGAGCGTCCAGCGCTTGGCGAGCTCGCGCTGCTGACGCCAGGTCGGCCTCCCGAGCACGCTGCCGTGCACGAGCACGACGGCGGGCCCCGAGCCGAGGCGCTCGACATCGAGCGCGGGCGCGATCTGCTCCTCGGCCGGTGCCGCGGACAACGCGCTGCTCAGCCCGTCGCGAGGAGCGCCGCGGGCGTGCGTTCGCGCACGATCCGCACCCGGCCCCCGCCCCGCGGCGCGAAGGTCGGCCCGCGCGGGACCGTGGCCGCGAGCCTGCTCGAGACGGGCGCGAGCTCGAAGCGCATGATCAGCTCCCTCAGCACCACCTTCATCTCGAGCTGCGCGAGCGCCGCTCCGAGACAGCGGTGCACGCCGCCGCCGAAGGGCAGGAACGCGTAGGCCTCGGGCGCCTCGTCCAGGAAGCGCTCCGGGCGGAACTGCTGCGGCTGCGGATACAGCACGGGGTCGTGGTGCAGGCCCTGGGTGTCCACGAGAACGGCGACGTCCGGCGTGATCGTCCAGGGGCCGATCTCGAACGGCTCGAGCACGTGGCGCGCGGCGCCGATGGGCAGCGGCGGGCGCATGCGCAGAACCTCCTTGACGATCGCGTCCATGTAGTCCTCATCGCCCTCGCGCGCGCGCTCGAGGACGCGCGGGTTCAGCGCGAGCAGCTCCGCGCCCCACGAGATCGCGGTGGCGGTGGTCTCGTTGCCGGCCGCGATCAGCGTCGCGAGTTCATCGCGCAGCTCCCCGTCGCTGAGTCCCGCTCCGTGCTCGTCGCGCGCGAGCACGAGCATCGCGAGGATGTCCTCGCGCTCGTGCAGGCGCGGGTCGCTGCGCGTGGCGGCGATGTGCTCGAACAGCAGCGCGTCGAATTCGTCCATCACGCGCCATAGGGGACGCGAGAGCAGGTTCCAGCGCGCGCGGTGCGCGAGCGCCGGGACCAGCAGCGCGAGCGAGTTCAGCGGGGAGGTGAAGCTGTTGGCCATGCGCGCGAGCCGCCGGCGGACGGCTTCGTCGCGCACCCCGAGCACCGCCTGCATGATCACCTCGAGCGTGAGCGCCTGCGCGAGGGGCTGCACCACGAGCACCTCGCCCGGGCGCACGCGCTCGAGCTCCTCGGCGACGAGCGCCTGCATGAGCTCCGCATAGGAGCGCACGCGCTCGCCGTGGAAGGGGGGCGTCACCAGGCGCCGGCGCTCCAGGTGCGCCGCGGGCTCCAGCACCAGCAGCGACTGATCGCCGACGAAGGGCCGCAGCAGGTCGTTGCCGTGGCGCTTGGAGAGCGGCTCGCCGGTGAACAGGCGGCGGATCGCGTCGCGGTCGCGCGTGAGCACCGCCGGCGGCAACGAGCCGACGCGCAAGGTGAAGGTCTCCCCGTAGCGCGCGGAGCAGCGCTCGCGGAATTGCTCATAGCGCCAGATCCGCCGCAGCGCCTGCAGCAGCGCCGGCGTGCGCGGCCCGGGAGGCAGCGACGCGCCGTGTGTGCCCGCGTTCGCCATCGCGGCGAGCAACGTTACTCCCTGCTCGTCAGCCCCGGCACGCTCTCACGCGGCGCCACGCGTGGGGCGTACGCGCTCCTGTGCCGAAGCTCCTGCGCCCGCGTGGCGCTCACCTCCGCTCCCTCCGCGCGCCCGCCGGCGCGCAGGCGCCTCTCGGCGCGGGCGCCCGTTTCGGCACGCTCGATCGCGCCGCGGTAGACCGACTCGTAGCGCTCGGCCACGATGCGCGCGTCGTAGCGCTCGGCGACGCTCTCGCGGCAGCGCGCGGGGTCGATCGCCTCGAGCGACTGGAGCGTGCGAGCCATCGCCTGCTCGTCCTCGGCGAGGAAGCCGTTCTCGCCGTCCAGAACGATCTCGCTGGCGGCTCCTTCGGGGAACGCGATCACCGGCGTGCCGCAGGCAAGCGCCTCGATCATGACCATTCCGAAGGGCTCGTCCCAGCGGATCGGCATCAGGAAGGCGCGCGCGCGGGCGAACAGCTGCGCGCGCTCTTCGCCGCCGACCTCGCCGAGGAACTCGACGCGCTCGCCGTCGAGGTGGGGTGCGATGTGCGCCTGGAAGTAATCCCCCTGATGAGGCTGCACGGGACCCGCGAGCAGCAGGCGCATGCCCGCCTCGCGCGCGACGGCGATCGCGCGGTGGGCCCCCTTGGCGGGGTCCATGCGGCCCATCCACAGCAGGTAGTCCTGCTTGTCGGCGCAGAACTCCCAGTCCTGAACGCGGATCGGGTTGGGAACGACGGCGGCGATGCGCACGCCGGCGGGCGCGTGTTCGCACTGGTGGCCGCTGATCGCGACGAGCTCGGCCTTGTGGCCGTGGCGCGCGTAGAAGGGGCGGGTGTCGGCGTTGAAGGGAGCGTGCAGCGTGTGCACGACGGGCGTGCGCACGCGCGCGGCCATCGCGACCGCGGTAAAGCCCGAGTGGTCGTGGACCACGTCGAAGGGCAGGCCGCCCGCGCGCGCGGCGTCGATCGCGTCGAAGGCATAGCCGATGTGGTCTGACTCGTGCAGCGAGGCACCCATGCGACGGGGGTAGGTTTCCTGCAGGGGAGAGACGACGCGCGCGGGGGAGCGCGACCCCGGCGCGGCGAACAGCGTGACGTCATGGCCGCGCTGTACGAGCTCTTCGCAGAGCAGCGCGACGACCACCTCGATGCCGCCGTAGCCGGGCGGCGGCACGGTGATCCACGGCGGCGCGATCATCGCTATCCGCAGCGCGCGTGCGCTCGGCGATGGCAGCCCGAGAGGCGTCTTCGGAGACGGCAGGCGGTTTGACGACATGTGCCTCTGCTACCCCGCCGCGGGCGGGAGTCTCCTTTGTATGTAGCCCACGCAGTAGTGTGGATCCAGGTGGGCCCAGCATACGTGCCTCGCGCATGAGTTCCCCGGGAGAGGGCCGAAAAACGACCAGCGAGCGGGTTCTGAGCCCGCGCGGCGAGAGTTTCGAGGTGCTCGGCCGCGCAGGGCCGGTGCAGCTGCGCGGAGCGCCCGCGATCCCGGCCGAGGCGCGCGAGGAGCTGCTCGTGATCAAGGACGGCGAGCTCGTGCTGTGCGCGCGCACCGACGGCGAGGTGGCGGCGAAGAAGGTCTCGAGCGAGGGCCTCTACGCACACGACACGCGCTTCCTGTCGACGATCCGCTTCGAGGTCGGCGGCAGCGCGCCGGTGCCGCTCTCGCACGCGATCATCGACGACCGCGCGGTGGTGGACTCGACGAACGCGGTACTGGCGCGCGGCAAGCAGCCGGAGGTGCCCCAGCAGTCGCTCAGCATCGGCCGCGAGCTGATGATCGCTGCGGGGCGCCTGTACTACCAGGTGCAGCTGCGCAGCTACCTGCGCGAGCCGATCACGACGGAGGTCTCGCTCGTGCTCGCGGCGGACTTCGCGGACATCTTCGAGGTGCGCGGGGGGCTGCGCCGCGAGCAGCGCGGCCGCGTGCTCGTCCCGAGCGTCTCCAACTCGGGGGTGGTGCTCGCGTACATCGGCGAGGACGAGGTCTTCCGCGAGTTGGTGATCGAACTCGACCCCGCACCCCAGCACGTGCAGCCCGAGGGGGAATCGGTGCGCCTCGCGTGGGAGCTCGAGCTCGCGCCGGGGATCCCGTCGATCGTGCTGATGAGCGCCGAACCCTCGCTCGGCGGGCGCCGGCGGCGGCGCCGTCGCGTCGAGACGGCCGCGACGGACCTGGACGAGGCGCGCGCGGAGTGGGTTGCGGGCTGCACCCAGATCAGCACCGACAGCACGCTGCTCGATGGCCTGGTCGCGACCTCGCGCGACGATCTGCGCGCGCTCGTGATGCCGGTGGGCGAGGGTCGCATCGTGTGCGCGGGGATCCCCTGGTACGTGGCGCCCTTCGGCCGCGATGCGCTCGTGACCTCGTGCGAGGCGTTCGTGCTCACGCGCGCGCTCGGCCAGGACGCGCTGCGCACGCTGGCGCGGCTGCAGGCGCGCAAGGACGACCCCTGGCGGGATGCGGAGCCGGGCAAGATCATGCACGAGCTGCGCACGGGCGAGCTCGCGCGCGTGGGGCTGATCCCGCACACCCCCTACTACGGCACGGTCGACGCGACGCCGCTGTTCTTGATGTGCGCGGCGGACTACTACGCCTGGACGGGAGAGCTCGAGACCCTGCGCGAGCTGCGCCCCGCGCTCGACGCTGCGCTGCGCTGGATCGACGAGTTCGGCGACAGCGACGGCGACGGCTTCATCGAGTACCAGCGCCGCTCGCCGGCGGGGCTCGCCAACCAGGGCTGGAAGGACTCCTATGACTCGATCGTGCACGCGGACGGCAGCCTCGCGGAGGGCCCGATCGCGCTCGTGGAGGCGCAGGCCTACGTGTACAAGGCGAAGCTCGCGATCGCCGACGTGTACGCGGCGCTCGGCGAGGAGGATGTGGCTGATGGCCTGCGCGAGCAGGCGGCGAAGCTGCGGGAGGCGTTCAACGCGGCGTTCTGGAACCCCTTGGAGGGAACCTTTGCGCTCGCGCTCGACGGTGACAAGCGCCAGGTGGCGTCGGTCACCTCCAACCCGGGTCACTGCCTTTACTGCGGCATCGTGGACGCCGACAGGGCGGCGGCCGTGGCGGCGCGGCTGATGGCGCCGGACATGTTCAGCGGCTGGGGCGTGCGCACGCTCTCGAGCGCGAACCCTGCGTACAACCCGATGAGCTACCACTGCGGCTCGGTGTGGCCGCACGACAACGCGATCATCGCCGCCGGGCTGAAGCGCTACGGCCACCACGATGGGGTGGGGCGGATCGCCGAGGCGCTGCTGTCGGTGGCGACGGACGCGCACGACCTTCGCCTGCCCGAGCTCTACTGCGGCTTTGACCGCTCCGAGCGCGACACGGTGGTGGCCTACCCGGTGGCGTGCATCCCGCAGGCGTGGGCCGCGGCGGCGCCGCTGCTGCTGCTGCAGACGATGCTCGGCATCCTCCCGGACGCACCCGCGAAGGCGCTTCGGATCGAGCGCCCGGTGCTGCCGGAGTCGATCGGGCACATCCGCCTGCAGAACCTGCGCGTGGGCCGCGCGAGCGTGACGCTCGAGTTCAAACGCGACGGCAGCGTGACGAGCTTCGCGCTGCTCGCCCAGCGCGGTCAGCTCGACGTGACGATGGCGGCGGCGCGGTGAGCTACTTACCGCGGAGGAACTCTTGAGAGGCAAGACGGCGCAGCCGGGGGTGCGCGCCGCAGCGGAACGGGGTGCCGGGATGGTGTGAAGCGGCCGGCCGGGCTACGGTGTTCGTATGCGCGAGACGCCGAGCTTGACGATCGACCATGAGCATGGCGGTGACGGCTGGATCGTCGCGTCCATCCCGGAGGTCCCCGGTGCGCACAGCCAAGGCCGTACCCGCCAGGAGGCGCGCGAGAACGCGATCGACGCGCTCCACGGCATCCTTGAGTTGCGCTTCGGTGAGCACGCGCTCAGCGAGCCCGCGCTTGACAGCGAGACGTTGGCGGCCCGGCGGGGGCCCACTCCCGCGCGCGTCAATATCGACGATGGGCCGCCGCTGATACGCGTACCAGCAGGGACCCCGGCTATCACTCCCGAGATGGTGAGGCGCGGGCTCGAAGAGGAGTGAAGGAACGGCGATGGCGCTCCTTGACGTCAGCGCCTTTTTCGCGCTCGCTTAGGACACGGAAGCGCTCAATGCCGCGTTGCACACGCGGCTGGCCGCTGTGTTGGTCGACAGGCCAAGGCGGCCGGATACGCCTTTTGACGACACCCGGCAGCCGTTGCGAGCTCTCGTCGCGCGCGAACGATCGTGCTCGCCGCTCACCGATTCTCCCGCTCTTTGGGAACTTTTGCTTGACGCACAGGTTGATCTGACTAGCGGCCCGCGGCTAGGGTCGCGCCAGGGTAGCGGCGTGGCTACTGGAGATGGGCGCGCCGTCCGCAAGCTGCTGGTCGAGGGGGAGGTTTCTCATGCGTCCGAAGTTCTTTTTGACGCGCGTGGCGTCGGTTTCGCTGTGCGCCCTGCTGACCGTCCTGCTGTGGGCGACCGTCGCCTCGTCCTCGGCGTCCGCGCTGATCACGCCAGTGGACCTCTCCACGACCTTCAACAACCCGATCGGGATTCAGTACGACGAAGAAAAGCAAGAACTCCTGCTCTCGGCCAACTACTACAACGGCTTGCCGTTCAACTTCGACCTCGTCAACTCGGTGGGTGCGGATACCCAGTTCACCACGGTGTCTGGTCTGACAGACGAGGTGTATATGGCCGCGATTCGCAACACCGTGGCGTGCCCGGCGAGCGGTGGGTTCTCGGTGGGCGAAGTCTTCTATGGCACCGGCACTCCCGGCCAGATCGGGCGCATCCCAGCCGGTGGCGGAACGCCTGAAAATAACTGGGAGCCGCCCCTGCCCGGCGAGTCCGGACTCCTTCGAGGCGGCATCGCCCAGGGGTGTGCCGGTCCGTTCAAAGAAGACCTCGTGGTCACCACGACCACCGGTGACGTGTGGCTCGTCAAACACAACAAGACCTTCGAAAAACTTGCGACCAAAATCGCGGGCGACACGTTCGAGGGACCGGCGACGATCCCTCCCGAACCTGCCAAATACGGCCCCTGGGCGGGAAAGACACTGGTGGCCTCGGAGGGATGCGGATGCGTCGAGAGCATCGAAGCAGGTACCGGAGCCGTGGTCCAGTACCCCGGCTTCACCTCGAGCGGCGACGGCGCTGAGGGAGTCCACGTTGTGCCCGCCAACGAAAACTTCTATGCCACGGATTACGCCGATGGCAAGATAATCGGTATTCCGGCGTCCGAACTCACGCCGTACGTCGGCGACGTGTTCGTCACCGAGGAGATCAAGGGAAACATCACCGACGTGCACTGGAACCCAGCCGCCAATGGCGGCAAAGGTGCCTTCGAAGATCAGCAGATCCTAAAACCCGTGGGCCAGATCGAGGGCAGTACATTTGCGCCCATCGGGGTCGCCCCGATCTGCTTCGAAGGCTGCGAGCACTGGCTCAGCGATGGCAAGCCGATCCCTGAAGGGCAGAGCGAGAAAGCCGAGACGTCGGGGAAGCTGACGTTCGTGGTAAACGGGCAGCCGTGCACCACGACCGTGACCGATGAAGAGACGATCGTCAATCCCGTCGGCGGCGGTAACGGAACGGACGAAGTCACGAGCTTCAAGGTCGCGCCATGCAAGAAGGCCAAGACCGCTCCGTGCCCGACGGGGGTCGAAATCGCCGCGCAGAACCTGCCGTGGAAGAGTCACCTGCTGGAAGGCACGCCGGAGCCGGATCCCACCGAAGGGATGGAGCTCGAAGTCAGGTGCCACGGAAGGCTGCTGGGCATATACACCGGGACGCTGACGCCGCTGCTCGGCGAAAGCACGCTCACGTTCAACGAAGCGTCGGGCGCGCTGAAGGGAACAGGGGAAGGCGCAGGTACCCTCTCGATCAGCGGCACGGAGAAGGTCGTCGGGCCGAAGGGCGACACAAAGATCACGTCGGGGCCGCCGACGAAAAACGTCTGGAACATCGAAAAGACCCAGACGATCTCGTGGGGCAAACTCACCTTCACGTGGTCGCGCACCGTGAACGGAGGCGTGTCAAACCGGAAGCATGAAGAAATCGAAGCGAGATGCCGGGAAGAGAAACTGACCGAAGCAGAGTTCGAAGCGTGCGTGGCCGAACAGGAAGCGAAGGTACGCGATGAACTCCTGCAAAGGTGCGAAGAAGAATTCGCGGAGGGTAAGTACAAATCCTTCGAAGAATGCTTGAAAGCCCACGAATCCAGAAAAGAGACGGTCATCCTGACGTGTAAGAAGTCAGACGCCGGCAACATCTGGAACGAAAAAGGCCAAGGGCTCGACGAAACCGTCTTGTTCGACCTGTACGAGTGCTCATCGGAAACGTGTCCGGATCCGGTCGTCAGGGCGTCGAACCTTCCGTGGCCGTCGACCCTGGAAGAATTGCCGGTCGGGTCGGGGATCATTCGGGATCGCTCGAGGGGTATGCAACTGAGGATCGAATGCGCCGAAGGCAAAGAAGAAGGCGCGTTCAGCGAAACCTTCACGGGAGAACCCGCCCCGCGCTGGCACAACGGCAGCGCGAAGACCGGGCCGTCATACGACGAATTCGGCGAAGGCTCGGGTGCCCTGACCGGTGAACCGGGCCAGGAACTGAAAATCAGCGGCAACGACTACACGGCCGGGTTCGAAAAGGGCGAACTCATCACGGCGTCGACCGTGTTCTCGAAAGGAACGAAAAAAACCCCATAAACCCATTAGGCGCGGGGATCGGCCGCGGGACGGCGAGGGGAGCGCGTCACGCGGTCGGTCGAGGGGCGTGGCGCCGGAGCGCGCGAGGTCAAGAGCCGTCCAGCGCTTGGACCCGGCGGCAGGACGATCTCATCGCGACTCTCCAACAGCGGTACGTGCGGCGCAGGGGAGACGTGCCTGGCCGTCGCGGCGGCGAGCGCACCGCGGATCACCTCAGCCTGAGAGCGAGCCTCCGCCGCGGCCGTGCGCTCGAGTGCCGCCTTCAGCTCATCGTGCCATGCGGACCGTCACCCGCTTCATGCCAGGACACGCTGACATAGGTCCGGCCCTCGAGGGCGACGAGCGCCCGCAAGCCAGCGCGAAGGTAGACTCGACCCAGCGGGGCGCCCGCCCCGCGCGAGGGCGAGCAGAGGGAGGATTCTCATGAGCCTGACGGAGCTGCAGCGAAGGACGCTGGCGGCGCTCTGCGACACGGCTGTGCCGTCGATCGCGCGCGAGCACGACGAGGACGGCTTCTTCGGGGACGCAGCGCGAGCGACGTGGGCGCGGACGCGGCGCTGCTCGAGATGGTGGAGCAGCTTCCCCCGAGCAGGCTGCAGGGGACGGGCCAGCTGCTGGACGCGATGGCGGCGCAGGGCTTCGACGGAGATGTCGCAGGCCTCGCGCGAGCAGGTGCTGATGAACATCTCGCTTGCCTCGCCAGGAAGCGGCGTTCGGGCTGGCAGGCCTGATCGCCGGCGCGGTGCTCTTCAGCTACGCGCTGCCCGACCCGGCGAGCGGCCGGAACCCCTTCTGGAAGACCTTCGGCTACCCCGGGCCGATCACGGCGCCGCCGGCGGTGGACAAGCCGATCGTGCCGCTGGCGCCACAGCGCGGGCAGAGCCTCGAGTGCGACGTGGTGGTCGTCGGCTCGGGCGCGGGCGGCGGCGTGATCGCGGGCAAGCTCGCGGAGGCGGGCCTTGAGGTGGTGGTGCTCGAGATGGGCGGCTACTTCAACGAGTCCGACTTCAACCAGCTCGAGCTGTGGGCGTGGCAGAACCTCTACTGGCGCGGCGGGCCCATGCCGACGCGCGGACATGAACGTCACGCTGCAGGCGGGCTCCTCGCTGGGCGGCGGCACGGAGATCAACTGGACGAACTCGCTGCGCACGAAGGAGTGGGTGCGCGAGCAGTGGGCGCGCGAGCACGGCCTCACGGACGTCGCGAGCGACGCCTACGACCGCCACCTCGACGAGGTGTGCGAGCGCGTGGGCGTGAACACGAACTGCTCGGAGCTGAACGAGCCGCACGAGGCGATGCGCCGCGCGGCCGAGCGCCTGGGCTGGTCGTTTGCGACCGTCGGCCGCAACTGGGACCCCGCGCGCCACGACCCGGCGGCTGGCGGGCTACATGGGCTTCGGCGACTCCTCGGGCGCGAAGCGCACCACGCAGCGCACCTACCTGGCGGACGCGGTCGCGGCGGGCGCGCGCTTCCTGGTGGGCTGCTTCGTAGAGCGCGTGCTGGTTGAGGGCGGCCGGGCCGCCGGGGTGGCGGCCCGGTGGATGGGCGCCGAGGGCGAGAGCTCGAGGTGAGCGTGCGCGCGCCGCAGGTCGTGGTGGCGTGCGGCTCGCTGGAGTCCCCGGCGTTGCTGCTGCGCTCGGGGATCGGCGGCCCGGCGGCGGGCCGAGTACCTGCGACTTCACCCCTCGAACGCGACGATCGGCGACTACGGCGAGGACATGCGCGCGTGGTGGGGCGCGGCGCAGGCGGGCCTGGTGAACGAGTTCGCAGAACGCGGGCGACGGCTACGGCTTCCTGATCGAGGGCGTGCAGTACACGACCGGCCTCGGCGCCTCGGCGGTGCCGTGGACGGGCGGCGCGGAGCACAAGGAGGTGATGGCGGACTTCCGAGACTGCGGCGACGTGGGTCGGGCTCGTGCGCGACCGCGGAAGCGGGCACGTGAGCATCGACGCGGACGGCCAGGCGGTGGTCTGGTACCCACTCGATGACGAGCTCGACAAGGCCAACACGGCGCTGGCGCTGGAGATGCAGATCCGCGGCCATGTCGCGGCGGGCGCGCGGCGCGTGATCGTGGCTGGCGCAGGGCCAGCCGACGTGGCGCGTGGGCGATGACCTCGAGGGCTTCATCGCGCGCGTGCGCCGCATCCCTGCGCGCGCGGGCGGCCTGCGCCTGTTCACCGCGCACCAGATGGGCACCTGCCGAATGGGCTCTGACCCGCAGACGTCCGTGGCGAACGTGCACGGCGAGCTGCACGACACGCCGGGCGTGTGGATCGGCGACGCCTCCGCGTTCCCGACCTCCACGGGCACGAACCCGATGATCAGCGTGATGGCGCTCGCCTCGCGCACGGCCGAGCAGGTCGCGCAGGCGGCGGGCGGACGGGCTGCAGGCTCGGCCAAGACTTCTAATGGGGCGGCTGGCAACGGCGCGCGAGCCACCGAGACACAGACCAGCGAGGTAACGGCATGAACGCGGCGACGGCGACGGCGACAACGACGACGGCGCGCGAGCGCTTCTACATCGGCGGCGAGTGGGTCTCGCCGGCGGGCACGGGCACGATCGAGGTGATCAACCCGGCGACCGAGCAGGTGATCGGCAGCGTGCCGGAGGGCGACGCGCAGGACGCGGCGCAGGCGGTGGCGGCGGCGCGCGAGGCGTTCGAGGGCTGGTCGCAGACGCCGCTGGAGCGGCGCGTGGAGCTGTGCACGGCGATTTCGCTGGCGATGCAGGCGCGCCAGGAGGAGCTGGCGGCGCTGATCAGCCAGGAGATGGGCGCGCCGGTCGGCCTCGCGATGGCGGTGCAGGCGGGCCTGCCGATCATGGACTTCGGCTCGATGGCGCACCTCGTCGAGCACATCCCGTGGGAGCAGCGCATCGGCAACTCGCTGGTGGTGCGCGAGCCGGTCGGCGTGGTGGCGGCGATCACGCCGTGGAACTTCCCGCTTCACCAGGTCGCGGCGAAGGTGGCGGCGGCGATGGTGGCGGGCTGCACGGTGGCGCTGAAGCCGAGCGAGCTGACGCCGCTGTGCGCGTTCGTGCTGGCGGACATATTCGAGGAGGTCGGCGTGCCGGCGGGCGTGCTGAACGTGGTGAGCGGCTACGGCCCGGTCGTCGGCGAGGCGCTCGCGGGCGACCCCGAGGTGGACATGGTCTCCTTCACCGGCTCCACGCGTGCGGGCAGGCGCGTGAGCGAGATCGCGGCGGCGAGCGTGAAGCGCGTTGCGCTCGAGCTCGGCGGCAAGTCGCCGAACGTGATCCTCGACGACGCGGATCTCGAGAAGGCGGTCGTGAACGGCATCCAGAAGTGCTACTTCAACAGCGGCCAGACGTGCTCCGCGCTGACGCGCATGCTCGTGCCGCGCGAGCTGCTGGGCGCGGTCGAGCAGATCGCGGCGGCGGCGGTCGCGCAGACGCAGACGGGCGAGCCCTCGGACCCGGCGACGCAGCTCGGCCCGCTCGTCTCCGATGTGCAGCGCGAGCGGGTGCGCGGCTACATCCGCAAGGGCATCGAGGAGGGCGCGAAGCTGGTGTGCGGCGGCGAGCAGCCGCCCGAGGGCCTCGAGCGCGGCTTCTACGTGCAGCCCACGGTCTTCAGCGAGGTGACGCCGGAGATGACGATCGCGCGCGAGGAGATCTTCGGGCCGGTGCTGTCGATCATGCCCTACGAGAACGAGGAGGAAGCGATCCAGATCGCCAACGACTCCGACTACGGCCTCGCCGGCGGCGTGTACTCGGCCTCCGAGGAGCGCGCGCAAGGTGTCGCGCGTCGGATGCGCACGGGCCAGGTGGAGATCAACGGCGCGGCCTTCAACCCGCTCGCGCCGTTCGGCGGCTACAAGCACTCGGGCCACGGCCGCGAGCTCGGCCCCTACGGCATCGAGGAGTTCCTCGTGCTGAAGTCGATGCAGCTGTAGCGCGAGGCGCCGGCGAGGCGCGCATCCCCGACGGTCTCCGAAACGCTGCTCGCTTGCACTGAAACCCGTGGGCTCCTCAGCGCTTTCACGATTTGGCCGCAGGCCTTGGATATCTGATAGTTTCACGCCGTCCGTCCGCTCGGGCAAAGGGGTTCTCAGCGCGAGCGGCCGCGACACCGAAAGGGGGAAGCGAGATGGCACATGCCTCGGTTGCGCTCTGGCGAAGATCGGTCCGGTCTCGCGGCTCCGCCATGTGAGCGTCCAGGCATCTGTGTCGGCGGGGGTCGCCCGCGATGGTCGGGATCAGGATCGCTGCGAGGACGCGTATGAGCCGAGGAGAGAAAGAGACATGAAGTCGATAGCCCGAGCAGTCACAAGGATCACGGTTCTCCCAGCATATTTTCACGCGATGGCGCTGATGATGGTGACCATCGTCCTCGTTGCCTGGGCATCCACCGGGGTCGCCAAGGCGGAAGGACAGTTCGCCTTCCTGGCGCCGAGTTTCGAACAGCATCTTTATGGCACCGGCCCGGAGTTCTTCGGCGGCGTCGCGTTCGCGCCCAACGGGAACGTCTGGACTGATTTCTGCCAGGGTGGAGGCAGCGGTCTCAACGAGTTCAACCAGTCCTCGACGACTCTGGTGAACGGCTCGAACATCCATCCGCTCGTCGCCGGATCACCGTTCGCAAGCAACGCGGGCTGTGGTCTGACCAACAATCCCGACGGCTTCCTGTACTCCAATACGGACTCAGGTGTGGTGCAGATCAAGGCGAGCACGGGCGAACCAACGGGCGTCGTCTTTGGAGAACCCGGAGACGCGCTCGGGATCACGACCGATCCGCAGACAGGAAACCTCGTCTACGTCGGCAGTGACGGCACGATCCTCACCGCGGCTCCGGGCAAAGCGTCCTCCGTGTTCTCGACAGCGACGAGCGGAAGCTTCATCGACGGGATCGCATTTGATCCGACGGGAGACCACCTGTTCGTCTCCAACCGCACGCTCAACGTGGTGACGATCATCGCGAGGAGCGGCGCGCTGGTGCAGAACTCGCCGCCAATCGCAGGCGTGCCAGACGGCATCTCCTTCCATGCTGCCTCGCCGAAGTTCGTGGTCACGAACAACAACGATGGGTCGATGACGCGACTGGACTTCCCGGGCAACGACTACACGATGCCGCCGACGAATTCGGTGTTCGCAAGCGGCGGGTTCCGAGGCGACCTCACTCAGGTCGGCCCGGACGGCTGCATCTACCTGACGCAGGAGGGGACTCGCTATGACAATGGAACGGTCGAAGGTGGCAACAGCATCGTCCGTGTCTGCCCCGGCTTCGCTCCTCCACCGGGCGTCGAACCAGAAATAAGCTTGACGCCGAAGAGCGCGACCAACCCGGCGGGCGGGGAACACACCGTCACGGCGACCGTGACCGAAGAAAAAACCAAACCCGTGTCGGGCGCGGTCGTGAGCTTCGTCGTGACGGGAACGAATGCAGGGGTCAGCGGGACGTGCACGACGAGCACGGGCGCCGCCGACTCATCATGCGCGACCGACTCCAGCGGCGCGGTGAGGTTCACCTACCGCGACAAGAACGGGGCCGGCGAAGACACGATCACTGCAAGCGTCAGCCTGCACGGGACGATCGAGTCCGCGACCGCCACGAAGAAGTGGGTCGAAGAAGAATCGAAGCCGCTAGCCCCGGGTACGACCCGCTGCGAAGGCGTTTATCGTGGCAAGGGCACTGATGTGATCGTGCCGCGTGGCGCGGTCTGCACGCTGGTGGCGGGCACTGTCGTCAGCCACGATGTGCGGGTCGAAGGGACGCTGATCGACCAGGGTGCCACGATCGGCCACGACCTCGCGGCCAACAACCCGAAGGGGATAGCGGTGAGCGGCGGCAGCGTAGCCCACGACGTGCAGATCAACGGACTCACGGGCGCCCCGCCCGCGGGTGGCGATGACTACATCTGTGGCGTGACGGTTGGCCACGATCTCGTGGTTCAAAACGGGATGAAATCAGCGAGCCGGATCGTGGTCGGGGGCGCGCCGGACTGCAGCGCGGGCAACAAGGTGGGTCACGACCTCGTCGTGCAGAAGAACGCAGACGCCGTCGTTGTAGAAAACAACGGCTCCTCGGGAACGCCGATCGGGCACAACCTGACCGTTCAGGAAAACACGCCCGGCGGAGCGACGATCAGCAAGAACTACGCTGGCGAACAAGCGGTCTGCCAGAAAAACAGTCCGCAGGCCGGCAGCGGCAATCACGCGAAATCGAACATGGGCTGCCCGGTCTGAGTAAGGCAATGGTGGCCCGTGCCATTGGCACGGGCCACCGCCCTCAAAGCCCCCTTGTCGGGTCTCGAGCTCGGCGGGTAAGTCGCCTCCGCGGCACGCGATCCCTGCTGGGATTGCGGTTCATCCAGTGCAAGGCCGCCGCCCAGCCGATGGTGGCGGGCACGGTCGAGACGATCTCCTAGGGACGGCGGGCGCATCTCCGCACAGCCTGCTGGCGCGGTGCGGTATGCACGTATGAAGCGCACCACGATCTCGCTTTCCGACGAGCTAGCGCGAGCGGTCGAGCGTGAGCGCCTGCGCAGGCACACGACCACCTCGGCGCTCGCGCGGGAGGCGCTCGAGCGCCACCTGGGCCTGAACTCGACCGAGCCGCGGGAGTTGCCGTTCGCAAACCTCGGCGGCAGCGCTCATCGCAACACGGCCCGCGACATGGAGGCGCTGCTGGAGCAGGAGTGGGGTGAGCCTTCTCGCGATCGTTGACGCGGGTCCGCTGTACGCGGCTGCCGACGGCGCTGACGACGCCCACGCCGAGTGCCTCGAGGTCCTAGCCCGGCCCGATCTGCAACTCGTCCTACCCGCGCTCGCTCTTGCCGAGGCCACCTACTTCGTCGGGCGCGGGCTCGGGCCCTCGGCCGAGGGCGCGTTCCTCAAAGGCGCCGCCGAGCCTGATCTGGAGACTCCAACCGGCGATGACCTAGAGCGTATGTCGGAGCTCGTCGAGCGCCACCGCGACCTTCCGCTCGGCGGAACCGACGCCTCCGTCATCGCGCTCGCCGAGCGCCTGGACGCCGAAGTCATCGTCACGCTCGATCGGCGTCACTTCGCCGCGGTCAAGCCGCGGCACCGCGAGAGCTTCGAGCTGCTCCCCTGAAGGCCCACCCGCTGGCCCGCCAGCGGCCGCAAGGCCGCCCGCTAAACCCCTCCAAGCCGCCCCATTCGACGTCGCTCGCGGGTGTCCTTCTTCTACACCTTGGATGACTGCAGGAATGCTTGCAGCAGGTGCAAGATGCTCCTTGCAAGGCCACGGATCGGCAAAAGCCAAGGATCGGCAAGGAGAGCTCCGCCCCGCTCTTCAATTGCAGGCTTTGCCAAGGATCGGCAAGATGAGAGAGCCCGGCCCCGTCCGGGCTTTCTCATTTAACCGGCCGCCCGCGCGGCGCGCCCGGTTCGAGCATGTGGCATCCTCATCGCGGGAGGCATCAATTGCAGACAGCGTCCACGCAGGCCATCGCGGCGCCGGAGCACGGGCACAGCCCGCTCGCGCCGCACTCGCTCTCGCCCACCGAGCTCAAGCGCGTGCTCGCCGCCGAGCGCGAGGGTCGGGCCTTCCTCGCGATGCGCGACAGTGCCGGCGAACTGCTCATCGAGCCGCTGAAGCAGGCCGAGCACACGCTCACGCTGGGCCGCCGCGAGGGGGTGGACATCGCGCTGCCCTGGGATGCCCAGGTCTCCGCGCTGCACGCCGAGCTGCAGTGCATCGCCGGCGAATGGACGCTCGTAGACGACGGCCTCTCGCGCAACGGCACCTTCGTCAACGGCCAGCGCGTGCACTCGCGCCAGCGCCTGCGCGGCGGCGACATCATCCGCCTCGGGCGCACCCTGCTCGCCTTCAGCTCCCACACGAGCACCGCCACCTCCACCACCGTCACCACCGGCGAGCTCTCCGCCGCACCCGAACTCAGCGCCACCCAGCGGCGAGTGCTCGTCGCGCTCTGCCGCCCCTTCCGCGACGGCGACAGCTACGCCACCCCAGCCAGCAACCAGCTCATCGCCGACGAGGTCTTCCTCAGCGTGGACGCCGTCAAGATGCACCTGCGCGCGCTCTTCAACAAGCTCGGCCTCACCGCGCTGCCCCAGAACCAGAAGCGCGCGCGCCTCGTCGAATGCGCGCTGCAACTGGGGCTCGTGGACCCGCGCGAGCTCGAGTAGCCCGCCCGGCGGCGCGGCGGACGTCGCCGGCGCTCAGTCCTCGCTCGGCTGGGCGGCGTCGAGGTCTTCCAAGTCGACGAGATCCCGTGGGCGCCCCGCAGCCCGCTTCATTTTCCGCAGATCCTCGAGCGCGCAGATTGCGATGGACACCTCGCCGAGGTCCACGTTGATCGCACGCGCACGAAGCTCGGCGTAGGGCGGCACACCCTCGAGGCCCTGGACTACGTCGAGGTCTCCCAGGCGCGTCGCGATGAAGGCCCGCTCGCCGCTGCGCATGAGCTCGCCGATGGAGCGCTCGGAGCCGAGGATCGAATCTCCCAGCTGAACATGCCCGCCGAGCTCCACCGCAACCCGCGCCAGGACGTCCAGGTTCTCCCGTGCGGGATCGGGGACGACGTCGCAGTCCTTGGTCCCGCGCACAACCCCCCACGACCCGAGCGCCAAACCTCCCACGACCACAAAGCGGGCGTTTGCCTGTGCGAGGCGGACGAGGAGCTCGTCAAACGACGGCGCCGTCAACGAGCGCGCCGCGCGGCGTCGCGCAACTCGAACAGCTTGCGTGCCAGCGACACCGTCTCTCTGAAATTCACCACTAGCGGTCGCCGTCCATCCGCGCGAAGTCGCAGCCGTCGCAAGCGCTCCCCCTCCGCATCATGCGATCGCTGCCCGCTTCGGTGCCCGTCCATCGTTCAAAACCTTAGCCTCTAAGCCCGCGAGTGCACTCACTCCGCGATCAGCGTCGGCGCCGAGGCGCCCTGCTGGTCCTGCTGGGGCCGGGGTCGCTCCTGCCCCGCGTCGGCTGGCAGCACCGGCGGCAGGTCGAGCTCGCTCACGCCGAGCGCGCGCGCGCACGCACGCGCGAGCTCGCCCGCCGAGCCGTAGCGCGCCGAGGGCTCCTTCGCCATTCCGCGCGCGATCACCGCGTCGAGTGCCCGCGGCAGCCCCGCGGTGTGCCTGCTCGGGGTCGGCGCCGGCTCGCTCAGGTGCGCCCACAGCCTCGCCGCGTCGTTCGGCTGCTCATACGGCGGGTGTCCCGTCAGGCAGTGATAGAGCACCCCCGTGAGCGCGTACACATCCGCCGAGCCCGTCACCTGCTCGCAGCGGATCTGCTCCGGCGCGAGGTAGTCGAGCGTTCCCACCCACTGCCCAGCGCGCGTGATCCGCGCCGGTTCGCCCACGTGCTTGGCCACGCCGAAGTCCGTCAGGTAGGCGTGCTCGGGCTCCTCCACCGTGATCAGGATGTTCGCCGGCTTCACGTCGCGGTGCACGAGGCCGCCCGCGTGTGCCGCGTCGAGCGCGCCCGCCACCTGCGCGATCAGCCGCGCCGTGCGCGCCGGCTCGAGCGGGCCGCCGCGTTCAAGCAGCGCGCCGAGGTCCACCCCCTCCACGAGGCGCATCGCGATGAACAACAGGCCGTGGTCCTCGCCCGCCTCGTACACCGGGATGATGTTCGCGTGCTCGATCGCCGCCGCCATGCGCGACTCGAGCTCGAAGCGCTC
This sequence comes from uncultured Solirubrobacteraceae bacterium, assembly GCA_963759445.1. Taxonomy (GTDB): domain Bacteria; phylum Actinomycetota; class Thermoleophilia; order Solirubrobacterales; family Solirubrobacteraceae; genus Palsa-744. The sequence continues at coordinate 123,775 of CAVWZC010000005.1, forward strand.
GCGGAACGCGCCATCCTGCGCGCGCTCCGGCGCGATCAGCTTGATCGCCACCGGTCGCTCCAGCGCGAGCTGGCGCGCGCGGTAGATCACGCCCATGCCCCCGCGCGCGAGCACCTCTTCCAGGCGATAGCCGCCGATGATCGCCGTCGCCGGCAGGCGCCGCGCCAGCGGGTCGCTCAGCACCTGCTCCACCAGCGAGCCCGTATCCGCCGCGAAGCGCATGCGCAGCTCGCTGCGCTCGCGCCGCTCGCCCACGAGACCGAGCGTCATCGCGCCCACCGTGCCCACCACTAGCGCCAGCAGCGGGTCGCTGTAGTCGAGCACCGTGCCCTGGTCGAAGGACAGCTGGGTCGCAAGCGACCACAGCGCGGCGCCGATCACCAGCGCCCCCAGGCCGCCGAGGGTTCCGAACCGCGCCGTCGCCAGCGGCGCGAGCAGCGCCAGCGCGAGCACGAGCAGGACCGAGAGCGCCGCGGGCGCGTTGCGCAGCGGGAAGCCCCCGAGCGCCGTCGCGATCGCGTTCGCCTGCACTTCCGGGCCGGTCATCTGCCCGCCCGCCGCCGTCGCGTGCTCGTCCTGCAGCGACTGCGCCGTCGCACCCACGACCACCACGTGCCCGCGGACCAGCGAGCGGTCAAAGGCGCCGTTCCACACGTCAGCGAAGGAGACCCTCCTGAACGTTTCCGGGCCGCCGCGGAAGTCGATCCAGCCGCCTTCGTAGGCAGATAGCGGCGGCGGCGCGGGCCGCAGAGCCGAGGCCACCGCCGCAGGGATCGTGCGCAGCCCCTTGAGCTCGCCGAGCGAGTGGCGCACCACGCCGTCCGGATCGACCGGCAGAAACGCCGCCGCCGCCTCGTCGCCGAAACCTTCGAGCGTCGGGTTTCCGCCCAGCACCGTCGTTTCGCCGTCTTCGTTGATTCCCGTCGCCGCGAACACGATCGGTGCCCCACGCTTCGCGGCCGTCTTCAGCGCTTCTTCCTGGGGCGGCGGTGCCGGCTGCCCGAAGTCGACGTCGAACACGACCAGGCGCGCGCCCGCAGCGTGCAGCTCTTCGATCACGCGCGCGTCGTACTGACGCGGGAGCGGGGCGCGCCCCAGCAGGTGCAGGCTGTCGTAGTCGATCCCCACCAGCGTCACACCGCGCGGCGGCCCGAGCGAGCCGCGCAGCGAGAAGCGCGCGTCCACCGCCCCGCGCTCGAGCCACTGCATCCAGCCGCCCGCCCGAGCCGCGAGGCCGATCCCGCTCGCCAGCAGCGCCGCGAGCAGAAGCCCCAGCATCCATGGGCCTCCGATCCTTCCGCGCATGGCCTTGAAGCCTAGAGCCGCTGGAGCCGCTCAGCTAGCGCCGGTGGCGGCGCTTGTGGTGGCGCTTGCGCGGGTCCTTCGCGATGTAGCTGTGGCCCGCGGTCAGGAGCTTCGTCTTCTTCGTGACGAGGTTGCGGACCTTCAGCCTGCCTTCCTTCAGGAACACGATCGAGCGTTTGCATTCGTCGGTCGTGAGCCACGTCGTTCCCTCCACGCTGGTGCTCACAAAGCGCCCGTTCGTGCCCCATTTGCCGCCTTTCTCGGTCACCCACAGGTGCCTCTTCAGCGGCTGGTTGCGCAGGATGCTCGCCGCCGACGCGGACCCCTTCGGCAGCGTCTGGCGCGGGCAGCCCGTCAGCGCCAGCGTCAGCACGAGCTTCGTGAAGCCGTTCTTTTCCTGCTCGATCTGAAAGCGCCCGCCGAACGCTTCCGCCGTCTGCGTCTTGCCGTCTGGCAGCGACACCGTCAGGCGCACGCGCCCGTTTGTCGCTTCGATTTCGCTGCCGTCGCTGATCAGCGCGCCGGGGCCGAGCGGCGCGTAGCGGCTCGTGCCCTTCAGCTTCACCGTCACCGTGCCCGAGACCGTGCCCACCTCGGCCTGGCTGCCAACCTGCGGTTTCGCTTCCGGTTCCTTGTGTTCTTCTTCGCCGAGCACGCCGCCGCCGCCTTTCTGGCTCGCGGTCTTGAACCTTGCCGGCGCCGACGGCTTCGATTCGCCCACGCTGTTGGCGGCGCTGATCGCCGCGCAGTATTCCGTCGCAGCGCTGAGGGCGCCCACTTCGACCGCTACCGCGTGCGCTTCGCCGTCTTCGGCCGGCAGCGTCGCCGGCGGGCTGAGGTGTTCGGGTGAGCCCTGCGCGCCCCCACTCTGGCACCACTGCGAGCTCTGCAGGCCGTAGGCCGCGCGGTAGCTCGTGTGCGCGTTGCCCGGGTTCACCGCGCCTTCGATCGTCGCCGTGCTCACGGCGACCTTCGTCACCGGCGCGGTTGATGTGGTCGGCGCGAGCGCGGGCGGACGGGTCGTGAAGTCCGCCGGCTGCGAGGGGGGCGCTTCACCACTTTCGTTCTTCGCGGCGAAGCGCGCGCAGTATTCGCCGCTCGCGTTGAGCCCCGCCAGTTCCACCTGCACGTGCTCGAATTGATTGGACCCCGGCGCGAGCTTCAGTTCGGGCGTCTCGGCCTGCGGGCTGCCCGCGGCGCCGCCGGTGAGGCACCAGCGTGAGCCCGCCGGACCGTACTGCAGCCAGTAGCCCGTTTCCTGTTCGGCGCTCTGCACTTCGCCCTTCACGAGCGCCGTCGTCTGCGTGACCGCCACGTCTTCCTGGGTCCGTGTCGTAGGCGCTCCCGCGATGAAGAACGTCTCGCTTTCTTCGGCTTCTTCGGAGGACGTTTCCCCGGCGGCGTTCGTCGCGTACAGCTGCACGCAGTATTCGCTGCCAGCGTGCAGTTCGGAGATTTCGACTTCGATCGTGGAGTAGCCGCCTTCTTCCGCCGCCGGGAACTCGCCTTGTGCGGCTCCCAACGCGCTGGGTCCCGGCAGGAGCGAGTACGGCGCGCCGGCGTGGGCGGGCGCCGAAGTGCCCCGCAACAGGTCCTTGCGCGCGTGGCGCGTGCGATCGAGGCGCGCTCGGGCGCTGCGCGAGCGCTTGGCGGCGGCGGTCGTGGGCGACGGCACGCAGGGGGGTTCGTTGGCCTCGCCGTACAGCAGCCGGTAGCTCGTCGGTTGCCCCGCCGTCTCGACCGTTGCGCTCACATCCGCCGCTTCCCGGGAGATCGGCGTCGCTTCGAGCGCCACCACGCTCGGCAGCCCCGCCGTGAATTCGATGAACGGGGCCGAGCGTGCGCTCGCGGTCGCGTTCTTCGCGACCAGTACCGCGCAGTAGCGTTCGCCGGGCTTCAGGCCCGCGACTTCGGGTGTGACCTGCTGCAGGCTGCCTTCGGCGGGATTGACGGACGCAGCGCTGGTCTGCTGTGGCGCTTCTCCTTCTTCGCCTTCGCTCGCGCACCACGGCGAGCTCGCCGGCCCGTAGTCCACCCAGTAGCTCGTCGGCTGTCCCGCCGGAGCGACATAGCCTTCGATGAGCTCGGCGTCGGAGGACTTGGCGCGCGCGTCGAGCGCGAGCGCGAAGGGTGCGCCCGAGGTGAAGTAGGCCTGTTCGCTTTCCGCTTCGGCGCTTTCGTTCTTGAGCGCGACCGCCGCGCAGTATTCGCCGCCCGCTTCCAGGCCGCCCACGGCGGCTTCCAGGTATTCGCTGCTCGCCGCTTCGGGGGACAGCGCCTGCCAGCCCGTCTGGCCCGCGGGAGCGCCGAGGAGGCCTTCGCTTTCGCACCATTCCGAGCTCGCCGCGCCGTAGCGGACGCGATATTCCGTTGCTTGGGCGGCGGGGTCGACTTCGACGTCGAGCTGCGCCGTCGTCGGCGAGGTCGCTTCGGGGAATGGGATGCCGACGCTCGGCGCTCCCGCGGTGAAGTAGAGCTGCTGACCACGCCCGCTCCCCTCGCCTTCGCCTTCGCGCGCCTCCAGCGCTACGCAGTATTCGGTGCCCTGCGTGAGTTCGCTCAGTTCGCCCTGCACTTCTTCCCCCGTGACCGGCTCCGCCGGGGTCGTGCTGACTTCACCGCCGTGCCCCTGGGAGCTGCACCATTCGTCCTTCGCGGGCGCGTAGAGGAAGCGGTAATTCGCCTTCCTGCCCCAGTCCACAACGGTGCCTTCGACGATCGCCGCGGTCCTGCTGGTCGAGCGCACCGCTTCGGTTTCCACCGAGAACGGCTGCGCGGCCACCGCGGCCGAGGCCTCAGCCGGCAGCGCGGCTGCGGCGCCGGCAAGACACGCGCACGCGATCACGCTCGCGCTGAGCCAGCGCGGCAGTCGGCCTCGTCCTGCGCCATTCTCGCTCAACGTGTCCCTCCCGGGATGCGACTCGTGCGCGTCCGTGCAGGCGGAGGCTAGCACCCGTCCCCGCACAGATGCTTCATTTGCGGGTGGTTTCTGCTCGCGATGACGGCCTTCTCCGATGTCAGCGAGGGCACACTGCGCGAGCTCGCGCGGACGCGCGCGGACAGCGAGAGCTTCCTCAGCATCTACCTCGACCTCGACCCCGCGCTGTTCGCTACCCCGAGCGCGCGCGAAAGCGAGGTCGACTCGCTGCTCGACGACGCCCACCGCGAGATCGAGGGCGCCGAGCGCCCGCACGCCGAGCTGATGGCGCTGCGCGACGCGCTCGCTCGGGCGCGGCAGACGCTCTCGGTCGCTGGGCTCGGCGACCTGGCACGCGGCGCGCGTGCGCTCGCACTCTTCATCTGCGAGCCGCTCGAGCTCGAGCGCGCGCTGCGCCTGGCCCACCCCGTGCAGCGGGCGCTGATCATCTCCGACGAGCCGTTCATCGCGCCGCTCCTACAGGAGGGCCCGAAGGGGCGCGTGTGCGCCGTCCTCGTGGACGAGCGCTTCGCTCGCGTGCTCATCGGGCCCATGGCCGAGAGCCTGCGCGAGGCGGTCTCCTTCGGCGACGACGTGCACGCGCGCACCGACCAGGGGGGCTGGTCGCAGGCCCGCTACCAGCGCTCGAGGCACGAGGAGGTCGAGGCGCACCTGCGCCACGTCGCACGCGTCCTGCAGGACCTGCTGAAGGTCGCGCCCTACGAGCGGCTGCTGATCGCCTGCACCGAGCAGCTGTGGCCGCGCGTGCTCGAGCGCCTGCACCCCGACGTGCGCTCGCGCCTGCACGAGGAGCGCCTGTCGATCGACGTCTCCGACGCCTCGGTCGCGGATGTGCAGCGAGCCGGCGCAGCGGCGCTCGCGGAGGAGCAGCGCGCGCACGAGGACGAGCTGCTCGAGCGCCTGCGCGAGCACCTCGGGCGCGAGGACGGGCACGCCGCCGCGGGCCTGCCCGACGTGCTGCACGCCCTCGTCGAACGGCGCGTGGAGGCGCTCCTCTACGAGGCCGGCCTGCGCTCCCCCGGCGTGCGCTGCCCGAGCTGCGGCTGGATGGACCTCGAGGGGGAGATCTGCCCGGTCGACGCCACCGCGCTCGAGCGCCGCGAGGACATCCTCGAGGACGCGCTGCACGCGGCGACGAGCCAGTCGGCCGAGGTGGTCGTTCTGCGTGATCGCCCCGAGCTGGGCCCGCTCGGCGCCATCGCGGCGATCCTGCGCTTCTAGCGGCCCGCGCATCCCCGCCCGCCGCGGTGGTTTGGGCGAGACCGCCACGCGGGTAGCCGCACGATCAGCGGCATCGACATGGCGGAGCGCGAGCACAGGGAAGGGCGGCGGCTTGACAAATTCGCCGCCGAACGGGCCGAGGGCGGGGACCGCTCGCTCGACCCGCACCGCGTGCTCAACAACCGCGCCGATGACCCCATCGCGGACGAGTGGCCCGACCCCTACGACCGCCGGCCCGACCCGCGCGCGCCCTATCCGCGCGAGGAGGAGCCGTCCGCACCGGCGCTCGGCGCTCTGAGCACGAGCGAGCCCCACGCACGCGAGGATCCGGAGGCGATCCGCGTCAAGGCGCCAAAGCGCGAAAAGCGCGAAAAGCGCAGCCGCTGACCCGTAGCGCAGCCGCGCTGCAGCGCCCGTCCGCCCGGCCGCGTGATGCAGCTCGCGGAGGCGTCCGCGCGGGCTTTGACGAACGTGCGTTCCGCCGGCGCGTGGTGTCCGGCGGCTCGGCCTACGAACAACCGTTCGTTTGACGGACGCGAACTCGGGGTATCACGCGCCGCATGTTAAAGCCACTCTCACTCACACTCGCAGTGACAGCCGCCGCACTCGTTGCCGGCGGCTGCGCCCAGGCCGCCTCGGCGACCACGGGCAGCGACGGCTGGGTCGCGACACACACGCAGGGGCTCAACCTCGACGGCCAGTCGCTCGGCGCCACACCCGCCGCGCAGCAGCTCGAGATCAGCGCGGTCCTGCCGCTCAGGAACGCCTCCTCGATCAACGGGATGATCGAAGCCGGCGACATCCTCACGCCGGCGCAGGTCGCGGCGAGCTTCGGCCCGTCGACGACGACGGTCGATGCCGTCGAGCAGTACCTGCGCTCGAACGGGTTCACCGGCGTGTCGGTCTCCGGCAACAGCCTCCTCGTCAGCGGCGAGGCGACCGTGACGCAGGCCGAGCACGCATTCGACACGAGCATCTCGACGTTCGAGCTGCACGGTCGCCCGTGTATGCGAACACCACCGTCGGCGATGGTCCCGTCAGCGCTCGGCGGCGACGTCGCGGCGGTGCTGGGCCTCTCCGACATGCCGATCGCACTGCCGCGAACCCGACCACCGACCCACACCAGCGGCTTCACGCCGAAGGCCGTCGCCAACATCTACGACGACTCGTCGATGAAGCCGCGAGCAAGACCACGACGGCGATCATCGCCAGCGGCAACATGACCTCGACGATCGCAAACCTCCGCTACGCCGAGCAGCAGTGGGGCTACCCGAAGGTGCCGGTGAAGGTCGTCTACGACGGGCCCGAGGCCGGGAATCGTCGAACAACAACCCGCTCACCGGCAACCTCGAGTGGGACCTCGACACCCAGATCTCGACGATGGTGCCGAAGGCCGTCAAGCAGCTCGACATCTACGACGTCGCCACTTCACCGATCCCGAGGTCGCGCGCGGGATCAACATGTTCGTCTCCCAGGACAAGGCGACGGCGCTGTCGGCGTCGCTGGGCGAGTGCGACTACATCGCCTTCCTCGACGGCGCGATGCTGACGACCGACGAGGCGCTCGCCGAGGGTGCGCTGCAGGGTCAGAGCATGTTCGCCTCCACGGGCGACAACGGCTACGCGTGCCCCGAGGGCGCCTCGACCGGCGTGCCCGAGGGACCCCCCGGCGTGAGCTGGCCGGCCGACGGCGAGTACACGGCCGCGGTGGGCGGCACGCCGCTGCTCGCCGACGCCGACGGCAACGTGCAGAACGAGATCGCGCTGGATCGGCGGCGGCGGCGGCGTCTCCCCCTGGGAGACCGCGCCGCCCGTGGACGCTGCAGGCCAACACCGCCGGGCAGACCTGGGAGTTCACCAACCAGGGCGGGCGCGGCGTTCCCGACGTGGCCGCGCTCGCGGACGGGAAACGCCGTATCTCGTCTACGGCGAGACACGCCGCGGCAGCAAGCCGTCGGGCGTCGGCGGCACGAGCGTCGCGAGCCCGCTGACGATGGGCCTGTGGGCGAGCGTGGAGTCCGCGCACGGCAACAAGCTCGGTCTCGCGCAGTACGACTTCTACAACCTCTACAACCAGGTCAACCCGGCCGACGATCGTGAACGGCGCCGACCGGGCCGGTGTACGTGCCGACCGCGAATCCCTCGCCGGTCACGGGCTTCCGCGACATCACCCTCGGCACCAACGGTGGCTGCGTGGCCAAGTCCGGGTACGACTACTGCACGGGGATCGGCTCGCTGCAGGCGGCGGAACTCTCAGGACAGCTGTAGGCGAAGGACCATCCTTCTTCGCGTGAGAGGAAATGGGCGGCGGCCGGACTGGCGGGTCCGGCCGCCGCTCTGGCCGTTGCGTGCGCGCAGCGATACGCCCGCCGCTCCCGCGCTGGGACGCGCATCGCGGCACCCTCGCCGTGAGCACGCGCAGCGCGGCGTCTGACGGCGGCCATTAGGATCGCTGATCTTCTGGAAGGGCTCACACGACTCGAAGGGGATGGCACTGATGGACGGAGCGGCCACAGGCGTAACGACCGGCGAGGGCTACGCGGTGGCCCACCTCGACGACCTCGGTGAGGGGCCGGGCTTCAGGAAGGTGCGCACGCCGCTCGGCGTGAGCGCCTTCGGCGTGAACGCGCTCGTGATGCCCGCGGGCATCGAGAGCGGCGCGCACTTCCACGACGAGCAGCAGGAGCTCTACTTCGTTCACCGCGGCGCGCTCGAGATGGAATTCGGCGATGGCTCGGTGCACGAGCTGCGCGAGGGCAGCCTCGCGCGCGTCGATGCGGCGACCGTGCGCAGGCTGCGCAACGTCGGCCCCGACGAGGCGGTCTACCTCTGCGTCGGTGGCAAGGGCGGCTACATCGGCCGCGACGGGCGCGTGCCTCCCGGCGAGGAGGAGCGCGTGAGGCAGCTGCACACCCGCTGAGTCGCCTCGCGGGCACGGCCAGCCGGGCACGAGCGGCCTTTTATGAAGGACTCGCTCGCGCCGATCCTGCGCTGCCCGGGCTGCCTGCGCGACGGAAGCCTCGTCCTCAGCGCGCGCCGCCGCGATGAGCGCGAGGTCCGTGACGGGACACTCGCATGCGCGAGCTGCCGGCGGGAGTTCCCGGTCGTGGACGGCGTCGCCGACCTGCTGGCAGATCCGCCGGATTTCGTAGCGCGGGAGAGCGCGGGCCTCGAGCGCTTCGCCGCGGTCATGCGCGCCGACGGCTGGGACCGCGCGCGCATCCTCGAATTGCCCGACGTCGACCTCGACTACTGGCGCGGGCAGGCGGGCGCCATGCGCGCGCTGCTACAGCGCGCGAGCCTCGAGCCCGGCCAACGCCTGCTCGACGTGGGCTCGAACACGTGCTGGGCGAGCAACATCTTCGCCTCGCGCGGACTGGAGGTGGTGGCGCTCGACATCTGCCTGTGCGAGCTGCAGGGCCTGCGCACGGCCGACTACTTCATCGAGGAGCGCGAGGTCTTCTTCGAGCGCGTGCGCTCGACGATGTTCGCGCCGGCGCTCGCGAGCGCGAGCTTCGACTACGTCTTCTGCTGCGAGGTCCTCCATCACAACGACGCCGCGCACCTGCGCCGCACGCTCGCGGAGATGTTCCGCGTGCTGCGCCCCGGCGGGCGCCTGCTCGTGATCAACGAGCCGCTGCGCTTCCCGCTGAGGCCGAAGCGCGACCACGCCCGCGAGGTCGCCCAGTTCGAGGGCAACGAGCACGTCTACTACCTGCACCAGTACCTGCTCGCCGCGCGCCGAGCCGGCTTCTCGACGACGATCACGGCGCTCTCGCAGTCAGAGATTCACGGCAATCCGCTGAAGGCGGGCGTGCGCCTCGGGCGCTTCGCGTGGCGGCACCTGCTTCGTGGCGACCGAGCGCTCGCGCTTGACTGCGTACGGCCGCCCGAGCTCTAACTCGCGCGCACGGGATCGGAGGTCCCGATCACGCGCCCGGAGCCGTCGAGCGCCTGCACCTCGAAGCTCTCATAGCTTCCGTTCACCGGGATCGCCGTCTCGAAGCCGCTCTTGGCGACGCCGGCGACCGTCGTCAGCGCCGAGCCGCTCGAGCTCGTGCCGGCCATGACGCGCCAGGAGGCGACTTGCGTGGCGCCGTTCCAGCTCGCAAACACAGTCGTGCGCCCGCTCGCGCGGCGCGCGGCGGCAGCCGGCTTGCTCAGCGGCAATCCGACCCACGGCTGCAGCTCGGAGCGGTAGCTGAGGTCCGGTTTCGGAAATTCGCCTTCGTAGAGCAGCTTGCCCGAGCGTGCGTACTCGGACAACCACCTCGCCGCGCCCCAGCCGACGAACACGTTGCCGTTGGACAGCTGCTCGGCGCTGCCCATGTAGTCGGCTTCGTATCCTTCGCCCTGCCCGTACTGGCCCGCCAACGTCGCGGTGTGGTTTTGCAGGTCGAGCTTCAACAGCAGGCCGCGCGAGGGGGAGCTCGATTCGACGTAGGTGCCGCCGCCCGTCTGCTGGCAGCAGTGGTCGTCGAACATGCTGACCTCCGAGTCGGGCCGCACTTCGACGTCGTGCTGCCAGCGGAATTCGGCGCCCTTGCCGAACTTGAAGTCAGAGCTCCGGCCGCCGAGCGTCCACTGGATCCCGCCGCTCGCGACGTTCACCAGGTAGGCGGCCCACGTGTTGCGCATCGACACCACGAAGGTGCCGCCGGGGGTCAGGTCGATCGAATTGACGTGGTAGGCGTCCCAGGGGAAGCCGTTGGTCGGGATCGTCGCCCGCGACTGGCTCAGCGGGATGTGCTTGAGCGCGTCCCAGCTGTAGAGCAGCTTGCCGGTGCGCAGGTTGTACTCCTGCACCGCCGAGTCGACGAGCGCGCCGTTGTAGGCGCCGCCGTAGCTCGAGAGGTCCTTGGGGATGTTCTTGTTGACGGTCACCCAGGCGTCTTCGCCGACGAGCTGGATCGCGTGGATCGTGATCACCCAGCCGCCCTTCGCCTGCAGGCGTGCCACCACCTGGTAGTGCTGGTTGAGCACGATGTCTTCGCCGCTTTCGATCTCGCCCGTCTTCGTGATCACCCCCTGCCAATAGGCGAGCGCGGGCTTGCCTTCCCAGCTCACCAGCGTGAGGTCGCCCGCGACGGATTTTTCGGGGACCGGCTGGAACCAGACAGGCTGAAGTTTGCGTTCGAGAATCATCGGCCCGCTCTGCCCGACGATCGGCGGCTTGGAGATGTCGAAGAAGTTGGCGGCGAAGACGTAGCCGGGGGCGAGGCTGCCAGCGCTCTTCAGCACGCTGATCTTCGGCGGGTGCAGCGAGGGCGCGCTGACGAAGCTGTATGCGCCGGACTTGACGTAGGCGCCGATCGGGGCGCCGTGCGAGCCTTCGAAGGCGACGACGAGGCCGATGAACGCCGCGATTACGGCCGCGAACACGGCTGCGAGGCGCCGCGCCGCGGGACGCACCGCCGGGGCGGCGCGCGGCAGCAGCGCGACCGTCGCGAGTCCCGCCACGAGCGCCAGTCCGCCGCCGATCAGATAGGCCAGGCGGAAGCCGTCGGTCAGCGCCTGTGGGACGTGCGTGCCGTGCCCGATCTCGCCGGTGCTGTGCTGGGTCGCGAGGATCAGCAGCACCGCGAGACCGAGCCCGCCGCCCACCTGGCGCGAGGTGTTCACGAGCCCTGAGGCGAGTCCTGCCTGTCCCTCCTTGGCTCCCTGCGTAGCGGCGATCGTGGACGGCACGATCGCCGCTGCGATTCCGGCCGCGACGAGCAGGCCCGGCACCATCACGTAGATCCAGCCGCTGCCGCTGGAGGCGATTTTGCTCAACAGGATGAAGCCAGTCGTCATCATCGCCAGCCCACCGGCGAGCACGGTGCGAGCTCCCAACTGGCTCACAAGCCTGCCGGCGCGTCCTGCGACGGCGAAGAGCACCAGCGTCATCGGCAGGAATATCAGCCCCGTGTCCAGCGGTGAGAGCCCGAGCACCTGCTGCAGGTACAGGGAGCTGATGATCCACATCGGGAAGATCGAGGCGCTGAAGATCAGCACGATCGTGTTGGCGATTTGAGTCGCCGGCGTGAGCTCCTTGAAAGGGATCAGCGGCGCCTTCGCGAAGCGGTTCTCGATCTGCCCGAACAGCCCGAGCAGCGCGATACCGACGATAATCGGGACCAGCGCCTTGCTCGAGCTCCAGCCTGCGAGCCCGGCTTCGACGACGCCGTAGACGAGCACCACCTGGCCGATCGTGAGCGTCAGCGCGCCTGCGAGGTCAAAGCGCGCGTTCGGCGCCCGGCGGCGCTCGCGCACGACCCGGTAGGCGACGAGCGCGGCTGCGATCGCGATCGGCGGGTTGATCAGGAGCACCCAGCGCCAGCTCAGCTCCTGTGTGATCAATCCGCCGAAGAACACCCCCGCCGCGCCGCCGGCGCCGTTCATCCCCGCCCACGTGCCGATCGCCCGGTTCAGCTGCGGGCCCGGCTTGAAGTTCGCGGTGATGATCGCCAGCGAGGTTGCTGCCATCAACGCGCCGCCCAAGCCCTGCGCGCCGCGCGCGGCGATCAGCATGATGCGATCCTGTGCGAGGCCGCCCGCCAGCGAGGCCGCGCCGAATAGGAGCATCGCCGCCACGAATGTACGGCGCTGACCGAAGTGGTCTGCCGCGCGCCCGCCCAGCATCAGGAAGCCGGCGAACGAGATCGCGTACGCGTCCACGACCCATTGCAGTTCCGGTGAGGAGAATTCGAGCGCCGACTGGATCGAGGGCAGCGCGACGTTGACGATGCTCAGGTCGAGGATGACCATGAACTGCGCGACGCAGCAGACCGCGAGCAGCCATCCCATCCCGCGCGGGAGCGTGCGGCTCTCCGCCGGGTCCGGCTCGATCGCCGGCCCGGGGACGGTCCTCGCCTCGACGCTCACGAGGGTGACCGCCGCAGCGCCGAACGCCCTCGGGGACCCCTGCTAGGTTGGTCGTTTGAGTCCGAAAGCGAACGGAGTGAAGCCGATGAGACGAGCGCCACTGGCAGCCATGCTAACGCTACTCGCCGCTCTCGCGGCCTCGGCAGTGCTCGCCGCGTGCGGCGGCAAATCGTCCACCAACACGACGAAGTCGAGTACCCAGAAGCACAAAACCCACGCGACCTACTGAGCGTACGGGGGCTCACTTGCCGCCGCCCGGCAGCGACGCCTGGTAGCTGCTGACCGAGACGATCGGCGAGCTGCCGATCGTCTCGCCCGAGGCGCCGAGCGCCTGGACGCTGGCGTAGGCGTACTTCTTCGTCGCGATCAGCGAGCTTTCAAAGCCGCTCGCGCCGATCGTGGCGAGCGGCTTCAGCGACCCGCGCTTGTCGCCCGCGAGCACGCGCCATCCGGAGACTTCGGTCGAGCCGTTCCAGCTCGCGTGCACGATCGTCTCTTCGCCGGTGTTGTTCAGGTTGGCGCTCACGCTCGGCGGCGCCTGCGGGCGCGCGCTCCAGGGCGCGCGAAAGCCGCGGTAGGAGGACATGTCGTAGGGCAGGTGGGCGTCGAACAGCAGCGCGCCGCCGGCTGAGTACTCGCTGATCTGCGGCAGCCCGCCGTAGTCAACGACCGTATCGCTGCTCGCGAGCGTCTGCATGTTGCCCTGGCTCGGCGACAGCAGCGGCGTCGGGTGGACGTAGGAGACGCGCAGGCGCGCTTCGCGCGTAGTCGGGTCGAGCGCGATGTGCAGCGCCCGTGACTGCGCGTGGATCGGGGGGTTCGAGCCGTCGTCGAAGATGCTCACTTCGCCGTCGGCGAGTATGCGCGCGTCGTGCTGCCAGGCCGTCTCGGTGCCCGGTCCCATCTTGAACGAGCTCTTCAAGCCGCCAAGGCGCCAGAGTATGCGCCCGCTGCCCGCCTGCAGCTGGTACTCGGCCCACGTGTTGCGCGCCGAGATCAGCAGGTCGCCGTTGGGCTCGGGATCGATCGAGTTGATGTGGAACCAGTCCCACGGCGAGCTGTCGGAGGGCGCAGGCGTCTCGGACTCGGAAGCCGCGATGTGGTCCAGGCTGTGCCATTCCCAGCGCACGAGCCCGGTCTTCATGTCGATCTCCTGGATCGAGGTGTCGATGATCGCCCCGCCGCGCACGCCTTCGCTCTTTGAGAGGTCGCAGCGGATCGGGTTGAAGGCGGTTATGTAGGCGACGGCGTGCGGGGCGATCTGGAACTCGTGCAGGTCCGCCCGCAGGCCGTTGCCGCCGCCGAGGCGCGCGATCGTCTCATAGCGCGAGTCCATGACCACGTCTTCGCCCTGGCCGAAGCCGAGTTCGAGCACGCGTCCTCGCCACCACGTGAGGTCGCGCTGTCCTTGGTATTCCTGGACGTTCAGGTTCTCGGCCGTTTCGCCGGCGGGCAGTCGCTCGAACCAGACGAGGCGGCCCTGAGGCGTGTAGATCAGCGGCCCGTACTGCCCGGCGCCGGGACCGTTGGTGGTGAGGATGTCGCCGGCCGCGGGATCCTTGTCGGCCGTGGTGACGCTGAGGATCGGCGGCTGCGCGCCGGGGAGCGTGGCGAAGCTCGAGTAGTCCGCGGCCGGCGCGGGCAGGTTCGCGAACTCGGGGGTGTGCGCCGTGGAGTAGGGCGAGTCGGTGCGGAAGCGGAAGAGCACGCGCCTGGCGCGCGCGCCTTCGCGGATCGTCGCGCCGACGCTGACGCGCTCGTCCGCATCGAACGGGGAGTCGGGAACGAAGCTCGCGCCGTCGCCCTGCGAGTAGGCGCGCAGGCGCCCAGCGTGCCTCCCGCTGCGCGTGCCCACGACCGAGATCGCCGTCACGTCGGCCGCGGGCGCCCCCAGGAAGCTGATCTGGGTGTGCGGGTTCGCGGTGTCGCTTTCGGGCTCGGGCGAGACCGCCAGGCGCGTGCCCGCCAGGGCAGCGGTGTGATCGAGCGTGCTCGGCAGGCACGTGGGCGAGAGCGCGACCGTGGCCTTGCCCGGTTCGGAGGCCAGCTGCAGGCTCGGGGAGTCGAGCGCGATCGCCGCGATCGCCCATGCGAGCACGAGTGTCGCGAGGATGATGAACGCGGGACGGCGCATCGGGGGTTGGCAGCGCGCGAGCTCAGCGACCGGCAGAGCGAGCGGGCGGCGCGCGCAAGGGTGCCACATCTGCCGCGCGCGGCGGCGCAATGCTTAGGAACCTCTTTGGTTCGCGCAGGCTCGCCCGGCGCCGGTGGGCACCGTCTGCCGTGGCGGGCGAGCGCGAGCGCGTCGCTACTTGACGATCCGGATCACGCGCTCCATGCCGAGCCGGGTGTGCTCGCGCAGGTCCTGGCTTTCCATGAAGCACGCCTGCACATACCAGCCCGGCCTCGCCTCGATCGTCTCCTGCTGGATCGCTTCGTGGGAGACGATCCCGGTCAGGCTGACCGGCCGACCGGCGATCAGCTTCGCGCCCTTCCGTTCCCTGCCCGCCTTGAGGTCCGCGGCGAGCGCAAGCGCGTCGCGTCGGCTCCTCACGGGGATCGCGAGGTCCATGTGGTCCTCGAAGCCTCCGTTCACGAAGTCCACGAGCTCGCCGTCGCTAAGGACGCGCGGGCCAATGAACTTGAAGTCGATCGCTTCCTCGATCGCGCGCGCCGCCGGCAGCCCGAGGGGATTCGCACTCGGGGCCACCGTGAAGGTGGCGTGCAGCCTCGGGAGCGCGCCAGCTTCGCCGACGCTCACGAGCGCGACGTATTCGCCTGCTTCGAGCACCGTGCTCATCTGTGGCGCAGGGCCGTCCACGACGATGCGCCCGAGCCGGGCGAGGCTCTCGGGGCTGTTGCGCTGCTTGTTTTCGACGGTGCTGTAGAGCAGCGAGGGACTCACTCCCGCCTTCAACTGGAACAGGATGAGTTCGGCGCCGTTCAGGCCGGACACGCTCGTCACCAGATTCACCGCGCCGGCGTTCACGCCGCCGCTGACAGCTATCGAGCTCGATGCAATTGACACATTCACCGTGGGCAAGCTCGCCGCGTGCGCGGACGCGGCGCCGAACGCGGTTATCGCGGCTGCGAGGGCCGCAGCCCTTCTCGGCAAGCCGCGCGGCTCGTGCGTAGGCGTACGGCCGGTTCCTCTCACCTGAATCTCCTTTCCCGCTCCGTGACGCCGGCGGTGCACCCGGGTCGCCGCGAGGGCGCGCCGATGCGTGTGCTTGCGCACCCTGCGCTACCCGAGTGTGCGGGGAAAACAAACTTCGGCGTGTCGAGGCCTCGCGATGAGGAACTCGAGATCGGGGTTTGGGGCACGCGCAGGCGGGTAACAACACCCCAATTCCATCCCGGGTGTGCGGATGGCGGGCGGGGGCAGGTTGAGGGACATGCCCCTTTCCAACGACACCCAGGGTGTTCCCTTAATGCTATTCGTCAAGCGGAGGAAACTCGTGTTCTACCGTCGTTTGCTGGGCGCGTCGCTGGCTGCTGCCTGCGCCGTATGTGCCATCGGGTCCTCGGTCGCCTCGGCCGCCCCGGTCTTCATGCCGACCCTGAGCAAGGAGATCGCTCAGGAGCAGGCAATCATCTCGGCGCATCGGGCGATCAACCCGCCCGCGCCGCCATGTCCGGAGTCCGGGATGCTGCCGGAACCGTTCTCAAACTGCGGGCTGCCGGAGGCACCCGCGACGACGCTCCCCTATCCGACGCCGATGGCCTACTGGGGTGGCCACGTACAGGTGACGCCGAAGGTCTACATCGTGTACTTCGGCTGGGGCGAGCCGGGCGCGTTCCCCTCATCGGATACGTGCAAGCCCGAGAAGCTCAAGGAGGGGAAGATTCGCGCCACCCTCAAGTGCGACCCCGAAGGGGCGGGCGCGCGGATGGCCGACTTCGTAAACCAGATGGGCGGCACCGAATGGGCCAAGGTCTCGACGCAGTACTACCAGGGCGAAGCGGGCAAGGAACAGCACATCACCAACCCCAGCAACGTGCTCGGCGGGATCTGGGTTGATGACAAGAGTGCCGCCAACCTCTCGAAGACCACCGCGAGCAACCCGAGTGGCCCCACGAACACCTACAGCGACCTCGCCGCCGAGGCGCAGAGGGCCGTGAAGCACTTCCACGTCACCGACTTGGCGAACGCGGACTTCGTGATCGCACAGCCGCGGGAGTTCAGCGATCCCAACGCGTACGAATCGGGCTACTGCGCCTTCCACGACTACACCGAGCCGGCCATCGAGAAGGGCATCTACAACGGCATCACGGCTGGCATCTCCTACACGAACATGCCCTACGTGCTCGCGATCGACTCCGAACCTGTGGGGGGCGGCGAACCGGTGAACGACTGCGGCGAAGACGCCGTCAACGCCGCGCCCGAAGGCAAGCTCGACGGGATCTCGATCGTGCTCGGCCATGAGATCGAGGAGACGATCACCGACCCCGGCGCCGAGGACATCATCGCCAGCACGCCCGTCGGCGGCTGGTATGACGCGGTCGACGCCAACGAGAACGGCGACAAGTGCGCGTGGGTCGGCGAGCCGCTCGTGGGCGGCGTGCCGGGCGCGCCTCAGGTCGTGCCGATCCCGGGCGCGATGGGCGACATCAAGGGCAACCAGGGATCGACGTTCGCAGTCCAGTCGCTGTGGAGCAACGAAGCAGCAGGCGGGGCCGGGTACTGCGCCGGCTCGGGCAACGAACTGCCCTGAGGCCTCGCCTGACGGGCGTTTGAACGGGTGGCGCTCCCACATCGGGGGCGCCACCCCGACGCCCGTCCCCGCCGCCGGGGGGGCGCCGCGGTCCTACAGGCGCGCGCATCCGCCACTTTGGGGAGACTTACGGGCTGTGCCGCCGATGGTCGGCAGCACATCTTCCCCCGCCCCCCGTGCCCTTCGAGCCCGCAATGCCCGGTGGAGACCTAGACCGGCGTACCTTCCTCAAGCGCGGCGCCCTCGCGGCCGGCGTTCTCGGCGTGCCGCACCTCGGCGCCAACGGCGCCACCGGGCCGCAGCGCCGCGGTGCGCGCAAGCGCAAGCGACGACGGCACGCTCCGAACATCCTCACGATCGTCGTGGACCAGCTGCGCACGCCGACGTGGATGCCCCCGGCGTCGCCTCCGGCCGCGGTCATGCCGAACTTGACGGCGCTCGCCGAAAGCTCGGTCAGCTTCGAGCGCCATTACACCGCCGCCAACGACTGTTCACCGTCGCGCAGCGTGCTGCTGACGGGCCTGCACACCCATCAGACCGGCGTCCTGCTCACCGGCAGCGGCTGGCTCGACCCGCGCTTTCCGACCTGGGGCACGCTGCTCAGCAAGCTCGGCTATCAGACCGCCTTCTATGGCAAGTGGCACCTCAATCCCGACCCGAACGCACCGCTCGAGCAGTACGGCTTCTCCGGCGGGACCTACCCCTCGCCGAACGGCGGCCCGGGGCAGGGCGCACAGGTGGACCCCGGGATCGCCGATCAGTTCATCGAATGGTTCGCCGGCCACACCGAGGGCACGCCGTGGGCGACGACGGTCTCGTTCGTGAACCCGCACGACATCGCATGGTGGCATCGCTTCACCGAAACGATCGAATCAGAGGCGGACCCGCCGCCGCTAACGGTTTCGCTCCCGCCCAACTACGAGACCCCCGAAGAACTCCTTGAAAGGAGAAAGCCCGCCTTGCAGCGCTCGCTGCAGGAGACTATGGCGCAGTCCTTTGGCGCGGTGCCGTTCACGGGTCCCGAAGTGCAGTACTGGTGGACACGCATGATGGACACCTACCTGTTGCTCCAGAGCTACGTGGACTATCAGATCGGTAGCGTCCTGGCGGCGCTCGCGTCGGCGCCCGAGGTGGCGGCGAACACGATCATCATCTTCACCTCCGACCACGGCGAGTACTGCGGCTCGCACGGGATGCGTGGCAAGGGCGCGTCCGCATACGAGGAGGCGATCAGGGTCCCCCTCTACGTGTACGATCCACGCGACGTGCTGGCGGCCGCGCCAGGAACCCCCCGCACGCAGCTGACATCGAGCGCCGACGTGATCGCGCTGATGCTCACGGCCGCGACCGGCTCGAACGCGTGGCGTCGCGAGCGCGAGTTCGCCCACATCGCCAACCGCCTCGACCTCGCGAAGCTGTGCACTGATCCAGGCGCGCGCGGGCGCAGCTGGATCCTGCACGCGACCGACGAGGACGTAACCGAGTTCGCCGCGCAGGAATACGCCGCGAATGCTCCCAGGCACGTGGTCGCGGTGCGCACCCCGACGGCAAAGCTGGCGGTCTACTCGAACTGGCGGCCGGGCACGATCGAGCCCGAACCGAGCGGGCACGAATCGGAGTTCTACGACTACTCAAGCCAAGAGGGCCGTCTCGAGCTCTCGCCGCAGGGCGCCTCGGCCTCCGCCTCGGAAGAGCGGCTGTGGGGGATCCTCGAAGAGGAAGCGATCCCAAACGAGCTGCGCGCCCCACTGCCCTCGCATCTGCAGGGCGCGCGCGGCGCCGGGCTCACGCAGTACTTCAACCAGGATCTGCGCCAGGTCCAGAAGGCCGCCGAAGCACATCTGCGCGAACGCGCGGAAGCGACTGGCGAAACGCTCTAGCCGACGCCCGCGGTTTGACTGCGGCCGTAGCTGGGTACAGACCCTCGCGCGAGGCGCCTGTCGGGAAGTGAGACCGGCAGGGCTTCGTTGCCGTCTGGGCGGTTACTTAGCGCAAAAGGAGGAGTCGGGGCTGATGAGTTTGAGGTGGGGAGTGCTCGGCTGGGCGGTGTGTGCAGCGCTGTGCGTGCTGCTCTCGGGCGCATTCACTACGACTGTGCTCGCCAAGGGAGCGCCGGCGCCCGAACCGCCCGCCGAATACCCCGAACCGCCGAGTGAATTCAACCCGCTGGTGGAGGCGCAGAACTTCTCGATCACCGAGCAGCGCCAGAAAATCTACGACACCCCCGAATACCAGGCCGGGCTCACCGAACAGAGCCTTTTGAACCTCGCCGAAGCCAGCCAGGAACAGGCCGGCGATCCCGAACGGAATTTCGCTGACGACCTTTGCTGGAACGACGGCAACGGCTGCGCCGGCGACGTGCGCCTGTACGACTGGGAAAAGAACCACGACGGAATCGTCCGTCGCGTGCTGTTCACCGCACGCGGCGGCGCGACGCTGTCGGGCCGCGTGTGGGCGACCGTGAACGGGCCGGCAAGGCGCCCCGGCGTGGTCATCACTAACGGCTCGGTGCAGGCCGATGAACAGATGTACTGGTACGCGGCGCAGGCGCTCGCCAAGGACGGTTACATCGTGCTCACCTTCGACCCGCAGGGCCAGGGCCGCAGCGACACCCGCGGGCAGTCGCCCGACGAAGGCGAAGGCTTCCCCGCGCAGAGCGACGGGCGCCCGTTCTACGACGGCACCGAGGACGCGCTCGATTTCTTCCTGTCGAGTCCGAAGCACCCATACGAGCCCGTCCCCAGCTGCGAAACCGGGACCAGCCACGCCGCCAAGCAGAACGAACGCGTCGCCAAGGGCCTCGATGCGGCGTACAACCCGCTCTGGAAGACGCTCGACAGCCGCGAGATCGGCCTCGCCGGGCACTCCTATGGTGCCCTCGGGGTGTCCTACGTCGCCCAGTGGGACCCGCGCGTGAAGGCGGTCGTGGCCTGGGACAACCTCGGACCCGCGACCCCCGAAGGCGGCGAAGTGCCCGGCGGCGCCGGCGGATCGACGACGCTTGGCGAGAAGAGCTGCCCCGCGGACCCGGCCGACCGCACGAGCGTGCCGATCGCCAAGCCCGGCCTCGGCATGTCCGCCGATTACGGGCTGCCGCCGACCCCGAACACCTCGCTGCCGAACCCGCTCGCAAAGTCCAAGGAGTCGCTCGCCTACAGCGCGGCTGGCGTAGACAGCGGCGAGATCATCATCCGCGGCGGCTCGCACCTCGACTTCAGCTTCATCCCCAACCAGGCCTTCGGCGCGTCGCTGCGGGGCCCCGACATGATCGACTGGTACACGAGCGCCTGGTTCGACAAGTACCTCAGGCACGAGCACTCCGCCGACGCGCGGCTGCTGAGCGACCGCTGGCGCGAGGAACCGCTCGAGGCCGAAGTCGATCCCAACCACGACCCCAACGCCTTCTCCTTCTATTACCTCTCGCGGCTCGACATCCATCTCT
The DNA here is from genome assembly GCA_963759445.1 of uncultured Solirubrobacteraceae bacterium. Taxonomy (GTDB): domain Bacteria; phylum Actinomycetota; class Thermoleophilia; order Solirubrobacterales; family Solirubrobacteraceae; genus Palsa-744. The sequence continues at coordinate 144,262 of CAVWZC010000005.1, forward strand.
CGGGCGGTAAGAAGTGGGACTGCGAGAACCTGCGCAAAGGCTGTGCCGGCATGGTCACGAGCGACGGCTACACGGGCAGCTACTCCTACGCGGCGGTCGACACCACGCCCGAATCGGCCGAAGCGAAATAGCGCCGTTGGCGACGCGGTCCGAATTCCCGTAGCGCCATCGGCGCGCTGCTGGGGCTCATCGTCTCCTCAGCGGAGCCGCACACTGCCTGGCCGCTGCGGCGCGGCTGTTTACGTAAGATCGCGGCCGATGCCGGCGCTGAGTGAAAGCGTGGAGCTCGGCGAGGGCCGCCGCGCCGCCTACGAGGTGATCGGCACCGGCGCTCCGCTCTTGTACTTCCAGGGCGGCCCTGGGTTCAGCGCGGCGCTGCTGCGCGAGGACGCCGAGCTCCTGGCAGACCATTTCAGCGTCTACCTGATCGACCCGGCCGGCTCGGGGGGCTCGACGCCGCCGAGCGATCCCTCCCACTACGACCACCTCGGCCACGCGCGCTTCTACGACGAGGTACGCCAGGCGTTGGGGGTGGACACGGCGACGATCATGGGGATCTCCTTCGGCGGGATCGTCGCGCTCACCTACGCCTCGCTCTATCCCGCATCCACCACGCGGTGCATCTCGGTTGCCTCGCGAGCCGTGGGCGCGGAGGTCGAGGACGAGGAGGCCGGCTCGGAGATGGAGGCGTTCCTCGCGCGACACTCAGGGCAGCCCTGGTATCCGGCGGCGCGCGCGACCTGGGATGAATGGACCGAGCGCGTGCTCGCCGCCCAGGACGCGCGCGAGGTGGACGCGATGATGGCCGAGGTGCTGCCGCTGTACACCGCCCACCCCGAGCGCCCCGGCGTGAAGGCGATGATCGAGGCGTGGCGGCGCGAGATGGACACCGATCTGGCGGCGGTGAAGGTCTGGGAGTCTGGGCTCTGGCAGCAGATCGACGCACGACCGCTGCTCGCGAATATCAGCTGCGAGACGCTCGTCCTGGTTGGCGCCCTCGACCTGATCTGCGGGCCGTCGCAGGGGCGGCTGATCGCTGAGGCGGTGCCGCGCGCGGAGCTCGTGATCGTGCCGGACTGCGGGCACTTCATCGCCGCCGAGGCGCCCGAGTCCTTCAGGGAGGCGATCGTCAGATTCGCGGCGGCATAGGATCCAGCGCAGCATGGCGCCGCTCGTACTCGTCGAGGAACCCGCTGAGCACGTTCGACAGCTGACGCTGAACAGGCCCGAGCAGCTCAACGCGATGACCGCGGAGCTGTGCGAGGCGATCCACGTCGAGCTGCGCGCGCTCGCCGGCGAGCGCAGCGTGCGCGCGGTTATCCTCACGGGCGCGGGGCGAGGCTTCTGCGCCGGCGTCGACCTCCGCGGCTACGGGGCCGCCCCCGGGAACGACGGCAGCGACGAACCTCGCGACAGGCTCATCAACCAGCAGCACATGTCTACGGTCATCCTCGGCCTGCGCGCGCTGCCGCAGCCAGTGATCGCGGCGGTCAACGGGCCTGCCGCAGGCTTCGGGCTCGCGCTCGCGCTCGGGTGCGACATCCGCTACGCGGCGGCGGTGGCGGTCTTCCGCGTGGCCTTCGTGAACATCGGCGTGTCCAACTGCGACATGGGTACGAGCTGGCTGCTGCCGCGGCTGATCGGCGCATCGCGCTCGCACGAGCTGATGCTGACCGGCCGCCGCTTCGACGCCGCGGAGGCGCTGCGGCTAGGCCTACTCGCAGACGTGGTCGACGAGGGAGCGCTGCTCGAGCGCGCGCTGGCGGCCGCGCAGCAAATCGCCTCCCTGGCTCCGTGGGGCGTGCGCCTGACCAAGCAGGGGATGTGGAGCGCGCTCGAGATTCCCGGCGAGCAGGCCGCCGTCGAGTACGAGGACCGCCAGCAGATCATGGCGACCTTCGGGCGCGCGCTTCCCGAGGCCGTGGGCGCCTTCCTGGAGAAGCGCCCGGCCGAGTTCGCCGACTGATCGACGTTCGTGCCCGGCCGGGCGCCTGCGTGCTCCTCGCGAAGCGCACGCGAGGACCGTGTGCCCTCAGGGGATGTGGTGGCTGACCAGATCCAGCCACTGCACCCGCGAGGGCTCGGGGATGCCCGCGTCTTGGAGCGCGCGGCCCAGGCGGCCGTTCATGAAGCTCTCCTGGGCGTCTTTGGACTCCCATAACTCGAAAACGACCCAGCCTCCGGGCTTGCCACCGCCGGCGTGGAAGATGATGCCCTCCGGCCAGTCGCCCTGGCTGCTCACCGGGTCGATCCCCAGACGCTCGTTCACCGCGTCATACCCCTCGCGCCCGACGCCCTCGAACTCGAGGATCAGTGCTTCGGCCACGTGTGGCCCCCTTTCTCGGTTGCGTTTGTGGAGGCCCATCCTGTGTCGGGACGGGCGCTCCTGTCAAGGGCGTGTCCTCGCGCCCCGCACCGCGACTCCTAACCGGCGCTGAGAGCGTTCACCGCTTCGCGCTTCAGGGCCCGCCATGGCGCTGGATCGTCTCGAGCATTGCGCGCGCGGCGGCGCTGAGCTTTCGGTTCGAGGGGATCGCAACCGCCGTTTGGAACTGCGGCGCGCCGTCGCAGATGGGCACGAACGTGATGTTGCCCTCGGTTTCCACGAGCGATCGCGGAAGTAGGCCGATGGCGAGCCCGTTGCGGATGAACTCGATCATCGTGGCGGTGTCGTTCACCTCGAACGCGACCGTGCGCGCGACGCCAACGGCGCTGAAGGCTTGATCGACGGCGAGGCTTATGCCCCATCCGGCCGGTAGCTCGACGAGCGTCTCGTCGCTGAGCATCGCGAGCTCGACGCAGCTCCTGCTCGCGAACGGATGCTCGGTGAGCACGGCGAGCATGATCGGCTCGTGCGCCAGCGCCAGCAGCTCGATGCCCGGAGGGCCCCCTCCGGGCAGCGCGACGCAAGCGAGATCCAGGCGTCCCTCACACACGTCTTGGGCCATCTCGCTGGAGCCGCCGTCGGCATGGTGGACCTTCACCTCGACACCGGGGTGGGCGCTGCGGAACTCGCTGAGCACGCCGGCGAGGTCGACCGCGTGCATCCCCTGGGCCTGCATCGTGCCGAGCACCACGCTTCCGCGCACCCCGCCACGTGCCTCGTCGACGGCGTCTCGCGCCGCCTGTGCCGCAGCCAGCGTTGCGCGCGCTTCGGGCAACAGCGCGCGTCCCGGGTCGGTCAGCTTGACGCTGTGCGTGGAGCGGTCGAACAGCGGCGCCCCGAGCTCTCGCTCGAGGTTGCGCACGCCCGCCGAGACAGCTGACTGGACCACATGGAGCCTGTCGGCCGCACGCGTGAAGCTGCCCTCCTCGGCGACCGCGACGAAGGTTGCGAGCTGCCGTAGCTCCACCGTGTGGAATCTATCGCCTGAGGCGATAACCGTTAGCACCGTTTTGCGTTGATCGCGATCGGATCTTGAGCGATCCTCAATCTCGTAATGAACACGAAGAACCACCTTCTAACGAGGGGAGCGACGATGCACCGGACAGCACTGAAGACAACGCAGCTAGGGCAGACCGGCCTCGAGATCACCCGCGTCGGATTCGGCGCATGGGCGATCGGTGGCGGGGACTGGGAGTTCGGCTGGGGACCGCAGGACGACGAGGAGTCGATCGCCGCGATCTACCGTGCGCTCGAACTCGGGATCAACTGGATCGACACCGCCGCCGCCTACGGCTTTGGCCGCTCGGAGCGGATCGTCGGCCGCGCGCTCCAAGGCCTCGAGCAGCGCCCGTACGTGTTCACCAAGTGCGCGCTGCTCGAGGGTTCCGACCGGCGCGTCGTGCACAGCCTGAAGCGCGAGTCGGTGCTGCGCGAGGCGGAGCGCAGCCTCGCACGCCTCGGCGTGGACGCGATCGACCTCTACCAGATCCACTGGCCGATTCCCGAGGCGGACATCGAGGAGGGATTCTCGGCGCTGGTCGAGCTCAAGCAGCAGGGCCTCGTGCGCCACATCGGCGTCTCGAACTTCGACGTCTCGCAGCTCCGCCGGGTCCAACAGATTGCGCCGGTGGAGACGCTGCAGCCCCAGTATTCGCTGATCGAGCGCGAGGTCGAGCAGGACATCCTGCCGTTCGCCGAGGACGCGCGGATCGGCGTCATCGCGTACTCCCCGATGGGCTCCGGGATGCTCACCGGCGGGATGACCCGCGAGCGCGTCGAGGGCCTCTCCGAGAACGACTGGCGCAAGCGCGACGCGCGCTTCACCGAGCCGCAGCTGTCGCGCAACCTCGAACTGGTCGAGCGCCTGAAGGCGGTCGCCGAGCGCTACGAGACGACGCCGGGTGCGGTAGCAACCGCGTGGACTCTTCGCGCTCCGGCGGTGGATGGAGCGATCGTCGGTTTCCGCAGGCCCGACCAGGTCGACCCGATCCTGCCCGCCGCGAGCCTCGAGCTCACCGACGAGGACGTCGCCGAGATCGAAGGAGGCTCGCGATGACCACGGTCGGATTCATCGGCCTCGGAGCGATGGGCAGCCGCATCGCCGGCCGCCTGCTCGACGCCGGTCACGAGCTCTACGGAACCAACCGCACCAGCTCCAAGGCGCAGCCGCTGATCGAACGCGGGCTGCGGTGGCGCGATGCGCCGCGCGAGGTGGCGCTGGCCGCCGACGTGGTCTTCAGCATGGTCACCGACGACGAGGCACTCGCGCAAATCACCTCGGGGCCAGACGGCATCCTCGCCGGGCTCGCGGAGGGAAAGTGCTACGTCGATATGAGCACGGTTAGTCCACGCGCGAGCCGGCAGCTCGCCGAGCGGGTCGATGCGCTCGGCGCGAAGATGCTCGACGCCCCTGTCTCCGGCAGCATCCCGCAGGCCGAGAGCGGGACGCTCGCGATCATCGTGGGCGGGGACGCGAGGCGTTTGCCGATGTCGCGCCGCTGCTGCGCGCGGCCGGCCAGGCTGTCACGCACATCGGCGCCAACGGCCAGGGCCTGTTGATCAAGCTCGCCGTGAACATCAGTCTTGCCGTGCAGACACTCGCGTTCAGCGAGGGCCTACTGCTCGCCGAACGTGGCGGGATAGACCCGCGACTGGCGGCCGACGTGATGAGCTCGAGCTCGATCGGCTCGCCGATGCTCAAGGCGCGCGTGCCGCTCCTGCTCGACCTTCCCGAGAAGGCGTGGTTCGACGTGACGCTCATGGAGAAGGACATACGGCTTGCGCGCGACGCGGCCAGCGAGCTCGCCACTCCGCTTCCGTCGGCCGCCCTCGCCGACGAAATGCTCGCGCGGGCATGGGAGCTCGGCTACGCGCATCGCGACCTCGCCGCTCTCCACGAGGTCCTCGCGGAGACGCCGGCGTGAACGTGGGCATGCGAGCGACGGTGCAACGACCAAGCGCGCACGTCGTCGCAGCACGCGCTCGCGGGCGTGGGAGAGCACACATGGGGTCATGAAAGTCCGATTGGTGCGCTGCCCGGGGCACCCCGACGCTCTCACGCGGTCGGCCGGCGTCGCGGGCTCCCGGACGGCGCCGCGGGCAACGAGGCCCTGACCAGCGCGGCGTCAGCGGTGCTGATGCTGCTGCTCGCCGCGGCGGGCAGCACGATCGGGCAGATGCGCGGGCTGTCGGCTAGTGCCCCGCGTTGACAACGGAGCCCTCCGCCGCGTCAGCTTCCCGCCAGGATCGCGGTCGGACGGCGTGGTGCGCGAGGCCAGCGAGGGTGGCGCCATCGCGCGCGGTAAAGACGACCCTGCACGTGGGCTGCGACCGTCGCAGGGATGGCAGTGCCTTCAGGGAGTGCGGAACAGGGCGTATGGGCGTGCGCCCGCGTCGAGAGGCTCATCGCGTAGACCTGCACCAGGGCCTCGGTAGCGCGGGCTTCGCGACGGGCCCGCCCTGGCGCCGGGCGGCTCTGAAGAGCTGACGGGTCGCTGAGCGTGCTGTCGTTGTGCGTGAATATCTGCAGTAGTTGCATGGTGTGTCCGATCGTGGGGTGTGAGTGGCGTCCAGTGTCACGCGCGTCGCTATGCGCTGCCCCAAGCGCGGCTGGGAAACTCCCGGGAATCGGCTGTCCACGTACATAGGCGCGACGTGGCGCAGCTGGCGGGCGGCACGGCGACTGCGGGGCCCTTGACCTCCAAACGCGAAAGCGATAGCGCTATCGAGTCGCGCACAGGTTTGCCCCGCGACCTCGGCCGGGTATCCACCGGGAGGCCCGGCGGTAGGGCTACCGGCCGGCACGTCCTGGTCCGCGCGACCGGGCGCGGACTCGTAGCACCGGCGCCCGCCCGCACGCCACGATGAGGAGCATTGATAGTTGAGCAGCCCCGAACCCCCCACCCAGTCCGCCCCCGCCGGCCCGGGCCGCCCCGCCAACCGAGCCGCTGACGCCGCGTGCCGCCCCCCAGCGGGTGGTCGAACGGGTCCCCCTCGAAGGTCCTCCAGTTGGACCATGGTGGGATAACCCTGGCCGCCGATACTCACCGGGTTGCTCGGGCTCATCCTCGGCGGAGTCGTGGGCTACGCCGTCGGCCACAAACGCGAAAGCGCGACCGCCGGTCGAGAACCACCGATCACGCAGACGGTCAACCACACGACCACGGTGACCCGGCCGAGCGTGACGACGAAGACGATCACCAAGTCGGCGCCAATCAACGCCGAAGGCGAAGAACGCAGACGCGAAGCGGAAGCGAGGCTGCGCGAAGTCGAAACGCGGCTGCGCAAGACCGAACGGCAGAACGAAGAACTGAAGCGCCAGACCGAAGAAGCGAGCGGGTAGCGGCTGCAAGCCGCGGCGGCAGGGGCGGGCTTAGCCTGGATCCACCGAGTGACTGTGTGGTCGGGGGGTAATCGCTCGTTGGGTTGGGCGACGACGCGGTCTGCGTCTCGGGCGGGGGGTGTTGGGCGGTGAGTGTGGTCTTTGAGGCGGGTGGCGGGGTGTTTTTTGCCACGGCGCGGTTGCCGCGAGTCGGCGGCGGGTGCGGGATGGGTTCGGGCGCGTGGGCGTGCGGTCAGAGCGCTGCGGGCAGTGCGCGGATGCGAGCGAGGGCGCGCGTGAAGTCGCCCTGCCAGGGCCAGCGGGCGGGGAGGTGAAGCGTCCATCTCCGGGCGGTGTAGGTCAGTCGGCCGGGGATCCGCAATAGGCGGCGGTGGAAGGTGCGGGCAGCGCGGACGGTATCGCCTGGCAGGCCGATGATGCTGGTCCAGCGCGCGAGGTCGTGCGCGAGGCACGCGATCACGGTCCAGGCGCTGTTGGCGTTGAACTGGCCGGAGGGGAAGTGCGCGAGTGCCTGGTCTTTCAGATCGCGGATCGTGAGCTCGACGACGGCGTGCTGGCGGTGCTCTGACTCGACGAGGGCGATGTCCTCGGTGCGGTTGGTGAGGAACGGGAAGTGACGCCAGTCGGGCCACAGCTCGGCCTGCGCCCCGACCAGCCGGGTGCGCCTGACGATCATGCGCTTCCCGACGAGCGTTGTCTCAGCGATCTGCGCCTCCCCGTCAGCGGGATAGTCGGCGAGCGCCTGCCAGTCAGCTTCGGGGATGCTTGCGATCCGCTCGGCCACGGGCTTCTGGCAACAGATGCTGATCGAGTAGAGCCACCCTGCCTGGTCGAGGCGTTTGATCAGGGCGTTGTTCCAGAACGCCGAGTCGGCGCGCAACAGCTTCTCGCCGCGGGCGCCCGCGCGAGCGACGCGCGCGATTAGCTCCTCGGCGAAGCGCAGTACTCCACGGCTCGAGTGCGCCTTGCCCTTGCGCAGGCGCACGTGCAGCACCTCGCCGGTCCCAGCCCGGCTGGCCATCAGCGGGTGATAGCCACGCCGTTTGGTGTACCCGAAGGAGGCGCCCTGCTTCTCATAGCCGTGGACCTCGCCGATGAAGCTGTCGACGTCGACCACGAGTCGCCCCTCGCCGGGCCCGGCGCCCGCCCGCCACGCGCGCGTGAGCGCCTCGGCGAGTAGCCGGTCGAGCTGGCGCACATGCCCAAAGGTGAACGCCCGCAAGAACGTCCCCAGCGTCGAAGGCGCCGGCAGCCAGCCACCCAACAGCCGGCGCGTGCGGCCCGCCCGCAGAAGCTCGCAGTCATCGATGCAGTCGGCGCCGAGCAGCATCGCGAAGATCAGCGCCATCACCTTGCGCCCAGCGTTCGCCGCACCCGGACGGTCGCCTCGCAACCGCACAAACCGGCCGACCAGACCCTCGATGCCCAAGCGTCCGGCGAGCGTCGCGACGAGCGCGATCCCAGCGTCGCAGACGAGCCGCCCATCGTCGAAGACGACCTCGACGCCGTCCAATCCGACCGCCGCGTCATCATGCACCATTCAGTGACCTCCTGACGCCGGGCCCCGGCTGCCATCACAGCCTGAAAAAGCCCTGCTCAGGAGGTCATTTAAATTTCACAGCCGGACGGAACCCGCCAAACCCATCGGTGGATCCAGGCTTAGTAACAGCCGGTCGCGGGGCCGCCGCTCGCGGTCTTGTTGCAGATCGTCCAGGCCGCCGGCGCGAACTGGGCGCTGCTTGAGCTGACCGCCGACCCGACAAGTTCGAGACCGTTCGTAGCTTCGATCTTGCCAGCGAGGATGTCGCCCCCGAAGGCCCCGCCGTTGTGGGTTTCGACGGTGGTGTACGGCGCGTAGATGTCGGCGATCAGCGCCTTGTCTTTGCTCCCGCAGGTGCCAACACCGTTGGTGAAGTTGAATTCCGAGAAAGAGCCGGTGTGGTTGCCCCAGACGAAGATTTTGATCGCGCCCGGGATTTCGGCTTCGTTCCACAGGCAGAAGCCGTTCGTCGCCTTCACTTTGTCGGGGGCTGAGCATTTGGATCCGGCTCGTTCGCTTGAGTCGATGTAGAAGCTCACTTCATGACCCGCTGGCACCTTCAGATAGACCTTTTCGTTGAAACTGATTTCGCAGAAGTTGTATTTGCCGCTGGGCAGTTCCACCCACGCGGCTTCGCTGCCGATTGGTTTGCTCGATTCGAACTTCCTTTCTTTCACGAAATACTGCCTCGCGGGTTCGGGCATCGCTTCGGCCTCATTGCTTTCGCGCGCTTCTTCGTAGGCTCTGGCGCACTTTTCCGGACACAGTTCTTCGAGGTTGGGGGTTTTGGTGCCGAGCGTTTCGGCTTTGATCACTTCTTTGCAACCGGAGCATTTGAATCCGGATTGGATTTCGGAAGCCGTGATCGTGCCTGTCACGGTCCCGGCGCCGAGCGACACCTTGCCGTTGGCGGTGACGTTCCCTTCCAGTTTTGTCGTGTTGTTCAGTTGGATTTCGCCAAGCGATTCAAGCGCTGTGGGCGTGTTCATCGTCGAGCTGATCACGCGCTCCTGCACGCGGCGCGTTACGCCGTCGACCGTCGCGGATGCGGTGATGCAGCGCTGCGTGACCGAGCCGACCACTGGAAGGCCGGTGCAGTTTCTCTTGGTCGCCGTGCTCAGCAGCTGCAGGGTGGCCGTGTAGGAGCGTGACCCGACGGTCCCTTCGGTGGTTTCCGGCACCACTTCCCCTGCCGCGAGGCGGCGATACACCCCCTGCAGGCCCGCTTCTGCCGTGGCCAGGGCCTGGTCGGCGCCCGTCTGCTTGTTGGAGAAGGTGTTGCTCTGGACGGCGGCCTCCGCCACCACCAGCGCGAGGACGAGGATCATCGCGAGCAGCATCACCGACAGCGGGAGGATGATTCCTGCCTGCTCGCGGCTACACCGCGAAGACCGTCGCAGCAGCACTCGTAGGGTGTTCATTTTTGGCTTACGCATTCCACGAGGGTGCCGTTTTCTTCTTCGCATCTGTGGCCTTTCAGCGGGTTTTCCCTGGGTTCCCGGTCGTTAACGAGGCTGACCACGGTGACCGGCTTGTTGAGATCGCTGCCGGTAACTGCCACAAGAATCCGCTTGGTGTCTTCGCTGCCTTTACACGCGCTGACCGCGCAGCTGCTGTCGTTCGCCCAGGTCACGAACGTGTAGACCGAGAACGTCAGGCGTGTCCCCGACCCTTTAGCGGTGGTTGACGCGACGGTGACGCTTTTGGGATTTTCGGCTACGGCACCTCCCGCCTGGACGACGAGCGGCTCGGAGATCGCGGTGTTCGACCAATTCCACTCGTAACAGGGTGCTTCGGTCGCGCCGTTGCCAGGGCATTTGGCGGTCGTCGGCGAGACCTCGTAATAGGTCGGATTGGTTTCGAGCGAGCTCCTCGTCGGCTCGGCAGTCAAGGCGATTTCGGTCCACTTCAGGCCCCGCACGCGTTCGAGTTCTCCCTCGGCGAGCGCGACGGCGCTTTGGTGGGCCTCGGCACTTGTCCCGAGGTTCTGGGACGAGGTGAAGCTCGCGAGCAGCGAGACGATGCCGATCGTCAGAATCAGCGTCGCGACGAGCACCTCGACGACGGTGAAGCCGGAGGGGGAGCGCGCGCGGCGCCGCACCGCGCGGGCGCTCGGCCGGGCGCCGGTGCGTGTTTGGCTACCCTGACTCATGCCCTGCCGTAATCGAGGTTGCGGATATAGAAAGCGTCGCTGATTTCGACCTGGTGGGCGTAGTTGCTGGTCGACAGGCCGCCCTTCCCGGGCGTGTGGATCGTGATCACGCCATAGGTGGGCTGTTTGCCCGTGCCGCTCGGCGTGGAGAGCTTTTTGAAGACCGCGTCTTTTTCATCAGCGCTCGTTTCGTTGAGGACGCGCGGCACGATCGCCTCCGGCGTCGCACCCGCCGGCGGGGTGCCCGCGGTGAACGCTTCTGAGGCGGGGGATTCGTAGCGGACGCACTCGTCGTAGGAGCCTCCCGGTTCTTTGTACGCGCAGTTGATGAGCAGCCGTTTGGCGCTGCTGCCCGGCACGCGTACCATCACATCGAGGTAGCTGGATTCGCTTTTTTCTATCGGAGTCACCGGGGCGTTGACCTGATAGACGCGCCGCAGTTCGGCGACGATTCGGGCGATCCCGGTCGTCACGTCGCTGATGGCGACGTTGCGCTCGGCCTCGTTGTTGGCATCCCGGACAGCGAAATCCGACGCGCTCAGCACCGCGATCAGGACCACGATGAACATCGACAGCGCGACCAGCGACTCGATCAAGGTAAAGCCCGCACAGCCGCGGGCGCCCTCGCGTGAGGGACCATCGCGTACGCATCCGTTCTTCGCTGCTGATAGCAAGCCCGCTACAGCCTCCGTGCTGGGATTGGGCGCGATAAGTCGGGCTCTTCGGATACTCGATCGGCCGGGCCCGTGCGCGGCTTTAGTCCCTCAAGGCCGCTTGCTGACCCGTCCGAAGGCTCGCGCGGGCGAGTCGAACGCATTCGGCGCGATCGGCTGCCTGGCGAAGGCCGCCCTCGAGCTGGCGAGGGCGGCGCAGGCGTCGTTTAGGGGTGGGATCTACCGCCGCGGCGGTTGGTCGGCGGCGAGCTCTGCCAGCTGGCGCATCGATCTGCCGATCACCTCGCGTTGGCCGTCGAGGCGATGCGCCTCGCTGTCTGGGATCTCGACCTCGACCGTGATCCGCGTCCCGCCCCCCGCGGGTTCAAGTCGCCACTCGAAGCGCAGGTCGGAGACCAGGCAGGAGACCGTCACTCGCTGTTTGTCTCGCTGGGTGTCGAGAAGCTGCGCCATCGGGAACTCCGGATAGCCGTCGGGATACATCGTGTACTCGCCCTCGTCGCCTAGCTCGACCGTACCGATCCCCGCCCACCATTCCGGGAACCGCGCCGGGTCGTAGAGAAGCTTCCAGACCTCCTCGGGCGGTGCAGGCGAGGTGGCGGTGTCATTGAACGACGGCATTTGGCCTTCCTTCCGGGGAGGACTCGATGGCTGTGAACTCTGCTCTCACGCGCGCTAGCTCACGCTCGGGCTCGACGAGCCCAACGACTGGACGGCCGAGGTCCGCGAGCACCGCGGTGATCGTCTCCGCGCGCACCGTCCGCACGAGAAGGCGCTCCCAGCCGGCAATCGACTCCTCGATCCGTCGCAGCGCCTCCTCGCGCTCACCCCGCGCGAGCGCAATCAGCGCCTGGACACGCGCAAGCCGTGGAACGAGCGAGTCTGGGAAGTCACTCGGGCGAACCGGCTCGAGCACCGTCGCGCGCACCTCCTCGGCAGCGCGCTCGGGCTCGCCGCCGGCGGCGAGCGCCTCGGCTAGCGCGAGGCGCGTCAGCGGACGGCTGATAGGAGCCCCCTCGACGAGCGCCGCGGACGAGCAGGATGGCGGCGAGCTCGTGCTCACCCGCCGCGAGCGCGACCAGGCCCCTGTCGTGGCTCGCCATCGCCAGCAGCTCCGGCTGGGCGAGCTGCTCGGCGAGCGCCTGCTCGGAAGACGCCGCGATCCGCGCCTCCTCGAGCCGCCCGACACCCCTGAGCACGAACGATCTCGCCCCCAGCAGATGGATCTCGATGCTCTGGAGGCCGTGGCCGGTGATCGCCGTCATGCCGCGATCGAGAAACTCGAGCGCACGCTCGTGCTCGCCCGCCGCCGTTGCTGCGCTCGCGGCATTGGCCCAGCACCCGTATGCGAGGTCCGCTCGCCCTGCGCGGCCGATCGCGTCGCCGGCTGCGATCGAAGGCCCGTAGGACTCCACGAAGCGCCCGCGGCGCATCAGCGCGAGCGCGCGCGCGTGCGCGACGTCGTATATCCGCAGATCGCCACCGTCGGAGGCGTCGCTTCCTAGCTGCGCGAGCAGTCGCTCCGCCTCCTCGACGCTGCCTGCGACGGCCTCGGCCCAGGCGCGCGCCGCGAGCGCCTCGCTGCGCAGCTCGCGCGCGTCCTCTCCGCTGCCTGCGAGGATCTCGAGCGCCTGGGTGGCGCTCGCGAGCACGGCGCGCGGGACGCAGATCGGCCCGTGATAGGCGCGGGCTCGCGTGAGCCACGCGCGCGCGAGCGCGAGCGGCTCGTCGGACTCCAGCAGAGCGAATGCCTCTTTGAAGGCCGACTCGGCTTGCTCGCGGCGGACCCGCCAAGCCTGCAGCTCGCCGAGCTCGAGCCACAGATCGGCCCGCCCCGGTTCGATCGTCAGCGCCTCTTCGAGGTAGCCCGCCGCCTGCTCGAGTGCCGCCAGGCGCCGCGCGTCCGCGGCGGCGCGGGTGAGCTGGGCCACCGCGCCCAGGTCGGCGCCGGCGAGGCGCAGATGGCGGGCGACCTCTGCAGGCCGCGGGATCGCGCCCGCAGACTCGCCGGCAAGCAGGGCGTCGGCCCAGCGCTGGTGCAGGCCAGGTCGCAGCGGCTCGGCGATCTCCCCGTAGGTCGCCTCGCGCAGGAGCGCGTGGCGGAATCCGAGACGTCCGTCGGCGAACAGCAGCAGCCCGCTCTGGAGCGCCTGGCTGGCAAGCTCCGTGGGGGCTTGGAGCGGAAGCTCGCGGATCTCGCTCGTGTCTAGGGGGCGGGCAGCGACGGCCAACAGCTCTATGAGTTCGCGGACCGCCGCCGGCAGCGGCGCGAGGTACGCACGCACCGACCCGCGCACGCTTGGCGCCACCTCATCCCGCCCGCGCTCTAGCGCCCGCGCGGCCTCGACGGCGAGCAGGGCGTTTCCGTCGGCCCGCTCGACCACGTGCGCGACCTGCGCGTCGTTGAGCTGTGCCGCTACGCGCACCAGCGAGGCCAAGGGCCCTGGCTCCAACGGGGCGAGGTCGAGCTCGCAGGTGAGCACGCCGCGAGCGCGCAGCGCGTGCTCGAGGAGGTCGGCGTCCGAACTGGGGGGGAGCTCGCGCCTGGTGATCAGCAGCATCACCCTCATCTGCGCGATGCGGCGTGCGAGATAGGCGGCGAGCTCGAGGCTCGGCCCATCCGCGCTGTGCGCATCCTCGAGTACCAGCAGGAGCGGTTCGCGCGCTGCCCAGGCGACCATCGCGACGACCGCCTCGAACAGCCTTGTCCGTTGGAGGTCCGGCGCGACATCGCCGTTGGGCGCTGCGGCGGGCACGAAGTGCGATGGCATTTCGGGGGCGAGCGGGGCGATCTCGACGGGCCACGCGGCGTCCGCCGGGGGCGCTGGCAGCGTCGGCAGCAGCTCGCGCGTGAGCTCGGCCCACAGGCTGAGCGGTGCGACACCGCCGAGGTCGAGCGCCGCGCAGGCCGCTGTCCGCGCGCCGGCCTCGCCCGCGCGCACCCGCAGCTCGCTCGCGAGCCTCGTCTTGCCGATCCCCGCCTCACCGCGGATCACGGCCACGCCCCCGGCGCCGCCGGCGGCGGCTCGCCAGGTGCGCTCGAGCGCGGCGAGCTCGCGCTCGCGCCCGACCAACGGCAGCCGCCCCGGCAGTTGCAGCGGGCTCCTCGCACCGGGCGCCGGCGTGTCCGCGCGTAGTTGCTCGACCAGCTCGCGAGTCCGTGGCGAGGGCGCGACCCCCAGTTCGCGACGCAGACGGTCGGCGAGGCTGCGGAATGCGCGCAGCGCCGCAGCGCGCTCGCCGGCCGCGGCGAGCCGCGCGATCAGTCGTCGGTGTGCCTCCTCATCGAGCGGGTCGCGCTCCACCTGGCGCCTGCTCAGCTCGATCGCCTCGCGCGCATTGTCGCCTCGCTCGGCGCTCTGCGCGAGCACCTCGAGCAACGCGATCACCTGCTCGCGGTGAGCGTCGCGGGCCACGAGGGCCCACTCGTCCTCAAGGCCCTCGAGCAGCTCCCCGCGGCACAGCGACAGCGCCTGCTCGGGTGCACTCGCCGCGAGACGCTCGAACTCGCGCGTATCGATCCATAGCGCTCCGTCGTTGCGCAGCGCCACACGCTCGCCGTCGACGAGCAGCGACTCACCGAGCTGCCTGCGCAGCGCCCATAACGCGCTGCGCAGGCTCGCGCGCGCGCTCTGGTCGAGCACGTCGGGCCAGAAGCGATGCGCGAGCTCGGCGCGCGGCACCGGCCTCGAGGCGAGCGCCAGGTAGGCGAACAGGGCCCAGGGGCGCTGCGAGGCGGGCGAGTCGATGACGGCTCCGTCCAGCTCCACCTCGAGCCTCCCTAACAGGCGTGCCCGCAGCACGACTTCAAATGTACCGCCACACGCTTTGACGCTCATTTGACGGCGGCGAGACGGCGCCGGGCGAACCTCCCCGTGCAGATGACAACCCCGACCCATCCGAAGGAGCAGACGATGAGCACGATCACCACATTCGATCTCGAACGCTTCACCCGTGCCGCCGAGGAGCGCGACGCTTCCACGCAGCTGTCGATGTACGGGCCCGAAGCGACCGTGAAGATCGCCGACCCCAACTCCCAGCCGGGCTCGCCGCGCGTGCTGAGCACCCGTGAGGAGATCAAGGGCTGGCTCGAGGACATGTACGGGCGCGACATGACGCACTCGGTCGAGCACACCGTCCGTGACGCGACAGGCGCGGCCTACACGCAGGCCTGCCGCTACCCCGACGGAACGAACGTGCTGTGCGCGACCGTGCTCGAGATCGCCGACGGGCACATCAGCGACCAGACCATCGTGCAGGTCTGGGACGAGAGCTGAAGACCGGCCAACTGCGAAACCAGAGAAACGAGAGAGGAGCAAGATCAAAGATGTCCACAATTCCGCGGGAGATAGATGAGGCAAAGCTCGAAGCGTTCATGGGGCGCTTCGTAGGCGATCTCGGCGCCGCGCTGAGCGCAGCGCTGGTCGTCATCGGCGACCGGCTCGGGCTCTACCGAGCGATGGCCGCGGGGGAGCCGGTGACCGCCGAGGAGCTGGCGGCGCGCACCGGAACGGACGCGCGCTACGTGCGCGAGTGGCTCTCCAACCAGGCCGCGGGCGACTACGTCAGCTACGACGCCGAGGAGGACGCCTTCTTCCTAACGCCCGAGCAGTCGCTCGCGCTGGCCCAGGAGGGCAGTCCGGCGTTCATCCCGGGTGCGTTTCAGCTCGCGACAGCGCTGACCAAGGACGAGGAGAAGATCACGGAGGCGTTCCGGGCCGGCCACGGCGTGGGCTGGCACGAGCACCACCACGACCTGTTCAGCGGCACCGAGCGCTTCTTCCGCCCGGGGTACGCAGCGAACCTCGTCGCCTCCTGGATCCCGGCGCTCGACGGCGTGCAGGACAAGCTCGTCGCCGGCGCCCTCGTGGCGGACGTGGGCTGCGGTCACGGCTCATCGACGCTGCTGATGGCGCAGGCCTTCCCGAACTCCGAGTTCGTCGGCTTCGACTATCACGAGGCCTCGATCGAGCACGCGCGCGCGAGCGCGGCCGAGGCCGGGCTCGAGGACCGCGTCAGCTTCGAGGTCGCTCCTGCCAAGGACTATCCGGGCGGTGGCTATGACCTCGTGACGATGTTCGACTGCCTGCACGACATGGGCGATCCCGTCGGCGCGTCAGCGCACGTGCTGCAGACGCTGCAGCCGGACGGGACCTGGATGATCGTCGAGCCCTTCGCCGGCGACCGTCTGCAGGAGAACCTGAACCCGGTGGGCCGCGTGTTCTACGGCGCCTCGACGCTCGTCTGCACGCCGGCCTCGCGCGATCAGGAGGTGGGTCTCGCCCTCGGTGCTCAGGCGGGCGAGGCGCGGCTGCGCGACGTGGTGACCACGGGCGGCTTCACGCGGTTCCGCCGGGCTGCAGAGACGCCGTTCAACCTCGTCCTCGAAGCTCGGCCGTAGCGAGCGCACGGAACTCAAAACGGGAAGGTGGACCGATGATCTGCACGTTGACCGCGCGCCGGCTGAACCGCGGCGCCTACGAGTCCTTTCGGGCGGCGTGGCAGCCCTCCGATTCCGCTCCTGACGCGCTGCGCAGCTGGAAGCGGATCTATCACTGCCGCGACGTATCCGATCCAGACGTCGTGATCTCGTTCGGGATCTTCGACGGCACGCTCGAGGAGCTGCGCGAGGCTCAGACGCGCCTCAGCCGCGAGTCACAGGTCGACCGCATCCGAGAGCACGTGAAGGAGGTGCTCCTCGACGGCGCCTATGAGGTCGTCGAGGAGCTCACCCCATGACTGCCAGCACGGCGTGCGGGTCGCAGCGGTCCAGGAGTGCCCGGTGCTCGTGGACCGCGAGGCCCGCTGCGCGCCCGCAGGCGCCGACACGAACAGCAGCCCACGCTCGAGCGCCTAGGCAGGGTGGCGTTGGCCTGGGGCTCTCGTTACATCGCGCGCGTTGCTGTAATCGCACGGGCGCGAGGCGGCTAGTGACCCCGAACGATTTCGTGATCACGAATTTCCTGCCCGCCGTAGTGCAGTGTGACTGCTCGACACTCAGGGACAGAGTTGAAGTTGGGGCTCGATTCGCTGAGGAAGGGATACGTGATCAGCCGCGGGTCCGTCTGCCCGCCATCAAGATGCCCGAACAGGTGGCCTACCTCGTGCGTCATGGCATCGCAGAACCATTGAAATGAGCCGTCGTCTATCTGCCAGCTCCCCCATAGAGACGCGTTGATCGTGATCGTGCACTTCGGGACTTCGGTCCACATCTCGACGACGGAGTTCGTGGGTTCAGGGCTTGTGGCCCTTTCGTACGCGGAGTTCGGGAGCTGATGAGGACTCGTCACGATTACGGGTGTGCCGCACGCTGGCGTCCCATGCCAATACCGTTCGGCGAGCTTCAACGCCAAGGCGACGGGGTTCGTGGAAGAGTCTCGCGTCGGCGTGGGAGCGATGACCGTTGCGGTTGAGCGCCGCTGGCGCGTCGCCCGTGAGACGTGACGATCCCGAGATCTGTGTCCGTTAGCGTCGGCCGATGCAGGGAGCGCGAGCGCCGCTGCAAGGATGGCGGTGATCAGAAGCCGGGCCACGCTTTAGAGGCTGGGGCAGGACGTCGGCTCGCCGGTCCTCCGATGGGGGTGATTTTGGGGTGAGGAACGGGGGATGGCCGGGTGACGCGAGACTCACCCCTTTCCTCAGCACTTTGTCAATGAATGCCGACGCGCTTTGCAGGCGAGCAGGCGGATCTCCGCCGATTACGGCGCCTGGACAAGCCGGGGGCCGGCCATCTGCCGCGGACGGGGGTGCGCTCGCGCCGCGATATACGTCCGGCGCTCCACGCATGCCTAACCGATGCGGGATGGACTGTCGTTGTAGACATGGTCGAAGAGACGGGGGAGCCATCCTCATCTATCGCGGTGTTTGACGCCGCAGTCAGGAGACGCCCATGAATAGCGGCGTCCCGAAGCCTCATGAGCCGCCTCACGGCGACTCTCTCGCAGTGAGCCGACGTTCCCTTCCTCGGGCCGGTTGCAAGATATTTCGAGTAGGCCTCCTGCTCGGGGTGCTGTCTACGCTGGTCTTCGCGACTAGCGCCCTGGGCGCGAGCGCGAGTGTGGGTCTTGGATCGGCCGCGAGCTTCTCAGTACTCGGCGGCGCGACCGTCACCAACACGGGGCCGACGACGATGTACGGCGACCTAGGGCTGAGTCCGGGATCATCGGTAACCGGTGCCCCGCACGTGCTCGGTCAGACGCACGTCGATGACGCAGTGGCGATCGGCGCGAAGAATTCACTGACCACGGCATACAACGATGCCGCCTCGCGTCCGAGCAATGGCTCGGCCGGCACGGAGCTCGCCGGTCAGATCTTCCTGCCCGGCGTCCGCACCGCGAGCAGCTCCCTACTGCTGTCCTCGGGAAGCGTCACGCTCGACGCGCAGGGCAATCCCAACGCAGTCTTCATATTCCAGATCGGCTCGACGCTGATCACAAGCGCGAACACGAGCGTCGCGCTCGTCAACGGGGCGCAGGCGTGCAACGTGTTCTGGCAGGTCGGCTCCTCCGCGACGTTCGGCGCGGGCACCCGCTTCGTTGGCACCGTAATGGCCTCGGCAAGCATCACGGCCGACACCGCCGCGACGGTCCATGGCAGGCTGCTGGCACAAACCGGCGCCGTCACCTTGGACACGAACACGATCACCACGTCCAACTGCGCTTCGAGCGTCAGCGGCAACGGCGGGGGCACGGAAATGACCACGCTCGAAGAAGCGGGAGCGATCGGCGGAGGGACCGCGGGCGCGGGGCCGGGGGGGCCGATTGCCACCACTGGCCCTACGCCGATCCCTTCGAGGACCGTCGGGAAACCTAAAAAGCCGAAAAAATCAACGCGCAAGCATCCAAAAGGCGGACGCAAACATCCGCCCGCACGGCCTGCGCTCCCGCACCAGCCAAGCGCGTTCACCGGCTGAGTGAAGCTCGGCCGGGCTGGGCGACTCAACGGCCGCCCGGCCGCCAGCCACCATGGACGCGACGATCCCCCACGCGCTGCGCGCGCACGCCCCCCGGCGACGACTGATCCTCGGGCTTGGGCTGGCGTGTCTGGCCGCCATCATGGCCAGCTCCTCGGCTCCAGCTCGCGCGGCCGTCCCAACCCGCGTGCAGGCCAGTCAGGAACTCGTCGCCCTGCTCACCCCGCACCGCGCGCACCGCGCGCCTGAAGCGGGATCTCCGGAGATTCGCCTGGTCGCAGCCCGTCGGCCGATTACGGGTGAGCAGACAACGTTGCCGGTGATCTCCCGCTCGATCGGTCTCGGTGGGGTTCGGTGGCTTCACGTGATGCTGCCCGGCCGTCCCGACGGATCGACCGGCTGGATCGCAGAGCAGGGGACGCGCCCGCTGGTGACCGCTTGGAGCATCGTGGTCGACCTCGCGGAACGGAAGCTGACGGTGTACCGCGACGGACGCAGGCTGCGGGTCTTTCAAGCCGTCGTGGGCAAGCCCTCGACGCCCACGCCCCTCGGGCGGTTCTTCGTCGAGGAGGCGGTGACGATGGGGGCCGGCGCGGCCGGCGGCCCGTTCGCGCTCGCGCTCAGCGCTCGCTCGAACGTGTTACGGGAATTCGACGGTGGGCCCGGCCAGATCGCGATTCACGGACGCGACAACCTCGGAGGAACGCTGGGCACCGCTGCATCGCATGGTTGTATCCGCCTGAACACGGCGAGCATCGACTGGCTGGTGGCGCGCGTCGGGCCCGGGACGCCGGTGGCGATCGAACGTGGCTGAGGTCCGAGAGCGCGATCGCCGGAGCACGTTGCACATACAGGCGCGGCGAGCCGTGGCCTACGCGCTCGGACTCCTGATGATCATGGCCCTCGCCCTCGCCGCCGCGGCCCTGGGTCAGTCGCCTTCGCCTCGGTCTTGCAAGGACTTCGCATTTACAGGTCGCGTGGGACCGCCGCGCCCACCGCGCTGCACAAGCCGGCCAGGCCGGACTACGGGACCAAGAGGACCACGCGGCAACTCCGGCACGCCAGGTTTTGCCGGTCTCCCCGGGCCCGTCGGACCGGCCGGACCGCCCGGCCTGCGCGGTCTTGCCGGTGCTGGTGGTCCTCCCGGCTCTGCGGGACTGACCGGAGAAAAGGGCGCCGCTGGCGCTTCTGGGCCGACCGGGCCAGCCGGTGCTGCGGGCGTGGCGGGGACAGCTGGCGCTGCGGGACCGAGCGGGCTCACGGGCGCTATCGGTGAAGTGGGCCCAACCGGCCTCCCGGGCGCTGCCGGCGCGCAGGGGTCCACTGGCGCCGTCGGTTCGACGGGCGCGGCGGGTGCTCCCGGCACTGCGGGACTGACTGGAGAAAAGGGTGCCGCTGGCGCTTCTGGGTCGATCGGACCAGCCGGTGCTGCCGGCGTGGCGGGGACGGCTGGCGCTGCAGGACCGAGCGGGCTCACGGGCGCTATCGGTGAAGTGGGCCCAACCGGCCTCCCGGGCGCTGCCGGCGCGCAGGGGTCCACTGGCGCCGTCGGTTCGACGGGCGCGGCGGGTGCTCCCGGCACTGCGGGACTGACCGGAGAAAAGGGCGCCGCTGGCGCTTCTGGGCCGACCGGGCCAGCCGGTGCTGCGGGCGTGGCGGGGACAGCTGGCGCTGCGGGACCGAGCGGACTCACGGGCGCTATCGGGGAAGTGGGACCAGTCGGCCTCACCGGCGCCGCTGGCGGAACGGGGCCCGCCGGGCCAACCGGGCCCGCCGGGGGTACGGGCGCGACGGG
This sequence comes from uncultured Solirubrobacteraceae bacterium, assembly GCA_963759445.1. Lineage (GTDB taxonomy): Bacteria > Actinomycetota > Thermoleophilia > Solirubrobacterales > Solirubrobacteraceae > Palsa-744. The sequence goes on from CAVWZC010000005.1 coordinate 165,063, forward strand.
TCCGACGGGACCGATCGGCCTCATCGGCCCCGCTGGGTCCGCCGGACCAACCGGCCCGGAAGGACCGCCTGGACTCCCCGCATATGCCGAGTTCTACGCGATCATGCCCGGGGACAACGCGGCCACTGTGGCGGCTGGGACGGCGGTCCAGTTCCCCCGGGACGGACCGGCCTTCGGCGCAATCACCAGACTTGGCGGCACGAGCCCGACCAGATTTATCCTGCCCAAAGTCGGCACCTACCGGGTGTCTTTCTCGGTGTCCATAGACGAGGCGGGCCAGCTGGTGCTCGCGCTCGACTCGGGTGCCGGCATGGTGGAAATCGCCTACAGCGTGTATGGGCGAGCGACCGGGACGAGCCAGATCGCAGGGGACACCCTCGTCACCACCACAGCACCCAACTCGGCACTCGAGCTTCGCAATCCGACCGGTAATTCGCCGGCTCTCACGGTTACCCCTCTCGCTGGAGGGACGCATCCCGCAGTCGCATCCATCGTGATCCAGCAAGTAGGCTGAGAGACCGACCCGGGACCATTCACACGCTCCGATTTTGCGCGAGCAGCTCCCCATGCGCGGCGCCGAGCAGCTCGTTACGGCGACCGTAGGATTAGCGGTTCGGGGGAGGTGGCCGAGCGGTTCAGGCGATCGCCGGCGACCACGACGTCGCACGGTGAGGGTCACACCTATACCCATGAGCAGGAGGGCGACCCATCCCCCCGGGGAGCTGTGAAGCTTTAGCCGACCTCGCGGGGATCGTCTGTTCGAGCAGCCGAGGCAATACGACGGCCGACGTGCATCCCGATCTCGCTGCCGCGCATGGGAGAGTTGAGCGCCGTGATCGACGCGCGCGAGCGCTGATGCTCATCAGCCTGAAGGAATGAAGCGACGAAGGCCGAGACCTTGGCACGCAGCACACCGGGAACGATCGGAGTGAAGATGAAGTCCACGGTCCCACTCGTATGCGCGCTCGCGACCTCCTCGTCATCGCCCCTCAATGCGGTGACAAAGATGATGGGAGTGTGCCCGCCTTGGCTCTGCTGCCGGCAGAGCTTGGCCGTCTCGAATCCGTCGAGCGTTGGCATGCGGACATCCATGAGGATGAGTGCGAACTCCTGGCGGGAGAGCGCAACGAGCGCTGCGCGGCCGGACCCGACCTCCACCAACGGATAGCCGAGGGGCGAGAGCATCGCGCGGATCGCCACCCGCTTGACTGGGTTATCGTCGACTACGAGGATCGCCGGCCCCGCTTTGCCGCCGCCAGCGATCGAGAGCTGCAGCGCTCATTCGAGCAGCCGACTCGGGCTGGAGCTCGGAAATCCGCGTGGGCAGCCACTCTCCGAGGACGCCGAGAAGCTCGGCCGTGTCGACTGGCTTGGGTACATACGCTGAGGCGCCTGCATCGATGCAGCGCTGGCGCTCTCCCGGCTCGACCTTGGCCGTGAAGGCGACCAGGCGGACCGTCTCTCCCGTCGGCAACTCGCGCATCGCGCGCAGAGTCGCGTAGCCATCCATGCCCGGCATCATGATGTCCACCAGCACGAGGTCAACGTCCGCAGTGTCATTCAGAAGCGCTACGCCCCGCTCGCCGCTCTCTGCCGAGACAACGGTGACATCCACCCGTTCGAGAAGGGCACCGACAGCGAAGATGTTGCGGAAGTCATCGTCCACAAGGAGAATCTTCGCGCCCGCGAGGGAGGTGCCGGCGCTGGGCACAGGCGGCAGCATCGGCCTCAGCGCCGGAGCCCTCGGTGAAAAAGCGCCGCCCCCGTCGGCGTTGCCGTTGGACGACGAGAAGTTGCCCTCGGACGGCGGCCAGTGAAGGGTTGGGGCGTCCGGAGTCCCGGGCCTGACTCCATCTGAGCCTCCGTTTGGGGCCGGGGGAGCGAGTTCGCTGATCAGCGACTGGAGTGGTGAATTGATCTCAGCTCTCGGGTAAATGGGTCGACGCACGTGACCGTTCGACGTCGACGGAACGTGGTCGGGCTCTGGCGCGCTGGCCCGCGCCATAGTGGTCGTCGCATTCGCCGCCGTCTCGAGTCCGGACTCGGGCTCTCGCGGGAGGTACACGGTGAAGGTGCTGCCTTCGTTGGGAACGCTTACGAGCGTGACGGCCCCGCCGAGCAAGCGCACGAGCTCGCGGCTGATCGAAAGGCCCAGTCCGGTACCTCCATAGCGACGTGCGGTCGATCCGTCGGCCTGGGCGAAGGCCTCGAAAATGAGGCGCTGCTGCTCGGCGGAAATGCCGATCCCGGTGTCCTTGATGCTGAATGCGATCACGGCGTTGGCGCGCTCGAGCCCATCGCTCGCCGGACTCCAGCCGGACGTCGCGCGGTCAATCCGGACGCTCACTGCGCCCTGCTCAGTGAACTTGAACGCGTTCGAGAGCAGATTGTTGAGTACCTGGCGCAGACGGCTGACGTCGGTTGTGATCGCTGGCGGCAGGTCGGGAGCGAGCTCGACCGAGAACGCTATGTCCTGCTGTCGGCGACATGCACGAAGTCGCGCTCGATCGCCTCCTTCACCTCGAGCAAGGTGACGGCGCCGATTCTCAAGGATCACCGTGCCCGACTCGACCTTCGCGAGGTCGAGAATGTCGTCGAGCAGTCGCAGCAGGTCGTTACCCGAGGCGCGGATAACGCTGGCGTACTGCACCTGCGTCTCGGTCAGGGTCTGCTCGTGGTTGTCCTCGAGCTCCCCCGCGAGGATCAAGAGGCTGTTCAGAGGCGTGCGTAGCTCGTGCGACATGTTCGAGAAGAACTCAGACTTGTACTTCGATGTGATCGCCAGCTGCTCTGCCTTCTCCTCGACCAGGCGCTTGGCGAGCATCACCTCGAGGTTCTTTCGCTCGACCTCGCTGTACTGCTCGGCCAGGCGACTCGCCTGGCTTGCTAGGTCCTCATTGGAGGTGCTCAGCTCTTCCTGGCGCGCCCGCAGCTCTTTGGCCTGTGACTGAGACTGCTTGAGCAGGTTCTCGGTGAGGGTGTTGGCCTCGATCGTGTTGAGCACCAGACCGATGCTCTCGGTGAGCTGGTCGAGGAACGCCTGGTGGGTAGCGCTGAACGGGCTGAACGAGGCGAGCTCGAGGACAGCTCGGACCGAGCCTTCGAAGAGGATCGGCAGGGCGATGATGTTCAGCGGGGGAGACTCGCCGAGCCCGGAACTGATCTTCACGTAGTCGGCGGGCACGTCGGTCAAGAGGATTCGCTGCTTCTCCTTCGCGCACTGACCAACCAGGCCCTCGCCGAGGGCAAACTGGTTGGCGAGGTGCTTGCGCTCCTTGTTGCCGTATCCCGCCTGGTAGACCAGCACGGGCTCCTCGTCATCGCCGAGGCCGGCCAGCGTGTAGAACACCGCGTGCTGCGCTGAGACGAGCGGCGCGAGCTCGGAGAGGATCATGTTGGACACGGTTGCGAGGTCCCGTTGTCCCTGGAGTATTCGGGTGAAGCGCTCGAGGTTCGTCTTCAGCCAATCCTGCTCGGTGTTCTCGCGCGTGGTCTCCCTCAGGTTCCGGATCATCTCATTCAGCTTGTCCTTGAGCACGGCGACCTCGCCCGATGCCTCCACGCTGACCTGACGGGTGAGGTCACCCTCCGTCACAGCAGTCGCGACCTCGGCGATCGCGCGTACCTGATTGGTGAGGTTGGCTGCGAGCTGGTTGACGTTGTCGGTGAGGTCCTTCCACACGCCCGCTACCTCTGCTGACTGCGCCTGACCACCGAGCTTGCCCTCGACGCCTACCTCTCGGGCCACGCGCGTGACCTCCGATGCGAACCTGTTGAGCTGATCGACCATCGCATTGACCGTGTTCTTCAGCTGCAGGAACTCCCCCTTGACGTCGGCTGTGATCTTCTTGCTCAGGTCGCCGTTGGCCACGGCGGTAGTGACCTCCGCGATGTCGCGTACCTGTCCGGTGAGGTTGCCGGCCATGAGGTTCACGTTGTCGGTCAGGTCCTTCCAAACTCCTCCGACCTCGATCGTCACAGCGGCTGCCTGGCCGAGCTTGCCCTCGGTCCCGACCTCGCGGGCGACGCGGCTGACCTCGGACACGAAGCGGTTCAACTGGTCCACCATGGCGTTGATGGTGTTCTTCAGCTCGAGTACCTCTCCATGGACGTCTGCAGTGATCTTCTTGCTCAGGTCGCCGTCGGCGACGGCACCGATGACCCGTTGCATGTCCGTCGTGGGACGCACCAGGTCCTCGATCAGGTTGTTCACCGAATCGATGCTCGCCGACCACACCCGGTCGGAGCCCCGCCGAGCGACTCGCTGAGAGAGCTTGCCCTCTTTGCCGACGGCGCGGCTCACTCTCGCGAGCTCATCCTCGAGCGTCTGGTTTGAGGCGATGACGTCGTTGAGCGTGTCCGCGATCTTGCCTGCGACGCCGGTCCATCCGAGCGGCATGCGGGCATCGAAGTCGCCGTTCTTCACGTCTGAGAGCACCGTCAGGAGCACCGTCTCGTCGAGCTCGTCCGGGCGCCTAAGATTTCCGGCTCGCGGGGCAGGTTGGGTGTCGCGCCCTGACGCCGTCGGCGTGCCCGTCCCAGGCGTCGCGGCTGCTCCAGTCGGACGCGAGGCTGCAAACGGCAACATGCCCCCACATCGGCCGCGCTCCGGGCGCGGTAGATGGTCAACGTGAGCCCAATTTGGGGGTTCCATGAGCCCCGCGGGGGGTTCGTCCGAACTGGCGAGGGAGTAGACTCCAATGAGGGAGAAAGAGCCGCACGCGGTGGGACAGTCAGCCAATCGACGGACTCATGGCAGTTGCCTCGGAGCCCCTCGCGTGTTGCCAACCAGTGACGCACCGCCGATGACAGACCGACCCACCGCCTAGACGCACCGATGCCGCTGCAGCCCTCAGTCGCCGGGGCGCCACGCACGATCACGGTCGTGCTGGTAGATGACGAGCAGCTCATTCGCAGCGCATTGGCCCAAGCTTTGGCTGCCGACGGCCTCGATCTCGTAGGGGAGGCCAACAACGCGGGCGAAGCGGTCAAGATGGTCGTCGACCTGCGTCCGGATGTTGTCCTGATGGACCTGAAACTGCCCGAGAGCAAGGGGGTCGAGACGATCGAAGCGATCGGTCTGCTCGCTCCGGCATCGCGCATGCTGATACTCACCCGTAGCGAGGAGAACCGCGTCGTGGAGGCGATCGTCGCAGGCGCCAGCGGCTACATACTGAAGACCGCGAAGCCCGAGTCGATCATCGCCGCCGTGAAGGCGACCGCAGGTGGCGAATCGGTGATCTCGCCACAGATTGCCGGGAAGCTTTTGCAGCGGATCCGCGAGCTGGGCATCCCGATCGGCATCGACGGCGAAAACACGGCCACCGCTATCCGCGCTGCCCTGACGCCCCGCGAACTCGAAATCTTCAACCGCCTCGCCAGCGGCAAGAGCAATCACGAAATCGCTGACGACCTCGCGCTCAGCACCAACACCGTCTCCAACCACATCGCGAGCATTCTCGCGAAGCTCCACCTCGACAACCGCATCCAGGCCGCCGTTCAAGCCGTTCGCAGCGGCCTCTCCTGAGTCGCTACGCGGGCCGATCAGCCGCGTAGGAGCTCGCTACGCCGTGGGCGCGGCGCCCCTTTCGACGGTCGGTGATCGCGCGTGGGGCTATCAGCTCGCGTACGATCGTCGCTCCCGTCTGGCCAGATGTGCGATCTGACTCACCCAGCGAGACGGGAATGTCGATAGCGCGTGAGATCACGAGATCTCGATCCCTGCGCGAAGGCGCCTATCCCGCTTCAACGGCGCCCAAGCAAAGCCGGGCGGCTGATCGCAATGCGGATCCGTCGTGCGCTGATAGCAGCAGGCGGTGCTCATCGCGAGGGCGGCCGGCGCGCGCGGAATAGGGCCCACCCCGCGATTGACGCGGCGGGAGTCGACTTCGACCGATTTTTTGGTCTGTCGCTTGATCTGATGGTGGTGGCTGACTCGGGAGGGCATTTCGTCCGTGTCAACCCGGCGTTTGAGCGCACGCTGGGACACTCGCTCGAGGAACTCGCGGCGCGACCGTTCGGGGAGCTGGTCCACCCCGACGATCTTGTGTCCACCGAAGCGGCGTACTCCGCGCAGGCGCGAGGCGAAGTCGTGGGCCGCTTCGAGAACCGCTGGCGCGCCAAGGATGGGTCCTACCGCTGGCTGCTTTGGAACGTAGCCTTCGCCGAGGACGGGCTGATCTATGCGACCGCACGCGACACCACCGGGCGTAAGAGCACCGAGCACGAGCTGCGCGCGAGCCGGGAGCAGGCGCTTGAGGCGGCACGCCTGAAGTCAGAGTTCGTGGCGACGATGAGCCACGAGATTCGCACACCGCTCAACGGGGTGGTGGGGATGACCGAGCTTCTCCGCGACACGCCGCTGAGCTCACTTCAAGTCGAGTATGTCGACGCGTTGGGAGTCTCGGGCGACGCGCTCCTCGCTGTCGTTGACGACGTTCTGGACTTCTCGAAGATGCAGGCGGGCTTTCTCGAGCTCGATCGGGCCGACTTCGCGTTGCGGACGGCTGTCGAGGGTGCCTGCCAGATGGTCGCTGATGAGGCGCACGCCAAGGGGCTCGAGCTCGGGCATTGGGTGCATGACGACGTCCCGCTCGTGGTCAATGGGGACCGTGTTCGACTGCGTCGGATCTTGCTGAATCTGCTGTCGAACGCCGTGAAGTTCACGAACTCAGGTGAGGTCATGCTGAACGTCTCCCGCGACGGGCGCGACCTGCTCCGGTTCTCGGTCTCCGATACTGGCCTTGGGATCGCGGGCGGGGATGCCTCAGCGCTCTTCGAGGCGTTCGCTCAGGCGGATCAGTCAACTACGAGGGAGCACGGTGGCACCGGACTCGGGCTCGCGATCTCGCGCCAGCTGGTGGAGTTGATGGGCGGCGAGATCGGTGCGAAGTCGCGAGCTGGCGGCGGCAGCACATTCTGGTTCTCCGCCGCGCTGTCGGATGTAAGCGGCGTCGAGCAGCGCGGACCCTCCCATCAAGGGCTTCGAGGCGTGAGGACGCTGATCGTCGATGACAACTCGTCCAATCGAGCGGGTCTCGAGCACTATTTTTGCGATTGGGGTGCCGCATGCGAGGGCGCCGATCGACCCGCGGCTGCGATCGAAGTGCTCGAGCGTGCCTCGCGAGAGGGGCGTCCATTCGCGCTCATGCTGCTCGACTTCAACATGCCACGGATGGACGGCATCGGCCTCGTGGCGAAGGTTCGCGAACGCCCGGCACTCGACGAGCTCGGGATAGTCGTCCTCACTTCCGGATCGCTCGAGGTCGGCGAGCTCAGGGACGATCGCATCTCGACGGTGTTGAGAAAGCCGGCTCCCCAGTCGGCGATCTACGACGCTGCCGTGAGCGCCCTGTCGCGCACCTCGCCCCGAGCAGAGCGCGAGCCAGTGAGTGAAACCGACTCCAGCCAAGACAGCCGACTGGTGCTGGTGGCCGAGGACAACGAGATCAACCGGATGGTGGTCATCGCACTTCTGCACAAGCGCGGATTGCGGACGGACGTCGCCCACAACGGGCGGGAGGCGATCGCGATGGCGGGCGAGCACGACTACGACGCCATCCTCATGGACTGCCTGATGCCCGAGATCGACGGCTTCCAGGCTACGAGACAGATTCGTGAGAACGAGGGCGCACGACACGTACCCGTCGTCGCCATGACTGCGCTTTCGATGCCAGGCGACCGAGAGCGCTGTTTCGAGGCCGGTATGGATGACTATCTCAGCAAGCCGATCCGGCGTGCCGCTCTCGAGGCGGTCGTCGATCGATGGCTCCCCGCAGAGGCTGGCGCGGGCGCCGAAGCGACAGCTCGTGGCGGCGTCACTCCATCCGGTGTCGAGGGGGGCGCACTCGATCACGTCACAGTCACGCGCCTTCGCGACACCCTCACCTTGCAGAGTTGCCACGAGTTGGTCGACGTCTTCGACGAGCAACGAAAGCGGTGCTTGATTGACATCGCTGACGCGGTCGAGCGCGGCGATCGCGAGGAGGTCAAGCGGGTCGCGCACCTGCTGAAGGGGAGCAGCGCGAGCCTGGGCGCGACGACCCTGCAGCTGTGTTGTGAGCGTCTGGAACTTCTCGACGTGACCCAGGCACCCGATGTGACTGAGCTCCAGCTCGTCGAGTTGCGCGGCGCCGCGGCAGAGGCCAATGACGCACTAAGGGCACAGCTGATTTGACTGCCTAGACCAGCTCGTTCAGGTCAGGTTCGGTGATCTCGACAGCGCCGACGCCCCTGAGTGGACCGTCTACGAAGAAGACCTCCATGGTTATGTCAGGCTCGACGTGTGCCTGGCTGAGGAACGCGAGCACCTTGCGACCGGTGAGACCTTCGATCGTGTCCTTGTAGCGCCGAGCCATGACGCGCTGGAAGTCCTCACGCATCGCGATCACGCGATCGGGCTCCCCGCTGTCCATGATCGTCTGCTCGAGGGCGGTAAAGCCGCTCCCGCGCATGACGACGACGATGATGTCGTCGAGCGCGTAGGTCTTCGCCTTCATCGGGCCCCGTCCGTAATGGTCGCGGAGGATCCCAACGATGCTGGTAGAGATCGCTGCCAGAAGGTGACCGCCGGCAAGCGGCAAGCCACTCGCCGCGTCTGTCGCGTCAAGTCTTGTCATTGATGATGGGAAAGGGCGTACGCGATCCGTCTGCCCTCGCCCGCGCCATCGGCCGATCGGCGGAGTCGCACCTCTCCTCGAACCTTGGCCGGTGAAAAAAATGTAGCGCACGTCAGCCGGACGGTCAAGCCGTGTTGTTCGTGAATCGATAGCGCAAACCATTTCTCGCTCTGAGCGGCTAATCAGAGCGAGTGCGTTTCCCCGCCGGTTGGGTTCGCGGTATCGTTGCGCTACAGCGGTCCCACGTGCATGGCCACCGGTCGTGCCTCGGATTGCGCCTCAGAGTGCGGAACGAGTTCGTGGTCACCCGGTGGCCGCATGTTCTGGTTCGTCGCTTGGTCTTCTGGACGGAGTCGGTCGGTGCGCAGTCAACGGTGCTTGGTCGCATTTGGCGAGCCCCCCGCGGGCAGGCCGACTCTCGGTGTTCGTCTGTCTGCGCCCGCCGCGGCGCGGACACTGCCGTCCGTCCTGCAAGCGACACCAGTCGCTCGTCGCGACTCATCACGCACGTTTCCGAGCGCGTGCTCGCGCAGCGATGCCGCCAACCGCTAACTAGGAGGTTTCCGTGTCACCTGAAAAACCCGTCAAACATCCGCTGCGCGGGCCCGCGAGCTTTGAGGGCGGGGGCGATGACCCCCCCCGCAGCATCGGCTCCCATCCGAGCCGAGCCGAAGCGATCGGCCGGTTGGAGCAACTACGCAAGGTGGTGCCGGTCTTTGCCCACGAGCTGGTCAGTGCCCGCCGCGAGGCAGCCCAGCTACGCACGGAGAATGCCTGGCTACACGAGCAGCTGCGTCAGGGCCACCCCGACGAGAGCACCCTGCAGGAGGCCCAAGTCGCGTTGCATCGACGCGATCGGAGTCGGGGAGAAGCTCGAGGTCGCATTGCTCGGCAGGACCCGCCCGCGCGGGCCGGTAAACCAGGCAAGTCCCAGCAGTAGGCGACGAGCAGTCGAAAAGCCAGTTAGCAGCGCCTGGCGTCGTTTAGGTCAATGTCGTGAGGTGCGCCACGGTTGATTAACTGGCTACGGAGCGAAAATGCGCACTCACAACGGTTCGGGATGGCCCGGGGCAGTGTGTGTGCGGCGGTCCTACTCTGATGTGGGCGCGGCGACGATGAGCTCGGAGTCGCCTGGGAGGTTCACCGCGTGCTCCTCGATCATCAGAACGATCCTGTCGCATTGATCTTGGCCGCACGGGCATATCTGAATTGCGGTCACCTCGCCGACGTCTACCAGCGTCATCCCGACCTCGATTTCTCCGCACCTCAGGATGCGAGCGTCGGAGACGGTTCCGAGCGAGCCTTCAGCGTCCGCCAGGGCACTGACCTTCTCGTGTAGCTGCGCCGCGGTCTTCATTGCCGCCTGGAAGTCGCCTTCGTCCAACAGCACCTTCGTTTCCGAGAGGCGTCGTTGCGCAGCGAGGATCAAGTGCGTACCCCCCCTGCGGATGCGGTCCAAGGTGTCAGCCGCCGTCCCCTGCGGATGAGCGTGACTGTGCATATCTACTCCCCGCCGATGGTAGCGCCGACCGGTCTCGGGCGCTGCCGGCTGCTTCGTGCCTGGCGGATCGACGGTTGGCTGATTGAGATCAGCCGCGGGAGGCGGTTGCTTCGTATCCTCGGGCGAGCGCTTGCCCACGCTGCATTTATACCACTCACGCGAATAGGTGCATCGAGGACCTAAAGGCGCCCGCCGGCGACAATTGTCAGTAATTCCTGCCCACGCGCGCAGCGCTCGCCGGGAGACTCGGGCTCGCGCATCATTCGCGTAGCTACTGACTCGTACCTACAGCCCTCCCCCAAGTGGCCGATGCTGTACATATCAAAACACGGCTAGCCAACTCAAAATCGTTGCCCCCCCTCGTGGTCGTGCTGCTCACGGCGGCAGCGATCCTCGTCATCACGCTGTTGGTGGAGCGAGTGGACTCCAGTCGACGAGCGCAACTCGCCAGCAGCACATCGGCTCTGACGGTCCGGGATCTTGAAGCCGCGCCGTTCAGTGCCGACCCCCACTTCAACACTGGTGTGGATGCCGGGTCCGCCCACCTGGCGCAAATCGTCACGGGCGAGATCCGAGCGGACGAAGCGAAGCTCTCACACGGCCTGTCCCTGGCTTCGGCGCCCGGAGCACCTGCCGGCGTCGTCGCGGCAGGCCGAGCTGACCTAGCCCAAATCAGGCCCGCTGTCGCCTACGTCTATGGACTCGCGACGAAACCGGGCGGGCTCGCCACCGTGGGCCCCGCGACGATTGCAGCCGCCCAAGGCCGCCTCGCGCATCGCCTGGGCGGTCTGTCGGCGATCCTGGACCGCCTCGATCGCGTCGACGCCGCGAGTGCGCAGAGCGCCCGCAGACAGGCCCAGGTGGGTATCGCCGTCGCGATGATGCTTCTGTTGGTGGTGTTCGGATATTTCTATCTCCGCGCCGAGCGTCTGAGCCGCGAGAACAAGGAGCTGCTCGGGCTCAGTCGCGAAGAGGCCACCACCGACGTTCTGACGGGCCTCGGCAATCGGCGAGCGCTGATCGACGACCTGTCCGCCGCCATCGCCCGGCAGACGCACGGTGCGCACGAGCTGCTCGTCGCCATTTTCGACCTCGATGGCTTCAAGCATTACAACGATTCGTTCGGGCACGTTGCGGGCGACGCGCTGCTCAGGCGCCTCGGCGGGCGCCTGTCTGCTGCCACCGTCGGTTCGGGAACGACCTACCGGATGGGCGGCGACGAGTTCTGCATGCTCGCATGGTGCGCTCCCGAGTCGGCCGAGCGGCTGCTCGATCGTGCGGTGACGGCGCTCAGTGACACTGGCGAGGGCTGGCATGTCGGCTGCTCACACGGCGCGGTATGGATGCCGTCCGAAGCGGCCACCTCGAGCGAAGCGCTGCGCAGCGCCGACCTGCGCATGTACGCAAACAAGGCGAGTCACGCAGGGACGGGGCGCCAGATCGCGGATGTCTTGCTGCAGGTGCTCAAAGAGCAGGACAAGGGGATGATGAATGTTCACGGAGGCCGCGTCGCTGAACTCTCGGGTGACGTCGCGATGGCACTTCACCAGTCCGACCTCGAGGTCCAACGCGTCCGGCTCGCCGCGACGCTGCACGACGTCGGAAAGACCGCCCTGCCGAAGTCGCTGCTGAACAAGCAGGGGCCGCTGACCGCTCAGGAGTCGGAGTTCATGCACCGACACACACTGGTCGGGGAGCGCATCGTGCTCGCGGCGCCGGCGCTCGCCAGCACCGCTCCGTTGATCCGCTCGAGCCATGAGCGTCCCGACGGCCTCGGATACCCCGACGGTCTGCGGGGTAAGGAAATCCCTCTGGGCTCGCGGATCATCGCGGCATGCGAGCGCTTCGACGCGATGACCTCATTGCGTCCCTACTGTGAGGCCGCATCTGATGAGGTGGCCCTTGAGGAGCTAAGACGCGGGACAGGCACACAATTCGACTCCGAGGTCATCGACGCTGTCTGCGAAGTCGTGACGGCCAAGCGCTCTGTGGCGGCGCCGCGGGCGGCAGGGATAGCGTGCTGAGCTACCGCGAGCCACCCGTCCGCGCTCGGGGCGCGGCCCTAAAGGCGAGCTTGTCCTTCGACGACAGGTTGTCGATACCAAGAATGGTGGCTGACACGCACACACCGCGGTCCAAGCACGAGTCTTCGATGGGACAGAAGCTCGCCTCGCCGGCTGCCGACGGGCATCGTCCACGGCTCGTTATCGCAGACGATGACCCGGTGGTCCAGCTCGTCTTGAGCATGTCACTTGGCGCCGATTTCGAGGTGGTCGGCTTGGCTGCCGACGGCCAGGAGGCGATCGATCTCGTCGCGGTCAGGCAACCCGACGCCGTCCTCGTCGATGTCGTGATGCCCAATGGTGGCGGCGTGCGTGCCGCGCGGGGCATCCTCAAGGTCGCCCCAGATACCGCAATCGTGATGCTCTCCGGGCAAACGTGCGACAGGGCGGTACGTCAGCTGCTGCGGGCGGGCGCGATCGTGTACCGCCGCAAGGGAAGCGATCCCAAGGCCCTAGCCATGGCCCTGACTCAGTCGATACAGGCTCACAGTGCAGAGCGCCGCGAATCGGCCTGGGGGATTCTCAGCTGGTACTGCGCCAGTCTCGACCATCAGTCGCGCTCGCGAACACGTACGAGCTACTCCTACCGGAACTAACCCGAAGCTCTGTTGGGCTCGCGCCTTCCGGCACGGCTCAACTCCTGGAGGCGTGAGTTCTTGCATCGCCGCGGGCGCAGACTCCCGGATCGAGCTGCGCAACGTCTGCCCACGACTCCACGCAGAAGTACCGTTGTTCGCAACGCTTGCCGAAAATTGAGTCATGGAGGTCATGTGCTGCTCAGTACTTGAGCTTTCGATGCCATGCGTGGCTGTCTACGCCACCACCGGGGTCGACCCGCTCGGGTGAGACATCAGGCGCCCCAGGCGAGATCCCATCCGGTACGCGCGTGGTCGGCATATCTAGCTGCGGTCACGGCGCTCACGAGCGCATACATCACGGGGCATTTCGTCGGGCTGCACTGGCTGAACAGCGGCCCCGTCTACAACGTCATCGGCGGGTCGGCCGTGGTCGCTCTCATCGTCGGTGCCAGGAGGAATCCCGCAGGCCGCCGCTTGCCCTGGTATCTGCTCGCACTCGCACAGGCCTTCTTCGTGACCGGTGATGTCCTCGCCTACAACTACGAAGGCATCTTTGGGGGACCGCTGCCGTTCCCGTCGATCGCCGACGCCTCCTACCTCGCAGTCGGTCCGCTCCTAGTCGCGGGCCTGCTCCTGCTGTTGCGCGCGCGCAACGAGACTCGCAGCCGCGCGAGCCTGATCGATGCGCTCATCTTCACCGTGGCTGCGACGGCGCTCTCGTGGGTCTACCTGATGGCGCCTTACGCTCACGACCACGCGCTGAAGCTGAGCACGAAGCTCACCTCGATCGCCTACCCGATGATGGACATCATGATCCTGGGCGTCGTGCTGCGCTTGGCGGTCGGAGGTCGCCGCCGTGGCGCCGCGTGTAGGTTGCTTCTCGCAGGGGCCGCGATGCTCCTCGTGACGGACTCGATCTACGGGTGGAAGCTGCTGCACGGCGGCTACACGACGGGCGGTGTTCTCGATATCGGATGGGCGGCTTTCTATGCCCTGCTCGGCGCCGCGGCGCTTCATCCGTCGGTGCCGCAGCTCGTCGAGCCGGCCCCCGATCAGGGCGACCGGCTAAGCAGATACCGGCTCGCGCTGCTCACGTGCGCAACCCTAAGCGCGCCGATCTTGCTCATCGCGCGCGGGGCGTTGGGGAAATCGGTGGACGGCTACGTGCTGGTGGCGACCTCGGTGGTCCTGTTCGCTCTCGTGCTCCTGCGTATGACGGGGCTCATTCATCGCAATGAGGAGGCGGCCAGCAGGGAGGCCGCGCTGCGCATCGGCGGCGAGGCGCTTGTGACGGCGACGAGCCGCGAGGAGTTGTACGAGGCGGCCCTACAGGCCGCTCGCGCGGTGGTGGGCGAGGAGGTGATCGTGAGGCTGCACGTGAACAGCGCCACCCATGAAGAGCTGACCGCCGTTGGCAGCAGCGATCAAGACGCATCGAGCCTTCCCCACGTGCGACTCGCCCAGATCCCCGCGGCGGCACGCGCCGACCTGCGAGCGCGTCGCGTGGTGAGCCTGACGCGGGCCGGGCAGACGTGGTCGGTCGCGCCGCTCGTCATACGCGAGGACCTCACCGGTCTTTTGTCCGTTCTGTCTCCGACTCGATTGGGACGCGCCACCGAGGAGAGCCTCGGAACGCTCGCCACCGAGGTGGCGCTTGCGTTGCAGAGCGCGACGCTCACCGAAGACGCGCTCTACCGGCGCTCCGAGGCGCGGCTCAGCTCGCTCGTTCAGAACGCCTCCGACGTGATCTGCATCGTGGGGGAGGATGCCTTGATCCGCTACGTGAGCCCGTCGGTGCAAGGCATGTTCGGATACGCGCAGGATGCGATCGCGGGGGGCCTACTCACCGACATCGTGGAGCCCGACGAGCGCGAGCGAGTGCTCGCCTTCATCGCGGCGACCGCCACACAGGCCGTCGGCCATCCGCAGAAGACAGAGTTCCGCGTCCGACACGCCGAACACGGCTGGCGCGAGGTCGAGGCTCTCGGTACGAACCTACTCGAGGACGAGGCCGTCAACGGCATCGTCCTCAACATCCGTGACGTCACCGAACGCAAGGCGTTCGAGGCAGAGCTCGAGCATCGGGCGTTTCACGACGCCCTCACGGGCCTCGCGAACCGGGCGCTCTTCCATAACCGGCTCGAACACGCGCTCGCCGGACAACGTCGCGACAGCCTGCCGGTCGCCGTTCTGTTTCTCGACGTTGACGCCCTGAAGGACATCAACGACAGCCTCGGGCACGCCGCGGGCGACAAGGTGTTGCGAGAGATCGGCCTTCGACTCGACGGCTGCATGCGCGGAGGCGATACCGCCGCGCGCATGGGCGGCGACGAGTTCGCCGTGATGATCCAAGGCTCCGAGAGCGAGATGCACTCGATCGAGATCGCCGAGCGCGTGACGAACGCCCTCGCTGAGACCCTCACCCTCGACGGCAGCCACGTCGCTGTCGCGACGAGCATGGGGATCGCTTTCAGCAACAGGGGAGGCTTCGTCCGTCGCGATGCCGAGGAGCTGGTGCGAGACGCGGACGCGGCGATGTACATGGCCAAGCAGTCTGGGGCGGGGGGCTACCAGGTTTTCCAGCCGGAAATGCACGTCCAGGCACTCGGCCGCCTCGGGTTGAAGGCCGATCTCCAGGGTGCGATCGATGCGCACGAGTTCACGCTGCGCTATCAGCCGATCATGGATTTCGCACGTGGCGACATGGCGGGCATGGAGGCGCTCGCGCGCTGGGAGCATCCGGACCGTGTCACGGTCTCGCCCGAAGAGTTCATTCCCCTTCTCGAGGAAACGGGCCTCATCGTGCCGCTCGGGCGCCAGATCCTCAGGGAAGCGTGCGAGCACGCCGTGCTGCTGCAGCATGAGTTCCCTCGCGACCCGCCGCTGTCGATTTCCGTCAACGTCTCGGCCGTGCAGCTGCAGCGGCCCGCGTTCATCGATGAGGTTCGCGTCGTGGTGGAAGAGACCGGGATTGTGCCGAGCAGCCTGATACTCGAGCTGACCGAGAGCGTGATGTTGCGGGATATCGATCTCAGCATCTTGCGTATGGACGCCCTCCGCGCGCTCGGGGTCAGGCTCGCCATCGACGACTTCGGGACGGGCTATTCATCGCTGATGTACCTCTGCAGGCTCCCCGTCGACATCCTGAAGATCGACCGCTCGTTCCTGGTGAATCCCAGCCGGGAGGCGACGCTCCTCATCGCCGCGGTCGTGCAGCTCGCGCGGATCTTCAAGCTGGACACCGTTGTCGAGGGGATCGAGGACGAGACACACCTCGAGCGTCTGAAGGACTCTGATTGCGACTTCTGTCAGGGGTTCTACTTCGCGAAGCCGCTCACCGGCAAGGAGATCAGCGCGCTCGCGGCGCGGCAGTCGCAGACGCGCGAGCTCGCCTCGGCGTTGGTGTGAAGTGGGCGGCGGCGATCAGGCGCCCGGCCGAGGCACGAGTATGGCCGAGGGCATCACTGCTGCAGCTTGACGAGCCGGGGGTTCCAGAGGACCTCCCACAGATGTCCGTCGAGGTCGCGGAAGTATCCGGAGTAGATCCCCCACGGGCGGTCGTGCGCTCGGTCCGTGAGCGTCGCTCCGGCCGCCTGCGCTCGGGTGAGCAGGGCGTCGACCTCGGCTCTGCTTGCAACCGCCTGCCCGAGGCTGAACTCCCCGCTCTTGGGTGGGCCGAGCGCGACGCTCGCGTCCTTCGCGAGCTCGGTGCGCGGGTAGAGCGCCAGGATCAGACCGTCGCGTAGCTCGAACAGCACGATCGCTCCGTCCGGGTTGACATCGTCGCCGACGAACTCGGTGCCGATCAACCCTCGGGACTCCAACCCGAGGCCGTCCCGGTAGAACTCGAGCGCCCGCTGGAGATCGGCGACCGCGAGAGTGATTATGTCAATTCGGGCGTCGATCGCGCTGGCTGTGGGGAGGTGAGCGGTGCACCTGGTCGGCACCGAACGTGACATCTCGAGCGCGGAGAGCACCGAAGATGTGTCCGACGGGGGTCGGGCTGTGCGTTGATCCCGACGGCGGTCGTCTTGGTTTCGCTACCCGTCCGGCTCGTACTTCCATCCTTGGCATGAGCCGCTGCCGTCGCAATATGGCTGGTTCGCCGAGCGGGCGCAGCGGCAGATAGCGGCGCGGGTCTCTCGTTTCCCGTCGAGTTCGAGGTCGCCGCGCAGTAGTAGCGGCCCGCCCTCCGGTAGGAGGATTCGGGTCGGGGTCGAGGGTTGCTCGGGCTCGCCCTCGCGCAGCGTGTAGTGAAGTGCGCCTGTCGGGCATCTTCTGATCACGGCCCCGAGGGCCGTTGCCTCTCCGGCGTCGGGAGCGATCCAAGGACGCTTCGCCGTGTCGAAGACGGCCGGCATTCCGCGCACGCACTCCGCTGCGTGAAGGCACCGCGCGGGATCGTAGGTGACCTCGATGTGCTCGCCCTCGTAGCGCTTCATACCCCGAACTGCCCCCTGTAACTGTCTGGAACGAGCGCCACGAACTCCGGGTTGCGTTCGATGAACGCTTTGACGAAGGGACAGAACGGGAGCACTGCGAGACCTCGTGCGCGGGCGTCTTCGAGCGCGAAGCGGATGAGCCGGTCGCCGAGCCCGCGGCCCTGGAGGCGCTCGTCGACCTCGGTGTGGGTGAACGCGATCAGGCCGGGCCGTGAGACGTACGCGGTGAAGCCGACGACCTCGCCGTCGGCCGAGAGTTCATAGCGGTCGCGGTCGGGTGAGTCGGCCACCTCGATACTCTCCGCCACGGCCATGCGCGCTAGATTAGACGAGCGTCCGTGCGATCTCGGCATTCGACAGCCTTGGCGAGCCCGTGCGAGTGGCTCGACCGGGGTGCTTGTCGCTCGGAAGTCCCTTATGCGGATTCGGTTTTGAACGCGGCGTCTTCGCCTTTGCTCGTACCGGCGGCGTTCGTGGCCGCGATCCGGAAGTGGTAGGGCGTGCCGGCTTTTAGGCCTTTGACCGCAGCCGAGACTTCGACGGGGCTTGAGCCAGAACCAGGCGATTTAGCGCACGACGCGCTCAAGCCGTATTTCGTTGTAGTGCCGTATTCGAACTTGCATGTTGTATTCGCGCCTTCAGGATCGACCCGGCCATTCAGCACTGCGGAGCTCAATGCGACGCTCGTGGCGGGCTTCGTTTCGACTGTCGGGCCGGTCGCGATGAGGTGGCTGAGCGCGTTGTTTTCAACTGACGTCACGTAGAGGTTCTTGCCGCTGCTCGCCATGCCGCCGGCATCCGCGAGCGCACCAGCGGGGGTCGTCGCCGTGCAGCCGGTGAGCTCGCCGATGCAGCCCTCAAAGCTCGGCGCGCCCGTAGAACCGAGCGCGAGGTAGTTCACGCCGTAGATCGAAGCGACGTATAGATCCTGGCCGATCAGCGCTAACGACCCCGCGTTGTCAAGCGCGGCTTCCGGAACTACCGCGGTGCAGCCGCTCTTCTCACCGAGGCATACGTGGAAACTTGGGGTGCCCGCCGAGCTGAGCGACAGCTGGTTGACCGCTCCCGGGCCATCGATCGAGTTGCTGCCGCTGCTGGCGTACAGGCTTTGGCCCTTTACAGCCACGCCGGTGGCGACAGTTAGCGCTCCCCCCGAGGTGCAACCGGTTTCCTTGCCGATGCAGCCGGCGAATGTGGGCTTGCCGTTGGTTGCGAGCTTGAAATGACTGACGTTCGAGCCGTACGAGTCGGCGACGTATAGGTTGCCGGCGCTGAACGCCATCGCACCCGCGCCGTTGAGCGCGTTGACAGGGCTGACGCTCGTGCAACCCGACACGTGCGTGCTGATGCATCCGACGAAGCTCGGGTTGCCGGCGGAATCGAGCTTGAAGTAGCTGAGGCCAAACAGCGTGGCGACGTAGAGGCTGCCTGGCCTGACGGCCACGTCGTTTGCGTTGAGCAGCGCTTCGCTGGGGCTCGTCGCCGTGCATCCGGCTACCGGCCCGACACAGCCGGCAAAGCTCGGGCTGCCGGCAGAATCCAGTTTGAAGTGGCTAAGCGCGCCGTTGGCCGAGACCACGTACAGGTTCTGACCGCTGACCGCCGCACCGCTCGGGTTCTCCAGCGCCGCGGCGGGGGATGTCGCGGTGCAGCCGGACAGCTCCCCGACGCAACCAGCGAAACCGGGGTTGCCCGCGGAATCGAGTGTGAAATGACTGACCGCCTGGGCCGTCGCGGCGGTCACATAAAGATTGCTTCCGTGCACGGCGATCTGCTCGGCGTCATCGAGCGCCCCCGCAGGGGTCGTCGCCGTGCACCCTGTGAGGTCGCCGACGCAGCCGATAAAGGCAAGACCGCCCGCGGCAGCGGTCACCGACCCCCCATAAGCGACCAACATGAGCGACACGAGCACCGCCGCGAGCAACGCGACCGGGCGCCGGCTGTCCCCCGTCATGCTCCTCTTCGCGTCGCTCACTCGAGCTCCTCAGCCGTCCCCTAACTGACGCTCAGAACCCCAAGCTATCTCGGCAAGGGACGCGCGTCAAGGTGCACGTTCAGGGGCCGTCAGGGCCGAGCTGTGACCTCTCCCTGTGGGTGGCAGTGAGGCTCATTTCGAGGTTTGGTGTCGGTTCGTCGAGGACGAGCCGCAGGCCGTTGGAGCGCAGAACACGAAAGCCCCGCGTCAGCAGGGCCTCCGAGAGTGGAGCTAGGGGGACTCGAACCCCCGACCTCCTGGGTGCGATCCAGGCGCTCTCCCAACTGAGCTATAGCCCCTTGCGGGCGGGCCGCTCGGGCCCGGGCGACGTACGCGAAGTGTAGTGCCAGCGAAGCCGTCTGCGCCGCCGCTAGTGTTTGCTCTTGGCATGGGGCTGCTCGACGAGGCCATCCGCGAACACCTTGAGCTCAAGCGCCGGCGTGGTGCCGATCCGCACGAGCTCGCGCGCGTGCAGCAGGAGGCGCTCGAGCCGCTCGACCTCGACGGCGAGCTGCCCGCGTGGGTGCAGGGACCCCCCGCGCCCGAGCCGCTCGTCGCGGCAGAGGGCCCAGAGCACTCGGAGTATGCGCACGAGGCGATCGACCAGGAGACCGTCGAAGTCGACATGGACGCGCTGATCTCGCAGGCCGACGCATCCGAAGGGCAGGACGCGCCCGCGCCCGCGGGGCCGATCACCGCCCGACGGATCACCTCCTCGCCCGCGGGACCGCCGGCGGAGGACTTCGAGTGGGAGATCCCGCAACGCCGCGCTCCGGACACCGACGCGCCCGAGCACGCCGAGCAGGAGAGCGTCGCCTTCGAATAGAGCCCGCGCAGGAGGCAAACAGCGAACGCCTCCTCCTCGCTTTCCTGTTCTACTTCAGCGTCACCGGCGAGCCGAGCAGGCCGGTCGGGCCGACCGCCTGCACCGTCACCTGCTTCGTCGCAGCCGGGACCGGCACTTCCTGCGTTGAGCCCGCCGCCGCGCTCGCCGGCGCGCTCACGGTCGATCCCTGCGGCTGGAGCGTGAGCCGGTAGGACGAGGGCGTGCCTTCATACCAGGTCGAGCCTGGCGCGGTGAACGTCGCCTTGCCTGCGCTCTTGCTGAAGTGGCCGCCCTGGATCGCTCCCGGCGGTCGCGTCACGGCCTCGAAGTTGCCCGTGTTCCATTCATCGTGTGCGTAGCGCCACCACTGGTTGTCGGCGCTCTCCGGTCCCTTGCTCGACCAGGCGATGAGGTAGCCCTCCCTCGTAACCGACACGACGTCGACCTTGCCGTTGGACAGGAGGTCTGCCGCCGACGGCGAGAACAGCGTCCAGCCCGTCGTCCACTTCGGGAATTCCGCCGCCATCGAGCCACCGCTGCCGTATGCCTGCAGCGCGTTGGAGTCACCGCCGTCGATGACCGACGCGCCGCCTTCGGCCGTGATCGGTGCGATCAGCGGCTCGCCGAGGAAGTCGAGCCCCTGGCGCTTGGCCGGGAAGCCCGGCGAAGCCGCGCCGCCGATCGCCGGATAGGACGCCTCTTCGTCTTCGATCGGTTCCCCGCTGGCCGCCCCCGGCTCGTCCAGGGCGATCGCCAGCGAGCTGGCGTTGATGTCGGCGGTGGACAGGCTCATCACTTCGCCGACCTTGCCGAACGCCGCCGAGTCGGTGAAGGTCGTCGGCGCGCCTTTTCCTGTCGGCCCGTAGGTGCTGAGGATGTGCCCTTCCCCGTTGACCAGGAACGGAGGGCTGAAGATCGGCGCGACCGCCACGTCGTCCGGCCCGAGCCCGGTCCCGGTCGGGTCCGCGGCGACCGGCGTCGTGGTGCCCTCGGTGATGAACTCCTGGGCCGATCCGTAGTACTCGATCGTCCCGGGGAGTTTCACCGGCCAGCCGCTCACGGTCGTGCCGTTGGTGTGGTAGGCGAACACGAACGCGTACGGCAGCTCCTGCACGCCGGCGCCCTTGGTCTCGGTGTACTGCGGGCGCACCACCAGATCGGGCGGGCCAGATTTGCCTTCGAGGTAGGCGATCGCCGGCGCGCTGTCGAGCTTCTGGTCGTCGATGATGTCGTATTCGGATTCCGGTTTCGTGCCTTCGGGCAGCTGCACCTTCAACGGCCAGCCGGAGACGTTCGAGCCATCGGGTTCCCAGACGTGTGCGTAGCCGTCCCAGCCGTCCTGGATCACGTCGAGCTTGCCGGTTTTCGCCAGGTCGTAGAGCACGGGCGTGCTGACGGACCCCGCGATCGGCAGGCGCGTGTAGGGCAGCGCCGGTCGCGGGATCGCCAGCGGCGTGACGCCCGTGTCCAGCGCCTGTGGCCAACCGCTCTCGAGTTCGCCGTGCGCGTTCCAGACGAACACCTTGCCGGCCTCGGTCGCGGCGACGACCGAGAGTTCGCCGTTGTGCTCGAGGTCGCCGACGGCGACGTCGGCGAAGATCGCTTCATCGCCACGGTTCACGCCTTCGTGACCGACCACGACGGAGACCGGGTCGGTGTGCACGGGCCAGCCAGGGAGCTCCTTGCCGGTGGATGGGTCGATCGCATCGACGGAGCCGTCGCTCGTGCCGAACACCGCGTCGAGCCTGCCCGTGCCCTGCAGGTCCACGAGCGCCGGCTGGCTCTCGCCGCTGGAGCTCAGCTTCAGCGGGAAGCCGCTCGTCCAGGTGGGGTCGTGCACGACGCTGATCACGCGCCGATCGACGCCCACGCGACCGCTCGCGTCGGTCACCTTCAAACGCAGGGTCACCGAATACTGTTCCGCGGTTTCGAGCTCCTTTTTGCTCGACAGCGCGAACGCCGCGCGCCAGAAGCTTTCCGGGATGCTCGACAGCTTCAGGCGCCCCAGCCGTCCGTGACGCTGCCCGTGGCCTTTGCCCTTGCCGATCGGAAACCAGGTCTGGGGATTGCCGCCGAGGCCCGCGTCAACGACGTACTTGAAGGAGCTCGAGCGCGGGGCGAGGATCGTTCCCGTCACGGAGACCTTCGCGCTCTTGGGGTTCTTGAAGGAGGTGGGGTCGAACAGCGCATACCATTCCGGCGATTCGATCCGCGCGACGGGCGGCAGGCTGTTTTCGGAGATCTTTTTCATCGCCTCGTAGGCGTTCGGGATCCCGTAGCCGTACTGCGGGTTCCATTCGCCGGGGGCTCCCGGCCACGCGAGGCTTTCGCTGGTGATCGCTTTGGCGGTCGCGATCAGCTCCTGCTCGGTCTCCGGACCGCTCAACGGCGCGGAGATGAGACCTTTTTGAGCGGCTTCACGGCTGTAGGCCTGCGTCAGCGCGATCACGCCCCCGACCGTGGGCGTCGATTCCGACGTCGTGCCGCCTCCGGCCGGGTCGGCGCCGGTGAGAACGTTGTGCGCCCCCCAGGAGGTGTAGTCCGAGCGCGTCCACGATTCTTCGCTCAGCAGCGACGGCACGGCGCCGTTGCCGGGGAGCACGTCCTGGTGGAACATGCCGCCCTGGTGATCGGTCGAGTCGAAGTCGTTGGAGGCCTCAACCATCGCCACGCCCTTGGAGTCGATGTAGTCGATCGCCTCGCGCATGAACGAGGAGTAGCCGACGTCGGCGGTGACCGAGACGATCACGCCCGCGCCGGCGTCGGCTGCGTAGAGCCAAGCCTGGGCGAGGTCGTCGGTACGGTCGAGCGCCTCGTTGCCGGCCCTGATCGGCAGGATCATGCACTTCGGGCACTCGCGGTGGATGACACCCATCTGGTTGTCGGAGTGGTCGTAGGTCGAGTCTTCGGTCGCGGGGTCGTTCTGCTTGTCGTAGAAGTCCCAGCCCGAGACGTCGTTCAGATAGCCCGAGCCGTCGTGGTTGACGCTGTTGGCGGGCGAGAACGCGGCGATCAGATCCTCCGGGTCGAGATAGCCGCTGCCGCTGACCTCGTGCACGCGCGGGTCTTCTGCCCAGTCCTGCACGTTGACGACACCGTCGTGGTTGACGTCGTAGTCGGCGAAGCTTTTCGAGTAGACCGTGTGGCAGGGTTCGCTCACGCCGCCGACGACGACCGTTGCTTCCGCCACCGTGGCGCCTTTGCAGGGGACCGGCGTTTCGTGCCAGTTCACGTAGATGCTGTTCACGTATTCGTGGGCCTGGGAGTCGTGCCAGTTGATGCCGCCCTCGATGTAGGCGACGATCTCCTCGGGGTTGCCGCTCGTGTAGTGCGAATACGCGTCTTCGAGGTCCATCCCGCACGGGCCGTCGGCGGTCACCTTCTTGCCGGCGCATTCTTCTTCCGGGGTAGCCGCATGGACCGGCGCTGGCAGTGCGAGCGCGAGCACCTGCGCGATCAGCGCGAGGAGCGCCACGAGCGTGAATTGAGTGAAGCGCGCGCGCGCTGCCTCGACTGCGGCACAGCCAATCGCCATGAAGCTCCCCTTTCGCTTTTTTCGCGCCACGCAGCCCAGCCGTGGCCCCGGCGTCCTTCAACGCACGGTCGTGGCGGCGCTCTACCCGCCGGCGAGAAAACTCAAACGGAAATGGTTTGGGCGGCGCGCCACCTGGGTACTCTTGCTGCGCGCCGTGTGGCGGCCCAGGATGAGAGACGGCGCTCCTCTGCTTCGATCAGCCGCTGGAGGTAATTGGTGAGTATGCACGCCGACTTGGACCTACAGCGGCAGGGCCGCCGGCACGCGCGCGGCGCCTGCGCAGCGGTGACGGTGGCGGCGCTCTCGCTGCTACTCGCCTCGGGCGCGGGCGCGCAGACGCTCGCACGCGTGAGCTCGAAGGCCGCCGGGAAGCGTGGCTCCGCAGGCGGCCCCAGCGCGCACCCCAGCAAGAAGCCCAAGCACAAGCCGACCGCGCTGCTCGTAGGCACGTTCAACGGAAAGAAAGGCAAGTACAAGTCGATCCAGGAAGCGGTCAACGCCGCGCAGGAAGGCGACTGGATCCTGATAGCCCCGGGCGACTACAAACAGACGAGCTCGACCAAACCGAGCGGCGCCTACGGCGATGACCTCGCCGGCGCATCGGTGCTGATCACGACGCCGAACATCCACGTGCGCGGCATGAATCGCGCGACGGTGATGATCGACGGCACCAAGCCGGGCACGCCCGAGTGTGCCTCCGAAGAATCGGCGCAGAACTTCGGCGCCCAGGAAGGCGCCCGCTGGCTGGGCAACAACGGCGTCGTCGTCTACAAGGCCAGCGGCGTGACGCTTCAGAACTTCTCGGCCTGCAACTTCCTGGGCTCGAACCACGGCGGTGACACCATCTGGTTCGACGGCGGCGGCGCCTCGGGCAAGCAGGCGATCGGCTCGTGGTGGGGCGAATACCTGAGCACGACCTCGACCTACTGGGGTGGCAAGGAAAAGCCCTCCGCGGAGTACGGCATCTATGCCTCCAACACGACCGGGCCGGGCATCTTCGACCACACCTACGCGGGCAACATGTCGGACTCGGGCTACTACCTCGGCGCGTGCCCGGACTGCAACTCGACGATCAACAACAGCCGCTCGGAAAACAACGACCTCGGCTACTCGGGCTCGAACTCGGGCGGGCACCTGACGATCGAGAACTCGATCTTCCGCAACAACGAGGAGGGGGTGGCGACGCAGAGCCAGAACAACGACGACGCGCCCTCGCCTCAGGAAGGCCGCTGCCCGAAAGGTGAAAGCAATCCCAACATTCCGGCGGGCGCGCAGCGCAAAGACATCTGTTGGGTGATGATCAACAACAAGGTCATCGGCAACAACAACGGCGCGACGCCAACGAGTCCGAACGCTCCCGGCCTCCTCGGCACCGGCATGTCGATTGCGGGCGGGCGCAACGACCTCGTGATCGGCAACACGTTCGCCAACAACGACGGCTGGGGCATCTTGCTCGTGCCGTATCCGGGCGTGAACGAAAAACCGCCGCCGCAGGTGCTCTCGGCGTTCCCTGAAGACGAATGCCGCGGCGGTATCAGCACGGTTGAAGGCGAAAACAGCGTGTGCCTGTACGAAGCCTTCGAAAACGAGATCGTGGGCAACACGTTCACCAACAACGGCGCCTACAAAAACGCGAGCAACGGCGACATCGGCGAAATCAACGACGCGATGCCCACTGCCAAAGACAACTGCTGGCACGGCAACGTCGAGAAAGGCGGGGGCGAACCGAGCAGCGAACCCGCGGAAATCCAGAAAACCCACACCTGCGAACTGCCGGACGCGCCGCCGGCGAGCGGCGAGCCCGTCACGAGCCCGCTCGGCCAGCAGGTGACCTGCGACTCGCAGCTGCTCGCTGAATGCCCGAGCGCGCCCGGCTCCAACTACCCGCGCAGCAGCGAAGTCGAAATCGCGCCGCTGCCGCAGGAAGAAGGCATGGCAAACCCCTGCGAAGGCGTCCCCTCGAACCTGAGGGGCGACAAATGGTGCCGCCGGGGCAAAGCGGTCGGCGGGAAGAACTGGGGCTGAGCGACAGCCCGCGCGAGCAGGGCCTCACGCGCCGGGGAGTGATCTCCGGCGCGGCCCTGCTGGGGGCGAATGCGGGCCTCGGGCGGATGCTCGGCGGCGGCACGGCGCTGGCGGCGGCGACGGCCGCGCGGGCGCCACGCTCGGCCGCCGAGGAGGCGGTGCCGTTCTACGGCCCCCACCAGGCGGGCGTGGCGACGCCCGCGCAGGAATTCCTCCAGTTCGCGGCCTTCGATCTCGAGCGCGATGACCGCGACGCGCTGCGCGCCCTGCTGAAGCTGTGGACGGCGGTAGCGAGGCGTCTGAGCGCGGGCGAGCCGTATCAGCCGGGCTCCCAGCAGGCGGGAGCGGCTCCGCAGGACACCGGCGAGGCGATCGGGCTCGGCCCGGCGCGTCTCACGCTCACCTTCGGCTTCGGTCCGGCGCTGTTCTCAGCGCGCCGCGCGCTCGGGCTCTCGCGGCGGCGCCCGGCGGAGCTGCGCGAGCTGCCGCGCTTTCACGGCGAGCGTCTCGATTACTCGCGCAGCGGCGGGGACCTCTGCGTGCAGGCGTGCGCCGACGACCCGCTCGTGGCCTTTCACGCGATCCACGAGCTCGCGCGCGTGGCGGCGGGGTCCGCGCGCCTGCGCTACTCCCAGCGCGGCTTCGGGCGCACCTCGGCGACGAGCCGCACGCAGGTCACCCAGCGCAACCTGCTGGGCTTCAAAGACGGCACGCAGAACCTGCGCTCGGAGGCAACGGCGGACATGGAAGAGTTCGTTTGGGTGAAGCCGGGCGAGACGCCGTCTTGGATGGCGGGCGGGACCTATCTGATCGCGCGGCGGATCCGCATGCTGTTTCACCGCTGGGATGCGGCGAGCCTCGAACGCCAGCAACGCACGATCGGCCGCGAGAAGCTCAGCGGCGCGCCGCTCGGCGCAAGCAACGAGTACGACCCGCTCGACCTCACAGCGCGCGGTGCTGATGGCGAACCGATCATCCCCGCGGACGCGCACGTACGCCTCGCGAGCCCTCAGCTGAACGCCGGCCAGGCGATCCTGCGTCGCGGCTACTCATACGAGGAAGGAGTGCAGGACGCGAGCGGCGAGATCGACGCGGGCCTCTACTTCATCTGCTTTCAGCGCAGCCCCCGGCGTCAGTTCATTCCGCTGCAGCGGCGATTGTCAGAAAGCGACGCGCTCAGCCGCTTCACCGTTCACACCTCGAGCGCGATCTTCGCGTGTCCGCCGGGAACCCTCCCGGGCGGATTCGTCGGCGAGCTGCTCTTCAGCTGACGTGCCGGGTTTAGCGCAGAGCTCTCGCGGGTAACCGCGAGCTTCAGGACGGGGCGGCAGATTCTTACTTTATGAGCGGGGAGGAGCGGCAGGTGAATAGCCAGCGGGGGGCGAGCAGGAGTTGTCGGTCGCGGATGCTGATCGCGATCGTGAGCCTCGCTCTCGTCGCGATCTGCAGCGCGCCGGCGGCGCAGGCCGAAGTGCCGGTGGCGCCATACGGCACGAACGACGCGGGCGGGTTTCGCAGCGTGCTGCCCGCGGGCGAGAACGGCACCGACAACGGCACGCAGCTCGCTGAATTCGAGGCCAAAGGCACCTACCCGCCGCACTACACCGACCAGCTGCCGTTGTATGCCAACCTTCTCCACGGCGCGCCCGGGCTGACCCACGAAGAGATCGGTGACTACTTCCACGACGCCACCTTCGGCGTGAAGGAAGGTGAAGCGGAATCCACCGAAAGCCCGCGCGCGGACGTGACGATCGTGCGGGACAAGGCCTTCGGCGTCCCCCACATCTACGCGAGCACGCGTGGCGGGGTGATGTTCGGAGCGGGCTATGCGGCGGCACGGGATCGCCTGTTCCTGATGGACGTGCTGCGTCACACCGGGCGCGCGGAACTGTCCTCCTTCGCGGGCGGCTCCGAAGGCGATCGGGTGATGGACCGCACGCAGTGGATGATCGCGCCGTACACCGAAGCGGACCTCGAAAAGCAGGTGGCGCAGGCGGCGACGCTGTACGGCAGGCGCGGCGAACAGGTCGTGGAAGACGTGAAGGAATACGTGGCAGGGATCAACCATTACATCGACGAAGCGCTGATCGACCCGCAGAAGCTTCCCGCGGAGTACGCGGCGCTCGGCAAAACACCGAGCGAATGGAAGGTGACCGACGTGATCGCGGAGGCGTCGCTGATCGGCGGCATCTTCGGCAAGGGCGGCGGCGCGGAGGTGCGCTCGGCGCTGACGCTCGAGGCCTTCGAAAAGCAGTTCGGCAGCAAGGCCGGTCGCAGGGCGTGGGAGGACTTCCGCGAGCAGAACGACCCTGAAGCGCCGACGACGGTCGCGAAGGCGTTCCCGTACGAGACGACCTCGCCGTTCGCGAAGAAGGGCCTCGCGATGCCGGAACCGGGCTCTGTCAGCTTCCTCTCCGACGGCTCTGCCTCCTCGACGCCCGCGAGCGCGGGTGGGGCGCTCACGGACACGCCCTCGCCGCAGCCGATCCCCAACGACGGCTCGGTCGGCTCGAAGCTGCTGCACGCGGCGCTCGACGGGCCGGCGCTCGACTCCAACTGGGAGCTGGTGAACAAGGAACACTCAAGCGACGGGCACTCGATCGCGGTGATGGGCCCGCAGGTGGGCTACTACAACCCCGAGATCCTGATGGAAGAGGACCTGCACGGTCCCGGCATCGACGCGCGTGGGGCGGCCTTCCCGGGAGTGAACATGTACGTGGAGCTCGGCCACGGCCGCGACTACGCGTGGAGCGCCACGACCTCGACGGCGGACAACGTGGACACCTTCGCGGAGGTGCTCTGCGAAGGCGAATACCACTACCTCTACAAGGGCCAGTGCATCCCGATGGAAAAGCTGGAACGCACGAACACGTGGACCGCCAACCCGCAGGAACCGAACACGCAGCCGGGCTCGGAAACACTGACGGTCTACCGCACGGTTCACGGGATCGTCTACGCGCGCGGAAGGTCCGACGGCAAAGCGGTGGCGTTCGTGAGCGCACGCACGACCTATTTCCACGAGGCGGACTCGGCGCTCGGCTTCTCGGAGTACAACGAACCGGAATTCATGACGAGCCCGCAGCGTTTCCAGGAAGCGGCGTACAACATCAACTTCGGCTTCAACTGGGCCTACATCGACGCGAACAACATCGCCTACTTCACCTCGGGCTGGCTGCCGGAGCGCGCGAAGGGAACCTCGCCGGACTTCCCGATCCTGGGAACCGGTGAATACGACTGGCAGGGCTTCAATCCCGAAACCCACACGATGACGACCTTGCCGTTCAAGAAGCACCCGCAGGCGATCAACCCGCCGTTCCTGATCTCGTGGAACAACAAGCAGGCGCCGAGCTTCGCGGCGGCGGACGACAAGTACGCGTTCGGCTCCATCTACCGAATGCAGCTGATCCGCAACTTCATCGAAGGCGACATCTCAGGCGCGAAGAAGATGGGCAGCGAAGAGCTCGTGAGCGCGATGGACGAAGCGGCGAGCCAGGACATCCGCAGCGTCGAGCTGTGGCCGATCCTGAAGAAGGTGCTGGGCAGCCCGAGCAACCCGAAGCTGCAGGAAGCGATCGCGAAGCTCGACGGCTGGTTCCAGGCGGGCGCGCACCGCCGCGATCTCGCGAACTCGAGCATCTCGAGCCCGGGCACCTACGAAGACAACGAAGCGATCACGATCATGGACGCGTGGTGGCCGAAGCTGCTCGAAGCGGAGTTCAAGCCGGCCCTCGGCAGCGAAGCCTTCGCAGCGCTTCACGGCATGCTCGAATTCGGCGGGCCCGAAGCCGGCTCTGAACCCGAAGCGCCCGCCTTCGCCGACGGCTGGTACGGGCAGGTGAGCAAGGACCTGCGCGACCTGCTCGCGGCCAGCGGCCAGGGCCCCAAACCGAGCGGCGCCTACTCGCACAGCTACTGCGGCAGCGGCTCGCTGCAGGCCTGCCGCGCGGCGCTCCAGAACGCGCTGCTCGAAGCGCTGTCGGTCACCCCGCAGCAGCTCTACGGGCATGGCGCGTGCGCCGAAGACGCGCAGGCGAGCTGCTTTGACATGAACCGCTTCATCAGCGCGAGCGCGCTCAGCGTGCCCGCGTTCCCCTTCCAGAACCGCCCGACCTTCCAGCAGGTGGACGAACCGACGAAGACCCTTCCACGGTGAGGAGAGAGCAGATGAGCGCACGGACAAGCGGGCACGAGAGCGGAGAGCGCGCCCGCTGCGCGGGCGGGCGGGGCGCGCGGATCGCGCTCGTGCTCACGGCGGCGTTGGCGCTCGCGTGCGTGCTGTGGGCTCCCCAGGCGGCGCTCGCGCAGTTCCCCTACCTCGGCGATGGCGCGCTCGGCGAACCGTCGAGCTGGAAGCTCGCGCCGGGACAGGTGCCGAGCAACCTCGGCGGGCTGCGCTGGAAGTTCGCGGCGACGCCGGCGATTCCCTCAGAACACACCGGCGAAGAAGCGGAAATCGAAAAAAACAACTCGCAGATGGACGAGCTGTGCGGCGTGACAGGCATGAGCCTCGTCGATCAGTTCGCGACGATGCCCGAAAAAACCGGGTCGTGCATCGCCGCGGGCACCCCGGTCCATACCGCCTTCCAGGTGACCCTCGGGCGGCCCGACGTGAGCATCGCGGAGATCGACTCGGGGATCGAATGGAACAACCTCGGGGCGATGCTCGTGCTGCGCTCGAAGGTGTGGCTGAACCCCGGCGAGCTGCCGGCGCCAGAAGTGAACATGACGAGAACGTTCGACCCGACGACCGGCGTGAACTGCGAAAAGACGCGCGCCGCGAGCGGCGGTGACTACGACCGCTACGGCGGGATGCCGGGCGGCACGCCTGGCGGCAGCGGCCCGATCCCCTACGACGTGCTCGAACAGGGTGCCTTCAACGTGCTCGACTACGCGTGCGACGCGCGCGTGGCGAAGGTGCTGAGCTACCCGCAGTGCACCAATCCGCCCACGACCAAGGAATGCCGCAACGGACCTCCCGGGGTGCTCGTCCCCGAGGACCTGATCATCGCCTTCTCCGACGGCGTCGACCACGACCACAACGGCTTCGCGAGCGACATCTCCGGCTGGAACTTCGTGGACAACAACAACGACCCCTACGACGAGGTGCATTACGGGCACGGCACGGGCGAGGAGCGGGATTCCTCAGCCGAAGCAAACAACGCCGCCGGCGAGGTGGGCACCTGCCCGAACTGCGAGATCATGGAGGTGCGCGTCGGCGAGTCGTTCGTCTCTGACGCCAATCGCTTCGCGGAGTCCGTCAACTACGCGACCGACCGTGGCGTGGACGTGATCCAGGAGCCGCTCGGCACCTACAACGACCCGGTGTTCGCGCGCGAAGCGATCGAATACGCCTACAACCACGGCGTGACGGTGATGGCCTCGGCGGCCGACGAGGCGGCCGAACACCACAACCAGCCCGGCTCGCTCCCCGACACGATCGTGGTGAACGCCGTCGAAGGCCCGGCCAGCATCTCCGGTGTGGGCGTCACGAACAAGCCGCCCTCCTATTTGCAGCTCGACGGCTGCACGAACTTCGGCACGCGCGTCGACGTGTCGGTTCCGGCGACCTCGTGCTCCTCGGAGGCGACCGGCAAGAGCTCCGGTGTCGTCGGGCTGATCTACAGCGCGGCGCTGAATGCCTGCGGGGCGCCGCTGTACGGCAAGTGCTCGAAGTCCCCGCCGAAGCTGAAGGCGGCGAGCGCGTGCAAGCGCGTCAACAAGCAGCCGTGCGCGATCACGGCGAACGAGGTGCGCCAGCTATTGGCCTCGGGCAACATCGAAGGCACGCCGATCAACGGCTCCTCGAAACTCGGCTCGCAGGAACCGAGCGCCGGCAGCGCCTCGGCCGACGAAGGCGCGGGCGGTCAGGCCGACGATGTCGACACCGCGGCCGAACCGGAAACCGCCTGCAGCGTCGGGATGGCCCCGAACTGCACCGACCCGAACCTGAACACGACCTTCGCGACAGACGAGAAAGGCGGCGTGATCGGGCCGCTCCCGGACACCTTCCGCTACCCCTCGCGCCACGGCTGGGACGAGTTCTTCGGCTACGGCCGCCTCGATGCCTACAAGGCCGTCGACGCGGCTGCCGAAGGCTGGATCCCGCCCGAAGTGAACATCACCTCGCCGGAATGGTTCCAGCAGGTAAACCCGGACGAATCCTCCTTCGAGGTCGAAGGCCGCGTGGCGGCCCGCACCGACTACACCTGCCGCGTCGAAGTCGCGCCCGGTGCGCAGCCGAACAACCGCAACACGACCGCCGGCGGCGACTTCACGAGTGTGCCCTCCGAATACTGCAACGGCACGAGCCTGCACACGAGCGCCTTCACCGGCAAGCTCGCGAGCGTCGAAGTGAAGACACTAGAGGCGCTGTTCCCGAAAACGGACCCCGAAGGCTTCGAAGGGAACGAGAACGGCGGGGGCGCCAATCAGCAGACCTCCAGTGGCCGCCCGAACACGCAGCCCTACGCCTTCACCGTGCGCGTGGTCGCCACCACGGCTGCAGGCGCCACTCCGAGGATGACCGGCGAGGACCGTCGCCAGATGAACCTGCACCGCGACTCGCAGATGCTGAAGGGCTTGCCGCTTGAAATGCACGGCGACGGCGACGCGAGCCCCGTGCTCGCCGACCTCGCGGGCAACGACCGCAACCAGCTGATCGTCGCCAACTCCGACGGTTTCATCAACGCCTACGAATACAACATCTCGAGCGGCAAGCTGAGCGAGCTGCCGGGCTGGCCGGTGCACACCGAATCGCTCCCGCTGCACAAGGAGGCCGCCTACAAGCGCCACAGCGGCGAGGCGCGCGTGCACTACGCGCCGATCATCGAGGCCCCGGCGGTCGGCGACCTCGCAGGCGACGGCGAACTCGACGTCGTGGCGGGCGACATGCAAGGCAACCTCTACGCCTGGAACGCGAAGGGCGAACGGATCCTGCACGTCACCTCCGACCCGAGTTACTCGGGCGCGCCGCTGGCAGGCGACCCGAGCTGGGAGGCGCAGCGCTCGGGCGTGCGCGAGCGCACCGAGGCGGGCTTCGCGACCTCGCCGGTGCTCGCCGACCTGGAACCCGAAAAGGGTCCGGGGCTCGACATCATCGCGGCGGCGACCGACCGTCACCTGTACGCGTGGCACGCAGGCGGCCAGGCGGTGAATGGCTTCCCGGTGATGATCGAGGATCCTTCGAAGCTCGCCGGCGTCGACCCGGTCAGCAACGAGCCCAAGTTCAGCTCCGGCGTCGTGGCGGGTGAAGACAAATCCGAAGACCAGGGCAAACTCGTCGACACGCCGGCCGTGGCGAACCTCGAAGGCCCGGACAAGCCGCCGACGATCATCGTCGGCTCCAACGAGGAGTACCTCGCCAACAAGGGCAGCGAAGGCGAAATCAACGCAAGCACCACCAACAGCGCCTCGCTCGGCGCGCTCGGCAAGAGCGGCCTGCTCACGTTCGCCAACGGCCGCGTGTATGCGGTGAAGGCGAGCGGCTGCTCGGGTGAACCCTCCTCGTGCGCGACGGGTGGCATCAAGTGCGAACACGAAAGCTGCAGCTCTGTGGCCTACCGCGAAGGCTGGCCGGTGAAGATCGGCATCATCGACGCGGGACTCCTGCCGGAAGTCGGCGAAGGCATCAACGGCTCTCCGATCGTGGCCCCCGTCAAATGCAGTGAAGGCGGCGAAGGCCAGAAGATCGCGCTCAACCCCGACGCCGGCCCGGGCTACGTGCTCGACCCGAACGGCAAGTCCTGCTACGGCGAAAGCGAAGGCAAGTACAACGTCCTACAAACCGACGCCTCGGCGAGCGCAGGTAAGACCGACACGCCGTCCTTCCCGGCGGTCGGGGAGCCCGCCTTCGGCACGCTGAACGGTACGACGATGGACGTGTTCACGCCGACCTCCGGCCTGATCCGCGCGCTCGACATCGTCGCGCCGGACTATCAGAAGGGCGGCCAGAACTTTATCGGCGGGTGGAGCGCGGAAACTGGCCAGTTCCTGCCCGGCTACCCGGCGGTCACCAACGACCTGGGCTTCATCACCGGCGAGGCGGTCGGCGACGTGACCGGTGAAGCACCCAAGCAGGAGGTCCTCGGTGGCACCGCCGAGAACGACCTGCAGGCGTTCAACGAACAGGGCCTGCCGGCGAGCAGCGCATGGCCGAAGCTGACGGGGGGCTGGACGGTGGCGACGCCGGTGCTCGGCTCGCTCGGCAGCATCGACACCAGCGGCGAAGCCAAGAAGGACGTCGTCTCGATCACCCGCGAAGGCACTGTGGCCGTCTACGGCACGCCGGCCGCCGCGTGCTCGCCGAGCTCGTGGCCGATGTTCCATCACGATCCGGCGAACTCCGGTGACTACGAACGCGACGCTGTGCCCCCGGGGGTGCCGCTGCAAGCGAGCGAGTCGGCCGGCGCGCTGTCGTGGCTCGCGCCCGGCGAGAACCTCATGTGCGGCAAAGCTCTGCGGTACGAAATCGTGACCTCGTCGCGGCCGATAAGCGCCCAGAACTTCGCGGCGGCGACGCCGCTGAGCGGCGCGCCGGAACCGGCGGCGGCGGGCGGCAAGCAGGAATACAAGCTGCCGGGCGCGGCGAAGAAGTACGTCGCGATCCGCGCGCTCGGAGCCGAAGGCAACGTCGGCCTGCCGGCGCTCGCGAAGAGATAGGCAGCGGCCCGGCCCCGCCGTCCGCCGCCTGCGCGGGCCGCTTTCCGATGGAGCGACTTGCGCGTGCGCGAAGCGACGCATCCCCGCGGCTGGTATGGCATGCTCTCGGCCTGCGGCGCTCCGGCCGTGCCCGGAGCCCGCGGTGGCGGGCCTCCCCTGGGAAGTGGAGCAGCCACGCAGACTCCGCTCGGGCAGGAGGCCTGGAAGGAACGGGAAGGAGTTCGGAGGGGCTTGGTAACCGTGCACAGCCGACATGGCCCGCGGGCACGGCCCAAGCTCCTGCCCGCACTCGGTGCTCCGCGACCACCCGGGTTCGGACCGGAAGCTCGCGAATCCCGGGTTTCGCTCCCCAGACCGGCGCGGTGCTGCCCGAGTAGAGATGTGAACTCTTTGCTTGTGGATGCGCACGCTCACATGCTGCGTGCGGCGCCGTGAGTGAGTTAGCGGTGAAAAATCGCAACTTGAACCCGCGGGTCCTGTTGTAGGGGTCGTCCCAGCCCGCTCGCTGCGGGACCACAACAAGGGAGGAAGACATCATGGGGGGACGTGTGAATCGGCGTGCCTTGCGCCGCCTTTCAGTGACGGCTGCGCTCGGTACAGGTTGTGTGCTATTCGCGCTGGCGGGCTTCAGCTCGGCGAACGTGGGCGTAAGCAAGTCGGGATGGCAGTGGGCCAACCCGACACCCCAGGGAAGAACCCTCGTGGACATCGCCTTCGCGGGCGATACGGGCTATGCGGTGGGCGCGGGTGGCACCGCGCTCGCGACCAGCAACGCGGGGCAATCGTGGACAGGGCTCACGACAGGCACCACCGCGGACCTCGAAAGCGTGCAGGCGCTCGCGCCGAACACGGTGATCGTCAACGGCGGCGGCGGCTGCGTGACGCGGATCTCAGAAGACGGCGGGCTGGTCTTCCGGCGCATTTTCAACGTCGCCGAATCGGGATGCCCCGAACCTGTTGCCGGGCTCAGCTTCGTCTCCTCGCGCATCGGCTTCCTGTTGCTGAAGACCGGCGCCGTCGAGGAGACCGAAGACGGAGGTGAAACCTTCTCGCGCAAGACCGGCATCCCGGGATCTGCGGCCTCCAGTGGGGGCGGCTCGCTGGTCGGCTCACAGATTCACTTCTTCAGCGCGAATTTGGGGATCGCCTTCGTTTCCCCCGAAAACGGCACGAGCTCGGCGTATATGACACCCGACGGCGGCGTCTCCTGGGTGTCGGTTGCGCTGCCCTCCGGCGCAAAGGTCAGTTCGGTCTACTTCGTCGATGAAAAGACCGGCTACGCCGTCGGACCGGACACGCTGCTACGCACGATCGACGGCGGCGAGAAATGGACCGCGGAGCCGATCGCCGCGGCCAACAACCTCACCGCGATCGCCTGCGCGACGGCCAACAGGTGCGTGCTGACGGTGAGCGCGGGCAACGAGCTCATCGAGACGACGGACGGCGGAGACACGGACACCGTGAAGACGACCTCCAGCTCGCTGATCTACGGCGCCGCGTATGCGAATGCGACAGACATCGTGGCGGTGGGCGAGAGCGGCGCGACCGTTCTCTCCAGCAACTCCGGGGCGACGTTCACTCCCGCGAGCGCCGACATCGGTGGCTCCTACTCGAGGCTGCGCGAGGGCCCCGGCCCGATGCTCCTGGCGGCGGGGGCGGACGGGAACTTCGCGATGTCGACGAACTTCGGCGAAACGTGGAAGGTGATCGCCACGCAAACCTCGCAGGAACTCATCGACGTGAGCTTCGCGACGCCGCTGATCGGCTACGCGCTCGACGCCAGCGGCGGCCTGCAGATGACGAGCAACGGCGGCGCCAGCTGGCAGACGCTGAGCCCAGGGACGGCGATGCCCTCAAGCGGCGTGCTCGCGGTGGGTGAACACGCGGTCCTGCTGTTCGGACCGGTCGGGATCAGCCGCGCGGTGGGCGGCGGCGCGTTCGCGCCGCTGGGTGGCGCAGTCGCGCGGGCGCGCCTGTCCGACTACGACGTGAGCGGCTCGACCGTGTTCGCCTTCGGCGCCGGCACGCATACGCTGATCCGCTCGAGCGACGAAGGCGCACGCTGGTCCACGGTGCGCGTGCCACTCTCGCGCAGGCCGAGCCGGCACCAGCGAGCGAGCGCTGGCGTGGCGCTCCGCAGCGTGGCCTTCACGAGCGGGCAGCAGGGAATGCTGCTCGATACGCAGGGACGCCTGTGGGCGACGAGCAACGGCGGGCGCAGTTGGAGGCAGGAGCTCTCGACGGGCACCAGCAGAGGCCTCCAGCTCGGCTTCTCCACCCCGCTCGAGGGCTTCCTCAGCATCGGCGCCTTCGGCGGCGACGGTGCCGACGCATACGTTCTGAGGACCTCCAACGGCGGCGTGACCTGGCAGCCACAGGAGATCAGCGCGGGTTCGCTCTCATACGGCGCCCTCGTGAGCCCCACGGCGCTGAACGCGGCGGCGCTCGTCACGGGCACGGCCGTCGCAGGCGAAGCGCTTCACCGTCTGCTCTTCTCGACATCGACCGGGGGAGAAACACCGCCGGCGCCGAGCGCGCCCGGCGCGCAGACGGGCGGCGCGCTCACCCTCAGCACGCGCACGACCACCTACAGCGCGCGCAGGCTGAGGGCCGCCCACGACACCGTCAGGATCAGCGGCACGCTCGCCGGCGCGGTCGGCGGGGAGGCGGTCGTGGTCGCGCGCCGAAACCTCTCCGGCGGGCCCTGGAGCGAACAGCGTGTCGTCGCGGGGGCCAACGGCGGCAGCTTCTCGAGTATCTGGCACGTGACGCGCTCGTCGGTCTTCGTGGCCCAGTGGGCCGGCGGCAGCGGCCGCCCGGGGAGCGGCTCGAAGGTGCTCGAGGTGACCGTGAAGTAGCGACGCCCGAGTCGAGAGATGCGCCGGGGCCGACGCGCCTCGGCGCCCCTCTCAGAGCAGCTTCGCGAACCGCGCGCCCCTCGCTGCCTCGGGTGCCATGATCGCTTCGAGGGCGGACTCGTAGGCGGGCAGCGCGAGCACGCTGCCGTCGTGCATGACCATCAGGAAGCGGTCCATCGTGCGCAGGAATGCGCGGTCGTGCGAGACGGCCAGGACGGCTCCGCGAAAGGACTCGAGCGCCGTTTCCAGCGCCTCGGAGGAGTCGATGTCGAGGTTGTCCGTCGGCTCGTCGAGCAGCAGCAGGTTGTGGCCCTCGAGCTCGAGCGCGAGCACCTCCAGGCGGGCTTTCTCGCCTCCGCTCAGCACCTCGTAGCGCCTGCGGGCGGCCTCGGCGAGGCCGTAGCGCGCGAGCGCGGACATCGCCTGCTCGAAGCCGCCGCCGGGCACGCGCTCGAGCACCGCCTCGAGCACGACGTGCTCCGCGAGGTCGGCTCGCCGCTGAAACTGCGTGAAGTAGCCCACCGAGACGCGCGGCCCGACAACGACCTCCCCGCCGTCGGGAGGGCGCCCTCCCGCGAGCACACGCATCAACGAGCTCTTGCCGGAGCCATTGGGGCCGATGACGCCGACGCGCTCGCCGGCGCGGATCTCGTCCGAGAACGGCGAGATCAGGCCCTCGACCTCCAACGAGCGCAGGTCGAGCATCCGCTCCGCGGACTCGCTGCCGCGGATCCGAACGGCGATCGAGCGGTCGACCACCGGAGCGGGCGGCGGCCCCTCGTCCCGGAAGCGCCGCCACCGCGATTCCGCGGCGTCGGCCTTCCTCGCCCATTCGCTTGAGTAGCGAGCGCGCTCCTTGAACGTCTTCATCAGTCCATACAGGCGCCGCTCCTCCTGATTCCAGCGCTTGACCGCGTCGCCGAGCCGGCGCTGGCGCTGCTCGCGCGCCTGCCGGTATGTGGCATAAGAGCCGCCATGCACCCAAGCACCGCTGCCCTCGAGCGTCACGATCGTGCTGACCGCGGTCGACAGAACCTCGCGGTCGTGAGAGATCACCAGAACCGTCTTGCGGCAGGCACGAAGATCGCGCTCGAGCGCAAGCTTCGCCGTCACGTCGAGGAAGTTGTCGGGCTCGTCGAGCAGCAGGATCTCGGCGTCGGAGGCGAGCAGGACGTCGAGCACGAGCTGCTTGCGCTCGCCGCCCGAGAGCGTCTCAGCGGGGCGGTCGGCGAGCCCGGCGAAGGGCACGCGCACGATGCGCCGGCAGGAGGCATCCCAGCGCCCCTCGAGCTCATAGCCGCCGAGCATGGACCAGTCGCCGATCGCCGCGCCGAGGCGCATCCCGGCAGCCGAGTCTCCTGCGGCGAGTTCCCGCTCCTCCCGCACCACCGCCTCGCCGGCGCGCCGGATGGCCGCAGCGGCGAGCGAGAGCAGCAGCTCTCGCACCGTGCGACCGTCGGCTCCCACCCCTACGTCCTGCGGCATGTAGCCGACCCTGCCACCCAGCGAGAACTCCCCCTCGTCGGGGGAGAGCTCGCCGGTGAGCAGCCGCAGCAGCGTGCTCTTGCCGACGCCGTTACATCCGACGAGGCCGGCGTGCTCGCCGGGCCCGAGCCGAAAAGCGACGTCAGTGAATAGGACATCCCCTCCGGGATGCGCGTACGCGAGCCTGGAAGCGACCACATGTGACATGCGTCATTCGGCAGACGAGCGCCCCGGCGAACGCCGAGGTGTCGCCGCCCTGCCTCCCCGGAGGACGGCCCCTCGCACCAGCGCCGCGCCGAGCATTCCCAGGCGTGGGCCCGTCGCCGCGCGCTCGGCGCTAGGGCGAGGACTCGCCGTGCGGGCTGTCTGCGGCAGCTGGTGCATGCGCGCACGTTAGGCCCGAACGACGCGTGATGCGGACGCGCGCGTTCAGTCAGCCTGCTCGGGGTCCTTCGCCTCGTGCCGCTGGGCTACGTCTAGGTGCCGCTGGGGTCGGCCTATAGTTAGGCCACTCGGGGCCATAGCTCAGCTGGGAGAGCGCCTGCTTTGCAAGCAGGAGGTCACCGGTTCGATCCCGGTTGGCTCCATCGAGGAAGTCCCTGCAAATCGGCGCAAGCTGGTAGGGCGCACCGCGACGAATGAGGGAAGATGTTCCCTAGCCATGTTCCCCAGGTCCTGGTTGGCGTCCCGTCGCCATGAGGCATGGGCAAGCGCTGTTTCGGTGATCGCGTTCCCGTGCCATGCAGGGCGCGGTGCTCGTGATGAAAACGGGCGATTCGCTCGGCGTCGGAGGGCTCCGCACCCTCCGCAATCGCCGACGACGTTCGAGGTGCGAGCTTCCTCCGAGGGTGTAACCGGGACGACCCCGTCCGCCGTCGCGGCGGTGAACAGGTTG
The DNA here is from genome assembly GCA_963759445.1 of uncultured Solirubrobacteraceae bacterium. Classification (GTDB taxonomy): domain Bacteria; phylum Actinomycetota; class Thermoleophilia; order Solirubrobacterales; family Solirubrobacteraceae; genus Palsa-744. Next base: position 204,522 of record CAVWZC010000005.1, read on the forward strand.
CGGCCGCGCTCGAAGGCCTCGTAGCCATCGCGGGCGTCGACGGCGAACGTCACGTCGATCGTTCGCGCCTTGAGGTCCTCGCCGACGACCGGACTGGCGTTGGCGTGCGCCGCCAGGAACGTGTCGAGCAGCGCGTCGGCTTCCGCGGCGTTGCCGCTGTGCCTGAGTGCGATCGTGACGAGGTACTCGATCGCAGCATCCTCGATGTTGGCGTAACAGCCTGAGTTCATGGGCTGTCCTCGAGCAGTACGAGACTCAGGCTGCGACGCGCTCGACGTAGACGCCGGGGCCGCTCGGCTCGGGGATCTTTTCCCCGTGCTCGCGCATGACCTCGATATGACCCGTCAGGGCCTCGTGCATGCGGGAGACGCACTCCTCGATTGTGGAGCCCGTAGCCGCGCAGCCCGGCACGTCCGGCGACCACGCGGAGTAGTTGGAGGGTGGGCCACCCTCGACGAGGATGAGGTAGCGCTCTATGTCGCTCATGTCTTCAGTCCCGCCTGTCGCATGATGCTCGCTTGAGTCTTTGGATGCAAGTCCTCCCGCGGGTGACCGGCGATCGTGACGGTCCCGGGCTTGCCCGGATGCCCGTAGTGGCGGTGGCTACCCGTCTGGCGCGCCAGGCGCCATCCATCCTCTTCGGTCAGCCGCACGATGTCGCGGAACTTCACGCCGGGACGCCGTCCCGGGCGGACGGGTTCCTCGCGGCTCGCGGCGAACGCTCCGGCGAGCAGTGCCGCGTCGCCGGCCTGGCTCTTGGCGTGCAGGTAGCGCGCGGTGGTCTGGATGTGGGAGTGGCCCATCCAGGACTGGACCTGGACGAGCGAGGCGCGGTTGACGGCCATCGAGCCGAAGTAGTGGCGCAGCGAGTGAAACGGCAGCGCCCGCAGCCCGGCGCGCTTCGCGGCGGCGGCGTAGCGGCGGCGCAGCGCGCTCGCGTCCAGGTGCCCGCCGACGGTGCCGGCGAACACGGGATCCTCGTCGCCGGTGAAGTGCTCGCGCTGGCCGAGCCGCGCGAGCGCCTGGGCGACCTCGGGGACCATCGGGACGCTGCGGACCTTGCCGCTCTTGGGCGTCACGAGCTCGCCGAAGCTGTAGTTAGCGCGCACACGGATCGCCTGCCCGGGGAAGTCGACGTCGCGCCAGCGCAGCGCGACGAGCTCGCCGCGGCGAAGGCCCGTCATCGCGGCGGTCAGGAAGATCGCGGCGTCCTGCTCGCTGGCGGCCGCGCGCACGAGCGCGTCGATCTCCTCGCGGCGTAGAAGTCGTAGTCGCCGGAGTAGCGCACCGGCTGGCGCTCGACCGCGCGCGGCCGGGGTCGCGCTCGATCCAGCCGCGCGAGCGCGCGTGCGCGAGGATCGCGCGGACGACCATCAGCAGCTTCTCCGCGGTGCGCCCGTAGGGGAGCGCGTCATACCAGGCCTTCACGCGCCTCGGGACCGAGATCGCGCAGCGCCGTACGTCGCGAACGGCGCGCGCCCATACGGCGTCGCTCGGCGTGCCGTTCGCCCTCCGCGCGGCGGCAGCAGGTATGCGTCGAGGACCTGGCGGTAGTCCTTCAGCGTCGAGCGCTTGAGGTTGCGCTTGCGCTCGCCATGCACGAGCCATGCCTCCGCCGCATCCGCGAACGTCACCGGCGGCGCCCGCTGTGCGTTCGCGGCGTCGGGCGCTCGGCCGCGTCGTGCTCGAGCAGCCGCCGCAGCTGCGCCTGCGCGTCCTTCGGCGTCAGGTACGACGCGGTCGGGCTTCGGTCCGTCGGCGGCATGCCAGACGATCGCGCCGCGCGCTGTCTTCTTTCCCGCTCTACCAGCGCGTTCGCACGGGCGCCTGGCCCGATCAGCACGTCGCCGCTTGACGCCGAAAGCAGTCGCAGAATCGAGGTTGACGGAGACGATCGCGGCGCGTCCGCACCAGCTGTCTCGCGCGGCGTCGGGTGCGCTCCTGCTCCGTCGAGATTGCGAGCGTGAGGGCTCTCGGTCGGCGTCGCGACGCCGCTCCGTCGCGCGTGCCCTCAGCGCAGGGATGACAGGCTCACGCGAAGCCAAGCAGTGGACGTCGTGACGCTGGAACGCTTTGCCGACACAGCTGAGAGACCGCTCTCGATGCCGCGCCGCTGCCACCGGCTGCGTTGCAGACGATCGAACAGTGCCTGAGCCGCGGCCAGGCTCCGAGACCCATCCAACCCCCACGCGAATGTCCGGGAAGCCGTTGCCGGCGTGACGCGCCCCCGCCTCCGTGCGAGCACGGCGCCCGGCTCGGACGCTTACGCTGGCGGGGCGCGCTCGCCGAGTCGCGCGAAAGGCTCGACTGTGCGTGCGCGCGGACGCCCGCCGCGGGGACTTCATGGCCGCGTCGCGCATCGTCCACGGGTACCGACCCGGACTCCCGCCCACGCCGTAAAAAGCGGAGCGGCGGGTGCGTGTGCTAGGTTCGGCGCCGTTCACGAGTCGATGCAGGCCGGGGGGCCACGTGATTGGACAAGTAGCGAAGAGGGCACAGGGACCGGCGCGCCTGCGATCGCGGAGCGTGGCAGCAATCGCTGTAGCAGTCTCGGCCTTGGCGCTCGGCGTGGGAGCGGCCCCGGCCGCGGCGAGTACGCAGTATTTCGTCACAGTCTCCGACCTGAACGGGCTGTTCGATCGCGGTCCGGAATCAATCGAACTCCGCGTGAGCCCCGCTTTGCCCGCAGGCGCATACCTCAGCGGGGGCGCCACCTGTTCTGAAGTAGACAAGCCCGGCAACTCAGGAACTGAGCCTCTCTACCCCTACCTACAGCCTGGCTCCTACCAGTTTGCAACCGGCTCCTGCCACAACGAAGAAAGCAACCCGCTAACGCTACACGGGGTCGAAGGGAGCCTGCAGATCCTCGGCGGGGTCTACAACATCAAACCCGACCCCACTGAGGCGGCTGCCGGCGCGGTCGAGAGCGAAACGGAAGCCCACGTCCCTGTCGTCACGTTCGCTGCTGAGATTATCGACACGCCGCTCGACAATTCGCCCGTCGCCGAACAACACGTCCAATTCACCTTCGAACATCGGGGTGGATTTCAAGCCCCCGGCTGCGAAGCCGTCACTACTAGCCTGGAACGACTGCAGGAAACGGGCCAATCAGTCGGAGTTTGCCGGATCGAAGGCAAGAAGGCAGAAGAAATAAAGGAAAGCGACGGCGTCTGGCAGGCGTATTACGCCGGGAACGCGGAACTCGGGCCGTCCTCCACCCACGGCCAGGTCCCGGCGAAGCTCTCGCTTGAAGAATTCACCAAGGAACGAGAAGAATTTCTCAAAAAGAACACGATCACGATCGTTGAGCGCCAAGTTCCGCCGAATTGTGAACGCCACACAGAATCAGTGGGCCTTATTGCAGTCAGCCTTGGAGAGTTGAACTGCAGCGAACTCAAAATTCTCGAGATCGCCACTCAGGTCGTCTTCGCCGCCACAGTCGTCCTGGGTGCCGACTCCGCGACCCTAGGTTTGACCTCGGCCCTGATAAAAACTCTCTCTAGCGTGCTCAAGAAGGTCACGCCTCCACAACAGAATAATGAGCCCGCGCAACAGATCGGGGAGGACGCCGGAGAAGTTGGCGAGGAGGTCGACGAAGAGATCGACGAGACAATTACCCTCGCCGGGGACGTATTCTGATGGCGCGCTCGCTAAACCGAGTCAGACTGATCGCCGCGATTTCCGTCGTGACCATGTTCGCCGGGTTGTCGTCTGTGGCCGTGGCCGGTGCCTCCCCGGAGCTCGCAACAAACACGGCTCTCACCCCCGATGGCGTGGCGGTCGATGCCGCCGGGGACGTCTACGTGGCCGATCGTCAGAACGACGTCGTCGACAAGATCACGCCTCATGGGGACATTTCGGTTGTCGTGGGGATCGCTGGCCATCCCGGGCGGCCGACGCCCGGCCCGGCAACGAAATCAGCCCTGTCCGTTCCCACGGGACTGGCCGTAGATGGGGCCGGGGACCTTTTCGTGGCTGACGGAGGCGCCAACCAAGTTGTGGAGAAGATCACCAAGGCCGGTGAACTGTCCGTCGTGGCCGGCGACCCGGCAGCTGCGGGCCAGGGAGTCAAACCCGGCCCGGCAACCGAATCCCCGCTGCTCGGTGTCATCGGAGTCGCTCTCGACGAAGAAGGCAATCTGTATATCGACGACCTGCTCCACGCGGTAGTCGAGAAGGTCACCCCCGGAGGTGAACTCTCGATCGTGGCGGGAAGATCCGGCGCGTTCGGTCCGCCGGAGCCGACCAGCTTCGTTCTCAGCGCGCGGGGCTATCCGGAACCGTTCTTCGAAGTCACGGACGAATTCCTGTTCCTCGCCTTGGCGGTCACGGAGGCGGGGGGCAACCTCTACGTCGCAGACACTGGCAGCCACATAGTCGAGAAGGTCGCTCCCTCCGGTGCGACCGAACTCGTCGCAGGCGACGGGGTTCCTGGAGCTCCCGCCGACGGCCCTGCAGCGAACTCACCGCTTCATGAGCCGACGGGATTGGCGGTGGACCACGAAGGCAACCTCTACATTGCCGACCCTCCCAATAACGTGATCGAGAAGGTGAATACCGAAGGGCAGCTGTCGATCGTGGCGGGTAACGGGGTCGCAGGTAGTCCCACTCCCGGTCCTGCCACGTCATCCGACCTCGACAGGCCCTCGAGCATCGCAGTCGACGCCAGCGGTGACCTCTACATCGGAGACGAAGGCAATAACGTCGTAGAGAAGATTGAACCCGACGGCGAGCTCTCTCTCTTTGCCGGGACTGGGGCTGGGCTCGCACCTCCGACCCCGGCGAAGAAGACGGTTTGCGAAGACGAAGTGCTGACGGGCGATTATGTGAACGTGACGGTTGTCGCGGGACATGGCTGCGTCTTGAAAGGTGCGCATGTGGAAAAGAACCTCACCGCAAAGGGGGCCAGTGAACTTACGATTGCCGCCTCCGAAATAGGCGGAAACGCGACCGTCCAGTCGACAGCGGCGACGGTCACGGTCTCGGGGTCGACGATCGGGCGAAGCCTTTCAATTCGCAAGACGTCTGGCGCCGCCTCGGTTACGGGATCGACGGTGAAGCGAGATGCGAAGGTCCAGCACAACAAAGGTCCTGTCGCGTTCGAAGACAACCACGTTTCTCTCAACCTCCTTGCCACAAACAACTCAGGGCCGTCTGGCTCGACGATAGTCCTGGGTAACACGGTTGGAGGCAAAGCCAGCTGCAGCAGCGACCCGGACTTGGCTGTCAGCTGCAACGCTGGCGGCAGCGCTGGCAAGCACTGAGCCGACACTCGGGGAAGCTCCAGGATCCCGGCAGCACTCTTCGTCGGTCTGCGTGCTCCATCATGGAACGGTGATAGTGCCTGTTCCGACCGGGATGTAGACGGTGCCGGGGCTTTCAGAAGCGCCGGGCCGCCGGCGTGCTCGAGTACCACCTCGAGTTCATTCGCGCCGGAAGGCAGTGGCCCGCCGTGAACGCTCAGTTCCTCTCCGGCGACCACGCCAGCTTCGCTGACGTTCGCGCTTTCCTGAATCGGCCGTCTGCTTCTGCCACCTCAGTTTGCACTGGTCTCGAGGGTCGAGATAGCTAGCGCCCCCTGAAGCTGAGGATCGCTCCATAGCCGTCGTCCGGGAGGCCTTGGAGTCGGCGCGATACGGCTGCGGCGGCTTCGGGAGAGGTCGGCGTTGGCTCGGCGGAGACGTATCCGAGCGGTATCCGTTCGGGGCGCATCGCTCTCGCCGAGGTGGCATACCGCACCAGAGGCGTAGCGTATTTCGGTGATGGGGCTCGACATCGGGAGGGAACCCGTTGCCGGCCGCCCAAAAGACATACCTTTACTGGTATAGTAAAGGTATCCCGCGCATCTCGGCCAAGAACCAGGTCACCCTTCCGGTGGCCGCGCTAGAGGAGGCCGGGCTCCGTGCCGGGGAGCAGGTCAGCGTCGAACCGACAGGTGACGGCGAGCTTCGCGTGCGTCGCGCCACGATTGGGTTCGACGACGCATTTGGCGTTCTCACGGGCACGTTCCCACCCGACTACCTCGACCGGCTGGACGCCGAGGACGAGAAGCGTTGAGGGTTCTGCTCGACGCCGACGTAGTGATCGGTGCTCTCGATAGCTCCGATGAGCATCATCGCCAGGCGCGTCGGCTGTTCGTCGGCTGGCGCGAGCAGCAGGCCAGCGTGATGATCAGCGTGGTGAACCTCACAGAGGTTCTGGTTGCCCCAGCGCGCGACAGCGCCAAGCTGTCAGCCGCCCGCGAGGCAATCGGCGCGCTTGAGATATCAGTACACCATCCGAATGAGGCGGTGGGGGTCGAGGCAGCGAAGCTGCGTGGCCGTCATCCCATCAGCCTGGCCGACGCCTACTGCCTCGCCACCGCGAAGCACACCGCTTCGACGCTCGTTTCTTTCGACCAAAAGGTCGTGCGCGCCGCGCGGCGCGAGCGGATCGGTGCGCGATGACGGCGCGCAGCCGACTGTCTGCCTAACCCTATTTCCTCCTTCAGCGCAACAGTCGGCTCCCTGCGGGTGTTGGCAGCTTTACGTCTCACAATGTCGTCGTCGGTACGGCTAACCCGTCAAAGGGAGAAGACGATGAGGAGCCGGTCGAGCCGGGTCGGAGCTTGCGCGATGGCGTGTGGAGTTGCTGACGAGTGATCTCCGGCACGGCGCGGCCAGCTGCGGCGTGCGGCGCTCTCAGGCGGTGGGGCGGCTCGCGCACGACGCCTCCCCGATCCGAGACTCCCTGCTGACGGCGGGTGCCGCGGCGCTGCGCTTTGACCACTGCTGACCGACGCGCATCCGGCGCGGACGCCGCAGCCGCCTCGCGATCTTGAGTCAGGGCCCGTTCAAGAGGCTCTGAAACCGCGGGGTCGCTCAGGACGGCCGGCGTGCCGACGGCTGGGACCTCGCCCGCGCGGAGGCCGCCGGACTGGGGCGCGTCGGCGGCGCGCGGCCGCTCAGCCCACCGTGAGCTGGATCGTAGTCCTGTGGTGATGTGCGCTGATCGTGAGAAAATAGGTGGCCTTCACCAGACCGCGAGTCTCGTGCAAAGTCACCTTGGTGGCGTGCGCCTCGCGCCGCGCGACCCCGGTGGCGTAGGTCTTGTGCTTGCGTGACAGCGTGGCATTTCCACCGGTCAGCTGGGTGCCAGTGAAGGTGATGATCGCGCGACACAGACGAGCGCCCGCGTAGAGCCGGCCCGCGGCGTCGCGTCGGTATACAGGCGTGCACTGGCTGAGCCTGATTGTGGCCGCGAGCCATGCCGGGCCGTTGTTGACATCCACATAGACGACCTTCGTCACGCCGTTTTGACCGAGGGGCCCCTGCGCGCCGTTGGCGCCGGCCGGACCGAGCGTCCCCGTGCCGTTCGCGCCGGCTGGCCCCGGCGCCCCGGTTCCCGCTGCTCCCGCCGGTCCGGTCGCCCCGGTCTGGCCGGGCGAGCCGCCGGCCGCCGCACCGACGGCAATCGTGGTGTCGTTCTGGCCCGCGGCGTGGACGCCGTCGCTGTCGTACGCAGTCGTGACGGTGTGCGTCCCGCCGTCCGGCGCCGTCGGAGCGTAGTTCACCGAGCACGACGCCTCGGCCGGCCTTCCGTCGGGAGCCAAGGTGCAGGCGCTGATTCCCCGGGAGGTGTGATCGAACGTCCCGTTGGCATCGGTGGAGAATTCGACGCGCCCGGTCGGAACGGATGCGGTGCCGTTGGCATCGGTGTCGGTCACCGTGGCGACGCAGCTCGTCGACTGGCCGACGTCGAGCGAGCTGGGTGTACATGACACAGTGGCGGTCGTCGACCGCGCCGCAACCGACAGTTCGAACGCAGCCGCGCTTTCGACGTGCGTCGAGTCCCCCTCGTATTCGGCGTAGATGACCGTAATGCCGGTCCCGCTCGGCGGCGTGTAGTTGAACGCGCAGGTCGCCTCGCCAGCCGTGCCGTCCGCTACCAGAGCGCAGCTGGATTCGGTGACAGAGTTGTTGCGTTCGAACCGCAAAGCCACGGTCCCCGTGGGCGCGGACGGCGTGTCCGAGGTGGTGTCGTCCACCTTGGCCACGCAGTGGGTTGACTGGTCGACGTCTACGGAGCCCGGCGTGCAGGTCAGGCTCGTGGCGGTCGCCCCCACGGCGAGGAAGGCGCCCCCGCTCGACGAGCTGTGCGCGCCGTCGCCTGCGTAGTCCCCGGTGATCGTGTGGCCGCCAGTGCCGACTTCACCCAACGCCGTCGGCGTGTACTTCACCGAGCATCTTGCCTCGCCGGTCGCGCCGTCGGCCACGAGCGTGCAGCTCGAGCTTTCGAACGTGCCTTCGCCGTCGCTCTGGAAGGCCACCGTGCCAGTCGGCAGCGCGTGTGAATGAGGGGTGCCGGTGTCGTCGACGGTGGCGACGCAGTTCGTCGGATCACCGACGTCCAGCGAGTTCGGGTTGCAGGTCACCGCTGTTCCGGTGTTCAACACTTCGACAGCGAGAGCGAACTGGCCGCCACTCGCCAGGTGCGTGGTGTCGCCCTGATATTCGGCGAAAATCCTTTGTTCTGCGCCTTCGCCTTCGCCTGTGCTCGCTCCGGTCGGCGTATAGCTCACCGAGCAACGCGCCTCAGCGGGGTTTCCATCGGGCGCCAGCGCGCAGCTCGAACGTTCGAACGTACCTTCGCCTTCCTTGCTGAAGGCCACCGTGCCAGTGGGTGACGCCGCGCCACTCAAATTGTTGTCATCGACAGTGGCTACGCACTGAGTCGCTTCCCCGACGGCCACTGTAGCTTCGGTGCAAGTGACGCTGGTGGAGGTCTGGCCCACGCGCACGGCGGCTCGACCGCTCGACGCTGCGTGCTCGCTGCTCCCGCCGTAGGAGGCCGTGATTTCGTGATTCCCGTTGCCGAGCGCCGAGGGCGTGTATTCAACCGAGCAACTCGCCTCAGCGGTGTTTCCGTCGGACGCCAACGTGCAGGTCGAGCTAGCGAAGGTGCCGTTGCTTTCGGTGCTGAAGCGCACCGTTCCTGTGGGCACTGAGGTGCTTCCCGGGACGATGTCCTTGACCGCGGCCCGGCATTTGGTCGCCTCTCCCACGTCCACCGATTCGGGTGTACATGCGACGCTGACGCTCGTGGACCCGACCTGGATAAACGTGTAGGCGTCGCTGTTTTTGTGGCCTTCGTCGCCTTGGTAGTGGGCTTGGAGAAACTGGGAGCCGGGTTCACCGGTGGGGGTGTAGTTGACCGAGCATGTCGCCTCGCCGGGCGAGCCGTCACCCGCGAGCGCGCAACTCGAGGCTTCGAACGATCCGGCGGGTGGCGCAGAAAATTCCACGATCCCGGTCGGCACTGAGCCGTTGACCTGATTGTCGTCCGCCACGGCCACACAGTTAATCGACTGGCCCGCGTCGATGACCTGCGGCGTGCAAGTCATGGTCATGCTTGTCGCGTCTTGCGCCTGAGCGGCCGCGGTGCCCACGAGCGAGAACATCAACGTGACCAACGTTGCGAGGACCATCGTCACACGTCCCCTGCCGCGATGGCCGACCGTCGCGCCGATCGTTACCCTGCGTCCGTGCACTAGCATCTGAGTCCCCAATCCTTTGGTGGAGCGCGGGACCTTGCCGAAGATGCCGAGCGGAGAGACGAGCGTAACAGAGCGTTCCGTGGATCCCGGACTCTGACGGTTTTCTTGCCGCGACAAGCTCGAGGACGTGCTCGCCGCACTCGCGTAGCGCCGTTCAGCTGGAGCGTCTGTATAGGTTTCAGACGCCCAATTCGGCATCGCCCCAGCGATGTCTACCGATGGAGCCCACCCCGCGGCTTAGTGCGAGTGCAGCTGTGCCTATCTGCACGCCTCAGCTTCCGCGGCTCGTCCTTCCTCGCCACACTTTTCAATCGCTCTTGACACTGCTGAGCATGGGAGCAGGGTAGCTTCGGCCCTTGCGGCAGCTCTTGCGCCCCGATCGCTTGCGGGTCGGTCTCGATCGTTGACGCCTTAAGGGCGAATCGGTCCTGCGCGACGGGCTGCTGCGAACGGGGCTCCGCCGATCGCCCATATGAACCTCTCCCACGCGAGATCTATTCGGCCCTCGACGCGCTATCGACGGATCTAACGCCTGGATCATCCCTTCCCGGACGCCCGAATCCTCCAAGGCCATCTCGGCATCTCTTTGCGAATGCATCCATCGGCGCGATGTGGGTAAGACCAACGAGACAACAGTCGCGCCTGGCGACCTGACGAGAGGTTGGGCGCTGTGCGCTTACAACAGAGAGGAGCATGATGGCAAGTGGCACGAAGCAAACGTTCGCATTCGCGTCCAAGGAGAAGGAGCCGATCGGGGACGCGGAGCACGTGCGCAACGCGGTCGCGCGCTTCAACCAGGTGAAGGGCGTCACCGACAGCGAACGCGATGTGGCGTGGCGGCGAATCCGCGCGGCTGCACGAAAGTTTGGCGTCGAGATCGACGCGCGCGGCTGGCGCCAGCTGCCCGGCGGAGGGAAGACGCGGTAGCTCCGCCCTTGCGCTGCTGTCCCGGCGAATGCCTACTTGCTCATCCCGGCGATGAGATTTACCGTGATCGCGATGAACAGAGCACCGAACGTGTAGGAGAGCATCGCGTGACGTAGCGCCGTGCGGCGAATGGCCCGGCTCGTGATGTCGGTGTCTGAGACCTGGAACGTCATCCCGATCGTGAGCGCGAGGTAGGCGAAGTCGGTGTAACACGGCGCTTCGCGTTCGTTGAAGTCCACACCGCCGGCGCGGCCACGGTAGTAGAGCCGCGCGTAGCGCAAGCTGTAGACGGTGTGCACCACAGCCCACGCGAGCACCACGCTGACCGCACACGCTCCTACTAGCAAGAGCTTCGCGAGTCCGGACGTGCTGCCGGTACGCACGAGCACTAGCCCCACGCCAGCAGGCTCACAGCCGCGGCACCAAGCAGCAACGAGTCCGCGAGCGCTCTACCCGGATCCTCTCGTCGAGCGTGAGCCCCCGTGCCCGTAGGGTCCAGTGCCCAAAGGCCACGCCAGATCCCGCCGACAAACACGAGCGACGCGAGCACCCATCCACTAAGTGGTACGAGCCACCAGGGGCCGATGAGCGCCACCGCTGATGCGCCTAAGGCTCCGAGCACACCCGCGAGCAGCACGCCCGTGCGCGCCGAGGGGTCAGACAGTGGTGAGCGTCTTTTGACCGAACCGGCGAGAGTGCTCACGCTCATTTATCTTCAGTACCCCGTGTGGCCCCGCGGCACACGTAGCCTCCACGATCGGCTCGCGTGAGCCGTATCCTCTCTTGAGCCGAGCTGGACAGAACGACGGGATGAACAGGCAGCCTCGGGGGCGGGATACTTCGCTCTCAGTCATTCGCGCCAGGGTTGGCCGAGGTGCTAAACGCCGCGTTCGTCGAAGGCGTGCTCAGCGAGCGGACGCTCTCGCATCGCGTGACCTGCTGTTAGCTCGAGGCTTCACCCACCCGCAACGCGTGGTCGACGATCTCACACGGCGCGCCACGATCCTTGGGAATGCGTCGCACCGTCAGGGGACTCCAACTGCGTCGGCGCGCTCCATCGGTGTGTTCAAACCCGCAGTGATGTCGCACGTGCTCGACTGGAGCGAGCGCGATCAGCTGCTTCTCGGGCGCCATTGTGCGTGCGACCTAGCGGTGATGCACCCCGACCGCACACGCCCAGCTTACGTTTCGTAAGGTGCAAACTCGCGAAAGATGCAATGACATCGGAGGGCATTGGCGCGGCGGAGGCAGCACGCGTCAAGGCACTCATCAATCGTCGGGAAGACCAGCAAAATCACGCTTAGCTTGCCTATACCACGCCATTCCTGACAACGGGTTCTTCCACCTACCCCGCATCTCCTTCAAGGCGCTCTTGTGCGTTTCATCCCCGCTTGCGACCATCTCCTTTAGATGGCTGTCTTGCGCTTTGATCACCTCATTAGCCGTATTCCCATGGAGCTGGAGATCGCATGGTCCACCCAACTGCTTACACGTCATCGTCTTCATGAGCCCTGTTTCCTTTCACGGCTGCAAGTCGTCGGAACGGCCCATTGCAGCCCCTGGATGCGGATCAGCTTGCCCGCGGGATCGCGTGGTCTCTGCGAACCCCCACACTCGGTGAGGCAATCGCCGAAGGCACGATAACCGCGGCGACCCCAGCGTGCCGAAGTTCGCTCTCGTCTACCACGGGAGGGGCCTCCCGGTGCCGAGGCTGTTCGATATCCCGACAGGCTGCTATTCGGTCACGAGCGTATGGCTTCGGCCGGCATCGCGTCGCGTTATCGTGTCCCGAACCACGTAGTCAGCGCGGCGCGCAATCCGATATCTGTGCCGTCTCCGACCCAGGCGACGTACCCGTCGGGCCGGATTAGCACGGCGGTGGGGGCTGTTACCGCGCCCAGCACCGGAAGCTCCCACGCGCCGACATATTCAGCATCGATCAGCTGGACGCGCGGATTCCATGGCGCGATGTCAAGGCCGCCAGGCTCACCGAAGTTGAGCAGCACCCCCTTGGCGGTGTGCAGCAGCTCGAAGACTCGCAGCGGGCCGTCGGCGCTAACGAGGTCCAGATCGGGCATGCGGCGTCCGAGCAGCGGGTGACCCTCACCGAGGTCATAGTGAATGTCCAGACCGGAGATGACCCCGGCGAGCCATTTGCGAGGCTCGTCCATCCTCGCCAGCTCCAAGACGACATCGGCGAGGGCCTTGATCCGCTCGTCCTGGCGCTGGAGCGTGCCGAGAGCCATCGTATGCCGAAGCGCGCGGGCGGCGACCGGTTTGCGCTCCTCATGATAGGTATCCAGAAGACTCTGGGGGGAGGTCTCGTCGATCACCTGAGCCAGCTTCCAGCCTAGATTCACGGCATCCTGCACACCGAGACTGAGGCCCTGTCCGCCGGCCGGGTAATGCACGTGGGCCGCGTCGCCGGCGAGTAGGACTCTTCCCGCGCGGTAGGCCGCTGCCTGACGTGTCATGTCGGTGAACCTGGAGATCCACGTGGGACTGTGGATCCCGAAGTCGGTGCCGTAGACGGTCACGAGCGCCTCGCTCAGATCGCGCAGCGTGGGCTCGCGGTCGGGCCCGAGCTGCCGCTCGGTCACGATGACCCGTACGGGCCCCCCATCCATGTAGATGATCTCGCCGTCGCGGATCTCGTACTCCAACCTGCCGATGCCGTGGGTGCCGAGCGCGTCGCGCCGGATGCCCAGCTCCGGCTTCTCGGTCACCTCGACCTCGGCAATCAGGTTGCTCTTGGTCGGGTCCCATCCAGGGAACTCGATGCCCGCTGCTTTACGGATGACGCTTCGTCCTCCGTCGCACCCAACGAGATACTGCGCTCGCAGCGGCTTGCCGGCGGAAAGCTCGACGTCGACGCCCGTGCCGTCCTGCGCGAAGCCTGTCACCTCACGTCCGTAATAGATCTGTACGGGCAACTCGGCCAGCCAGGCGGCCATGATCCGCTCGATCTGGTTCTGCCAGATCCCGAGCGAATACGGATGGCGCGTCGGGAAGTCGCTCATGTCCAGCACGGTCGTGGCGACCATCGTGGCCTGGGCCACCTGACCCTCCGCGAGGAACCGGTCAGCCACGCCACGCTGATCGAAGACCTCGATGGTGCGCGAGTGAAGCCCGCCGGCCCGTGAGCCCACGAGCACGTGATCGGGACGTTGCTCGACAACCACCACGTCGATCCTCGCCAACGCCAACTCAGCCGCCAGCATCATTCCCGTTGGCCCGCCTCCGGCGATCACGACCGCATGCTCGGTCATAGTCGCACCCCCGCCGTGTATCTCGATAGCAGGACACGCATCTCGCGACTCCCATCTCTATGTACAGTTCTGGTCTCGGCCGGCGGTTATACAGCACGAGCCGGGACTTCATGAAGGGCCTCCTGCTTGGTATAAGTTGGAGGTGGAGAGCAGGGGGCGGCCACTGCACCGTTGTCGGCTGTGGACGCGCCACTCTTCGCGCCAAGCCTGAGCGCTGGCGCCCCCAGACCGCTCGATGCGCCGGGCGCCGCGACCCTCTACCGGCTTGGTGGTCTGGTCGCGAATCTCACGCCCATCCCGGCACGTGCTGCGTTACGCGGATGGCGAGAGCGGATGAGGGTGACATCACTGCTGCTCGTGTCGGCGCGGCTCCGGCGTGACGAAAGGGCGCTCGACGCCGTCAAGGATGACCTCGAGCGCACGCTGGAATTCGACCGGCGCGTCGCCGAGTGAGTGCCCCACGCTGGCGGTGGCGGAGCCTCATCGGAATTGCGTGAACGCTCCTAGCGGCCGTCCGCGGACCCGAACGCCTAGCGCCTTCTCAGGAGCCGCTGTTCACGATCGCCTGGTAGGTGCGGCACGGCTCGTTGCGCAGGCTCGGGCATGCAGGTAGCGCCGTGGGCACGCTCACACCCGGCACGATCGGGAGCGTGAGGCGCGACGGCATGCTGGGCGAGAACGCGACCGACTCAGTCGCTGTGCCGCCTTCCGGCTGCGTATGGTGGAACGACCAGATCGGCTGCGTTCCGTTGGGTGCGGCAATCGTGACCCTAATGCGTGAGCCTTTCCGGTACGCATGCCCCTCGAAGTACAGCGGGATGGTGACGGGAACGAATTCGCTCGCGGGCATCGGTTCCACGTCGGATGCGCGGAACGTCGGGATCGGCTGGAGCACCGTCGGCGTCTGCTTGAAGATGTTGTCCGTGGTGGTGGCGAGCTTGCGCTCGCTCGCGCGGATCCAGCCGTTCTGGACGAACGTCTCGTTCCCGTCGGGACGGACCTCACTGACGGTGGCCAAGAGATCGACGTCCGGAGTGGAGGACTTGACCCAGAGTTGGACGGCACCCCCGCCGATGGCGGTGGTATCGACCGTGAGCGGCGCCGTCACGTAGGACACGGCATCGCCTGCGGGCGACTGCACCCAGTTCCAGCTCCACTTTTCCGCGTCGCTCCACAGACCGCCCCCCCGGTGTTGCCCGTGTAGTCGGTCAGCGGTGTGGCGTTCGCGTTCGAGGTGTAGGTGTCTTCCCCGGCTTCAGTCGGCTTCCCTTCGGTGAGGGTGCCGCCCGGCCCGAAATACCACGATTGGGCGGTCGTGCCGGGGATAGGGAATTCGGAGAACGTCTTTTCGTACCCCGGGTACGGATTGCCCGCCGCCGTCGTGCCGCCGGGCGGCGCTTCACCTGCCCCGTTGTCGAACAGCACCCGGATCGCAGGGAGCGCTTCGAATTCGGCCAGCGCTTTTTCGTACGTCGGCTGTGTCTGGATGGGGTCCGGCGGAAGTGTGACATTATCGCCTTCGGGCAGCCCCATCGCTTCCTTGTAGACGACCGGGGCTGCGGCCTGCACAGTCGCCGCGTTTTCGACCGGAGCCTGGTGGGCGACGTAGAGCTCCAAGAAGTCGTAGAAACGGTCGTACGTCCACGGATCGAGCGAGTCGATATGGGCGCCGTTGGTGAACGTGAGCCACTTCCTGCTCGTGCCCGTGAGGTGCTGAGCCAGATCGAGACAATGCCCTCCGGTCTGCTCATCCTCAAATTGACAGGCCATGAACGTCGGCACGTTGATCTTGTTGACGAACGTCACGGGGTCAAGCGGGTCGGCCACCGACGGGTTGTACGTCGAGTTTTCAGCGATCTTTTTTGACAGGTTCGCCGCCTCGCCGTGGAGGGTCTGGTTCGCCTTACAGGTTTCATCGCCTTCTTCGATCCGCTTCTGCGCCCAAGGCTGGCCGCCGGGGGCCGGTTCGGCATTCTGCTGGCGCTGTTCGGACCAGGCGACGGCGAAACCGTCGTTGACGATGCCGCCCGGATAGAGGGTCGTCGCTGTTGCGTCGATCACCGACAGCGGCGCGATCGCCTCGAGACCGGCCGGCCGCAGCTGGGCGGTGAACAGCTGGCTGATCCCGCCGTAGGAGATCCCGAGCATTCCCACCTTGTTGCCGAGCACCCACGGCTGTTTGGCGATCGTTTCGATCACGTCATAGCCATCGAGGCTCTGCAGCGGCTCGAAGAAGTCGAAGGCGCCGCCCGAACAGCCCGTTCCTCGCATGTTCACGTCGACCACGGCAAAGCACATCAGGTTCGCGAGAACGGCGATGCCGCTTTCTGGGCCTGACGGTTGCGCATACGCATAGCCCGAGTACTCGATCAGCGTGGGGTACGGCGCGGCGCATTTCGAATTCGCCGGGAAGGAAGGTATGTGGATTTCCCCCGGCACGCCGGGCTCGCCCGCTGGACTGGTCGGCGGATGGACAGTGAGCGCCAGCTTGGTCCCGTCCCGCGTCGTCAGATACGTGTATCCGTTATCGGGAATTTCCTGGTTGTAGACGCTAGGATCCCACGGGGCCGCATTGGTCGTGTAGACCGTGATCTTGCCCGACTTGACCCTGTGCGGCCTTTTGCCCATGGGGACCAGGGCTACGACCCGGTAGCCCTGCCCAGGTTTAACGCTCCGAAACAGCGCCCCTCCCAGCGAGTCCGCGTGCTGGGTAATGGAGTGGCCGTGCCCTTTCAGCGATACCTGAGCGTTAGGGGTCAAGCCGGTGACGTACACCTGTTCCGCGCTTCCTTGCGCGTTGAAGGCGGACGCGCTTGCGGCCATCACGAGCCAAACAGCGAGCGCAACGAGCGTAGAGATCGCTGCGATCCGCGCACAACGCCGAAGCGAACACACTGGCGCTAAGAGGCGCCTCTCTCCCGCGCGACGCACGACCCGACGATCTCCCCCGCTCGACTAGTACGCATCTGCTCTCCCCCCATCCCGCGCGCACGCGCAGAAGCTCGGTCTGTTTGTCCCGTCCGGTCGGGTCCCTTTGTTCCGCACTAGCGGAAATGTGCCGAGTAGATACCCATGTACCCGCGTTCTAATCATCAGTGCTAAGAAAAACCGAATGCCACCTGCCCCCTGAGGGTGGCTCCGACTGCATCGCGGCGCGTCACGGTGTTCCGAACCAGCTAGTCAGCGCATCGCGCAATTGGGTATTTGTGCCGTCTGCGGGCCAGGCGACGTATCCCTCGGGCCGGATCAGCACTGCGGTGGGGCGCTGACCGGGCCAAGCACCGGAAGCTCCCATAGGCCGACGAATTCGGCTTCGACCAGCTGGACCCGGTCAGCCCACGGCGTGATGTCAAAGGCGCCGGGCTCACCGAGGTTGAGCAGCACCGGGTTTGGCGTCGTGCAGCAGCGCGAAGACCCGTAGCGGGCCGTCGGCGGTCGCGATGTCTAGATCGGGCATGCGGCGTCCAAGCAGGGGTGGCCCTCGCCGAGGTCGTCGCCTGCTGGAGGCTGGGTCCATTTCCAATCCCACTCCGACGCGTTGCCCCACAGGCCAGCCGTGCCGGTGACTGGCGGGGGCAATCCGGACTTGCGCACCTATGCCCCGCCGCGACCTCTGTCAGCGGCATCAACCCAGCGGCCGCCGAAGCGGCGTCGAGGCCATCACGGCCAAGGACCCCCGGATCGCTAGCGGTAACCCGCATCGCCCCCCTGCCAGCCCGCGATCGTGATCGCGATCGCGGTCGCGACGGCCTCGGTGGAGTCGATGTCGACCCACTCGTCTGTGCCGTGGATCGCTCCCGCGACCGGTCCATAGCAGACGCACGGACCAGTGACCGAGCGTGCGTCGGTCGTCGCGGGGAGGACCTGGCGGCTGGGCGCCGAGCCGTGCAGCAGCTCGTGCGCTCCGCTCAACGTCGCGGCGAGGGCGTGCTCGAGGTCGTCGCAGTAGGCGTGCGCACGGAAGCCTTCAAAGACGACGTCGACCTCGGGCGCCGCCGCCTGTACGGCCTCGGCAACGAGCCGTTGCGCGTCCGTCGGCGTGAGCTCCATGCCGAAGCCCAGCCGGATCCGCGCCTCCGCTCGGGCGGGCTCCGACGACGGCCAGGCACCGCCGGACAAGGTACCGACGTTGAGACGGAATGGATGCTCGTGCGCGGCGAAGAAGACCTGATCGCGGCTGGGGCGCCGACCCTCACCGGACGCCGCGGGACGCTCGTTCATGCGTCGCTCCAACTGACGCACCCCGTCCAGCGCCCGCAGGACTGCCATCGAGCTCGAGCCTCCCGTGCTGAAGCCCGGGTGCGCCCCGCCGCTGCGCGCCGTGAGCCGTGCCCAGATAACGCCGACCCCTGCGTGCATGAGCTGTAGCCCACTCGGCTCACCGATGAGCGTGCCTTCGGCGCCGTGACCGGCGGACAGCACCGCCTTCATGCCGTTGCCTGTGCACTCCTCCTCGATGACGGAGCTGAACAACAGATCGCCCGATGGTTGGCCGCAGACATCCAAGAACGCCGCCGTGCCGACCACGTACGCGGCGAGACCGGCCTTCATGTCGCCGGCGCCGCGTCCCCACACGCGACCGCCGGACACCTCTCCTGCCCAGGGGTCGTGCTCCCATTGCGCGGCTGACTCGACGGGTACTACGTCGGCATGCCCAGACAGGTGAAGCGAGCGTCCCCCTCCGGTCCCGTCGATCCGCCCAACGACGCATGTTCGGTCGCTGTACGGCGAAGGTGGATAGCCCCAAGTGGGATCGGTGTCCGCCGCTGGCGGGTTGACCGCGACCCTTTGCACGTCGAAGCCGAGTCCCGAGAGCCGGTCGGCTATCAGACTCTGCGCCGCCTCCTCGCTCCCCATCAGCGAGCGCTCGCGCACCAGCGCCTGCGTGAGCTCAACGACCTCATTTCGCCTGGCCGCGACGGCCGCGCGCAGGCGATCGAGCAGACGCTCATCCGAAGGCAACGCTGGACCTCCGCCGCACTCGTTGCCGTAGCTGCTCGCTGGGAGAAGTCACTGGCGTCTCGTGGGCGCCGCGGGGTCGCCCTCCCCCCGACGCGCCGCAAGCGGTCCGTGGAGGGACAGATGCGCTGCGTGCGCCGGCCTGACGGCCCAGACTGGCGGCGTCAGCCCCGCCGGGGGTCACCGGCTAGTCGCTTCGACTCCGTCAAGTAGGCGCCAGTTCCCGTACAACGCAGAGTGTGCGCACCGGAGCATGGCCTCCGCTGCCTCGTCGGGGTCCGACAGCTCGGAGATTAGCTCTCCGATCAGCTCCCCCGCCTGTCGAGCGTGTTCCTCATCGCGCACCGCGTGCACCCGAAAGTACTCGGTCGCCGGACCTTCCTTGCCGTAGCCGTAGTGCGCGCTCAGGCCCTCGAGCTTCGTCCGCGATATCTCCGGCTGGCCGGCCTCGATCACGTACAGAATGGCGAGGTGCTCAAGCAAGCGTTCACCGCCGGTCCAGGCTTCCACGCATAACTTCGTCTGTGCGAGCGCGGGCTCCCCTGCCGGCTTCGGGGGCGCCGCACCGGTAGCGCAGGCGAACTCGTCCCACAGCGCGACGTGCGCGGTCTCCTCCTCGGTGTGACGCCGCAGGCTGGCCTGGTGGGTCGGCCCGGAGCGTTCCGCCGCGAGCGCTGACGTGCGCGCAAGGGCGACGACTGCGTGGCGGTACTGTCCCGCATAGCAGTTGAGCTCGGTGGCGCCGAGTTCGCCGCCACTCCAGCGCTGGTAGAAGGGGTGCTCGAGCACGTTGGTTGCGCGCCGGGCCTCGTCGAGCCTCATCAGGATCTGCATCGAACGTTCCCTCCTGTCGGTCTCACGACTGTCCATGGCAGGGCGCTCACCCTACTCGAGTGGACGGCCCGTGATGCGCGGGGGCCACTGCCGAGACAGCCGACTGGGGAGCGTCTCCGTAGCGTACGTCGCCCGGCGCCGCAGGCCATACTGCTGCCGTGGCCGATCGGAATGTGCTCGGTGGTGAGCTTGAGCCGTGTGGCGTCGACCCGCTCACTGGCTTTTTCCGCGACGGGTGCTGTCGTACCGGGCCGGAGGATCGCGGCAGCCACACGATCTGCGCGGTCGTCACGGCGGCGTTCCTCGAGCATCAGCGTCGAATCGGCAACGACCTGATGACCCCGATGCCTCTCTACCGTTTCCCTGGGCTTGTACCAGGCGATCGATGGTGCGTGACGGCGTTGAACTGGCTGCGGGCATACGAGGATGGTGCGGGCGCCTATGTGGTGTTGGCGTCCACTAACGAGCGGGCGCTTGAGGTCGTTCCTCTTGCGGCGCTCCGAGATCACGCCGTCGATGTCCCCGCGGATGCGGAGCCGTTTGGGGGCTAGCTCAAGATGACGGGCGGTGTCCGATCCTCGTAGAGCTGGCGGCGCATCGTTTACGCCGCCAGCTCGCCGCCGCGTGAGAGCTCAGAGCTCGGTCAGCGGGGCGTGAGAGTAAACGCAGTTTCCGTGGGTTTACCGTTTTCGTAGAGCGTGCCGGAGATGATGCCGTGCCTGCCCTTGGTCCCGATCAGTTCATCGGGCCCGTTCGTTTCCTTGAAGTCGTAGGCTTTGCCGTGGACCGTGTAGGTACCGCTAGTGGTTTCGAAATCCCACGTGTGGGTTTTGCGGAAAACTTCAACGGGAGCTTCGAAGCACTCGGATTCTGTTCCGGACAGCACGCAGTACGTGTAGTCCTTCGGTTTAGGCGCTTTCGCCGCGTTAGCGCTCCCGCCTATCAGCGCGAAGCTGATGAGGCTGCAGGTGAATATCGCTATGAGGATGCGTCGAAGCTTCATCTTGTTCCTCCCTGGCCGGATATGGACGGCACGCTGGGCCACGTGTCAACGATGACCCACACCGTCGCGCCTCACCTCGCCTATACCCATCCCACGCATTTGCGCAAACGAGAAGCGTCAGAATGTGACGCGCTGAGGACCTCAGATCGCGCGTTTGCACCGGACCGCGGCGGGTGCGCTCCGCCTTGGCTCGTGCTATATCCGCCGGTAATGGGAGTCGACCATTGAGTACAGGCCGAAGCCGATCAGGCCGGCGGCGACGAGGCCCAACAGCAGTGGTCCGTGGGCGCTCGCGCTCAGCTTCCTGAGGGCGCCATCGAGGCCAATCGCCTTGTGCGGTTCGTAGTCGCTGGCGGCCGCGAGCAGGCCGTAGCCCGTCAGCCCGAAGACGACCATCCGCGCGAGGTGTCCGAAGACGCCGAGCACCTCATAGGCTCGCTTCAGGCGGTGATCCATCTCGGCTGTGTTCGCGGTTTCCATGAACTTTCGAGCGAGGCCCTTGTAGCCCTGGTAAAGGGCCACCCCGATCAGCACGACCCCCGCGGCGCCCATGATCTCCGGTCCTCCGCTCCAGCCAAGCACCCCTGCGGTAGTCCTCGTGGGTGCGCCCGACCCGCCACTGCCCGACCCAACGAGGATTTTCACGGCGACCACGCACAGCGCCGCGTAGGCGACCCCGCTAGCCGCGCCGGCGACTCG
The DNA here is from genome assembly GCA_963759445.1 of uncultured Solirubrobacteraceae bacterium. Taxonomy (GTDB): domain Bacteria; phylum Actinomycetota; class Thermoleophilia; order Solirubrobacterales; family Solirubrobacteraceae; genus Palsa-744. The sequence continues at coordinate 225,748 of CAVWZC010000005.1, forward strand.
ATCAAACGCGCTGTCCTTTTCCTGGGTGCCGCGCCCGATCAGTGCCCGGATTAAGCGCCACGCGGCGTACCCGGCTAGGCCGACGGCGACGGCTGCCAGGAGGATTTTGCCCAACGGTTGCGCGGCGATCGTTTGCAGCGCACCCTGCTGGTTGGTCGCCGCCCCTCCTGCGCCTGCCGCCAGCTCGATCGCGAGGACACCGATGACGACGTAGACGACGCCGCGCGCGATGAGCCCGGCGCGGGCCAGCCACGTGATCGGATCGTGCTCGGCACGGTGATTGATCGCGCGGATGTCCGTCAAGCCACGACGCGTCGGCCACGGGCGCAGTCTCATCTCCATTGGTGCCCCCATTGCCCCACACCGCCGAGCGCTAACCGCGTTCGCAACGCCGAGCGCGGCGCGCGTCGATCTGCGCCGAAGCCAGCGCCCGAGCGTCGCTTCTGAAAGTTGACCGCGAGGGTTCAGGGTCGCTGGCGACTCGGGAGATCCTCGTCTGAACGGAGTGCTCGGTCGCGTCTTTTGTCCAAATCGCTCAGTTGTCACGCACCTGCGTCGCCGACTAGACTCGCGCTTCGAATGGCCTCGGATGCAGGCACGGTGATGGGCGGGAGGGCTACGCACGATCCAGCTCGTGTTGACCAGCCGCCGCGGCTCGCGGTGCGGCTCATTGACGTGCGTAAGGCCTACGGCGACGTCGTCGCGGTGGCCGACCTGTCGCTGGAGGTGTTTGCGGGCGAGTTCTTCACGCTGCTCGGACCCTCGGGCTCGGGGAAGACCACGACCCTGAGGATCATCGCGGGATTCGAGCTCGCCGACACCGGTCGCGTCGAGGTCGATGGCGTCGACGTCGCGGGCAGCCCGCCGTACGAGCGCCCCGTAAACACGGTCTTCCAAGACTACGCCCTGTTCCCTCACATGAGCGTGCTCGAGAACGTCGCGTTCGGGCTCAGGGTCAAAGGTGAGCGCAAGCAGACGCGGATTGAACACGCGAGCGAGGCGCTGGCGATGGTGCGCCTGTGGGGTCTCGAGGCTCGCCGGCCGATCGAGCTCTCCGGCGGACAGCGCCAGCGCGTCGCGCTGGCCCGCGCCATCGTCAATCGCCCGCGCGTGCTGCTGCTCGACGAGCCGCTGGGCGCACTGGACCTGAAGCTCCGTCAGGAGATGCAACTCGAGCTGAAGTCGATTCAAAGCGAGCTCAGTGAGCAGATGACGTTCATATATGTGACCCACGATCAGGACGAGGCGCTCACGATGAGCGACCGCATCGCCGTCTTTTCGGAGGGGCGCATCGAGCAGGTCGGCGCGCCGGGAGAGATCTACGAGCGGCCGGCAAACGAGTTCGTCGCGGGTTTCGTCGGCACATCCAACATCGTGGAGCACAACGGCCGCAGGTACCTGTTGCGCCCCGAGAAGATCCGTCTGCTCGACGAGAACGCAGCGGATCCGGCGGCGGTAGCGGGCGTCGTGCGTGACGTCGCCTATCTCGGCGCCGTCACGCGCTACCTGGTCGAGACAGATGACGGTCAGCGGCTCGTGGTGCTGCGGCAGAATCACGACACCTCGGCGGCGCAGGCCTTCGAGGAACACAACCGTCGCGTCAGGCTCGTCTGGCGGATCGATGACGCATCGGTGCTCCCCACAAACGACGAGGAGGGCAAATGACGAGATGGACGAAGGTCGACTGGGCACTGGGCGTGGTCTCCGCGCTGCTCATCATCGGTGCCAGCGCTTGCGGGAGCTCTTCCTCGGGCCCTGCGTCCGCGAACCTGCGCACGAGCATCGGTAAAGGCGAGGGGCAGCTGAACCTGATCGCCTGGGAAGGCTATGCCCAGCCCGAGTGGGTGAAGCCCTTCGAAGCGAGCACCGGATGCATCGTGCACTCAAAGTACGCCGGCTCGTCCGACGAAATGGTCACCCTGATGAGGCAGGGCGGTGGAGGCGAATACGACATGGTTTCGGCTTCGGGCGACGCCAGCCTGCGACTGATCCGCGGCGGCGAGGTGCAACCGATGAACGTGAACCTCGTGCCCGAATGGAACAACTTCATCCCCCAGTTGCAGTCGCCGCCGCACAACACCGTGAAAGGGGTCCACTACGGCATCTCCCTGCAGTGGGGCCCAAACATCCTTCTCTATAACACGCAGGCAGTCAAACCCGCTCCGACGAGCTGGGAATCGATCTACACCCCCAGATACAAAGGTGAGATCACGGTCCCGAACAATCCGATTCAAATCGCCGACGCGGCGCTTTACCTGTCGAAGACCGACTCGAGCCTCGGGATCAGCGATCCCTATGAGCTCACCGAAGCACAGCTCAATGCAGCGGTGAACCTGCTCAAACGCCAGCGGCCCCTGATCAAGAAGTACTGGGCACTCGCGTCTGACGAGATCGAACTGTTCAAGAACGGCGATGCCGTGATCGGTGCAGCGTGGCCCTACCAGCAGAGCACGCTGATCGCCGACAAGGCGCCCGTGAACTCCGTGATCCCGGTCCAGGGTGCGACAGGGTGGGCGGACACGTGGATGCTCGCGACGCACGCCAAACACCCGAACTGCGCCTACAAATGGGTCAACTGGGTTTCGAGCCCGAAAGTGCAGGCCGAGCAGGCGATCTCCTACGGGGAGACGCCCGCGAACACGTTGGCGTGCACGTACATGGAACAGATCAAGAAGGGCTCTTGCGGCGTCTACCACGCCAATGCGCCGAGCGCATACTTCAACAGCATCAAGTTCTGGAAGACCCCCGTCAGCGAATGCGGGAACGGCAAGAACGACTGCATGGACTACAGCGTCTGGCAGCAGCAGTGGACCGAAGTAACCGGCTAGACACGACGAAGCTCGCAGCTTGAGCGCGAGCTTCGCCGCGAGCAGGACCGCGCGCGTCCGCGTGTCGGCGGCACTCTTCCGCCGGCCGTGGCTGCGCGCCGTCTTGCTGCTCTCTGCGCCCGGAGCATGGTTCGTCCTGATCTACCTCGCCGCGCTCGTGCTCCTGTTCATCTCGGCGCTGTGGACCGTCGAACCGTTCACCGGCAATCTCGTCCACCACTGGACTCTGCAGAATTTCAAGACGCTGGTGACGGTCCCGGTGTACCGCTCGATTGCGCTGCGCACGGTCGGGATCGCGGCGGCCGTGACGGTGACCGACGCCATCCTGGCGGTGCCCTTCGCCTTCTTCGCCGTGCGGATCGCCCCGAGCCGCCTGAAGGCGACGCTGTTCGTGGCCGTGCTGATTCCGCTGTGGTCGAGCTATCTCGTGCGGGTCTACGTCTGGAGGCTCATTCTCGCCAAGGACGGCGTCTTGAACTGGGGGCTCGGGCAGCTCGGCCTCGGGGCGCTCAACATCGGCTACTCGAACTGGGCGATGTGGATCGTCTTCTCATACATCTGGCTCCCCTTCATGGTGCTTCCCATCTGGTCGGCCATCGAGCGTGTGCCGGACTCCCTACTGGAGGCCTCGGCAGACCTCGGCGCGCGGGGATGGCGGACGTTCCGCAGCGTTCTGTTCCCGCTGATACTGCCGGGCATCGCGGCAGGCGCGATCTTCACGTTCGCGTTGACGCTCGGGGATTTCATCACGCCCACGCTCGTCGGCGGCGCGGGCTCTGATTTCATCGGCAACGTCGTCTACCAGAACGTCGGGGTCGCGAACAACGTACCGTTCGCGGCCGCGTTCGCGACGGTCCCGCTCCTGATCATGGCGGTGTTTCTCCTGCTGGCGCGCCGACTGGGAGCATTCGAAGCGCTGTGATCGGCACGGGGCGATGGGCGCGCGTCGGGCTGGCCATCTGGACCACGTTGTTGATGCTGTTCCTGTTCGTGCCGATCGCGATCATCGTCCTCTACGCATTCAACCCGTCGAACGTACAAAGCTGGCCGCTGAGCGGGCTCTCGACGAAGTGGTTCTCCTCGACATGGCACAACGAAGAAATGCGCCACGCCTTCTGGCTGTCGATCCGCGCAGGCCTGCTCGCGACGGCCGTCGCGCTCGTGCTCGGCTCGATGGGCGCATTCGCGGTTCACCGCTTCCGCTTCTTCGGTCGGGAAGCCGTGTCATTCATATTCGTGCTCCCGCTCGCACTGCCGGGGATCATCACCGGCATGGCGCTGAACGCGTTCATCAGCTTCGGCGGCCTCAGCTTCTCGTTGCTGACGATCGTGATCGGCCACGCCACCTTCTGCATCGTCGTGGTCTACAACAACGTGCTCGCGTGTCTGCGCCGGACACAGACCTCCCTCGTAGAGGCGGCGATGGATCTCGGCGCCGACGGGTGGCAGACCTTCCGACTGGTCACGCTTCCGGTGATCGCCACGGCGCTGGTCGCCGGAGGGCTGCTGGCGTTCGCGCTCTCATTCGACGAGATCGTCGTGACGATCTTCACTGCCGGAGCCCAAAACACTCTGCCGATCTGGATCTTCGGCAATATCCGTCTTGGCCAGCAGCTTCCGCAGGTGAACGTGGTGGTCCTCTTCGTGCTGCTGGTTACGGTGATCCCGGTGACCGTCGCTCAGCGTCTGACCCGTGACACTGGAATCCTGCGCAGGCCGACGGTGCCGGTCGGCGCGGCTCCGTGACCCGGACATGCCGACAGCCGCTCTTTGAAGCCACCTGCGCCACGGTGGGTCGGGCGCCTCGCGCCTCGTCGTGCGGCGCGGCCGCATAACCTTTGCTTGCTAACGTTGGGGCCTAGAAGTGAACGAGGCGCGCGCTGGCGATGATCCCTGCGGTGCGGATTCGACCTCCGACCTGGAGACTGAAAGCCGGCTCCATGACCAAGCAGGCCGCAGCTCCGCACCGCACGACTGGCGACGGTCTCGGTCTGCCCGCAAGGCTCGGGCCGCGTGTGGCTGTCGTCTTCGAGTCCGGCCGGAGGGGGGCGGCCGCGCTGGCGCTTGCGCGGGAGCTCCTCGGATCCGCCGGGGAGCTGTCTGTGTTGACGCTCGCGCCTCAGGCAGATCCGCTCAGATGCTGCGGGGGTGGCGGAGCTGGTCCCTACAACTGCGCTGTGCACGAGGAGGCCGAGCTCGAGCTGGAGCAGGCGCGGAAGCTGTTGGGATCTCGTTCGTCAAAAGCGACGTTCGTGGTGCTCGCGGGCAGTCCGGACCCGCCCCTTTCGGCGTGGGTCGCAGAGCACGCCGTGGAGGTCGTGATCCTTCCCGCGCGTCGTTTCAGTCGCGGAGGGGGTCGGTTGGCGCGCTCGGCGCGGCGAGCGGCCACGGCTGAAGTCCGTCTCGTCGGTTAGCGGCGCGGCCTCGCGGGGGTCGCGCGGGCTACGCCGGCGCGCTCACCTGGTTGGGTCGGCTGTCCATGCCGCGCGCCGCAACCCTGTCCATTTGGCCTTTCAGCTCTCGTGCCCGGCGTGGCAGCCTGTTGGCACAGGACGAATCCAACCCTCAGTGCTGTGTCAAGTGAACAAGCAAAGGAGCCAGCTACATGCCACGCATCATCGTCACCACCGAGGCTCAGCGAGACGACTACGGCCAGCCGGTCCTCCTCGACGAGCACGTTCGGTCGGTCCACTTGAGCACCGACCACGCGGCACACCAGCTCATCGAACGGCTAGCGTGGGCAATCGGTGACGCCGAGAACTCCGAAGCCAGCCGCAAGGTCCAGCTCCAGTGTTGATGGTTGTGCTGATCCTCGGCTGGTTGCTGACGGCGGCGTGGGTGATTGCCGCGTGTGTCATCTCCCAGCGCGGAGGTCCCACCCGTCGCGACCGGGCTCAGGAGCCCTCGCTTAAGGAACGGCAAGTCAGCTTGTAGTAGGCCACGCGCGCGCCGCGAGCGTCACTCGCAGCGTCCAGCGCCGGTGCGAGCCGGCGGACGAGGTGCTCCTGGGCGGCCCGCTGGGCGCCACGCGCGGCGTTGTAGGTTGGTGGGCGCACACGCGATGCGCGCGCCCAGTCCCCCGCAAACACGCTCCCTGCAGCGATGAGCTCCCCCGGCGCCAAGGACGCGATCGCCTGGCCCGTCTTGAGCGCTGCGGAGCTCGCCGATATCGCGGCCTTCGGCGAGGAGCGTGCAACCGCAACAGGGGAGTTGCTGTTCCAGGCCGGAGACGCCTCGTATGACCTGTTCGTGGTCCTCGAGGGGGAGGTACAGGTCGTGCGCTCCGACACCGCCGACGAGGTCGTGGTCGCCGCGTTCGGGCCGGGTACCTTCATCGGTGAGCTCGGGCTGCTGACCGGCCAGCGTCGCTTCCTCTCCGGTCGTGTTTCACAGGCTGGTCGGGTGTTGGCGATCGAGCAGGAGGCGTTTCGCCGGCTGATGACCCAGCGGCCCGCGCTGGGCGAAGTCATCTTCAGGGCGCTGGTGGCGCGACGGGAGTTTCTGCGCTCGGGCGCGGGAGCGGAGGCGATCCGAATCATCGGCTCGCGCTACTCGCCCGAGGCGATGAGCCTGCGCTCGTTCGCCGAGCACGCGCGCATCCCGCACACCTGGATCGACCTCGAGGAGGCGGAGGACGTCGAGCAGCTGCTCGGCGGGATGGGTCTGGGCGCCCAGGACACGCCCGTCGTGCTCATGCCCACGCGAGTCCTGTCGCGCGCCAGCAGCGCCACGTTCGCGGAATACCTCGGCCTCACCTACCAACCGATCCCGGGCTACATCTTCGATCTGGTCGTGGTCGGCAGCGGCCCGGCCGGGCTCGCGGCGGCCGTCTACGGCGCATCGGAGGGGCTGCGCACGGTCTCCCTCGACGCGGTCGCGATCGGAGGCCAGGCGGGCTCGAGCTCGCGGATCGAGAACTACGCAGGCTTCCCAAATGGCATCTCGGGCGGGGATCTCACCGCCAGGGCCGCCGTCCAGGCGATGCGGCTGGGCGCGCGACTGAACGCCCCCTGTGAGGTTGTCAGCCTCAAGGTCGAAAACAGCTTCCACATCGTCGGTCTCAGGGACGGGAGCGAGATCCCCGCGCGCGCGGTGATCTTGGCCTCGGGCGCCCACTACCAGCGCCTCCCCGTGGAGAACCTCGAGCGCTTCGAGGGCGCCGGCGTCTACTACGCGGCGACCGATCTGGAGGCACGCGTGTGTGGCGGGGGACGGGTGCTCGTGATCGGTGGCGGGAACTCGGCCGGACAGGCGGCGCTGTACCTGAGCCGCAACAACTGTGGCGTCACGCTTGCGATCCGGCGCAAAGATCTGCGCGAGACGATGTCCCAGTACTTGGTGGACAGGATCGACGCCGATCCGAACATCGCTCTCCTCACCCGCGTCGAAGTACAGGCGCTCGCCGGCGGCGAGCATCTCGAGCAGGTGACGCTGCGCCACCTCGACAGCGCGGACCTCGAGACGATCGACAGCACCGGCCTCTTCTGCTTCATCGGAGCCCGCCCCGCGACGCAGTGGCTCGGAGACGACGTGCTCCTTGACCCCGACGGCTTCATCCTCACCGACCGCCAGCTCTCGGGCGCCGGGGCGCCCGGCGGCTTCGCCCCGCTGCCGTTCGAGACCTCGGCGGCGGGTGTATTCGCCGCCGGGGATGTCCGCTACGGCTCCATGAAGCGAGTCGCCGCAGCGGTAGGCGAGGGATCGAGCGCGGTCCGCTCCGTGCACGAGCGGCTCGCGACGCTCAACTGACGCCGCTCTCGGTTCTCGACGCGCCCCTCTAGGGGCCGCTCGGGTGCCGCCATTCGCGCGCTTCCTGCACCGGGAAGGAGTTCGGGGGCACCGTCAGCGGCGCGTTTTTGTTTTCGCAGCCGCCTTCGATGACTTCGCCTTCGCTCAGCTCTATCCGGGGGTGCCTGCCCATCGAGTCGTTCGGCTGGGCGAAGTTGAACGCGCCCGTGAGGTCGCCCGTGACTCCTCTGCGCCATTCGCTGAGATTGGGGACCTCGGCGCCGAACCGTGTCTCGAGGAAGCGCAGCAGCGAGGTGTGGTCGAAGGTTTCCGAGCACAGGAAGCCGCCGCGGCTGAACGGCGAGAGTACGAGCAGCGGTACGCGGAAGCCGAGGCCGATCGGCCCGGGGATTTCGCCCCAGTTGTTGTTGATGTCGGGAACCGTCAGGAACTCGCCCGGCGTGCCCGCTTCGGGCACGGGCGGCGCGACGTGATCGAAGAACCCGCCATTCTCGTCGTAGGTGACGAACATGGCGCACTTGTCCCAGGTTTTGTGCAGATGCAGCCGCGCGAGGATGTTCTCGACGATGAACTCACCCACCTTCGCCGAGTCGTACCCCGGGTGCTCGTCCTGCAGCAGCGAGGTGAGGATCCACGAGACCTGGGGGAGTTCTTTGTGCTTGAGGTCGTGCACGAAGTCCTTCGGGTAGGTCGGTTCCAGGCCGCGTTCGGCGAGCGCTTTGTTGGTCTTGTAGTTCTTGAAGAATTCGAGGACGTTGTCGGCGTATCCGACTTCGGTGCCGGTGTAGACCTTCCATGAAACCCCGGCGGCGGTCAGCTGCTCGGGCATGGTCGTCCACGTGAAGCGGCCGTCGAGTTCCTGGAGGTCGGTGTCGGTCATCACGAGAGGACCGCCGTTCTTGCCTTCGGGATCGAGCGTGGCGCTCATCGAATAAAGGCGGTTCGGATAGGTGGCGCTGATCACTGAGCAGTGGTAGTGGTCGCACACCGTGAAGTTTTCTGCGAGCGCGTAGTAGTAGGGGATGTCTTCGCGCGTGTAGTAGGCCATCGTCGCTGGCCCCGCTTCGGGCCCCTCGTAGGCCAGATGCGCCTTCACGAAGCCGTCCATCGCGCCGTCGTTCCAGCTTTCGTGCTGGGGCACCCACGAGTGCGTGATGTCGGGGAAGCACAGCTGTCCGAGCGGCCTGTCGCCGGTGGCGTGGAATGGCAGCAACACGCCGCCGTAGCCTTCGACGGGGTAGCCAGGCTGTTCGAAGACGCTGCGGGGAACGGTTTTGTCGCCGTACCCACGCACGCCCGGGAGCATCCCGAAGTAGTGGTCGAACGAGCGGTTCTCCTGGACCAGGATGATCACGTGCTCGATGTCCTTCAATTCGCCGGCTGGCGGCGTTCGTCCGAGCGCCTGTCCAATGAGCGGGTTCGCACCCAGCGCCAGCGCACCGGCGCCGGCCCCCGCCTGCAACAGCTCCCGACGGGTAAGTCCTGCCATGGCTTTCCTCCCTCGCCGCCTCGACTCCCAATGCCCCCGAAGGCCGGCGGATCATACCAGTCGCCCCTCGATTCGAGTGCGGCGTTGGGAGTTATGTCGGTGGCTGCTCCTCAGCTTGTCAGCACCGCCTGTGCAAGGCGCTCGGAGGCTCCCTTGGAGTGCGCCATGTAGAGGTTCGGCTCGACTGCCTCGAGCTCGAGCAGCATCGGCTCGCCGCGCTCGTCGGCGAGGAGGTCAACGCGTGCATACAGCGGAACGCCGAAGCGCGCGCTGATCTCCGCGATCACATCGTGCGCGAAACGCACCTCCGCCGGGCTCGCCTCGCCCGCGTTCACGAGGTCCGGCTCGAGCATCGCCCGCGCCACGCCGAGCTCACCCTCGCTCGTCGGCGCGACCTCGTCGGCGCGCAGGATGGCGCGCTTGCGCAGCGTGTGCGAGAGCTCTCCGCCGAGGAAGACGAGCGCGCTCTCACCGCGCTCATCGACCGACCGCACGTACTGCTGCACGAGGGCCACGCGGCCGCTCGCGCATATCTGCTCGATCAGCGCGAGCGCGTCCGGATGCGCCGCCGGCCCGAAGCGACCGGTGGCGCGGGCGCCCGCGGACAGGCTCGGCTTCACGACGACCTCGCCCTGCAACGATGGCAGCGCGTCTCCCGGGGCGATGAAGTCAGTCGGCACGGTGCGTGCCTCGAGTGCCCCCAGGTAGCGCTTGTCGACGTTGAAGGCGACCAGCGCTGGCGCGTTGCGCAGGCGCTCGTCGCCGACGCGCCCCACCCACGACAGGAAGTCCTCAGAGCGCCAGGTGTAATCCCAGGTCGAGCGGATCACGACGCGGTCATAGCGCTCCCACTCGACCGCCGGGTCATCCCAGCAGCGGTACTCGGCGCCTAGAAGACGGGCGGCGCGATGATCGTCAGACCAGCCCTCCGGCAGGGCCGAGCAGGTTGCGAACGCGATCCGCACGCTGGCGCCTACGTGAGGACGTAGAGGCCGCCCTCGAGCACGGGGCGACCATCGATCTCGAGGCTCGCCTCGAGCACCACGACGTCGAGGTGGATCGGCACGCTGACGGTGCCACCGATGCCGGCGCTCGCGCCGAAGGCGACGTGGGCGGTGCCGAGGATCTTCTCGTCCTCGAGGATATTCCCGGTCAGGCGCGCGCTTTCGTTGCTGCCGATGCCGAGCTCCGCGAGGTTCGTGCCGAGCTCGCCGTGCGCCTGCAGGCGCCGTAGGTAATCCGGCCCGGAGCCGCGCTCCGCGCCGGTGATGTGCCCCGCCTCGACGGTCAGCAGCGCTGGCTCCTCGCTGAGGCCCAGCGGGGCGAGACTCGAGGCGACGATGATGCCGTCCCCGCTCAGCGGTGCGATGAAGCCCTCGCCACACGGCAGGTTCCCGAACGCTCCGGGCGCGGTCAGGTCGCCGTCGTCGGAGATCCCTTCGCGGCCCTCCAGCTCGAGCGTGAGCTCGGTCCCCCGGGGGCAGCTGAGATGCGCCCGCGCGCCCCTCGAGAGCGCCTGCGCCAGCGCTCGCGAGCGCGCCTGCATGATGGCGAAGTCGACCGCCATCGCCCGTGCGAGCATCTCCGTCGTCACGCCCGGCATCGTCGCGCCGCGCGCTCCCGCTTCGCTTGCTCGCTTGCGCGCAGTGGTGTGGCTGAGCGACCGCGAGGTGGGGGCGATGAAGACCTCGCAGGCAGCGAGGGCGGCGGCGATCGAGCGCGGCGGCTCGCTGCCGTCGTTCTCGCGTTCGTCCATGAGCGCGAGCACCGCGTCCGCGCCGCGCGTCGCGGCCGTGGCCCGCAGAGCCTCGCCGATCTCGCGCGTCGCGCCGTCGATGATCACGAGCACCTCCTCGCTTGCCCGCACCCCGAGGCAGCCGTCGAGGATCGTGGCTACGCCTGCGTCGAGGTCGCTCACGACGCCGACGGCAGCTCGATCGCCGGAAGACCGTCGATGCTGAGGCCGTTCTTCTCGCGCTGGTAGTCGCGCAGCGCACGCTCGCCGCCGACGCGCACCTTCTTCTGCGCCCAGGCATCCATGTGCGGGCGCTGACCCTCGTAGCTCATCAGCGGCACGCCGTAGCCGCAGGAGTCGGCGATCCGCTGTACCTGCACGAGCACGATCGCGCGGCGCGCGGCTGGCACATCGTTGTCTGCGAACGCGCAGGCCTCGAGCAGCTGCGGGAAGCGCGCGTCGTCGGCCTGCACCAGCTCCGCGCGCCCGTGCAGGCGCACGATCCGTGGCGGGCCCTCGAACGCGCACAGCATCACGACTACGCGTCCGTTCTCGCGCACGTGGGCCGCCGTCTCGGCACCGCTTCCGACCATGTCGAGGTAGGCGAGCTCGTGCTCGCCGAGGATGCGCAACGTCTCGATGGGACCCTTCGGGGAGACGTTCACGTGACCCTCTGGGTCGAGCGGCGCGCTCGCCACGAAGAAGAGGCGCTGCGAGGCGATCCAGCGCGCGAGGCCCTCATCGATTCGCTCGTAGACCTTTCCCATGTGGAAGGGAGAGCCTAGCCGGGCCCTCACTGCTCGATCGGCAGGATTCCCGCGAGCCCGGTGATCTCGATCAGCCTGCGAACGATCGGCGTGGGACTCCGCAGGCGCACGTCCCCCACCTCGGCGCGCGCTCGCACGAGCACCGAGACGCCCGCGCTGTCCATGAACTCGAGCCCGCTCAGGTCGAAGATGAGCGCGCGCGGGTGCGCCGTCGCAGCTCGCGCGAGTGCCTTTTCGAGCGTCGCCGCATTCGAGATGTCGAGCTGGCCCGAAACCGAGATCACCGGGATCCCGTCGGAGTCCGCGGTGGCGACCACGAGCTGGGTCGCGCGCTCGTCCTCTAACTCTGCCATTCGATTCCCAGCGCCGCCGTGTCGTCCTGTCGTGAGCTCAGCTCAGCCGTGAGCCTATCCAGCAGCTCCTCTAGCGGAGCTCTCTCGCGCAGCGCGGTGTTTCGCAAACGCTCGAGGCCGATGTCGAGCAGCTCGCCGCGGCGCTCGACGAGACCGTCGGTGTAGGCGAGGAAGATCGCCCGTGGGGCCACCTGCGCGGAGCGCTCCGGGTAATGCGCCCCCCGCACGACGCCGATCGGCGGTCCCACCTCGAGCTCGAGGAAGCTCGCGTCGGAGCCCTCGATGACGAGTGGTGGCAGGTGCCCGGCGCTCGCGACGCTGACGCGGTGATCGTCGCGCTCGATCAGCGCGCACAGCACCGTCGCGAAGTGCCGCTTGGCGCCCTCGCCGACGAAGTTCGAGAGCTTTTCGAGCACCTCGCCGGGGCGGCAGCCCTCGGCGGCGTAAGCGAGCGCAGCGTGGCGCAGCGAGGCCATCGTCGTCGCGGCGCCAAGCCCGTGGCCGGACACGTCGCCGATCACCATCAGCGCGCGCTGGTCATCGAGCGCGTGCACGTCGTACCAGTCACCGCCGACGTCGACGCCGTGGCCCGCGGGGACGTAGCGGGCGCCGGCGCGTAGCCCCTCGAGCTCTGGCAGCGCGTCCGGCAGCAACGCGTGCTGCAGCGTCTGCGCGATGCCGCGTTGCTCGGTGTAGAGGCGGCGGTTCTCGCCGGCCACGCGGTCGAGGTCGCCCGCGAGCGCCTCCGCGTAACGGCGGCGACGCACGAGTCGCTCGGTCAGCGCCGCGGCCGCAAGCGCCACGAGCGTGCCGAAGACCCCGATGATCCAGGGCAGGCTCTCGAAGAATCCGCCGCCGAGCGATCCATGCGGAGTGACCACCAGCGTGAAGGAGCTGTCGCCGAAGGGAATCACGTCGGAGGACTGCCGTCCCTCGATCGGGAAGTGGTGCAGGTTCGTCGCCAGCAGGTCCGATTGGCGCCGCGTGCGCCCCAGGAAAAAGGCGTAGTCGAGATTCGAGAAGGCCGATCCGCTCGCCGCCGTCGAGCGCCGGTTCGCCGGCAGGGGGCTTTCGGCGTACACCGCGAAGCCTCCCTGCGCACTCGGGCTGGCGAAGGCGTAGCCGAGACTCGGGTTGGGCGATTGCAGGATGCCCACGACCTCCAGCGCGTTCGCGCGGTGCGCGCGCGCGAAGACGCTGCGAACCTGCGCTGGGTGCGAGGCGAGCGCCGGGGCGGTCCCAAGTACCGCCGCGGGCGTCGCCGATCCGAGCGGCCACAGCGAGGCCGAGGCGAACTCCCGCCCCGACCCGACGTAGGGCGTCATGAAGGCGCGGAACTTCTGCGCGTCGCCGTTGGTCGCGTTCGCGAGCTCGGCGGCCGAGGCGAGGGGTGTCTGCAACGAGGGGATCACTCCCGCAACGACGAGCGAGAGCTCGCGGCCGCTGAGCTTCAGCAGGCGCGTCTCGTTGTTTTCGTACAGCGCGAGCGCCGTCAGCGAGAGCGCCAGCGCCAGCGCCAGCGTGGCGGCGAGCGTTGCGGCGGCCATGCGCGAGAGGCGCCACGGCGAGGCCGGTGAGAGACCCGCGAGCTCGGGCGCCCGCGCAGCCTCGGGCGCATCCGCGGCGGGATCCGCCGCCAAGCCCTCGCTTGTCGTAGCCGTTCTCGTCGGCGCACTCATGCTCGCGCTGCTCCCCTAAGCATCACGGCGCGAAGCTACAGCATGGCCGGCGCAGGACGCGCACCTGAGCTCGCAGTCGCGCGCGCCGCCCCTACCGTATGAGGCGCCGTGAGTGTGCCGATCATGCCGCCAGAAGACCAGTGGTCCGTACTCGCGCCGCACCCGGGCACGCTCACGTGGAGGCGCGCGGACGACGCGCGCGTGTTGCTAGCCGCCGGCTACGCGCTGCTGCTCCAGGTCTCCCACCCGACCGTGGGCGCTGGCGTGAGCGAGCACTCGCGCTTTCGCAGCGACCCCTGGGGGCGCCTGCTGCGGACGCTCGACTACGCCTGCACGATGGTCTACGGCGGTCCCGGAGCCGCCGGCGAGATGGGGCTTCGAATCCGCTCCTTCCACCGCCAGATCCGTGGCATCGCCACTGACGGGCGCCCCTACCACGCGCTTGAGCCGGGCGCGTACGCGTGGGTGCACGCGACGCTCGCCGCTGGCATCGTGCTCGCCCACGAGCGCTTCGTGCGCCCCTTCGATGTCGCCGAGTGCCAGCTGCTGTGGAGCGAGTGGCGCGCGCTCGGACGCCTGCTCGGCATCCGCAGCGAGGATCTGCCAGCCAGCTGGGAGGGCTTTCGCGCCTACCTCGAGGCGACCGTCGAGGAGCGACTGCAGCGCACCGCCGCCGTCGAGGAAGTGCTCGAGGCGCTCGCGCGCCCGGCGCCACCCGCGCTCACGGCCCTCTACCGCCCGCTGTGGCCGCTCGCGAGCCGGCAGCTCGGGCACCTCGTCAGGCTCACCACCGTCGGACTGTTGCCGCCGTCGCTGCGCGAGCGCTTCGGCACGCGCTGGACGCGCGCCGACGAGCTCGAGCTCAAGGTGCTGGAAGCCGGTCTGCGCGCGGCCACGCCACTGATGCCGCCGTCGCTCAGAAACACCGGCCCCGGGTATCTGCGCTGGCGTCGCGAGGCGCTCGCGCGCGGCGATGTCGCCTCGCTACCGTAGCCCCTTGCGGCTGGCGAGCTGGAACGTGAACTCGGTCAAGCAGCGCCTGCCGAGGCTGCTGCCTTGGCTCGATCAGCGCCAGCCCGATGTGCTCTGCCTGCAGGAGACCAAGCTCACCGACGATGCCTTCAGGGAGCTGCTCGCGCAGGAGCTGCAAGCGCGCGGCTACGAGCTCGCGCTGCACGGCGAGACCCAGTGGAACGGCGTTGCGATCCTCTCGCGCGTGGGCCTCGAGGATGTGCTCGCGGGCCTGCCCGGCGGACCCGGGTTCCCGCACCCTGAGGCGCGCGCCGTGTCGGCCGTCTGCGGCGGGCTGCGCGTGCACTCGGTGTACGTGCCGAACGGCCGCACGCCGGACTCCGAGCACTACCGCTACAAGCTCGAGTGGTTGGCGGCGCTGCGCGAGCTGGTGAGCGCGGGTCCGACCGCGGTGGTCGTCTGCGGCGACATGAACATCGCGCCTGCCGACGCCGACGTGTTCGACCCGGCCGCCTACCTCGGCCACACGCACGTGACGCCCGCGGAGCGCGCCGCGCTCGGGGAACTGCTCGACCTCGGCCTGCACGACGTCGTGCGCGAGCGCTGGCCCGAGGAGCGCGTCTTCACCTACTGGGACTACCGCGCCGGCATGTTCCACAAGGACCTCGGCATGCGCATAGACCTCGTGCTCGCGAGCAGCCCGGTGGCGGCGCGCGTGAGGGCCGCGTGGGTCGACCGGCTGGCGCGCAAGGGCAGCGGTCCGAGCGACCACGCACCCGTGGTCGTGGACCTCGACGAGGCGCCCGACGGCGACATCGGTCCCGTTGTGCCGCCGCCGTCTGCGCCAGCCGCGAGGCCGGGAACCGTGCAGCTGCCCCAGACGCCGTAGCGAAAACCGCGCGGCACTCCATTGCGGGGGGAACGGCGGGGCTGTAAGGTCACTCGCACACCACCGGGGGAGGGGATCGATGTCGGTTTTGGGTAGGAACGTGTCCGCGCGCGCCGTGGATCGTCTCGGGACAGCCATGCGCGGGCGCGCCGCGCGCCTGCGCGCACCCGCGCTCGGCGCGTGCGCTGCGGCCCTCGCAGCGCTCGCCGTACCTGCCGGCGCGGCCGCCGCGGGCAACGTGACGATCTCGCCGCTGCCGGGCACGCCCGATGCCACCCCCCAGACGCAGATCAGCATCCTTGGCGCCGCGCCCGCGAACATCGTTTCGGTAACGGTCACCGGCTCTGTGAGCGGCGTACACGCGGGCCACCTCGAAGACTACAAGAGCGCCGAGGGCGCGAGCTTCCTTCCCGAACTCGCCTTCACCGAAGGCGAGGAAGTGAAAGTGCTCGTTGCCCTGAAAGAAGGCGGCCCGCTCGAAGACACCTTCAGCATCGCACACCTCGGGCCTGCCGAGGAATTGCTGCACAACACCGGCGAAAAGCCCGAATACCAAGAACACTACGTCACCGAGCCCACACTGCGTCCGCCGAAGGTCAAGGTCACGACCGCCGACCCAAGCCTGGAAGGCGACTTCTTCACCGATCCGTTGCCGGCGCCCGAGGTGCACCCGGGTGAAACCGAACTGCTCAAATTCGAACCTGTCGGCCCGAACGGGCTGATGATCCTCAACCCCGAAGGCAAGATGGTCTGGTGGCATCAGTTCACTGAAGAAGTCGGCTCCGTGGTGGAACCGACCCTCTACGAAGGCAAACCCGCGCTGCAGTGGTGGCAGGGGAAAGTGACCAAGAACGCCTTCGGACTGGGCGAAGGCGTGATCGCGAACACCTCCTACGAACCGATAGCCCGCATCAAAGCGGGCAACGGGCTGCAGGCGGACATCCACGAGCTGTACATCACGCCCGACGGGCAGGCCTACATCATCGCGGTCGAGCCGGTGTGCCTGCCGGAATGCTCCAAAGAACACGTTCCCGTGTTCGATGACGAGATCCAGGAGATCGACATCAAAACGGGCCTCGTGATGTGGTCCTGGCACGTGATGGGCCACGTCCCCGCCAGCGAAAGTGAAATCGAACCCACCGATGGCGTCTGGGACCCCTACCACGCCAACTCGCTGCAGGCGCTGCCCGACCACGACGTGCTGATCTCGATGCGCGACACCTCGGGCGTTTATGAGGTCGAACCGAACTCGGGGCACATCGTGTGGCAGATCAGCCCCGGGAAGTCGACCTTCAAACTCGGCAAGGGAGTCGTGTTCCACTTCCAGCACGATGCGCGCCTCGGAGGCAGGAAGCTGAACGTGCTCAGCCTCTTCGACGACGAGGCCGGGCCGCCGCTGTATGGCCCCTCGCGTGGGGTCGTCCTGAAGATCGGAACGAAAACCGTGACCCTGCTGCACCAGTATCTGAACCCCGAAGAAACGATCGCCCTCGCCGAGGGAAGCATGCAGGTGCTCCCGCACGGCGAAGCGCTCGTCGGCTTCGGCGCGACGCAGTTCTTCTCCGAGTTCTCCAAGTCCGGGGAAAAGCACAAACACGGCAAGCTCCTCTTCGAAGCCGAACTGCCCAAGGGCGACGGCACCTATCGCGTCATGCGCTTCCCCTGGTCCGCCACGCCCCACACCAAGCCGGCGGTCGTGGCGGTACGCGAAAACGTGAGCGAAGTGAACGTCTACGCGAGCTGGAACGGCGCTACCGCCGTCGCCAAATGGGAAGTGCTCGCCGGTGAAAGCCAAGCATCGCTCGAACCGGTGACGAGCGCGCCGTGGGGCAACTTCGAGACGAAGATCACCGTCTCCAGCGAGGACAAGGTCTTCGAGGTGAGGGCGCTGGACGCCGAAGGCGCAGTGATCGGCACCTCCGAAGCCGTCAACGAATCGTAGGCGCGCCCAACGCGCCCAAGCGGCTCTCGGCGGGGTGGACCGTCGGGAGCGCCGCTGACGGCGGCGGCGACGCTGATCCAGGAGCCGCCGCGCGCCGTCACGGCGCGCGGGAGGCCGGCATGGCCCCCCGCGCGGTCGGTCGCTAGCTGACGAGGATCGTGCTGCTTTTCTGCGGCACGGTCGATGCCTCGGATGTGGGAGCAGCTTTCTCTTCTATGCCGTTCGGCGCATGGATTTCACTGAACAGTTTCGTTTCGGTGAAGGTCGCGCCTTCCCAGTAGCCGCCGGGTATCTGTTCGAAGGTCGTCGGGTCCACGCTGAACGTGATCGTCAGCAGCTTCGTCGCTTCGCCGACAGGAGTGACCTTCGCGAGGATCGAGCCGGTCTGCTTGACTTTCACTTTTTCGAACAGGCACGCGGCTTCCTCGAAGGGGCCTTCCGCTTCCGCGGGCTGGATCTCGATCCCCGGTTCGGTCTGGGCTTCGTCGAGCCACACGAGCTTGGTCGCGAGCGGCTTGGAGACGATCACGCCGGATTTCTGCCCTGGAGTGTTGCAGGGACCCGGGAATTTGGACTGTTTTTTGCTGGCGTTTTCTAGGGGCACTTCGCAGCCTTCGTTGGTGATCGTGACTGTGCCTTCGCGGCCGCCGGTGATCGTGCCCGCGTCCTTGCCCTTCGTGCAGATCACTTCGGCGTTTTCGGACGGTTCTTTGGGGTTGTACACGTAGACCTTCGTAACCCCGATCTTGCTCTTGAACTTGACGGGGAGTTTCGTGATGGCCACACGTTCGTATTTGCCTTCGCTGGTGACGCTCACTTCCGAGCAGGTCTTGTTGGCGTATTTGCCCGTGTATTTCTTGCCCGATTTCGCGGCTTTGCCACAGGCCAGGTATTCGGGTCCGCCCGCCGCCAGTGCGCTCGATGAAGCGAGCGCACTGAACGCGAACGCGGCCGCGAGGAGCAGCCCCACGATGCTGATGCGTCTCATGCGTCCTCCTTTGCCCTCCGGTTTCCCTCGCGCGGCCGCGAGCGCGAATCTGCCCGAGCTTCGGGCCCCCAGTCGCCAATCGAGACGGGCGACTCCTCAGCAGCCGACGATGCTGTGCGTGCGACGTTGTCAGAGCCTGGGGTCGGAGTCAAGTCCGAGTCGGGCGCGCGGTCCCCGCAAAGGCCGCGGAAACGGCATAGGAAGTGCGACTCACGCAGCGCGGATCGCTGGTCAAGGAGGGCGACTCGCCGAGGCCCGACGGTCGCGGCTAGCAGCCTTCGAGCTCGGCGCTCCAGTAGGAGGGGAGGGCCGCATAGGGATTCGGTCGGCCCGGGAGATCGGTCACGTACACGAAGCCGGCGCCGTCGCCTTCCGCCTGGCCGCACACTTCCTGCATGCGCGTGGCGTTGGAGGCGGCGTAGACGATGTTCGCGATCTGCTGGGGCTTCGCCGCGAGCTCCCAAGAGGACGGCGGGTAAGAGGCGTATTCGGCCGCCGAGCCCTCGAAGGTCACGACCGTGTCGAGGTATTCGAGCTGCCAGGGGGTGGCGGCCGTCGCACCGGGGTTGCCGACGACGATCCCGCCCTTTTCGTGCACCAGCTGCGAGATCGCGCCGTAGTAGGCATCGAGCTTCGGCGTCGGCGCGTTGGCGACTTCGTCGAGGAAGACGCCATCGATGCCCGCGTACCAGAGGTAGTAGTTCTCGACCGCCTTCCTCACCTGCGCGAGGCGCCTCGCGCCGTAGCGGGTGTAGAGGTAGCCGATCACTCCCCAGCCTTCCCGCTCGCAGTGCGCGATCGCTTCGCGGTACTGCTTGGCGGCGCGTTTCACGGGACCGTTGTTCGGGTTCAGGATCGCCACCGAGCCCGCAGCGCCCCCGCACATCGCCTGCCAGGGATCGGGGGATCCTTCGGGGGCGAAGTACGCCGGAACCAGCTCACGGGCGCCGAGCGCCCGCGCCGGCAGCGCCCCTGCGAGCACGGCCAGCAGCGCCGACAACGCGAGCGCATACAAGCACCCTGCCACGCGCGCGCGTCGCACCCTTCCAGTCGGGTTGATGCTCTGGGTCGTGAGGCGATTATCCATCTCTGCTCTCAAGGCGGCAGACCTGCGCGGTGGCGCGCGTCCGCAGCCCCTGCTCCCGGGCTTGCGGGAGTAGCCTGTGCGCGCATCATGAGCCTGCTCGCGCTCTGGCGCGCCGGCCAGAAGGGCTGGCCGCGGCGCTATCCCCTCGTGCAGTTGCCGAACGCGCCCCTGCTGCTCGCGCTCGGCGGAAGGCGCCTGCGGCGCGCGCGCAGCGAGCCGGCGCGGCAAGCCGGAGAGCTCGCCTACGGGCTCGGGATGCTGTGGTGGGCCCTCGAGGAGATCGGGCGTGGCACGAACCTCTTCCGCCGCGCGCTCGGGATCGGTGCGCTCGTCGCACTGCTCGCCTCGCGCGGGCGCCGCGGCCGGCGGCTATGACGTTGCGCTTAGCGACCGCGCGCTCTCGGCCTCACGCCGAGCGGCGGACACCGGCGCGACCTCTTGGCCCTGTAGCGGTCGATCACAGCTGAAGGGCCGCGGCGGGGATTGGTCCCACCGCGGCCCCTCGCTTTCGTTGCTAGCTGCCCTGGGCCCCGGTCTTCACGGCGTCGGGGGTTTCAGGGTCGCAGCGAAGCGCAGGAATTCCGGTCCCGGCGAGCCGATACCGGTCATCGAGTCAAAGCCGGGGGTGGCGTGCAACTCGACGCTCTGCGTCTCGCATTCTTCGGTGCCGCTGCAGTACTGCTCGAGCCCTTCGTAACCGAGAACCCTCACCGTCGTGTACGGGAACAGTTCGGCTTCCGGTGCGAGGTAGTCGTTGCGCTCGATTGCCTGCTTTCCGGCCGCGAGCACGTCGTAGACCGAGCCGCCCGTCAGGTACGGCGAGCTCGACTCCGCGGCCATCTCGTACAGCAGCGGGTTCACGAACCCGAGGGCGCCGCCGGCGGCCTGGTCGGCGAGGGCCATCACGCCCGCGAACAGCGGCGACGCGAGGCTCGTGCCTCCGAGCCGGTATTCGCCGTAGCGAACGAGCGGTTCGCCGGTTTCGAACGCCTGCGTCTCCCCGATTTTCAGGCCCGTGCTCGGATCCGCGTCCATCGAGATATCCGGGACGACGCGGTTGGCGATGTGCGTGATCGGGGCGTTGCGAGCCAGCAGCGGCCCCGGCACCTCGCCCAGCGTCTGGTACCACGGCGCCGGGTAGACGAAGCTGGTGCCGCCGCCTCCGCCGTAGTCGAAGGCACCCGGCGCCACCGGGTCAAACAGGCCCTTCGTGAGTTTCGTGCAGCCCGGCAGTTCCGCTTCTTCGAGCAGCGTCGTGCAGAGGTAGCTCTTGGAGGTGGACCAGCCGGTCTCGCCGATTCGCGTGTTCTGCTTTGAGACCTGCAGACTCGTGCCGCCGACCGAGATCGCGTACGGGCTGTCGGTCGGGTAGTCGGGAACATTGATCCCGAGGTTGTGGTAGTTGCTGCCTTCATCGCCGGAGGAGAACTGCACCCCGATCCCCTCGTCGCCGGCCTTGACGAGGACCTTGTCGAACGTTTCGCGTTCTCCCGCGCTGTCGAACAGGTCGCCGCCGTTGTCGCCCCACGAGTCGGTGATCACCTGCGCGAGGTGGTTTTCGACCACTTCATTCACGGCGCGGTAGAGCGCCGTGCCGAGGCAGTTTTCCGCCCCTACGTAGAGGATTTTCGCGCCCGGGGCTGTGGCGTGCACAGCCTCGACGTCGAGCGTCTGCTCACCGGCCCAGCTCGGCGCTTCGCACAGTTCTTCTTCGTTGAATTTGGGCGAGAGCCTCTCTTCGATGTTGGGTTCTTCGAACTTGCTCGGCTGGTTTTTCTTGTCGTATTCCTTGGCGTCGGAGATCAGCGTCGGCGAGGCGTACGCGTCGACGACCGCCACCGTCACGCCGGCGCCATCGAGCCCCGCGGCGATCGGGCGCGCGAGGTTGTAGGCGCCCTGCAGCTGCGCCGGCGTGTAACCGCACGGCGCCCACGTGAGCGGGTGCGGGAAGCCGTCGCCGAACGGCGGCTGACCGTTGACGACCTTTTCGCCGTAGTAGGTGGAGCACGGCGGCGCGTTCACGAAGCCGGGCGGAGGTTCGAGCTCGCCGCCCGAGCGCTTCGCCGCGGGCCGCGTCCTCTTCGCCCTTGGGGCGGACCCTTCGGCGGATTCGCCGCCGGTGAGCGAGTCGTGGGTTGCGACCTCCTGGTTCACGCCGATGACGCCGCTGATCAGGGGGGCGATGCCGCTGGGCACCATCAACGAGCTCGAGGCGAGCCGTATGGCGCTACTGCCGCGGCGGTACTCGCCGAGGCTCGTGCCGAACGCGCGCGCGACGGTCGCGCTCGATCCCTGCGCTTCGATCGTCAGTTGGTCGCCGCTCACGCCGAGGACCTTGATCCCCTGCGAGGTCAGCCATTCAGACACCGCGCTCACCGAGGAA
The DNA here is from genome assembly GCA_963759445.1 of uncultured Solirubrobacteraceae bacterium. GTDB lineage: Bacteria > Actinomycetota > Thermoleophilia > Solirubrobacterales > Solirubrobacteraceae > Palsa-744. Next base: position 247,609 of record CAVWZC010000005.1, read on the forward strand.
CGTGAGGGAGAGAAGCGCCGGTCCCACTGCGCGGGCGTCAGGTAGTGGCGGTACTGCGGGCTGGCGGGGTCGGAGACGGCGCGCTCGAGCGCGATCGCGCCCGCTTCGTTAGTCAGCTTCAGACCCACCGTGAAGCGGATGCTCGTGGCGCCGGCCACGGCGCCCACACGAGCGGCCGGTGTTGCCAGCTGCGAGGGCGACTGCACCGCGGCGCTCGTCGCTCCTGCCGCTACTGCGGCTGTCGCGCCCAGCAGCGTGAGCGCTGCGGCGGCAAGGGTGGTGAAAGCGCCCGCAAGCGCCTTTCGATAGCCCATTCTCGTTGACCTCCTGTCCCGCCCCGTCAAGGGCGATCAACTCCGCGCCCGCTCTTCCGTGCGCCCTTTGCGACGGTGATGATCCCACAGATCCGTATCGGCGGCATGGGGCAAGCGAGCCGGATTGGAGCTCCGGCGCCGGCGCGCCGGCGGCTCGCGCGCGGCGCAACGGCTACCCCGACGATGGGAGGACCGCGGTCGGTTTCAGCGCCGCTGCCGCTCGCCCGCCCGAGCGTTCGAATGAGGCCACGGCGGCGAGCAGCAGCTCCACGCACACGTCCAGCTCGATGCGCGTCGAGTCGAGTAACACGTGGTAGAGGGACGGGTCCTGCACGTTCGCGCCGTAGTAGTGGCGCAGGTAGGAGGCGTGCGTGCGATCGAGCTGGCGCAGGCGTTTATGCGGTGGCGCTCGCGGGCATTGACAGCTGCGTGCCCGCGCCGCTGCAAACCTCGCTGTCGGCTCTCCGCTCCGGCGCGAGCCTCCTCGCGGGAGCCCTGAAGCTCGGCAGCGCGGTCCTGGGCGGTCTCGCGCACGTGGTCGAGGACGTGGTCGAGGAGCTCGCGCACCTCGACTCATCCGAGCTACGCGACGCCCCCGCCGAAGACGCGATCGCGACGCCCGCCGGCTTCGTCGTCGCGCGTGAGGGCACATCGGTCGCGCCCGAGGGCTTCCTCGCCGACACCGACCGGGAGCGCACCGGCCCGGGGGTGGAGGACGTCGTGCCAATGCCGGGCGCCCGCCCGCCCGCGCGCTCGAGCGCCCCGCCGCCGCGCTCGGCGCCCGAGCAGACGCCCCCAGGCGGCGCGCAGTCACGCCCCGCGCCGGAGTCGGAGTCAAACGGGCGGCAGGAGCCGCAGCCGAGCGCGCCGGCGCCGCAGCTCGGCTCCGCGGCGCCCGACGCGCCGCCCGCGCCGGCGCAAGCGTCCGGGGACGGCGGGCCGGCGCCCGACGGGGCCGCGCATGCCCACGTCGATGAGGAAGCCGTGCTCGTGGCCGAATTCGCCGACCCCGGCGCGGTAAACGGCGCGGGCGCGCAGATCCACATCGATGAGCCCTGGCGCGGATACCGGCTGCTGAAGGCACCGGAGATCGTCGACCGCCTCGTCGCCGAGCCCGATGACGTGCTCGCGCTCGTGCTCCTGTACGAGCGCGCCCATCGCGCGCGAAGGACGGTCATCGCGGCCGCCGAGCGCGAGCTCGCGCGCCGCGCCGCCTGAGCGCGCCCCGGCCCGCGTCGTTGGCGAAACGCGCCCGCCCGGCGCCTCGCGCTGATCGCCGCGCACCTTCAGTGCCCGGCGCTCTCCCCCCTGATCAGCGACAGGGCGTGGGCGATCGCTGGCGCGATCGCCTCGCCCGTCTGATCGATGCTCGCCGGGCTTCCGGGGAAGTTGATGATCAGGCTTGCGCCACGCAGCCCCGCCGTGGCGCGCGAGAGCATCCAGTTCGGCGTGTGCGCGCGCGAGGCCAGGCGCATCGCCTCGGAGATCCCCGGCACCTCGCGCTCGATCACCGCGCGCGTGGCCTCCGGCGTGAGGTCCGTGGGCGAGAGGCCGGTGCCGCCGGTCGTCAGGATCAGGCTGCAGCCCTCGACGTCGCTCCAGTGGCGCAGCCGCTCTTCGATCACGGCGCGCGCGTCCGCGATCAGGTCGCTCCCCGCGAGCGCGAGCCCGAGACTGCGCGCGAACGCCGCAAGGCGCTCGCCGCTCACGTCGACGCCCTTCCCGCCGGCGCGTGAGGTGCTGATCGAGATGGTCGCCGCGCGCGCCGGCGGTGAGCTCAACGCTCTGTCTCCTCGCGGCGCCAGTCGCTGCGGCCACCACGCTTCTCCAGCAGCTCCAAGCACTCGATCGTGATGCCGCGCTCGAGTGCCTTCACCATGTCGTAGATCGTCAGCGCCGCCACCGCGCACGCCGTCAGTGCCTCCATCTCCACGCCCGTGCGGTCCACCGTGTGCGCCTCGCTCCTCAGCTCGATGAGCCCCTGCTCGCCGTCCACGCTGGCGCTCACGTCGACATAGCTCAGCGCGAGCTGGTGCGCGAGCGGGATCAGCTCGTGCGTGCGCTTCGCCGCCTGGATCCCCGCGAGCCGCGCCGTCAGCAACACGTCGCCCTTCGGCGCGTCGCCGGCCTGCACCGCGCGTGCGGTACGCGGGGAGACGCGCACGAGCGCTCGCGCTCGCGCGATCCGCCGGCTCTCCTGCTTGGCGCCCACATCGACCATGCGCGCGCGCCCGTGCTGGTCGACGTGCGTCAGCCGGGATGCTCGCTCCTCGGGGGCCGAGCTGCCCCCGACGGTCATCGCGCCCGGCGCCGGCGTGCCCTCGACCGCGTGCCTGCTGCCGTCGTCGGCATGCTCGCGCTTCCAGATCGGCGCCTCCGCCTTGATCCTGTCGATGATCTCCCGCGCCCCCGCGAACGCCTCCGCGCGGTGGGGCGCGGACGCCGCCACGACGACGCTCGGCTCACCCAGCGGCACCTCGCCGACGCGGTGCTCGGCGGCCGCCGAGCAGAGCCCGTGTCGCTGGATGCACTCGCGCACGATCAGCGCGATGCGCTCGCTCGCCATCTCGCTGTACGCCTCGTAGTCGAGCAGCGGCACATCGCGCGTGACCCCCTCGAAGGTCACGACGGCTCCCGCGCGCGGATCGCGGACGGCGTCGGCGACCCCCTGCAGGTGGAGCGGGGCATCGCTCACGAGGGCGTGCACCGCGCCGCCGCTCAACGGCGGGATCAGCGCGAGCTCGTCCTGCGGTTGAAGGCGCGTCTGCGCGCAGGCGTACTCGCGGTTGACCGCCAGCTGCACCGGTAGGCGCTCGAGCACGCCCTCGAGACCCGGCACGCGCGTGAGCGCCTGCAGCGCCTGCGCAACCGTCGCGCCCGCGGGCAGCTCGAGCTCGACACGCTCGCGGCCGGCGCGCTCGCGCAGGATCGCGAACAGGCGGACGGCGATGATCATGGGAGCAGCGCCGGCTCCCCGAGCAGCTCGAGCTCGACTCGTGAGCCCGCGGGCACGTGCTCGCATCCGCTCGGGATCAGCGCGAGTGCCTGCGCGCCGAGCATCGAGGTGAGCACGTGTGAGCCCGTGTCTCCAGCGCTCTCCGCTTCGAGCCCCCGCGGGCCCATGCGCAGGCGACAGCGCAGCGCGTGCGCCCTGCCGGCGCTCTTGCTGTAGTCACGCGCGAGCCTCGCGCTCGCGCGGCGGCGAACCCGGGCGCGGCCCTCGAGCGCCCGCAGCGCGGGCGCGGTGAAGAGCGCGAACGTGACCATCGCCGACACGGGGTTGCCGGGGAGCCCGAAGACGAGCTTGCGCTCGCGCGCGCCGAACCACGTCGGCTTGCCCGGCTTCACGGCGACGCGCCAGAAGAGCTCCTCCACGCCGAGATCCGCGAGCGCGCGCTTGACGTGATCGTGCTCGCCCACCGACACCCCTCCGCACAGCACCACGACGTCGCTGCCATCGAGCGCGCGCGCGATCGCCTCGCGCGTTGCGTGCGGCTCGTCGTGCACCGCGCTCACCCCCGCGAGCTCGGCGCCGCATTGGCGTACGAGCGCCGCTACCGAGAACGCGTTCGAGTTGTAGATCTGTCCCGCCGCGAGCGGCTCGCCCGGGGCAACGAGCTCATCACCGGTCGTGATCACGGAAACGATCGCGCGGCGCACGCAGGCGATCTCCGCGCGCCCCAGCGAGGCGAGTACGCCGAGCTCCGCCGCTCCCAGGGCGCGACCGGCGGACAGCACCGTCTCGCCGGCGCGCATGTCATCGCCCGCGCGGCGGATGTTCGCGCCCTCGAGCAGCGGCTCGCGGACCTCCACGCGCCCGTCGGAGCGCTCCGCCTGCTCGAGCGCCACCACCGCATCAGCGCCCGCGGGAAGCATCGCGCCCGTCGAGATCGCGATCGCGCTCCCCGGCACGAGCGCATCCGCACTCGGGCTTCCGGCCCTCGACTCGCCGGCGAGCACGAGCCGGGCGGGCTCATCCTCGCGAGCGCCGCGCACGTCGGCGTGGCGAACCGCGAAGCCGTCCATCTCCGAGCTGTCAAACGCCGGCACCGCCGCCTCGCTTGCGACGTCCACCGCGAGCACGCGCTCGAGCGCCTGCCAGAGCGCGACGGTCTCGGCCGCGAGCGGCTGTGCGCGCTCGAGCACCACGGCCCGTGCCTCGTCGATCTCGATCACCTCGATGCAGAGCCTAGAGCGGGCGCGGCGGCCTGATGCGGACGGGTGACGCGCGCTCGCGGCGGCGTGGGTGCCACCGGGGCGGGGTACGCTCGCTGGCGAGACATGGCTTCTGTGAGCGACACACGCGGGCGCGCGCTGCGCGACCTGCGCATCTCGGTGACCGACCGCTGCAACATGCGCTGCGGCTACTGCATGCCGCGCGAGGTCTTCGGCGAGGACTTCGTGTTCATGGAGCGCTCAGCGGTCCTGAGCTTCGAGGAGATCGCGCGCCTGACGCGCATCGCCGCGCACCTCGGCGTGCGCAAGCTGCGGCTGACCGGCGGCGAGCCGCTGCTGCGGCGCGGCCTCGATCGCCTCGTCGCGATGCTCGCGCAGATCGAGGGGATCGAGGACATCGCGCTCACCACCAACGGCGTGGCGCTCGCCGCTCACGCCGCCGCGCTCGCCGAGGCGGGCCTGACGCGCGCGACGGTGAGCCTCGACGCGCTCGAGCAGCCGCTCTTCCAGCAGATCACCGATTCCCGCCTCGCGCTCGCGCGCGTGCTCGAGGGCATCGACGCCGCCCACGACGCGGGCCTTCGGCCGGTGAAGGTGAACATGGTGGTCAGGCGCGGCGTGAACGACCATCAGCTGACGGCGATGGCCGAGCATTTCCGCGGACGTCCGCAGGTGCTGCGCTTCATCGAGTACATGGATGTCGGGGAGAGCAACGGCTGGCGCGCCGAGGAGGTCGTCCCGGCGGCCGAGATGCTCGCGCGCATCGCCGCCCGCTGGCCGCTGCGCGCGCTCGCCCCGACGGTGCACGGAGAGGTCGCCTCGCGCTTTGCCTACGAAGACGGCGCCGGCGAGATAGGCGTGATCGCCTCGGTCACGAGCCCCTTCTGCGGCGGCTGTACGCGCGCGCGCCTGTCGGCCGACGGCCAGCTCTACACCTGCCTGTTCGCGCGCTCCGGACACGACCTGCGCGCGCTGCTGCGCGGCGGCGCCGACGACGCCGAGATCACCGCAGCTCTCGGCGCTCTCTGGGGGGCGCGCGGCGACCGCTACTCCGAGCTGCGCGCGAGCGCCTCAGCGCGCGCGCTGAAACGGCGGCGGGCGGGCTCCTCCAGCGCGCACGCCGCTACCGGCAGCCGCCCGCGTGCCGCAGGACGCGTCGAGATGAGCTACATCGGCGGCTGAGCGCGCGCGCCAGATCACGATGTCCGCCACCGCGAGCGCGAAGCGCAGCGGCGCTCCGAGCGCGAGCAGCCCGCGCTCGCTGGTGCGCACCGTCAGCTCGAGCGAATCACCCATCAGCAGCGTCAGCTCGCGCGTGGCGCCGAGATCGACATCGTCGATCAGCTGCGCCTCATAGGAGCCCTCCCGATCGACGCGGATGCGCTCGGGGCGCGCGCACCAGAAGATCTCACAGCCCGGCGCGAGCTCGGCGGTGTCCGCCCCGAGCTCCGCGCCCGCCGATGCGATCCGACCCGGCGCGAGCACGACGCCCTCGCGCACGTTCGCGATGCCGAGCAGCGCCGCCACGCGCGGCGAGCCCGGCGATCGAAACAGCTCTTCCCGCGTGCCCGCCTGCAGCACGCGCCCCTGCTCGAGCACGATCACCTCCTCCGCGAGCATCGCCGCCTCCTCGGCATCGTGGGTCACGATCACGCTCGCGACGCCCGTCTCGCGCTGCAACCGGCGAAGCTCCCGCCGCAGCTCATCGCGCACCGGCGCGTCGAGGCCCGTGAAGGGCTCGTCGAGCAGCAGCACGTCGGGTTCGCTCGCGAGCGCGCGCGCGAGCGCGACCCTCGCTGCTGCCCGCCGGAGAGCTCCTCCGGGCGGCGGTCCTCGAGACCCTCGAGACCGAGCCGGATGAGCCACCACGAGGCCAGCGGCGCCTGCGCGCCGGCGCCGAAGGTCACCTGGCGCCAGACGCTCCTGCGCGGCAGCAGCGCGGGGCTCTGCGGCACATAGCCGAAGCCGCGTCGCTCTGGCGGCAGGCGCTCGAGCACGCGCTCGCCGACCCTCACGCGCGCGCGCCCATCGGGGCGGCTGAGGCCGGCAAGCAGGCGCAGCGTGAGCGTCTTGCCCGCGCCGGAGGAGCCCAGCAGCGCAAGCCGCGTGCAGTCGCCCCCGTGGCCGATCCGCAGCTCGAAGCTCCCGAGCCTCTTCGCCACCTCGAATCTCAGCGGCTCGCGCGCACGCTCTGCCCCGGGGGCGCGCGGCGCGGGCAGCTCTCGATGGCGCCGGCGTCGAGCGCGGCGGCGCGGCACCGGCAGCCCCACCGCCAGCAGCACCGCGAGCGCGGCGGCGAGCGCGAGCGCGACCGGAAGCACCGTCGCCGGGAGGCCCGTCCCATCGAACTGCACGAACGTGTAGACCGGTAGCGAGAACGGGTGGTAGGCGATGATCACGGTCGCGCCGAACTCGCCGAAGGCGCGCAGCCAGGAGAGCATCAGGCCCGCCGCGATGCCAGGCGCCGCCGCCGGGACCGCGACGCGCGCAAAGCGCGAGAGCCGCCCGTGCCCGAGCGCCGCCGCCATCTCCTCGAGCGCGGGGTCGAGCGCGACGAACGCAGCGCGCGCCGAGATCACGAGGAACGGAGCCGCCACGAACGTCTGCGCGAGCACGATCCCCAGCCGCGATTCGGTGAGCCCGCCGGCGAAGAGCTCGCCGGCGGGCGTGCGCGGGCCGAGGACGTACAGCAGCAGCAGCCCGCTCATCAGCGGCGGCAGCGCGAGCGGCAGCGCGACGAGCGTCGTGAGGACGCGTCCGGAGCGCCCGCGCGCGCGTGCGAGCAGGTACGCGAGCGGGATGCCGAGCAGCGCGATCACGCACGCCGACACCGTCGCGGTCGCGAGCGAGGTCGCAAGCGCCCCGCCGACGCCCGGCGCCGAGGAGGCGCCGTGGCGCAGGCGCACGATGAACGCGACGATCGGCGCCAGCAGGTACAGCGCCAGCAGGCCGCCCAGCCACGGCAGCGGGCTACGCGCTTCGCGGAGCAAAGGCTCGCCCGCTGCGGGCTAGCCGGCGCCCACCGCGGCGCGCAGGCTCTTCGGGACAGCGCCCGCGTGGCCCGAGAATTTCGGCTTCAGCGCTTCGAAGCCGTTCAGCTTCAGCGTGTGCTCGCGCGTGGAGCTGAGCAGGTACTTCACGAGCGCCGCCGCGCCGGCCGGGTCGGGGTCGCGGTTCAGGATCGTCACGGTGTACAGCGCGTACTTGAACGCCGGCCTCAGCCCCACCGTCGGGATGTGCGCCGCCGCGGCCTCCGCCGAGTAGAAGAAGCCCGCGTCCAGCTGCCCCGACTGCAGCCTGCCCACGAGCGCAGTCTCGGGGTACACCGGGAACGAGCTCAGCGCGCTCTTCGAGCTTGGGATCGTGGAGCTTGCGCGCGGCGTTGTCGATCGCTTCCACCGTCAGCACGCCCTTGGGGTCGAGCGTCGGTTCGGTGCGCCCCACGAGGATGCCCGGCTGCGTCGAGCACCTGATACCAGGGCTTGCCGTGCGCGAGCTCCGCGCCGAAGTTGCTCTTCGGGTCATAGCCGAGAACCAGTGGCGACGCGGCGAAGGTGGAGTACCACGAGACCCAGTTCCCGTTCGCAACGCCTTCGAGCAGCCTGTCCGCCGACGCCGAGCGCGCTCACGAACACGTCGCCCACGCGCGCGCCGCCCTTGATCTCCGAGGCGTCTTCGGTGGAGCCGCCGCCGAATCCCCGGAAGGCGTAGCCGCTCGAGCGTTCAAACGCGGGGCCGAACTGGTCTTCCATGTAGGCCACCAGCGAGCCCGCGTAGAGCACGGCGACCGTCCCCTTGCTCGCGCGCCTGGCGATCGGGCGCGCGGGCGCACCTGCGACCAGCGCGCTCATCGCGATGCTGGCCGCGAGCGCGAGCGCACCCGCGAAGACCGCCCGGTTGCTCGTCCAGCTCAATCAGGTGCTCCGCTCGATCATCACCGAGGTCGCCTTCACGAACGCCGTCGCCTGCACGCCGGGCGCGAGCCCGAGCTCCGCCACCGAGTCGCGCGTGATCGCCGCGGTGATCGAGAACGGGCCCGCCTCGAGCTCCACGAGCGCCATCACGCCGTCGGCCTCCACCGAGCGCACCGTCCCCGCGAAGCGGTTGCGCGGCGAGGCCGGCGCGCCGGTGCGATGGCGTGCCGGCCGCGAGGTCAGCCGCCGCACCTCCGCCTCGGACACGCGCCGGCGGTTGCGCTCGTCGCGCCTGGTCCTCAGCTTGCCCGCCTTCTCCCAGCGGCGCAGCGTGTCGACGCTCACGCCGATCGCGCTGGCGGCTTCCCCGAGGGACAGGTCCGCGCACTGCCTAAGCATTGCCTATGCACGCGGCCGAGTCAAACCATCCGCCCGCCCTCCCCGCGAGCGTCAGCGAGCGCTCGCTATATGCCGGCGAGGAACTCGAGCAGCGCGCGTTGACGGCCTCGGGCGCCTCCTGCTGCACCCAGTGCCCCGCGCCGGGGACCACAACCTTCGCGCGCGGATCGCGCAGCAGGCCATCCATCGTCTCCGCCGGCATGAAGGCCCGCACGGGATCGTTCTCGCCGGTCAGGAACATCGCCGGGGCCTCCACGCATGCGCTCCTCCAGCCCGCGAGCAGCTCCCAGTTGCGGTCGATGTTGCGGTACCAGTTGAGGCCCGCCGGTGAAGCCGCTGCGCTCGAAGGAGTCCACGTACACCTGCAGCTCCTGCTCGGAGAGCCACGGCGGCCGCTGCGGCTGCCCGCCCTCCTCCTCGCGCCCACTCGTTGGTCCACTGGCGCGAGGTCGTGAGCGTCCTGCGCACGTCGCGGGAGAGCGCCTCGTCGGCCACCCCCGGCTGCTGGAACCACACGATGTAGAAGTCCTCGCCGAGGTGCGCGCGCAGGATCTCGACCGGGGGGGCCGGCGCGCGCGGGGTCAGCGGAACGCTGAGGCCCGCGACCGCGCGCACGCGCTCGGGCGCCACGAGCGCGAGGTGCCACACGAGGCTCGCGCCCCAGTCGTGCCCGACGAAGACCGCGCGCTCCTCGCCCAGCGCGTCGAGCAGCCCGGTCATGTCCGCGCACAGCGTGAGCACGTCGTAGGCCTCGACCTCCTGCGGGGCCGAGCTCTGCCCGAAACCGCGCATGTCGGGCACCGCCACGCGGTAGCCCGCCTCGGTGAGCGCCGGCAGCTGATGGCGCCAGGAGAAGCCGAGCTCCGGGAAGCCGTGGCAGAGGACCACGAGCGGGCCCTCGCCCTGCTCGGCCACGTGCAGCTCGATCCCGTTCGTCGCGCATCTGGCGCCCGCTCATGCCGCGCCACCATAGCCACGCGAGCCCGCCGCGGGCACGCGCGTCCCCGCCGCCGCCAGCAGCGCGAGCACCTCCTCGTCGGAGACCTCGCCGAAGTCCTCATACCAGCGGCCGACCCCCACGAGCTCGCGCGGGATCGTGTGGCAGATGACCTCGTCGGCCTCCCGCTCGAGCATCGACACGGCCTGCCGCGAGCCGACCGGCACCGCCACCACAACGCGCGCAGCGCCGCGCGCGCGCAGCGCCCGCACGCCGGCGAGCTCGGTCAGCCCCGTCGCGAGGCCGTCGTCCACCACGATCACCGTCCGTCCGCTCACCGCGGGCGGCTGCGGGCCCTCGCGAAAGCGCCCGAGCTGGCGGCGGACCTCTGCGCGCTCGCGCGCGGTCGCGCGCTCGAGCTGCTCCTCGCTCATGCGCGTTCGCCGCAGCTGGCGCCCATCGAGGACCACGCTGCCGTCCTCCGCGAGCGCTCCCACGGCCAGCTCGCGGTTGCCGGGAGCCCCCAGCTTGCGCACCACCAGCAGCTCGAGCGGCGCGTGCAGCGCGCGTGCGATCTCCGCCGCCACGGGCACGCCTCCCCGCGGCAGCGCGAACACGATCGGGTGTTCGCGCTGCAGGCCGCCGAGCAGGGCGGCCAGCTCGCGTCCGGCGCGGCTGCGGTTCTCGAAGACCATCGCTGTCAGCCAGGGATCATGGCTCCCCCTGGGTGCCAGCGTCGCGCTGCGATAATCGCGATGCGATGCCGTTCGACCCAGCGCGCGCAGAGGAGCTCTACCGCGCCGCTGACGATCGCTACGACTCGATGCCCTACCGGCGCGTGGGCGCCAGCGGGCTGAAGCTCCCCGCGATCTCGCTCGGGCTGTGGCAGAACTTCGGCGACGACAGGCCGCTGCGCGACAGCCGCGCGATCCTGCGCCAAGCCTTCGACCGCGGGATCACGCACTTCGACCTCGCCAACAACTACGGGCCGCCCTACGGTGCCGCCGAGCAGAACTTCGGGCGCATCCTCGCCGAGGACCTCCTGTCATACCGCGACGAGCTCGTCATCTCCACGAAGGCCGGCTATGACCAGTGGCCAGGGCCCTACGGCGAGTGGGGCTCGCGCAAGTACCTGCTCGCGAGCCTCGATCAGAGCCTGCGCCGCATGGGTCTCGACTACGTCGACATCTTCTACTCCCACCGCTATGACCCCGAGACGCCGCTGCGGGAGACGATGGAAGCGCTCGACGCCGCCGTGCGCGCCGGCAAGGCGCTGTACGTCGGTGTGAGCTCCTACTCGCCGCAGCGCACGCTCGAGGCGATCGAGATCCTCAGCGGCCTCGGCACGCCCCTGCTGATCCACCAGCCCTCCTACTCGCTGCTCAACCGCTGGGTCGAGCAGGAGCTGCTCGAGGTGCTCGAGCACGCCGGCGTCGGCGCGATCGTGTTCTCGCCGCTCGCTCAGGGGCTGCTCACCGACCGCTACCTCAACGGTGTTCCCGAGGACTCGCGCGTGAGCCGCGGCGAGTACTTCGGCCGCGATCTGCTCAGCGAGGAGAACCTCGCGCGCGTGCGCGCGCTCAACGACATCGCCCGCGCTCGCGGACAGTCGCTCGCGCAGCTCGCGATCTCCTGGGTGCTGCGCGACCCGCGCGTCAGCTCCGCGCTGATCGGCGCAAGCAGCGTCGCGCAGCTCGAGCAGAACCTCGCCGCACTCGAGCGTCTCGACTTCTCCGGCGAGGAGCTCGCCGAGATCGACCGCTACGCCGTGGACAGCGGCATCGACCTGTGGGCGAGCTCCAGCAGCGCGTGAGCGCCGGCTACTTCAGCGAGGACTCGATGATGCGCCGCGTGCACCGCGAGCGCGCGCTCGCGCTGTCCGGGCAGCGCGCGCTGCTGATGCAGGCAGCACACCCACTCGCCGTCATCGGCCTGCTCGCGCACTCAAGCGCGCTCGAGGAACCCTACGAGCGCCTCGCGCGCACCGCCCGCACGATGAGCGCGATCAGCTTCGGCTCGCGCGAGCGCGCCGACGCGATCACGCGCCAGGTGCGCGCCGCGCACCGGCGCGTGCATGGGCGCCTGAGGGACGCCGTCGGCATCTACCCCGCCGGCACGCCCTACCGCGCCGATGATCCCGAGCTGCTGCTGTGGGTGCTGTTCACGCTCGTGGACTCCGGCATCGCCGTCTACAGCAGATACGTGTGCGCGCTCTCGCGCGCCGAGGAAGCCGCCTACTGGGATGACTACAAGCTCGTCGGCAGGCTCTTCGGCCTGCGCGAGCACGACTTGCCGGACACGATCGACGACCTCGACGCCTACCGCACGCGCATGCTCGAGGGCGACGAGCTGCTCGTCACCGACTGGGCGCGCGAGCGGGCCCGGGCGATCGTGCTCGCACCGCCCGTGCCCTGGGCGATGCGCCCGCTGCTCGAGACCGCCAACTTCATCACCGTCGCGCTGCTGCCCGACCGCATCCGCGAGCAGTACGGCTTCGCGCCGCTGCCGCCGCTGTTCATCCGCAGGGCTCTCGTCGCCGGCGGCGCCGAGTACGTCAGGCGCGCCGTCATCCCCTTCCTGCCCGATCGGCTGCGGCTCGTCCCCTCCGCGCGGGCCGCCTGAGGCGCGCGCTCGAGCCATGCCGCGCGCGAAGCCCGCACGCGATCTCGCGCACGGTGGCAGCGTGAGCGCGGTCCTGCGCGACGGCGCGAGGGTCGAGATCCGCCGGCTGCGCCCCTCCGACGCGCCAGTGCTGCGCAGCGCCTTCGAGCACCTCAGCGAGGAGTCGCGGCGGCTGCGCTTCATCTCCCCCAAGGACCACCTCAGCGAGCGCGAGCTGCTCTACCTCACCGATGTCGACGGCCACTTCCACGAGGCGCTCGCCGCGAGCGACCCGCACACGGGCGAAGGCCTCGGCGTCGCGCGCTTCATCCGCCTGCAGGACGAGCCGCAGGTGGCCGAAGTCGCGGTCACGGTCGTCGACGAGTGGCAGCACCGCGGGCTCGGCACGCTCCTGCTCGAAAGGCTCGTCGAGCGCGCCCGCAGCGAGGGCATCACGCACTTCAGCGCGCTCATCGCGAGCGACAACACGGCCATGCTCGACCTGCTGCGCCGCGCCGGCGCGGAGATCGAGCCCGTCGCCGGCGGCGACGGCGTCGTCGAGTACCGCACGCTGCTGGGCGAGCCCGGGCTCGCCGCCGACCTCAGGCACGCGCTGCGCTCCGCCGCCGACGGCACGCTGCGGGTGCCCACGCGACTGCGGGAGCTGCTCGTCGGGCTCGCGCGGCAGCTACGGTTGTGAGCATGTGCAGAAACATCAGGCAGCTCCACAACTTCGATCCCCCCGCCAACGAGCAGGAGATCCGCGAGGCATCGCTGCAGTACGTGCGCAAGATCAGCGGCGCCACGAAGCCATCGCAGGCGAACGCGGCCGCCTTCGCGCGCGCCGTCGATGAGGTCGCGCGCGCGACCACGCGCCTGCTCGACGGACTCGTCACGAGCGCGCCGCCCAAGAATCGCGAGCTCGAGGCCGAGCGCCGTCGCGCGCGTGCGGCCACGCGCTATGCCGCGTAGGCCCGGCGCGCGGGTGGCGCAGCGGGCGCGCGCGCGGTGAGCGGGGCAGAGGGAGCGCGGGCGCCAGAAGGGGCGCAGGCGCTCGGCTTCGCCACCCTCGCGCGGGGGAGCGCCGAGCGCTTCCAGACGCTTCGGCGCGAGCTCGGCGTCAGCTCCTTCGGCATCAACCTGATCGTCCTGCAGCCCCGCCAGCGCGGGCGGATCCACTCGCATGAGCGCCAGGAGGAGGTCTACCTCGTGCTCGAGGGCGAGCTCACGCTCGTCGTCGAGGGCGAGCCGCACGTGCTCGGCGTCGACCGGCTCGTGCGCGTCGGCCCCGGGGTGCGCCGACAGCTCGTCAACGGCGACTCCGAGCGCCGGCTCGTATTGCTCGCGCTCGGCGGCTTCGGCGAGCACGCCGGGCGCGACGGGCATGCGTGGCGCTCCTGGGAGGAGGGCGGCGAGGGAGCGCCTCCGCAGGAGGTGCCGCTGCCCGAGGATCTGCCCGGCGGGTAGGTCCCGTGGTAGTCGTCGTGCGCCGGGAGCGCGCACAGGACGTCCCGCTGCGTTGCGAGCTCGCCCGGGGGCGCCCTTCAGGCAGAGGCGGCCCTGCTCGGCACGAGCTGCACGCCCCAGAGGGCGCTCGTCGTCTCGCCGGGGGACAGCGTGATCAGACCATCGCCGCTTCGGAACGCGTTCGCTGCGCAGCTCATCGGCTCGACCGCGAGCCCGCGGCGGCGGCGCTCGGGCGTGAGCGTGTCGCCGCTGAAGACCTGGAGGAAGCGGTAGGCGCCGTCCACCCACAGCGCGACGGTGTGCCCGTCGGGGCAGTGAAGGCGCGCGCGTCGCGATGCCCTCGGCGTCGCGATCGAGCTCGGTGAAGGCGTCGTCGAGTCGGTCCGCGCCGAGCACGCGCGCGCGGCGGAAGTCGAACGGGGTGCCCTCGACGGGCTCGCGCGAGATCGGCACCTGGTGCGCCTGCTCGTTGACGAGCCGGGTCGCCGCCGGCAGCTCGAGCTCGCAGTCATCGATCGTGGCGCTCGGCGGCCCGGGCGACGAGGTACGGGTGCTGGCCGCAGCCGTAGGGGCAGCGGCTCTCGCCCGACGTTCGTCGCGTCCGTGGTGACCTCGAGGCCGAGCTCGCTTAGCTCGTAGGCGATCCGCACGTCCAGCGCGAAGGGATAGCCCGTCATCGGGTGCAGCCGCGCTCCCATCACCACGCGCGAGGGCGAGCGCTCGAGCGCCCGCCAGGGACGCCAGCGCAGCAGGCCGTGGATCGCGTTGGCGCGCGCCGGCTCGCTGAGCGCGAGCTGGTGCTCGTTCGCCGTCGAAGCTGTAGCGAGCCCTCGGCGATCCGGTTGGGCCAGGGGATCAGCGGCGCGCCGTGCGCGCCGTCGCACATCGACTCGCAGCGGGTAGGCCTCGAGCACGGCGCGCTCGCCGTCGCACGTATTCGCGGATCCCGCCGCCGACCTCGACGATCGTCGCGCGTTGGCTGGCGAAGCTGATCTCGAACTGCTCGCCCGAGGGCGCGAAGCTCATCGCCTGCGCGCGCGCGCCTGCAGCGCCGGGTTTTCCCAGCCCGCGTCCGCCGGGTTCACGTTCGTGCCCGGCGGCACGATCTCGTCGATGCGGTCGAGCACCTCGTCAGAGAGCTCGACCTCGCTCGCGCCGAGCTGCGACTCGAGCTGCTCCATCGTGCGCGGACCGATGATCGCCGCCGTCACCGCGGGGTGGCGGATCACGAACGCGAGCGCGAGGTGGATCAGCGAGATGCCGGTCTCTTCAGCGACGGTCGCGAGCGCGTCGGCCGCCTCGAGCTTGCGGCGGTTCTCCTCGCGTGCGAGGTCATAGCGGGCCGGCAGGCGCTGCGCGCGCGTGGAGCTCGGCGGCTCCTTGCCCTTGCGCCAGCCTCCCGACAGCCATCCGCCCGCAAGCGGACTCCACGGGATCACGCCCATGTGGTGGCGCTGCGCGCTCGGCAGCAGGTCCGCCTCGACCCCGCGCACGAGCATGGAGTAGGGGGGCTGCTCGCACACGAAGCGCTGCAGGCCGCACTCGCGTGCGGCCCACTGCGCCTCGACCAGCGCCGAGGCTGGGAACGTCGAGGAGCCGATGTAGCGCACCTTGCCCTGATGCACGAGGTCCGACAGCGCGCCGAGCGTCTCCTCGATGTCTGTGTCCGGCTCGGGGCGGTGCACCTGGTAGAGGTCGATCCAGTCGGTTTTCAGGCGCCGTAGCGAATTCTCGACCTCCCGCATGATCCAGCGGCGCGAGTTGCCGCGTTCGTTGGCGTCCTCTCCCATGGCGGCGTGGAACTTCGTCGCCAGCACCACGTGCTCGCGCCGACCCGCCAGTGCGCGCCCGACGATCTCCTCCGACTCGCCCGCCGAATAGATGTCGGCGGTGTCGATGAAATTGATGCCCGCGTCCAGCGCCGCATGGATGATCCGCACGGACTCCTCGTGGTCGGTGTTGCCCCACGCGCCGAACATCATCGCGCCGAGGCAAAGGGGGCTGACCGAGACGCCCGTGTGGCCGAGCTGGCGCTGCTCCATTCTGGTGGAGCACTCTAGCCGCACGCTCGCGCGCGACGTGAGCGCCGTTCCCTTAGGCTGGCGGCAAGCCATGGCGCGTATCGCTCCCCTCAGTCTCGACGATGCCGAGCCGGGCGTGCAGGCCGCGCTCGAGCGGCTGCCGCCGCTGAAGATCTTCGCGACCGTCGCCAACGCGCAGGGCACCTTCGTGAACTGGCTGCGCTTCGGCGGCGACTGTCTCGACGGCCGCCTGTTCGACCCGGTGCTGCGCGAGCTGGCGATCCTGCGCGTCGCGCGCATGACCCCGGGCGCCGAGTACGAGTGGGTCCAGCACGCACCGATCCTGCTCGCCGTCGGGGGCACGCAGGAGCAGGTCGCCGCGCTCGAGAGCGACGACGTCCAGGCCGATGTGCTCGGGCAGGATGGGCGCCTGGTCGTCCGCTTCACCGAACAGGTCGTGCGCGAGGCCGCCCCGGACGATGAGACCTTCGCGCAGATGAGCGCGCGCTTTTCGAGCGCCGAGATGGTGCAGCTGCTGCTCGTGATCGGCCAGTACATGACGGTCGCCCGCGTCATGGCGACAGCGCAGATCGATCTCGACGAGGCGCTTGGGGGGGACGTGCTCGCCGGTGCCGAGCGCGCCAAGCAGGCGCGCGAACAGCGCACCTAGCGCGCATCGCGTCTGGACGCTCGAACGAGATTTCACATCTCGGGGCGCGCCGGTAGTAAAACGTCATTGGACCTCAGTGCAGCGCAGGGGTCCGATCGTTGCCGACAACAGGAAGGAGCAGCGAGATGTTCGCAAGCATCAGGCGCTATCGCCTGGCCTCAGGCTCGGCGGACCAGCTCACCGAGCGCGTCGATGGGGACTTCGCCGATCGCATCGGCGCCCAGCCGGGGTTCGTCTCCTACGAGCTGGTGGACTGCGGCGAGGGCGAAATCGTCACGATCAGCGTCTTCCGCGGCAGCGAGCAGGCCGAGAGCTCACGCGAGCTGGCGCAGCGCTGGACCGAGGAGAATCTCCGCGATCTCGAACTCAAGCGCACGGAGGCCCTCCATGGCGAGCTGCTCGTCAGCCGCGCCGCCCGCGACGTGCTCGAGCCGGCGCACGCCCGGGGGACGCGCAAGTTCGCGAGCCTGCGCCGGTACAGCCTGCGCAGCGGCTCCGTCAAGGACCTGATGCACCGGGTCGATGAGCGGTTCGCCGACGAGCTCGCCGAGCTCGACGGATTCGAGGCCTATCACGCGCTCGACTGCGGCCGGGGCGAAGTGCTCTCGATCAGCCTGCTGCGCGACCAGCAGGCCGCGGAGGATTCCGACGACCGCGCGCTCGAGTTCGTGCGCGACGGGCTCGCCGGCTTCGACATCGAGCGCACCGAGATGCTTGCCGGGGAGGTCCTCGCAAGCCGGGCCGTGGCCGAGGTGCTCGAGCCGGCCCACGTCTAGGGCGCGCCCGCGCGAAGGAGCGGTGGTCATGTCCGGGCGCCGGGGTGCCGATTATGGTCCTCACGTGGCCTCCCCGAACGTGACGCTAGCCGCCCGCGTCGTCCAGGCGTTCTGCGAGCTGGACGCAGAGACTCTCGCCGGGCTCGTCACCGATGACTTCGAGTGGGTGACGCCGACGGCTACCAGCGACAGGCCCACGAGCTATCGCGGGCGTGATGGAGTTCGCCGGTTCTTCGAGGAAGCCGCGCCCTGGGAGATCGTCGAAGGGCATGTGGATGAGATGCGCGAGCTTGACGACGGCCGCGTCCTGGTGCTCGGCGAGCTGTTCTGGCGCGACCGTCACAGCGGGTCGCTGGAGCTAGGCGGGCCTCTCTCCTCGATACAGAGCTTTGAGGACGGCAAGCTGATTCGGATGGAGACGTACAAGAAGGCCAGCAAGGCTCTTGCGGCCGCAGGGCTCGAGGCTTCTGAGCTCGTTGCCCGGTCTGAGTCCTAGCTTCCGTCGCGACTGCCCGGGCGGCGCGAGACGCAGCGGCGCGTGCGCATCCCGCTCAGCGCGATGCGGGTGGCGTGTGCGCCACCTGGGAGCTCTGCGCGCGCACGCCGAGATCCTGCAGCCGCAGCGGGTGCACGGGCGGGCCCGGGAGGATCGTCTTGCGCTGCAGGCGCAGCGAGCCGTCTACGCGCAGCAGCTCTCCGGAGTCGAGCTCGCGCCAGCCCGGGTCGGAGTCCATGCGCTCGCTAGCGATCACCACGAGCGGCCTGCTCGCGGCCTCGTGGGAGCGCACACGGGTGCCGAGCGAGCTCTCGTGCTCGAGCGGCGCGCCGGCTTGGCGCTCGAGCACGTAGAGCGGGTGGGTCTCGGGGTAGCGCAGCGCCCAGAGCTCCTCGGGGGTGCTCAGGACGAAGTTGATCGCATACAGCGGCAGGCTCTGCGCGACCCACGCGCAGGCCGCCTCGATGCCCGCCGCGACCTCACCCCCGGCCGCCGCGATCTCGCGCGTGATCAGCGCGAACAGGCGCTCGGAGTCGGTCTCGCCGTGCACGGGCGCGCGGTCGACGCCGAGGTGCTGATCGAGCGCGGGCAGGTCCTCGAGGACGCCGTTGTGCGCGAACAGCCGACCCGCCTGCTCGAATGGGTGGGTGTTGTGCAGCGTCAGCTCTCCCGTCGATGCGAAGCGGATGTGCGCGACGAAGGTGCGCGAGGAGACCTCCCGCGCCTCGCGCGCGAAGCGCGCGTCGTCGTACGCCGCGATCGGCTGCTTGCTCACGTGCGGCGAGCCGTCGCCGTCGAACCAGCCGAGGCCCGTGCCGTCCGGCTCGCGGTGGCTCTGCTGGCTGAGGCTGTCCGGCGCCTGCAGCAGCCAGAAGGTCGCCGTCGCGGGCTCGCTGCCGGCGCTCATGCCGAACAGACGGCACATCAGCAGCCCCGCCGAGCGATGAACGGAGCGCAGATGAGGCTCGGCGGCGCGCTCGCCGATGACCGGGCAGATCGCACGGCAAGCGATCTTATCCCGGCCTTTATGCCGCTCGGGTTTGCTGTTATCCGATGAGCGCAGCTTCCCCGGCGGGCGTGCAGTGGCCGTCAGCCATGCTTGACGAGGAGGCGGCTGCGCCGGAACCGGATCGCGAGCCCCCTCGTGCGGCCGCCGCCGCCGCCGACCGCATCGCGAACCTCGCCGTCACGATCCTTCCGCTAGGGCTCGTCGGCTTCGCGGCCTGGCGGGCGTGGGGCGGCGCGCTCGGGTGGAGCGACCTGGTCGTGCTCGGCGTCTGTTACCTGCTGACCGGGCTCGGCATCACCGTCGGCTTCCATCGCCTGTACACGCATCGCAGCTTCAAGACGAGCGCGCCGTTGCGCCTGCTGTTCGGCGCGCTCGGCTCGGCCGCCGTGGAGGGCCCGCTGATCGAGTGGGTCTCCAACCACCGCAAGCACCACCAGTTCTCCGACGAGCCTGGCGACC
Organism: uncultured Solirubrobacteraceae bacterium; assembly: GCA_963759445.1. Lineage (GTDB taxonomy): Bacteria > Actinomycetota > Thermoleophilia > Solirubrobacterales > Solirubrobacteraceae > Palsa-744. Next base: position 266,848 of record CAVWZC010000005.1, read on the forward strand.
CGCACAGCCCGCACGTCGACCACGGCGTCGGGCTGCGTGGCGCGCTCGCGGGCCTCTATCACGCGCACCTCGGCTGGATCCTGAACGGCGACGCGCTCGCAGACGAGCGGCGCTACGGCAAGGACCTGCTGGCCGACCCGCTAGCGCGCTTCATCGACAGGGCCTTCCTGCTGTGGGTGCTGGCCGGAATGGCGCTCCCATTCGCGCTCGGCTTTGCGCTCACGGGCAGCGTCGTGGGCGGCCTGACCGCGCTGCTGTGGGGCGGGGCGGTGCGCATGTTCCTGCTGCACCACGCCACCTTCTCGATCAACTCGCTGTGCCACTTCTTCGGGCGGCGCAGCTTCAAGACGAGCGACGAGTCGCGCAACCTCGCTTGGCTCGCGCTGCCGACGCTGGGGGAGGCCTGGCACAACAACCACCACGCCTTCCCGACCTCCGCGCGCCACGGGCTGCGCTGGTGGCAGGTGGACCTGTCGGGGTGGCTGATCGTCGCGCTCGAGCGCCTCGGGCTCGTCTCCGAGGTGGTGCGCATCGGCAGCGAGCGCGAACGCGCGATGCCGCGTGCCTGAGCCGCTGCCCGCAGGCTAACCGGAGCTCTGCTGCGGAGCGCCAGCGCGCGCCTCGCGCACGAGCCGTCGCATCCCCTTCAGCCAGCGCTCGGGCTCGGCGCCCTTGAAGGCCATGAAGCCTTTGACGTTCTCGTGCGGGAGGATCAGGAAGCGCTCCTCGGCGATCCCGGCGACGACGGCCTCGGCCACGTCCGCTGGTTCGATCAGGCCGCCCGATTCGAGCGCGGCGGCGGCGGCCGCCTCCTGCATGCCTTCTTCGAGCATCCGCGTGCGCACGCCCTGCGGGCAGATGCACGAGACGCGCACGCCGCGTTCTGTGTATTCGATCGCGAGCCACTCGGCGAGCGCGACGGCGGCGTGCTTGGTGACGCTGTAGATGAGCGAGGAGACCTGCGTGAGCAGGCCGGCGGCGGATGCGGTGTTGATCAGGTAGCCCTCGCCGCGCTCGAGCATGCCCGGCAGCAGCGCGCGCGAGGCCCACACGTGCGCCATCACGTTCACGCGCCAGGCTTCATCCCAGGCCTCATCGGGCGCCTCAGGTCCGCCGCCGGCGCCGCCGACACCCGCGTTCGAGACGAAGATGTCGATCGGCCCTCCGGCCTGTTCGGCCTGCTCGATCAGCTCCTGCACGCTCTGCTCGCGGCCGGCGTCGAACTCGACCGCCAGCACCTGCAGATCTGGCGTGGCGGCACGCAGCTCCTCCGCGACAGCCTGCACGCCGGCGCCGTCTCGATCGGCGACCACGAGCGCGCGCGCTCCCTCGGCGGCGAAGCGGCGCAGCAGCGCGCTGCCGATGCCGCCCGCGCCCCCCGTGACCACCACGTGCCTACCGCTCAGCTCCACCGGGGCCTACTCTATGGGAAGAGTGGTGGCGGAGGAGACCATCCCGGCAGCGCCGCAGGCGCCGCTATGGGCAGAGCTGCGCTATGGCGGCGAGCTAGCCCGGCTGCTCGCCGGGGAGCTTCTGCGTCCGCGCCGCGCGCCGCTTCAGACACCGCCCGTGCTGCTGATCCCCGGCTTCATGGCGGGCGACTCCTCGATGTCGATGATGCGCTACTGGCTCGAGCGCCGCGGCCACCGCGTGGTCACGAGCGGCATGCTCGCCAACGTGGACTGCGCCGAGCGCACCGTCGGGCGCCTGCAGGCCCAGCTCGCCGACTTCCACGCGAGCGCCGGCGCACCGCTGGTGGTGGTCGGGCAGAGCCGTGGAGGTGCGCTCGCGCGAGCGCTCGCGGTGCGCGAGCCGGAGAGGGTCAGTGGTCTGCTCATGCTCGGCTCCCCCGTGTCCGCGCCGCTGGCGGTCTCGCCGCACGTGCTGCGCACCGTGCGCCTCGTCGCCTGGCTCGGCGACCGCGGGCTGCCGGGCGTGTTCTCACGTAGCTGCCACGAGGGCGAGTGCTGCGCCCCCTTCCGGGCGGATCTGCAAGCGCCGCTGCCGCCGGGGCTGCGCGCAGTCGCGGTGCACTCGCGCAGCGACGCGATCGTCGACTGGCGCGCCTGCGTGGATCCTTACGCGCAGCCCGTCGAGGTCGACTCGAGCCACTGCGGGATGTCGGTTCACCCCGCCGTCTACCGGGTGCTCGAAGACGTGCTGGACGGGGGGGATGGAGCGCGATGGAATGGATGAGCGCGATCGACTCGTCCTTCCTGCACATCGAGAACGACGTGACGCCGATGCACATCGGCGGGGTCAGCATCTTCGAGGGTCCGATGCCGTCGTTCGAGAAGCTGCGCGCGATGGTCGAGGGCAAGCTCGGCCTGGTTCCCCGCTATCGCCAGAAGGTGCGCTTCGTGCCGCTGGCCGCCGGCACGCCGGTGTGGGTGGACGATCCGCATTTCAGCCTCGACTATCACCTGCGCCACACGGCGATCCCGCGCCCGGGTGACGAGGAGCAGTTGCGCCGCCTGGCGGCGCGGGTGTTCTCACAGCACCTCGACCGTGGCAAGCCGCTGTGGGAGCTGTGGGCGGTCGAGGGACTGGAGGAGGGGCGCTGGGCGCTGCTTTCGAAGGTCCACCACTGCATGGTCGATGGCGTCGCCGCCACCGACCTGATGTCGGTGATGTTCTCCGACACCACAGCGCCCGCCTCCGCGGACGGCTTCTCGCCCGCCCCCGAGCCCTCGGGTATCGAGGTGCTGGCGCGCACGCTCGCGCGCTGGGCCAGCCCGGGCGGCGCCCTGGCGAGCCTGCGCGGCGCGCTCGCGGCGCCCGAGCAGACGCTGCGCACCGCGGGCCAGCTGCTGAGCGCGCTGAGCGCCTCGGCGGGGGCGATGCGCCCCGCGGAGGCCTCGTCGCTGATCGGTCACATCGGGCCGCACCGGCGCTGGAGCTGGGCGGACACGAGCCTCGCCGACGTGAAGAGCATCCGCGCCGCCTTGGGAGGGACCGTGAACGACGTCGTGCTGTGCGCGATCGCGGGCGGCTTTCGCGAGCTCCTGCTGGGGCGCGGCGAGCAGCTCGCGCCCGACCAGGTGGTGCGCACGATGGTGCCCGTGTCGGTGCGCCACCGCGGCGAGCGCGGCGTCTACAACAACCGCGTATCGGCGGTGTTCGCCTCCCTGCCCGTCGGCCTGGAGGACCCGGTCGCACGCCTGTCCAGCATCCGCGCGGAGATGGACGGCATCAAGGAGTCAAAGCAGGCGGTCGCGGGCGACGTGCTCTCCTCGCTCTCTGGCTTCGCGCCGCCGCTGCTGCTCGCGCTCGGGAGCCGCCTGGTGACGCTCTCGCCGCGCTTGAACATGCACACGGCCACGACCAACGTGCCGGGCCCCCAGCAGCCGGTGCAGACGCTCGGCCGGCGCATGCTGCGCTCCTACCCCTTCGTGCCGGTGGTCGGCTCGATCCGCGTGGTGGTTGCGATCTTCTCCTACGACGGGCGCCTGTATTTCGGGGTCACCGGCGACTACGACGGCGCGCCCGACATCGACGTCCTCACGCGCGGGATCGCCCGCAGCATGCGCGAGCTGCGCAAGCTCGCAAAGGGCGTCACCGCGGAGCCCGCGAACGCCTAGGATCGCCAGCCGAGGTGCCCTCCGCGGATGAGATGCTGCGCAACGCCGCGGCGCGCGAGCACGAGCTGGCCGCGCCGGGGTTGAGCCCGCGCCCGCGCCGGCGCGTGGCGGTGCTCTCGTGCATGGACACGCGCATCGACGTGTTTCCGCTGCTCGGCCTGCAGCGCGGGGACGCGCACATCATCCGCAACGCGGGCGGCCTCGTCACAGACGACGCGCTGCGCTCGCTGAGCGCCTCGCAGCGGCTGCTCGGAACCGAGGAGATCGTCGTGCTGATGCACGACGGCTGCGGCCTTCACGGCGCCTCCGAGGATGAGTTCGCGCAGGCGCTCGCCGCCGACGGCGTGCTGCCGACGTGGCGCCTGGGCGCCTTCGATGACGTCGAGAAGGCGCTGGGGGCGAGCCTCGCACGGCTGCGCTCGAGCCGCGAGCTGCGCTTCCGCGAGCACATCAGGGGCTTCATCTTCAACCCCGAGAACGGGCAGCTGCGCGAGGTGCAGGCGCAGCGGACCGACGCTGCCGGATAGGGTCTCGCCCCGTGCGAGCGGTCACATTCCAGGCGGCCGGGCGAGGTTCGCGTCGAGGAGCGCCCCGAGCCCGAGCTCACGGACCCCGAGGACGCGATCGTCCGCATCGAGGCGAGCGGCGTGTGCGGCTCGGACCTGCACATCTACCACGGGCGCGTGCAGATCGAGCCGGGCTTCACGATCGGCCACGAGTACGTGGGGGAAGTGGTCGCGGCCGGGCCGGCCGTGAAGCGCGTGGCGGTCGGCGACCGCGTGCTCGGCTGCTTCCAGACCGCCTGCGGGCGCTGCTTCTTCTGTCTGCGCGGGCTCTATCACCGCTGCGAGCAGTCGCGCACGTTCGGCCACGGCGCCACGCTCGGCTCGCTGCAGGGCACGCAGGCGGACATGGCGCTGATCCCGCACGCGGACCTCGTGTTGCGGCGCGTGCCCGAGGGGATGAGCGACGAGGTCGCGCTGTTCGCCGGCGACGTCATGGGCACCGGCTTTCACGCGGTCGACGCGAGCGGCATGCGGCCCGGCGACCTCGTGGCGGTGCTCGGACTCGGCCCAGTCGGGCTGTGCGCGGTGCAGGCGCGCGCGCCGCCGGCGCGGCGCACGTGTACGCGATCGACACCGTGCCAGCGCGCCTCGCCGTGGCCGAGTCCTTCGGCGCGCAGGCGCTGCACCCCCGAGCACGACGACGTGCGCGCGATCGTGCGCGCCGGCAGCGAGGGCAGGGGCGTGGACGTGAGCATCGACGCGGTCGGCGACGCGCGCGTGCTCGAGAGCGCGATCCGGCTCACGCGAAACTGCGGCGCGGTGCAGTGCATCGGCGTCTACGCCGAGCGCGCCGAGGTGCACATGGGTCTGCTGTGGCTGAAGGCGCTCACGCTGCGCGGGCGGGCACGCGAACGTGCTCGGTCACGTCGACCGCGTGCTCGCGATGCTCTCGGCGGGCGTGCTCGACCCGTCGCCGCTGGTGACCCACCACATGACGCCTCGAGGACGCGCCGGAGGCTTACGCGGTCTACGACCGCCGCGAGGCGCTGAAGATCGTCCTCAGCCCCTGAGCTCCCGGGGCACCTTGCGGGGCAGGCGCAGCGCAGTCCTCCTGGCGGTGGTGCTCGCAGGAGTCCCGGCGGCGGCGTCTGGCGCGTTCTTTCGCCCCGGCGCCCGCCGCGGGAGCGGGCCGCGTGCGCAGCTCTACCGGGTCGTCGGCTGCGCGAGCCATGGGCGCTCGGCCTACCTGCACGGCCCCAACCGGCGTGAGGTCGCGATCGGCTTCGACGACGGCCCCGCCCCCGACACGCCGGCCTTCGTGACGATGCTCGAGCGCAGCCACGCGCGCGCGACCTTCTTCATGATCGGCGAGCAGGTCAGCGCGGCCTACCGCCAGATGCTGCTGCGCGAGCTGCGCGACGGCGACGTGCTCGGCGACCACACCTTCACGCACCCTCTCCTCACGCGGGTCGCAGCCGTGCGCGAACAGCTGCAGCGCACGATCGCCGTGATCCACTCGCTCAGCGGCTACACGCCGTGCGTGTTCCGCCCGCCCTACGGCGCCTACGACAGCTCGATCGTCGCGAGCGCGCGCGCGCTCGGCCTCGCGACGGTCCTGTGGGACGTGGACCCGAGCGACTACACCCAGCCGGGTGTCTCGACGATCGAGCGGCGCGTGCTCGAACAGGTGCGCCCGGGCTCGATCATCATCTCCCACGACGGCGGCGGCCCGCGCGGGCAGACGCTCGCCGCCTACCCGCAGATCATCGCGGCGCTGCGCCGGCGCGGGTATGGCATCGTCACGATCGCGCAACTGCTCGGCTTCCGGCCCGTATACGAGCCCTGCCGCAAGCTCTGCGACGGAATCGGCGTGCCGCGCGCGCGAGTGCCCAAGGAAGCGATCATCAGACCCTCGCAGTCAGCTGGCAGCGGCGAAACGCGCAGCATGTCTGGCGGCCGTAGCGCGCTGGGCGCGCGCCTGCTTAGATTAAGCGTCCTTGGCCTGCCGGCCGAGTAGTGCAAGCAGACATCTCGCGCCCGTAGCTCAGTGGTCAACGGTTCTCTTTGGGGAGCCAAAGAGCAGCGGTCTTTCAAGCCGCAGGCCGAGGGTTCGATTCCCTCCGGGCGCATCCTGTTGTGTGTCGGGACATCCCGAACAGCTGTGTCGGGACATCGTAGACACGCTCATGAGGCGGTGAGCGGCCGGTAGGTGCGGCTGGGGTCGAGCGTGAGCTCGCGGATGAGCTCGCCGTGCAGGTCGTTTAGGCTGGCGCTGGCCGAAACGCGGGAGAAGTGCCCTGTGAACGTTTTGCCAGCTCGAGTCGCGGGTAGCACTAGGCGGCTGGGTGCGTTAGGTAGGCGCATCAACAACTGGCTTGGGGCTCTGCTCCGCGGGGGGACTCATGGCGGCACTCGGAGGCAAGGATGTTCGGTCGAGGCGCGGGTAGGAGCCCGCTTCCCGGTCCGCGCGGCGCTGGGCTTGCCGCGGCTTCGGCGCTGCTGGTGCTGCTCGTGGGCGCCAGCACGGTGGATTCCTCGGCGGGTGCGCAGCAGGAAGCGGCCACCCATCGGGTGATCGTGGTGTTTAAGGATCAGGTGGAGGGCATGCCGGCGAGCCGCAAGGACGAGGCGGCGCGTCGACGTGTCGTGCAGCGCGTTCAGGAGCCGGTGCTTTCGCAGCTCACCGCTTCGAGGGCCGGCGATGTGCACGCCTACACGGTCCTTGACGCGCTCTCCGCGACCGTTTCGCCCAACGAGGAAGCGAGCCTGAAAGCGAATCCGGCCGTGAGCGAGGTCGTGACGGACCAGATCATCCACCTCGCGCCGCCTCATGGCGCGGCCAGTGGCGAACCGGGTGAAGGCACGAAGCCACTGCCGGGCGCGTGCGCGTCAAAGGGAAAGGTGCAACTCGATCCGCAGGCCCTCGAAACGATCCACGCGGACTCCGAAGAAAGGAAGGCGGCTACGGCGCGCTCGCTGGGCCTTGACGGCTCGGGTGTGACGGTCGCCTTCATCGCCGACGGGCTGGAAACGGACAACCCGGACTTCATCCGGGCGAACGGTGAACACGTGTTCGTTGACTACAAGGACTTCAGCGGCGAGGGGACGGGCGTTGCGACGGGTGGCGGGGAGGCGTTCCTGGACGCGAGCTCGGTCGCTGCCCAGGGGCGGCAGGTCTACGACATCAGCCACTACAGCGCCCTGCCGCTGAACCAGCCTTGCAGGATCCGGGTGGAGGGCGTCGCCCCGGGCGCGAGCCTGGTGGGGCTCGACATCTTCGGCGCCGAGAACGCCGGCTTCAACTCCTCGTTCCTGCAGGCGATCGACTATGCGGTGTCGGTGGACCATGTGCAGGTGCTCAACGAGTCGCTGGGCAACAACTTCTACCCCGACGATGAAGCGAGCCTCGATCTCATCAAGCGGGCCAATGACGCGGCGGTGGCGGCGGGGACGACTGTCACGGTCTCCAGCGGCGATGCCGGCGTGACGAGCACGATCGGGACCCCGGCCACGGACCCAAATGTCATCGCCGTGGGCGCGTCCACCACGCGGCGCATCAACGCCCAGACGGGCTACGGCGGCGCCCGCTTCCCGGGCGTGAGCGGCTGGCTCGATGACAACATCAGCTCGTTCAGCTCGGGCGGCTTCGAGCAGGACGGGCGCACCGTGGACCTGGTAGCGCCGGGTGAGCTCAACTGGGCCTTGTGCTCGACCGATACCGCGATGTACAACGAGTGCAGCTCGCTTGCCGGCGATCCCACGCCCGTGCAGGAGAGCGGTGGCACGAGCGAGTCCGCGCCGCTGACGGCGGGTGTCGCCGCGCTGGTGATCGAGGCCTACCGCACCACGCACGGCGGTGCGTCGCCGAGCCCGGCACTGGTCAAGCAGATCATCACGAGCAGCGCGGATGACATCGACGCGCCCGCCGACCAGCAGGGCGCGGGCCGCCTGGACGCCTATAAGGCGGCGCTGGCGGCTGAGTCGGTCACCGCACCGCACGCCGTCGGCGACACCCTGTTGATGAGCGCCGGGCAGCTGAACGCGGTCGACCAGGCGGGCACCCCGGAGACGCTGAGCGACCAGGTGACGAACACCGGCGCGGTGACGCAGAAGCTGTCTGTGTCGAGCCGCACGCTCGGCGCCTACCGCACCGTCAAGAGCGCCCAGCTGGAACTGTCAGACAGCGCAAGCCCGCACATGGCCGACTGGCAGGGGGTGAGCGACAACTATGAGCCGGTCACGTTCCGCGTGCCCTCCGGGCAAGACCGGCTGGACGCCGCGATCGCCTTCCAGGGGCCCGCCTTCTTTGAAGACCCCGAACTGCACGGACGAGTGCGGCTCACGCTGATCGATCCGCACGGCAAGCTAGCCGCCTACTCCGTTCCCCAGGGCGACGGCAACTACGGCGATGTGCAGGTCGCGAGCCCCGCGGGCGGGACCTGGACGGCGTACGTGTACAGCCGCAACTCGGGCGCCGCCGGCACTACGGGGCCGGTCAGCTTCGCCGCGAGCGTCGCCCGTTATGAGAAATTCGGGCACGTGAGCCCTTCCACGCTGACGCTCGCGCCCGGGCAGACAAGGACGGTGACGCTTGAAACGTCCACCCCGACGAAGCCCGGGGATCAGGCCGGCTCGATCGTTCTCACCAGCAACAGCGGCGCCGCCTTCGGGCGTGTCTCCACGATCGCGGTCACGCTGCGCAGCCTGATGGCGAGCGGCTCCGAGAGCTTCACGGGAACCCTCTCCGGCGGCAACGGACGTGCGTTCTTCACGGGGCAGGAGTTCTACTACCAGCTCGACGTGGCGCCGGGGCGCCCGGAGCTGAACGCCGCGGTGACGCTCGCCAATAATGCGAACAACCCGTTCGATGCCTGGCTCGTGAGCCCCTCCGGCGAGGAGCTCGCGCTCGCCGCCAACACGCTGCCCACCGAAACCGAACCCGGCTACGTCAACGAGCCGGGCGCCCAGCTGCACGTGCTCTCGCCGGCCGCGGGACGCTGGACCCTGATCATCGCGTTCGTGCCGCAGGTCTCGGGGACTGCGATCTCCGAACAGTTCACGGTCAGCAGCGACCAGGAAGCGGTCGTGGCGCACGCACCCGGGCTACCCGACTCGCCCCACCGCCAACTCGCGGCCGGCGTCGCGAAGACGGTCGATGTAACCGTCCACAACAGCGGACCGGGCCCGGAGGCGTACTTCGTCGATGCGCGCCAGCCGAAGCAAACACAGCTCGAACTCGCGCCCCTGGGAGGCGCCAGCACCACCGAGCCGATCACCGTCTCCTCGAACATCCCGGTTTATCTCGTGCCGACGCATACGACCACCCTGACCGAGAGCGCGAGCACCACGGGCACACAGCCGATCCAGTTCGACAGCTCCTCCCCCGAGGGTGACCCCGACATTGGCTCCAGCGTCGGGCTCACGGCGTCCGCGTCCTTCGCCGCACCGCAGATTTCACAGGGGATCTGGGACATCCTTCCCCAGGAGGTCGGCCCGTTCGGCGCAGAAGGCGGACCCGAAGAGCCGGTGGAAACCGCTATGTCGGTCACCACCCAGGCATTCGACCCCGCGGTCACGTCGAGCACCGGCGATCTCTGGCTCGCCGCCAGCGAACCAGAACTGCTCGAAAGCGTCGAACCGCTGGTCGTCAACCCCGGCGAAACCGCGACGATTCCCGTCACGATCACGCCGAGCGCTACTGCGAGCAGCACCGTGAGTGGAACGCTATACGTCGATGACGCAGACTTGACGGTCTTCCAGGTGTTCCACGTCCTGCAGGGCAACGAGGTTGCCGCAATCCCCTATAGCTACACCGTCGGCTGAGCCGGGAGCGGCGCGGGCGCTGACCTCGCGGGCCAGCGTCGGCGCCCACTCGCGCGGCTGATGCCCCCCGGCCCCAAACCTCCTGATCACTTCATGGATCCGCGGGAAGTTTTCAGCCGCCGCGGAGTCCTGAAAGTGCAGTGAAGGCCATCTTCGAGCTCTAGGAGGGAAGCATCGTGCCCGGAAGCTTTCAAAGGCGCAAGGCGTTCTCGCGACCGCCGCTCGTGCTGGCGCTCTCGCTGGCGTGCCTGATATTCGCGCCGGCGTCGGCGCTTGCGTCCAACACGTTCCTGGGGATGCTGCATACGGTCAGCTCCCTCGGCACGACGGTCCCGGAAAACGGCGATCAGAACCCATACGGCATCGTCACGGTGCCGCGCAGTGCCGGCTCGCTGGTGCGGGGGGACATCATCATCAGCAACTTCAACAACGAAGAAAACCTCCAAGGCACCGGCACCACGATCGTCCAGAAGTCGCCGTGGGGCGGGCTGTCGCTGTTCGCCGAAATCGACCCAAAGGACCTCCCAGGGGCCTGTCCAGGAGGAGTTGGCCTCACAACGGGGCTCGCGATCCTGCCCGACAACTATGTGGTCGTCGGCAGCCTGCCCTCCGAAAACGGTGAAGCGGCGACCGCGAGCGAAGGCTGCCTGATCGTCCTCAATCCCTACGGTGAACCCGTGGCGACGATCTCCGGCTCGTTGATAAACGGGCCGTGGGACCTCACCGCCGCCCGGGGGCCGCGTGGGCTCACGGCGCTGTTCGTGAGCAACGTGCTCAACGGAACCGTCGGACACACCACCACGCCGGCCGACGAAGGCACGGTCGTGCGCATCGACCTGAGCACCCCACCGGCGCCGCCAGAGAGCCCCCCGGGGCACCCGCCGATGCCACTGGCGCCAGCGCCAACGGTCGTCTCGGAGCAGGTCGTCGCCACCGGCTTCCCCGAGGTGACGAACAAAACGACATTCGTCGTCGGTCCCACGGGCGTCGGGCTGAGCCCTCAGGGCGTCCTGTACGTCGCCGACACGTTCGACAACCGGATCGTGGCCGTGCCATCGGCAACGACGCGAACCACCGCCGCGCTGGAGGGGAACCCCGTCAGCTCGGGGGGACACCTGAACGCCCCGCTCGGACTGACGGTCGAGCGCGACGGGAACATCCTTACGACCAACGGCGGCGACGGCAACATCGTCGAAACGGCGCCCGGCGGCTCCCAGCTCGCGACGGCGGAAACCGAAGCCGGCGAAGGCGGCCTGTTCGGGCTGGCGCTGACGCTGGACGGCCGTGCGGTCTACTTCGTGGACGACGGCAACAACACGCTCGGCCTGCTGCACTGAAGTGACAGGCACACGGAGGCGGGGCCGGCCGCGAAGCGGCCCCGCCGCAGTGCCTGCCCGAAAAAACGCACCTACCCGCCCGACCTCTCGCGTCCGGCGACGTTAATACGAGCAGACCATGGCCAGCAGCAATCACAAGGTTGACGCCGCGACCGCACAGCGTGCGGCGTCCTCACGCAGCGCCCGGGAGCCGCGCGCGCGTCCTCCGCGCCGCGCCGCATGCCGCGTGGCGCTCTCGCTTGCGCTGTGTGCCGCCGTGATCGCGACCGTCGCGACCGCGAGCGCGTCCGCGCTGATCGTGCATCTCGACGGCCGCGCGCTCGGCTATGAACCGATCGCGGCAGTGCGCGCCAACGAAGGGCCCCTCTCGCGCGCGGGGAAGGGATCCGGAGGGAAGGGGTCGGGGAAGGGGTCCGCGGGGAACGGCAAGCTCCTCGAATACCACGGTGGCCCCGTGATGTCCTCGAACACGAACTACGCCCTCTACTGGGATCCCCCTGGCGCGAGCGAATTCCCGGCGGGCTACGAGACCGGGATCGACAGGTACTTCGAAGACCTCGCGCACGACAGCGGCGGGCTGCAGAACGTCGATTCGCTGCTCGCCCAGTACACGGACTCGGCCGGCGAATCCGCGAACTACAGCTCGCATTTCGCCGGCGCTCTGGTCGACACCCACCCCTATCCCGCCAACGGCTGCTCCTCCGCTCCGATCTGCCTGACCGACGTGCAGCTGCGGGCGGAGATCCGAAGGTTCGTCGAAGTGAGCGGGCTTCCGATGGACCTCGCGCATGAGTACTTCCTGCTTACACCCGCGGGGGTCGAAAGCTGTCTCGAAGCAGCCGGCAAGGCGTGCTCCGCCGGATCCACACACCCGGGCTACTGTTCGTTCCACAGCTTCATACAGGTCGGGGGAGCGGTCATCGTCTACGCGAATGACCCCTATGTCGAGGGCACCAATTGCGACACCGGCGAAGAACACCCGAACGGCAACGCCTCGGACGCGAGCATCGGCGGCGGGCTCGTCCACGAGCACGCCGAGTCGCTCACGGACCCCGAGCTGAACGCCTGGTACGCCAGCAACGAAGAAGAGGTCGGCGACAAGTGCCGCACCTTCAAACAGGCGAGCGAATTCGGGCCCCCGCTCGGCCAGGCTCCGGATGGTGCGAACTACAACCAGGTCATCAACGGCGACCTCTATTGGTACCAGCAGATGTGGAGCAACGAAGCGCGGGCCTGCGAGCAGCGCCTCGCACAGCAGCCGACCGTGACGAAGCTGGCGCCGAAAAGCGGTCCGGCAGCGGGTGGCACCCTCGTGACGATCACCGGCAAGGGCTTCTCGGCCCCCGCGACCGTCAAGTTCGCAGGCGCTTCCGCGACGAGCGTCACCGTCAAGTCCTCGACAACGATCACGGCCCTCGCGCCGGCCGGCCCGGTGGGGACCGTCGATGTCACCGTCACCACGGGCGCCGGGACGAGCGCCATAACCAAGAAGGATCGCTTCAAGTACAAGGCGCGCTAGCCGCGGGGCGGCGCTAGCCCGGAAGCTGTTCGGCTTTTTCGCGCCGGCGGTGGCGCTGTTCGCGTTCCCTGCGCTTCTTCTGGCGTTCGCGTTCCTGCTGGCGACGTTCCTTGCCCTTCGGCGCGCCCGAGCCCCCCACCTTCGGCACTTCTTCTTCGCCTTCGGCTTTCGGGTGTTCCTTCGGCGGGCGGTGTTCCTTCGGCGCCGGCGAGCGGCCGACTTTGGTGCCTTCTTCTCCCTTGCTTTCCGGAGAACCCGAGCCGCTGGCGCCCCGCCGCGCCGCTTCGCGCGTAGCACGCCGTTCCTGGCGTTCGCGCCTGGCTTCCAGGCGCTTCGCCGTCCGTTCCGCGCCTTCCTTCGCGCGCGCTTCCTGCGTGGGCCGAAGGCTTGCGTCGCTTCTGCTGCGGCGTTCGCGCGACGGCGCGGCGTGACCCTGGCTCGGTTCGCGAGGTTCGCGCTGGTTCTTCGCGCTCGCTTCGCGCTGACCTCTGCCTTCGCGACCTCCTGAGCGTCCGCTCCTGCTCCCCGCACGCGTGAGCGCCGCGCCTCGACCAGCGCCGCCCGAGGCCAGACCGCGTGCCTGTGCCTGCCCACTCACGTCGCTTTTGGCCGCTGGCGATCCGAGTGAAGCCGTGAGCACCGAGGACCGGCCCGCGATCGCCAGGTGCGGCGCGTGCCCTTCGCTCACGGGCAGGCCGAGTATCGACGCGCCGGCGCCCGTGGCGGCGCCGACGGCGAGCAGGCCCGCGACGGCCTTGACCGCGAGCGCCTTGAGCCCGCTGCCAGCGACCTCGGCGGCGGCCCCCACCGATCCGACGATGGCCGCGCCACCGGCGTAGGCAGCCGGATCGGTCGCGAGGCCCGCCCCGGCGAGCGCGTCTTCGAGAGCGCGCGCCTTGACCAGCAGCGAGGGCACGAGCGGCATCAGCCCGGCCAGCTGGCGGCGCTGGCGCGAGATTCCGTCGGCGTAGGTTCGACAGTCCGCGCAGCTGCGGATGTGGCGGCGAAGGCGGCCCCTCAGCAGCGCCGCGCCGCGCGCCGTGGCGATCTCTTCGCGGATCTCGCAGCAGTCGGCCTCGCGCGCCCGTCGTTCTGAGAGCAGGTTCGAGCGCGCCTGGTAGACGTAGCCCTTGACCTGGTGGCTCTCAACTCCAAGCACCGTGCCGATGTCGGCCTGGCTGAGACCGTGAAGCTCGGCGAGCGCCAGCGCTGCCCGTTGGCGCTCGGGCAGCTCGCGCAGGCCCTCGAAGATGTGGGCGACCTCCTCGCGCAGTTCAAATTCGCGCGCGGGTTCGCCTCCCGGCGCGGGCTCCCCGTTCAGCTCGACCGTCTCGCGGCGGGCGCGCAGCGTATCGACGCAGTGGTTGCGCGCGATCGTGAAAAGCCACGGTCGCACGGTGACCTGCCGCCGGTCGGCGCGCAGCGTGCGGTAGGCGGACACGAACGTCGCCTGCACGCTGTCCTCCGCGTCGGCTCGGGAGCCGAGCATGTAGGCGCAGAAGGACAGCAGAGCTCCGCTGTGGCGCTCGTAGAGCACCTCGAACGCGACCGCATCCCCGCGGCGAACGAGCGACACCAGCCGCTCGTCGCTCAGGAGCCGAAGCCGTACCCGGGAGCCGGCCGTCACCAGCCGCTTTCGCTCCGCCAGCATTCTCTAGCTCCTCAACCCTCCCGTTTCGCTGCCCGCACCGGCTTGCCTACCTCAACACGACCGAAGGGATGCCGCGCCGAGCTCGCAGACTGATTCGCATCGTATGGATGTAACGGAGCAGAGCTGCAGAAGTTGGTCGGCTGCCAGCGAGCATCGAGGTGGGGCCGCAGGCCGCGGCCCCACCTCTCAGCTACCGCACGGACGGGGTTAGACCGTACGGAGGCTTTAGGAGATCGTGAACGCCGTCCCGGTCAGCGTCCCCTTGTTGACCTTCTTGGCCTTCTTCTTGCCGTTGGCCACGCCGCATTTTTCGCCGCCCGCGTAGGTCTCGGAGACCGTGCCGCTGATGGCTCCGCCTTCGAACAGGCCGCCTTCGACCATGCCGCTGAGGCTCGCGCCGGGAGTTTCGGTGAGCGGCATGCCGAAGGTCCCCTGCGAGTTGCCCTGGCCCTTCGGTGACCACTTGACGACGATCGTGCCGGTCGCAGGTGCGCCGGCGGTTTTCAGGTCAGCGCACGATGCGGCGTTGACCGTCTTCAGGTGCGCTACGTAGCTCGCTTCGGTGACGGTGCTGCCCGTACAGCCCGACAGCGTGCCCTTGATCGTGATGTTCTGCACCTTCGGACTGGCTTCGAGACCCGGTGAGAGCTTGATCGTCCCGGTGTTGCTCGAGCAGGTGGTTCCCGCTGCGCTGGCCGAAGCGGCCGACACGCCCATCAGCGTCACGGCTCCAACGGCAACCGCTAGGGCAGGCAGTCTCTTGAGCGTGCCACGCATTGCGAATCCCCCTTTCCTCGTAGTTCGGGGGTTGTTCTCCCCATCACTCCCTCAACGGATGCGCGGCGCGGAAGTTAGAAGGAGGCGAGACACGCACGAGTGGGTCGGCGCGTCGCCCGATCACGCGGGCGGCTACGCGCTGATGCTCACGCTGGCCGAGCGCGCCAGCGCGCGAGGATCACGGTCAGCTGACGCGGGGAGCGCCTGCCGCCGAAGCGAGTATGGCCAGGTCTGCGAGCGCCTCTTCGTAGAGAGCCTGAGCGACCGTGGAGATCTGCTCCGTGGTGAGCAGGACGAGCGCCAGGCGTCCGTCGGGCAGGCCAACCGCCCATCCGGACACGCGGCCATCGGCGAGGCCGGGGTTGCCTATGCGTGCGACCCCGGCGTTGCGCGCGAGCGCATCGTCCGCGAGTTTGACGCGCAGGTCGCCAGGCGGCGGGTCGCCGACGAGCTCGTGGGTGCAGTTGTCCTCGAGGTTCCACAGCAGCACGCTCGTCACCGGACCGCTGCGGTGGATCGTCGGTAGCACGCTCGCGATGCTCTCGATCGCTTGGCGGCCGGAGAGCAGGAGCTTCGAGGCCTCGGCGACGGCGCGATAGAAACCCACGCCGGCCGTTTGGTCGGTTTCGAGTGTGTCCAGCTCGGTTATGTCATCGATCGTCGAGAGCACCTGATTCGCTCCCGCGAGCGAGAGGAGGTGCGCCCTCAGGTTGCCGACGCGCAAGCTGCCGTCCGGCCGCCGTATGCGGATTTTCCGCGCCGTCACGGTGCCGGCGCTCCTGAGCTCGGCGAACACCCCGGCGCGGTCGTCGACGTCGGCCCAGGGTCCGTGCTCGTCGGTTGCGCGCTGACCGACGAGCCCCTCGCGGGAGCGGCCCGTAAAGCGACAGAAGGCCTCGTTGACCTCGTGGATGATCAATGTGTCCGGGTCGGATATCGAGACGGCCGTCAGGCTCTCGCGAAGCACGAGCTCGAGTACGCGCTCGGTCTCTGCGAGCCGCGCCTCGGGTAGCGGTGCCGATCGCGACTGGGGCGGCCCGCCGCCGAGAAGCTCGCGCAGGCCCGCGATCGGAGACGGGTGCTCGCCGCGGATCTCGCCGAGAGTCGCCAAGAGCACGTCGCGGCCGTCGAGTACGCGCTGGGAAGCGGCGAGTAGCGACGCACCGGCGTCGGTGAGCTGGATGCCGCGGCCGCCACGGTGCAGGAGCGGCTGGCCGGCGAGCGCCTCGAGGTTCTTTATTCGTTTCGCGACGGCCGGCCGGCTGATCCCGAGACGTTCGGCCGCGGCCACCAGCGTGCCCTCGCGGGCGCAGGCCGTGAGCGTGTCCAGCTCGTCGAAATCGGGGCCCCTGATGGGCCGGGGTGTGAGCGCCAATCCATTGCCCCCTTACTGCTTGAGGCCATGTTCTAGCAACAACAGCGGCGTATCGGCTACGCCGTGCCCTTCCGCGGGGTCCCCGCTCGTCTAGGGCCCGCTCGCGATCGTGACCGTCCAGGTGGAGGAGTAGCTACCGCTGTACGCGCCGGCGGGAACGGCGAGCGCGACGTTGAGCGTTACGTTCGCCGGTCCGCTGCCGCTGTTGACGGCTGCGTTGAAGACCTTCGCTGCCGTCGGGGCAGTGGCTCCGGCCGGGAGCGTCACGGGGTATGCGACGGAGTTCGTCGGGAGCGAGCAGCTGCCGCTGGCGGCCGTCGTGCTCGCGCCGGTGAAGGTGGTGGCGGTGGTGGGCAGGGTCTTACCGCCTTCGTTCGCGAAGGTGGTCGAGGTCGCACTGACGTTCCAGCCGAGGCCGCTGTCGGTTTCATCTTCGGGGATGAGCGCGGCCGTGCCGGTGTCGGTGAGGCCTTTGCCGGTGAGTGTGACGGCGGGAAGGGTGACAGCGCTTGCTCCGACCGCGAGCGTGCCGGCGCTGCACGGGGCGACGAGTGCGTAGATCGCCCCCCCGGCGCCGACGGTCCACCCGCGGCCTCCATTGACGAAGCTGACGGCGTTCAGCTGTGCGCTGCCGGCGCTCTGCGCAGCCCACGTGCTGCCGCCATTGCTCGTCGAGATCAGCGTCCCCATGTTGCCGACCGCCCAGCAGGCTGTCGAGCTCGCGTGGGGCAGGCAGGCGATCGCGCGCAGAGCCTGGGTGACGCCGCTGGTCTGCGCCGACCAGGTCGATCCGCCGTTGCTCGTGACGAACACGCCACCCATGGCCGTCACCGCCCAGCAGGCGCTGGCTTCAGTGCAGGCGATCGCCTGCAGTTGGGACGCCCCGGTGGTGTGCGATGCCCAGCTCGCGCCGCCGTTGGTGCTCACGAGCTCTTCGCCGTTGTTCTGCGCCGCAAAGCAGTCGCTCGTGTTCGGGCAGGCAATGCCGTTCAGCTGCTGCGTGGTCCCGGAGGTCTGCGCGGCCCAGGTGCTGCCGCCGTTGCTGGTGGCGATGACGCCGCCTTTGTTGTCGACGGCCCAGCAATGGCTTTCATTTGGGCAGGCGATCCCGAGCAGTTCGTTGTGATCGGTCGAGGTCTGCGCGGACCAGCTCGTGCCGCCGTTGGTGGTGGCAACGATCGTGGCGTTCGGCCCGTTTGGCTTGCCGACGGCGACGCAATCGGTGGCGTTCGCGCAGGAGATCGCGTTCAGCTGCTGTGTGGTCCCGGAGCTCTGCGCGGCCCAGGTGCTGCCGCCGTTGCTGGTGGCGAGGATGGCGCCTTTTTCGTCGACCGCCCAGCAGTGGCTGAGGTCTGTGCAGGCCACTGCGAGCAAGGGATTCGTGTCGCCTGAGGACTCCCCGTTGGCGATGCTGCCGCCGCTGTCGATGGTCGCGATGATGCCGCCCTTGTTGTCCACGGCCCAGCAGTCTTTGTTGCCGCTGCAGGCGATCGCGTCAAGCGCATTAGCGTCGCCGGAGCTCTGCGCGCCCCAGCTGCTGCCGCCGTTCGTGGTGGCGATGATGCCGCCGCGGTTGTCGACCGCCCAGCAGTGGGTTTCGTCCCCGCACGCAACCCCGAGCAGTTCGTTGTTGTCGGTGGAGGTCTGCGCTGACCAGCTCGTGCCGGCGTTGGTCGTGGCCAGGATCGTCGCGACCGCACCGTTTGGCTTGCCGACGGCGACGCAGTGGGTCGTGTTCGCGCAGGAGATCGCGTTCAGCTGCTGTGTGGTCCCGGAGCTCTGCGCTGCCCACGTGCCGCCGCCGTTGCTGGTGGCGATGACGCCGCCTTTGTTATCGACGGCCCAGCAATGGCTTTCGTTCGGGCACGCGACGTCCAGCAGTTCGTTGCTGTCGCTGTAGCTCTGCGCGGACCAGCTGGTGCCGTTGGTGGTGGTCACGATCGTCGCGGTGCTGCCGGTCGGCTTGCCGACGGCAACGCAGTGCGTCGCGCTCGCGCAGGAGATCGCGCTGAGCTGCTGGGTGGTCGGGGATGTCTGCGCCGCCCAAGTGCTACCGCCGTTTGTGGTTGCGATAATCCCGCCGCGGTTGTCGACCGCCCAGCAGTGGGTTTCGTCCCCGCACGCGACCGCCAGCAGTTCGTTGTTGTCGGTGGAGGTCTGCGCGGACCAGCTCGTGCCGCCGTTGGTGGTTGCAACGATCGTCGCGTTCGGACCGTTCGGCTTGCCGACGGCGACGCAGTTCGTCGCGTTCGCGCACGAGATCGAGCTGAGCAGCTGGGTGGTCCCGGAGCTCTGCGCCGACCAGTCCCCCGAACCGAGTGCCGCGGCCGTGAGCGCCAGTGTGCTCACCAGTGCGACTAGCGCGACGCAGGCCGTTCTTGCCCGTACGCGCTTGGGAGCGCCGGCGCGCGCTCGCACTCCAGGGGCGTGCCGAGGAAGCGCTCGCACGCCGACCCTCGGTCAGCTACTGGTCGACAGCCGGCGCGGTCGCCTGCGGCTGACGCGCAACGTGGCGCCGACGCCGGCACCAAGGCCGCCGAGCGCGACAAGCGCGATCATCCACCACTTGACGCCGTTCGCCTGCGGTGTCGTCCCGTAGCCAGGGTGGGCGGCCGTGCCAGACAGCGCCGCTCCGAGTTGCACGACGCTGCTCGTGCGCACACGGTGACCGCAGCCCGACGCCATCGCGGAGGCGCGGTAGACGCCGCTGGGCAGGGCGCGCGGCCACGGAACGGGGTAGGGGATGTAGTTGCCGGGGAGGACCGTGTCGAGCGGCCTCACGACGGTCCCGTTGATGCCAGACCCGCTGAGCGTCACGGCCAGGCGCGGCTTGCACAGCTTCAGGCCGCTGTCGCCGAGATCGACGATCACGGACGGGATCTGGGTCCCGGGAAGTGCCGCGAGCGATAGGCCCTTCAGCTTCAGCTGCGGTGCGGCGGCGCCGGGCACCTGGACCTCGACGCCGACCACCTCGCGCACGACCTCGGTGATCGAGAAGTGCCCGCCGGACTTGGTGTGGCTCAAGTTTTCGACCGCCAATCCGGCCAGGTGATCGCCAGCCTTCGCGGCATGCGGCACGCCCACGACGAAGGGGACGAGCGCCTGCTGATGCGCCGCCAGCGTCAGAAACTGGACGTCGGCGCGTAGCCAGCGGCCAGCGGCCCGCAGCTTGTCTGCCTGGTTGGTGTAGACCGCGCCCGAGGTGACGCCGGTCACCCCGTCAACCGGATAGACCCGCAGGCGCAGGCGACGGTTCGAGAGATTGCCGACGAGGACCTCGTCGCGGACGTAGATTCCGCGCCGCAGCGTCTGCACGAAGTACGCCCGCGTTGCCGGGTTGGTGGAACTCGTCTCCACCGGGCGGACGCTGAATCCCCCGATGGCGGGTGCAGCGTCAGCAGCGCCCGCGAACAGTGGACTGGCCGCCGATACGACGGCCAGTCCCACAGCGAGCTTGAGGTAGCGCGCAAGCATCGGTCCGGCTCAGGGCCCGCTGACCAGCGAGAGGGTCCAGGTCGAGGTGTAGGTCCCGGCGTAGGTCGAGGGCGGGACTTCCAGTTTCCAGGTCGGCGTCACCGTCTGGTTACCCATGCCGGTGTTCGCCGAGGCGTTGAACAGCTTCGTCGCGGTCGGCGCGGTGCCCGCGGCCGGCAGCGAATACGGGTAGCTGACGGTCGTCGTGGCAGTCACGCAGCCCGTCGCGCCGGTGCCGCAGGCGACCGCCGGCGCGCCCGCGACGGTCGTCGCCGACGTCGAGAGCGTGTGCGCCCCGGCCGTGAACGTGGTCGAGGTGGCGGTGATGTTCCAGCCGGCACCCGAGCCCGTGGCGTCACCTACTTCGATCACCTGGGGAGTCGAGATGCTCTGCAGCAGGCCGTTCAACGTCGTGTTCGGGAACGTGACGTTGGGAGGCGTGCTGACGAAGGCGAGCGAGCCGGCTTTCAGTTCAGCGGATGCCGTCGCGGCCTGCGCCGAGACGGGGATGAGCGCAACGAGAGTGCCACCGGCCAGCACGGCGGCAAGTGCGCTCCTGGTCTTGATTATTCGGGGTTTCACAGCGCGTAACTCCTTTATGCGCGACGTTGGTGCTCGGGCCCACATGCGGGTTGATCCTCCCGCCCCTAAGCTTGGAATGAGGGCTTGATCACTCGCTGCCCCGGCGAGTTATCGACGGAGGCGGCGTGCCTAAAGAGTCCAACTTTGGGCCAATTTGGGGAACTTTGAGTTCCATCGGGGCGAACGTCGCCGCAGCCTCGAGAAGGCCCGAGCAAGTGGTCTGAGGGTCGTGTTAGCTTGGCGAAGTGCCCGACGAGCGAGGTCTGGACTTCGAGGCCACACCGGGACTGCTCGGCCCGCGTACGCGGCACATGCTCGCGCTCGAGTTCGGTTCGCGGGCGGAGTGGGATGACGCCTCGCTCGAAGGGCGCCGCCTCTTCTCCGAGCTGCTCGGGACGTTCATGCTCGTGCTCGTCGCCGCCGGCGGCGGCCTGCTCCACGCCAAGGGCCAGATCAGCCTGGCGGCGGCCGTGGTCGCCCCCGGGCTCATGGTCATGGCGATCATCCTTTTCATGGGTGCCGTCTCGGGCGCGCACCTGAACCCCGTCGTGTCGGTCGCGTTCGCCCTGCGCGGGGACTTCCCCTGGAGGCGCCTGCCGGGGTACGTCGTCATCCAGCTGATCGGCGCGACGCTCGCGTGCCTGTTCCTCGACGCGGTCTTCGGCAACGTCCGGCACCTCGGTGCGACGCTGCCCGGCCCGGGCTACGCCGGCTGGCAGGCGTTGCTGATGGAGGTAGCGCTCACCGCGACCCTGGTGAGCGTGATCCTGGGGACCGCCTCTGCGGCCCAGAACGTCGGCGCGATCGCCGCGCTCGGCGTGGGCGGCTACATCGCGCTCGCCGGTCTGTGGGCCGCGCCCGTCAGCGGCGCCTCGATGAACCCCGCGCGCTCCTTCGGCCCCGCGCTCGTCAGCGGCGACTTCGGCAGCTACTGGGTGTACGTCCTCGGCCCCGCCGCCGGCGCGCTGATCGCCGTGGGCTGCGCGTGGATCCTACGTGGGCGCGGGGGAAGCGCGATCTCGCGCCGGGCGGGGTCGGGCGCGCTCGACGCGCCTGCGCCGCGCGAGCGATAGACGGCCCGCCGCGGCCGCTCGCTCAGGCGAGCTTCAGCGGGACCTCGCCGTAGGGGTCGATGCGGTAGACGAGCGACACGCGGTGGAAGCCGTCGGCGATGTCCGCGCCGCCCTCGCCGCTGACGACGAGCACGGGGCTGAGGTGCTTGCCCTCGATGACCTTGATCAGGTCCTTCATCACGCCTGGGTCTTCGAGCGGCGCGGCACTCGCCCCGGCGGCGCGCAGGATGTCGTTCGCGCGCCTTTTCGTGATCGACGCCTTCTGCAGGCGCTTGCAGATCTTGTGGACGGCTTCGTCGGCGTACTTCAGCGACAGGTAGGCCTCGGCGGCGGCGTAGTCGTGCTCGGCGACGTCCTCGAGCCATTTGATCTTCTCGACGGGCCCGGTCTCTAGCGACTCCGCTGTCAGCTTGGCCATCGGTCGATCATGCCAGAGAGCGCGTCCCCAGGCCCCGGCTCGCGCGCTACGTGGACGCCGCGGTGGTGAATTCTTCGTCCGGGCCTTTGCTCGTGCCCCCGACCCCGGTCGCGGTGATCCTGAAGTGGTAGCTCGTTTTCGCTTTCAGGTTTTTCAACAACGCCGATACTTCGACCAAGCTCGTGCCCGAGCCCGGAAGTTTGGCGCACGGCACGCTCGCGCCGTATTTGGTGCTGGTGCCGTATTCGAACCTGCAGCTGCTGACGGCCGCGCCGTTGGGGTTGACCGTCGCGTTCAGCGTCGCGGTGCTCTGCGCCACCGGCGAGGCGTCGCCTGTCTTCACCGTCGGTGGCGCGACGGCTTCGGTTTCGAACGTCTCGTCCGAGCCCCTGCCGGTGCCCGTGGCGTTCGTGGCCGAGATCCTGAAGTGGTAGGTCGTCTTCGGTTTGAGCCCTTTCAGCTTGGCGGACGCTTCGAGCGGGCGGCCGGGTTCGGACACCTCGGTGCAGGTCGCGCTGAGGCCGTATTTGTTCGTGGTGCCGTATTCGAACCTGCAGCTCGTGACTTTCTCCCCGGCCGTGTTCGCGCCCGCGTAGACGAGCGCCGAGGTTCCCGCCGCTTCGGCCCCCTCGTAAAGGACGATCGGAGCCGACGGCGTGGTGAATTCGTGCGCCGCCCCGAAGCTCCGACCGACGGCGTTCCTCGCGACGATACGGAAGTCGTAGAGGGTCCCCGGTTTCAGCCCTTTCAGCGCGGCCGACACCGTGACGGGGCTCGTCCCTTTGCCGGGAGGCGCCGCGCACGGTGCGCTCGATCCGAATTTCGTGCTCGTGCCGTATTCGAGCTCGCATTCGGTCACGATCTGGCCATTCGGGTTCACCTTGGCGTTCAGCGTCGCGGAAGTGGTGGTCAGTTTGCCGGCCGAGCCGGTGACCGTTTCCACCATCCCAGGCGTGCGCGCGTAGGTGAAGCTCACCGCCTGTGCTTCGCCCCCGCCCGATCCGATGCTCGTGGATTTGGCTGCTTCCTCGACGAAGCTCGATCCCGCCCCGCCGCCGCCGCCGGGGCCGCCGCCTCCGCCCGCGCCGCCGCCGTAGTAGCCACCGCCGCCGCCCCCGCCGTGTGCGAAGCGCGCGGCGCCACCGTAGCCGAGCTGGCCGCCGCGGCCCGCTTCGTATTCGGCCGCGCAATACGGGCTGTTAGGGGCGGGCGCGCCTCCGTAGCCGCCTTTGGTCGCGCCGCCGCCAGCTCCTTCTCCCGGCGCGCATTGGCTGCCTTCGATGCCTCTCCCTCCCGCGCCGCCGATGGCTTCGGCGCTGCCGCCGCTTCCGCCCGTGCAGCCCGCGCATTCGGAGCTTCCCCCGCCGCCGCCTCCTCCGGCGACGAGCAGGCGCGACTGCAGCGATTCGCCTTCGCTTCCCGGTTCGGGTTCGACGGTGCGCACGTCGGAGGCGGTCCCGCCGTTGCCCGCCGGACCGCCTTCCGGGCAGCCGAGCGCGCCGCTGCCTTCGCCGCCTCGGCGGCCTTCGCTTGAGCCCTGCAGGAAGCCGACGTACAGCGTTTCCCCGGCGCTCACAGACAGCGTCGCCTGGACCTTCGCGCCCGCACCGCCTTCGCCGCCGGCGCCTGCGTCGCACTCATCTCCCGGCTGGCCGGCCCCGCCGACGGCGGTGACGGCGAGGAGCGTCACGCCCTGGGGCACCGTGAACGGCTGTGTTTCACCGCCTGCCGGGGTGAACGTCAGCGATTCCGCCAACGCGTTCGCGCTGAACGCGAGCGTCGCTGCGCACGCGAGCGCCAGCGAGGCCCAAACGCTGGGTGAACATCTCCGCGGTCGCATCAGGACTCCCTTCCCTCGTAGGCCCCCCGGGCTTCGCGGAGAGGCGACTCCGCGGACGGGGAAGCTAGCAGACCGCAAAGTGCGCGACGAGCGGGCGCCGGCGTCGGGGTGCGCGGCCGGCGGCTGTTGACAACCGTGCGTTTCTGGCCTATATCTTTCTGCCGCGGGATACGACGCCCGTCCACCTATGAGGATCGCGGGTGGGTCGTTCGACAACACGGGATGGAAGGACCTAAAAGTGGGTTTGAGGTCAAGCAGGATGCGAGACCGTCGAGAACTCGACCGCTACGTCGGCGACACGTGCATAGCTCGACGAGGGCTGGGGGTCGAAGCACGATGAGGGTGCTCCTCTGTGACGAACAGCGGATGCTGAGGGGGTTGCAAGGACGCTGGCCCTATCGCCGCTCTCACTCGCGCCCGGACCTTCACTGGCTCGTGCGAGTGCCGCCGCGCCGCAGGCTCTGCCGCAGCGGTCGCACACATTCCCAAGGGCGCCGCTGGGGGGTCAGCCGGCGCCCGTAGGGGGCGGGGGAGGGAGCGCGGAGGGTGGACCTATCCCTGCAGGCCCGGCACCGACGGCGGGGGGGCCTGTAGGGACGGGTCGCTCTCCGCGCGCCGCGCGTTCGCGGCGATCGCGTCGATGATGCGCGGCCATGCGGCACGCGGCAGGTCGTGTCCCATCCCCTCGATCATCATCAGCCGCGTGCCTGGGATCGCGCGCGCGGTCGCGCGCCCGCCCGATGGCGCGACGAGCGCGTCGCCGCTCCCGTGGATGACGAGCGTGGGCGCAGAGATCGTGCGCAGCCGCGGCGTGCGGTTCCCAGAGGCGATGATCGCCGCCAGCTGGCGCCCGGCGCCCTCCGCGTCGCGGTCGCGCTCCCAGCTCGCCGCGGCGAGCTCGCGGATGTCATCCGCGTCCTGCGCCAGGCCCTGCGAGCCGATCGTCGCGAACACTCGCTCCATGTGCGCGACGAAGGCATCGCGCTCGCGCGGCGCGCGCCGCAGGAACAGCGAGTACAGCCGCAGTGCGGGCTGGCCGCTGGTCATGCTGCCGGTGCTCGACATGATCGAGACGAGCGAGCGCACGCTCGCGGGCCGGCGCGCCGCGAGTTCCTGGGCGATCATGCCGCCCATCGAGGCGCCGATCACGTGCGCGGGCGCGAGCTCGAGCTCGCGCAGCAGCCCAGCGGCGTCGTCGGCCATGTCGCCGAGCGAATAGCGGGCCGCGCGGCGCGAGCGTCGCAGCAGCTGCGGGATCGTCGGCGGGGGCCCGGGCACGTGCGTCGAGCGCCCGACGTCGCGATTGTCGAAGCGCACCACGTAGTAGCCCGCGTCGGCCAGCTGCGTGCAGAAGTCCTCGTGCCAGCCGATCATCTGCACGCCGAGGCCCATGATCAGCAGCGCGCACGGCTGGCCCGGCTCGCCGAACTCCTCGTAGCAGAGGGTGATCCCCCGGCCCACATCGCAGAATTGCTCGGACACGAGCATGCGACTTTAGCGGCGCGCCGCTAGCATCGACCGCAGATGGCGGCGACAAGCGCACCGGGTCGCGCTGACGCTCTCGCGTACAGCGCCGAGGAGATCGAAGCTCGCCGCCTGTCGATCGACACGATCCGCGCGCTGGCGATGGACAGCGTGCAGAAGGCGGATGCCGGGCACCCCGGCACGGCGATGGCGCTGGCGCCCCTGGCGTGGGTCATCTTCAAGCGCTTCCTGCGCGTGAACCCCGCGGACACGGAGTGGAGGGACCGCGACCGCTTCGTCCTCAGCGCCGGGCACGCGTGCGTGCTCGAGTACGCGCTGCTTCACCTGTGCGGCTACGACCTCACCCTCGAGGACCTCGCGCAGTTCCGCCAGTGGGGGTCCCGCACGCCCGGGCACCCCGAGCGCGGGCACACGCCGGGAATCGAGGTGACGACGGGCCCGCTCGGGCAGGGATTCGCCAACTCCGTCGGCATCGCGATGGCCGAGCGCTTCCTGGCGGAGCGCTTCAACCGTCCCGGGCAGGAGATCGTCGATCACCGCACCTACGTGATCTGCTCCGACGGGGACATGATGGAGGGGGTGAGCCAGGAAGCCGCCTCGATCGCCGGCAACTTCGAGCTCGGCAAGCTGATCGTCTGTTACGACGACAACCACATCACGATCGACGGCACCACCGCGCTCTCCTTCGATACCGAGAGCCACACGGCGCGCATGGCCGCCGACGGCTGGCACGTTCAGTACGTCGAGGACTCCGAGGATCTCGATGCGCTCGAGGATGCGATCGTGGCCGCACGCGAGGAAGACGAGCGCCCGTCGTTCATCGCGGTGCGCTCCCACATCGCCTATCCGGCCCCGCACGCGGTGGACACCGCGAAGGCCCACGGCGCGCCGCTCGGCGAGGACGAGGTCCGCGCCGCCAAGGAAGCGATGGGCTTCGACCCCGACAAGCACTTCTGGGTGGATGAGAGCGTGTACGAGCACATGTCCCTGCGCGCGGTGGGCGCCGCCGAGCAGGAAGCCTGGACGAGGCGCTTTCACCACTGGAGCGACGCCTTCCCGGAGATGGCGGAGGACTGGGAGCTCGCCTGGAACGGTCGCTTGCGCGGCGGCTGGCGTGACGCGCTGCCGCACTTCGACGCGGGCCAGAAGATCGCCACCCGCGCGGCCGGGCAGAAGGCGATGGGCGCCTTCGGCGCCTACGCGCCGACGATGATCGGCGGCGCGGCGGACCTCGTGGCGTCCACCAGGACGTTGTTCGAGGGCGGCGGGCAGTTCTCGGGCATACACGCCGGGCGCAACATCCCCTTCGGCATCCGCGAGCACGCGATGGGCGCGATCGTCAACGGCCTAGCCGCCCACGGCGGGATCGTGAAACCGTACGGCTCGACCTTCCTGGTCTTCTCCGACTACATGCGCGGCTCCGTGCGCCTGTCGGCGCTGATGGCGCTGCCCGTGGTCTGGGCTTGGACGCACGACTCGGTCGGTCTGGGCGAGGACGGGCCCACGCACCAGCCGATCGAGCACTACGCGTCGCTGCGCGCGATCCCGCACCTATGGGTCGTGCGTCCCTGCGACGCCAACGAGACGAGCGTCGCTTGGCGCGTCGCTCTCGAGCGCGAGGACGGCCCCGTCGCGCTCCTGCTTTCGCGCCAGAGCGTGCCCGTCCTCGATCGCGGCGAGCTCGCGAGCGCCGAGCAGCTCGAGCGCGGTGCCTACGTGCTCTGGGACTCGGGTGACGGCGGCGACGGTGCAGCTGGCGCGCCGCCGGAGCTGATCCTGATCTCCACCGGCTCCGAGGTCGCCCCGACGCTCGAGGCGGCCCGCTCGCTCGCGGGCGAGGCGCGCGTGCGCGTCGTCTCGATGCCCTGCATGGAGCTCTTCGAAGCCCAGCCCGAGGACTACCGCGAGCAGGTGCTGCCGCCGGGCTGCCGCACGCGCCTCGCGGTCGAGCCGGGCGCCACTATGAGCTGGTGGAAGTGGGTGGGGCTCGACGGCGCCGTCATCGGCCTTGACCGCTTCGGCGCATCCGCGCCCGGCGCAACCGTGCTTGAAAAGCTCGGATTCACCTCAGAGAACATCGCGGCTCGCGCGCGCGATCTGCTCGCCGCGAGGACTTGACAACAGGAGGTAGACGAACATGGCCGCCGACACACTGAAGCCGCTGCAGCGCCTGAGCGCCCTAGGGCAGAGCGTGTGGGTGGACTTCCTCTCGCGCGAATCGATTCGCGGCGGGCACCTACAGGAGCTGATCGACGACTACTCGGTCGTCGGCGCGACCTCCAACCCGACGATCTTCGAGAAGGCGATGACCGCCGGCGACGCCTACGACGAGCAGATCCACGAGCTCAGCGAGCGCGGCGCCGACACGGACGAGACCTTCTGGGCGCTCGCCCAGAGGGACATCGAAGACGCCTGCGACGTCTTCCGCACGGTGTGGGAGCAGACCGCTGCCCGCGACGGCTACGTCTCGCTCGAGGTCGATCCGCGCCTGGCGTACGACACGCTGGAGACCTTCCGTGAGGCGATCCGCCTGCACGAGCAGGTGAACCGGCCGAACCTGCTCGTGAAGATCCCCGCCACCAAGCCGGGGCTCGCGTCGATTGAGGACGTGATCGCGAAGGGCCGCTCGGTGAACGTGACGCTGATCTTCTCGCTGCGCCGCTACGCGGAGGTCGCCGAGTCCTACGTGCGCGGCCTCGAGCGCCTCGTCGCCGAGGGCGGCGACCCGACGAAGGTCGCCTCGGTGGCGAGCTTCTTCGTCTCGCGCATCGACACGGAGGCCGACCGCCGTCTGGACGAGCTCGGCGCCGGCGAGCGCCTGAAGGGCAAGCTCGCGATCGCCAACGCGCGGCTCGCCTACGCGCACTACCTGGAGACGTTCGCGGGCCCCCGCTGGGAGTACCTCCTCGCCAAGGGCGCGAGCCCCCAGCGCGTGCTGTGGGCGTCCACCTCGACGAAGAACCCGGCCTACAAGGACACTCTCTACGTGGAGGAGTTGATCGGCCCGGATACCGTGAACACGATGCCCGAGGAGACGATCGTGGCCTACCAGGATCACGGCCAGCCGCAGCCGCGGCTGCAGCGCGGGATCGAGGATGCCCACCGCGTCCTGCGCGAGCTCGAGCGTGTCGGCGTCGATTACACGGACCTCACGGACACGCTCGAGCGCGAGGGCGTGAAGAAGTTCTCGGACTCCTTCGCCGAGCTGATGCAGTCGCTCGAGCAGAAGCGCAGCTCGCTCGCACCCGCCTAGGCGACGGCGCGGCTAGGGCGCGGCGGAGATCGGTTGCGAGAGGTAGGGCTCGGGCACCAGCACGCGGACGACGAGCGGGCCCGAGGGGAACGCGGTGCCGCGCACGGTGAAGACGCTGAAGCTGTGGCCGTGGTAGCTGAAGCGGCCGTGCGCGGGCACTTCGCTCCAGGAGACCGGCCCGAGGCTGTTCTTCACGATCTGGCCCTTGTAGTAGACGAGCACGTCGAGGCCCTCGAGGCGCTTGGCGAGCTTCTCATAGCCTTCGTCGTCCTGGATCGAGAGCACGAAAGTCCCGATCGCGCGCCCCTGCGAGCGCAGGGTGCCGTGTACGGGGGCGAGCACGTCGGGGCCGCCGATGTCGCTCAACAGGGTGCCCGCGCCGTCGAACACGCGAAGTCTCACCACGTGCTGGTTCAGCAGCGCCTTGATCGCCGCTTCGGTCGCGCCCACGTCGCGGTGCGCCACTGCTTGCAGCAGCGGGCCGTTGGCTTCTACGCGCGCGACCTGGTGCAGCGCGGCGCCGCCGCGCTCGGCGACGTAGATGAGGTCCGCGACGTGGTGGAGCACGCTCAGGATCGTGTCTTCGCTCGCGGGATGGCAGAAGTCTGCGGTACTGCTGAGCGTCCTCAGCAGGTAGACGCGGATTGCGCCGGAGGGGAACGCTTCGGCGGGGAAGGACGTGTAGCGGTAGGTGACGCCGCCGGCCGTGAGCGTGCCCGCTTCGGGCAGGCTGCTCGAGCCGAGCGGGAACGAATCACCGAGGCTGTGCGAGCCCTGACGCAGCGCGCCATGGCCTCCGATCACGCCGCCGGTCTCTGCGAGGAAGCCTTCGTCTGACCACACGCTCGCGACGTACGTCGCGATGGGCTGTCCGCCAGCGCCGACGAGCGTGCCGCGCAGCGGCGCGACCGCTGCGCCGCCGAACTCCGCGAACCTCTTGCCGTGGACGAGCACGAGCAGGTTCGTGAGGTGACCGCTGTGGACGATGTCTTCGGCGGCGATCGCCCCCGCACCGCGATCGCCGGCTTCGATCGCTTCGCGCAGCGCGACCGAGCTTGTGACCTCGTACTCGGCCGAGCCCGTGCGTTCGCTTCTCACGCCCTCGTGGTAGACGTGTTCGACGATGCGCCCGAACGTCTTCATGACGGTCGCGGCGCATTCGCTGGGCACACCGGCGCTCTGTTGTGCGCTCGCGTGCGCAGACCCGGAGGGCTTCGAGCTCGATCCGCACCCCGCGAGCGCCAGCAGCGCGAGCGTGGGCATGGCGAGCGCTCGCGTGGCCCGCGCGGCTGTCCTGAGCCTCGGCACGCGCGGCATCATCCGCGCACATCCTAAGCAACCGCGAAGCGTGCGGTGAGAGCGCTCACATCGCCGCCGAGCAGCTAACGTCCGCGCCGTGCCGGTTGCGCTCATCTCGGGGGCCTCGAGCGGGATCGGGCGCGCGAGCGCGCTGCGCCTCGCCGCTTCGGGTTGGACGGTGCTCGCGGGCGTGCGCGACGTCGCGGTGGGAGAGCGGATCGCTGGCGAGGCGCCCGCCGGGCGGATCCGCCCGGTCGAGCTCGACATCACTGACGCGGCGCAGATCGAGCAGGCGGCGGCAGTCGTGCAGCGCGAGCACTCCGGCAGGCTCGACGCGCTCGTGAACAACGCCGGCGTCGGCTTCGGCGGCCCGCTCGAGCTACTCCCGCCCGAGGCGCTGCGCGAGCAGTTCGACGTGAACGTGTTCGCGCAGGTGGCGCTCACGCAGGCGATGCTGCCGGCGCTGCGCAGGACGCACGGCAGGGTCGTGTTCGTGTCCTCGATCGGCGGTCGCGTTGCGATGGCCTTCACGGCTCCCTACGCGGCCTCCAAGCACGCGCTCGAGGCGATCGGCGACGCGCTGCGCGTGGAGCTTCACCGCTCGCACGTGGAAGTCGCGCTGATCGAGCCCGGCTCGGTGGCGACGCCGATCTGGGACAAGGGCCGCGAGCAGGCCGCGAGCTTCCGCATCCCGCCCGAGTTCCAGGAGCTCTATGGCGACATCCCGGCGGCCCTCACGAAGACGCTCGAGGACACCGCCCGCCGCGGAGTCCCGCCGGAGCAGGTGGCCGCGACGATCGAGCGGGCGCTGACCGCGCGGCGGATGCGCGCGCGCTACGTCGTCGGGCGCGATGCGCACGTGATGCTCGCTCTCAAGGCGCTTCTCCCCGCGCGCGCCTTCGACGCGTTCGCGCGGCACGCCCTGCACGTCGGGTAGCTGTTGCTCGGCGGGGCCTGTGTCTAGGTGACCGGCTCCCCGGGGCCCGCTGGTATCGCTCGCCGTGAACCTACTTCAGACTCGCCTCCAGCTCCTTCGCCATGTCCTTGTATGCCTTTGCGTCGGGATGTCCCACCTCTGGAACGGCGCTTTCTTCGGTTTCCGCTTCCCACGTCATGTTTTCAACTTTCTTCAGGGGGACTTCCCATTTGTTGCTGCCTTCTGAAGTTTCCTTTTCCACCACCACCGCGCCGAGTTCAGCTGGTCCCACCCAGAGGTCCTTTCCCTTCTTTGGCCAGTTATTCGGTTCATCGCCGTATTGGTGGCCCTTCAGTGCGGCTCTCGTATCCACGACCGCGATGTTGGCGGCGGGCTGGGCGAACGGTTCGTGTGCCGTCGCCCATGTCTTGACGGCCCCTGAGATGGTGGCGTTGAGATTTTCCTCGAATTCTGCGAGTTCGGCAGCAATCCCTTTAGTGAAGTAGAAGTGGATCTTCCCGAAGGACGTAGGGGCATTCCCGATCTCGATGCCTTCTTCTTTTCCTCCGGTTTCGTTTTCCTCTGGACCGCCAGCAGCTCTGTCGTTGAGGAGCGTCGGGTAGAGCAGCACGCGGATCAGCGCATTCGGCGCGGCGGTATGGACTTCCGTATAGACCCCGGACAGCTGCGTCGCGATAGCTGCGAGGGTTCCTTCTCGAGCTTTGATCGCGTCTTTACATGCTTTCAGGCTGTAGCCTGTCTTTTTGGCGACTGTCTTGGAGTTTGACGCGGTGCATTTTCTTGCAAGTTCGCCGAAGCCTGCATCATTGCCGCCGATGGTCATCGTAACTAGATGGATGTCGGCGTTCGGTTCTAGGGTGGTGCCCTGGAGATTTTCTGTTTCATCCGGGAGATCCAATAGCCAGGTGAGCTGCGGCGGCTCAAGACCAGTTCCAGGAGGGTTCGGAGTTTTGCCTCCCGTCATCAACACCCGCGCGCACTGCGACGCCGCAATTTCGCACGCCAAGTCTTCGAACTGTCCTGGTCCCGGATAGATGTTGCTGGTCGTCGCTCCAGAGCACGCACGGAACGAGAATGGATCCGGTTCGATGTCGTACAGGCCCGGTTCATCGAGCGCGGTCTTGCCGTACAGCTTCAGCGCAACAAGCGCTGGATACCCCTCCGGGCTGCGCAAGCAACGATTTACCTCCTGGCCGAGATCGACCTGCAATTCCTTGACATTGGGTTTATTGGTGTCTTTTAGATAGGGGGGTGCCCCAACGCCCGCCGAAAACGAGTCGCCCAAGGCCACATAGGTACCTTCCTTGATGTACTTCACGCCTCCCTTGGCCTTTGCCGCATTCGCGCTGCCTGGTTGGGCCAAGCCGAGCACCGCAAGGAGTCCGGCAAGTCCCCATGCGTAGCAAGTCATCGTCCTCGCGTCCCGGACCAACGATCGTACGCCTCGTGCTCTGCTCACGACTCCCCCTTCTGATGCGGCTCACGCCCAGTGCTCGCGGCCATAAACCGAAGCCGCTCTCCACCGGCCCTCGTCGGTCCGCGATCATAATGCAATCGGACACGCTCCTGCAGGGCCTGCGCAGGACGCACGGCAGGGTCGTGTTCGGGTCCTCGATCGGCGGTCGCGTTGCGATGGCCTCACGGCTCGCTACGCGGCCTCCAAGCACGCGCTCGACGAGCTCACGTGATGCTCGCTCTCAAGGCGCTTTTGCCCCACACGCGCCTTCGACGCGTTCGCGCGGCGCGCGCTGCACGTGCGCTAGGTCGCCAGAGCCGAATGGCTGGTAGGTTTTGAGCCGGCCGCATTCGCGGCCAACGCGAAAGGGGCCGCGCATGAAGCGCGCCGGGCAAGGTTTGCCGCACATCAGCAGCATCGGACGGAGCATCGCAAAGGGCCTCGCCGCGATGCTCGTGTGCACCCTGGCCTTCGCGTCCGCCTCAGCGCCGGCGCAGGCGAAGGTGCTCCACATCCGCGGCAGGTCCTACGGGGTATTCCTCGCTCCGTCCGCGGCCACGGGCCCGTTCGCGCAGAGCCCCGGTCCGCTCGGCCCGGGCGCAGCTCAGCCGCCGCTCGAATACGGCGGCGGTCCGCTGATGCTTCGCGCGCGGATCTACGCGATCTTCTGGGGGCCGAAAGGGAGCTTCGCGCCGAGCTATGAGAACGCGATCACCGGCTACCTCAAAGATCTTCAGACGGACCGCGGCAAGCTCACGAACGACTATTCCGTTGCCACCCAGTACAGCGACGCCGGCGGCGCGCACATCACATCCGATGTCACATTCGTCGCCTCGCTTGACGACACCTCGGCCTACCCCGCAGCCACCGGTATCTGCACGAGCGACCCCAATGAAGGCAACCCATGCGTGACGGACTCCCAGCTTCGCAAGGAGATCGCGCGCGATATCGTCGATCACAGCTGGTCTACCGATCCGCCCTCGGCGCCCGTCGCGGAGTATCTGCTGTTCACGCCGGAAAACGTCGACAGCTGCGAGGACGGAGGGTCCTGTACGTTCTCGGCCAACGGGGCGTTCTGCGGCTACCACAGCGAGATCACCAACGTCAACGGCGGCTCGGATGTGGCCGTATACAGCAACATGCCATACATGGCGGGGTGCGATTCCGGCAACGCGCCGCCGGGCGCCCTCGGGAACGCTGACGCCGACGGCTCGCTCGACACGCTCATCCACGAGCTCGGGGAGTCCGCGACCGATCCGGCTGCCGGCTCGGGCTACACCGACTCGAACGGCCTCGAGGTCGGCGACAAATGCCAGAACGGGGCGGTTGACAACGGCATGCCCCTCGGCGGCTCGGCGAGCGCGTCCCCGCCGACGCTCTACAACCAGCTACTCAACGGCCACGAATTTTACACGCAGACACTGTGGAGCAACGCGGCCAAGAAGACCTCGTCCTCCACCGGCGCGGCCGGCTGTGCGCAGCGACTCGGACCGAGCCCGGAATTCACGGCGCCGGAAGGCGTGATCGCGGGAAACCCGCAGGCCTTCGACGGCAGCGCCTCCTACGACGTGGCCGGCGCGATCACCAGCTACTCGTGGAACTTCGGTGATGGCACGACCGCCACCGGGGCAACGGTCTCGCACACGTTCGCGGCCGGCGGCAGCTTCACGGTCGCGCTGACTGTCAGCGATGCGGCCGGCAACGCGACGACCGAGCGGGCGCTGGTCACGGTCGCACCGCCGGACCACGCGGTACTGAAGGTGACGCGGACGGGCTCGGGTTCGGGCTCGGTGGAAAGCAGCCCGAGCGGGATCAAATGCGGTTCGACCTGCTCTGCCACCTTCAGTTCTGGTGCGACCGTGACGCTGACCGCGACCGCCGAAAAAGGCTCGACGTTCACCGGTTTCTCGGGCGGCGGTTGCTCGGGGACCGCACCGTGCAAAGTCACCTTGAGCTCCGATCAGACGGTCACCGCGACGTTCACCTCCACCGTGCCCCAGCAGACGGTCACGGTGACCGACGCCGGATCGGGTGCTGGCATCGTGGAAAGCAGCCCGAGCGGGATCAAGTGCGGCTCGACGTGCTCGGCGAGCTTTGCTTCGGGGACGAAAATCACGCTGACGGCGACCCCGGCGATCGGCTCGACTTTCACGGGCTTCTCTGGCGGCGGCTGCTCGGGCACCTCACCGTGCGTGGTCACGCTGAGCTCGAGCCAGGCGGTCACCGCGACATTCCTCGCCGAAGGGACCTCGCACATCCTCACGGTGACGAAGCTGGGATCGGGGGCGGTCGCCAGCACCCCGAGCGGGATCAGCTGCGGCTCGACGTGCTCGGGCACGTTCTCCTCGGGAACCTCGGTGAAGTTGACGGCGAGCCCCGACCCGGGGTTCGCGTTCTCGGGCTTCACGGGTGGCGGCTGCTCGGGGACCGGGCCGTGCACGGTCAAGGTCAGCTCCGACCTGACGGTGAAGGCCACCTTTACGCGCGCGGGCATCGCGCGCCTCACGGTCACGAAGACGGGGTCGGGGACGGTGGCCAGCAGCCCCGGCGGCATCAGCTGCGGCTCGACCTGCACGGCCACGTTCGCCTCGGGGACCTCTGTGAAGCTGACGGCGGTGGCGGCTCCAGGCTTCACGTTCGCGGGATTCTCCGGCGGTGGCTGCTCGGGGACCGCGCCGTGCACCGTCAAGGTCAGCTCCGAGCTGACGGTGAAGGCCAGTTTCACCCGCACGGTGGCGAGGCCGCCAGCTCGGTCGACGGCGCGCGCGCTCCTCTCAACTGCGCTGTTCGCCGACCTCTTCGCGCGGGCCGTTTTGCGCCTGTAGCTCGCTGGACGCAGCGCTGCTAGGCGCCCACCCAGGGCGAGGGGCGCGACGGCAGATATGCAGCGAAGGCCGGCCCGGAGCTCAGCGGGAAGATGCCTGGACGGCTGCGGGCTGCGGTGTGCCGCCGCCGACGTCCGCCCGCTGGGTGAGGTCCAGGATCGTTGTCGTCGTGAGCTGTGCGTCGTCGAGCATCGGGCAGTGCCCAAGGCCGTCAAGCGGGACCCACTGCGCCTCGGGCACCATGCGACGAAAGCGCTCGGCATAGCCGGGC
This sequence comes from uncultured Solirubrobacteraceae bacterium, assembly GCA_963759445.1. GTDB lineage: Bacteria > Actinomycetota > Thermoleophilia > Solirubrobacterales > Solirubrobacteraceae > Palsa-744. Next base: position 302,330 of record CAVWZC010000005.1, read on the forward strand.
CAGGGGAGGATTCGGTCCTTCGTGCCCCACGCGATCTGCACAGGCGAGTCGATCGTCGCCAGCTCTCCGAAGCCTGTCGACGTCAGCTGCTCGAGCAGAGGCAGGTAGATCGCGCACGCAGCGGCAGCTTCGGTCATCTCCACGGCGCGGGCTGCGGGCAGGTCGCGCGGGCGCATGGCGACGTCTCGCAGCGCCAGTGCGCGGAAACGCCGGCGGCGCATCAGACGCGCGCCGCCCGGGCCCAGGAGCTTCAGCAGACGGTAGTTCTGTCGGAACATCCGCCCGAGTCGCTTCGTCTCCCGCCCCCCGTGGGTCCACCCGCCGGCAGGTGACAGGGCGGTCGTCGAGAGCGCGCGGCCGCGTGCGGCGAGCTCGAGCGCGAGCCAGCCGCCGAGCGAGTTACCAACGAGGTGAGCGCGCTCGAAGCCGGCCGAGTCCATGTCGCGCTCGAGCGCGTCGGCCATCGCAGCGGGCGCCGCGGAGGAGCCGGCGAGATACTCAGGGCCCCCGGAGTGCCCGAGCAGCCCCGGTACGAGCACGTCATGATGTTGCTCGAGAGCTGGCAACAGCGGCGTCCAGATCCCCCGGCTCGCCGAGAAGCCGTGGATCAACACCATCGGGGAGCCGCTGCCGGCTCGGTGTACCGCGACGGTTGGCATCGTCAGAGCGTAAACGACTGGCGGCTTGCGCGCCGGCCAGCCCTCTCGCTCCAACGCCACGGCTCCGCACGAGCGCTGCCGTATGCTGGGCAACGGTCCCCTAAGGAGATTATGCGACGCTTCACCACAGCCACCGTGACCGTCGCCGGCGCCGTGCTGTTGCTTGCATGCTCCGGGCTGGCAGCGGTAGCGCAACGGAGCACCAGAGGTGTGCGCCAGTCCGCTTGGCACACGCCAATACGGCTCGACGACAGCGCCGGCCTCGGCGGCTTCCAGCCGCTCACCCCGTGGCACCAGCCGCCTGTCGAACTCCCGTCCCCCCGCCCGCTCGACTATCAGCGACTCGCGGAAGCCGGCGTCGGTCAAGCAGCGCATTGGCGCCGTGGTGCGTGGTACTGCGAATATCTGCGCTGCACCCACGGGCCCTATCCGCTTGTCACCATTTGGGGCGAGGTGCCCATGTTCGAGAGCGCCGACGCGCTTGAGATGGCGGCGCCATCGCCGGCGCACCTGGCGCTCGTAAACCGCTTCGCGCGTGCCAACGAGCGCTACTGGGACCGCGCCCTTGGGGGCTACGCTCCCTACCCGGGGGACCGGGAAGGAAACGTTCGGGCGTACTTCGACGACAACGGCTGGGAGGGGCTTGCGTTTTTCAACGCCTTCAAGGCCACCCAGGATCGTCGATGGCTTTACGACGCCCAGCGCGCGTTTCACTTCATCGCCGCCCACGGCTGGGATCCCCATGGCGGGGGAATGTGGTGGAACACCAGCCACCCCTACCACTCAGGGCCCGCCTTGGCCACCGACAGTCTGTTGGGCGTTCTGCTGTACGGCGAAGACCACGAAGGCTGGCAGCTCGAAGACGTGAAGATGTACGCGGACTGGGCAAACGCGAACGACAACCACGACGAACGCCAGCTCTATCTCGAGCAGCCAAACCAGCCGGAATCGGTGAACGATTACGTACAGGCGCCCCTGATCTACGCGCAGTACCTGCTGTGCCAGGACGGGGAGGGAGAAAGCTACTGCGTGCGGGCCGGACGTGTAGCCGCCACCCTCGCCGAGCAGCACGTTGACGCTTATGGCTATGAATACAACTACGGCCCGGAGTACGACGCGATCTTCATGCAGTGGATGATGGCCTACGGGCAGGCCACCGGCCAGCGTTACTGGCTGACCCTCGCCGAGGTGAACGCGGCGGCCGCCGCCAAGAGCGCCGCCAACCGCCAGGGGCTGTGGCTCTCGAGCTGGTGGGGCGGCGCAATCCCCGACCCTGAAACCCACCCCAACATGCTGCGCACGATGGCGGCCACCACGAGCCTCTTCGCGTGGGTCGGCGTGTATTCGAGCTCCACCCCGTAACGGCCGAGCGGACCCGTGCAGCGGGCCGTATGTGACCGATCGGCAGGATCGGCGCGCTACCGTACCGCAGAGGTTCGCCGATGGACGCACCTGACCCCGCGCCACCGACGCAGTTCGCCACGCCCCCCTCACCTCCGTCGGAGCGAGGCGCGTGGGTGCTCGCCTGCGCGCTCGGCGTGATCGGCGTGCTGGTGCTCGTGGCCGTGCTCACTGGGGTGATCGGCGCGAGCTCCCCGGGCGCGCCGCCGCCGGTGCTGATCGCACGCGTGGCAACGCCGCGGCCGGGCACGGGCACGGCCGCGGCCGCGGCCCAGGCGGGCGCGTCCAGCCCGGGATCAGCGGCTAACCCGAGCGCTGCGCTGTCGGCGATCGTGCAGTCGCCGACGCTTGAAGAGCAGGAACTCGACGCGCGCCGCTTCAGCTCGGCGGCGCACACCTACATCGCGACATCCTGGCTCGAAGGCTTCTACCCCATCTACGCGACAGCGCAGAGCACCTTCGGCGTGGACTGGCTGCTGATCGCCTCGATCCACGCCCAGGAGACGGCCTTCTCGACGGCGCCCAGCACCTACCACGGGCTGAACTTCGCGCACTGCTGCGCGGGGCCGATGCAGTTCAACCTGACGAACGGGCCCGTGAGCACCTGGGACCTCGTCGCGAACTCCTTCAAGTACGCAAGGCGCCCGCGGCGCTACGACCACATGACCGCGCGCCATCCCTCGGTGTATGACGACTTCGACGCGGTCATGGCGGCGGCGCACCTGCTGTCCGCGGACGGCGCGGGGATCGGCCTCGAAGACGCGGCCTGGTGGGCTGCGTATGACTACTACGGCCACGACACGACCGGCGTCGTGTACGCCGACCAGGTGCTGGCGCGCGCGATCGGCTGGTCCCAGCACGGCTTCTGCATCAACTGCGGGGCGAGCCCGGAACTGGTACAGGCGGTGTACGCGGCCTACGGCGCGCCGGTGCTGGCGGCGCTCGAAGAACAGGAACGCGCGCAAGCCGCGCAGCGTTCCAAGAAGGCGCATGCGAGGCACGGCAGAGCCAGAGCGCGCGTGAAGGCGCGCTCGCACGCCGCCGCGAGGCGTGCGCCTCGCCGCTGAGAGGAGCCCTAGCCGAGACCCCCGCCGGCGGTGGCGCGGCCGCGCGTGAGCAGCTCGCGCGGCGTGCGCCGCTGGCCGTGGTCGGTGAGTAGCAGCTCGAGCCGCGTGAGCGCTCGGCTCGGCGCGGGCCGCACGTGCTGCGCGGGCCCGCGCAATCCCTCCGGGCGGCGCTGGCCGGCGAGCGCCAGCGAGCCCATCGCCCTGTCGCGAGCTCGCTCGTAGGCGCGCCGGCGAAAGCGCAGCTCGCGCCTTCGCGCGGGCAGCTCGAGCGCGGCTTGCCAATCCTTCCAGCGCGCAAGCGCAACGGCCGCCTGCTCGATCTGCTCATCGAGTCGGTCGCAGAGCTCGAGCACGCAGGGCTCCGCGCGACCGCGCGCATTGCAGCCGAGGTTCGGGGGGCAGCAGGGCGAGGCCATGGCCAACCTCTACCCGCTCGGGCCGTTGGTGCGGCCGCTGTCAGCAGGCGCTGACGCCAGCCCTCGCGGCCGCGCCGCGCGGCGCGCCCGCGATCAGGCGTCCGCGATCAGGCTGCCGCGGTCGCCCGCGCGCTGGCGATCAGCTCGCCGGCGACGCGGTCGCTGGCGGCGGCGGTGCCGCCGAGCAGCCTGCGCGAGAGCTGTGCGCGCCGGAAGTACAGCGGCGCGTCGTGCTCCCAGGTCGCGCCGATCCCGCCGTGCACGGAGATCATCGTGCGCGCGGCCTGATCGAGCGCACGCCCGGCGACCGAGCGCGCGGCGCTGGCGGCGAGCGCGAACTCCTGCGGCGCGCCGTTTCGCGCCCAGCCGGCGTAGTAGAGCAGCGAGCGCCCGTTTTCGAGCTGGCGCAGCACCTCGGTGAGCGCGTGCTTGATCGCCTGGTAGGAGCCGATGGCGCGCCCGAATGTGTGGCGCTCCTTGGCGTAGGCGACGCTCGTCTCGAGCGCGGTCTCGACGCTGCCGAGCGACTCGGCGGCGAGCAGCACCTGCCCGAGCTGCCACGCGGCGGCGAGCGAGCCCTCCGGCACCTCGAGCAGCGTCGCGGGGGCGTCCTTCAGCGAGACCTTGCCGAGCGAGCGCGTGGCGTCGTAGCGGCGCTCGGGCTCGATCGACACGCCGGCGGCGGAGGCCTCGATCGCGACGGCGACCGGCTCGCCGTCGAGCAACGCGGCGCCCACGAGCAGGTCGGCGCCGGGTGCGTCGGGCACGAACGCGAGCTCGCCGCTGACGCGCAGGGCGCCGTCCTCACGACGCGCGACGGGCGCGGGGCTGCGCTGCGAGCCGCGGGCGGGGTCCACCGACCACTGCGCCTCGAGGTCGCCGGGGGGGCTGACGGGCAGGTAGGCGGCGCGGCGCTCGCCGGTGGCGAGCTGTTCGAGCATCGGCGCCTCGCCGCTGGCCTCGCCGAGGATGGCGGTGGCGGGCAGGTGCCCGAGCAGGTTGATCGCGGCGAGCACGCGCCCGCACTCGCTGAGCACGAGCATCGCGTCGAAGGCGTCGAGCCCGGCGCCGCCGTGCTCCTCGTCGATCAGCAGCCCGGGCCAGCCGGCCTCGATCGCGACCGACCAGAGGTCGGGCAGGGCGCTCTCGTCGCCGTCGAGCGCCTCGCGCGCGGCTTCGAGGGTCTTGAAGCGTGAGAGCGCTCCGCGCGCGGCCTCGCGCAGGAACTCCTGCTCGTCGGTGAGTGCGAGGTTCATACCGCCGCTCCTTCCTTGGAGCGCAGCTCGGAGAAGGGGATGCCCTTGTCCAGGCGCGGCGCGGGCGGCAGCCCGAGCACCCGCTCGCCGACGGTGTTCCGCAGGATCTCCTCGCTGCCGCCGGCGGACTTCAGGCCCGGGAGGAAGGAGATCATGTACGCCCACTCGCTGTCTTGCAGCAGCGCGTCGGGGCCGAGCACGTCGGCGATCAGGTCACCCGCCCTGACCGCGCCGTTTACGATCGTGATCTTCGCGAGGCCCGCCTCGGGGCCGGGGATCTGCCCCTTCTGCAGCGCGCTCAGCGTGCGATAGCCGGTGAAGCGAACGGCGAGCAGTTCGCTGGCGATCTCGCCGAGCTGATGGCGCACCTCGGGATCCATGCGCGCGTGCTCGTCGGAGGCGATGGCGTGCGCGAAGCGCGTGGAGTTGTAGCCCATCCCCTCGCCGCCGAGGCCGATGGTGGCGCGCTCGAACATGAGCGTGGTGAGCGCGGTGCCCCAGCCGTTGCCGACGCCGCCGACGACGGCGCCGTCGTCGAGCGCGACGTCGTCGAAGAAGACCTCGTTGAACTCGGCCTCGCCTGAGATCTGGCGCAGCCCGCGGACGGTGACGCCCTCGGCGTCGATCGGCACGATGAACATCGTGAGCCCCTTGTGCTTGGGCACGTCGGGGTCGGTACGCGCGAGCAGCAGGCCGTAGGAGGCGAACTGGGCGTTGGTGGTCCAGACCTTCTGGCCGGTGAGGCGCCAGCTGCCGTCGTCCTGGCGGCGCGCGCGCGCCTGCACCGCTGCGAGGTCAGAGCCCGCGGCGGGCTCGGAGAAGAGCTGGCACCAGACCTCGTCGCCGTGCAGCAGCGGGCCGAGGTAGCGCGTCTTCTGCTCATCGCTGCCGTGCGCGATGATCGTGGGCCCGAGCATGCCGATCCCGATCGAGTCGAGGATGCCGGGCACTTTGGCGCGCGCGATCTCCTGGCCGCAGATGACCTGCTCGATGGGGCCGAGGCCCTGGCCGCCGTACTCCTTCGGCCAGGTGACGCCGGCGAGCCCGCCCTCGGCGAGCTTTCCCTGCCAGACGCGGCGCTCGGCGATGACGCGCTCCTCCTCCTCTGGGGAGCTCGCGCCGCGCGCCTGCAGCTGCGGCGCTTCGGCTGCGTGCTCCTCGAGCCAGCTGCGCACCTGTGCGCGGTAGGCGGCCTGCTGCGGTGTGTCATCGAGATCCACGGTGCTCCCCTCGCTTGGCTGACTGACCAGTCAATCCATACGGTAGCCGACGCGCTCGAGCGATGAGTCTCTCGCCGCCGCCACGCGTCTGCGCAGCGGCGAGCACGACCCTGTAGGCGACCACGCGCCCAGCGTCCGCCAGGGCGTGGGCGGGTCAGGCGTTCTCGCCCACAGGCCTGGCGGCGGGGTATTCGCGCCTCTACGGCTTGATTTCGTATTCGCCTGCGAGCGTCTCGAGTCTGCCGCCCAGGACCACGGAGTCGAGGCCTACGGCGACGTTTTCGCGGCCGCCGAGGACCACCGGGCCCGGAGGCGCGCCCAGCCACGCCACCGCTTCGTTGTGTGTCCCCCCGACGACGGTTCCTCCCTGGATTGCGAAGTTCTGGCTACCTCCGGTGACAGTACCGTCGTACCCGGCCCTGTTGCCGTTACCACCGGTGATGGACGCGCCGAATTCTTCCGCCTTGTTGCCGGTCCCTCCTGAGACGGACGATTCGAAGCCGCTCGCCGTGTTGTAGCTGCCACCGCCGACCCATCCGGTGTATTCCGCGGTGACTTTGTTGCCAACGCCGCCGGTCACCGAATCTCCATAGTTGCTGACGGAGTTGCACCGTCCTCCGGTGACCGAGGCGAATGGTCCGGTGGCGCTGTTGCGATAACCCGCGAGAACGTCGCCGTAGCTCGTGTATTCCTGTTCCGTCCCCACGATTAGATTGTGTGACCCCTCCTGAGGGGGAGTTCGTCCCTCTTCGTTCTCGCAGCCGCTCCTTCTGTCTTCGTCGTAGCCGATCACGAGGTTGCCCGAGCCGTTGATGGATTCGGTACTGCCGAGGCCATCGACGATCTGAACGTTGGCGCCGGAGAACTGGATCGTGGGCTGGCCGCCGACGCCGCGCGCGATGAAGTTGATGTAGGGCAGGACGCTCGTCAGCGTCTGGAGCTCACTGGCGCCCACGCCCGCCCTGCCTTCGGGCCCCTGCGGCCCGGCGGGGCCTTGTCTGCCCAGCGCCTGCAAGCTGTAGCCGCGCGCGCACCGCCCGTGCGTGGGCGTGCGCAGCGCAGCACCTTCCCGCTTCGGAACGCACAGCTTCAGCGCGGTCGCGCCCGCCGCCGGGGCGAGCACTGCGCCGCCGGCGACGAGCACCAGCACGAGCAGACCGAGTCGATTCCGCACACCCTTCATGACGATCCTCCTCTTTCATCGCGCCGCGCCTCCGTCGCCGGGCTCGCGCCGCTTGTCAGATCCGCGCGGGCTCGTACGCCTGAAACGGCGGATGCGCCCCCGCTATTGACGGTAAGAACACCGCGCAGATCGGAAAGCAGCTATGCCCCGGGGGGCATTTCCAGTTCGGCCACAGGGCGCTGGTGATACACACGCTGGAAGCCCGCGTTCAGCAGCGCGCGCACCTGGCGGCCGGGTTCGCTCGAGGCCAGCACGATCGCGCCGAGGCGCACGCCGTGGCGTTCGGCGGTCCCGACGAGGCAGCGCCCGGCGGCTTCGGTGTAGCCGGTCTTCAGGCCGGTGGTGCCGGGGTAGTGGTAGATGAGCAGGGGGTTGTTGTTGTTGAGGTAGAGCTTGCCGCCCTTGATCGGGAAGGGGATGACGGCCTGGTAGGTGCGTGCGACGGCGGCGATGCGCGGCTGGGAGAGGTCCTCGTGCGCGAGCACGGCGAGGTCGGCGGCGCAGGAGAAGTTCCGCGCGTCGTAGTAGCCCGAGGGCGAGGAGTAGCGCGTGCAGCCGAGTCCGAGCGCGGCGGCCTCGCTGTTCATGCGCGCGACGAAGGCGGGCACGCTGCCGGAGACCTCTTCGGCGAGCGCGACGGCGGCGTCGTTGCCGGAGGGCAACATGAGGCCGTAGAGCAGGCTCTCGAGCGGGACGTGGCGCCCGAACGGCAGCACGCCGACCCTGGAGCCGGGCATGTTCTCGGCGGCCCTCGTGATCAGCACGGGCGTGTCGGGTGGCTCGGAGGTGACGGTGAGCAGCGCGGTCATCATCTTCGTGAGGCTGGCGACGCGCAGGCGCTCGAGCGGCCTGAGCTGCCAGAGCACCTGGCCGGTCTGCAGGTTGAAGAGCAGTCCCTCGCGCGGAGGTTTGTGGAAGGCGAGCCGGAGGGGGTCCAGCTGCGGCGTGCCGAGGCCGGTGAGCGCGAGGGCGGGCTTGGCGAGCGGCAGCCCGGCGGGGGAGAGCTGCGCGGCCGCACGCCGCGCGTTTACGGCGCGTACGCGCGCGCTGACGCCGCGGGTTCGTTCGCCCGCGCTGCCGGCGAGCGCGAGCGCCAGCACGAGTGCGAGCACGAGCACGCCGGCGAGCGCGGCGAGCGCGGCGAGGCGCCTGCGGCGGTGCGCGCGCCGGCGTTCGGCGTGCATCTGGCGCCGCCCGCTGCGCCCGGGCGAGAGGAAGGGAGGGCTGCTCATCACCGTGGAGGATTGCGCAGCGCGCCGATGACGCCAACGGCGAGCAGCACGAGGATGAACAGCGAGATCGCGCTGAAGACGCCGAAGCCCTGTTCTTTGACCTCGTAGACGGTGAGCACGGCGAAGCCCCCGATGAACAGCAGCGCTGCGCCGAAGACGAGCCTGCGGGTCATCTGCTCAGTGCGCGGCGAGCGCGCGGCCCGGGGGTCGCGGGCGTCGGCGGGCGAGCAGGCGGATGGCGAGCAGGCCGAAGCAGAAGCCGCCGATGTGCGCGAAATAGGCGACGCCTTCGCCGCCGGAGACGTTGCTGGCGAGCCCGGCGAGCCCGAGGTAGATCTGCTCGGCAAACCAGAAGCCGAGCAGCACGGCTGCGGGCAGCTCGACGATGGTGACGAAGAAGACGATGAAGACGAGGCTGAGCACCTTGGCGCGCGGATACATGAGGATGTAGCCGCCGAGCACGGCGGCGATGGCGCCGGAGGCGCCGAGCGTGGGGCTGGTGGAGCCGGGGCTCGCGGCGACCTGCGCGGCGAGCGCGACGAGCCCGCCGAGCAGGTAGAAGGCGAGGTAGCGCAGCCTGCCGATGGCGTCCTCGACGGTGGGGCCGAAGATCGCGAGGAAGACCATGTTGCCGAAGATGTGCAGGAAGCTCGCGTGCAGGAACATCGCGGTGAAGACGGTCTCCCACGTACTCGGCTGGGGCGGGGGGGTGCCGCGCACGCCGGGCTGGCCCTGGCAGGCGATCGTGCTGAAGGAGGAGCCGCCGGGGCCGGCGACCGTGGCGAGGCCGCAGTGGCGGCCGGCGTGGGTGAGCTCGTAGGGGATCGCGCCGTAGCGCACCTCGACGCTGCTCGAGGGCCCGCCGAAGAAGCTGCCGCCGTGGCGGATCTCGAGCAGGTAGACGATCACGTTGATGGCGATCAGCGCGATCGTGACGATCGGCAGCCGCGAGAGCGGAATATTGTCTTTGATCGGGATCAGCGCGCGGCCGCGAAGCTGACGTGCTCGTCTGCGTGGTAGGAGGAGCGCACGAGCGGACCGGCGGCGACGTGGCGGAAGCCGAGCGCGTAGGCGGCGCGCTCCAGCGCGGCGAACTCGTCGGGGTGCCAGTAGCGCACGACCGGCAGGTGGCGCTCCGAGGGACGCAGGTACTGCCCGACCGTGAGCACCTCCACGCCGCTCTCGCGCAGCGCGCCGAAGGCCTGCACGAGCTCCTCGTGGGTCTCGCCGAGCCCGACCATGAGCCCGGACTTCGTGACGACCTCGCCCTCGCCGAGCTCACCCGCGAGCGCGAGCACGCGGCAGGAGCGCGAGAACTCCGAGCCGCGGCGCGCGACGGGGTAAAGGCGGGGCACGACCTCGACGTTGTGGTTGAAGACGTCGGGGCGCTCGGCGATGACGCGCGCGAGCGGCATCTCCTGGCCCTGGAAGTCGGGGGTGAGCACCTCGATCAGGCAGCCGGGGGCCTGCCGGCGGACCTGCCGGATGACGCCGACGAAGGCGCTCGCGCCCTTGTCGGGCAGGTCGTCGCGGTCGACGGAGGTGACGACCGCGTGGCGCAGGCCCATGCGCGCGATCGTGCGCGCGACGCGCGCGGGCTCGAGCGGGTCGTTCCAGGTGGGCTTGCCGGTCTTCACGTTGCAGAAGCCGCAGCGGCGCGTGCAGGTGTCGCCGAGGATCATGAAGGTGGCGGTGCCGCGCTCCCAGCACTCGCCGACGTTCGGGCAGGCGGCCTCCTGGCAGACGGTGTTCAGGTTCTCCGAGCGGATCAGCTCGGTGAGCTCGCGGTAGCGCGGGCCGCCGGGCGCGGGCACCTTGAACCAGGGCGGCTTGCGCTCGCGCAGCGGGCGCACATCCGCGCCGAGCACGCTCAGCACGTCCATGCCACCGGGCTTGGCGCGCGAGCGGGTGGCAACCGGGTCGACCCGGCCGTCGCGGATGACGCCGCCACTCATACGCGCACCGCCGAGCCTCGCGCGCGCGCCGGAGTGGAGAGCGGGGCCCGCGTGGCCGCGGGCCTGGAGGCGTGCGTGTCGGGGAGACCGAGCTGCGACGCCGGGACGGTCAGGGCATTGAAGCGAAGGCGCTCGCAGAGGCACTCGAGGAGGTGCCCGCGGAAGTGCTCGCTGAGCTGGCGCTCCTCGAGGGACGCCTCGCCCTCGCCGGCCTGCGCCGGCGCGCCGCGGCGGAGCTCCTGCGCGAGCGAGGTCATGCTGACGCCGGGCAGCCCGCAGGCGACGATCCAGCTGAAGGGCTCGAGGTCGTTGCAGAGGTTGACGGCGAAGCCGTGGGTGGTGACACCGCGCTGCAGGTGCACGCCGATCGAGGCGAGCTTGCGCTCCTGCACCCAGACGCCGGTGAAGTCGGCGCCCTCGTCGATGCGGCTGCGCGCGTGCACGCCTTCGCGTGCGAGCGCGGCGACGATGCCCTGCTCGAGCGCGCGCACGTACGCGAGCACGTCATCGACGGCGAGGATCGGGTAGCCGACGAGCTGGCCGGGGCCGTGGTAGGTGATGCGCCCGCCGCGGTCGCAGGTGTGGATCTCGATGCCGCGCTCGCGGTAGAAGGCCTCGCTGAAGGGGAGCTCCGAGGCCTCCGCTCGCCGGCCGAGCGTGTAGACGGGCGCGTGCTCGAGCAGCAGCAGCGTGTCGGGCAGCTCGCCGCGCTGGCGCGCGCCGCGCACGTGCTCCTGTACGGCGAGCGCGTCGAGGTAGCGCATCGTGCCCAGGTCGCAGACCCAGAGCTCCTGCGCGCTTGCGGACGGGGGGGACATCGCTTCCGTCAACCAGCCTAGCGCCCGTGCCATGGGGGGTTTGGCGGAGCGCTCACGGGGTTAGTTGCTCACTACCTCTCGTGCCCGTGCGGCCGCCTTCGCGATCCGGCCCTCTCCCGAGCGGGAGGTCGCGGCGCAACCCGCGCCGAAACGGGGCGTTAAGAGGACGAAGGACAAATCGTGGACGGTGCGAGGCGATCATGGTCGCCTGCGAGCATCTCTCCAGAGCACTGGGTGACACGAACGTGCGCGTCACGGCAGAAAGATCAATTGGAGGTCTGACATGAAATTGAGCGCAAGGCACCTGATGACGTGCCTCGCCCTGCTCGCGGCGCTGATGGCGCTGCCGGCGGCGGGGGCGTCGGCGTCGACGAAATCGAAGACGAAAGCGAGCATCAAGGCAGCGCTGAACAGCTACGACGCCCAGCTGGAAACGGCCGACAGCCACGTCGTCGCGGCGGTGAACGCGTATACGGCCTCGAAAGACGTGGCCGCTGTGCAGACGGCGATAAGCGAAGAGTTGACGGTGCTGCGCTCGATACGCACGACCGTGAAGTCGGTCTCCACGGCAGGGCACCCCGTCATTCGCCGCGGCAAGACCGACGTGGTCCTCGGCCTCAGGGCTGTGATCGCCGCCTACGAACACCTCTCGAAGACATACGCGGACGCGGCGACGAGCCCGAAAGCGGCGAAAAGCCAATACGCGCACTACGTGACCGCGATCAAGCGCGGCCTGAAAGAGATCCGCCGCGGCGTGCGGCTGGTCTAGCGGCAAAGGAACGCTGGCGGGGCCGAGAGGCGATCTCGGCCCCGCGCCGGGCGGGGCGGTACTCGCGCTCAGACGGCGTCGAGCGCGAGCACGGAGCGCCAGGCGTGTTCGCAGCCGAGCTCTCGCAGTCGCGCGCTCAGAGCGTCAGCGACGACGGCGTCTGCAGCAGCTCGCGGATGCGCGCCAGGAACTCGGCCGCGTCGGCGCCGTAGAGGATGCGGTGGTCGCACACGAGCGTCAGCGTCATCGTCTGGCGGATGTGGCAACCGCCGTCGCGTGCCACCACGCGCGGCTCGAGCGCGCCGACCGACAGGATCGCCGCCTGCGGCGGATTGATGATCGGCGTGAAGCTCTTGATCCCGTACATCCCGAGGTTCGAAACCGTGAAGGTACCCCCACCGAGCTCCGGCGGCGTGATCGTGCCCGCGCGCACCCGCTCGATCAGCGCACGCGCCTCGCGCGCTATCTCTCCGAGCGCCTTCAGGTCCGCGTCGAAGACCGTCGGCACGATCAGCGCCTCGTTCGCCGCCACCGCCACGCCCACGTTCACGCGCGAGTGCAGCTGCACCGTGCCGTCCTTGTAGCTGCCGTTGGCGCGCGCGTACTCGCGCAGCCCCAGCGCAGCCGCCTTCACCACCATGTCGTTGTAGGTCGGCGTCGCCTGGCCGTCGCCCTGCGCGAGGCGCTTCAGCTCTGCGCGCAGCTCCACGCAGCGCTCCATGTCCACCTCGATCGCCAGCGTGAACTCCGGGATCGTCGCCTTGGACTCCGCCATCCGTCGCGCGATCGTCTGCTGCGTGCGCGACAGCTGCACCGTCGTCGTCTCGCCCTTCGCGCGTGAGACCCCCTCGAGCGTCGCCACCTGCCCGCCGGGGGACGGATCCTGCCTGTCGGGGGATGGATCCCGCCTGTCGGGGGACGGACCCCGCGGCGGCGGAGCCGCCGGCGCAGCGCCCGCCGCGGCGGGGGCCGCAGGCGATGCGCTGGGCGCACGCGCCGCCGGACCCGATGCGCTCGTGGGCGCCGGCGCGCCCGTCCGGGTAGCGGCGCCCGTGCCCGCCGCGCTGATCACGTCCGCCATCACGATGCGCCCGCCGGGCCCGCTGCCCGTGATCGACCTCAGCTCCACGCCCGCCTCGCGCGCCCTCCTGCGCGCGAGCGGCGATGCCCGCACCCGCGCGCCCTCCTCCGCCGCCGCGCCCGCCGCGGCGCCCGCCGACGCCACGGGCTCGCCCGCCGGCGTGGGGGCGCCGTTGCCGCTCGCCTGCGCCTCGGTCTGAGCCGCGAACGCCTCCCCCGGCCGCTCCCTGGCGGCCGGCCGCTCACCCTTCTCAGCGCCCGAGCTCGCGCCCACGCGTGCGATCACCTCGCCCACCGGCAGCGTCGAGCCCTCCGCCGCCACGATCTCGAGCACGCCCTCCTGGTCTGACTCGTAGGTCATCGCCGCCTTGTCGGTCTCGATCTCCACGAGCTCGCTGCCGCGCGCGATCTCATCGCCGTCGCGCGCCAGCCAGCGCAGGATCGTGCCCTCCTCCATCGTGTCCGACAGGCGCGGCATCACGATCTCCCCCATCTAGCGCACCTCCGCCAGATCCAGAGCCGCGAGCGTCGCCGCCACCACCCGCGCCTCGTGCGGGTATGCGATGTCCTCGAGCGGCTTCGAGTAGGGCATCGGCACGTCCGCTCCCGTCACCCGCGCCACCGGCGCGTCGAGGTCGTCGAAGGCCTGTTCGCTCACCAGCGCCGCCAGGTTCGCGCCCACACCGCCGTGCGGCCAGCCCTCCTCCACGATCACGCAGTGGTTCGTCTTGCCCACCGAGCGAAGGATCGTCTCGAGGTCGAGCGGGCGCAGCGTGCGCGGGTCGATCACCTCCGCCTGCACGTCGTGCTCGCTCGCTAGGCGCTCCGCCGCGCGCTCCGCCGTCACAGCCATGCGCGACACGCCCACGATCGTCACATCCGAGCCCTCGCGCGCCACGCGCGCCTGGCCGAAGCTCACGAGATGCTCCTCGCTCTCGGGCACCTCGCCACGCACCCCGTAGAGCGACTCGTGCTCGATGAAGATCACCGGGTTCTCGTCGCGGATCGCGCTCTTCAAGAGCCCCTTCGCGTCCGCCGCGTTCGCCGGCACCGCCACCAGCAGCCCGGGCACGTGCAGGAACATCGACTCCAGCGAGTGCGAGTGCGTCGGTCCCAGCTGATGCCCCGCGCCCTGGGGCATGCGCACCACCATCGGCACCCGCGCCTGGCCGCCGAACATGTAGTGGATGTGCGCTGCGCTGTTCACGATCTGGTCGAACGCCAGCAGCGCGAAGTTGATCGTCATCAGCTCCACCACCGGGCGCAGGCCCGTCATCGAGGCTCCCACGCCGACCCCCACGATCGTGTTCTCCGAGATCGGCGTGTCGCGCACGCGCCGCTCGCCGAACTCCTCGAGCAGCCCGTCGGTCACCTTGAACGCGCCGCCGAAGACCCCGATGTCCTCGCCCATCAGCACCACGCGCTCGTCGCGGCGCATCTCCTCGCGCAGCGCCTGCCCGAGCGCCTCGCGGTAGCGCATCTGCGCCACTACGCGGCCCTCCCCCCGTCGGGCTCGCCCGCGTCCTCGCCCACCGCCAGCGCGTCCGTCAGCTGCTGTGAGATCTCGTCGTTCACCGAATGCTCCGCCGCGCCTGCGCCGCCGTTCGAGGGCGCGCCCGCCACAGCCGCCGGCTCCCAGCCCCGCGCGCGACCCTCGCCGGGGTGCGTCGCGTAGCGCCCGCGCGCCTCGCCGTCGAGCACGTACACGTCGTCATACAGCGACTCCGGCGCGGGGAACGGCGAGGCCTCCGCGAACTCCACCGCTGCGTCCACGCGCGCCATCGCCTGCTTGTCGATCTGCTCGCGCTCGGACTCATCGAGCACGCCCTCCGCGATCAGGCGCGCCGCGAACGCCGTCAGCGGGTCGCGCTCGCGCCAGCGCGCCACCTCCTCCTTCGTGCGGTACTCCTCCGGGTCGGCCATCGAGTGCCCGCGGAAGCGGTAGGTCACCGCCTCCACCAGCAGTGGCCTGCGCTCCTCGCGCACGCGCGATACCGCCTCGCACACGACCGCGTAGGTGTCCAGCACGTCCATGCCGTCGCAGCGCATACCCGGCACGCCGAGGCTCTCGCCCTTGCGCTGCAGGTCCGTCACCGCCGAGTGCCTGCGCAGCGCCGTGCCCATTCCGAACTGGTTGTTCGTCACCATGAACACCACCGGCAGCCGCCACAGCGCCGCGAGGTTCAGCGTCTCGCCGAAGGTGCCCTGGTTGGACGCGCCGTCACCGAACTGGCACAGCGTCACCTCATCCAGGCCCTTGTAGTCGCTCGCCAGCGCGATCCCCGCCGCGATCGGCAGGTTGCCGCCGACGATGCCGTAGCCGCCCATGAAGCGCCGCCGCAGGTCGAACATGTGCATCGAGCCGCCGCGCCCGCGCGAGCAGCCGTCCACGCGCCCGAACAGCTCAGCCATCACGTTCTTCGGCGGCGTGCCGCGCACGAGCGCGTGCCCGTGCGAGCGGTAGGTCGAGACCAGGTAGTCCTGGTCGCGCAGGGCGCGCGCGCTGCCCACGATCGTCGCCTCCTCGCCGATCGACAGGTGCAGGAAGCCGCCGATCTTCGCGCGCGCGTACATCTCGCCCGCGCGCTCCTCGAAGCGGCGGATCAGCGTCATCGTCGAAAGCCACTCGCGTGCGACCTCCGCGGCCGGCAGCTGCCTGTCCTCTGTCACCTAGTCAACGCTACCCCAACGCGAGATGAACTCCGCCCCGTCGAGGCGGCCGAGGTCTTCGCGCAGGCTGCGCGCGAGCTTCGAGGCCGCCTGCGGCGCGAGGTCCCAGAACAGCACCGCCTCGCCGCTGTCCACCTCCACCACCTCCACGTGGTCCACGCGCTGCGTGTCCGCCAGCAGCGCCGGCGTGATGCCGCCGCGGCGCACGATCAGCCGGTAGCTCTCGCGCGCCCTCACGCCGACGGCGCCATCCGCGACGGTGTGCCCGGCCCGCTGGCGCTGGCGATCAACGACAGCGCGCGCGTGAGCGCGTCTGCTCCCTGCAGCACGTGCGGCTCCTCATCCCCATCGCGCGCGGGCAGCACGATCGCCGGCACCTCGCGCACGCCCGCCCGCGCCGCCTCGCTCGTCGTGCGCGCGAGGTGCTCGGCCGCGGACCGGCTGCGCGCCGCCGCGAGCACCGAGCGCGGGTGCATCTCGCACGCCGCCGCCGCGATCAGCACGTTGTCCTGCTCCTGCAGCGAGCGCCCGCCCGCGTAGGCCTGACGGAAGGCCGCCTGCGCGAACGGCACCGCGCGCCCTATCTGTTGCGCATAGCCCGCCACGCGCATCGCGAGCTCGCTGTCGAACGGGAAGGGCTCGGGCCAGCGCACCTGCTGCAGCCCGAGCTCGCGTGCGCGCTCCTCGATCTCCCTGCGCAGCTCTTCGTCTGTCGGTGAGGGTGCCGCCGCGGGTGTCGCGAGGCCGCGGGCCGCGTGAGCGTCGCGCTCCCCGCTTGCGAGCTCGCGCGCGAGCACCGGCTGCCACGCCGCCGCCAGCGGCAGCTCGTGCAGGATCCGCTCGGCCACCAGGTAGGCGTGGGGGCTCGCAAGGTCGAAGTAGAACGACGCCGCCGCTTGCAGGGGTGCGCCTCCTGCCGCGCCCTAGCCGTGGATCAGCCAGCCGTCGGCAGCGCGGCCCGCTTCCATCACCGCCTCCGACAATGTCGGGTGGCCGTGGATGATGCGCGCGAGCTCCGGGAAGCCGCCCTCGAGCATGCGGATGTTCACGAGCTCCTGGATCATCTCCGTCGCGCGCGTGCCCACGATGTGCCCGCCCAGGAGCTCGCCGTAGGTGCGCTCGCCGACCACCTTCACGAGGCCCGTGCGGTCGCCGTAGACGGTCCCGCCGCCGACCGCGCCGTAGGGCACCTTGCCCACCACCACGTCGTAGCCCTGCTCGCGCGCCTGCTCCTCGGTCAGCCCGAAGGAGCCCACGTTCGGCGTGCAGAAGGTCGCGCGCGGGATGTCCACGTAGGCGATCGGGTGCGTCGGGCGGCCCGCCATGTTCTCCGCCGCGATGATGCCCTCGTCGGAGGCCTTGTGCGCGAGCGCGGGGCCATGCACGAGGTCGCCGATCGCCCACACGCCCTGGCGCGAGGTGCGCTGTGCGCCGTCCACCTCAACCAGGCCGCGCTCGCCGAGCTCGACGCCCGCCTCCACCAGCCCGAGACCCTCGACGTCCGCGCCGCGGCCCGTCGCGATCACCAGGTAGTCGGCCTCGCCCTGCTTCTCGCCGTAGGTGAAGCCCACGGCGAGCTCGGAGCTGCTCACCGCGGTCACCGCTGTGCCCGTGTGGATGTCGATTCCCTGGCGCTTCAGGCCGCGCTCCACCAGGCGCGAGATGTCCGCGTCCTCGGTCGGCAGGCCGCGCTCGAGCATCTCCAGCAGCAGCACCTCGCTGCCCAGGCGCGCGAACGCCGAGGCGATCTCTGCGCCCGATGCGCCCGCGCCCACGACCGCCAGGCGCGCTGGCACCTCCGCCAGCGCCCACGCCTCCTCGGTGCCGATGATGCGCCCGCCGAACTCCACGCCCGGGATCGAGCGCGGCACCGAGCCGGTCGCGAGGATCACGCCGCCCGCGCCGTAGCTCTGCTCGCCCACGCGCACCTCGCCCTCCGCCGTCAGCGCGGCGTGGCCCTCGAGCACGTCGATCTTGTCTTTCTTGAACAGCCCGCTCACGCCCGAGGTCAGCGTCGAGACCACCTTCGCGCGGCGCTCCTGCACCGCCGCGTAGTCCACCTCGATCCCCGATGCCTTGATGCCGAACTCCGCGCCCTCGCGCATCTCGCTCAGGAGGTCCGCCGAGCGCAGAACCGCCTTCGCGGGGATGCACGCGTAGTTCAGGCAGCGTCCGCCGATCTTGTCGCGCTCCGCCACGGCCGTGTTCATGCCCAGCTGCGCCGCGCGGATCGCCGCCACGTAGCCGCCTGGCCCGGAGCCGATCACGATGCAGTCGTAGGAGCTCTCGGCCATCTGCGCCCTCGAGCCTATCGAAGCGCCAGCGGCGCTCTCTTCGCGCGCGCAGCGTGCCGCGCGTGCGGCTCAGGCCCCGCCGACGGGGTGCGCGGCCGTGCTCTTCGGGTCGATCAATATCTTCGCGTGCGCCTCGGGATCGCCGAGCGCGTCGAAGGCGGCCTCGACGCCGGGCAGGCCGACGACACCCGTGAGCAGCGGTGCCGCGTCGAGCTTGCCGTCGGCGAGCATGTGCAGCGTGTCGCGGAACTCGAGCGGCGTGTAGCCCAGGACGAAGCGCAGTTCGATCTCCTTGTTGATCGCCATCGCCGGGCGGATCCTGTCGGCGCCCATACACACGCCTACCACCACGACGCGCGCGAAGAAGGGGGCGCTCGTGATGATCTCGTCGATGACGCCGGGGACGCCCACGCACTCGAAGATCACGGGGCTCTTCGGCTTCACTCCGAGCGTCTCGGCCGCGCGCCACAGGTGCTGCCAGGGCACCGGCGCGCGCCTCAGTTTCTCCATCGTCCCGAGCGCGAGCTCGAGCGCGTCGGGCGCGGCCTCGAGGTGCCCGCGGTCCCTTGAGCCCGCATACGGCGAGCCCTCCGACGGGTCGAAGACGAGATCGGCGCCGCATGCCGCGGCGAGTGCCCTGCGCCCGTCCGAGTAGTCGCTGGCGATCACCGTCCTCACGCCGCGCGCCTTCAGCGCGCAGATCACGGCGAGGCCGATCGGCCCGCAGCCGATCACGATCGCCACTCCTCCCTTCTTCACCTCGCCCCGGCGCACCGCGTGCCAGCCGATCGCCATCGGCTCCGTGAGCGCGCCGAGCTCGGGCGCGAGGCCGTTGGGCACGGGCAGCATCAGCGACTCCTCGACGACGAGCTGCTCCGCGTAGGCGCCGGGCGCCGCGACAGACAGTCCCGTGGGGTGCACCTCGCCTGCGCGCCGAAGCAGCGGCAGCGCCACGACCGGCGCTCCCGTCGGCGTCTTGGCGCGGCACCTGGGCCCGTATTCGGCGACCCTCCCGCAGAACTCGTGCCCGAACACGACCTGCTGATCGGATCGCATGAACCCCTCGTAGCCAGTCTCCGCAAGCATGCCCGCGAGCTCGTCGCAGTGGTGGCGGGCGTGCAGATCCGAGCCGCAGATGCCGCACCGCAGCACGTCGATGAGGACCTGGCCCTTCGCGGGCCGCGGCGTGGGGAGGTCCACGACCCTCAGCTCCGCGCGCGTGCAGGCGACCGCCTTCATCGCGTTCGCGGCCGTGGCGCTCGTCGGGAGCTCATTGCAGCTCGCCTGCGCGGGCGCGCTCGCCCGCCTGGATGCGCCCCATCACGCGCACGAGCTTCCAGAACAGCCAGCCGCCGAGGCCGATCCCGAGCAGGCACTCGCCAGCAGCCGGGAGCGTGGAGGCGACGATCAGCGCGAGCGAGCTGAACAGGATCTGAGCCGCCAGCAGCGCCTCGAAGCCGAGCACCGCCCAGTAGCGCGCGCGCACCATCCCCAGCGCCAGCGACGCGAACACCGCCGCCAGCAGCACCGCGCCGGGCAGCGAGCCGCCGTGGCGTGAGAGGTCGTGCACGCTGACAGAGCTCACGATCACCGCGACCGCCAGCAGCAGGCAGAGCGCGCTCGCGATGAGCAGCGGGCGCGGTCGCTCGCCGGGCGCCAGCGGCTCGAGCGCGGCGCGCGCCTGCTCGGTGCGCGACAGCCCGTCGCTCATGCGACGCCGTTCAGGCGCTCGCGCAGCGCCCTCGCGGCCGCCTCGGGATCGGGCGCGTCGCTGATCGCGCGCAGCACGCACACACGCTCCGCTCCGGCCTCGAGCACCTCCCCGATGTTCCGCTCGCTCAGGCCGCCGATCGCGAAGAACGGCACCGGCGAGTGCTCGGCGGCGTAGCGCACGAGCTCGAGCCCGACCGCCGGCCTGCCGGGCTTCGTCGGCGTCTCGTGGACCGGCCCCACGCCGATGTAGTCCACCAGCGCCGGGTCCACCGCGTCGATCTCCGCCGGCGCGTGCGTGGAGAGGCCGACCAGCATGTCCGCCCCCACGAGCTCACGAACCTGCGCCACCGGAAGGTCGTCCTGGCCCACATGCACGCCGTCCGCACCCGCCTCGAGCGCGACGCTTGGGCGGTCGTTGACGATCAGCAGCGCGCCCAGGCGCTCGCACAGCGCGTGCGCCGCCGAGGCGACCGACACGAGCTCCTCGTCGCCGAGCTGCTTCTCGCGCAGCTGCAGCACCTCCACGCCGCCCGCCACAGCCGCGCGCAACAGGTCGGGAAGCTCGCTGTCGCCCGGCGCCGTCCCGCACACCAGGTACAGCCGCGCGGCCCGCAGGCGCTCGCGCCGTTGCTCACCGATCTCGTCAACCATGCTCGCTCGCCAGTTTCGCAGCCTGCGGGAGCTGCTGAGCTTCCTCGCCCGCACTAGCATCACGAGGGTGTCTGCGGACGAGCACACCGACCTGGCGATCGTCGGCGGCGGGATAATCGGCCTCGCCGTCGCGTGGCGCGCCCGTGCAAGCGGCATGCGGGTGTCGCTGTTCGAGCGCGACGAGCTGGCACGCGGGGCCTCCTACGTCGCCGCCGGCATGCTCGCGCCCGTCTCCGAGGTGGAGTTCGGCGAGACCGGGCGCAAGGTGCTCGAGCTGGGTCTGCGCGCCGGCGAGATGTGGCCGGGCTTCGCGCAGGAGCTGCAGGAGGCGAGCGGCGTGCAGCTGTCCGTGCGACGCACCGGCACGCTGCTGGTGGCCCGCACCGAGGACGAGGCGCGCGAGCTCGAGCGCCAGTACGAGTTCCGTCGCTCGCTCGGGCTCCCCGTGGAGCGGCTGCTCCCGAGCGAGGCGCGCGAACGCGAGCCCTCGCTCGCGCCCACGCTGAGACTCGCGCTGGAAGCGCCGGAGGATCACGCCCTGGACCCGCGCCCGGTGCTGACGGCGCTGCGCGGCGTCTGCGATCGCGCGGGCGTCGTGCTGCACGAACAGACGCCCGTGGCGCGAATCGAGCTCGACGCAGCCGGCGAGCGCGTCAGCGGCCTGCGCCTGCACAGCGGCGAGCTCGTCGTGGCCGAGCGCGTCGTGCTCGCGGCCGGAGCCTGGACGGAGGCGCTCGAGGGCCTGCCCGCCCGTGCTCGTGTCCCGATACGCCCGATCAAGGGTCAGATCATGCGCCTGCGCGAGCCCGCGGGCGCGGGGCTGCTGACGCGCGTCGTGCGCTTCGAGGGTGGCTACCTGCTCCCGCGCGGAGACGGTCGCTACGTGCTCGGCGCGACGGTCGAGGAGCGCGGCTTCGAGTTCCAGCCGACCGTACAGGGCGTCTACGAGCTTCTGCGCGACGCGCACGAGCTGGTCCCGGGCGTCAGCGAGCTCGAGCTGCAGGAGCTCTCCGTCGGCCTGCGCCCCGGCACGCCCGACAATGCCCCCGTCATGGGACCCGGCGCGCTCGAAGGCCTGATCTGGGCGAGCGGGCACTACCGCCACGGCATCCTGCTCGCACCGCTGACGGCCGATCTGATCCTCGGCGTGCTCGACCCCGCGCGCGCGATCCCCGACGCGCAGGCGATGCTCGCCACCTGTGACCCGAACCGCTTCGCACTCGCGGAGACGCTCGCGTGATCACGCTCAACGGCGAGCACTCCGCGGTCGGCCCCGGTGAGAGCATCGCCGAGCTGCTGACTCAGCTCGGCGTGCGCGAGCAGGCGCGCGGCGTGGCCGTCGCCGTCGACGGCGAGGTCGTCCCCCGCGCGGCCTGGAGCACCTTCGCGCTGCCCGAGGACGCACGCGTGGAGGTGCTCACAGCGATGCAGGGAGGATGAGCACGGCCGTGAGCCACCAGCTCGCCGCTCACGAGCCGCTCGCGGCCGAGTCCGCGCGCGAGGACCAGCTCACGATCGCCGGCAGGTCGATGCGCTCGCGCCTTCTGCTCGGCACCGGCGGCTTTCCCTCGCTCGAGCTGCTCGCAGAGGCGATCGCCACGAGTGGCTGCGAGCTCGTGACGGTCGCGTTGCGGCGCCTCGGTAGCGGCGGCGCCTCCACGCAGCACGGCTCGCTGCTCGACGTGCTCGCGCGCACGGGCGTCGAGGTGCTGCCGAACACGGCCGGCTGCCACACCGCGCGCGACGCCGTCATGACCGCGCGCCTCGCGCGGGAGGCCTTCGAGACCGACTGGATCAAGCTCGAGGTGATCGGCGACGAGGACACCCTGCTGCCCGACGCGCCGGAGCTGCTGCGTGCCGCCGAGCAGCTCCTCGACGAGGGCTTCGTCGTGCTCCCCTACACCACCGACGACCCCGTGCTCGCACGCCGCCTGGCCGACCTCGGCTGCGCTGCGGTGATGCCGCTCGGCGCGCCGATCGGCAGCGGCATGGGGATCCGCAACCCCTACAACATCGCGCTCATCCGCGAGGCCGTGGCCGTGCCCGTCGTGCTCGACGCCGGCATCGGCACCGCCTCCGACGCCGCGCTCGCGATGGAGCTCGGCTGCGACGCCGTCATGGCCGCCTCCGCGATCGCACGCGCTCAGGACCCTGTGCTGATGGCGCGCGCGATGCGCCATGCCGTCGAGGGCGGCCGGCTCGCGCGCCGCGCCGGGCGCATCCCGCGGCGGCTGTATGCCACCGCCTCGACCACCAACGAGGGCCTGCCCGAGCTCTAACGCACGACTTCGATCGTGGCGTTCATGCTCGCGGGGTGGATCGTGCACTGGTAGTGGATGAGGCCCGGCTTCGTCAGCTTCACCTCGTAGGTGCCGCCCTGGCCGAAGTCTGCGGAGGCGAAGCGCTGCGGGCCGCCCTCGCTCGTGACGTTGTGGGTGACCGGGTCGAAGTTGGTCCACTTGATAGTCGTCCCCACCTTCACCCGCAGCAGCGATGGTTGGATCGTGATGTCGCGGTAGGCGACGTGCACGATGCCGCTGCGCACCGGTTCGCTCGGTGAGGGCGTCAGGTACTTGGGCGTGGTGTTTACCTGGATGCCACCGCTCTTCGGGGCGCTCGAGCTGCTCGTCGTGCTCGTCTTGCGCGCGGGGCTCGAGGAGCCGCAGGCCGCCAGGATCGCGAGCGCGCACAGCACCAGCGCCGCGATGAGGGCGCGTCTCACGGGTCTCGCCGCTGCCGGGCTGCTCATGTACTGACATTCGCACACCGCAGCCGCGCAGTGCACCGGTGGGCCGGGCGGGGGACCGGGCGCCCGGGTTGGCACCTCCTACACTCACCGCTTCCGATGCCACGACACCTGCTCAGCGGCCGCGAGCTCGCAGCGGACGAGCTGCAAGCGTTGCTCGAGCGTGCGCTCGAGCTGAAGGCCGCGCCGCTGTCCTCGCAGGCGCTCGCCTCGCGCAGCGTCGCGTTGATCTTCGAGCGTCCCTCAACGCGCACGCGCATCTCCTTCGAGGTCGGCGTGCACGAGCTCGGCGGCCACGCGCTCGTGATGCGCGCCGACGAGATGCAGCTCTCGCGCGGCGAGGCGCTGCGCGACACCGCGCTCGTGCTGTCGCGCCACGTGGCTGCCGTCGGGCTGCGCACCGGCGAGGACAGCAAGCTCGAGGAGCTCGCGCGAAACAGCTCCGTGCCGGTCTTCAACATGCTCAGCCCGCGCCATCATCCGTGCCAGGCGCTCGCCGACCTGCTGACCCTGCGCGAGGCCTGCGGCGAGCTCGCGGGCGTCCGCATCGCCTACGTCGGCGACGGCAACAACATCGCTCGCTCGCTGGTGGTGCTCGGCTCGCTCGCGGGCATGCACGTCGCGGTCGCGAGCCCCGAGGGCTATGAGCTCGAGGAGGACCTGGAGCTGCCCGCCCACGCGCGCGGCGGCTGGAGCCGTCACAGCGACCCCTACGAGGCGGTTGAAGGCGCGCGTGCCGTCTATACCGATGTGTGGGTGAGCATGGGCGATGAGAGCACGGCCGCACAGCGGCGCGTCGCGCTTGGCGCATATCGCGTCGACCGCGCCCTGCTCGACGCCGCGGCCCCGGGCGCGTTCGCGATGCACGATCTGCCCGCGCACGCCGGCGAGGAGATCTCCGCCGAGGTCCTCTACGGCGAGCGCCAACGCATCTGGGATCAGGCCGAGAACCGCCGCCACGCACAGAAGGCGCTGCTCGAGTGGCTGCTCGAGCCGCCGCCAGCGAGCGCCGTGCACGCGGCGACCGGATGACCGTGGAGGCACACGTGGAGCCGGTGGAGCCCGACCCGGCGGCACAGGCGCTGGCGCGCCCGCAGCGCGGCGAGGAGCTCGAGCTCGAGGTCGACTCGCTCGCCTTCGGCGGAGAGGGGGTGGCGCGGCTCGGCGAGGGCGGCTACGTCGTGTTCGTCGCGGGCGCGGTCCCCGGTGACCGCGTGCGTGCGGTCGTCCACAAGCGCAAGCGCAGCTACGCCCACGCGCGCACGCTCGAGGTGCTGCGCCCGAGCGAGCAGCGGATCGCGCCGCGCGCGGATCACCCGGGCGTTCCGTGGCAGGTGCTGCCGTACGAGCTGCAGCTGCAGGTCAAGCGCCAGCAGGTCGAGGAGGCGCTCACGCGGCTCGGGCAGCTCGAGGGCTACGTGCTCGAGGACATCGTGCCCGCACTCGAACAGTGGCGCTACCGCAACAAGCTCGAGTACTCCTTCGGCGCCGACGCGAACGGCACGCTCGTGTGCGGCTTTCACGCCTCCGCAGGCGCCAACCGCGTCGTCGGCATCGAGGACTGCCTGCTCGCCTCCTCCGCCGGCAACCACGCTCGCGAGCTCGCACTCGCATGGTGTCGCGAGCAGGGCCTCGAGGCGTGGGAGCGTGGTGATGGCCGTCGCGGAGCAGCCCGCCAGGACGGTCCGGCGCGCTCCGCAGACGGTCGCGCGCGCCTACGCAACCTGGTCGTGCGCGAGGGCAGGCGCAGCGGGCGCCTGCAGCTGCGCGTCGTCACCACCGAGGGCGAGCTCGACGCCGGCGCGCTCGCCAGCCATCTCGCCGCGGGGCTCGGCGAGAGCCTCTCAGGGGTCCTCTGGACGCGCTCGCGCAGCGTCGCCGAGACGACCGCCGGGGGAGACACCGAGCTCGTGTGGGGCGAGGGTGAGCTGCCGGAGCGGCTCGGCGCGCTCGACCTGCGCATCTCCGCCGAGGCCTTCTTCCAGACCAACACCGAGATGGCCGAGCTGCTCTACGCCACCGCCGCGGAGTACGCCGCGCTCGACGGCTGGGAGCGCGTCTATGACCTCTACAGCGGGATCGGCACGATCGCGCTGACGCTCGCCTCGCACGCGGGCGAGCTGTGGGGGATAGAGCTGATCGAGCCGGCCGTCGCGGACGCGATCGCCGGCGCCACCCGAAACGCGGTCACGAACGCGCACTTCTTCGCCGGCGACACGCGCACCGCACTCCCCGAGTTGCTCGCACGCACCGGGCGCCCTGATGTGATCGTCGTCGACCCGCCGCGGGCGGGGCTGTCGAAGAAAGTCGTGCAGCGCATCGTCGAGGCCTCGCCGCGGCGAATCGTGTACGTCTCCTGCAACCCCACCACGCTCGCGCCAAACGCGGCCGAACTGCAGCAGGCGGGCTGGAGCCTGCGCCGCGTGCGCCCCGTGGACATGTTTCCGCAGACGCATCACATCGAGTGCGTCGCGGTGCTCGAACGCTGACGCGTTCGCGCGGGTAATCTCGCCGGCGGTGAGGTGGCGAACCAGCTTGCGGGCTGCCGAGCAGCGCGTGCGCGCGCGGGCCGGACCGCTGCTGCAGACATCGTTCGCGGCGGCGCTCGCCTGGTACCTCGCGCACGACGTGCTCGGCCACGCCCAGCCCTTCTTCGCGCCGATCGCCGCGGCGGTGTCGCTGAGCGCAAGCCACGTCCAGCGCTCGCGGCGCAGTGTCCAGATGATCGCGGGCGTGCTGCTCGGGATCGGCGTGAGCGAGCTGCTTCACCCGCTGCTCGGCAACAGCACGATCGCGATCGCCCTCGTCGTGCTGGTGACGGTGCTGGTCGCCCTGGCCCTCGGCGTGGGGGTCTTCGCCGAAGGCATGATGTTCGTCAACCAGGCGGCCGCCTCCGCGATCCTCGTGATCGCGCTGCACAAAGCGGGGACGGGGGCGGAGCGCGCCGTGGATGCGCTCGTCGGCGGCGGCGTCGCGCTCATCATCGGCGTCGGGCTGTTCCCGGTGGACCCCATGAAGCTCCTGTGGTCGGCCGAGCGCCGCGTGCTCGGCTGCCTGCGCGAGGTTCTGCGGCTGGAGCCAGCCGGTGGCGACGCTGCCAGGATCGAGCTGTCGGCGAGCAGCAGGGTGCACTCGGCCTTGGCCGCGCTCACCCAAGCTCGCATGACCGCACGCGCATCGGTGCGCGTGGCGCCGCGCAGGCTGCGCCTGCGCGCGCTCGTCGACCGCGAAGTCGCACGTACCGAGTACCTCTACCTGCTCGGCGGCAGCTGTGTCAGCCTCCTGCGCACCGCACTCGAGACCTCCGCGGATGCTGACGGTGGCGACGCCGCGATCGCCGAGCTCGCGGACTCGCTCAGCGGGCTGCGCGCGGTGCTGGGCGACCTGCGTGACGCCCCGCGGCCGTGGAGCGACGCCGACGTGCAGCACGAGATCGCACGCCTGCGGGCGCTCGAGCCATCCCCGCCCGCGCGGGCGGGGGGCGAGGACGCGGTGGCGCGCAGTGCGACCCGCCGCGTCGCTCGCGACCTCATGGGCCTGCTCGCCGCCGACGGCGCCCCGGACGCCGTTAGACGCTCGGCGGGCTCGATATCATATTTGATATGAACCCCGAAGGCCTCGTGCGGTCCACCCGCGAGCGGTTGGGCCTGACGCAGCGCCAGCTCGCGATCCGCGCGGGCACGACGCAGGCGGCGGTCAGCAGGATCGAGAGGGGCGTCGTTTCGCCGACGTTCTCAACGTTGCGCGGCCTCATGGTGGCGATGGGCGAGGAGCCGATCGCCGGCTCCCAGCGGCTGGCCACGGAGTGGGATCCGGCGCACATGGCGAGCAGCCTCGCGAGGTCCCCCGAGGAACGGCTCGCTCTCGCTCTCTCCTGGAACAAGCTGGCCGGGCGCATCGCGGCCGCCGGGAGGGCGGCACGCGACAGTGCCTGAGCGCGAGCCGTTAGACGCGAAGCAGATCTTCGCAGCGCTGGACGCGCACTCCGTCGACTATGTCGTGGTGGGGGGCATCGCGGTGCAGGCCCACGGCCACGTCCGCATGACGAACGTCGTGGATCTCGTTCCCGCGCCGACGCGCGAGAACCTCACGCGCCTCGCGGCCGCGCTGAGGGAGATCGAGGCTTTCGTGCTCGACGCGGGCAGCGAGCATCTGGCAATCGATGCTCGGATGCTGCCCCGTGCAACCCTGTGGCAGTTCTCGACGCGCCACGGCGATGTCGATGTCCTTCACGACGCTCCGGGCGCGGCGCCATTCCCGGCGCTCCGTCGGCGGGCGCTCGTGATCTCGCTGGGCGGGCGCGAGATCCCGATCGCCGGGCGTGATGATCTCATCAGCATGAAGCGCGCCGCCGGTCGGCCGATCGACCTCGCGGACATCGCGGCGCTCACCGAGCCCGAACATCGCGGCGGGACCGGCGCCGGCGCGCTTCGTTCTTGATGGGCGAAGGCTAGGCTCCCCGCCGTGCGGGCGCTCGTCATCCGTGATCAGGAGCTCCTCGTCGAGGAGCGCCCAGACCCGGTGCCCGGTGCCGGCGAGGTGCTCGTGCGCGTGCGCGCAGCCGGGCTGAACGGCGCCGACATGATGCAGCGACGCGGCCTCTACCCGGCGCCCCCGGACTCGCCGCAGGACATCCCGGGGATGGAGCTCGCCGGCGAGGTCGCCGCGCTCGGCGAGCGCGCGCGGCGCTTCCAGCTCGGCGAGCGCGTGATGGGAATAGTCGGCGGTGGCGCGCAGGCCGAGCTCGCGGTCGTGCACGAGCGCCAGCTGATGGCGGTGCCGCCGGGGCTCGACTGGCTGGCGGCCGGCGGGCTGCCGGAGGTGTTCCTCACCGCCCACGACGCGCTCTTCACGCAGGCGCAGCTGCGCCCCGGCGAGCGCCTGCTCGTCCACGGCGGCGCGGGCGGGGTGGGGACAGCAGCGATCCAGCTGGGACGCGCGACCGGTGCGAGCGTGACCGCGACCGTCCGCGGCGAGGCGCAACGCCCGGAGGTGGCCAAGCTCGGCGCGCGTGTGATCGCCCCGGAGGGCTTCTCAGAGCACGGCCCGTTCGACGTCATCCTCGAGCTCGTCGGCGCGCCCAACCTGGGTGAGAACCTCAATGCGCTCGGCACGGGCGGTCGCATCAGCGTGATCGGCGTGGGCGCCGGCGTCATGGGTGAGCTGAACCTGCTCGCGCTGATGGGAAAGCGCGCGCGCATCCTCGGCTCGACTCTGCGCGGGCGCTCGCTCGAGGAGAAGGCGCTCGCCTCGCGCTTGATCGAGCGGGAGGTGCTGCCGTTATTCGAGGCTGGGGCGCTGCGCGTCTTGGTGGCCGCGAGCTTCCCGCTCGAGCGCGGCGCCGAGGCCTACGATCGCTTCGCCGCCGGCGGCAAGGTCGGCAAGATCGTGCTCGAGGCCTAGTACGGCGGCTGCGCCGCGTACCACTCGCCGAGCACCCGGAAGGCCTCCCAGAACTCGCGCTTTGCGTCCTGCTCGTCGAGCGAGTCGTCGATGCTCGGCACGTACAGCACCTCGATCGAGGGCGTCAGCTGCTGGATCTGGCCAAGCCGCGGTTCGAGCGCTGCGGCGAGCGGGATGTCGAGGTCCCCAAGCGTCGCCAGCGCCTCCTCGCCCATCACCACGATGATCTTCGGCGCGACGATCGCCACCTCCTCGATCAGCCGCGACACGCACGCGAAGTCGGCCATCGTCGCGTCCGACAGCGGGCACTTCACGCACAGCGTGCCGTAGACCGCGAGCGGGTCGATCGAAAGACGCGCCAGCGACTTCATGATCGCGCTGCCCGAACGACCGTAGAACGCGACGCCCTCCTCGATCTCCGAGGGCTGCGCGGAGTGCTTGAGCAGCATGATGTCGGCCTGCGGATGACCGGAGCCGAGCACCGGCATGAGGTTGCCGCGCGGGCACTGCCGGCACGCCTGCAGATCGCGCGTGAACGTGTTCAGCTCGCGGATTGCGCGCTCGAGGTACTTCTCGCGGATCTCGTCATCGGTCACGGGCATCGACGCCGTGGGATTTGACGGGGCGCCGACTTGTCCTTGACGGTGCACCGCCGCTTGCGGTGTCTCCGGCCTGCGTCGGGCGCTTCCGCTCACGGCCGCTGGTGTGCGCGCCCGAGGCGTCTGAGCCGCCGCGCCCTGCTCGCGCGCCTGGCCGAGGGCGGCGTCGCGCGCGTCTGCAGGAACTTCAGCGCCTGCACGTACAGCAGCGAGGAGGGGCGTGTGAGCACCTCGCCGCCGCGCAGCGACTGCAGGAACTCGCGGGGGCCGTCGAAGTCGCGCATGCGCACCCGCGCCGAGCCGAGACCCTGGGGCACGTGCGCGTCGGAGCCGGCGCCCGCCGCGAGCCGATACTTGGCGGCGAAGCGCGTCGCCTCGTCGTTGAAGGAGGCGATCGCCACGCGCGAGTTGAAGACCTCGATCGCATCGACTTCGTCGAGCACCGGGAGCAGGTGCTCGTAGTCGGGCACGGAGTGCATGCGGTCGAACGGGTGCGGCACGTAGACGACGCCGCCCTGGCGGCGGATCGCGGCGATCGTCTCCGCGAGGCTCAATCCCGGTGGGATCCGCTCGCTCAGGAACAGCCCGATCACCTCGCCCTGCCCGGCGGTCTTGATCTCCTCGCCGACGATCACGCGCACGCCCGCGCGCGCCCCCTGCGCGTGCGCCTCGAGCGCTCCGGAGATCTCGTTGTGGTCGGTGACCGCGATCGCGCCGAGGCCCTGCTCGCGCGCGCTGGCGAGCAGCACCTCCACCGGTGTCGCGCAGTCGTAGGAGTGGTCTGTGTGCATGTGCAGGTCGACCTCGATCAGCGGCCTCTCCTCGAGCGCTCGCGCGAGCGCCTCATCGCCGCCGGAGTGGCGGCGCGCAGCCAGGCGCGCGTAGATCTGCTCGAGCGCGTCGGCAGCGTGCCCGTCGTCGCGCACGAGCTCATACTCGGCGGGGAACTGGCGTGCCATCAGCTCGGCGGTGGCCGGCAGGCTGGCCGTGCGCGCGTCGAGTCGCCCGAAGAAGCCCTCCACGAAGCGGCGCGCGACGAGCGTCGTCAGCAGGTGCTCGCTGGAGGAATGGAAGGAGCCGACGTTGAGCGCGCGCGAGTGGCGCAGCGCCGCGTTCGAGGTGGACGGCGCGAACGGCTCGTGCACGTGCACGAAGTCGAGCTCGACGCTGCCGAGCACTTCCTCGATCGTGCGCGCGACGTCTATCGGCAACGCCGCCGTTCGCCGGCGCGCGCCGCCGGCGACGTCGAGCACCTCGCCCACCGCGATCATCCGCGGCGTGCCCGAGTCGCTGCCATGCAGCAGCGCGTCGCGCCCGCCGCGGCTCGCGCGCAGTGCCCTGCGCGAGTCGCGCACGCGCTCCTGCGAGCGCGAGGGCGCGAGCACGAGCACGCGGTGCCCGCGCGCGGACAGCTGCGCCGCCACGCGCTCGACGTGGCGGTTGACCTCGTTCTCCGCCTCCCACGGGTACGGCGTCACGTGGGCGATCGAGAAGGTGGCGGGCATCGGCTCGCCGGTGATTATCGCGCGCCTAGCGAGCGGTGGCGGTCTTCGTGCGCGCGCGACTGCGGCCGGGCCGCGGGCTGCTGCCCGGGCGGCCCGTGTAGGTCGCGATGAACTGCTCGGTGTCCCTGCGGGCGAGGTCGTCGGGCCGCTGGTTGTGAGGGGACTTCATGAGGTAGGAGGAGGGCCCGTCGAGCTGACCGCCGATGCCGTGGTTGAGCGCCAGCTTGCAGCAGCGCACGGCGTCGATCACGATGCCCGCCGAGTTGGGCGAGTCCCACACCTCGAGCTTCAGCTCGAGGTTCAGCGGGACGTCGCCGAAGGCCTGGCCCTCGACGCGGATGTGGGCCCACTTGCGGTCGGTGAGCCACGGCACGTAGTCGGACGGGCCGACGTGGATGTCGCCCGCCGGCAGCTCGTGATCCATGATCGAGGTGACCGCGTTGGTCTTCGAGATCTTCTTGGACTCCAGGCGCTCGCGCTCGAGCATGTTGTAGAAGTCCATGTTGCCGCCGACGTTCAGCTGCGAGGTGCGCTCGATCTCCACGCCGCGGTCGGCGAACAGGCGCGCGAGCGCGCGGTGCACGATCGTCGCGCCGACCTGCGACTTGATGTCGTCGCCGACGATCGGCAGCCGCGCCGCTTTGAAGCGCTTGTCCCAGTAGTCCTCGCGCGCGATGAACACGGGGATGCAGTTGACGAATCCACAGCCCGCCTCGAGCACCTGCTCGACGTACCACTTGGTCGCCTGCTCGGAGCCGACCGGCAGGTAGGAGACGACGACGTCGGTGTGCGTCTCGCGCAGGATGCGCACGATGTCCGCGGTCTCACCCGGAGCCTTGGTGATCTTCTCCTTGAGGTACTTGCCAAGGCCGTCATGGGTCATGCCGCGCTGCACCGTCACGCCGAGGCGCTTGGGTACCTTGGCGAAGGCGATCGTGTTGTTCTGTCCCGCCCAGATCGCGCTGCCGAGGTCCTTGCCGACCTTCGCGGCGTCGATGTCGAAGGCCGCCGTGAACTCGATGTCGCGCACGTGATAGCCGCCGAGGTCCACGTGCATCAGCCCGGGAACGCGCTGATTGGGGTCGGCGTCGCGGTAGTAGTGCACGCCCTGCACGAAGGCCGAGGCGCAGTTGCCCACGCCGATGATCGCGACGCGCACCTTGTCGCGCTGATAGCGCGCGGCGCCGTTGCCGGCGTGGCCGTTGGCGTGCGCGCCGGTGCCGTTGCTCGGCGCCGAGGTCTTTTTCTTGGCGGCCGCGGCCGCGCCTGATCGTGGTCTGCTCGAGGGCACTGCCATGCAACTACTCCGCAGTCTCGTGAAGGTCACACGACGTGCGCGAGCCGCACGCACGCGCGTGGGCTGCGCGCGAGCTCACTTGGAGAGCTCGCCGCGCACGTGCCAGATGCGCTGCGCGACCGTCAGCAAGCTCAGCCCGGCGAGCACATATACGGCGGGCTGGAGCAGCTCGAAGTTGCCGAGCGAGGCGCCGCGGGCGAAGATCAGGCCGATCGCCAGGATCACGACGCGCACGGGGCGGGTCGCGATGCCGACCTTGCATTCCACGCCGAGCGCCTCGGCGCGGGCACGTGTGTAGCTCACCATCAGCGAGGCGAGCACCGCGAGCACGACCGCCGCGGCCGCGATCCGCTGGCCGTGCAGCGCGAAGTAGCCGGCCACCGCGGTCAGCACGATGCCCTCCTCGACGCGGTCGAGCGTCGAGTCGAGGAACGCGCCGAACGGCGTGCCCTTGCCCGACATGCGCGAGTAGCGCCCGTCGAGTGTGTCCATCACCGACCCGACCACGAACGCGATGCCGCCGAGGAAGAACAGCCGCTCCCATACGAGTGCCGCGGCCAGCACGTTCAACGCGAAGCCGGTCAGCGAGATCGCGTTCGGCGTCAGCCGCGACTCGATCAGGCGGTTGCGCACGAGCTCGCGGCGGACACCCGAGCCGATCGGGGCGCGCACGCGCGTGCGCTCGCGGCCATGCGTGCCGCGGCGGCGGGTCGGTGCCGGTCCTGCGGAGGGCATGCTCGCGCGCGCTTCCTAACCGCTCGCGCTCACGTGCGCGGGTGCGATCCCCGAGAAGCGCCAGGCATGCGGTCGCGCGCGCGCCAGCCAGGTGGCGCCCCACGCCGAGATGCCGGTGGTCACCGCGCCCAGCAGGGCGTCGATGATGAAGTGGTTGGCGGTGACGATGATCACGAACGTCATCAGCAGTGGATACAGCAACCACAGGGCCGCAGTTACACGGTGCTTGGAAAGCCGCGCGAGCGTGGAGCCGATCATCAGCGCGAAGCACACGTGCATCGAGGGCACCGCCGCGTACAGGTTCGTCGCCGCGGTGAACGAGCCGCTGTCGTGGTTGATGTGGATCCCGGTGAAGCTCGAGACGGTGTCCGCGAAGCCCCACTCGGGCAGGAAGCGCGGCGGCGCGGTGGGGAAGACGGTGTAGCCGACGAGCGCGATCGCCATCGCGATCAGGAACATGTTGCGCACGAAGTAGAAGCGGCCGTTGTGGCGCACGTAGATGTACACAAGCGCGCCCACGGTGATCGTCGTCTGCGAGTTCACGTACAGCCAGCTCGCGGTGCCGACGAGGAAGTGGCTTCCCATCGCCCACGCCTGCAGGGATGGCTCGACGAACACGTGCAGCGTGCGCTCGATCGAGATCAGATCACGCGCATGCGCGAACGCCTCGCCGGCGTCGCCAGCGACCAGGCCGCGCGCGAGCGCGTAGGCGAGGTAGGCGGCAACGAAGAGCGAGACCTGGCGCAGGGCGTCGAGCCAGCCGCGGGGCAGGACGCGCGCCTGAAGGACACGAGCGCGGTCGACCATCGCTGAGGAAGCCTAGTGGATGGTCAGGTGCACCTGCTTGCGCGGTCGAAGACACGGTCGAGTCCGAAGCGGATCACGAGGTGGTAGTAGCCCGGGCCGCGAGCGCGTATCTGCGTCCATTCCCCGGCTGCGCGTGCGACGCAGCCGCTGCCGCGCGCGAGCGCCCAGTAAGGGGTGAAGCGCACGCGCACCGTGTAGCTGCCCGCCCGCGGAACGCGCATCGTCAGCCAGTCCACGCCGACCGCGGTCACGCGTGCCGGTTCCTGCGCGAGCGGCTGCGCGCCCAGCACCGCGAACAGCCTCCAGTGGCTCGAGTGCCAGACCTCGCGCAGGTAGGACGGTGTGTGCGCGCGCAGCAGGCGCGCCTCCGCGGTGGCGGAGTAGTCGAGGTTGCCGTCGGGGAGCGCGACGTAGGAGACGGCCAGCTGCGCCAACCAGGCGCGGTAGCGGGCGGCCGTGAGCCGCCCTTCGGGTTCGTAGAAGAGCGCGTCGTGGTAG
Source organism: uncultured Solirubrobacteraceae bacterium (assembly GCA_963759445.1). Lineage (GTDB taxonomy): Bacteria > Actinomycetota > Thermoleophilia > Solirubrobacterales > Solirubrobacteraceae > Palsa-744. The sequence goes on from CAVWZC010000005.1 coordinate 336,304, forward strand.
GTGTCGAGCTGGCGCTCCCAGCCGCGCGCGAGCATCACCACGGGCGCGAGGAAGCGGGCGTCCCAGTGCGCCGCCGTCGGGACCACCTCGATCCGTGCCGGCGCTGCCCCGTAGCCGATGTGGAGCGAGTGCAGCTCGCCCACCAGGGGCTGGTAGTAGGAGGCGCTCACCGTCGCGTTGGAGGCCACCGCGGCGAAGTCGGACACGGGCGCGTTCACCTGCCAGTACAAGAGGAAGGGCGCGAGCACGAGCAGCAGCCGCGTGTTGCGCGCGCCCATCGAGCGCCCGCGCAGCGAGCCCCCCGCGAGCACGCCCGCGGCGATCGGCCCCGCCATCAGCGCGCCGAGCCTGTCGGCGTTGCTGCCGACGGCGCTCGGCAGGAAGTACGCGCCGGTGAGCGCGAGCCCGTATAGCGCCGTGCCGTAGCGCAGCGCGCGCTGCTCGCGCGGCACGAGCACGAGGATCACGAGCACGCCCACGAGCGCGGGATAGAAGGCCGACGCGACGAACGGCTGGTTGCCGCCTTCCGGGAAGGCGATCGCGAGCAGCGCGATCGGCGCGAGCGCCGCGAGCATCAGAGCGCTCGCGCGCGCAGGCCGGTGACCCGCGAGCGCCGCGGCGAGGAAGGCGAGGCCGAGGAACGCGCCGGCGACCGGGCTCGCGACCGCGCACAGGGCCGCGAGCAGCGCCGCTCCCGCGAAGCAGGAGCGAGCCCGGCCGCCACGGCGTGCGTGCGCGCCCGTCGCTGCCGGGCCCTGGCCGCGGGAGGTGCTCAGCGCCGCGCGCGCGAGCACCGCGGAGCCGAGCCCGATCGCGAGCCCGAGGTCGAACGCGACGCGGCTCGAGAGCAGCGACACCGAGGCCCCGACCGCGAACCACAGCGCCGCGAGCGTGCGGGCGCGCGCCGGGAAGCTGCGCTGTATCAGCTTGGCGAACAACGCAGTCGCGGCCGTCATCGAGAGCGCCGCGAGCAGGCGACCGCCGAGCAGCGCCCCAAGCGGGGGCGCCAGCAGCGAGTAGGCCGGCAGATGGTGCCCGCCGAACCAGGAGTTGTCCCACAGCAGCTCGCCGAAGTGCGAGAAGAGGTAGCTGCGATAGCTCGCTGCGGCGAGGTCGGGGCTCGCCGGCGAGATGATCAGGTAGGCGCCGGCGAGGAGCGCCGTGAGGATCCACGCCGGAGGCGTGCGCCATCCCCGCGGGGGTCCGGCGCTGCCCGTGCTGAGCGGCGAGCGCGCGCGTCGCAGCGCGCTCTCGCGCCCCGCGCTCCCCAGCGCCAGCTCGCTCACACGAGCCGCTCGCCGGAGGAGGTCGCGTGCGTGGGCGCCGTGAGGAAGTCGACGAGGCGATCCAGCACGTCGGGCCGGTCGTACCAGGGCCAGTGGCCGGCGTCCTCGAGCTCGATCAGCTGCGCGTTCGGCAACGCGTGCGCGTAGGCGGCGCCGAAGCGCGCCGGGATGTAGGGGTCGCGCATCCCCCAGATCACGAGCGCGGGCATGTCGAGCTCCGCGAGCCGCTCCCCCGCGGCCTCGAGCGTCCGCTCGGGCGAGCTGCGGTACAGACGCAGGATCGCGCGCTGGGTTCCCTGGTCGAAGTGCGCGAGCATCGACGCGCGCCACTCCTCCGGCATCGGCCCGGGTGTCACGTTCGACTCGCGCGTGAGCAGGCGCAGCGTGAACGGACCCGTCGCGCCCATCGCGAGCTCGCCGAGGCCGAGCGTGCGCCACAGGCGCGCCGTGCGGTGCCAGCGGTAACCCGGAAGGAAGGGAACGGCGTTAACGAGCACCAGGCGCTCCACGCGCTCGGGCTGGCGCTGCGCGAAGGCGAGCCCGACCGCGCCCCAGTCGTGCATCACCAGGCGCACGTCCTCGAGGCCGAGGTGCGCGAGGAAGCGCTCGATGAAGTCGTCGTACTCATCGATCGTGTACGTCCGCGACCCAGGCTTGCCGCTGCGCCCGAACCCGGGCAGATCGACCGCGACACCGCCGGTGCGCGGCAGCAGCGCCGTCCACTCGTCGCTGCTGGTCGGCACACCGTGTAGATACAGCGCCGGCGCGCCCTCGTATGCATCCGGTGGGGGCGCGCTGCGCCAGAACACCGGCAGGCCGTCGATCTCCGCGGTGTGCTCGCTCGCCTCGGGCACCGGGGAAAGGGTATAGACCGTCCTGCGCGCCATTGCCGGTGCGGGCCCTCGGCGGCGCGCTGGGTACGGTGCGCTCTCGATGCCATCGAGCTCCGCATACGCGCCGCCCACACGCGCCCGCGTCGCTCGCGTCCGCGCACGCCTGCTCGAGGTCTACGGCCCGGTGTCGATGCGCCCGCATCGCCACCCGATCGCAGAGCTCATCCTGACGGTGCTCTCACAGTCCACCAACGACCGCAACCGCGACGTCGCCTTCCTGCGCATGCGCGCGCGCCTGCCCACGTGGGAGCGGGTACGCGACGCTCCGCTCGAGGAGCTCGAGGAGGCGATCAGGCCGGGGGGCATCTCGAAGGTCAAGTCCGCGCGCATCCAGGCGATCCTGCGCGCGATCAGCGACGAGCCGCGCGACCCGCCGCACGAGCTCTCGCTCGACTGGATCGAGCGCGCATCCGTCGCGGACGCCCGCGAGTACCTCGTCGGTCTCCCCGGCGTGGGACGCAAGACGGCCGCGTGCGTGCTGCTGTTCGCCTACGGCAAGCGCGAGGTGCCCGTGGACACGCACGTCTCGCGCGTCGGCATGCGCCTTCACCTGCTGCGCCCGGGCGCACCCTTCGAGCAGCTGCACGACCAGATGCTCGCGCTCACTCCGCCAGACGCGGAGCTCGAGCTGCACGTGAACCTGCTGCGCCACGGCAGACGCACCTGCCACGCGCCCACACCCGCCTGCGGGGAGTGCGCGCTCGCGCGGATGTGCCCGAGCATGCGCCTGTTCCTCTGACGCAGGCCCCGGCGCTCCGAGTGCGAAGGGGACGCGAGCCTCGAGCCGCGGACGCGTCCGCCCAAGGTACTGCAGGGCGGGCGCGTACCGGTTCCTACTTCTGCACGAGCGGCGTCTTCACCGTGCTCGCGAAGGTGTTCGCCGAGCGCGGGATGTTCGGGACGTTCTGCGTGAAGATCCCGATTTCGTCGTTGCTGATCTGGTTCTTTTCGACCGTGGTGCTCGTGAGCTTGTCCACTGCACTGAACAGGATGATCGCGGCGCTCTTCGTGAGCCCGGCGTCTTCGTCCCCCGGTGCACCGGTGGGATAGCCGTGTAGCCCGTCGTCGGCGAGCATGTTGCCGACGATCGAGTTCCCGCTGAGATCCTGGCCCGGTGCATGGCTGTGCAGGGTGACGCCGCCGAGTCCGTTGCCTTCGGCCGTGTTTTCGGATACCACGTTGTTGTAGACCGCCGTCCCTGGAGCCCCGCCGAACAGCCCGATCCCGGCGCCGAGACCCTTCGTGCCGTTGCCGTCGACCGTGTTGTCGGAGACCTGGTTGTCGAAGATCCCACCAATCGTCGGCGCGAGCGCCGCCACCGTCGGCGGACCGGGTGCGGTGGCCAGCACGACGGCCTTTTCGTTGTGCCCCGCGAGCGTGATCCCGCAGTCGAGCACGTTGTCGTCCACCGTGTTCTTGGAGATGCGGTTGTGCGAGGTCGGTCCCGTCTCGTCGGTGAGCAGGATTCCGCCGGCATTTTCGGTGACTGTGTTGGCCTGCAGCGTCGAGTAGCCGACGCCCATCAGGTGCAGCCCCTCGCCGCAGTCTCCCGGGATCGGTCCGTTCGCGGCGCACTGCCCGACCGGTTTCGCAGCTGCGCCGCCGAGGTCGTTCTTCCTCACGACGTCCTTTTCGATCGTCACATAGCTCGTGTTCATCACGAGGATGCCCTCTTCGTTTGCGTGCTCGACGACGAGCCCCTTGACCAGCGCCCGTTCGGTCCCCGTACCTGATACGAGGATGCCGTTTTTGAGGCCCGTCGCGTCGATCGTCGGCGAGCCCGTCCCTACCAGCGCGATCCGCTTGTTGAGCACGACCATTTCGTGGTAGGTCCCGTGTCTGACGATGATCCTCGCGCCCGCATGGGCCGCCTTCAGCGCCCGCGCGATCGTGCGGCAGGGGGCCTTCGCGGTACAGCGCTTGTTGGACTTCTTCGCGTGTGCTCCGCCCACATAGAGCACGCGCGGCGCGGCCGCCGCCGTTCCCGCGATCAGCAGCGCGCACGCAGCGCCCAGGCAGCATGCGGCGAGGAATCTTGCTTTGCGATGCATCCGCTCTCCTTCGAATTGCTTTCAAGTTCCGCGCGCGGGGAGGCGCGCGCCGCCGGGCCGCTTGGATCGCGGCTCGCGCTCGCTCAGACGCTGTATCGCGCGCACAGCGCCCCGCATCTCAGGAGCCGCGCGCCGCCCGTCGTCGTGCGAGGAGCCGAGCCGGCAAGGAGGATCCCAGCAAGGGCCCCCCCAACCGGCGCGCCAGCCGAGTTGCACGTGAACCTCCTGTGCCGTGGCAGGCGCACCTGTCGGCGCGCACGCCCCGTGCCGGGAGCGCGCGCTCGCGAGGATTGGTGTCCGCGCCGGCGTGCTGGGTGGCGGCTAGGAATCCGCGACCGCGATGGTCCGCGGGCGCCCGCCGCGGACCATCGCTCTCATACTCCGCCCTTTACGGAACTACGACGGAAAACGGCTCGGGCTTGTTTTCGTCCGTCGTGGCGCCGGATGGAGTTCGAGTAACTACCTCGATTCTGTTTTCGCCGCCGCAGAACCCCGGTTTGCCCTCGATACTGGCCGAAGCCGGCGGGGCCCAGCCGCCACCAGTGATGTCGATCGTTGCCACCGGGGTGGTGCTCGACACCGGGATCGACGCGGGGAGCTTGAGGCAATAGATCCCGCCTGAATCCGTGGTGACTTCGACGATGTTCTTGCTGCGTTCTTTGTCGAGGACACCCGTACTGCTCACCGCTGCATAGGCCCTCGCGGTGCCCGCCGCGCCTTCGGATCCGGCTTTCCCTTCTTTCCCTTCTTTGCCTTCTTTGCCTTCTTTGCCTTCCTTGCCGGACGCTCCTTCTTTGCCGGACGCTCCTTCTTTGCCCTTGGCTCCCGACTTCCCTTTGAGCGACTTCAGGACCTTTGGGTTGACCTGCTTGGTCGAGTTGATCAGATAGTGGCTCGCAGCCAAGGCGCCGCCGCTCATCGAAAAGACGAGCGCAAGCGTCGCCGCGACATTCGCGTAGCTGAAGCGTCTGCGCATCGAACAGCCTCCTCGTTCGGGTGTGACACGAGCAGCAACGACGCTCGCGTCCCGTCGTCCCTCGCTCGGCGAACTAGCCGCTCAAAGGACAAGAAACCGCATGGAGCGGCGACTCTATGCGCCGACCCCGACGTCAACCTGCCCGGAGCCGTATTTTGCGCGCGCTTTGCTCAAAGGCGTGGCTGCCCAAGCGCGGTGCCGGCAGCTCGCGAGCAGGCGAACGTCCCTCCCGTGCCGCTGTTCCTCAGCCTCGCGGCAGGACCGCGAAGGCGATCACCGCGTACTGCAGGCCCGCCGCCACGATCGTCAGCGCGTGGAAGACCTCGTGGTAGCCGAACACCTTCGGCCACGGGTTCGGGCGACCGCTCGTGTACACGACCGCGCCCACCAGATAGAGAAAGCCGCCGCAGATGATGCCCGCCGCGCCGAGCCAGCCGATCGCCGCGGGCAGCTCGCCCACGACCGCGGCCGTCATCAGCCCCAAGACGGTGTAGACCGCCGCTAGCACCCACTTCGGCGCGTCGATCCACAGCAGCTTGAAGATCACGCCGCCCACCGCGCTCGCCCACAGCGAGATCAGGATCGCCCGCGCCAGAGGGCCTTTCAGCGCGAGCAGCGCCACCGGCGTGTAGGTGCCCGCGATCATCACGAAGATCATCGAGTGGTCAAGGCGGCGCATCCAGCGCCGCGCCTTCGGGCGCCACGTCACGCGGTGATACAGCGCGCTCGTGCCGAGCAGCGCCGACACCGCCACCGCGTAGATCGCCGCCGCCGCCCGCGCCTTGCCGTCGGAGGCCGCGATGATCAGCGCAACGCCGCACGCGAGCGACACGAAGAACGCGTACTCGTGCAGCACTCCGCGCAGCCGCGGCTTCACCGCCGCCAGCACTTCCGAGCCCCCCGCCGCCGGCAGCGCATCGGGCTGCGGCGACGGATTCCCGCCCATGCTCGACTGAGAGGGCGTATCCATGTCCTCAGACGGTAGCGCCCGCAGCGGCTGGGCGTGCACGCGCGCCGGCGCGAGCAGCACGCGGGACCCCGCCGGCGGCGCCAGCCGACCGGCCCGCTCTCCCTCCCAGGCTCGAAATGAGGCCGCCTTCCAGGGACTTTTGGCGACTTGACGTCCCCAGAAAATCTGCCATAATGCCACTTAGATTTGTAAAAGCTGATCCCTGAAGGAGCAACAACATATGGCCAAGACCATAGGAATCGACCTAGGCACGACGAACTCGTGCATGGCCGTGCTCGAGGGCGGCGAGCCGACCGTGATCGAGAACGCCGAGGGAGGTCGCACGACCCCTTCGGTGGTCGCCTTCACGGCCTCCGGCGAGCGCCTCGTCGGCACCGTCGCCAAGCGCCAGGCCGTCACCAACCCGCAGAACACGATCTTCTCGATCAAGCGCTTCATGGGCCGCAAGGAGGCCGAAGTGAAGGAGGAGGAGTCGATCGTCCCCTACAAGGTCGTCGCAGGCCCCAACGGCGACGCGCGTGTAGAGGCCGCCGGCGCCCAGCACTCACCGCCGGAGATCTCGGCGATGATCCTCCAGAAGCTGAAGGCGGACGCGGAAGCGTACCTCGGCGAGGCGGTCGATTCGGCCGTCATCACCGTCCCCGCCTACTTCAACGACGACCAGCGCCAGGCCACCAAGGACGCCGGGCGCATCGCCGGTCTCGACGTGAAGCGCATCATCAACGAGCCCACCGCCGCATCGCTCGCGTACGGGCTCGACAAGGAGTCAGACCAGACGATCCTCGTCTTCGACCTCGGCGGCGGCACCTTCGACGTGTCCGTGCTCGAGATCGGCGATGGCGTCTTCGAGGTGAAGTCCACCGCCGGTGACAACCACCTCGGCGGCGACAACTTCGACAAGGCGATCGTCGACTGGCTCGTCTCCGAGTTCCGCAAGTCCCAGGGCATCGACCTGTCCGCCGACCCGATGGCGCTCCAGCGCCTCTACGAGGCCGCCGAGAAGGCCAAGATCGAGCTCTCCACCACGCAGGAGACGCAGATCAACCTGCCCTTCATCACCGCCGACGCCTCCGGGCCCAAGCACCTCGACACGCGCCTCACACGCGCGAAGCTCTCCGAGCTCACCTCCGACCTGCTCGACCGCGTGGTCGCGCCCGTCAGGCAGTCGATCGACGACGCCAAAGCCAAGGGCGTCAAGGAGATCGAGCATGTCGTGCTCGTGGGCGGCATGACCCGCTCGCCCGCCGTGCAGGAGAAGGTCAAGGAGCTCACCGGCAAAGAGCCGCACCGCGGCGTCAACCCCGACGAGGTCGTCGCCGTCGGAGCAGCCATCCAGGCCGGCGTGCTCGCCGGCGACGTGAAGGACGTGCTGCTGCTCGACGTCACCCCGCTCACGCTCGGCATCGAGACCAAGGGCGGCGTGATGACGAAGCTCATCGAGCGCAACACCACGATCCCCACCCGCAAGGGCGAGGTCTTCTCCACGGCCGAGGACAACCAGCCCTCGGTGGAGATCCACGTGCTCCAGGGCGAGCGCGAGATGGCGCAGTACAACAAGTCGCTCGGCAAGTTCCAGCTGACCGGCATCCCGCCCGCGCCACGCGGCATCCCGCAGATCGAGGTCGCCTTCGACATCGACGCCAACGGCATCCTCAACGTGTCCGCGAAGGACCTCGGCACCGGCAAGGAGCAGAAGATCGAGATCAAGGCCGGCTCGGGCCTCTCCGACGACGAGATCAAGAACATGGTCACCGACGCCGAGTCCCACGCCGAGGAGGACCGCCGCCTGCGCGAGCTCGCGGAGGCCCGCAACAACGGCGAGAACGCCGCCTACCAGGCCGAGAAACAGCTCGTCGAGCTCGGCGACCAGGTGGACGCCGACTCCAAGGGCCGTATCGAAGAGGCCATCAAGGGCGTGCGCGAGCTGCTCGAGTCAGACGACGCGGCCGCGATCAACGCCAAGGCGCAGGAGCTGCAGACCGCCTTCCACGCGGTCTCCGAGGCGATGTACCAGCGCGCGCAGGAGCAGGCCGCGCAGGCAACGCCCAACGGCTCCTCCTCCACCGAGGACGAGGACCCAGGCGCGAGCGACGAGGACGTCGTGGACGCCGAGGTCGTTGACGAGCCCAAGGTCTAAGGGAAAGGGCGCCCGGGATGACCGACATCGATCAGACGCTGGCGCGTTCCGCCGGCAAGCAGGCGGCCTCCCACGCGGGGGCCGCCCCAGCCGACACCGGCGCGCACGGGAACTCACACTCCCCCTCCCCCGGTGCCAAGGCGCCGGGGGAGGACCCCGCCGCCGGCGAGGCCGCTACGGGCTCGCCGCAGGAGTCAGCGCAGGAGCAGGCGCCCGCCGAGCGCGCGCTCGAGGGCGACCTCGACGAGCTCGTGCGCACCGCCGCCCAGCGCGATGAGTACCTCGCGCTCGCGCAGCGCACCCAGGCTGACTTCGAGAACTACAGAAAGCGCATCGCGCGCGAGGCGCAGGCCGCGCAGGAGCGCGGCATGGCCGGGCTCGCGCGCGAGCTGCTGCCCGCGCTGGACAACCTCGACCGCGCGCTCGACGCCGCGTGCACGGATGACCCGCTGCTCGAGGGCGTGCGTCTCGTGCGCGCCGAGCTCAGCGCCGCGCTCGCGCGCGCGGGCATCGAGGCCTTCTCGCCGCTCGGCGAGGTCTTCGACCCCTCCGTGCACGAGGCCATGGCGACCGCCGAGCAGCCCCCCGAGGGCAGCGACAGCGGCACCGTCGTCGAGGTCTACCAGCCGGGCTACCGTATCGGCTCGAACGTAATCAGGCCCGCGCGCGTCGTCGTCGCGGCCTAGGCGGAGCGTGTGATGGCTGCGCGCCCGGACTACTACAAGACGCTCGGCGTAGACAAGCGCGCGAGCGCCGAGGAGATCAAGAAGGCCTACCGCAAGCTCGCACGCCAGTGGCACCCCGACCGCAACGCCGGCGACGCCAAGGCCGAGGAGCGCTTCAAGGAGATCTCGCAGGCCTACGACGTGCTCGGGGACCCAGAGAAGCGCAAGCAGTACGACAGCGGCAGCGGACCCTTCGCCACCGGCGCGGGGCCCGGCGGCGGCTTCGGCGGCTTTGGCAACTTCGACTTCGACGCCTCCTCGATGGGGGACATCCTCTCGAACCTCTTCGGCAGCGGCGGCGGCCCCGCCGGTGGCGCCAGGCGCGCGCGCTCCAAACCGCGTGTCGAGAAGGGGCAGGACATCGAAGCCGAGGTCTCGATCACCTTCGACCAGGCGATCCAGGGCGCGCAGCTTCCGCTGCAGGTGCCCATGCACGCCACCTGCACCACCTGCCGCGGCACCGGCGCCAAGCCCGGCACCACGCCCTCCGTCTGCCCGCGCTGCGAGGGCCGCGGCATCGAGACCCAAGGCCAGGGGATGTTCTCCATCTCCCAGCCCTGCTCGCGCTGCGGCGGCTCCGGCACCGTCATCGAGGACCCCTGCCCCACCTGCCACGGCAGCGGCGCCGTGCGCACGATCAAGCGCCTGCGCGTGAACATCCCCGCCGGCGTGCGCGAGGGCAGCCGCATCCGCCTGCCCGGCAAGGGCGAGGCCGGCCGCGGTGGCGGACCGCCCGGCGACCTCTACCTGATAACCCACGTATCGCCCTCGTCTGTGTTCGTGCGCAAGGGCCAGAACCTCGAGGTCGAGGTCCCGCTCAGCATCCCCGAGGCGCTGCGCGGCGCCGAGGTACAGGTGCCCACGCTGAACGGCACGAAGACGCTGCGCGTGCGCCCCGGCACCACCCACGGCACGGTCCAGCGCCTGCGCGGCGAGGGCCCGCCGAAGCTCGGCAGCGGCTCGCCGCCGCAGCGAGGCGACATCCACTACCGCTTCACCATCGACGTGCCGCAGAAGCTCAACAAGGAGCAGGAGAAGGCCGTCGATGAGCTCTCGAAGTCGCTCGGGACGGACAACCCGCGGGCCGCGCTCTTCAGCAACGGCTCCGCGCCGCGCACGCACGCGCAGAGCGGGAGCGGGAGCTGATGGCCGCCCGCGGAGGACCCCCCGAGGGAGCTGCGCGCGCGGGCGGCGTGGGACGCGCCCCCTCAAACGGCGAGCGCACACCGGCGCAGGGCTCGCGCAGGCGCCCGGCCACCGTGACGCGCGTCGAGGTCGCGACCGACCGCGGCGTGTTCATGATCTCCGTCGCCGCCGAGCTCGCGAACCTGCACCCGCAGACGCTGCGCATGTACGAGGCACGCGGGCTGATCGAGCCGCAGCGCTCCTCCAAGGGCACGCGCCTGTACTCGCAGGACGACGTCGAGAAGCTCAGGCGCATCCAGGAGATGACGGCCGAGCTCGGCCTCAACCTCGCCGGCGTCGAGCGCGTGCTGCGCCTCGAGCAGGAGATCGACCAGATGCAGACGCGCATCGAGGAGATCGAGGTCGAAGCGCTGAAGGCCGAGGTGCGCCTCGCGCGGGAGCTCGAGGAGGTTCGCCGCTCCTTCCGCGCCGAGCTCGCCGTGCCCTACCGCGGCAGCCGCGAGCTCGTGCGCGTGGCCGACCTGATGTCCGCGATGAACCGCCCCAAGCCCAAGGGAAGGAGACCCGATGTCCCCTAGCGCAGGCGCTCCCGCCGCCGGAGCGCAAGCGACGCCCGAGGAGCAACAGGCCCCGCTCGAGCGCTTCGGCCGCGACCTCACCGCATCCGCCGAGCACGGCCAGCTCGACCCGGTCATCGGGCGCGACGACGAGATCCGTCGCGTCATCCAGGTGCTCAGCAGACGCACCAAGAACAACCCCGTCCTGATCGGCGAGCCCGGCGTCGGCAAGACAGCGATCGTCGAGGGCCTCGCGCAGCGGATCGTCAACGGCGACGTGCCGGAGACGCTGCGCGACCGCCGCGTGATCGCGCTCGACATGGGCGCGCTGGTCGCCGGCGCGGCCTACCGCGGCGAGTTCGAGGAACGGCTGAAGGGCGTGCTGAAGGAAGTCGCCGACGCGCAGGGCACGATCATCCTGTTCCTCGACGAGCTGCACACGATCGTCGGCGCCGGTGCCGCGCAGGGCTCCGTCGACGCCGCCAACCTGCTGAAGCCGATGCTCGCTCGCGGCGAACTTCGCTGCGTTGGTGCCACCACACTCGACGAGTACCGCCAGTACATCGAGAAGGACGCCGCGCTCGAGCGCCGCTTCCAGCCGGTGATGGTCGGCGAGCCCTCCGTCGAGGACACGATCGCGATCCTCCGAGGCCTGAAGGAACGCTACGAGGTGCACCACAAAGTCACGATCCAGGACAGCGCGCTGATCGCCGCCGCCACGCTCTCGCACCGCTACATCGCCGACCGCTTCCTGCCCGACAAGGCGATCGACCTGATCGACGAGGCCGCCTCGAAGATCCGCATCGAGATCGACTCGCTGCCCACGGAGATCGACGAGGTCGACAGGCGCATCATGCAGCTTGAGATCGAGCTGACCTCGCTGCGCAAGGAGAAGGACGCCGCCTCCAAGGAACGCCGCGAGGCGATCGAGCGCGAGCTCGAGGAGCTGAAGGAGCGCTCGCGCGAGATGAAGGAGCAGTGGCAGCGCGAGAAGGACGCCATCCAGGGCACCTCGGAACTGAAGGAGAGCCTCGAGCAGGCGCGCATGGAAATGGAGCGCGCGCAGCGCGAGGCCAACCTCGAGCGCGCCGCCGAACTGCGCTACAAGGACATCCCCGAGCTCGAAAAGCAGCTCGCCGAGCGCGAAGCCGCCGAGCACGCGGGCGAGCGCGAGGGCGGCCCGGTCTTCCTGAAAGAGGAGGTCGACGCCGACGACGTCGCCGAGGTCGTCGCGCGCTGGACGGGCATCCCGGTCAGCCGCCTGCTCGAGGGCGAAACCGAGAAGCTGCTGCACATGGAGGACCGTCTGCACGAACGCGTCGTCGGCCAGGACGAGGCGATCGAGGCGGTTGCCACCGCGCTGCGACGCTCGCGCGCCGGGCTGCAGGACCCCGACCGACCGATCGGCACCTTCCTCTTCCTGGGTCCCACCGGCGTCGGCAAGACCGAGCTCGCGCGCGCGCTCGCCGAGTTCATGTTCGACACCCAGGACGCGATGATCCGCATCGACATGTCCGAGTACATGGAGAAACACTCGGTCTCGCGTCTCGTCGGCGCCCCGCCCGGCTACGTCGGCTACGAGGAGGGCGGCCAGCTCACCGAGGCGGTGCGCAGGCGCCCCTACTCGGTCGTCCTGCTCGACGAGATCGAGAAGGCCCATGCCGACGTGTTCAACACGCTCCTGCAGGTGATGGACGACGGCCGTCTCACCGACGGCCAGGGCCGCACCGTGGACTTCAAGAACACCGTGCTGATCATGACCTCCAACATCCCCGTCCCCGAGCGCCTGCCCGACGCCGAGCTGCGCGCCGCTCTGCTCGCGTACTTCAAGCCCGAGTTCATCAACCGCCTCGACGACGTCGTCCGCTTCCACGCGCTCGACCGCGAGCAGATCAGCGAGATCGTCGAGCTGCAGGTCGAGCTCGTCATCCAGCGCGTCGCCGAGCGCGGCGTGCACGTCACCCTCACCGCCGCCGCACGCCAGCTCCTCGGCGACCTCGGCTATGACCCCAGCTACGGCGCCCGCCCGCTGCGCAGGGTCATCCAGAAGCAGCTCACCGACCGCCTCGCGCTCGCCCTGCTGCAGGGAGAGATCCGCGCTGGTGACTCCGTCACCGTGGACGCCGCTGACGGCGAGCTCACGCTCGAGAAGGCGCACGCCGCCGCCGCGGCCGCCTGACGCCGCTCTGCCTTGAGCGCGTAGCCGCCGCGGCGGCAGAGAGCCCATGTAGTTCTCGCGCCCCCCGCGGCCCTGGCCTTGCGCACCGCACGCGGCTTTCTCGGGGCGACCGGAGCGATTGCGACACTTCGGCCGCCCCCCGGCCGGCGTTCGGCAGCCGGTCGAGCAAAGGCGACCCGCCCCCACGGTCGTTCAACCGAAGCCGAAGGAGGAACATGCGCAGACTCACAGCCCGCGTGCCCACCGCGATCTCCCTACTCGCCCTGTTCCTCGTGCTCGGCGGAACAGCGCTCGCCGCCAAGCACTACCTGATCACAAGCACGCGCCAGATCAAGCCGAGCGTCCTCTCGGCGCTCAAGGGCAAGACAGGCAAGACGGGGCCAGCGGGGACGAAAGGCGAAGCCGGTGCACGGGGCGAAGCAGGGGCTCGTGGTGAAGCGGGGACGAAGGGGGATAAGGGGGAAGCGGGCAAGAACGGAGCTGTGACGGGGTACAGCGCGAAACAGTCGAAAGCCCGCGCGCTGACCGAACTCGACAAACTTGTAGAAGTGGAAGGGCTTACGAAGTCGTTGCCGGCAGGCTCATACGTCGCGACGGCGAGCATCGAGCTCACCGCGAGCAGCACGAAAGCCGTCGAATACGCGGACGCCGAATGCATTCTCCGCGACGAAGTCGCGGGCAGCGTGGTGAAGGCCGAAGCGGCACACATATGGGCTTCGGCGACAAGCGCGAGCTACCAAGCCGAAGACCTTACCTCAGGGGACCTCGCGTTCGAGCTGTCGTTCAGCAGCGAAGAAGCCAGCACCCTGAACATGAAGTGCAAGGACCTTGGAGACAGTGAACATGTGACGTTCGACGCGCTCAACGGCGCAATCGTGGCCGTCCAGACGACCGAAAACAAATAGCCGCACAAAAAGTGGCGGCCGCTTTACGCGGCCGCCACTTTGACACCAACACACACGATTTAGCCGCGCCGACCCAAGGCGGGGCAGGTCGAGGTCAGTTCACCTCGATGTAAAAGCCCGATTCTTCTTCCGTGCCTTCCCAAAGGGTTTCGACGGCGATTTGGGTTCCAGCGGGGCAGCCGGCCTTGGGGGTCGCGCCGACAAGCGACGACTCGACCGAGCTAGCGAACGACCCAGCTTCGAGCGATACCACCACATTATGCAGCGGGCCCGTCAGTTTTGAGATGCAGTAGAGCCCTTCTTTGGGCTCTGCGACGTCCGCGGTGGTGATGCCCTTGCTTTCTGTCGCTACGACAGTCGGGACGCCTTCTTCGGTTTCCACGTGGGCGTACGCGAGCGCCGTGCCAGGTTCGCCCTGCAGGCCTTTTTCGCCGGGAAGCCCGTGTTCGCCTTTTTCACCAGGCAGGCCTTTTTCGCCGGGAAGCCCGTGTTCGCCTTTTTCACCAGGTAGGCCTTTTTCGCCGGGAAGCCCGTGTTCGCCCTTCGCTCCGGTTTCGCCTTTCGGACCTGCCGGGCCGGCCGGTCCGGCGGACCCATTCGCGCCCGCTGCTCCGTTCGTACCCGCGCTCGCCTTCAGAGCCTTCAAGACCTTGGGGTTGATCTGACTCGTCGAGTTGACCAAATAGTGCGTGGCGGCGAGCGCGCCACCGCTCATCGAAAGCACGAGCGCAACCGTCGCTGTGACGTTTGCGTAGCTAAGGGAACGTCTGGGATTGAACATGGATCGACCATACGGACGGATGTGCGAGGGCACAAGGTGTCCCCGCGCCGATGTTTACCTTTAGGTCGATAAGCGCAAGCTTGGAGCCCGTTCAGCGTGATCTTGCAAGGGCTCGTGCGCTCGCACGGTCTCAGTTGATCGCGATGTAGAAGCCCTGCCCCGCGATAACTTCTTCAACTTCGAGGCCGCGCACGCCGTGGATAGTCACCGCTTCGTAGGTTTCTACGGTTATCTGGGTGTCAGCTGGGCATCCGGCTTCTTCGCGGGCCACCGATCCAGTGCTCGCCCTGATCCCGCCCAGGCGGGCCGCTTCTTCGGAGACGAGCGTCGCGATCACGTTGTGCGGCGTGAAGTCGAGCCGCGAGATGCAGAAGATGCCGCCCGCGACGCCTCCCATCACTTCCACGACGGCCTGTTCGAAGTTCTTGCTCTGAGGCACAGACCCGGTTTCGGTGATCTGCGCGTAGGCGAGCGCCGAGCCGGCTTCGCCCTGCTCACCGCGTTCGCCTTGCGGACCCGCTTCGCCCCGTTCACCGCGCTCGCCCTTCTGCGTCGTCACGATCCCCGCGAGACCGCGGGCGCCCCGTTCACCGCGCTTGCCTTCCGGGCCGGCGGGGCCGAGCGCTCCAGTCGGGCCGACCGGGCCGCTCTGCCCAGCGGCGCCCGACGCACCCCTCGAGCCCTTCTGTCCCGAGAGCTCCTTGAGCACCTTCGGGCTGATCTGCGTCGTCGAGGTGATCAGGTAGTGGGTGGCCGCGAGCGCGCCCCCGCTAGCCGCGAGAATGAGCGCGAGCGTCGCGGTTACGCTCGCGTAGCTGAGGCTGCGACGCGATCCGCCCACGCTGGCCAAGGTACGCGTCGCCTCGGACCACTCTCGCGCGCCCGCGCCTCGCCTGGGCATCGATGTCCGGCGGGCTGGCTGCTGCCCTCGATGTGTCCGCGATCCCGTGTGCGGCCCGGGCCGTCGCCTACCCTGCCGATCGGGTAGAACGCCTGTGGCGGCACCCACCACGCCAGCCATCCAGCGCGGCCATCCATCGCGGGAGGAGCCTTTCCAGATGCCCACCTACATCATGCTCACCACGCTCACGCCCGAGGGCGTGCAGACGGTCAAGAACAACCCCGAGCGCATCAAGGAGGTCAACAAGGAGGTGGAACAGCTTGGCGCTAGCGTGAAGGCGCAGTGGGCCACGCTCGGACACATCGATTTCATCTCCATCGTCGAAGCCCCTGACGAGGGCGCGATGGCGCGGATCTCCCTCGAGCTCGGCTCGCGCGGCACCGCTCGCTACGAGACGCTCGCGGCGATCCCGATCGATGACTTCATCGCGTCACTCTGAAGTGACGGTGAGTCCCCTCCAGGTCATCGGCGAGCAGGAGCAGCCCGTCTTCGCGAGCGAAGCGTCGGCGTCGGGCCGAGGCGTCTCGCTCGCGCCTGAGCCGATCGGGGAAGCCCAGGTCCAGGCGGCGATCGACGAGCTCGACGCCGACGCGCCGCGTGTGGGGATCGTGATGGGCTCAAAGAGCGACATGGAGACGATGGAGAAGGCAGCCAAGGAGCTCAACGAGCGCGGCATCCTGCACGAGATTCGCGTGATGTCCGCCCATCGCGAACCCGACCTCGTCGCTGAGTACTCCAAGAACGCGCGCATGCGCGGCCTACGCGTGATCATCGCCGGCGCGGGCATCTCCGCGGCGCTGCCAGGAGCCGTCGCCGCGCACACGGACCTGCCCGTTATCGGCGTGCCGCTGTCGGGCCGCCTCACGGCCGCGGGCGGGCTGGACGCGATCCTCTCGATCGTGCAGATGCCGCCCGGAGTGCCGGTCGCCTGCGTCGGGCTCGACAACCCCCGCAACGCGGCGATCCTGGCGGCGCAGATACTGGGCGCATGATCGCGCGCTACACGCGCCCAGAGCTCGGCCGCCTGTGGACCGACGAGGCCCGTATGGAGGCCTGGCGCCAGGTCGAGGTCGCCGCTGCCGAGGAGCTGTCGGTGCTGCTCGGCGAGCACGGGCCGAGCGAGAGCGAGCTGCAGGCGATCCGCGCCGCCAGCTTCACCGTCGCCGCCGTCGCCGAGCGCGAGCGCGCCACCGACCACGATGTCGCGGCGTTCGTCGACGTGCTCGGCGCCTCCGCCGGAGAGGCCGGGCGCTGGATCCACTATGGCCTCACCTCCTCGGATGTGCTCGACACGGCGCTCGCGCTGCAGCTGCGCGCGGCCGGCCAGGTCATCTGCGAGGGCGCGCGGGCGCTCGTCGAGGTGCTCGTGGTGCGCGCCCGCGAGCACGCGCACACGATCACGGTCGGGCGCACGCACGGCGTGCACGCCGAGCCCACCACCTTCGGCCTCAAGCTCGCCGGCTTCGCCTTCGAGGCGCATCGCAACGCGCTGCGCCTGGAGAGCGCGTTCGCGCAGGTCGCGGTCGGGGCGATCTCCGGCGCGGTCGGTACGTATGCCGCGACGAGCCCCGAGTACGAGGCGCGCGTGCTCGCACGCCTCGGTCTCGCCGGCGAGCAGGTCTCGACGCAGATCGTGCCGCGCGACCGCCACGCCGAGCTGCTCGCCGCGATCGCGCTCGCGGGCGCCGGGCTCGAGCGATTCGCGATCGAGATCCGCCAGCTCCAGCGCACCGAGGTGCGTGAGGTTCAGGAGCCCTTCCGTGCCGGCCAGAAGGGCTCCTCGTCGATGCCGCACAAGCGCAATCCGATCAAGAGCGAGCAGATCGCCGGGCTCGCGCGCGTGCTCCGCGGCAACGCGCAGGCGGCGCTCGAGGATGTGGCGCTCTGGCACGAGCGCGACATCTCCCACTCCTCGGTCGAGCGCATCATCCTGCCCGACTCGACGATCCTGATCGACTACCTGCAGCACCGCGCCGCCTCGCTGATCACGGACATGTACGTCGACGAGCAGCGCATGCGCGCCAACCTCGAGCTCACGCACGGCGCGCTCTTCTCCCAGCGGCTGCTGCTCGCGCTGATCGAGCGCGGCGCCAGCCGCGACGAGGCCTACCGCTTGGTGCAGGAGCTCGCGCAGCGAGCCTGGGATGAGGGCACCCACCTGCGCGAGCTGCTCGCGGGCGACGCGCGGGTGCCCGAGGACCTCGATCTGGACGCCGTCTTCGACTACGAGCACTACCTGCGCCACGTCGATGAGGTGCTCGCGCGCCTGCAGCAGATCGGCTGAGAGGGTCGGACGCCACTGGTAGCATCGCCGCACGTGAGCACCCTCGCTGACCTGCCCCTGATCGCTCGCGGGAAGGTTCGCGAGATGTACTCGCTCGACCCCGGCGAGAACGGGTCGGGGCGCCTGCTGATGGTCGCGAGCGACCGCATCTCGACCTACGACGTGGTGCACCCCACGCCGATCCCGGACAAGGGCAAGGTGCTCACGGGGCTGTCCGTCTTCTGGTTTCAGAAGACCCGCGACATCCTCGCCAATCACTTCCTGTCGGCCACCGATGACGTCCCCGACTCCGAGCGCGGTCGCGCGCTCGTCGTGCGCGAGCTGCGCATGCTGCCCGTCGAGTGCGTCGTGCGCGGCTACATCACCGGCTCGGGCTGGAAGGACTACGAGGCGCAGCGGCTCGGTCTCGGGCATCGAGCTGCCGCCGGGACTGCGCGAGTCCGAGCAGCTTCCCGAGCCCATCTTCACGCCAAGCACAAAGGCGCTCGAGGGCCACGACGAGGCGATCGACCTCGACCGCGCGGCGCGAGCTCATCGGCGATCCGGCGCTGATGCGTCGTGTCGCCGAGCGTCTCGGTCGAGCTCTACTCCTTCGCCGCCGAGCACGCGCGCGAACGCGGTGTGATCCTCGCCGACACGAAGTTCGAGTTCGGCCTGGACGAGGACGACGAGCTCGTGCTCGGCGACGAGGTGCTCACCCCGGACTCCTCGCGCTACTGGCCGGCCGACGGCTTCGAGCCAGGCCGCGCGCAGCCGAGCTTCGACAAGCAGTACGTGCGCGACTGGGCCTCCTCCGCTGGCTGGGACAAGAAGCCGCCCGCTCCCGCGATTCCCGAGGACGTCGTCGCGGGCACGCGCGAGCGCTACATCGAGGCCTACGAGCGCATCACGGGCGAGCCGTTCGCGGCCTGGCTCGAGCGCGCCGGAAGCTCCGCGTGAGGGCGCGCGTGCTGATCCGGCCGAAGGCCGGCATCCTCGACCCCCAGGGCGCCGCCGTCGAGCGCGCGCTGCCCGCGCTCGGCTTCGCCGGGGCGAGCAATGTGCACGTCGGGCGCCTCGTCGAGCTCGACGTCCAGGACCCCGAGCAGCTGCCCTCGATGTGCGAGCGCCTGCTCGCCAACCCGCTCGTCGAGGACTACGAGGTCCAGCTCCTCGACCAGCGCTCCTAGCTGACTTGAAGTTCGCCGTCATCCAGTTCCCCGGCTCCTGCGACGAGCAGGACGCCCTCGCCGCCGCCCGCCGCGTCGGCGAGGCCGTGCTCGTGTGGCACGCCGATCGCGATCTGCGCGGCGCCGACGCAGTCGTGATCCCCGGCGGCTTCTCCTACGGCGACTACCTGCGCGCCGGCGCGATCGCGCGCTTCTCTCCGGCGATGGAGTCGGTGATCGAGTTCGCGCGCGCGGGCGGCCTCGTGCTCGGCATCTGCAACGGCTTCCAGGTGCTCTGCGAGGCGCACCTGCTGCCGGGCGCGCTGCTGCCGAACGTGAACATGCGCTTCACCTCGCGCCAGGTCGCGCTCGAGGTCGTACGCGCCGACAGCGCCTTCACGCGGCGCCTTCAGCGAGGGCCAGCGCCTGATCGATCCCCGCCAAGCACTCGTGGGGGCGCTACTACGCCGAGGAGCGCGACGCTCGCGACGATGGAGCGCACGGGCCAGGTGCTGCTCCGCTACGCGCCCGGGGAGAACTTCAACGGCTCGCTGCGGGACATCGCCGGCGTCTGCAACGAGGACGGCAACGTCTTCGGGCTGATGCCCCACCCCGAGCACGCCGTCGATGAGCTGCTCGGCGGCTCCAGCGACGGCCTCGGCATCTTCGAGTCGATGCGCGCTGGCGCAGGAGGGGGCGCTTGCCCGCCACTGCGCCCCCGCCGCGAGCGCCGCGCCGAGCCTCGAGGACGCGCTCGCGCTCGGGCTCACGCGCGAGCGAGTACGAGCTCGTGTGCGAGAAGCAGGGCCGCCCGCCCAACCGCGTGGAGCTGGCGGTGTACTCGCTGATGTGGAGCGAGCACTGCGCCTACAAGCACTCCAAGCGGCTGCTGCGCACGCTGCCCACCGAGCGGCGAGCACGTCGTGCTCGGCCCCGGCGAGAACGCGGGCGCCGTCGATATCGGCGGCGGGCTCGTGTGCGCCTTCAAGGTCGAGTCCCACAACCACCCGAGCGCGGTCGAGCCCTTCCAGGGAGCGGCTACCGGCGTCGGGGGGCATCCTGCGCGACATCTTCGCGATCGGCGCCCGCCCGATCGCCGTGCTCGACTCGCTGCGCTTCGGCGAGCCGGGAGCGCCGAGCCGCCACCGCCGCGAGCGGCGCGCGCTACCTGCTCGACGGCGCCGTCTCGGGCATCGGCGCACTACGGCAACTCGATCGGCGTCCCCACGGTCGGCGGCGAGGTCTACTTCGAGGGCCCCTACGAGCACAACTGCCTCGTCAACGCGATGGCGCTCGGGCTCGCGCCGCGCGAGCGCCTCGTGCGCAGCGCCGCCGCCGGCCCGGGCAACCTGCTCGTGCTGTTCGGCGCCTCCACCGGGCGCGACGGCATCGGCGGCGCCTCGGTGCTCGCCTCCGCCGAGCTCGGCGGGCCGGCGAGGGCGCGGACCGACATGCGCCCGACGCGTCCAGGTCGGCGACCCCTTCGAGGAGAAGCCTGCTGCTCGAGTGCTCGCTCGAGCTGCTCGAGCGAGGCCTGCTGCTCTCGCTGCAGGACCTCGGCGCGGCCGGCCTCACCTCCTCGGCCTCGGAGATGGCCTCCAAGGGGGCGTCGGGCTCGACATCGACGTCGCCAACGTGCCGCTGCGCGAGGCCGACATGGAGCCCTTCGAGATCATGGTCTCCGAGTCCCAGGAGCGCATGCTGTGCGTCGTGGAGCCCGCGCAGCTCGAGGCCGGTGCGCGAGCGGTGCGCGCGGTGGGAGCTGCCGTGCTCGGCGATCGGCACCGTCACGGACTCGCGCCGCCTGCGGGTCCTGCGCGCGGGCGAGCTGCTCGGCGACATGCCCGTCGAGGCGCTCGTGGACGAGTGCCCGCTCTATGACCTCTCCCCGCGACGTCCGCCGAGGCCGCTCTACGCCGCCGCCGGCCCGCGACCCTGCGCCCCGACGCGGCGCGCCGCGAGACGCTGCTGCGCGCTGCTCGCGAGCCCCAACCTCGCCTCGCGCCGGCCGCTGTTCGAGCAGTACGACTCGATCGTGCAGTCGCGCACGGTGCGCCGCCCCGAGCAGTGCGACGCGGCCGTGCTCGCGCTGCCCGACGGCGGCGCGCTCGCCGTCAGCATCGACTGCAACGGCCGGCGCGTCGCCGCCGACCCCTACCGGGGCACGCTCGAGGCGGTGCTCGAGTGCGCCGCCAACCTCGCCTGCGCCGGCGCCGAGCCGCTCGGCACGACCAACAACCTCAACTTCGGCAACCCCGAGAAGCCGCACATCGCCTGGCAGCTCACCGAGGCCGTGCGGGGCCTCGGCGACGCCTGCCGCGCGCTACGGCGCGCCGATCGTCGGCGGCAACGTCTCGCTCTACAACGAGGGCGCAGGCGGGCCCGATCTACCCGACGCCCGTGATCGGCATGGTCGGGCGCGCTGCCCGACGCCGCGCCGCGCCGGGCGGCTCGGCTTCCAGCGCGGCGGCGAGCGCGATCGCGCTGCTCGGTCCCTTCACCCCCTCGCTCGCCGCCAGCGAGCTCGACAAGCTGCACGGCGGGCCGCTCCCCGACGGCCTGCCCGACGTTCGAGCTCGACGCCGTGCGCGCCGCGCAGGAGGCCGTGCGCGGCGCCGTGCGCGAGGGGCTCCTCTCGAGCGCCCACGACATCGCCGAGGGCGGCCTCGCGGTCGCGCTCGCCGAGTGCTGCCTCGCGGGCGGGGTCGGCGCGAGCGTCGACGCTGGCGAGCTCTCCGAGGAGCCGAGGGCCGCTCGAGCAGCTCTTCGGCGAGGGGCCGGGCGGCTTTATCGTGAGCTGCAGCGGACGCGCCGCAGCGCTGACGCGACTCCCGTGCTGCGCGAGACGCCGGTGCGCGCTGCGTGATCGGCGCGCGTCGGGCGGGGACGAGCTGCGGATCGACGGCCGCTCGACGGCGACCGGTCGCGGGCCCGGACGCTGCTGCGCGTGCGACCTGGAGGAGCTGCGCGAGGCGCATCGCGAGCGCCTCGGCGAGCTGTTCTCCTTGATGCTAGCTTTGAGCTCATATGCGTGAGGGACCGCGCGATGAGTGCGGAGTGTTCGGCCTGTACGCGCCCGGTCACGAGGTGTCGCGGCTGTCGTACTTCGCCCTCTACGCGCTCCAGCACCGGGGGCAGGAGTCGGCGGGGATCGCCGCGGCCGACCGCGGCGGGAACATCATCACGCGCCGCGAGCTCGGGCTCGTCAGCCAGGTGTTCAGCGAGAACGACCTGCGCACGCTCGCGGGCGAGCTCGCGATCGGCCACGTGCGCTACTCGACCACCGGCTCGAACGCGTGGGAGAACTCCCAGCCGGTGCAGCGCTCGGAGGGCACCAACGGCTCGCGCCGCGAGCTCGCGCTCGCGCACAACGGCAACCTCATCAACGCGCTCGAGCTGCACGACGAGCTGCTCGAGCGCGGCGTCACGCTTCAGCTCGAGCTCGGACTCGGAGATCATCGCGGCGATGATCGCCACGCACCCCGCCGAGCGCGGTCGAGGACGCGATCGCCGAGGTGCTTCCCGCGCCTGCGCGGCGCCTTCTCGATCGTCGTGATGACCAAGGACCGCGTCGTCGCCTTCCGCGACCCCCACGGCCTGCGCCCGCTCGCGCTCGGCAGCGCTCGACCGGCGAGGGCGGCGCGAGCGCTACTGCGTCGCCAGCGAGTCGTGCGCCTTCGACATCATCGGCGCGAGCTACCTGCGCGAGGTCGAGCCCGGCGAGGTGGTGACGCTCGGCGAGGAGGGGCTGCAGAGCCGCATGCGTCGCGCTACCGGGCGCCGGCGCGCCTTCTGCGTGTTCGAGTACATCTACTTCGCGCGCCCGGACTCGCGCATGAACGACCAGGTGCTGCAGGTCGCGCGCGGGCGCATGGGCGAGATCCTCTGGCGCGAGGCGCCGGTGGAGGCGGACCTCGTGATCGCCGTGCCCGACTCCGGCAACCCCGCCGCGCGCGGGCTCGCCCGCGCCGCCGGGCTGCCCCAGGACGACGGCTTCGTCAAGAACCGCTACGTCGCCCGCACCTTCATCCAGCCCGGCCAGGAGCTGCGCAAGCACGGCCTGCGCCTGAAGTTCAACCCGCTGCCCGAGGTGATCGCCGGCAAGCGCCTGGTGGTCGTGGACGACTCGATCGTGCGCGGCAACACGACCCGCCAGATCGTGCAGATGCTGCGCGACGCGGGCGCGGCGCGAGATCCACATGCGCATCTCGGCGCCGCCGATCAAGCACCCCTGCCACTACGGCATCGACATGTCCACGCGCGAGGAGATGATCGCCCACGGCCGCAGCACCGAGGAGATCGCCGCCGAGCTCGGCTGCGACTCGCTCCACTACCTCTCGCTCGAGGGCGTCTACGAGGCCGTGAGAGGATCGCGCGCCAAGCACTGCGACGCCTGCTTCACCGGCGACTACCCGCTCGCCGGCAGCGACGGCGCGGCCGGCAAGTTCTCACTGGAAGAGGTACAGGAAGCCGAGCACGCCGCTGCGAGCGCAGCGGGCGGCGCCGAGGCCCAGGCGCCCGCAGGCGCCGAGGCCGACGCCGAGCCCGTGCCGCTGCTCAGCAGCAGCTGACGGCCGGGGCGGGAGCTTTTTAGAGCTCCGGGTGATCCTCGCGCGCGCCGGGCGCGTCGTTGTAGCGGTTGTTGTAGGGGTGGCGAGGGATCATCTCGCCTTCGCGCTCAGCGCGCAGGCCGTACGCGAGTGCGGCGACGATGAGTAGCGTGATAAAGAGCGCGGTCAACATGGTGCTTCCTCCTGGTCCATCGGGTTAAGCACCCTCCCCCTGCACCCCTCAGTCAACGACGCCGCACGTGGGTCCTGTGTGATCTGCGTCACAGCTATCGTGAAGGTTGAGTGTCGGAGCGACTGCCAATCGCGGTGCTGGTGTCGGGTCTTGGGACCAACCTGCAGGCGCTCCTGGACACCGTGCACGGCCGCGAGGCCGAGATCGTGGCCGTTGCCTCGAGCGTAGACGGCGTCACCGCGCTCGATCGCGCCGCGGCGCGCGGGATCCCGACGGCGGTGTTCGGACGCTCGCAGTACGCCGACCGTGCGGCGCGCGACGAGGCGCTCGCCGACTGGCTCGAGCAGGAGGGCACGCAGCTGGTCGTGCTCGCGGGCTACATGGAGCTGCTCGGCGAGGCCTTCCTCGAGCGCTTCCCCGAGGCGGTCATCAACGTCCACCCCTCGCTGCTGCCCGCATTTCCGGGGATCGGCGCGATCGAGCAGGCGCTCAAATACGGCGTAAAGGTCTTCGGCGTGACGGTCCACTTCGTGGATGCGGGCGTCGACTCCGGCGCGGTCATCCTGCAGCGTGCGCTCGAGCTTCCGGACGCGCGCGAGCCGCAGGAGGTGCTTGCTGCGTTGAGGCCGCTCGAGCACTCGATGCTGGCACAGGCGGTCGCGCTGATCGCCGCGGGCGCGATCCGTCAGGACGCCGAGAACCCGCGCCGGCGGCTGATCGACCTCGAAGCGGTCGGCGTGCGCGTGCCCTAGGGCCTTGGCGTCGCTGAGGCTGGATACGCTCTCCGATGTGGCCTCTGCGGAGAGCGGCGTGATCGGCGAGCGGAGCGGTGCAATCGAGCGCGCTGCGCCAGCGCAGGTGCGCGTGCGCAGGGCGCTGCTGTCCGTTTCTGATAAGGCGGGGGTGGTCGACTTCGCCCGCGGGCTCGCCGAGCTAGGCGTCGAGATCGTCTCGACCGGCGGGACCGCGCGCGAGCTCGAGGGTGCGGGGCTCGCGGTCCGCTCGATCGAGGACTTCACGGGCTTCCCGGAGATCATGGACGGGCGCGTGAAGACGCTGCACCCGCGCCTCTACGCGGGGCTGCTCGCGCGCCGCGACGAGGACTCGCACCTGCGCGCCGCCGCCGAGCAGGAGATCGAGCCGGTGGACCTCGTGTGCGTGAACCTCTACCCCTTCGAGCAGACGCTCGCCCGCGGGGACGCGTCCGATCAGGAGATCATCGAGAACATCGACATCGGCGGACCCACGATGATCAGGGCGGCCGCCAAGAACAGCGCCTTCGCGGCGGTGGTCGTGGACCCCGCCGACTACGGGTTGCTGCTCGCCGAGCTGCGCGAGAGCTCGGGCCTGCTCGGCGAAGACACGCGCAAGCTCCTTGCCGCCAAGGCGTTCGCCTGCACCGCCCGCTACGACGCCGCGATCTCCACCTGGTTCGCGATGAGGACCTACGAGGGCTTCCCGCCGACCTGGAGCGACGCCTACGAGAAGGTCACGGACCTGCGCTACGGCGAGAACCCCCACCAGCAGGCCGCGTTCTACGCGCGCGTCGGCTCGCCCACGCACCTGCTCGACGGCGTCCGCCAGCTGCACGGCAAGGAGCTGTCCTTCAACAACCTGCTCGACCTCAGCTCCGCGCGCGAGCTGCTCGAGGAGTTCGAGCGACCGGCGTGTGTGATCGTCAAGCACAACAATCCCTGCGGCTGCGCGGTCGCGGACAACCCCAGCGAGGCCTACGCGCGCGCCTTCGCCTGCGACCCGCAGAGCGCCTACGGCGGCGTGATCGCAATGAACCGCCCGATCGACCGCCGCGCCGCGGAGCGCCTCTCCAAGCAGTTCATCGAGGTTCTGCTCGCCCCCGGCTTCGAGCCGGCGGCGCTCGAGCTGCTGCAGGAGAAGAAGAACGTGCGCCTGCTCGAGCTCCCCGATTGGCCCGCGCGAGCGCGCGAGGTCGAATCCAAACCGGTGATCGGCGGGCAGCTGGTCCAGACCCGCGACGAGGTCTCAGAGACGCGCGAGCAGATGAGCGTCGTCTCGACCACGCAGCCGAGCGAGCAGCAGTGGCAGGACATGCTGTTCGCCTGGATCGTCTGCCGGCACGTGCGCTCGAACGCGATCGTGCTCGCCCGCGACGGCGCCACCGTCGGCATCGGCGCGGGGCAGATGAGCCGCGTCGACGCCGTCAGGATCGCGCTCGAGAAGGCGCGCGAGTTCCAGCCCGACGCTGCTGCCCGGCTCGAGCCTCGCCTCTGACGCCTTCTTCCCCTTCGCCGACGGGCCGCAGCTCGCGATCGACGCGGGCGTGCAGGCGATCATCCAGCCGGGCGGCTCGGTGCGCGACGAGGAAGTGATCGCCGCCCTGGATGCCGGCGGCGTGGCGATGGTCGCGACCGGGCGGCGGCACTTCAGGCACTGACGCGCGGCGCAGGCCGATCTGCGATAGGCAAACCCTATGGAAGAGGGCCCAACTCGTATTTGACTACTCGCCGGCCCTAGCCTTATCTAGGAACTCGAAGCGGTGGGTTGGGCCACCAGATGCGCGCGTGCAGGGGCGCTTCTTGGTCAAGTACGGGGGTTGACGCAGCCGCATGTCAGGACGACGTCTCTTCGCGGTCCGGAATCGCTGGACAGCGGTCGTGCGCCTCTCGACGCACTCGCGGCGGCTCGTGTTGGCGCTGTTCGCGCCACATCGCAGTCTGCCCTGGCGCTTGCTTGTAGCCGCCGGCGTGATCGGTTCGGTGTCCCTGGCGGTGTTCGCCGCCGATGCGGCCGTCGTCGCGCCCGGCGGCCCGTCGGGCACACCCAACGGCACCTGTGGCTTGTGCGTACTCGCGCCCTCGGGGCAGTCACTGCAGCTGACCGGGAACGGCAGCCTCAGCGTGAGCAAGGCGAACGTGGTCGTGAACTCGACGAGCGAGCCGGCGGTATCGCTGACCGGAAATGGGAGTCTCCTCGCACCCTCCGTTGATCTCGCGGGGACTGCTTCGGAGACGGGCAAGGGAGCCATCTCGAACCTGGTGACGGGGATCGCCCCGATAGCAGACCCGCTGGCCGGCCTGCCCGTACCCTCGCTGCCCGTCCCCAGCCCGCCTCCCTCGGTGACGGTTAACAATGGCAGTCGCGCGATCTCTCCGGGCGTCTACAGGGAAATCGCAGTGAACGGTAACTCGAATCTGACGCTCGAACCCGGAACGTATGTAGTGCTGCACCGGTTCACGGGCACCGGCAGCGCGAACATAACTGGCCAGGGTGTGACGATCTACCTGGCGTGCTCGGCATATCCGACCCCGTGCGCGCCGGGCGAACAGGGAGCGTCCTTCAGTCTCACCGGCAACGGTGCGCTGAGTCTGAGCGGGCCGAAGGAAAACTGCTCGCCCGTCGCCATCTTCGCCGACCGCAACAGCACAGCGGCGCTGACCCTCACGGGTGGCGCCGCGCAAACTCTCGACGGCATGATCTATGCCAAGTCGGGCGCGTTGACGCTGACCGGCAACAGCTCGATCGTCATCAACGGGCTGGTCGTCGTTGGCACGACGACCCTGACCGGGAATGGGAACGTCTCGATAACAGACGGCGTGCCGCTTTCGGAAGGCTTGGCACTCTCACTGTCTGCGTCTTCGCTCAGTCCTCGCCTCGGAGAAACCGAGACGCTGTCAGCCTCGCTGACGTGCAACGGCAGGGCGCTGAAGGGTCAGCCGGTGACGTTCACGACGACCGGCGCGAACCCGAACCACGGCAGCGCGAACACCAATCCCGAAGGAAGCGCAGCGCTCTCCTATCGAGGGCTAGCGACCGGCGCGGACACCGCCGAAGCTACCTTCAGTGCGCCTGGCATCGGCGTCGCCGCGACGCCGGTCACGATCAACTGGGCGAAGGCGCTGCCGTCGATTTCGACGGCGGTGTCGGCGGGTTCGGTCGACCTGGGCACCGCCGTGAGCGATACGGCGAAGGTCGCTGCGGGATTCGCGCCGACGGGCAAGGTCAGCTGGAACATCTACGCGGCGAGCGACACGGCCTGTAAGACGCCGCTGAACAGCGAACCATTGACCGCGCCGCTGAGCGGCGGCTTGGCGAGCTCGCCTGGGTTCAAGCCGACCGCGGCGGGCACCTACCAGTTCCTCGCCACATACGGCGGGGACGCCGACAATAAAGCGGTCTCCACGAGCTGTGGGGACAAGTCCGAGCAGGTGACCGTGGCGAAGGCGCTGCCGTCGATCTCGACGGCGGTGTCGGCGGCGTCGGTGGAATTGGGCAGCGCCGTGGGCGATACTGCGAAGGTCACGTCGGGGCTCTCGCCGACCGGGAAAGTCAGCTGGAACGTATACGCGGCCAGCGACACTGCCTGCAAGGCGCCGCTGAACAGCGAACCGCTGACCGCGCCGCTGAGCGGCGGCTCGGCGTCCTCGCCAGGGTTCACGCCGAGCGAAGCAGGCACTTACCAGTTCGTTGCCACCTACGGCGGGGATGCCAACAACGAAGTCGTCTCGACGAAATGCGGCGATACCGCCGAGCGGGTTGCGGTGACTGGAGGCCGTGGTTTTGACCCCGCGTCCACCTCGGCGGTTCAAGGAAACTTCTATACCGCCCAGCCATCAGCGACGAGCTTCACCGCAACGCCCGAAGACACTCCCGCTTTCGGGGAGAGCTTCCCCACGATCGACTTCAACCCGCCGCGCGGAACGGTCATCGGTGAGCCGATCGCCGGTCCGAATCCCTCGACGAGGCCATTCTCTGACGTGACCACGGACGTCATCGGTAGCTACGCCGGCACGGTGATCGCCCAGGGTAACGGCGATCAGGCGGGCGTCGGCGCGCTCGAAAGCTTCGACGCCGCATTCACTTCGACCATCGTGGTGGCGCAAGCCGGCGATATCACCTTCAACATCCTCCACGACGACGGCTTCATGCTCGGGATCGGCGGGGGCGCGACGAGAGTCAGCGGCGCCAACGAAAACCCTCCAGAATCCAATGTCTCGCCCTTCGAGAAATACCAGCTCGTGGGAGCCTTCAACGAGACCACGCCCTTGGGACCAAGGACCGATGCCGTCACGGTCCACTTCCCCAAGGCGGGCACGTACCCGTATGAGCTTGACTACTTCAAGGCCGCCGGCAGCGAACTAACGCTCACGATGACGGTCGCGTCCTTCGCCCAGACCAAAGAACCGCTCGCAACGTACGTCGGCTACGCCGACGGCCTTCGCCCAGCCGGCAAGATCTTCCCGTTCCCTTGGAAAGGCTCGCCGGGCGTCACGTTCGTTGGAAGCGGCACCTTCGATTCGGGTGCGATTCGCTTCCACAACGACTCAAGCGCCCCGATCACGCTCGAAAGCGTAACGGTGGACGTTGGGGCCAACCACTTCGACATCTGGCCGAAAAACCTGATGGTCCCAGCCGACGAAGAACTGATCCTCGCGCAGGACAGCGGGGAAAACCTCGACACCTCCGACTTCTCGGGATCCCCGTGCGGCGTCGACAACGGCGTCATCCCCAAGGTGAACGTGACCGTCGCCGGCAAGACGAAGACTTACTCAGATACGCAGCAGGTGCTCAACACGGACGGGTTCGACAGGGCGTGCGAAGGAAATGAGTCGCACGCGTGGGAACTCGTCGGCGGCGAAGAAGGCACGGCGGTGAACAAACCGCTGCCGCCGGCGATGTCGCTGCTGCTCTCACCCGCCCAGGTAGGACCCGACGTGGTCGGGCAGGCCCAAAGCTTCAGGGTCGCCGCCATGAATGGCGAAGGCAAGCCCGTCCGCGACCTACCGATCACGCTGCATGTCAACGGCGGGGCTACCGGCAAAGCCAACAACCAGATCCTCACCGCCACGACCGATACGTCCGGAAGCGCCACGTTCGCCTACACCGGGCGCGGAGCGGAGACGGACGCGATCAGTGCTACCGCCTTTAACCAGGGCTTGCAGGAGGTCTCGAATACCGCGTCGCTGCAGTGGAACATCCCGGTCCCGGGAGGAGCCCCGAGCGGCGGGACGCCAGCGCAGGCGCCGCCCGCCATCAGCGTGACGGCTCCGGCGCCCGACGCCGTCCTCGGCACGACGACGCCCGTCACCGCGACGATAACGCCACCGGCGAGCGAGACCATCAGCAACTGGAAGGCGCTCTACAAGTCGACGGCGAGTGGTGCCTCCGCTGTCACGATCGGCTCCGGAACCGGCACTCCGCCGGCCACGCTTGCCAAGTTCGAACCGATGCTGCTCCCAAACGGGGGCTACACGATCACCGTGGAGGCGACCGCGAGCGGCGGCGGAACGGGATTGGCCTCGGAGGCCGTGTCCGTCCTCGACGAATCCAAGCTCGGTCGTTACGTCACAACCTACGACGACCTGTCCGTCCCGCTGAACGGAACCGAAGTAGCGGTGCAGCGCACCTACGACAGCACCGACAAGAGCGTAGGGGATTTCGGCGTGGGCTGGCGCTTGGGGCTGAGCGACTTCAAGGTCTCCACCAACGGTCCGCTCGGCGCCGGCGGCTGGTCGGCCGCACCCAGCGAATGCTCGCTGTTCGGCTGTACCTACGCTTTCCACTCG
Source organism: uncultured Solirubrobacteraceae bacterium (assembly GCA_963759445.1). Taxonomy (GTDB): domain Bacteria; phylum Actinomycetota; class Thermoleophilia; order Solirubrobacterales; family Solirubrobacteraceae; genus Palsa-744. Next base: position 366,528 of record CAVWZC010000005.1, read on the forward strand.
AGCGTCCCGCACACCGTCACGGTGACCGAACCGGGCGGCCAGGAGGAGGTCTTCAACTACACGCCGTCGGGCGGGTTCGGCCCGTTCTTCTTCCTCGGCACGAGCGCCTTTACGCCTCAATCGGGCACGAGACCCCTGGGTACACTCTCGGACTTCAATATCGGCGCGCCGGTGTACGACTTCGCAGGCAACCTCGACGCGGGTCTCGGCGGCAGCGTCTACGAACCCAGCGAATTCATCTTCACGGCCAACAACGGGGCCAAGTACCTGATCTCGGTGACCGGCGGACTGCTGGACGAGCTCTCACCCAACGGGGACTGCCTGAACCTCGGCGCAGAAGCCGTAACGGCCTACACGGGCGTCTCAGCAGGAAATATCGCGGGTTGTAGCGGGGGTGTCAAAGCACCGCAGCAGCTCACATTCAGCCGAGATAGCGAGGATCGAATCACCAAGATCGTCGAGCCGGACGGAACGACCACCATCACCTACGGCTACGACCCCGCGGGTGACCTCACAACGGTCACTTACCCCTCCGGAGAAAAGGACATCTACACCTACGACGCAAAACACGACCTCCTGTCCGCCAAGGGACCAGGACGACCGACGTTGAAGGAGACCTACAGCGTCGCCGGCCGACTGGAATCGATAACCGACGGCGACGGCAACACGATCAAAGTAAACGCCGATCCTGAAGCGATGACTCAGACGCTCGAGTCCCCAGACGCCAAGCTGCTCACGGTGATGAGCTACGACGCCCACGGCAACCTGGTGCGCGAGGAACGTGCGGGTGAAGGCACGACGCGCACCACAACATGGACCTACGACAGCAACGGCGACGTGACATCCAAAACCGATCCGCTCGGCCACACGAGCAAAGCGGAATACGACGCTACCGGCGATCTCCTCTCCTACACCGATGCCGACGGCCACGCCAACAAGTTCACCTACAACAGCATGGGCAAGCAGCTCAGCAGGACTGACCCGCTGGCCAACATCACGAAGGAGACCTACAACCCGAACGGTGAGCTGACCGGGCTGACCGAACCGACCGGCGGCAAAGCGAGCTTCACATACGACCCCGCGGGTGACGTGACCGAACGCACGAACCCGCTCGGAAGCGCCACGCATTACAAGTACAACGCGAGCCACGAACTCGAACAGGTGATCCTGCCAAGCGGTCACGCGACCAAGTTGGCGCACAACTCCGACGGCGAGGTCACCTCCTCCACCGATGCGCTCGGCAACCTCACTGAATTCGAATACGACCCGCACGGCCGGATCACGACGGTGAAGAATCCGCTCGGCGCCAAGACGAACGCCAGCTACAACGCCGAAGGCCTCCTGGAATCGAGCACCGACGCTGCTGGGCATATGACGAAATACACGTACGACCCCGCGGGGCACCTGACGGAGATCACGGATGCGCTCGGTGGAACGGTGAAGATGACCTACGACAAAGACGGCCAGCTGGAAACGCTCACCGACCCGGACGGACGCACACGCACCTACAAATACGACGCCTTCGGCGAGCTGATCGGCGAAAGCAGCCCCGCGACGGGCACGACGAAATACGTCTATGACGCCGACGGCCGGCTGATTTCGAGTGCGAACGCGCTCGGGCAGGTGGTGACGCGCAAGTACGACCCGGCCGGCAACGTAATTGAACTGGTCACGCCCGAATCCACGATCACCTACACCTACGACGCCGACGGCCGGCTGACCAAGATGGTGGACCATACCGGCACGACCGGCTACGCATATAACCCCGACGGCCGGCTGGTGAAGACGACCACGCCGGAGGGAGCGTTCGAATACACATACACAGACGGGCTCCAGCGGAGCGCGCTGGCGGCAAACGGCATGAAACCGATCGAATACCGGTATAACACCGACGGGGACCTCGTCGAACTGATCGACCCCGAGGGAAATGCGACGAAGTTCGAATACGACGCTGGCGACCGGCTAGTCGCGGTGGTGGACCCGAACGGGCAGACTACCTCCTACGAATACGACGGCGCGGGTCAGCGCAAGGCGGTCAGGAGCAGCGGTCATGCGAAAGCACCACTGCGGTCCTTCGAATACCAGCGCGACGCGAACGGCGACGTTACGACCCTCGCAGCTTCCCTGGGCACCGCGCCTGCGGTGACCACGACCGATCGCTACGACGCGCTCAACCGGCTGAAGGAAGAAGAAACGGAAGGACACACGACGACGTACGAATACGACGCCGGCGGCAACGCGACGAAGGTCGGGGAAGTCAGTTATAGCTACAGCGCCGGATCCGGACTGCTGAGTGCGATCGGCGGCCAAGCGGTCGAACACGACGAAACGGGGCAGGTTACGAAGCTGGGCTCGAGCACGTTCGGCTGGGATGCACTCGGGGATATGACCTCGGCGAGCGTCGCCGGCAAAACGACGAGCTACTCCTACAACGGGGACGGCGTGCGCGTGGGGGCGGGCGGAGCCAACTCGGGCAGCTATCTGTGGAACAACGGCGAGCTGCTCTCCGACGGCAAGAACCTCTACCTCGGAGGCCCCGCCGGCGCGGTCGGGCAGGAGCCGCTGGCAGGCGGAGCGCCCGCGTACTACACGCCGGATGCGCTCGGGTCGGTGACGGGAACCAGCAACGCCAGCGGGGAACTCGCCTCGAGCAGCTCCTACCGTCCCGATGGCGCGCCGATCAGCCAGTCCGGTACGCAGCCGGCGCTAGGTTTCACCGGCGCTCTGCAGGACTCCACCGGCCTGCCATACCTGCGCTCGCGCGAGCTCGACCCCGAAGCGGGCGCGTTCCTCTCGGCGGACGCCGTCCAGCCCAACGGCCCCTCCACGCTTGGCTACAACCTCTTCGCCTACGCCGAGGACAACCCCACCACGCTCACCGACCCGAGCGGACACGGCGCCGCGGAATACGTCGGGCTGGAGGGCGGTCTCAACGCCGAAGCGTTCAACGCTCTGTACGGCAAGGCGTGCAAGTTCAACAAGGATACAGCCGCGGCCTGCCTTCAAAACTGCAAGTCGATCTTCAACTGCCTCGTTCAGGGCGGCGCGGCGTCAACCTTCTTCCCCTCGGTGTTGCGCACCTTCTGCGTCACCGCGACCGTGCTCAACAATCTCGCCTCGATCGCCTCGCTGCCAGCCGGCGCGCCGCTTCCCGCCAACGAAGCAGAAACGCCGCTGGGCCACTCGACCCAGCCCAACTGTCGGGGCGAACATCATCGCGGGGTGCCTTCCGCACCCAACTCCGGGGGGCCCGGAGGGTCGCCGGAAGCACCCCCGACATCCCCGCCACAAGAAGGCGCCGGCGCACGCGAAGGTGCGTCCGGCCCGAGCAGCGGCGAAAGCGAAGGCGAAGAAGAAGAAGAAGAAGAAGGCGAAGGACTGGAAGTAGAAATCGCCCCTGGCCCGATACGGGCATTGCCGTGCCCGCGAGGATCGCGCATCGCCCTGCGGGCGATCCCGTCTTCGACCGGCTACTTGCGTGCTTACAGGTGCAGGTGAGTCAGCCCCGACGTCGCTACCGGTCGAAGGCCGCGGCGAGGTTGTGCACGTCCATGTATGTGATCGCTGGCGGTCCTCCGGTGAGGCCGGCCTGGTCGCGGGCTGCGCGAATCTTCTCCGTGAAGCCCTCGGCCTGCTCGCGAGAGTCCCAGACCTCGATGACGCGGACCTTTCCATCGTCGGCGATTGCGGCTAGATGCAGCTGCGCGCCAGGCGGAGGAGTTCCGGGGGCGAGCCCTAGGCGCTCACGCACCTGGTCGTACTCCCCGGGAGAAACGCCGGTCTCGATGATGCGGAAGGTGGACATATCGCCTCCATGGATCGTTTGCGCCCTCGACCTTACTCCGCATCGTCGAGGGGCCCCTCGCCTCCCGGATTCCCACTCGGCCCGAAACCATCCGGCGCGCCGCCGCGGGCCGGACCGCCTCGAGCGCGCGGGCCGATCGCCTCGAGCGCCGACAGCCGCACGGGGGCCGACGCCCTTCAGGCGACGCCCCACCACGCGAGCGCGGCGGTCAGCGTGAGCAGCGCCGGAGCCGGGTGGCGCAGCAGGAATCGAGGCGTGCGCGCGGAGGCTGCCCCAAGCCCAACGGTGAGCGCCGCGAACCCGGTGCACGCGCCCGCGGCAACCAAGCCGATCCCGCGCGCGGTGTCGCCGTGAACGGCCGAGCCTGAGACGAGCAGCGCAACCCCGACGCTCAGGAAAGCGATCGTCGTCAGGTGCCAGGTCACGTGGATCATCGACATCGTCGCCCTCGGGCCGCCGAAGCGACTGGAGGGGAGCATCGCCGGGGACAGCCTTTTCACCACGGCGAACTCGCCGCCCACTCCGTGTAAGGCCGCGCCGAGGACCACGATTGCGCCGGCGAGGATCAGCGGGACGTTCATGATCGGGCCGCCGCGATGCGAGGGCCAAAAGGTGTGTCCGGCGTCTGGGAGCGCATCAGGGACTCCTCCATCCGTACAGTAGTGTATGGATGAGGGTACCCCTTGTCCTTGGCGATGTCAATCACCGGTGTGAGGCTCTAGAGGCAGGCGATGTCCGCCCCGACGCGCACGCCCCGCAGCAGCTGGGTCGAGGAGGGGCTGCAGGCGCTCGCGCGCGGCGGCCCCGAGGCGGTCCGGATCGAGCTGCTCGCGCGTGCCCTGGGCGTGACCCGCGGGGGGTTCTACTGGCACTTCGAGGACCGCCGCGCACTGCTCGAGGAGATGCTCGACAACTGGGAGCGCGCGGGCGTGGACGAGGTGATCGAGATCGTCGAGGGCGGGGGCGGGGACGCCAGCGCGAAGCTTCGGCGGCTGTCCGCGGTCGCTGGTTCGAGCGAGCTGAGGATCGACCTAGCCGTCCGTGACTGGGCGCGGCGCGAGCCCGCGGTGGCCGAGCGCCTGCGGCGCGTCGACAACCGCCGCATGGCCTACATGCGCTCGCTGTTCGGCGCCCTGTGCGCCGACGCGGACGAGGTGGAGGCCCGCTGCATGGTGTTCTACTCGCTGTGGATCGGCAGCCACTTCATCGCGGCCGACCACGTCGGCCGCAGTCGCGCGGACGTGCTGAAGCTCGCTCTGAGCAGGCTTGAAGCCTGAGCTCGCATAGTGGGCAATGTCGATTCGCCGGGCCGGGGAACTATTCGAAATCGAAGTCGACTTCCCCACGGAACTGCGAGTGCATCTCCCTTAGACGGCTGAACCGTCGGCACCGCGCGTCAATCACCGTGGGGATGGCGATGAGCGTGCCGGTCGCGGCCGGCCTGCTTGCCGTCGCCGACCTGCTGCCCGGGCGGTTCGGCGGGCTGTGGATCCTGCGCCTGAGCTTCGGGCGCGGATTTGCTCAGCGCGGACTGAAAGGTGGTGAGCGCGGTCTTCAGCGCGGGAGCGGCGGCGGCGCTGATCTGACCCTGGGTTTCGAGCATTTCGACCTGCTTTGAGAGGTTGGCCAGTTCCTGGGGGAGGTTCATGATGTGGCCCATCTCGTAGGAGTTGAGGATGCCGGCGACTTCGTTGCCGATGTGCTGCGCGGCGGGCTGTTCGATGCTGTGCGCTTCGACGTCTCGGGTGAGCAGGGTGGTCAGCGCGCCGGCACTGCCCGCCACGGTCGGCGTGGCTGAGCCGGTGCCTGTCGTGTTCGCCGGCGCTGTGGCTGGCGCGGGAGTGCTCGACCCGGTGCTCGTGGTGTGGGAGTTGGTCGAGCTCGTGGCCGTCGTCGTGGCGGCCTTGTGCGGCGGCTTGCTCGTCGATGCGTTCGTGTGCTTGCGGTTCGCGGGCGGTGCGGCACGCGGCGCGGACCCGCTTGAGAGCGCAGCGACGGCGGCGACCGCGAGCGCGAGTGCTGCGAGCACGCCGACGGCGAGGATTCGCCGGCGCGTGTCACCACGAGCGCGCACGAGCTTGCGGGTGGGCGCCGCGCCGTCCGGTGGAGGAGTCGCCCCGGCGGCCCGCGCCGTTGCGCCGCGCCCGTTGGCGGCGCCTCGCGCCTGCGCGAGCCGCTCGCGCAGCTGCGCGGCGCTCTGTGGCCGCGCACTGGGCTCCTTGGCGAGCATGTCCATCACGAGTAGCTCGAGGCCGGCGGGAATCCGTCCGTCGATCGCGCGTAGCGGCGGGGCCTGGACGTTGACCTGCTGGTGGAGGATCGCGGCGACGGCGTCGCCTCTGAAGGGCGGGCTGCCGGCGAGCATCGCGTGGAGCACGCAGCCCAGCGAGTAGATGTCGGAGCGCCCGTCGACGGGGTGGCCGAGGACCTGCTCGGGGGCCATGTAGGCGGCGGTGCCGAGCACCGAGGCGCTGTGCGTGAGCGCGGTGCGATCGACCGCTCGCGCGATCCCGAAATCGAGCACCTTCGCGGAGCCGTCGTCGGCGATCATGACGTTTGCGGGCTTGATGTCGCGGTGCACGATGCCCCGCGCGTGGGCGGCGCCCAGCGCCTCGGCGACCCCGGTCGCGATGTCGATGCTGCGCTCGGGCTCGAGCGGCCCGTGCTGCCTCAGGATTCCCTCGATGCTCGCGCCGGGGACGTACTCCATGACGATGAAGCGCGTCCCCTCGTCAAGGCCTGTGTCGTAGACGGCGACGATGCGCGGATGCGCGAGCGAGGCCGCCGCCCGCGCCTCGCGCTCGAAGCGCTGCACGCCGACCGGATCCCCGTCGGCGAGCGCAGCCGCCAGCACCTTCACGGCGACCGCGCGCTCGAGGGTCAGGTCCCGCGCGCGATAGACGGTGCCCATGCCGCCGCGACCGATCACGGCGAGCAGCTCGTATCGCCCAGCGAGGGTCCTGTGCCGATCCATCTAAGGGATTGCGCTTCCCGTAGAAGCCGCAGTGCTACCCCATGATCGGTGTGCTACGATATATCGCGTAGTACCAAGATAGGTCACGATAAGGAGTAGATATGTTCAGTAGTCCAGATTATTCAAAGGGCCAGGGGCGGCACGGCTGCCATGGCCACGGTCCCGGCCCGGGTGGCCGCGGCGAGCGTGCGCGCAGCTTCGGCGGCCCGCGCGGAGAGTTCGGTGGCTTCTTCGGCGGTTTCGGGCCAGGTGGCCCGGGCGGACCGAGGGGACGCGGACGCGGGCGCAAGGCGCGCCGCGGAGACATCCGCACGGCGGCACTGCTGCTGCTGGCGGAGGAGCCGCGCAACGGCTACCAGATCATGCAGGAGGTGGAGGAGCGCAGCGGCGGCGTGTGGAGCCCGAGCCCGGGCTCGGTGTACCCGGCGCTGGCACAGCTCGAGGACGAGGGCTTGATCCGCTCGCAGGAGAGCGAGGGGCGCAAGCTGTACGCGCTGACGGACGCGGGACGGGAGCTGGTCGCGGAGCGCCCGGCGGATCGCCCGGCACCGTGGGAGGAGATGAGCGATTCGGTCAGCGAGAGCTACCACGAGCTCGGCAAGCTGATGCGCGAGGCGGCGCACGCGTTCGCACAGGTGATGCGCACGGGCAGCGAGACGCAGATCGCGAGCGCACGCGAGGTTCTGGCGCGAACGCGCAAAGACCTCTACCGAATCCTCGCGGACGGCGACGGGGAGTCGGAGGGCGGCACGGGTACGGTTTAGGGAGACCGTGAGCCTCAGCACAACTCAGAGTACGGGCGAGAACGCGCCCGCGGTGGACCAGGGTGTCGCCGCGGGCGCCGGCGCGGCGGTGTGGGTGCACGACCTGGTGAAGCGCTACGGCGAGATCGAGGCGGTGCGCGGCATCGCCTTCGAGGTGCGAGCGGGCGAGATCTTCGGCTTCCTCGGCCCCAACGGGGCCGGGAAGTCGACGACGATCAACATGCTGTGCACGCTGGTGCGCCCGAGCGCCGGCGCGGCGCGCGTGGCGGGCCACGACGTGGTGAGCGAACGCGACGAGGTGCGGCGCAACATCGGGCTTGTCTTCCAGGACACGACGCTCGACGGCTACCTGACGGCCGAGCAGAACCTGCGCCTGCACGCGGAGCTCTACGGGATGCCGCGCGAGGCGGTGGGCGAGCGCATGCGCCAGGTGATGGAGATGGTGGGGCTGTGGGAGCGCAGGACGAGCCTCGTGAACACGTTCTCGGGGGGGATGAAGCGGCGCCTTGAGATCGCGCGCGGCCTGCTGCACTCCCCGCGCGTGCTGTTCCTGGACGAGCCCACGGTGGGCCTTGACCCGCAGACGCGCAGCTCGATCTGGAGCTACATCCGCGAGCTGAAGGAGACCGAGGACATCACGATCTTCCTGACGACGCACTACATGGACGAGGCGGAGTACTGCGAGCGCATCGCGATCATGGACCAGGGCCGCATCATCGTGCTCGACACCCCGGAGGCGCTGAAGGCGCAGGTGGGCAAGGACCGTGTGCAGCTTGAGACCGACGATGACCTGGCTGCGATCGCGGCGCTGCACGAGCGCTTCGGGATCGAGGCGGTGGTTGCGGAGGGGAGGGTCACCTTCGGCGTGCCAAACGGCGAGCAGTTCGTGCCGCGCCTGTTCGCGGAGCTGGGACAGCGGATCCGCTCGGTGAGCGTTTCGCGGCCGTCGCTGGACGACGTGTTCATGGCCCACACGGGCACGACGATCCGCGACGCGGAGTCCTCCCAGACGGACACGCGACGCAACTTCGCGCGGATGATGAGCCGCTGATGGCGACGCCGACGCGCACGCCGCTGGCGCTGATCGAGCCGCCGAGCAACGGCGCCGCGGGGCCGCGCGTGATCGCGCGGGTGCGCGTGCCGACGCGCAGCGCCGGCAGCGAGCTGCGCGCGATCAAGGTCGTGTGGAAGCGCGAGATGATCCGCTTCAGCCGCGACCGCCTGCGCATCCTGACCTCGCTGATGCAGCCGTTCCTGTTCCTGTTCGTGCTGGGGACGGGGCTCTCGCGACTGGCCTCGGCGGGCACGCATGGCGTGAACCTGCGCACGTTCGTATACCCGGGCGTGCTGTGCATGGCGGTGATGTTCACCGCGATGTTCAGCGCGGCGTCGCTGGTGTGGGACCGCGAGTTCGGCTTCCTGCGCGAGATGATGGTGGCGCCGGTGAGGCGCAGCTCGCTGGTGCTCGGCAAGTGCCTGGGCGGCGCGACGGTTGCGAGCTTCCAGGGCGTGATCGTGCTGTGCCTGGCGGGCCTCGTGGGCGTGCCCTACGCGCCGGGGCTGATCCTCGTGGTGTTCGCGCTGCAGCTGCTCTTGGCGTTCGCGATCACGGCGTTCGGCGTGATGGTGGCGGCGCGGATCACGCAGATGCAGTCGTTCATGGCGCTGATGCAGATGGCGATCATGCCGATGTACTTCCTCTCGGGAGCGCTCTTCCCGGTCTCCGGGCTGCCGCAGTGGCTCGCGATCCTGAACCGCCTGGACCCGCTCACGTACGCGGTCGACCCGATGCGCAGGGCGGTGTTCTCCCACCTGCACATCAGCGCGGCCGCGCGCCACGCGCTCGATCCGGGCGTGACGTGGTGGGGCTGGCACGTTCCGGGCCTCGTGGAGGCGGCGGTGGTCGCGCTGCTCGGCCTCGCGATGCTCGCGATAGCGATCGTGCAGTTCAGCCGCGCGGAGTAGCCGCCAGCGCGACCTAGAGTTGAGCGGGCGAGCCGCGGGGGCGGCTCGCCGGAGGCGTGCGCGTGGCGCTAGGTTTCGTAGTGGTGAGCTCCCGCGGGCGCAGATTGGCGTTCGGCTCGGCAGCGCTTGCGGTGCTGTCGGGCATCGCGTGCGCTGCGCTGGTGTCGGGGATCGTGGGGGAAGTGCTGACGATCGCGCTGGTGGGGCTGGGGCTGGCCGGGGCGCTGCTGCTGGTGTTCCTCGAAATAGGCCTCGAAGAAGAACGTGACCTCGAGGACGAACGGCGCGGGCGCGACCAGCAGGCGCGCCGGCGCCTGGCACTGCGCCAGGGCGCGCGTCTGCCGCGACACCCTCGCCGGCCGCGGTGAGCCTGCTCTCGGAGGTGGCGCCGGTAGAGGCTGTGCTGATGCGCCCGCACACCCTGCTCGAGGCGCCACGCTTCGGCGCTGACGGCGAGCTCGTGTACAGCGACGTGATCGCGGGCGGCCTGTGGGCGTGCAGCCGCGCAGGAGAGGTGCGCGAGCTGCTTGGCAAGCGCCGCGGGATCGGCGGTGCGCTTGCGCACTGCGAGGGTGGTTGGGTGGTGAGCGGGCGCAGCGTGCTCCTGGTCGAGGGGGGAGGCGGGCAGCGCGAGCTGCTCTCCGCAGAGGGGGTGTGCGGCTACAACGACCTGGGCGCGACGCCGGAGGGCGGCCTCTTGGCGGGAGCGCTGCACTACCGGCCGCTGGCGGGCGAGCCGCCGCGGCCCGGCGCGCTGGTCGAGCTCACGCCGGCGGGCGAGCGGCGCGTGTTGAGCGAGGCGCTTCAATGGCCGAACGGGATCGCGTGCTCGCGCGACGGGCGCGTGGTGTACGTGAGCGACTATGCGCGGGGTGTGGTGCTCGCGGTGCCGCGCGGGGCCGGCGGCGAGGCGAGCGAGTTCGCGCGCTCGCCGAGCGGCTCGGCGGACGGGCTCGCCCTGGACTGCGAGGGAGGGTTGTGGGTGGCGCTCGGCGAGGGCGCCGCGGTGGCGCGCTTTCACCCCGACGGGAGCCTGCACGAGAGGATGGCGCTGCCGGCGCGCTTCGTGTCGAGCATCAGCTTCGGCGGGGAGGACATGCGCGACGTGCTGATCACGACCGCAGACAACGAGCTCCATCCAGAGCTCGGCGGGACGCTGCTGCTCGCGCGCAGCGAGATCGCGGGCGAGCCCGTGGCCGCGCTTCGGGTCTAGCGCTACGGGCCGAAGCTCGAGCTCGCGCACCGTCCCCGATCCTCGGCGAGCCCGCGGCGGTAGCGGATCACCCTGGATCTCACGCCGTAGGGTTCCTCCCAGCGCGAGGCGCCGTCGCGCGTCCAGCCGCGGCGGCGATAGAAGCGCTCGGCCTGCTCGTTGCCGGTGAGCACCCACAGGAGCGCGTCGCGGTGGCCATGCTCGCGCATGCGCTCGAGTGCATGCGTATGCAGCTGATCGCCGACGCCCCTGCTCCAGCGAGCGGGATCGACGTAGAGCGCGTAGAGCTCGGCGAGGCCGGGGGCGTCCTCATCGCGCGAGAACCCGGTGGTCGCAAAGCCGCAGATCACGCCGTGCTCGACGGCGAGGATCGTGAACGGCCCCGAGGGATCGCTCGAGCCGAAGTTGCAATGGGCCGCGCGCTCCTCTACGCGCAGCCCGTCGAGGTGCTCGTCGGGCAGCAGGCCGCGGTAGGCGCTCTGCCACGCGCGCACGTGCACGCCTGCGACCGCGAGCGCGTCCGCTGCCGTGGCGACGCGGATCTGCATGCGAGCAAGTTTGGCGAGCCGCGGCCTTACTGCACGATCGTGAATTCGAAGGCTCGCGTCCTCACGCGTTCTGCCCCGGCGACGGCGGTGAGGACGACCGCATATGTCCCCGGCGCGAGCGCGTGCAGTTGCGTCAGCCGCGCTACCTCCCCGTCGAAGCGAAGCTGCTCTCGTCCGGGCCCGGATTCCAGCTTTATCGCGCCGGCCGGCGAGCGCAGCGTGCAGGCGCGCATGCGTCTGGCGCGAGTGCCCGCGAGGCACCTGTGGCCGAGTCGTCGCCCGGCGCTCAGACGGGTGAACGAGAACGTGAGCGACGCGCGCTGGCTCACGCGGAAGGAGAAGCTCGTGCCGACCGGCGCGGGCCCCCCATGCGTCGCTCGGGCACTGCGGCGCTCGCGCCAGCGGGAGTGTGTCTGGCGGAAGGCGTAGATCGCCAAGCGAAGCCGCTGGCATGAGCAGCCGCCGAGAGGGGAGGGTCGGGCGAAGCTCGCGATGACGCTGCGCGCCGATCCCATATTCAGAGTGCACGGAGACGGTCCGCTGCACGCTCCGCTCCAGCCGGTGAAGGCCGAGCCGCGTTCCGGTTCGGCCGTGAGCGTGACCGTGTCGCCGGCTGGAAGCGCCACGGCGCAGGTGCCGATGTCTGCTCCATTGCTGATCGCGTTCGCGGCGCAGAACGCCGCGGGCGGCCGTTCCGGGACGACCGCATTGAACATCAACGGCGGCGTGCAGTTGCGCGGGCACACCGGGCCGCTGTAGGTGCAGCCGAACGGGCAGGCGGCACGCGTGCTGCGGACCGTTCCAAGCCCCTTGACGCTGACGCTCAGCTCCTTGGCCGCGATGCCGACGAGCAGCGCTTCATCGGCCGCGAGGCACAGCGACTGCGAGGGGCAGGCGATGGCGCCGAGGCTGTTGTGGCCGTCGAGCTCGCTTTCGGTCGTCCAAGCTTCGGGCCCGCCGTCGGGTTCACTGGATTCGACGATGGTGCCGTTGAAACCGGAGGCGATGCATGGGCCGTTGGGAGCGCATGCGACTTCGCTCAGTTGGCTCTGGCTGGACGGGGCACGTCGTTCGGTCCAGGTGCTCGCGCCCGCCGCTGGGTCGCTCGAGGCGAGGATCGATTCTCCGCCGACCCCGACGCAGAGCGACGGAGATGCGCAGGCGAGCTTGGAGATGGCGCCGCCGCTGATGGTGGCGCTCGTCCACGCCCCGGCGCCGCCTGCGGGATCGGTTGAGGTCAGCAGCTCGCCGCCTTCGGCGGCTGCGAGGCAGAGCGACTGTGAGGGGCATGAGACCCCCGTGACCTCGCCGGCGCCTGCGAGGTGGACGGGTGTCCAGCTGCCGACTTCCGTGGGCGCCTGGGAGACGAGCAGTTCTCCGGCCGTGGAGCCGGCGGCGACGCACAACGAGTCGTCGAAGGTGCAGGAGACCGAGCGGCCCCCGGCGCCGAGCGATTGAAAGTGTTTCCACGAGCCGGCTCCGTGGGTGGGGTGGCTGGAGACGAAGATGCCGCCCGCGCCGATCGCGACGCACAGCGAGCCGGCGGGCTGAGGGCAGGAGACGCTGTAGAGGTAAGGCGTCGGGGAGGCATCGATGCTCGTCCTCGTCCACGCGCCGGCGCCGGCGGTGGGATCGGTGGAGGTGAGGACGTTGCCGTTGAGGTCGGTGCCCACGCAGAACGAGCTCGAGGGGCAGGAGAGCGCGCTGAGAGATCCGCCGCTGTCGATGACCGACGGATAGCCCCAGTACAGCGAGGGCACCGCGGCGGATGCGCTGCCTCCGAAGGCTGCCGCGCCTGTCAGCGCTCCTAGGAGCACGAGCGCCCACTTGCGTGCGACCCGCCTGTTCGATCTTGCCTTCACGTCGCCTCCGGATTGGAAGTGCTGCGGGCATCCTGCCAGCAGCGCAGGTGCGCGGGCGCCATCACGAACCCGTTGCGAGCCTCGCACCGCCGCCCGTGCACGCATCACTAGGATCCTCACGCCGCATGCGCCACCGCGAGTTGTACGCGATGAGATCGACGAGTCAGGATCACACGAGCTCGCCATGACTAGCGCTGCTGGCGCGGCGCCGAGCAGTCCCGCACGCAGGCGCGTCGAGCCGGCGGGGTGGCTGCGCGCCGCGGCTCGCCTGCTAGGCCCGCGAAGGCGCACGATGGCGGCGCTCGTGGCGGTTCTCGGGACCTCGACGCTGCTGATGATCCCCGCGTTCGACTCGCCGGCGCCGCAGCTCGACGAGGGCCTTCTGGTCGCCTTCCCGGTGCGCGTGCTCGACGGCGCGATCCCCCAGCGTGACTTCTACGACCCTTACGGCCCGGCAAGCGTGTGGACGGTCGCGGGAGCGTTCGAGGTGCTGGGCGAAAGCGTGAGGAGCGAGCGCGTCGTCGGGCTGATCTACAGGCTCGCGATCATCGCGGGGGCGTTCGGCCTCGCGCTTTGCTGGAGCACCGCCGCGGCGGTGGTGGGGGCATCGCTCGTGGGCGCGACGCTCGTGGGCTCGGTGGGGGCGCCGGCGTCGGTCGGGTTCTGGGCACTGGCGCTGCTCGGCTACGCGCTCCTCGCGCGTGCCCTGCTGAAACCGTCCGTGCGCGCGAGCAGGCTGCTTGCGCTCGCGGGCGCGCTGCTCGGCGCGAGCCTGTTGATGCGGATCGACTTCCTTCCGGGGCTGGTGCTGGCCGCCATCCCGCCGCTGCTCATCCTTCCCGCACGCGAGCGCAGACGGTTCGCGGTGGGGGTGGCTGCAGCTCTCCTGGTGCTGGCGGTATACGTCGGCCTGGCCGGGCCCGCGAACGTGTGGCGATCGCTGCGGATCGGCGCCGAAACGAGCAACCATCCGGCGCGCCCGCCGTTCGGCAGCGATCTCGCCGAGGCGGTGGCGCTGTACGCGCTCGCCACGCTGGCGGTGCTGGTCGCGGGGTTCTGGCTCGAGCGCCGCGCGCGGCGCGATCCGGAGGCCCGCGTGCTGTTGGGCGCCGGCCTCTGGGGCGTGGGGATGGTCCCCTTCGCGCTCTCGAAACTCGACGAGGGGCACATCGTGATCTCGGCGGTCGCGGTATTCGCGACGCTGCCCGCCGCGGCGCTCGTCCTGATCCGGGGAGACCCGCTGAGGCGCCCGGCGCCGCGCGCGGCGCGCACGTTCGCGCTCGTTGCGGTCTGCGTCGTCGGCTTCTTCGCCTGCGCCGAAGCGATTCGCCTGCCGGTCTACCGCCAGGCGAAGGACCTGCTCAACGGGTCGCGCGAAGCGGCCTACGAGGTCAGGAACGGCAGCCGCTCCTTCCCCCTCGCGAGCGCCCCCCAGGCACGGCAGGCCCAGGCGATGATCACCGCGCTCGATCGGCTTGCGCGGCCAGGAGATACGTTGTTCGTTGGCCCCCAGGACCTGCGTACGGCGGGCACGCCGAACGGCATCTTCCTTTATTTCCTGCTGCCCGGACTGCGCCCGGCGTCGTACTTCATGGATGTCGATCGGCACACGATCAACCGTCCGGGCAACCACTTCGTAGGTGAACTGGAAAAGGCGAAGTTCGTGGTGCTGGAAGCGGTGCCGCCACCGGGCCCGTCGGCCGAACTCGGCCCGCCGACCGCCAACGAGATCGTCGCGTCCCGCTTCTGCGTGAAGGCGGAAAGCGGGAGCTACCGGCTCTACGAGCGCTGCCGCTAGCCTCGCGCTGTCTGCCGGCACAGCAGCGGCGTGAGATGCCCCGTGCGAGACTCGAACTCGCCCCACCGGATTAAAAGTCCGGCGCTCTACCAGATGAGCTAACGGGGCCGACGGCCCGACAGTGTCGCAGACGCGCTCGCCGGTGTGGGGCGCTGACCGGGCCGCCTACGGTTCTTCTGCGGAGGCGGCCTCGAGCAGTTGCTCGATCGTGGTCAGCTTCACGCGCGGGCGCCCCGCCGGCTCGCCGAGCGCGCGCTCGCGCCGGTCGATCGCCTCCCAGCCGCTGTAGGTGACGAGGTTCGGCTGGCGCTCGCGCAGGAGCGCCTCGATCGCGGCAGGGTCGGCGTTGGAGGGGGGCAGGCGCGCGCGGTCAGCGCTCGCCCCATTGGTCATGGCGGAGGAGCTCGCCGCGTCCAGCAGCGGGGCGAGGTCGTGCAGTATCGCGTCGACGGTCTCCTGCGCATCACGCTTGTTCGTGCCGATCACGCCCGAGGGGCCGCGCTTGATCCAGCCGACCACGTACTCGCCGGGCATCGCCTGCCCACCGTCGTGGTCGAGCACCCGCCCTTCGCTATTCGGGATCACCCCCGCCGCCTCGTCGAAGGGGACGTCGGGCAAGCGGATCCCGCGGTAGCCGATCGCGCGAAAGGCCAGCCCCGCCTCGATCCGCTCGCGCTCGGAAGTGGGCCTCGCGCGCAGAGAGCCCTCGGTGGCGACGAGCTCGTTGCGGACGAGCTCGAGCGCGGTCAGGCGTCCCCGCTCGTCGGCCTCCAGCTCGAGCGGCGAGAGCAGGAAGCGCAGCACGATCCGCCTGCTGCGTCCAGCGGGCTCGCGCTTGGCGTAGCCGCGCAGGATCTCGACGTTCTTGCGGGCGGTCGCGTTGGCGTTCGCGTCGGCGTCCTCGACCGCGAGCGCGCGCTCGAGTTCCTGCTCGTCCACGACGATGTCCGCGTCCGCGAGCTCGCCGAGCTCGAGCAGCTCGGGATTGGTGAAGGCTGCCTGCGCGGGCCCGCGCCGCCCGATGACGACGACCTCGCGCAGGCGGCTGCGGCGCAGGACCTCGAGGGCGTGGTCGGCGGTGTCCGTCGGTGCCAGCTCCGCGTCGGTCAGCACGAGCATGCGCGCGACGTCCAGAGCGACGTTGCCGTTGCCGATCACGACCGCGCGCTCGGCGGACACGAGGTCGACCTCGAGCTCGGTGAAGTCGGGATGGCCGTTGTACCAGCCGACGAACTCGGTCGCCGCGTGCGAGCCCGGCAGGTCTTCCCCGGGTATCCCGAGCGGACGGTCGGAGGGCGAGCCGGTCGCGTAGACGACCGCGTGGTAGTGCGCGAGCATGTCCCCGCGCGAGACGTGCTCGCCGAAGGTGACGTTGCCGAAGTAGCGGAAGCGCGGGTGTGCGGCGGTCTTCTCGTACATGCGCGTGACGGACTTGATCTTGGGGTGGTCCGGCGCGACGCCCGAGCGCACGAGCCCCCACGGTGTCGGCAGGCGCTCGAACATGTCGACCTCGACGCGCTCCTCGGAGACGCGCAGCAGATGCCCGGCGGCGTAGAAGCCAGCGGGGCCCGAGCCGATCACGGCGATGCGGATGGGGGGCTGTTCGCTCAATGTCTTGCCTGAGGCGGTCGTGCGCCGTGCTGTGCGCGCGCGGGGGAGGGAGATGGGCGCGGCCCGACTCGAACGGGCGACCCCCTCGGTGTAAACGAGGTGCTCTGGCCAACTGAGCTACGCGCCCGTCTGACCTGCCCTAAGGCTATCGCCCAGGGCCTGCGAAGCTTGCCCGGATGTCTGGTGGGGGCATATGAGCCGGGGCAGGGCGATCCTCCTCTCGGCTGGGGTGATCGTCTTCGTGCTCGCGCTCGCGCAGGTGCTGCTGCCGCGTATCGCGGCGTCGCGCATCCGCTCGCGGATCGGCCGCTACGGCACCGTGGAGAGCGTGCAGGTGAGCGCGTGGCCGGCGATCGAGCTGCTGTGGGGCAGCGCCGACTCCATCCACGTGCATGCGCGCGAGCTCTCGCTCGCCACGAGCAACGCGGAGTCGCTGCTGTGGGAAGCAAGGCACGTCGCCAGCGTCAGCTTCACTGCCGGTGCGGTCAAAGTCGGCGCCCTGGCGCTCACCGCTGCGAGCTTCAGCAAGCGAGGCTCGCAGCTGGAGGGCCACGCGACAGCGACCGCCGCGGACGTGCAACGCGCTCTCCCCGCTGGCGTGGGGATCGAACTGCTGCGCAGCGGCGGGGGTGAGGTCGAAGCGCGCGTGCGGGGCTCGCTGTTCGGTATCGGCGGTTCGCTCAACGCCGTCGCCATGGCCAGCGACGGACGGCTCGTCGTAAAGCCCGCGGCGCCTCTGCTGGGAGCGGTCGAGCTCACGCTGTTCTCTGACCCCCACGTATACGTGGAGGGAGTCGGGGCGAGCGCATCGGGCGGAGATCCGCCGGACTACCGCCTGAGCATCAGCGCGCTGCTGCGTTAGCTGGGTGCGTTCAGGCGCTGAGACGGTGGGCTGACGCTAGGCGACCGCTGCGAGGCCCGCGTGCGTGCGCGACGGGTGCTCCTGGATGCGCATCGGCAGCCCGTCGCGCGGGCTGATCGTCGGCATCTGGCGGATCGAGAGCTCGAAGTCCCGCGCCAGCGACAGCTCCGCGCGCGCGATCATCAGCGAAGCGATCGCGCGCACCTCCAGCTGGCCGAAGCGCATCCCAATACACGTCCGCGAGCCGCCGCCGAATGGCACGTAGGCTCCCTTCGGGAGCTGCTCGCGCGCCTGCGGCGCGAAGCGCTCGGGCCGGAACTGCTCGGGCTCCTCGAAGACGTCGGGCAGGTGGTGCGAGGCCCAGGAGGAGTAGTTGACGAAGGCGCGTGCCGGCACCGCGTGCCCGGCGAACTCGAAGCCCTCGATCGCACGGCGGGGGCCGACCCAGGCGGGTGGGTACTTGCGCAGCGTCTCGTCGAGCACCATCTCGAGCTCGGGCAGCTCGCCGGCGAGGAGCTGCTGGGCGCTGGGCACACCGGCGGTGAGTTCGCGTGCCTGCTCTGCCTGCAGCCGGGTGAGGATCTCGGGGTGGCCGGCGAGCTCATAGAACATGAATGAGATCGTCGAGGTCGTGGTGTCGTGCCCGGCGAACATCAGCGTCATCACCTCGTCGCGGATCTGCAGGTCGCTGAGGGTGTCTCCGTCCTCGTCTTCGGCGTCCAGCAGCAGGCTGAGGATGTCCAGTCCGCGTTCGCCCCCCGCTCTTCGGCGGGCGATCTCCGCATAGATCAGCTCGTCGAGCCTGCGCGCCGCCTGCTGCATGCGCCCCCAGGGACTTTTGGATCCGCGCAGCACGCGCAGGAGGTAGTCGCTCGCATAGAACGCGAGCGCGGCCTCGAACAGCCCGGCGGCGTCAACGGAGCGCATCCGCTGGCTGTCGGGGTCAAAGCCGAAGAGGGCGCGCATCGCGATGCGCAACGCGAGGCGCCTGGTCCATGCGTACAGGTCGATGTCCTCGCCGGGGCGGAATGCCTCGAGCGCAAGTTCGGTCTCGGCGATGATGACCTCGACCGATGCCTCCAGATGCTCGCGGTGGAAGGCGGGCAGCATGATCCGTCGCGAGCGGCGGTGGAAGTCGCCGTCGATCGTGAGCAGGCCGTCTCCCATCAGCCCGATGAGGTCACGGAAGTGCCCTTCGCGCCAGCGGAAGTTGGAGGCGTGCGAGACGGTGATGTAGTGGTTCGCCTCCGGTCCCAGCATGAACACGACGTTGCTGTGGAAGAGGCGCAGCGTGAAGATCGGGCCGTAGCGCTCATAGCACTCGAGCAGCAGCTCGAGCGGCTCTGCCGCGAAGCGCCGGGTGCGCGCCAAGGAGAGCCTCGTCTCTCCCGGCGGATAGGGCACGCTCGCCCGGCGCTCGTCCCGCAGATCTTCCAACAGCACCCTAAGGGGACTGCTGTCCAGCATCGGCGGAGGACCAGCGAGCGCCACGCTGCGATCAACCCTAGAGCAACGTTGGCCAGCCGGCCAGTTTCCTTGGCAGGGAGGACGCGCAGGCTCCTGCTTGGCATACTGGAGAGGCGGATTGCCCGCCGAGGTGTTCTGGACGGAACCACGGGGGCGTAGCTCAGCCGGTTAGAGCGCTGCCCTGTCACGGCAGAGGTCGCGGGTTCGAGTCCCGTCGCTCCCGCTCTTTACGCGTCGCCTTTCAGGACTTTCACCAGCGCGGTCTCCGAATGGGTGCGCCTCGGGCGGAACGCCCCGACGCGCTGCTCATCCTCCGACGCGCTCGCAGCCGAGCGCACGGAGAGCCGAGGCTTGGTAGCGGGTCGCCGTCGCGCTTCCAAATACGCGAGGAGTCGTCGGCTACCCGGCGCATGAGGTCGACGTTCGGGATCGCCTCGCGTACTCCCACGTCAGGTGCGCGACCCATGCGCGACCGCCCTGCGATCCGATCAGCTATCCGCTGGCAAGATGGTGAACGCCCCACCTCCGAGTGGCGTGACGGAGCGGAAGTGCCGCTCATCGAAGCTGAGGATGCGTGTGGTGCGGTAGCGCTCGGCCAGCGCAACGAGCGCGCAGTCCGCGAGGCCGAGGCCGAGGTCGGCGTAGCGCGCGTCGAGGTCGATGATCGTCTGGTGGTCGCCGCGCTCGAGGCAGGCGACGTTGAAGCGACCGCCGGCAACGTCGCGCAGGAACGCGCGACGAGCGGCCTGACCGAAGCGGTGGCCGAGCAGGTAGTCGACCTCGGCGGTCGTAGGGGCCGGCATGACGAGCTCGCCCGGCTCGTCCTTGAGCGTGGCGAGGATGCTGTCGCGGTGGGGGTCGCCCGCGTCGGCGAGCGCCACGATCGGGGCAGCGTCTAGCAGCAGCGTCAACGACCGAAGCCTTCTAGAAGCTCCTCGTCGGGAATCTTGGAGATCGGGCGCGAATCAGCATCGGTGCGGGGGAAGCCGGCGGCGAGCTCGAAGTGGCGATCGCGCGATGCCGGCGGCTCATAGGTCGCGACGGCCTCGCGCAAGATGTCGGCCTGTGAGCGCCCCGCTTGGCGCGCGAGGCGAGCGAGGCGTTCAGCCTGCTCATCCTCTAGATAGACGCTCGTCTTGCGCATGACAGCAGTGTAGGGCAGAACGTAGGGCATCACTACCGCCCATGGAAGCTCGCACGTCCGCGATCGGCGCTGCAGGCGAGCGCGGGTAGCCGGTCTCGTGGTGTTCGTCGAGGTGTAAGACTTGCTGCCTGGATGGATGACTGGGATCTCAACCGCCTTACCTGGAAACCGCATCACCCGGAGATCCTCTCCTCGACTGATGAGGGGCGCGTGATCGCACTCGACCTTCCCGCCGGCGAGCTCCTCCAAGACCACCAAGTCCATGAGGGAGCGTGGATCACGGTCGTCTACGGCGAGGTCACCATCGCGAACCAGGCCAGCCAGGCGATCAAAGCCCGGTCGGGGATCCTTGTGCGCGTCTCTCCTCAAGAGCGCCACGAAGTCAAGGCTCTCGCGGACTCACGCCTCTTGCTGATTCTCACTCCGTGGCCCGGCGCGGGCCACCCCGGAGCGATGAGTCTCGAGGAAAAGACCGACGTGAGGGGCCGCGCCGCCGAGCGCGCCGGCCGGTGATCGCGCTGAAGCGCTAGCCCCAGGGGCAGCGGGGGCACTTTCCTCGCCCGCTTCAGGCTGAGGTGAAGGCCCCGGGGCCTTGCCTCGATGCAATCGAGTAGCGCGTGGCGGGAGTCGCAGAGCGACTCAACGGCTTCGCTGTCGATGTATTAGACGATTCGCGGTTCAGGATTGGCGCCGACCTGCCGATCTGTTGCGTGAACGTCTACCCGAGAGACCCGAGGGCCGATGGCTACCTACACAACCGAGAAGTGTCGCCTTGTCACCCGCAGTGACTTCGACGGGCTGGTATGTGCGGCCCTCCTGAAGGAGCTCGGGATCCTCGATGAGATCAAGTTCGTCCACCCAAAGGACATGCAGGACGGCCTCATCGAGATCGGCGAGCGCGACATCACGACCAACCTTCCCTACGTCGCCGGGGTACGCCTGGCGTTCGACCACCACGAGAGCGAGGCGCTGCGTCTAGGGGAGACGCCGGACAACCACATCCTCGTCCCTGGTGCGCTGTCGGCGGCGCGCGTCGTGTACGACTACTTCGGCGGTGCGGGGCGTTTCAGCAAGGTCAGCGAGCCGCTGATGGAGGCGGTGGACAAGGCGGACAGCGCGAGCTTCTCGCTCGAGGAGATCGCGACACCGACCGGCTGGATACTGCTCAGCTTCCTAACGGACCCGCGGACGGGCCTCGGTCGCTTTCGCGACTTCCGTATCTCCAACTACGAGCTAATGATGGAGCTGGTCGAGGCCTGCCTCGAGTGCACCGTCGAGGAAATACTCGAGATGCCAGACGTGGCCGAGCGCGTTGCGCTCTACCGCGCACACGCCAGCGCGGCGAAAGACCAGCTGCTCGCTAGCTCAACCGTCCAAGGCGACCTCGTGGTGCTCGACCTGCGCGAGCAGGAGGTCATCCACCCGACCAACCGCTTCATGATCTACGCGTTGCGCCCCGAGTGCAACATGTCGATCCACGTGTTGTGGGGTCTGAAGCGACAGAACACGGTCTTCGCAATGGGCAAGTCGATCGTGAACCGTTCGAGCAAGACCGACGTCGGTGCACTGATGCTCTCCTACGGAGGTGGCGGGCACGAGGCCGCCGGGACGTGTCAGGTGCCGAACTCGGAGGCCGAGCGCGTGCTGGCTGAGCTGGTCCGGCGCGTCAACGCCGAGGGCTAGCTGTAGTTCCTGAGTAGGTTGGTCCAGCCGGAGGGGCAATCCGGCTCGGCATGACGACGGATACCGCGGGCGCTGCGCGAGCAATGCGACGCGCGCACCGCTACCGGTGCCGCAGCATCGAGGCCTCCGGCACGCGCATGCGCACTTCCACGACGCGCATTGGCACCGGGCGGGCAAAGCCGACGAAAACCTCTTCGGCCGGGCCCGATCAGCGTCGGTGCGCGGCGCGCGGCGCGGGAGCTTCTTCTGGCTCGCGCGCCGGCGCGGCTGATGCGCAGGCGGGCAGTCCGAGTGGGAGATCGGCGATCGCATCGCTGTCCGCGCCCCAGGCAATGCCCGCGGTCGCGCTCGCGTCACGGCGCTCGAGCGCCTCACGAAGGTACGCCACCGCCTCCTCGACCGCCTCGGCGCGGTCATCGGGTCGGGCCTGACCCCGCGAGGGTTCCCGGCCGTTTGGGTGCAGGGCGCGCAGCTCGGCGACGAGGATGGCGACGACCTCGGGGTCGAACTGGCATCCGGCCTCGAGCTCGAGCTCCCCGCATGCCTCATCGTGCCCCCTGCCGGCGCGGTAGCAGCGGTCGCTGGTCATCGCCTCGTAGGCGTCGCATGCCGCGATGATTCGGGCACCCAGGGGGATCTTCTCGGCGCGCAGGCCGTCGGGGTAGCCCCGCCCGTCCCAGCGCTCATGGCTTGCACGGACGATCACGCCGACCGGCCGCAGCGCGGGGGCGGCGCTGAGGATGCGCTGGCCGAGGATGGTGTGCTGGTGCATGAGCGCCCACTCCGACTCGTCCAGGGGACCCGGCTTGTCGAGGATCGCGTCCGGGATTCCGACCTTGCCGATGTCGTGCAGCTCGGCCGCCCGCTGCAGCTCATCGAGTTCCTCGGCTGTCATCCCGAAGCGCCGTCCGACACGCACGCACAGCTGGCCCACCTCGCTGGAGTGGTCCCGGAGCGAGGGAGCCTTCGCCTGCATGATGTGGATGAGGACGTCGCGGGCCTGGTCGCCCGCCCGTGAGTGACGGCTGCGCTTGCGGGCGTACATGCGCTGGTCGGCAAGCTGGAGGGCGTAGTCGAGGGTGGTGGCCTCGTGCGGGATGAGCACGGCCCCGCACGAAGCGCCGATGGAGAATCGCTCGCCGCGCTCCTCGAGGCTCGCGCTGGCGGAGGCGATGAGCGCACGAAGCTCGCTGGGCTCGGCGCTGGCGAGCACGCAGAACTCGTCTCCGCCGAGCCTGTAGGCGGTGCCGCAACTGCGTACTGCGTCGGAGAGCTTCGCGCCAAGGTGCGCCAAGATGGCGTCGCCGGCGGGGTGCCCGAAGGTGTCGTTGTAGCTCTTGAAGCCGTCGAGGTCGAACAGGACCATCACGAGCGGCCGCGCGACGGATGCGTCCGGCAGCAGCTCGGTCAGGTCGGCCTCCAGCTTGCGCCGATTTCCCATCTTCGTCAGCGAGTCGGTGAGCGCCTGCTCGCGCAGCACCTGATGGGCGATGATGTCCGCCGCGGCTTGGCGGGTCCGCTCGACCAGGTCGCTCATCACCTCCTGCTCGTCGTCACGAAACCGTCGGCCCGCGCGCGCGACGGCGAGCGCACCGCGGGTGTTGCCGGCCTCGCTCGAGAAGCCGAGCGGGAGTGCCAGGGCCCAGACGCCTCCCCGCTCCACCTGAGCGGGCAATTCGTTCGCGAGGGCCGTCGCGGCTGCCGCGTCGAGAGCGGCGGAGACGAGATCGGTCGTGTCTACCTCAACGATGCGCGACTGCTGGGGTCCCTGCAGCTCGAGCCGCCCGGCGTCGGCGTCGAGCGCCTCGACCGAGCCACGAAGGACGATGTTCGTGAGAGCGTCGATGTCGAGTTTCGCTGCCAGCGCCTCACCCATCCGCCGCACGGCGGTCTGCAGGCGGGTGCGCTCGCGCGCGATCAGGTCCAACCGGCGGCGCCCTTGCTCGATGCGCGCCGTGCGCTCGCGCGAGATCAACAACAGCAGGCCGTTGAACGGGATCAGCAGCATGATCGCCGCCTCGTGCTGGCGGGCAGCGTAGGCGACCAGCAGGCCGAGCGGTGCGATGCAAGCGTCGAGCAGCCAGATGAGCGCCACGACGCGCATCTGCACGCCCGAGCGAACGCCGAGGATCGCAGCCTCGCGCACGGTCGCCGAGACGAGGTCCACGAGGCATCCGGCGAGGAAGGCCCCGATGTAGACCAGCGTGAGCGGGAGTCCCAAGTGAGCCGTGGACGCCAGCAGCAGGACCGCCGCTGGACCCAGCGCATGCCACGCGTCCGAGATGGCAAAGAACGCCCGCTCCGGCTCTGCGCGCCGGGCCACGACCTGGACGACGGTCCCGATGACCAGTCCGACTGCAGCCGCGAGCGGGACGATCCCGGTCGGGAGCAGGAGCAGCATCGGCACCAGCACCATGTAGGACGGGACGACATAGCCCGCGCCGATGGGAAACTTGACCATCCGGGAGGACAGGGCGTAGAGCGCCACCAGCGCGACGGCGAGCCCCAGGTCGATGCTGTGAAAGGCGAGCGCGTGCAGCGCCATCGGAATGGCGAGCGCCAGGAACAGCGCCGATGAGGCGGTCTCGACGACCAGCTCCCGACGACTCACGCGAGAGGACCGCGCGGTCCAGGACTCCTCCAGGAGGCGCTCCTCCGGGCGGCTCGAGCGGCCGTCGTCAAGTGTCGGATCGATCACGGCGGCGGGGGCCGTGGTTAGGTGTGCACCAGAGGGCGGCCTGGATTCGGTGGAGCCCATCCGATTGCTCGAGTTGTCGGCCTTCGGCGCTTGCTCAGCGGCTGTAGGGGTCGATGTACAGGTCGTAGACCTCGAAGGAGCTCACCGCGCCGGTAGCAAGCAGTGTGATCTGCACGTGCTGCCAACCGGGGACGTTTTCTGGCTGCATGTTGACCTGGCTCGAGGTGGTCCATTCCGTTCCGTTGCCATGCACCTGCCCGGTGTTCCGCGGCGCGCCCCACGTGTTCGTCCCTTCGTAGGCGACGTCGAAGAAGAGGCCGTCGCCGCCTTGGAGGTCGGTGATCATGGTGCGCGCGATCGGGAATTCGCGGGTCACACAGAACGTCGGGCTGACGGCCCGTGAGCCGGGCGGTAGGTACAGCACGGAGCCGCTCCTACCGTCAGCAAGGGCCGCCTTTTTGACCTTCGCCCCACCGCTGAGAACCCAGCCGGTCGCGTTGAAGTTGTCGACCGTCTGGCCGGGCGTGAGCGCGTAGAAGTTGGTGTCGTTGGCGTACAGGAACGGCTGGGACAGCGAGGGCGCCTGACATTGCGTCGTTGCGGCCTGCGCCGGGCTGCCCCCGAGGAGCAGCGTGCTCGCGGCCATGACGGCGGCGCTGCGCAAGTGCTTAGGGCGGATTATGTAGGGCATCTGGAGACCTCCGTGTCTGTCGCGGCGACCGCGACGATCGGCTGAGGTCGGCAACCGGGCGGTCTCGGAGAGATCCCTGGCTTTGCGTCCCCGCCTCGCGACGGGTTTGCCCTGAGCGACTATTTGAGTTCGCCCAGATGATCGGCGCCATCTACGCGATCGGTGAAAAAGCCACCGCCAAATGGACGAAAGTGCCGACAGCGTGTCGTCCTCGGGGACTACAGCGTGTCGTCCTTTTCGGCCGACAGCGTGTCGTCCGGACGGTCCGTCACGCGCAACGTGGACTACCGGTCAGCCCGCGAGCAACTCCGTCGTTCCCAGGCGCCGGCCCGACCGCGTGTGCAGAGCTACCAAATGGGGTGAGGTCCTGGGCGCCCGGATCCAAGGCTAAGTTCGAGAGCAACTAGTCTTCTCAACACGTGAGCCACAGCGGCGGCCGACTCCCCGGGAAGCGACTGATCGCGGCCACTCGTCAGCTCAACCGCCATCCAAGAATGGTGGACGCGGCGAGGCGGGCGCGGGAACGGGTTTTGGGCGATGAGCAGTTCGTCGACCGGCTCTCGACCGCGCGCCGTCGTCCCTCCGATCTCGCCGCGCGCCAGCTCGTTTCGTTCAGGAGCGACACGCCGGGCATGCTGGGAGAGCTTGGGTTGACGGCGCTTCAGGTGTGGCAGAGCATCTCCGAGGCGCAGGGCCGCGGGCGCGGGGAAATTGACGTTGCGATCCTGTTCACCGATGTCGTGGACTTCTCGAGCTGGGCGCTGGAGGCTGGAGACGAGCCCGCGATCCAACTCCTGCGCGAGCTGAGCGAGGCGATCGAGCCGCCGATCACCGAACGTCGTGGCGAGATCGTCAAGCGGCTCGGTGATGGGCTGATGGCTGTCTTCTGGGACGCCTCGAGCGCCACCGAGGCGGCATTCGCCGCCTGCGAGCGCGCGGCGAGGATCGAGGTGGAGGGTTACGTGCCACTGCTCCGGACCGGCATCCATCTCGGCCGCCCGCGCAAGATCGGAGGCGACTACTTCGGAGTCGACGTCAACATCGCCGCGCGGCTCGCTGAAGCGGCCGGGCCTGGCGAGATCCTCGTCTCAGATCCCACGCTCGATGCGCTCGACGGCGCTGCGCTCAGAACGCGCCGACGGCACTTCGCCGCCAAGGGCGCACCGCCGGATCTGGCTGCGCACTCCGTGCGCCAGCCGGTGTAGCGCCATCGCGGCCACGACGCCCGCTCGCTCCAAGCACGGGTCGAGGCTGTGGCGTCCTTTACGGTTCAGGTGCTAAAGTAAAGGCGATGCCGAGAGTGTCGTCCAAGAATCAGGTCACGATCCCGGTTGATGTGATGCGCGCGGCGGGCCTGCGGCCAGGAGACGAGGTCGCTATACGCGCGGCTCGCGACGGCGAGGTCATTCTCGCGACGCGGGGTTCGCGGGTACGACGGCACGCCGGCATCGCCGCCGGGATCTATCAGGACGGGGAAGTCGATCGGCTCCGCGACGAGTGGAACCGCTGATCCTCGACGCGAGCGTCGTGATCGGGCTGCTCGACACGGCAGACGTCCATCACGGCCGCTCGATCGACGATGTGGAAGCCGCAGACCGTGAGGAACGGCCGCTGCTCCTCCCCGCGAGCGCTCACAGCGAGGTGCTGGTCGCGTTTGCCCGGGCTCGGCGCCTCAGCGATGGACGCGAGGCCGTTAGGGCCATGGGGATCACAGTTACACCGCTCACGGAGACGATCGCCGAGCGGGCAGCGGAACTGCGCGCACGTCACGAGCGGCTGCGCCTCCCTGACGCGATTGTCCTAGCGACCGCAGATGAGCTTGGCGGCAAGCTGTTGAGCTATGACCGCCGCCTCTCAAAGCTCGCAGCCGGGTAGTGACGCTCATGTCCGACGATCACGTCGACGAGTTGCGTGCGAACGCGCAGTATGCGCGCGAGCGTTACCAGCTCTACAGGGCGAAGTCCTACGGTCCGCGGCCCACCAGCGCGGCGCGTCTGCGCGAGCTCGAGCGCGCCCACGAGGACGCGCGGGCGCGTCTGCTCTTCGCCGAAGCCGAGCAGGAGCGCGCTGACGCTGAATGACACGGCGAGCCCGCCCGAGCCCTCCGGCCCCCGCGCGCGGGGGCCGGAGTCACGGCTCTCGTGCGCGGCTCAGCCGAGGCCATTGGCGGCCAGGAACTGACGCGCCACGGTCGTGGCCGACTGCTTGTCGATGCTCACCGCCGCGTTCATCTGCTGTATCGCCTTCGTGGTGAGCAGCGCGCTCACCGCGTTCAGCGCCTGTGCAAAGCCCGGGCCCTCGGCCGCGAGCACGCTCTTCTTCACCACCGGCGCGACGTTCTGGTAGCCGAATACGTGCTTGGGGTCCGCCAGCACCTTGAACTTGCCGCTCAGCAGCTGCCCGTCGGTGGTGAAGACGTTCTGCACGTTCACCTGGCCGCTTTCCAGCGCCTTGTACGAGAGTTCGATCGCGATCGGTTTGAATGTGGGCACCACACCGTAGAGCTGTTTCAGCCCGATGAGACCCTCGAAGCGGGTAGCGAATTCCGGCGGCGCCCCGACCGTCACGGACTTGCCGAGCGACTTCAGGTCTTCGATGCTCGCGAGGTGGTGGGTGGTGGCGTAGCTGGGGAGCGTCGCGAGCGCGTCGGAGTCATAGAAGGGCGTGTCGTTGAGCAGCGTCAGCCCCGCTCCTTCGACGTAGGTCTTCGCTTCCTGATACGCCGCGGCGGCGCTCGCCGGTTCCTTCGTCTTTCCCGCGACCGCCGACAGGAGCGTCCCCGTGTACTCGGGATACATGGCGATCTGTCCGCCTGTGAGTGCCTTGTAGATGAGCTCCGAGGAGCCGATGTTTTCCTTCACCGTCACCTTGAAGCCCTTCGCCTGCAGAGCCTGGGCGTAGAGCTGCCCGAGGATGTTCTCCTCCGCGAAGTTCTTGTCGCCGACGACCACGGTTGGCTTGCCGGCGCCGGTCCCGTTGGAGGCCGAGGTGCCGGTTTTCGTCGTGCTCGAGTTACTGCCGCACGCGGCCAGCAGCGCCGTCAGCGCGAGCAGGACGAGCAGCACGGGGAGCCTGCCCAGCCTGCTCAGCGGTTTGGCTTGCATCGAGAGAGCCTCCTATCGGCTAGTTGGTAGGTGCGCATCATAAGTAAGTGCCTGTCCGGGCCTACGTGCCCGCGAGCGCACCGGCGGCTGCTCCGGGACCCGACGCGAGCATCTGCTGGCGTCGCGCCATCCGCAGTCCGCGCGGCGTGAGCGCGTGCTGGAGAACCGTCAGCAGCCCCTCGACGGCGAGCGCGAGGGCGGCGACGCACATCGCCGCGCCGAGCACGCCCGAGAAGTGGTAGCTCGTCTCGTTGGCGATCGGATCGCCGAGGCTCCCACTGAATCCCGCGAGCGCCGCGATCGTCGTCGTGCTGATCACGAATACGGCCGCCGTGCGTATGCCTGCGAACAGCAGTGGCACTGCCAGCGGCAGCTCCACTCCC
This sequence comes from uncultured Solirubrobacteraceae bacterium, assembly GCA_963759445.1. Taxonomy (GTDB): domain Bacteria; phylum Actinomycetota; class Thermoleophilia; order Solirubrobacterales; family Solirubrobacteraceae; genus Palsa-744. Next base: position 395,100 of record CAVWZC010000005.1, read on the forward strand.
CTGATGATCTCCCAGCCGCTCATGCCCATCCCCCGCGCGGCGTCCACCAGATCCGCGTCGACGCCCTCGACGGCGATGTAGGCGTTGGTCACTATCGGCGGGACCGCGAGGATCACGAGCGCGACCTCCACCACGGTCAGGCCGAGCCCGAGGAAGGCATCGCCGATCGCGAGCACGACGATGCTGGGGAGCGCGCGTCCGATGTTGCCGACGTTGATCGCGAGGAACGATCCCCTGTGCAGGTGGCCGAGCCACACCCCGAGTGGCACCGCGATCGCGATCGAGATCGCGAGCCCGATCGCAGCGACCTTCAGCGTCTCGAGCGTCAGGCGCGTCAAGCTCGGCAGTGCCGGCTCGCCCGCGACTGCGCCGTTGTGGGCGATGAAGCGCAGCGCCTGGAGCAGTTCGTGCACGTCTGCGTCCTCCTAGACGACTCGCGCCCGCGTCCACGGGGTGAGGATCCGCTGCAGCAGCACGAGCACCGCGTCGGCGAGCAGCGCGAGCGCGATCGTGAGCCCACCCGCCGCTATCAGCTCGGTCTTGAACGGCCCCTCCCCGAGTGCCGTGTGGATCGGGACGCCGAGGCCATGGTTGTAGATCACGTAGACGATCGTCGCCAGCGCGATCACGGTGACGACCGCCACCCGCATGCCGGCGATCACCGCGGGCAGCGCGAGCGGCAGCTCCACCCGTACGAGCGCCTGGCGGCTCGTCATGCCCATCCCGCGGGCTGCGTCGAGCACCTCTTCGGGAACCTGCCTGAGGCCGGTGAGGATGTTGCGGAAGAGGATCAGCAGCGTGTAGGAGACGAGCGCGATCTCCGCGGAGAAGATGTTCAGTCCCACGGGCGCCGCGAGCAGCTCGAAGAGCGCGAGCGAGGGAATCGAGTACAGGATCGTCGTCACGAGGATCGTCGGACGCTCCAGCCATCCGTGGCGGTGAGCCGCGATCGCGAGCGCCATCGAGATCACGAAGCCGATCGCCACGGCGATCAGCGCGAGCACCACGTGGTCGCGAAGCGCCGGCCACAGCACCGAGCTCCAGTTCCTGCTCACCCATTCGGCGCAGAAGAAGCGGTTGTGGATTTCGCAGGCGGAACTCTGGGCGGCGTAGTTCGGAATCACCGGTCCGGCAGCGGCGAGCGCGGCGTGAGACATCAGCGGCTGCCCCCGGACCCCGGGTCCGCGGCGGCGCCGTCTGAAAGCAGCTGCTCCACCGCCTCGAGCGTCAGCAGGCCCACCACCCCGCCATTGCCGTCGGTGACCGCGAGCGGGCTTCCGTTCTCGCTCAGCAGCAGTGACAGCGCATCTCTGACGGAGGTCTCCGGCGCGATCCGGTGCGCCTGCTCGCCGATGCCGTCCGGCTCGCGCAGTCGCAGCTCGGAGACGGTCGACAGCGACAGCCGCTTCAGGCCGCGGTCGGCCCCGACGAAGCTCGCGACGAACTCGTCGGCTGGCCGCGTGAGGATCTCGCGCGGCGTGTCGTATTGCGCCAGCACCCCGCCCTCGCGCAGGATCGCGATGCGATCACCCATCTTGATCGCCTCGTCGATGTCGTGGGTGACGAACACAACGGTCTTTTTCACCGTCCCCTGCAAGCGCAGGAATTCGTCCTGCAGGCGCGCGCGGTTGATCGGGTCGATCGCGCCGAAGGGCTCGTCCATCAGCATCAGCGGCGGATCGGCCGCGAGCGCTCGCGCGACACCGACCCGCTGGCGCTGCCCGCCCGACAGCTGCGCGGGGTAGCGCCCGCCGTGCTCGTCTGGATCGAGCCCGATCAGCGTGAGCAGCTCGCGCACGCGCGCGTGCGTGCGTTCCTTCGGCCACCCGAGCAGGCGCGGAACCGTCGCGACGTTCTCGGCGACCGTCTCGTGCGGGAACAGCCCGATCTGCTGGATCACGTATCCGATCTCGCGGCGCAGCTGCTTCGGCTCGCGCCCGGCGATGCTCTGCCCGTCGAGCAGGATGTCGCCGCTGGTGAGCGCGATCATGCGGTTGATCAGGCGAAGCGCGGTCGTCTTTCCGGAGCCCGACGGTCCAACGAGCACACACACCTCGCCCGCGGGCACGGTGAAGGAGAGCGACTGGAGCACTGGGCGCCCCTGCGCCTCATAGCGCTTGCTGACCTCTCGCAGCTCGAGCTCGGCGGCCTGCGGGAAGGTCGACTGCCCCTCGTTATGGGCGGTGTCTGCTGTAGCCAAGGAGATCCCCGCCGGTCGGGGGGAGGGAATGCTAGCCGACGCTCACGCTTCGATCGTGACGAGCGTCCCGATCGGCGTGTATTTCCAGACCTCCGCGGAGGCCGCGAGCGGGAGCTCGACGCAGCCGAGGCTCTGCGGCGTGCCGAACGACGATCGGTTGAAGTTGTGCAGCGCGTCGCCGCCGTTGAAGTAGCTGATCCACTTGATGCCCGTGTCGTGGTATTTCGACCCGTCCGGGTTGGTCCCGCTCATGGTCCCTTCGGGGATGTGCTCGAACACGGGGTAGGTCCCAAGTGCGGTTTCGGCGCCAGCGATCCCCGTGTTCGCCGCGCTCGTCAGAACGGTGCGCCCAGCGCTCCAGAGCGTGAGGATCTCGGGTACTTCGCGGTGGACATATACATAGCTGTACGGTTCGCTGAGGCGCTTGCCCGCGATCGCGTCGTGCAGCAGCGCGCGCCAGACCGTCGGGCCCACTTCGCCGTCCGCGGTGAGGTTGTGCAGGCTCTCGAACTTCATAACCGCGCCGCGCGTCACACCGTTTTCCTGCCCTGCGCTCCACAGTCCCTGCAGCTGCTGGGGCGTGTTCGCATAGCGCCACCCGAAACTCCCCGCCGGTGGGTCCACCGCGGCCTTGACCTCCGCGCTCGGCGTGTGCGCGACGGGCGCGCCCGAGGGGCGCCAATCGACGGGCAGGTAGCCCTGTTCGGCCAGCAGCTGCTGGGCACGCAGCGTTGAGCCGGCCGGCACCGTCCAGCCGATCTCGCTCGCGGTATGCAGGCTCCCGCCCGCACCGCTCGCGACCGCGACAGCACGCGGGAGCGCCACGTGCACTTCGCTGCCCATCGGAGCTCCGAAGCCAGCAGGCGTGAACACGAGCGTGTGGCTGTTGGGTTCCCTCCACACGCCCGCGGTCGACGGCGAGAGCCGCGGGCGCGCACCTCCCAGCACCGTGGCGACCGGCTGCGAGAAGGTCAGGTAGAGCGAGCCCGCCGGCGTCGTCTTCGCTCCCGGCGCGGGAAGCGTCGCGAGCACCGGCCCGCGCGAGGGCGGGAACCAGCTCACCTGCGCCGGAGTACCGAACGTCTCCCACGGGCGCGCCGCCGCGGCGATCTCGAGGGTTCCGGTGGGCGGCTGCCGGCCGATCGAGACGCTGCGTGCGGGCGTGTTCAGCTTGATCTGGTGGGTGTGTCCCGCGACGCCGTAGGCGACGGCGCTCACCGGCGTCTGGAAGCCGACCCGCACGGCGCCTCCGCGAGCGGTCGTGACCCATTGCTGGGACACCTGGCTCACCGGTGCGTGCACTGTCAGGTGCTCCACGCGTTCGGTGCCGAGCGCCCAGCTGAGCCACCCGGGGCGGCGAACCCTCACCTCGACGGACACCGCCTCACCCGGCCGGAGCTTCACGAGCGGCGTCAGCCGCCCCTGCTTCAGCGCGAGTGGTATCCGTCGCCCGCCGCTGGTCCATGCCTCGATCAGCCTCACCGTGCCTGCGAGGGGTTTCGTGTCAACGCGCGCCAGCGCACTCGTGTCGCTGGCGAGCGACACCCCTGAGAGCGCCCACACCAGCGCAGCGAACGCGACCCCTGCCGCCACCGCGCCTGCGCCAACCCCGAGCAGGGTGCGCCTGAGGCGGTGCTGGGTGGGCGCAGCGTCGGGCGAGGCTAACCCAAGCGCCATGCGTTGCAGGATACGACCACCACTCCCCGGATGTCGAACATGCAGGGGTTACCGCGCGCCCGGAGCGCGCCAGCTCGCGCGGAGCGCTCTTGGTGGGCGCCGCGATCGACGCGGGCAGGCGCTGGTCGCGCCCGCCCGCGCCACGCGGCCTCGGCCGGCTTATTCAGAGCCGGGCGTCTGAGCGGCGGGTGGCGGGCCGCCATGCCAGGTCCCGCCTTCGGGGTGAAACGACGAGTCGGTCGCCTCAACGCTCGTGCCCTCCGAGGATGAGGAGACGTTCACGCGGTCGCCTTCCTTCAGGCTTTCGAGGGTGCTGCTCTTGCCGTCGAGCGTCACTTTCGCGCCGCTCGGGATGCTGAGCGTGACGGTCTTGTAGGCGACCGACTTGGCCGCCTCCGCGATCGTCAGCTTGCCGGCGCTCGCTTCCACGCTCTTGACCGTGCCGCTGTCCGTGGTCAGCGTGATGAAGCCGGTGCCCGCTTTGTCGAGCACCACGCTTTCTGCGTGAACCGCGAACCCACCGGGCCCGCCCGGGCCGCCAAATCCGCCGGGCGGCCCGTAGCCGGCCTGGCTCGAGCCCGCGCTCGCGACGTGGCCCGATTTCGCATGTTGCGTCTTCCCTGACGCCGCCAGCGCGGTCGCGACGCCGGCGAGCGCACACACGCCCACGACGCCGTAGACCAGCAGCAGTTTTCTTCGCATCGGTGTTCCACCTTTCTCTTCTGCCTTATATGGCGAGACCCGCTGTGTTTTCAACGGGTGCTCCCGGAGAGGCTCGACGCGGTCGCTCAGATGAGCGTGTGCCGAGGCTGGGAATCGCATGCGAGGGGCCTCCCAGCAGATTCACATGGTTCCCACGGCGGCCGCACAGGCTCGCCGGGGAGCATCGCCGCATGACAACCTCACAGCTTCTCCACCCCCTGCGCCACGCTCCGGCTCGCGCCCCGCTTCGTCTCCTAAGACCCGCTCCAAAGGCCGTCACGGCTGGGGCACGGCGCTCGTGGGAGCGCCCGGCGCTGATCGCACTGCTTGCCCTCGCGGCGCTCGCCTACATCTGGGACCTGAGTGCCTCGGGCTCGGCCAACTCCTTCTATGCAGCGGCCGTCCAGGCCGGGACGAAAAGCTGGAAGGCGTTCTTCTTCGGCTCGCTGGACTCCTCGAACTTCATCACCGTCGACAAGCCGCCCGCCTCGCTGTGGGTGATGGAGCTGTCGGGGCGCATCTTCGGGTTCAGCAGCTGGAGCATGCTGGTGCCGCAGGCGCTCGAGGGCGTCGCCGCCGTGGGCATCCTCTACGCGGCGGTCAAGCGCTGGTTCGGTGCGGGCGCGGGACTGATCGCGGGCGTCGTGTTCGCGCTCACTCCCGTGGCGGCGCTGATGTTCCGTTTCAACAACCCCGACGCGCTGCTCGTGTTGGCGCTCGTGGCCGGCGCCTACTGCATGACGCGGGCGGTCGAGCGCGCGGGCACGCGCTGGATCCTCGCCGCGGGCGCGCTGGTCGGGGTCGCGTTCCTGGCGAAGATGATGCAGGCCTTTCTCGTGCTGCCCGCGTTCGCCCTCGTGTACATGCTCGCGGCGCCGACCACGCTTCGCCGGCGGGTCTGGCAGACGCTCGCGGGCGGCTTCGCGCTCCTCCTCAGCGCCGGCTGGTGGGTGGCGATCGTGGCGCTCTGGCCGGCGAGCTCGCGCCCCTTCATCGACGGCTCGCCGGACAACAGCATCATCAACCTGATCTTCGGCTACAACGGCATCGATCGCGTCCTCAGCAGCGGCGGCGGTGCGGGTGGTGGCGGCGGCTCCGGCTTCAGCGGGCCGAGCGGGCTGCTGCGCCTGTTCGACAGCCTCATGGGCGGGCAGGCCTCGTGGCTGTTGCCCGCTGCGCTGCTCGCGCTCCTGGCCGGTCTGTGGGCCAGGCGTCGCGCTCCGCGCACCGACCGCAAGCGCGCCGCTCTGCTGCTCTGGGGTGGCTGGCTGGTCGTGACGGCGCTCGTCTTCAGTCTCGGGCAGGGCGTCATCCACACCTATTACACGGTCGCGCTCGCCCCGGCGATCGGCGCGCTCATCGGCATCGGCGCAGCCCACTTCTGGGCCCGGCGCGGGCAGTTCGCGGCGCGAGGGCTCGCCGCGGTCGCGGTCGCGATCAGCGCGGGCTGGTCCTATGAGCTGCTCGAGCGCACTCCGACCTGGCTTCCGTGGCTGCGCGTGGTGGTGCTAGCGAGCGGTGCGCTGGCCGTGCTCGGGTTGCTGATCGCCCCGGCGCTCGGGCGCATTCGCGGCGGGCTCGCACTCGCGCTCGCGACCCTGGCCTCGCTGGCGATGATGGCCGGTCCGCTCGCCTACGCCGCCGACACGATCACCACCCCTCACACGGGCTCGGTCGTCGCCGCCGGCCCGCAGAGCGCGAGCGCGTTTGCCGGGGCGGGCGGTCGCGGCGGCGCGCGGCTCGGAGCCGGCGGCGGATCTCAGGGCGCCCCTCCTGCTGGGGCCCCGGGCGCGGGCGCGGGATCGGCTACGTCGGGCGCGCCGACCGGCTCATCGGGCGCGACGGGCGCTGGCGGACCGCCTGGTGCGCCTTCCGGGGTGAGCGCCGAAGCGCCTTCCGGCAGCTCGGGTGCGAACGCGGGCGGCGTCGGGCTGGCGGCGGGCGGCGCCAGCGCAGGCGCCGGCGCCGGCACGCATGTCAGCTCCGCGCTCGCGACGGCGCTGCGCAACGGTGCGAGCCGCTACCGCTGGGTCGCCGCCACGTCGGGCTCGCAGAGTGCCGCCAGCCTCGAGCTCGCAAGCGGCGAGCCCGTGATGGCCATCGGCGGCTTCAACGGCCAGGGCGGCCGGCTCAGCCTGAGCGCTTTCGAGCGCTACGTCGCGCAGGGCGAGATCCACTACTACCTCGTCTCGGGCGGCGGCGGGGGCGGCCCCGCCGGGCCGGGCGGGGCGAGCACGAGCCAGGCGATTGCGAGCTGGGTGAAGGCGCACTTCAAGAGCGAGACGATCGGCGGCGAGAGCGTCTACGACCTCGCAGAGGCGATCTCATGACGAGGCTCCGCGAGGCCTCCTCAGGAGCGCTTGAGGTAGCGCCAAGCCTGCGCTTAGCCGCGTGCGCCAGCATGGATGGCATGTACGCAACACCGGCCGTCGAGATCGTGATCCCCGTCTACAACGAGGAGCGGGACCTTCCCGCGAGCGTGCGCAAGCTGCACTGGTGCATGAGCCGGCGCTTCATGTTCCCGTTCCGCATCACGATCGCCGACAACGCGAGCACCGACGACACGCCGGCGCTCGCGCACGCGCTGGCGGGTGAGCTCGCGGAGGTGCAGGTGCTGCGCCTCGAGCAGAAGGGGCGCGGACGGGCGCTGCGTGCCGCCTGGAGTCGCAGCGAGGCCGAGGTCGTGGCCTACATGGACGTCGATCTCTCGACCGACCTCGCGGCACTGCCCGAGCTGCTCTGGCCGTTGCTCGAGGGTCACGCCGACATCGCGATCGGCTCGCGGCTCGCGCCCGGTGCTGAGGTCGCGCGTGGGATCAAGCGCGAATTCATCTCGCGCTCCTACAACCTGCTGCTGCATCTCGCGCTCGGCACGGGCTTCGCGGACGCGCAGTGCGGCTTCAAGGCGGCGCGGCGCGAGGTGATCCTGCCGCTGCTCGATGAGGTGCAGGACGAGGGCTGGTTCTTCGACACCGAGCTGCTGTACCTCGCGCAGCGATCGAAACTCGCGATCAGGGAGATCCCCGTGCGCTGGGTGGACGACCCCGACTCGCGGGTGAAGATAGTCGCCACCGCGCGTGAGGACCTGCGCGGCATCCGCCGCCTGCGCCGGGCGGAGCGCGACGGGCGAGCCGTCCGCGCGCACCCACGCAGCGGGCGCATGCGTGTCCCGGTCAGCTCGGGGCTCCCGGCTGGACCCAGTCGAAGGAGCGCGTGACCGCGCGGCGCCAGCACGCATACTCGCGCTCGCGCAGCTCGGGGTCCATCTGAGCCTTCCAGCGCCGCTGCTCGCGCCAGCGCTCGCACAGCTCGCTCTCATCGGCCCAGAATCCGACCGCGAGGCCTGCCGCGAAGGCCGCGCCCAGGGCCGTCGTCTCGCTCACCGCGGGGCGCACCACGTCCACTCCGAGGACGTCCGCCTGGAACTGCATCAGCAGCTCGTTCGCGGTCATGCCGCCATCGACCCGCAGCTCCGTAAACGGCACCGGCGCTACCGCGGCGCACTCATCGAGCACCTCGCGCGTCTGCCAGGCGGTCGCCTCGAGTGCGGCGCGTGCGATGTGGCCGCGGTTCGCGTAGGCCGTCAGGCCGACGATGACCCCGCGCGCGTCTTCGCGCCAGTGCGGCGCGAACAGGCCGGAGAAGGCGGGCACGAAGTAGACGCCGCCATTGTCCGGCACGCTGCGCGCGAGCTCCTCCACCTGCGCGGCGCTCTCGATCAGGCCGAGCTGGTCGCGCAGCCACTGCACGAGCGCGCCGGTCACCGCGATCGAACCCTCGAGCGCAAAGCGCGCTGGCTCGCCCTCGCGCTGGTAGGCGACCGTGCTCAGCAGCCGCTGCGAGCGCACCGCCTGCTCGCCCGTGTTCAGCAGTAGGAACGAGCCCGTGCCGTAGGTGTTCTTCGCCTCGCCGCGGCGGAAGCACGTCTGCCCGAACAGGGCCGCCTGCTGATCGCCCAGCACCCCGCCGAGCGTCACGCCCGCGAGCGCGCTCGCACGGGCCTCAGCGAAGATGCCGCTCGAGGCGCAGATTCGCGGCAGCAGCGCCCGCGGGATTCCCAGCAGCTCGAGGCTCTGCTCGTGCCACGCGAGCGTCTCCAGGTCCATCAGCATCGTGCGGCTCGCGTTCGTCACGTCGGTCGCGTGCAGCGCGCCACCAGCGCCCCCGGTCAGCTTCCACAGCAGCCACGAGTCGATCGTGCCGAAGGCGAGCTCACCTGCCTGTGCGCGCGCACGCGCGCCGGGGACGTGCTCGAGCAGCCACGCCAGTTTCGGTCCGGAGAAGTAGCTCGCGAGCGGAAGGCCGACGCGCTCGCGCAGGCAATCGACGCCCGCCTCGCCGGCCAACGCGCGCACCAGCTCCTCGGTGCGCGTGTCCTGCCACACGAGCACGTTGTGCAGCGCCTCACCGCTCGTGCGGTCCCACAGCACCGTGCTCTCGCGCTGGTTCGTGATGCCCACGGCGCGAAGCTCGCGCGCGGCCGCGCCCGCCTGGGCGAGTGCGCCCGCGATCACCTCCTGGGTGCGCGCCCAGATCTCATCCGGGTCGTGCTCCACCCACCCCGGGCGGGGGGTGATCTGCGCGTGCTCGCGCTGCTCCATGGCCACGATCCGTGCGTCGCGATCGAACACGATGAAACGCGTGCTCGTCGTGCCCTGGTCGATCGCCCCTACGTATTCAGCCATCTGTCGCCCCGGGAACGGTCATCGCCTGTCTGCGCGTGCAATCTACAGCCGCGGGTCGCAGCGGCCGAAAGGGGCGCCGGGATCGTCTAAGATGATAATTGCTTGCCGGCAGGCAAGTATTTCAAGAGCACCGAGAGGAGGCCGTGCCCGTGGCGACGGCAAGCAAACACGAATCGATCGAGGACAGGCCGAGCGGCGAGCACGCGGGTGAGGAGCTCGAGCAGCAGACCGAGCGGCTGCGCGCGGTCGTCGGCCAGGTCTCGCGCCGCCTGCGTGGCACCCAGGCCGGCGCCGGGCTGACCCCGTCGCAGATCTCGGTGCTGTTCACCGTCGTGCGCGCGGGCGAGATCCGGCTCTCCGCGGTCGCGGAGAGGGAGGGCATGAACCCCACGATGGTCTCGCGCGTCGCGGCCACGCTCGGCGACGCCGGCCTGATCGAGCGCGACACCGACTCGCTCGACAGGCGCACGGCGTTCCTGCGCCCGACGGCCGCCGGCCGGCGCCTGCGTGAGCGCATCCACCGCGAGCGCGCACAGGCGCTCGCGCGCCACGTTCGCGATCTGAGCCCGGCGGAGCTGAAGGCGCTCTGGCGCGCACTGCCCGTCCTCGAGCACCTGGCCGAAAGCCTCGGAGGGCGCGCCCTGTGACGCGCCTGATCGGCGCCGGGCGGCTCACCTTCGCGGCGCTCGCGGTGCCCAATTACCGCCGCTACATGGCGGGGCAGTCGGTGTCGCTCATCGGCACCTGGATGCAGATGGCCGCGCAGTCCTGGCTCGTGCTCAGGATCAGCCACTCCGCCACGACGCTCGGAGTGATCATCGCGCTGCAGACGCTCCCGGTGCTGTTGCTGGGCCCCTACGGCGGCGTCATCGCCGACCGCGTGGACAAGCGACGCCTGATGGTCGTGCTGCAGAGCGCCATGGGCGTGCAGGCGCTGATTCTCGGGCTGCTCACGATCCGCGGCGACGTGCGGCTGTGGGAGATCGGCCTGCTCGCCGCGATGCTCGGCTTCAACAACGCCTTCGAGAACCCCGCGCGGCAGTCCTTCATGCTCGAGATGGTCGGCGCCTCGAGCCTGCGCAACGCGGTCAGCCTCAACTCCGTGATCGTGAACGTCGCGCGCATCATCGGTCCGGCCGTCGCTGGCGTGCTCATCGCCGTGAGCGGCGAGGGCGTGTGCTTCCTCGTCAACGCCGCCAGCTTCGTCGCGGTCGTCGCCTCGCTGGTCACGCTCGATCGCCGCGCGCTCAGGCCGAGCCCGCCGAGCGGTCGCGAGCCCGGCCAGCTGCGAGAGGGGCTGCGCTACGTCGGGCGCAGCCCGGAACTCGCGGTGCCGCTGCTCATGATGGCGCTCGTGGGGGCGCTCGCGTACGAGTTCCAAGTGACCCTCCCGGTGATGGCCAGCCAGGCGCTGCACGTGGGTGCGAGCGGCTACGGCTTCATGACCTCCGCAATGGGCGTCGGCGCCGTCGTCGGCGGCCTGTTCGTCGCCGCCAAGGGCCGCACCGGCCTGCCGCCGCTCGTGCTCGCCTCCTGCGCCTTCGGGATCCTGCTGATCGCAGCTGGGCTCGCGCCCAGCCTCGCGCTCGAGCTTCTCGCGCTCGCGCTCGCGGGCGGAGCGAGCATCGCCTTCATGGCGACCGGCAACACCACGCTGCAGCTGGCGACCGCGCCGAACATGCGCGGGCGCGTGATGTCGCTGTGGTTCGTCGCCTTTCAGGGCTCGACGCCGATCGGCGGCCCGATCGTGGGCTGGGTGAGCGCAGAGCTGGGGGCGCGCGCCGGGCTCGGGCTCGGCGGCGTGACCTGCCTGTTCGTCGCGTTCCTCGGCGTGCTCGCACTGCGCCGGCGCGAAGGACGCGAGCTACCGAGGCAGCTCGCGGCGGGCGTCCCCCGCGGCGCGTCGTAGTCGCGATGGTGGCGCCGTCCGAAGCCGAGGACGGGGAGCCGGAGCTCCAATGGGTCGAGGAGCCGGCGCTGCTCGCCGCCGCGCTCGCGCTGCGCGAGGAGGTCTTCGTTCGCGAGCAGGGCGTCTCCGCGCAGGAGGAGCTCGACGGCCGCGATGGCGAAGCGCGCCACCTCGTCGCGCGCGCTCGCGGATCGGCGGCGGTGCTCGGAACGCTGCGCCTCCTGCTCGACGGGGAGGTTGCGAAAATCGGCCGCGTCGCCGTGGCGCGCGAATTCCGCAGGCGCGGCATCGCCGCGAGCATGCTCGAGCGCGCCCTTGCGGAAGCTCGGGCGCTCGGCGCCCGGCGCGCGCGGCTCGCGGCGCAGAGCGAGGCGCTCGCGCTGTATGAGCACGCCGGCTTCGTGGTCGAATCCGCGCCCTTCCAGGAGGCGGGTATCGAGCACGTGTGGATGGGACGGGAGCTCTAGCGGCGGCGGCGTTGGCGACGCATCAGTGGGATCCCGAACCACAGCAACGCGAGCAGCAGTGCGACCGCGCCCCCCATCAGCGTGCCTGCGAGCACGCTCACGAGCTTGCTCACGATCAGCAGCAGGCTGCCGCTGATCGCGAGTGCGAGGAACCCGAGGCCGGCGATCGTCATCGCGTTCGAGAAGCGCACCAGCTCCGCCTTATCGCCGGCGTGGAAGAGCATCCGGTGCGCTGCCGAGGGACCGATCAGGCAGGCCGCGGCGGCAGCCGCGAGCAGCAGCGTGACGAGGTAGGCGTCGCGCTCGAAGCTGCTCACGTGCGCGAAACCCGAGTCGAAGGGAATTACGAGCAGGAACGCGAACAGCACCTGCACCCCCGTCACGACCACGCGCAGCTCACCGGTGAGCTCGCTCAGGTTGCGATCCAGGCGTTCGGGCTGGGTCTCCTCCCGCCCGTTCTTGAAGTCTTCTCTCTGCGCCGTGGTGGACATGCGCTCGCTTCGGAAATCGCGCGCTCGCGGATCCCTGCCGCCGAGCATGAGCTACCCGCGGCGCATGCCGCGTGAAACGCGGGCCCGCGCGCCGGGCCGCTGCGGGAAAGCCGCGCAGGCGCGCAGGTAGGAGAATCTCTAAAGCGATGCCCGACGCCGGCACCACAGACAGCCCGCTCGTGTGCGTCGTCGAGATCCCCAAGGGCTCGCGCAACAAGTACGAGTTCGACCCCCAGTTGGGCGGCATCAAGTTCGACAGGTTGCTGATGAGCGCCGCGACCTACCCCACCGACTACGGCTACCTGCGCGGCACGCTCGGACGCGACGGCGATCCACTGGACGCGCTCGTGTGCCTGTACGAGCCGACCTTCTCCGGCTGCCTGATCCCCGTGAAGCCGATCGGGATGTTCGAGATGAGCGACGAGAAGGGTGGCGACGACAAGGTCCTGTGCGTTCCCATCGGCGACCCGTACTGGAGCGGCTACGAGGAGGTCGACGAGCTACCCGTGCCGCTTCGCGAGGAGATCGAGCAGTTCTTCTCGATCTACAAGGATCTCGAAGGCAAGCGCGTCGACGTGAAAGGGTGGTGCTCGCGCGCAGAGGCGCTGCTCGAGATCGACGCCGCGTTCGCGCGGCTGCGCCAAGTGCAGGGCGATGGGGCAGCGGACGCGCAGGTCGCGGCCAGCTGGCCGCAGAGCCGCGACCAAGGCTGAGCGTCGACCGTTTTAGGGCGCGCAGGGCTCGGGAACGCGAGGCGCGCTCACCCGAGGCGATCCTCGGCGCCGCGATAGGCGAGCTGCAGGAAGTCGGAGATCGTGAGCGCCGCGTAGCAGCTGCTGAGCAGGCGCGTGAAGCGCGGCTGCGCGACGAAGCTGACCGTGAGGGCACCCGCGACCCACTGCGCGAGGCAGTACGGGCAGATCAGGAGCTCGCCGATCGCCAGCTGCAGCCCCTCGCCGCGCGCCGCCTCTGCGACCTCGCCGTGCCCCGTCGAGGCTTCAAAGCGCGTGAACGGTGAGCGCAGAAAGCTCGTCGACTTGTCCTTCGTCGCGATGCGGCTCAGCTTGTGGGTGGCGACGCCGATCAGCACGATGTCGCCCGCGCTCATCCGCTCGGGAAGCTCCTGGCCGCGCCGGCGCAGCCACGCGAGCGCCCCGCCGGTGCCGCCCAGGAATGCCGCGGTCATCGCCGCGTAGGCGCCCATCGGCCGGTGCTCGTGCCGCGAGTAGCCGCCCGTCCGCGAGGACGCGCTGGGTTCGCGCGGCGCCTGCCGCTCCCGCTGCTCGGCCTCCTCGGCGGAGGTATGGCCGTTGGGGCTGCTCATCACCGGCTCCTACCCGCACGAGGCGCTTCGCAGACCGAAGTTCTTCGCGCACGCGCGGTTTGCTGGCTGCACCGACGGGGGTAGCCGCCTTCGGGACGCGATGCCCAGACTGAGACGATCGAACTGTGCCTCCCCTGGCATCACGCGCAGGCGCCGCGGGCGCGGCTTCGAGTACCGCCGGCAGGACGGCGGCGCCGTGACCGACGCGGAGACGCTCGAGCGGATCGAGCAGCTGGCGATCCCGCCGGCGTGGAAGGAGGTTTGGATCTGCACCGATCCCCGCGGTCACCTGCAGGCCACGGGTGTGGACGCGGCCGCTCGCAAGCAGTACCTCTACCACGAGCAGTGGCGCCTGCACCGCGACCGCCTCAAGTTCGCCTCGATGATCGATTTCGGGACCGCGCTGCCGGCGCTGCGCCGGCGCGTCGCGCGTGACCTGCGTTTCTCCGAGGGTGAGCTCTCGCGCGAGCGCGTGCTCGCGTGCGCCGTGCGCCTGCTCGACCTCGGCTTCTTCAGGATCGGCTCCGAGGACTACGCCGAGCGCAACGATTCCTACGGCCTCACGACGATGCTCCGCCGCCACGTGAAGGTCCAGGGGGAGGAGCTCGTGTTCGACTTCATCGCCAAGTCGGGGCGCAGGCGCGTGCAGGCGATCGCGGACCCCGAGGCGCTCGCGGTCATCGCCGAGCTGAAGCGCAGGCGCGCCGGGCGCCGGCTGCTCGCCTATCGCGACTCGGGTCGGTGGATGGAGGTCGACGCGGCGGAGGTGAACGCCTACATCAAGCAGCACACCGGGGCCGACTTCACCGCGAAGGACTTCCGCACCTGGAACGCCACGGTGCTCGCGGCCGTCGCGCTCGCGGGGTCCGGCGAGCTGCCGCGAGCGCGCGGCGCGCGCGAGCGCCGGGTGAGCGCTGCCGTCAAGACCGTCGCCGCGTACCTCGGCAACACGCCCGCGGTCGCGCGCGCGAGCTACGTGGATCCGCGCGTGATCGACCGCTACCACGCCGGGAGCACGATCGCGCCGACGCTCAAGGCGCTCGGTGCGCGCGGCCCCGAGCTTGCGGATGCGCGCGTGCGTGCGCGCATCGAGACGGCGGTGCTGGAGCTGCTCGCGGACGCCCAACCCCAGCGGCGCGCGGCCTGACGCGGCCCTCGCTCGCGAGGAGTCTGCGAGCGCGTCGAGCGGCCTGCCGCGGGCGCGCCCAGTCAGGTGGCGCTGGCCGCAGGCCCCGGGGCGACCAACGCCTCGGGGCGCGCGGGGTCTGCCTCGGGCTGAGCCATCGGAACGCTCGCCGCCGCGTACGCTTCGGGCGCGTCCAGGGTCTCGTGCTGGAGCAACTCGCGCGCGAGGTTCTCGAGCTGCTCGCGGTGATCGTGAGCAGATGCGAGACCTCCTGGTGGGCCTCCTCGACGACGCGCTGGACCTCTTCGTCCACCAGCCGGTGGGTGTGCTCGGAGGTTTCGCTCACGCCCGGCAGGAACGGGCTCTGGCCGTCCTCGGAGACGACCGCGACGGGCCCGAGCGCGGTGCTCATGCCCCAGCGGCCGACCATCTGGCGCGCGATCATCGTCAGCTGCTGGATGTCGGACTCCGCGCCGGTCGTGATCGTCCCGTAAATAATCTCCTCCGCGACGCGCCCGCCGAGCGCGACCTTGATCTTCGCCTGCAGCTCCTCGAGCGAGTAGGAGACGCGGTCGGTGTCGGGGCTCGAGAGCGTCACGCCGAGCGCCATCCCGCGCGGGATGATCGACACCTTGCGCACCGGGTCTGCGCCCGGCGTGAGCATGCCCACGAGCGCGTGGCCGGACTCGTGGTGGGCGGTCCGTTCGCGGTCGGCGGCGGAGAGCAGGATGCCGCGCGGCGCGCCCAGCATGATCTTCTCGAGCGAGTCGGTGAAGTCCGCCATCTTGACCTTCTCGTGTTCGCGTTTGGCGGCGAGCAGGGCGGCCTCGTTGGCGAGGTTGGCGAGGTCCGCACCGACCATCCCGGGGGTGCTCGAGGCGATCGCTTCGAGGTCGACGTCGTCATCGAGCGGGATCGAGCGCGTGTGCACCTTCAGGATTTCGACCCTTCCCTTGCGGTCGGGCGGCTGCACCGTCACGCGGCGGTCGAAGCGCCCGGCGCGCAGCAGCGCGGGATCGAGCACGTCGGGGCGGTTCGTGGCCGCGATCACGACCACCGCCTGCGAGGATTCGAAGCCGTCCATCTCCGTGAGGATCTGGTCGAGCGTCTGCTCGCGCTCGTCGTTGGCGCCCGTCACCGCGACCGAGCCCTGGCGCGAGCGCCCGATCGCGTCGAGCTCGTCGATGAAGATGATCGAGGGCGCGTCTGCCTTCGCCTTCGTGAACAGGTCGCGCACGCGTGAGGCGCCGACCCCGACGATCGCCTCGATGAACTCCGACGCCGAGACGGAGAAGAAGGCCGCGTGCGCCTCGCCTGCGACCGCGCGCGCGAGCAGCGTCTTGCCGGTGCCGGGCTGGCCCGAGAGCAGCACGCCGTGCGGCATGCGCCCGCCCAGGCGCGCATAGCGCTCGGGATTTTTCAGGAAATCGACCACCTCCGCGAGTTCCGCCTTCGCCTCGTCGATGCCGGCGACGTCTCCGAAGGTCACGCGGATCGTTTCGGGGTCCACCTTGCGCGCACGCGAGCTCCCGAACGCGCCGAGGGCCCCCATGCCACCGCCCGCCGCGGCGGCGCGTTTGGCGAGCAGCACGAACAGCCCGATGATCAGCAGCGTCGGGCCGAAGCCGAGCAGCAGCTCGGCGATCACCGACTGGCCTTCGGTCGTGGACTTGGCGTTGATCCGGACGTGCTTCGTCTGCAGCAGCGTCGACAGCGCGCCGCCGTTCCAAAACGTCGGCACGCGCGTGGCGAACTGCTTCGTGAGCGTCGCCTTCGAGTTGCTCGCCGGGTAGCGCAGCTTTTCGGTGAACGTACCTTCGACGTTGTCGCCCTTGGTCACGATCGAGACGACCTTGCCCGCGTTCACCTGTTCGAGGAAATAGGGGTTGAACGGCACGCTCACCCGCGGTTCGGTCGTGCTGGACGGCTGGAAGACGAGTACCGAGATCCAGTTCAGCGCCAGCAGCGCCAGTACGAACCACAGAAAGCCGATGCGCCGGTGCGGCGGCTTGCCGGTGGGCGCGTGTTCTGGCATGCCGCGCCCGTCCGGTGCCGGAGCGACCTGCCAGCCGCGCTTGTCGCGCGGCAGCGGCGGGTGCGGGTCCGTGCGCTCGCCTTCATACCGTTCAACACCGTCGCGCTGCGCCTGGGGCTCGGGCATCTCGCTCCTATGCTAGGCGACGCGCTCTCGCGCGGTAGTGAAGCGCGCCGCGCTCGCGGTGCCGGTCGCGCATGCCTCAGGGCCGGCGCGCGTCGAGCACGCTGCGCACCTGCCCCGCGATCTCGATGTCCTCGCGCGCCCTGATCACGAGCGTGCGCGCGCCTGCTCCGTCCGCACTCACGTCCTCGTCAGCCCCGGTGGCCGCCAGGTTGCGCTCGCCGTCGAGGGCCACGCCCAGAAAGCCGAGCCGCTCGGCGGCGGCCGCTCGCACGGCCGGCGAGCGCTCGCCCACGCCGCCGGTGAAGATGAGCACGTCGAGCCGGCCGAGCGCGGCCGCCATCGCGGCGATGTGCGCGCGCAGGCTGTGGACGTAGACCTCGAAAGCAAGGCTCGCGCGGGCGTCGCCCTGCTCGCGGCGCGAGAGCACCTCGCGCATGTCGGCGCTGCCGGCGAGCGCGAGCAGGCCCGAGCGGTGCTCAAGCGCGCCTTCCAGGTCGCGGGCCCGCAAGGACTCGCGCTCCATCAGCCACAACAGCATGCCGGGGTCCACGCTGCCGCTGCGCGTCGCCATCACCAGACCCTCGAGCGGCGTGAAGCCCATGGTGGTGTCGCACGAGCGCCCGCCGTCGATGGCACACAGCGAAGCGCCGGCGCCGAGATGGCAGCTCACGATCGCAAGCCGTGCCGGATCGCGCCCGAGCAGCTGCGCGCCGCGCCGGGCGGCCCAGGCGTGCGAGAGGCCGTGGAAGCCGTAGCGGCGCAACCCGTGGCGCTCGCGCCACTCCGCCGGCAGCGCGTACGTGGCCGCCGCGGGCGGGATGCTCGCGTGGAAGGCGGTGTCGAAGCAGGCGACCGCGGGCAGCTCGGGTAGCGAGGCGCGCACGAGGTCGAGGGCGCGCAGCGAACGCGGCTGATGCAGCGGTGCGAGATCCGTGAGCGCGCGCAGGTCCCTCTCGACGGCCGCGTCGATCAGCGTCGGCCCGCGGAAGCGCTCGCCGCCGTGCACGATCCGGTGGCCCACCGCGTCCGCATCCGCCAGCGGGGATTCCAGTGCCGCGCGCAGCTCCTCCTCGGCGGGCCAACCGCCAAGGTGCGCGGTCGCGATTTCATCCTCGGCGAGCGTGCGGTCCCCGCTGTCGAGCAGCGCGAGCTTCACGCTGCTCGAGCCGGCGTTGACGATGAGGACCCGCGCGGATGAGCCGGGCCGGGCGCCAGCGGCGCCGCCCTCCGGCGCGCGGTGAGCGCTCACGGGCGCGCGTCGATGCCCGGCGTCGCCAGCCCGCCGGGCCACGTCCAGTCGCGTAGCTCGGGCGGGTCCTCGCCGTGTTCACGGGTGTAGGCGCGGTGGCGCAGGCGTTCGTCGACCATGCGCTGGCGCAGGTGCGCCGCGCGCTCGCGCAGGCTGGGTACGCGGTCGATCACGTCCATCACGAGGTGGAAGCGGTCGAGGTCGTTCAGCATCACCATGTCGAAGGGCGTCGTGGTGGTGCCCTCCTCCTTGTAGCCGCGCACATGGATGTTGTCGTGGTTGGCGCGGCGGTAGGTCAGGCGGTGGATCAGCAGCGGATAGCCGTGGTAGGCGAAGATCACCGGCTGCGAGTTCGTGAAGAGCGCGTCGAACTCCCCGTCGGAGAGGCCGTGGGGGTGCTCGCTCGGGGGCTGAAGTCGCATCAGGTCGACCACGTTGACGACCCTCACCTTCAGCTGGGGCAGCTGCTCGTAGATGATCGCGACCGCGGCGAGCGCCTCGAGCGTCGGCACGTCGCCGGCGCACGCGAGCACCACGTCGGGCTCGGCGCCGTCGTCGTTGCTGGCCCAGTCCCAGACGCCGATGCCGCGCGTGCAATGCGCAACCGCGTCCTCGATCGGGAGGTAGTCGAGCGCGGGCTGCTTGCCCGCGACGATCACGTTGACGTAGTCGCGGCTGCAGAGGCAGTGGTCGGCGACCGACAGGAGGCAGTTGGTGTCGGGCGGCAGGTAGACGCGCACGATCTCGGCCTTCTTGTTCACGACGTGGTCGATGAAGCCGGGGTCCTGGTGTGAGAAGCCATTGTTGTCCTGGCGCCACACGTGCGAGGAGAGCAGGTAGTTGAGCGATGCGATCGGTGCGCGCCAGGGGATCTGCGCACTCACCTTCAGCCACTTCGCGTGCTGATTGAACATCGAGTCGACGATGTGGATGAACGCCTCGTAGCAGTTGAAGAGGCCGTGGCGGCCGCTCAGGAGGTAGCCCTCGAGCCAGCCCTGGCAGAGGTGCTCGGAGAGCACCTCCATGACCCTCCCCTGGCGCGCGAGGTGCTCGTCGCCGGGGAGCGTCTGGGCCTCCCACACGCGCTCGGTGGCCTCGAACACGTCGCCGAGACGGTTCGAGAGGGTCTCGTCCGGGCCCATCAGCCGGAAGTTCTCGGGGTTGCGGGCGATCACGTCCCGCAGGAAGCTCCCGAGCACGCGCGTGGCTTCGCTGCTCTGCACGCCGGGGAGCGCCACCGCGCGAGCGTGGGCGCGGAAGTCCGGCATCTCGAGTGCGCGCAGCAGCAGCCCGCCGTTGGCGTGGAGGTTCGCGCCCATGCGCCGGCGCCCGCTGGGAGCGAGCTCGCGCAGCTCCTCGCGCAGCGCGCCGTCGGCGTCGAAGAGCTCCTCTGGGCGATATGAGCGCAACCAGCTCTCGAGCTGCGCGAGGTGCTCCGGCCGGGTTGCGAGTTCGGTGAGCGGCACCTGGTGGGAGCGGAAGGATCCCTCGGCGGGCTTGCCGTCCACAACCTTCGGGCCGGTCCACCCCTTGGGTGTGCGCAGCACGATCATCGGCCAGCGCGGGCGCTCGCGGCTCTCACCCGAGCGTGCCTGCGACCGCAGCCTGTCGATCTCGTCGAGGACCTCGTCGAGCGTCGCCGCGAGCTGTTGATGGACGTCCTCGGGCTCGCTTCCGGCCACGAAGCGTGGGGTGTAGCCGTAGCCGCGCAGCAGCTGCTCGAGCTCGTCCTCGGGGATGCGCGCGAGCACCGTCGGGTTTGCGATCTTGTAGCCGTTGAGGTGCAGGATCGGCAGCACGGCGCCGTCGTGCACGGGATCGAGGAACTTGTTCGAGTGCCAGCTCGCGGAAAGCGGCCCCGTCTCGGCCTCGCCGTCGCCCACGACGCAGCAGACGATCAGGTCGGGGTTGTCGAAGGCCGCGCCGTACGCGTGCAGCAGCGCGTACCCGAGCTCGCCGCCCTCGTGGATCGAGCCGGGCGTCTCGGGCGCCGCGTGGCTGGGGATTCCGCCGGGGAAGGAGAACTGCCGGAATAGCCGTCGCAGTCCCTCCTCGTCGTGGCCGATGTGGGGATAGACCTCGCTGTAGGTGCCCTCGAGGTAGACGTTCCCGACAACTCCGGGACCCCCGTGGCCGGGACCGGTGACGAAGATCATGTCGAGATCGCGCGCGCGGATCACGCGGTTGAGGTGCGCGTAGACGAGGTTGAGGCCGGGAGTCGTGCCCCAGTGCCCGAGCAGGCGCGGCTTGGTGTGCTCGACACGCAGTGGCTCGCGCAGCAGCGGGTTCGCGAGCAGGTAGATCTGGCCGACCGAGAGGTAGTTGGCCGCGCGCCAGTAGGCGTCGATCAGCGCCAGCTCGCCCGCGGACAGCGCCTGCTTCGATCGCCGATCGTCCTGGGCCACAGCGCCCTAGTCTGCCCGCCTCGGCGCGAGCCGTCTAGCTACAGCTCCGCAGCGGCGCGGTCGCCGTCTGCGGATCTGCGGGCGCGGGCGCGTGCCTAGCATGGCGTGAGCAGGGCCATCTGCAAAGGAGATGAGAGTGATGTTCGAGAACGTGCTGGTGGGCGTGGACGGCTCAGCAAACGGACGCGACGCGATCGCGCTGGCGGGAGTGCTGGCGGATCCGCGTGGCAGGGTGACGCTCGCGCACGTGCACGCTGGCGTCCTCCACCCGGTGCTCGGGCTCACGCCGAGGCTGCTCGAGGAAGAGGAGGAGGCCTCCCTGCGCCTGCTGCGTCAGGAGCGCGAGCGTGCAGGCGTGAAGCTGGAGCTCGTGAGCATCGCCGCAGGCGCCCCCGGTCCGGCTCTGCATGGCCACGCTGAGGAGCAGGAATCGGACCTGATCGTTGTCGGCTCATCCAGCCGCGGCGCGCTCGGCAGGGTGCTGCTCGGCGACGACACGCGCCAGGCGCTGAACGGCGCGCCCTGCGCGATCGCTGTCGCGAGCAGGGGTTTTGCAGAGCAGGCTCGGCCGATCGCACGTGTGGGGGTCGCGTACAACGACACCGCCGAGAGCCGTGCGGCGCTTGAGCTGGCGCGCACGCTGGCCGCGCGCAGCGGCTCGCGCGTGAGCGCACTGGAAGTGGTCACGATCCCGACCTACGCCTACACCGGCCTCGTGGCGCCGATCGACGATGACCTCGACGAGATGCTCAAGGAGGCCAACGAGCGCATGCGGCTGCTCGTGGACGTCGATGGGCGCGCCGTATACGGCCTCGCAGGCGAGGAGCTCGCGGCCTTTGGTGACGAGCTGGACATCCTCGTCGTGGGCTCGCGCAGCTACGGGCCCCTGCGCCGGCTCGTGCTCGGCAGCACCTCCGATTATCTCGAGCGCCACGCCCGCTGCTCGCTGCTGGTGCTGCCGCGAGGCGTGACGCCGAAGGCGCATCCGCAGCCCGAGACTCAGGAGGGCGGCCCAGCGGCCGCGTAGCCGCCTCGATCGAGCTAATTGTCACTACGCTGAACGCGAATGCGCCCCATCCCGACAGCGCCCGTCGCCGCCGGCACGCTGATCGCCGGCTACGCGGTCGCCGCCGCGAGCGGATCGCGCCCGCTCGGCGGGCTCGTGCTCGCCGCCGGCGGGATCTGGTGCATCCGCGCGTGGGACGCGCGCAACGGCAGGCGCACCGCGCTCGCGCTCGGATCCGTCGGCTTCTGCGCGTTCGTGCTCTCGCACGTGCTCGCGCTCGCGATCGGCGCCTGGCCGAGCGTGCTGATCGCCGCTGGCGTCACAGGGCTCAGCGCCTGGCTGGCCGCGGACGCGCGGACCGCGCAGTCGCCGCTCGCGGCCCCCTCCAGCGCGCGTTAGCGCGCTCGCTCACAAGCTCACGGCGCTCATGAGCGGCGCCGCGAGCGGGTAGATTTCCCGCCATGGCCGACGCCGCCGCGATCCTCCCCGGAGCCACGCGAGGACACCCCGAAGAGGCCGTGCCCGAGCGGCCGGACTTCGACATCGTCCCCCGCGCGGGGCTGCCGATCGTGGGGATCGTGCTCGCTCTCACGATCGCCGGGATCGCCGTCAACGAAGTGTGGCCGCTCGAGTTCCTGCACGTCGTCGCCGGCTCCGCCTGGACGATCATCGACCTCTTCCTCGGCTTCGTGCTCGGCCCGATCCTCGGCCGGCTATCCATCCCCGCGCGCGTGGAGTTCACGACACGGCTGATGCCGAAGATGGTGCTGATCATGCCCACCGTCGTGACCGTCACGCTCGCCGCCGGCTGGCAGCTCTCGACGAAGCTCGGCACCAACCTCACGAGCTATCACCTGCACGCCTGGGTTGTCGCGAGCTTCATCGTCGTTGCCGTCATGGCCGTGATCGCGCTCGGCCTGCTCGAGCCCGCCAACGTCGCGGTGCTCACCGAGCTGAAGAAGCGCCGGCCGAACCCGCAGGTGATCGAGCGGCTGATGAAACGCTTCATCTACACCGCCGGCGCCACCGGGTTGATGCAGATCGCGACCTTCGTGATCATGACCAAGCTCTCCGCCGGATGAGCGAGCGCCGCCTGCCACCGGTCACGCAGCTCGGCATGGTCTCGCTCGCACTGGTGCTCGCCGGTGGGATCTACCTCTCCGCGCACCTTCCCCGGCACGTCTCGCTCGGCCCCGCCGTCGCGCTGCTGTGCGCCTCCGCTGCCCTGCTCGCGGCCAACATGCTGCTGCTCGCGCGCGTGCGCGACTTCGCCTGGCGGCGCTTCTTCGAGGTCGGCCGCTGGACGCTGCTCGCCTACACGCTCGTCGCCGGCATGATCGAGTACGTCTTCCTGCGCAACCACACCAGCGGCGGCGCGCTCGTCGTGCTCACGCTCTCGCTCGCGCTCTTCGCCGTCCAGGTCCCCGTGCTGATCGCGTTCACCGTCGCGCGCTACGCCGACTAGCGAGCACCGCGCCGCCTCGATTGCTCGCGCTCACCGCAGCACCCGGGAAGCCAGGCAACGTCGAGCTGCGCGAGGTGCCCGAGCCGAGCGCCTTCGACCACCAGGCGCTCGTGGAGGTGAAGGCCGTCTCGCTGAACCGTGGGGAGACGCGGCGCCTGGTCGACATGGGCGACGGCGAGCTCACCGGCTGGGACCTCGCCGGCGTCGTGCGCGAGCCCGCGCGCGATCGCAGCGGTCCGCGCGCCGGCGCGCGCGTCGTGGGCATGAGCGGCCGCGGCGCCTGGGCGGAGCTCGCGGCCGTCGATACCGACATGCTCAGCGAGCTCCCCGAGGGCATCACCCTCGAGCAGGCCGCCACGCTTCCCGTCGCCGGCCTGACCGCGCTGAAGGCGCTGGACATCATCGGCCCCGTCGTCTCCGAGCGCGTGCTCGTCACCGGCGCGAGCGGCGGCGTCGGGCGCTTCGCGGTGCAGCTCGCGAGGATCGCCGGCGCGCGCGTGAGCGCAGTCTCCTCGAGCCCCGAGCGTGCGCGGGCGCTCACGGAGCTCGGCGCCGAGGAGATCCTGCACGAGCTGACCAGCGAGGGCGAGGAGTTCCACGGGATCATCGAGGGCGTCGGCGGCGCCTCGCTCTCGGCCGCCATCCAGCGCGTCGGCGCCTTCGGCGTGATCGTCTCCTTCGCCTCCAGCGACAGCTCGCCCGTGCAGTTCCCCACGCGTGCCTTCTTCGGCAGGGCACCCGGCGCGACCCTGCGCGGCCTCTACCTCTTCGCCGAGCTGCAGCGCGTGCGCTCCGCATCGCGTGACCTCGCGCGGCTCGCACAGCTTGTCGCCGAGGGGCGCCTCGACTGCTCGATCGACCACGTCGGCTCCTGGCGGCAGGCCGAGCAGGCGATCCAGGCGCTGCTCGACAGGCGCATCGCCGGCAAGGCGGTGCTGCTGCTCGACTGACAGCGCGGACGCTCGACTGGCATACTCGCGCGCCATGCGCGCCATGCAGATCGTTGCCGAGACGGGGCCAGACAGCGCGCTCGAGCTCGTGGAGCTGCCCGAGCCCGAGCCCTCGCACATGCTCACGCCCGGCTCTGGCGTACTCGTCGAGGTCCAGGCCGCCGGCGTCTCCTTCCCCGAGCTGCTGCAGACCCGCGGGCAGTACCAGATGAAACCGCCGCTGCCGTTCGTGCCCGGCAGCGAGGTCGCGGGCATCGTGCGCAGCGCCCCCGCGGACGCCGCTGTGAAGGAGGGCGATCGCGTCGCCGCCTTCTGCGCGCTCGGCGGCTTCGCCGAGGTCGCCGTCGCGCCCGACTTCTTCACCTTCCCGCTGCCCGACGAGCTCGACTTCGCACAGGGCGCGGGGCTGATCCTCAACTACCACACCGCCTACTTCGCGCTCGCGCTGCGCGGGCGCCTGAAGGAGGGGGAGACGCGTGCTCGTGCACGGCGCCGGCCGGCGGCGTCGGCACCGCCTCGCTGCAGGTCGCCAAGGCGCTCGGCGCGCGCACGATCGCGCTCGTCTCCAGCGAGGAGAAGGCGCGCGTCGCCGAGCAGGCGGGCGCGGACGAGGTCGTGCTGCTCGGCGAGGACTGGACGCGAGGAGGTCAAGGAGCGCTCCGGCGGAGGCGTCGACGTCGTGCTCGATCCCGTCGGCGGCGATCGCTTCACCGACAGCCTGCGCTCGCTTCGAGAGGACGGCCGCCTCGTCGTCGTCGGCTTCACCGGCGGCTCGATCCCAGAGGTGCGCGTGAATCGCCTGCTGCTCGGGAACACCGAGGTCGTGGGCGCCGGCTGGGGCGCCTACGTGATGGGGAAGCCCGATCTCTGCATGCGCATCGGCGCGGCGATCGCCGACATGATCGCCGCCGGCCACGTGCGGCCGCTCGTCGGCGCGAGCTTCCCGCTCGCGCGCGCCGGCGATGCGCTGAAGACGCTCGAGGAGCGCCGCGCCACCGGCAAGATCGTGCTCGACGTGCGCGGCTAGGTTTTCACTGCCGGCGAGGTGCCCAGCACTTCGCCGCTCGAGCCGATCGACTCGACCGCCACCCAGGCCGCGTGGGAGGGCGCCGGGAGCGGCGTCTCAAAGCCCGCGCGCGCGGCTGTGCCGACGGCCACCATGGTCGTCGTCGAGGTCCCCGCGAGCAGCCGCCAGCTGACCGTCCGCTGATCGCCGTTCCAGCTCGCATACACGGTCAGCGCGCCGGTCTTCGAGCGCACCGCGGCCGCCGCCGGAGGCTTCGTCGGCGTGCCCGTCCAGGCGAAGCGGTAGCCGCGGTATGACTGGAACGGGGTGGGCATGTGCGCGTCGTAGAGCAGCTGCCCGCTGGCGCTGTATTCCGAGAAGTACGGTTCCGAGCCCCAGCCGACGAAGAAGTTGCCGTCTGCGAGCGGCTGCACGTTGCCCTGGCTGCCGGAGGACAGCGGCGGGCTCGAGTGCTCGAACTGCGAGAGCACCGAGTCGGTCTTCGTTTTGGTGTTCAGCGACAGCAGCACCACGCGCGACTGCGGGTGCACCTTCGGCACGCCGCCGTTGTCGAACACGCTGACCGTGCCGCCGCTGAGCACGCTCGCGTCGTGCTGGAAGGCGGTGCCCGCGCCGCTATCGAGCTTGAAGTTGGAGTGCTTGCCGCCGATCCGCGAGAACACCTGACCGGTGGCCGTGTTCAGTTCGTACAGCGACCACGTGTTGCGCGCGGAGATCAGCGTGTCGCCGTTGCTCTGCTGGTCGACCGAGTTCAAGTGGAAGTAGTCATCCGGCCACGCGTTGCTCGATCCCGTGGCGGTGCTGTAGGAGTCCGACAGGCTCACGTGGTCGAGGCTCGTCCATTCGCGCCGGACGAGCCCGGTCGCGAGGTCGATTTCCTGGAAGCCCGTGTCCGTCACCGCCGAGGCGCGCGGACCGCCGACCGAAGAGAGGTTGCATTCGACCGGCTCGAAGACCGTCAGCAGCGCCGTGCCGCGAGGCGTGATTTCGAACTCGTGCAGGTCCGCCTTGAAGCCGTTGCCCGCGTGCACGTTGGCCACGCGCTGATAGCTCGCGTTGTCGATGATCTCTTCGCCTTCGCCGAAGCCCTGCGGGGGGATGCGGCCCTGCCACCACGTGAGGACGCGTTCCGGCCCGTACTGCTGGACCTGCAGGTTGGTGGCATAGACTTCCCAGGGCAGCCGTTCGAACCACACGAGGTTGCCCTCTTCGTCGAAGATCATCGGGCCGGTGGCGGCCCGGGCCGTTGTAGGGGGCCATGAAGATGTCCCCAGGCGTCGCCGCGGAGGAATGCGTCGTGACGGCGATCCCGGCGGCGTGAGCGTCGGCGCCGAGGCGTAGTGCTGCGTCTTGCCGGCGTTTTCGTTGGGCTTCGTCGGGGCTCGGTGGTAGAGCTGGGTAGTCGGGGTGGGCGACCACGAAGCTGAAGGAGAGGGGCCGCTGTGCGCCGCGCGGAGCCTTGGCCCGTCACGGTCACCGTCTCGCCCGGCGTGAAGGCGCCTGGCTCGGCACGAAGCTCGCACCGTCGCCCTGGGAGTACGCGGCGAGGCGCCCGGTGTGGCGGGCCGCTGTGGGAGCCCGCCACGCTGATGCCCGAGAGCGCGCTCGCCGGCGCCCCGAGCAGGCTGACCTGGGTGTAGGGCGAGGCGTCGTAGGCGCCGGGCAGCGGCGAGACTGCGATGTTCGTGCCCGGCAGGATGTCGGAGACGCCGAGGCGCTGCGGCACGCACTGGTCCACGCTCGGCGCAGCGCCGTAGGCGGACTGCTCGGCGAGGATCCGCTGGGAGGCGATCGAGAGCGGTCGTCACGCACGACGAGCACGACCAGAATGGCCCCGTAGAGAAGGCTCTTGTGCATGCGCGCTGGGGTTCGCGCGGGGGTGCGGGCGTTTAGGCCCGCGCGGACGGCTGCCGCTCATCGAGTCCCTCCGGGGGGCGCCTTGAGTCGAGGACTTCTGAGGCATGCTAGATACGAAGAACAACGGAAACCGAAGAAGTTACAAAGGGAGCGCGGTGCAGCTCAGAAGACGGGGGTCTCGGTGTAGTCGCCGAAGACCTGCTGCAGGGACTGCACGATCTCGCCCTCGCTGCAGTTGGCGTGAGCACAGCGCAGCAGCGGCTCCATCAGGTTTCTACCCTCGTGCGCCGCATCCTCCCGCAGCGCCGCGAGCGCCTGCTCCACCTCCGCGCCCTCGCGCGCCGCGCGCGCGGCCTGCAGGCGCCCGATCTGCTTGCTCTCGAGCGCAGGATCGACCTGCAGCGTGGGGATCTGCTGCTCGTCGACGGCTACGAACGGTTCACGCCCACCACGATTCGTTCGCCCGCGTCGATCTCGCGCTGCAGCTCGAAGGCCGCGTCCGCGATCTCGCGCTGGGGGTAGTTCTGCTTGACCGCCGCGACCATGCCGCCGAGCTCGTCGATCTTGTGGAAATACTCATACGCGCTGCGCTCCATCTCGTCCGTGAGCGCCTCGATGAAATAGGAGCCACCGAGCGGATCGGGCGTGTTCGCAACGCCGGTCTCCTGGGCGATCATCTGCTGGGTGCGCAGCGCCACCGTCACGGCCTGCTCGGCCTTGCCCAAAACTTTTGCAGCACGTCGAGCGAGCGCGCGATCATCGCCTTCTGATTAGGTTCGTTGTGGATCGGGCCTTGCTATAGGAGTGGCCCATGAATTCCCAGCCGTCGTTCTTTGCCTCTTGGGCGACGCGCGCGTAATCCTCGCAGACCCGTGCGTTGATCGCGAGGGTAGGGCGGATTTTCAGGCGCTTGTAGAGATCGAAGAAGCGCCACACCCCGACCCGCATGCCGTATTCGTGCCAGCTCCAATTCGGCACGTCAGGCAATTGCGTCACTCCGGTCGGCGGGGCCAGCACTGCCGCGCCATCGGCTTGCCGATGTCCCAGACTTCGAGATTGACTGTTGACAGCGCGCCGCCCGGAAAGTTGAGCGGCGGCCAATCGACGATCGCCGAGAAGCCGCAGCGCTCGCGCGGCAGCATCGCTTTCGCGCCCGGGTTTTTTCTTTGCGGCCTTGGTCATCGCCCCGTCCTCATCTGCCAAATCGCGCGGTCTTGCCCCGCGCTGCAATATGTTAAAGTGCATGGCCGCGTCGGCGGCAAACCATATGTCGGCATACTGACTTAAGCCAATTCCGGTGCGAATATCGGCTCGATTTCGGCTCGATTTCCTTGGGCGATCACATCCGCGTTAGCGGGCTGCGATTGGCATTGCAGTCTGCGGCGGATGGATCATTTATGGAACCAACCTGCCGGGGACCGATTATTCTCCCAGTCTTTGAAATTCTCTAGATAATCCCGCCCTTTGCGGACATTTATGATGTCAGGCTCGGCTGTTTCCACGCGCGTTCGGCTCACCGATCCGGGTATTGTTGCCGCCGAGAATGTGCGGCTGATGCGGCCGTCCGGGCGCGGCAGCCCGCCGAACCGCGGCAATCTTGGCTGGAAGCTTTTCGCGCGGTGCGCGCCGAGACCGAGCGCCGTGCAGCCAAGCTTACGGCCAAGGATCAGGTCGTCCAGTCGATGCCCGATGCGAGCCCGACCAAATGGCATCGCGCGCATGTGACGTGGTTCTTCGAGCAGTTTTTGCTGCGGCCTTTTGCCAGAGGCTACCGCCAATTCGATGAGCGCTTCGCGTATTTGTACAACTCCTATTACGTTTCGGCTGGACCGCGCGCGGCGCGGCCGCAGCGCGGCCTGGTCACGCGGCCGAGCGCCGCCGAGGTCGCCGCTTATCGCGCCCATGTCGACGCCGCGGTGGCGGAGCTGATCGAAACCGCAGCCGATTTCGTTCAACTTATTCCGATCATCGAGATCGGGCTCCATCACGAGCAACAGCA